>NZ_JBVHBT010000002.1:0-780387 GCF_057626655.1 Flavobacterium sp. SP2
CAATTCAATATGTCTAGGAACGTGTCTTCTATTGTTTTCGCTTGTCTCTCAAAGCGGGTGCAAAAGTACAACTATTTTTTAATCTCGCAAGTAAATCGAAAAAAATTTTATTTCTTTTTTTTTACTCTTTTAAACTAAATTTTCTTGAACGTTTTGCGGATGGCAAAGGTAAAACCTTTTTTATTATCTCGCAAAATTATTTTTAAAAAATTTTGTCTAAATTATCAAGCTTTATATGAACGTTGCCCTTAAATGCGAGTGCAAAAGTAATACTCTTTTTTAATCTCACAAGCCTTTTTTATCCCTTTTTTTAAAAGATTTTTTAAGAGCCTGAAATCAAGATATTTGAGAGAGAAAGTTTTTTTAGACATACTTAGAAAAGTTTAATAAACCTATTTAGAATAAAGCAAGATTACAAAATGACGCATCTATTTGTTGTAAAACATTAATGGCATTTAAACTTATATCCATAAAATCATATTTAAAAGTGTATTGGATTTAACTATTATAAAACTAAAACAATAATATCTTAAAAAAATAGCTCAATCAATTTTTTCTCACAGCAAAAGCAATAATAATATAATGTGAACCAACAGAATCATTTTTGAAATCAACGACTTTCATTTTAATATAATAATAAGTATAGTTTCAGCATTAATTACGTATCCTTTATATAGTCAAACTATTTGCTCTAATTTAACTTCAAATTGACATTCCTTAATCAATAAATAATCATACATGTTACTAATCTATGCATAAACCATACTGACTTTCTATCTTAATATTATACATGCACTTGTGAAGTAAAACAAAAGAACTACCTTTGCAAAATATTAAAAAAATCTTATGAACAACATTGTTGCTATCGTCGGAAGACCAAATGTAGGGAAATCAACTCTTTTTAACAGATTGATTCAGAGAAGAGAAGCTATTGTAGATTCTGTATCTGGCGTTACCCGTGACAGAAATTATGGTAAAAGTGAGTGGAATGGAAAAGAGTTTTCTGTGATAGATACTGGTGGATATGTTCGCGGTTCTGATGATGTTTTTGAAGGTGAAATTCGTAAACAAGTTGAATTAGCAATTGACGAAGCCGATGTTATCATATTTGTTGTAGATGTTGAAGAAGGCATTACACCTATGGATGACGCTGTAGCTAAATTATTACGAAAAGTCACAAAACCAGTATTATTAGCCGTTAATAAAGTTGACAATGCAATGCGCGAAAAGGACGCGGTTGAATTTTATAATTTAGGTCTTGGCGAATACTATACTTTCGCAAGTATATCTGGTAGTGGAACTGGTGAGTTACTTGATGCACTTATCGATGCTTTTCCTATAAAGCCAGAACCTACTCAAGAAGAAATTTTACTTCCGCGATTTGCAGTCGTAGGTCGACCAAACGCAGGGAAATCTAGTTTTATTAATGCTCTTATTGGGCAAGATAGATATATAGTAACTGATATTGCAGGTACAACTCGTGACGCTATCGATACTAAATTTGACCGTTTTGGGTTTGAATTCAACTTAGTGGACACAGCAGGAATTCGTCGTAAGGCAAAAGTTAAGGAGGATTTGGAATTTTATTCGGTAATGCGATCTGTAAGAGCTATTGAACATGCAGATGTGTGCATACTTATAATAGATGCAACACGCGGTTTTGAAGGACAAGATCAAAGTATTTTCTGGCTAGCCGAAAAGAACCGAAAAGGCGTAGTAATTCTAGTAAATAAATGGGACTTAGTAGAAAAAGACACCATGTCAACTCGTGACTATGAAACCAAAATTCGCGAACAATTGCAACCCTTTGTTGATGTTCCAATATTATTCATATCAGCTTTAACAAAACAACGACTACTAAAAGCCCTAGAAGCAACCGTTAAAGTTCATGAAAACAGAAGTCAACGAATTTCAACATCTAAATTTAACGATTACATGTTGAAAATAATCGAAAACCATCCGCCACCAGCACTTAAAGGTAAATATGTAAAAATTAAATATTGCATGCAATTGCCAACTCCTACACCGCAATTTGTGTTTTTTGCTAATCTTCCTCAATATGTTAAAGAAGCATACAAACGATTTTTAGAAAATAAAATACGAGAAAACTGGGATTTTTCTGGAGTTCCAATAGACATATATATAAGAGAAAAATAATTAAATTGTTAAATTTTGTAAGAAATTTTAACTATTTATAATATTTTAAAAAATTAGCTGTTATTATTGCAACCAATAAAAACAGCTAATTTTTTTTTATGAAAAAAACCCTCCTCACAATCCTTATTTTATTTTCATTTTCAACAGTATTTTCACAAAATATTGTTTCATTAAAAGGTAAAATCTTAGATGAAAGTACAAAATTACCTATCGAGTCAGCAACCGTTTACATCTCATCTGCAAAAGACTCTACCGTTATAGATTATACTATAACAAACAAATTAGGAGATTTCGACATCAAGATTAAAAAAAATAATCAACCCGTATTTTTAAAAGTTTCTTTTGTTGGTTTTGATAGCTATAAAATCGCACTCGAATCGATTTCAGAAAATAAAGATTTTAAAACTATAGAGCTAAAAGAAACGGTTAATAATCTTAACGAAGTTGTTGTTAAAAACGATGCGCCGCCAATAAGAATAAAAAAAGATACTCTCGAATTTAATGCCTCATCATTTAAAGTACGACCTGATGCTAATGTTGAAACGTTACTCAAACAGCTTCCAGGTGTAGAAATTGATGCCGAAGGAAAAATAACAGTCAATGGTAAAGAAGTAAATCAAATACTTGTAAACGGAAAACCATTTTTTGACAAAGACGGAAAAATTGCATTACAAAATTTACCATCAGACATAATTAATAAGGTACAGGTTACCGAAACCAAAACTAAAAAAGAAGAATTATCAGGACAAGCCGCTAGTTCCAACAACGCAAGTATAAATCTGACCATAGACGAGAAAAAGAATAAAGGCCTTTTCGGAAAATTTATGGCAGGAACTGGAACAGACAAACGGTATGAAAGTAGCGCTCTTGTAAATTACTTCAAAGACAAGCAAAAAATTAGTATCCTTGCTTCCTCCAATAACATTAATGCTACAGGATTTTCGATGGACGAAATTTTTGATAACATGCAAGGAAGTCGAAACAACTCCTTTTACACAAGTTCTGACGGTTCGTTTGGAATAAATGGAATGCGCTTTGGTGGTGGAAAAGGAATAACCCATTCAAATTTAATAGGTATAAATTATGCCGATGAATACGGAAAAAACTTTCAATCAACAGGAAGCTATTTCTTTGCAAGTGCAGATTCTAATAACACGAACAGAACGAATCAAACCAATTTATTACCTAGCGGAAATTTTACCACAAATTCTAATTCGACCACAGATGATCAAAAATACAGTCACAATTTAAATCTTGAATTTGAATATAAAATTGATTCAACTGCTACAATTTCTGTAATTCCAAAATTTTCAAAAGCTAATAACACTTCTCGAAGTAGCTCTTTCGAATCTTCATTTGATGAAAACAATCAGTTATTGAATGAAAGCACATCAACATCTTCTAACGATAATGATACTGGCAGCTTTAACAACAATGTAAATTTCAATAAATCATTTAAGAAAAAAGGTCGCAATTTATCGGCTTACTTTTCGAATAATAATAGTGTTTCTAAAACGACCAATTTAAGTAACTCAGCAACCGTTTTCTATCAAAGCACCGAACCTGATGATATTCGTAATCAGCTCCGGTCAAACAGAAATTTATCGGACAATTACAACGCTGGAGTAGAATATTCTGAACCAGTAACCGATTCATTAAATCTTAATTTTGAATTGAACATCAATCGTGATAGCAATTCTGAAGATAGAAAAACATTTGATTATGATGCTGTAACAGACAATTATACAATTGAAAATCCTTTTCTGACCAATTATCTAACTTCTACTACTAATACAGTAACTCCTAAGGTAGGAATTGCAACACGAAGAAGCAAGTACAACTTATACATGAACTTTGGTACTGCAATAACCTCTTTCAATAATCATTCTTTGTATTTAAACAATACGACCGATTTAAACAAAAATTATGTGCTTCCTGCGATTAACTTCTATGGTGGATATAATTTTACAAAATCAAAATCGATATGGATTAACTATAACTACAATGTAGATTTTCCATCGGCAAGTCAAGTACTACCAGTAGAAAATCTTGCCAATCCATTGAATACATTTATTGGAAACCCAAATCTCGATCCTAATAAATACCATCAAGGATATTTTAGCTTCAGAGATTATGACTATGCAACACGATCTGGATACAGTGTTTATCTTGGTGGAAGTTATTATGACAGCCAAATTGTTTCTTCAACCACATTCGATGACAACCGAAAAAGAACTACTACTTATGATAATATTTCGGGCACGTACGAAACTTGGTTTGGTGGAAACTGGAATCGATCTATAAAAAAAGGAGCTCACAATTTTAAATTTGGCTTCGGTTTTAATGCCAATTATGATTTATCAAGAGGTTTTACTGACGGTCAATTGTATGATGCCAAAGTGCTCGACCTTACACCGAGAGTAAACTTTACTTATGAATATGGTGAACTTTTTACAGTAAATCCTACTTATAGATACACCCTAAATAGTACCGACTTTACCAATTATACCGTAAACTCAGCTTCATCATTTGTACATAAATTCAATGTACAAACAACCAACTATTGGCCAAAGAATTGGGTTTTCGGAAACGACTTTGGTTATACTTACAACTCCAACATAGCAGATGGATTTAAGAAAGATTTCTATTTACTCAATACAAGTTTATCGTATAGTTTTTACAAGAAAAAGTTTACTGCTAAAGTGAAAGTGTATGACTTGCTTAATCAAAATCAAAATGCGACTAGAACGATAACACCAACTACCATTAGAGATGAAGAAAATATTGTACTTAAAAGGTATGCTATGTTTTCTTTAACTTACAAACTAGAAAAATTTGGTGCAAAAGAAAAACCAGCTAGAAACAGATTTAATATGTATTAATTTTTGGCTTTCAGAAACAGTCAAATAATATTTGTTGGTTTAAAAATTTATGCTATTTTTATAAAATATTTAACTCAAAAAAACTTATGAAAAAAATTATCTTAACATTAGGATTAGTTTTAGCGGCACAATTATCTTTTTCTCAAGTAGACGAAGCATTCAAAAAAGATGTTTTAAAAGTAATTGAAAATAGTGGATCTGCTAATCAAATGAAATCAGTAAAAAATCAAATTATTGGTCAAATACCTGAAGACAAACAAGCTGCTTTCAGTGTAGATTTCGATGCAACCTTACCAGCTTTATACGATAGCCTTGCCAAAGTTTATATGGAAACGTATACTAAAGAAGACATCAAAGCAATGTTGGCTTTTTACAACAGTCCAGTTGGAAAAAAAATGGCTGAAAAATCGGGAGAGATTCTTCAAAAATCACAAGCTGCAGGACAAGAATGGGGTCAAGGATTACAAAGCATCATGATGAAATACATGCCAGAATAATTTATGAAATTCAGGTTTTTACTACTTTTTTTTGCTTGTTTTCAAATAAGTTTTTCTCAAACGAAAGAAACTGAAGTAAATGAAAGTTCAGATAGTAAAATTTATAATTTAGCTGGATTAGAAATTAAACCCGAATTTCCGGGCGGAATGAGTGAATTTTACAAATTTATTGGTAAAAATTTTAATCTTACTAGTGATAAAAATTTTAAAGGAGGAAAACTTTTAGTAGCTTTTATTATTGATGTTGACGGAAGTATAACCAATATTGAGGTTGTGCGTCATGCAGGATTTAACACTGCCGATGAAGCAATAAGAATTCTAAAAAAATCACCGAAATGGATACCTGGAGAAAAAGAGGGTAAAAAAGTACGAGTATTATATACTTTACCTATTCAACTTTCATCATCTTAAAACTTAAACCACCAGAAAAACTGGTGGTTTTTTTACTTTCCACCATTTGCTTGTAAATCCAAAATACAATTAGCATCCAATTGTGGAATAGTTCCAGCAGTCATCATTCCTACCACATTATTGTTTTCTATTTGCCAAAACATCAAACAATCTGGATTTTCACAATGTTTTCCATGCGCTTCGTCAATATGATCATTTTGCATGTTAGAACCCAAATCAACCAAACCTAACAAGTGCGCAATTTCATGAGTAATAACTGTAGTTTCAAGGTCTACTCTATTTGGTTCTGTAAGTTGATCACTTAAACTTTGTATAGAATTTTCGAATAATACACACGATGTATTTCTGTAAGCAACACCAAGAGTTCTGGACGTAGTTGTATCTCCAGTAAAACTGCCATTCAAAAACAACAAATGAAGCGCAAGAACTCCAACATTGTTGTACTTAGTTCTAAATTGATCTTCAATTTTACTTATCTCTTGTATGGTAAATGGATCACCCGATTGACCCGCAATTTGTTGTTCTACAATTGTTATTCCGTTTGGCTTATTTAATCTAGCTTCTAGAAAATTTTTAAGATTAACCAATGTTTGAGGATTTGGACGCAAACTTTGTACATAAGTAACCTCGACCATAAGTGACTGGTATTTGGTTGCTGCTAAAAAGTCATTAGCACTTTTCCCAGTATTTTTTAAATTACCAGATCTATTTATTCCGTTCTCAGCAGAAGCATTTTCTTCATTTGAGCAACCCCAAAACAGCAAAAACAATAAACTGTAACTAACCACTTTTAGCATTTTCATAATCTACTTTTTAAGTATTAACGATTTTAGTCTAGTTTTAGTTTTTAATGTGGAGTAATTAATCAAAATATTTTGGCCAAATAATCATAATGATCTCCTTCTTGAAGCAATTCAATATTCATATCATGCGCTACAACTACATTTTGTAATGTATTATAATCCAAATACAACCACGGAAATGGACTTTCTGTTTCATTCTTATAACTAATTGTAAAGGTAAGTTCTCCATAGTACGTATCAGATGGAACCCATTTTCCACCGTCGTCACTTTCATCATACATATATATAATATCCGAAGAATCAATCAAAATCTGACCACCAGGATTCAATAAACTTTTTAACTTTAAAAGATATTTTGAAACTTCGGCAAGGGTTTGAAATATACCAGTACCATTCATTAATAACAAAATTGTATCAAAATTAGCGTTCTCTAAATCAAGAATATTCTTTACATAGGCGTTTTTAACTCCGCGTAAAATACAAGTTTCGATTGCTTTTTCTGAAATGTCAATTGCGGTAACGTCTAATTTTTTACTATTTTGAAGGTACAAACTATGGCTTCCTGCTCCACAACCAACGTCTAAAACTTTACCATAACTTCTATTTAAAGCAACTTGTTCTAAAATCGGCATGTCATCAAAATCTCTAAAAAGATACGAAACACTCATTTCGTCGGCTTCAGAAATCGATGTTTCGGTAATAATATCTTCTGGAGCATTGTTCGTTTGAAAATCAAACATGGCTTTTCCAAATAGGTCTTTCATAATTAAGTACGTATTATATGTGTAAAGTTGCTTAAATTTGCAATAGAAATAACAATTATGGTAAAGCCAAATTTAAACGAACTTGTAAAACTAGCCAAAGATAGTCATCTAGAGAACAAAAAGTATTTTGACAAGCTCAAAAAGAAAACTCCAAAAAATATTGACTACATAATGCAAGATTTACACGATGCAGAATTTAAAAAAACGGATTGTTTGTCTTGTGCCAATTGCTGTAAAACAACTGGTCCATTATTTACCTTGGCAGATATCGAGCGAATATCCAAACACTTTAAGCAAAAACCGCAGCAATTTATAGATCAGCATTTACGAATTGATGAAGACAAAGATTATGTTTTAAAATCGGTTCCCTGTACTTTTTTAGATTCAGAAAATTATTGTATGATTTATGATGTGCGTCCAAAAGCCTGTAGAGAATTTCCGCATACCGATCGTAAAAAATTTCAACAGATTTCAGATTTAACATTAAAAAACGTTGCTATTTGTCCAGCGGCTTACAATATTGTTGAGAAAATGAAAAACAAAATGCCCTTATAAAATGACTAAATTCAAATCGAAAATAGATTGGTGGTTGGTACTCATAGTCATTGCTATACTAGGATTTCCAGTGGTAGATGGAATTTTATCTAAAAAATATTGGCTATCACTTATACTACTAGCAATTGTGATTGCCCTTATTATTGTAGTCAAAAAATTAAAATATGCCATTCAAGACAATAGTTTAACAATCTTTTGGACTTGTAAAATCGACATTCACACGATCCGTAAAGTTTACAAAACTAGAAACCCAATTAGTTCGCCGGCACTTTCACTAGATCGACTGGCACTAGTTTACAATAAATATGACGAAATTCTAATTTCTCCTGAATTTCAAAAAGAATTTATAGATGAGTTATTGAAAATAAATCCGAATATCGAAGTTAAAAATTAAGGATAAATCAAATACTTTTTACGCATTTTTAAGAACTCTTGAATTCCTTTTTCCCAAGATTTTCTTATATCCTCTTCAGATATTCCGCTTTCTATTTGTTCTTGAAGTTTTTTGGTACCAGCTAATTTTGTAAAAAAAGGCGTGAAAAATTTAGATTTATCACCAGTTGTTGCATACGCTTTTATTAGCCATTTTAGTTCCAACTGCTCTACCTTAGGAATTTCTGATAAATCTTCGCCATAACACAAGATGTTTTTATTCA
The DNA here is from genome assembly GCF_057626655.1 of Flavobacterium sp. SP2. Taxonomy (NCBI): domain Bacteria; kingdom Pseudomonadati; phylum Bacteroidota; class Flavobacteriia; order Flavobacteriales; family Flavobacteriaceae; genus Flavobacterium; species Flavobacterium solicola. The sequence goes on from NZ_JBVHBT010000002.1 coordinate 8,726, forward strand.
TCGGTTCCTTTGAACCAGCATTAGGAATAGGAGTAAAACTAAAATTACTTGCTGGCAAAAATGGCGAACCATAAATTTGAAACTGCTTTTCAGTACCTCTTCCCGAACTAACATTGGTACCTTCAAACAAACAAAGACTTGCATAGAGATTTATAGCTTGATCGTTTGGTAAGTTGGGTGACGGTTTAATAGGCAAGCTATAACTCATAGCTCTTTTATAATTAAGGCAAGGAATTATTTTTAAATCGCAATGCAACTCATTTTTCAACCATTTTTCACCATTAATCATTTTTGCATATTCTCCTATTGTCATGCCATGCAGGATTGGTACAGCATGCATTCCTATAAAACTTGTGAATTCTTTTTCTAGGATTGGACCATCTACAATACTTCCGTTGGGGTTTGGTCTATCTAAAACAATAAGCGGAATATTATTTTCAGCACACGCTTCCATTACATAATGCAACGATGAAATATAGGTGTAAAAGCGTGCTCCAACATCTTGCAAATCAAAAACCAAAACTTCTATACCAGCAAGCTGCTCGGGTTTTGGTTTTTTGTTTTCGCCGTATAATGATATTATTGGCAATCCAGTTTTAGTATCTTTTCCATCAACAATAACTTCACCAGCATCAGCCGTTCCTCTAAAACCGTGTTCAGGAGCAAAAATAGTTTGCACATTTAAATCTAATTCGATGAATAAATCTACAATACTCTGCTGACTTTCAAACCAACCGCCGCTATCTTTAGAATTTGGCGGTACAATTTTCAACTTTTGAACACTACCAGTTTGGTTAGTTACAATTCCAATTTTTTTATCTTTTAAAAATGATACGTAGGCATTTATATTTTCAGCTCCAGTAAAATTGTTTTTCCCAAATGAATTTTTAAAAACTTCATTTTTAGATCTATTGTCCAAGCGTTTGGTCATTTTTGAATTTGCAACAGTTGTATTTGTACTATTTTTTTTAGCACTACCGCAAGAAAATAAAATTAGTGATACAAGAAAAAGAAAAGAAATAGTATAAAATGAATGTTTCATTGAAGTGTTAAATTAAATAATCTAAATTGGTGTAATTCGTGTATAAACTGTACTTTTGAAGATAATAACTCTATAACTAACGCTTTTGAAATTAGAATATTTTATTGCCAAACGTCTTATTACTTCTAAAAACAATAAAAGTAGTATATCTGCACCAATAATAAAAATTGCTATTGCAGCAATTGCACTTGGAATTATCATGATGATAGTTTCGGTAGCAACGGGTACCGGTTTACAACAAAAAATTAGACAGAAAATTGCAGCATTTAATGGGCATGTCATTATTTCTAATTACAACAACAATGAGTCGGATGTAAGTACCGAACCCATAAGTATAAACCAAAAATTTTATCCAAAATTCAAAAACATTGACGGCATCAAACACATTCAAGCCGTTGGTAGTAAAGCCGGCATGATTCGGACTGAAAATGCTTTTGAAGGAATCGTTTTTAAAGGTGTTGGAAAAGATTATCGTTGGGATGATATTGAGGAATATTTACTGTCTGGAAGAATCCCTGATCTTAAAAGCGACTTGAATCAGGAAATTGTAATTTCACAATATTTGTCCAACCGATTACAACTTAAATTAGGCGATTCTTTCAATACTTTTTTCATGAAAGAAGAGGCGAATAAAGTTCCCAATTCTCGAAGATTCAAAATTGTTGGGATATATAATTCGGGTTTTCAAGAATTTGACTCCAGCTACATTATTGGCGATATTAGACATTTGCAACGTATTAATAAATGGACACCCGATGAAGTTGGTTCTTTTGAAATCTTTATAAACGACTTTTCTAAAATTGAGGAAAAAGGTGCCGAAATATATGCTCAAACATCTTCTACATTAGATTCAAAAACAATCATCGAAAAGTATTATTATATTTTTGATTGGTTAAAACTTTTTGATTTCAACATCATCATCATATTAATTGTCATGATAACGGTCTCTACGATTAATATGGTAGTTGCCTTGTTGGTCCTAATTTTGGAACGTACTCAAATGATCGGAATTCTAAAATCTTTAGGTGCTAACAATTGGACCATAAGAAAAATATTTCTTTACAATGCTTTTTACTTAATTGTTCGCGGCCTTTTTTGGGGAAATTTAATCGGTATCGGATTGCTGGTATTGCAGAAATGCTTTGGTATTATAAAATTAAATCCCGAAAGTTATTATGTAAACCAAGCACCAGTAGAAATAAATTTATTCTATATTCTTGCTTTGAATTTAGGAACTATAGCAATTTGTATTATAATTTTGCTAATTCCATCATACATAATCACTAAAATATCTCCTTCAAAAACGATACGATTCGACTAACATAAGTTGAAAATCTTTCAGTGTTTCAAAATCAAACAAAATAATTATTGGTTGTATCCGAAACGCTTTAACATATTAGAATTACTGCGCCAATTTTTATTGACTTTTACGTACATTTCAATATGAATTTGTTTTCCGAAAAACTTTTCGAGATCAGCTCTAGATTCAATACCAACGCGCTTTAAAGCTTCGCCTTTATGGCCAATGATAATGCCTTTTTGAGTATCACGTTCCACCATAATTAATGCTCTTATCCTGATGATTTTCTCGTCTTCAATGAACTCTTCAGTTTCTATTTCGACTGAATACGGAATTTCCTTATTATAATGTAATAAGATTTTTTCGCGAATGGTTTCATTTACAAAAAATCGTTCTGGTTTATCAGTTAAGGTATCTTTAGGATAATAAGCAGGAGATTCAGGCAACAACTCAATAATTCTAGAAAACACCTCAGGAACATTAAAGTTTTTTAATGCCGATATTGGAAAAATCTCTGCATTAGGAACTTTCTCGGTCCAAAAAGCAACTTGCTCTTCTAGTTGTGCTTGATTGGAATTGTCAATTTTATTCAGTAATAATAACACCGGAATTTTAGCATGAATAATTTTATTAAAAAAAGATTCATCTTTTAATTCTTGCTCACCAATTTCTACCATATAAATAAGCACATCTGCATCTTCAAAAGCTGATTTTACAAAATTCATCATCGATTCCTGCATTTCATAAGCAGGCTTAATGATACCAGGAGTATCTGATAAAATCAATTGAAAATCTTCTCCATTCACAATCCCTAGAATACGATGACGAGTTGTTTGTGCTTTAGAAGTAATTATAGATAAACGTTCACCTACAAACGCATTCATCAATGTGGATTTCCCTACATTTGGATTACCAATAATATTTACAAAACCTGATTTGTGCGACATAATAATATAATAAAAAAGCCATTCATTGCTGAATGGCTTGTAATTAGTAGCGGGAACAGGACTCGAACCTGTGACCTTCGGGTTATGAGCCCGACGAGCTGCCTACTGCTCTATCCCGCGATGTTTCGAGTGCAAATATACAACCAATATCTATATAATCAAGTATTTTTTGGTAAAAAAATATATTTTTATTAACAGTCTAAAAAACAGTGAATTACATCAAAATACATAAAAAATAAAAAATGTTTTGTAGAAAACAATTTGTATTCATCTAAAAATACAACCCATTTATTCTAAAATAACTCCGTACATATCTTGAAAAAAGTATACTTTATGATTTATTTTTTCTCAGCAGTTTTATAATTCTGATTGTCAATAATCATTTTAGACAAAATTTCTTTTAAAATTTCAGAAGTTCCTCCGCCAATAGGTCCTAATCGACTGTCTCTTAACAATCGTGCTAATGGATATTCTTCCATATAACCATAACCACCAAGCATTTGCAAACAACTGTAGATAGTTTCGTCAGCAACTTTGGTCGACTTAAGTTTCGCCATTGTAGCTTCTTTAACCACATACTCGCCTTGGTTTAGTCTAGCAACAGCAGCGTAATTAAATATTTTACAGTGTTCTACATCGGTAGCATGCTCAACAATAGTATGTCTTAGTGCTTGAAATTTATCGATAGTTTTTCCGAAAGCTTCGCGTTGTGACATGTACTGAATAGTATATTCTAAAGCATATTCAGCTCTTGCATGTGCATTTATTGCCATAATTAAACGTTCCAAAGCAAAATGTTCCATGATGTATGGAAAGCCTTTACCTTCTAATCCCATTAGATTTTCTGCTGGAATTTCTACATTATCAAATGCAATTTCGGCAGTATCTGACGCTCTCCATCCTAATTTATCAAGTTTGGTTGCAGATATACCTTTAGTAGTGGTATCAACTAAAAATATACTTATTCCTTTATTTCCTAACTCTGGATTAGTTTTAGCCGCTACAACATAGTAATCAGCATAAACTCCGTTGGTAATGAATGTTTTGGAACCGTTAATTATATATTTGTCTCCATTTTTTACAGCAACAGTTTTCATTCCAGCAACATCGCTTCCTCCAAATGGTTCTGAGATACACAATGCACCTATTTTTTCACCCAAAATACTTGGCGCTAAATAATCTTGTTTAATGCGCTCATCTCCTTCTGAATTTAAATGCGTCATGGCAAGGTAAGAATGTGCCCACATTGCAGCTGCAAATCCTGAGGATTTAATTTTTTGAAGTTCTTCTAAGAAGATTACAGTATAAAATAAATCTAAATTTAAACCGCCATAAGCTTCGGGATAATTGATTCCGAAGAAACCCATTTCACCCATTTTTTTCCAAATAAATCGTTCGATAGTGCCCGTTTTTTCCCACTTTTCTATGTGTGGAACGACCTCCTTTTGTAAAAAATCTTGAAAGCTTTTTCTAAACGATTCGTGCTCTTCTGTAAAGTATATTGAATTCATATTTCTGTTGCAATTTTTTAAAAAAATAATAGTTTATTTTAGAATTCCAAATATAAGGCTATTATTTTTATTTTATCAACAGGAAATCCTTTAATATTTGTTAAATCCTCAATTTTTATATTTCCATTCATACTGCGATAGGTAACAATATTTTTAGATATGGGATATTTAAAAAGTGGAAACTGACCTAACTCCTTGATTGAAGCATTATTTATATCAATTTTTTTAAGATTTGATGGAACTGATGCCGTGAAATATTTATTCAAATTGGCAATAACTTCGGGTGATAATCCCCAAATATCATTCATTTGTTCCATCGATACAAAAGCACCATAAGATTGTTTTTGAGCTAAAATTCTATCTGAAATGGCATCGCCAATACCATATATTTTCATCAAATCTTCCTTACTAGCTTGATTAATATCTAAAACCTTTACTGCTTCTTTTTTAGGAAACTCTTTCCAATTGGATTTATAATTTTTATTGTTGTAGTTATTTTGATTTTTATTGGTAACCCAATCTGGAAATTTAAAATAAGGTGCTATTTTATCTAATAAAGAATCTGAAACACCAGTAACTTTTTGAAACTCTTCTGCAGAATTGGCAAATTTTCCTTGCTTTCTAAAAGCTAAAAGTCGGTCGATTTGCTCGGTGCTCATCCCTAATTTGTACCCTTTAAAATCAGTTATGAAGTTTGGATTAAAGGGATACATAGTATATTTCAGCTCTTTTTTCTCTAGTTTGAGCGTATCAATTGCACTTTGAAGTGACAGCCATTGTTGCTCTTCTTTTGTCGGTTTGTGTTTTACTGCAAAATCGGTAAAAAAATAAACAACTTGAATGGTAATGATGATCGCAAAAAGAAACAGCAGACCTTTCTTTTGATCTTTAGAGAAATACAGAATTGTTTTAAAAGGATTTTGCTCGTTCATCAAAAATATATTTATAAGTCAAAAACCGAGGTTCGCTTGGCTCGAATTAAATCTTTAAGTCGCATCCAAAATGCTATAGTTAAGTAAACCCCAAACCATAAACCTGCAGTGACAAATGATATGTATATAAAAAAAATCCGTACGCTATTGGCGCGCATCCCAAGCCGGTCGGCCAATCTTGAGGAAACATGAAAACCGTGTTTTTCAAAGAAATATTTTAAACGAATTATTGGACGCATTTTTTAAAATTTATAAATTAAAGATACAATTAATTTGCAAAAAAAATTACTTTTTCAACAAATCTATACCAATGGCACATTGCAAACATTTTTTATAATTACAATACTCATTTTTCAATTGTAGTAATGATTGCGAATCAAATGCGTTTTTCGATTTTACACCGAAAGACGCAAACCTATCCATAATTGAATTCTTCTCTGACGCTACTGATGTTACTAAATTGATCAAAGTTTCAGTATTTTCCTTTCCGATACTTTTAAAATAAGCAAATTGTATCGGAATGATTGTATTTATGAGCAACAAATCTAGGAACGATTTACTCATCGCTTTTTGTTTTTTTGGACTTTCTTTATCAAAATTGTAATGGGTTTTCCAATAATCGCTAACTGAGAAATTGAACAATTGATACAAAGTATCAACAGACTTTACTTCTACAATTTTAGAAAACAGATTTCTTTGCACATGATATAACATCGCTAATTGTGCTAATCTAATTGTCGGGAAATTATCTGGTCGGTGTTTAAAAAATTGAACTGGTTCAGTTACAGGCTTTGCCAATTTATATTTCAATGCCATATAATCATACCAAGATTTCAATTCTTTAACATAATTATCTTCAGCATTAAGAGGAATCATGTTGGCTTGACCAAAAAGTAAAGCTTCAAGATAATGAACATCTAAAGCTTCTTTTCTTATTAATGAAAAAGTTATCGACTGCGCAATTGTATAAAACACTTCGCCATTGGTATTAAGTCCAAAATTTTTAGCTAGTAATAGGAAAAGTACAGCTTCCCAATCGTTTTCCGATTGTTCCAATAAATCGAAAACTGCATGCGATTTTCGTTCTAATCGCTCAAAAAATAACCGCTCTTGCCAATTTTTAAACACAAACTCATCTACAAATTGTAGTTGTTTCTCGCAAAAAATCCAACTTTTAGGTGTTGTTAGTGCTTGATATTTATGAAGTTCATCAGTTGAAACATAATTCTTAAGTTCTAAAACTGGTAATTCTGAATTATCATTCCGAAAAATTGGAGTGTCGTTTTCCCAAACTACGTGAAGAATTACATTATCATAATTTTGATCTTTTTCGTGATGATGTAAATACCAATCTGAAGCTTTACAATGAATTTCTACATTTCCAGCCCACTTTTGATTTCCTATTATAAGTTGCGCATTAAAAAAATCTGGTCCAGCTTGTTGTGTATAAAATCCAGAATTGAGTAGTGTAATCGTTTCGCCTTGGGTTGTTTTTAAGTTAGAAAAATCAAACTTTTTAAATTTCCAGACGTAATGTAGAAAATCTTCTTTCATGGCATGTACTAATTTTGTTCTTGGCAAATAATTGAAAAACGAATATACTAAAATTATTGTAACAAATACAATTTTGCACAAGCTCTAGCATCTGATAATGCCTCATGATGAACCAATTGTATATTATTTAAATCTGCGCAATGCTTTAAATTGGCTGGTTTATACCCTTTTTTTCTGTAGATTTTACAGGTACATTCCCACATATCTGCAATTTCGAGTTCATCGTAATACAATCCGTAATATTTCATTGTGCTTTTCAAAACGCGTCGATCAAAAGCTTCATTATGCGCAACAATTTTTCTCCCAAATAAGCGCTTTTGAATTTCTGGAAAATGGCTGTCGAATGTTTTTTCATTAATGGTTTCAATTGGCTTTATACCATGAACCATAACGTTTCTGTGCCAGTACTCGTTGTTTGGTGGCTGAATTAGTGTATAAAATTCTTCTGTAATAATTCCGTTGTTAACGGTTACAATTCCTACTGCACATGCACTTTCTGGGCTTCCAGTTGCAGTTTCAAAATCTATTGCTGTGAATGTCATTTTGTGTTTTTAATATCTGCAATTTACAGATCTTAATTGCTAAAATCAAATTTTCAAATTACTATATTTGTTTAAAATTTATTCAAATGAAAAAATATCTTTGGCTTTTTATATTCTTTTTTATCGTTTCTGCAAATGCCCAAAAAAACAATGCCACTTTTAAGATTACCTATTTACGAACTTCGAACGGAAGTCTTATTGAAAATCAAGAACCGATTTTAGTGTATGCAAATCAAAAAGAAAGCGTTAATACGAATCAGAAAATCATCAATAAAACTGCCGAATTTCCATTTGAAACCTTTTCATTCACCAAAGACAAACCATCTCAATACGCAACCATTGCACAATTGAATTCGGCTAAAAGTATTGCCACAGTTGACAGTGTATCGTTGAAAAAGCAAACATTTGAGTTACTATCTGACAAGAAAACCATATTAGGATACGAATGTAAAAAAGCAAGAACAAGTATTAACTCGAATACTATCGAAATTTGGTATACCGATGCCTTAAAAATAAACGCTTCACCTAATACTTTAGGACAAACCCTAGGTCTTGTTTTGGAGATCAATAGAAATGGTAATTTTGTAATTTCGGCTACGAAAATTGAAAAACTAAAAGAATTTCCATCAAACGTACGAGCTGAAATCAAATCTAAAGATATCCTAGACATTCTAACCTATAAAGATTTAGTTTGGAAAAGCAGATTTACTACTATTCCAATTTTTAAAAATGAAGTTATCAATTTTTCAAGTGAATCAATATCCAACGACAGTATTATGCGATTTGCTAATGGAACTGTAATTTTGCGAAAAGTAAAAATTCCAGCAATTGCAAAAGGTAGTCAAGTTTTTATTGATGTTACCGAACATTCTAATGGTGATGCTTACGACAGAACTGGTTCGGTTTTTATGATTCCGATGGATAAAAAAACGTCATTTTTAAACGGATTACAAAATGGTGTAAAGTCACTTCCTGTTTATGAAAACGGAAATGGAAAACAATACCAAGGTATAATTTCAACTGATGATTATACGCCGCTACTCGAATTGATGCGCTTTTTCACTCCATTCGGGATTAAACATTTTAACACCATTGAATTGAAAGATAAAACTTGGGAAGAGCAAGTAAATTATAGACAAGATATTTCTGAATTAACTACTGCAATCGATAATAAAGAAGTTTATATTGGCACTTTTATTGGAAATTATGATAAAGGCGGGCATAAAGTTTCTGTAAATATTACTATTCATCCCGAAGAAAATGGTGTTTCAAAAGCTTCAAATGTGATTCCGCTATTTAATACGACCAATGTTATGGAAATGGCAGGACAGGAATATGGTACATTATTCAATTCAGACAAAGGATTATTTGTAAAATTTACTTTAGCGAAGGATTTGAAAAATGCGAAGATTCGTTACACCACAACGGGTCACGGTGGTTGGGAAAATGGAGATGAATTTGTTCCAAAGAAAAATACCTTGCTTTTAGACGAAAAAGAAGTATATCATTTTACACCTTGGCGCGAAGATTGTGGTTCGTATCGCTTGTACAATCCTGCCTCTGGAAATTTCCCTAACGGATTATCATCATCAGATTATAGCAGGTCTAATTGGTGTCCAGGAATAGTAACCAATCCTGTTTATGTTGAATTAGGCGATTTGAAATCTGGAACTCATACACTTCAAGTTAAAATTCCTCAAGGATCAAATGAAGGAACAAGTTTCAGCTCGTGGAATGTTTCTGGAGTTTTATTAGGAGAATAAAAAAACCTACAACTTTCATTGTAGGTTTTAGATTATTTTATCGAACCAATAATATCGTATTTGGTAATGATATGATGTTTTCCGTTTCCTAAATCAACTAGAACCGCCTGATTGTCTTTTGTAAATAACTTGGAAACTTCTTCGATTGGAGTTCCTAGTTTTACTATTGGATACGGTTTCCCCATAATTTCTTTAATCGGTTTTTCAGCTACATCTTTGTCTGTTACATAACTTTGAAACAAATCAGATTCGTCTACAGAACCAACAAATCCGGTGATATCAATTACTGGAATTTGAGAAATTTTGTATTTACGCATTCTTTCAATCGCGTGAGAAACCAGTTCTTCTGTACGAACAATAACAAGTGGTTTATCAATATGATCTTTAATTACGTCTTCAGCTTTTGTAATTTCTTCGTCTAAGAAACCACGTTCGCGCATCCAATCGTCGTTGAACATTTTACCTACGTATCGACTACCTGAATCGTGAAATAAAACAACAACTACATCATCTTTAGTGAAATGTTCTTTCAATTGATGCAATCCTTTTACACATGAACCGGCAGAATTTCCAACAAATATTCCTTCTTCTAATGCAATTTTACGCGTGTAAACTGCTGCATCTTTATCAGTAACTTTTGTGAATCCGTCGATAAGTGAAAAATCTACATTTTTTGGAAGAATGTCTTCACCAATTCCTTCGGTAATGTAGGAGTAGATTTCGTTTTCGTCAAAAATCCCAGTTTCATGGTATTTTTTGAAAACCGACCCATACGTATCAATTCCCCAGATTTTAATATTTGTATTTTTTTCTTTAAGGTATTTTCCAATTCCAGAAATAGTACCTCCCGTTCCTACTCCAACAACAAAATGAGTAATTTTTCCTTCAGTTTGTTCCCAAATTTCTGGACCAGTTTGTTCATAATGCGCTTGTGCATTGGATGGATTATCGTATTGGTTTACGTACCATGAATTTGGAATTTCAGTTCCCAATCTTTTAGAAACCGAATAATACGAACGTTCATCTGTTGGCTCCACATCGGTTGGGCAAACGATAACTTTGGCACCAACGGCACGAAGAATATCCATTTTTTCTTTGGATTGTTTATCAGTAATTACAAAAATACATTTGTAACCTTTTACAATTGCGGCAAGGGCTAAGCCCATTCCTGTATTTCCAGAAGTTCCTTCGATAATTGTTCCGCCTGGTTTTAAACGTCCATCGGCTTCGGCATCTTCAACCATTTTTAGAGCCATGCGGTCTTTGGTTGAATTTCCTGGGTTGAAGGTTTCTACTTTTGCAAGAACAAGAGCATCAATGCCTTCAACAACTTTGTTTAGTTTTACTAATGGTGTATTACCAATAGTTCCTAATATATTTTCTGAATAATTCATATGTGTAAATTCTATTTTTTTATGGTAACATAGGGTATCGCTTTTTTGATCATTGGTATTTGCCTACTAAACCAATTTTTATAGCGATTCCATAATTAAAATTTGTGAATACAAAGGTATTGATAATAAAGTGTTCTTGCAATGCCTTTATTTTATGTAAATGATAACTTAGCTAACCCTGATGGAAATGAAAAGCTTCCGATTTTTCATCGGAACTTGAAATGTACAGCAGGAATAGGGATTGCTAAAATGCCCAAACCATTTGTTCCAAAAATTTATTGAAACAGATTCCATACCAAACCGAAACGAACTATAAAATCACGGTAAGGCATATTGGGTGTTGAGTAGAACGAGTTTCCTGTAAAGCTAGAATTGAAATGTTCGGCTTTTATAAATATTCTTGTTTGACGAATTCTTCCGTTTACAAAAAAGTCTACTGTTGGGAAATCACCAATTTGCTTATTGGTTTGAACAAAAAATTCTGACAATATGGGATTAAAATCATCGGCATTATATTTCGTAAAGTAGTTGATGATAAAACCTGTTTGTACTTGTAGGTTTTTCTTAAAGAATTTATTGCCGTAATAAACTGTTGTTCTTCCTGTAAACTCAGGAAGATTCAAAATAGGGTCATTTTGATCCACTTTTTGATATAAGAACGTATTGTCTATACCAAAATTTCTGAATTTAAATTCACGACTTAATTGTACAGATAGATAATTAATTGTTTGACTGTATTGGAAAGGACGAACTAATTGTTGGTTATCTACTTCTGAAACATCTGTAAAGTAAAGATGATCATTTAATGAAGTTACTTGCGCAGAAGCCTTAAACCATTGAAGATTTGCATTTACAGTAATGTTATTTACTTTTTCGTTTTTAAATTCATTGCTCCAGTTATAATTTACATAACTACTTTGATGCAAGGCATAATTATTATTGGGAACTTTACTTATGTTTTCGTATTGAAAAGAAAGTGAATTTTTATCGTTTATTTTATACTCTAAATTGGCAGAAAGATTTCGTGTTGCTATTTTAGAAATAGAATTAGCATAAACGAACTTCCCTCTCCAATTATTTTTTCGGTATTCGTATTGCCCTGAAATCGAATTAATAGTATTGGACAATTTATTAGGAACAAAGTCTGAATCTAAGATTAGTACTCGGTCATAAAAATAATTGAATCTAAAGTCATCTATAAAAAAACCAAATTTTCCTAACGTCTTGTTTTCATAAATTGCACCCACTTTATTATACATGCTATTGTAGGTAACTTGATCGTTAATACGAGCGGTAAGGTATGATGTACCAAACCTATTAAAAAAATCTGTTGTACCATCAATAGATGAAGGAACGGTTACTTGATTGTACTCGAAAAACTTGTTTTCATAAACAAACTGATGATTGATATACAAATTATTCTGATTATTGCTCTTATTAATACGGAAACTATGATCGAGGAAAATTCTTTTACCTCTCATAAAAGTTTTAGCATCTCTTAAATAAACTTGTAATCTTGCTCTATTATCAAAATCTGTATCTTCGCCTTCAAAATCTTCAATTCTGGTTATTCCACCATTCTCACCATTTGAAAGATCTTGGCCAGTAAAATGAAAATTCGCAGAATACCTTTGATTACTTGTATTATAACTAGTTGTAAATCTAAAATTACCTGAACTAGTAAGTTGATTAATATATTTTCCTAGCGATCTAATTCCTCGATAAGCCACTGAGATATTTAGTCTTTTTGAGGTATTTAAAGCAACTAAAATATCTACATTCTGCCCTTGCTCCATTACCGTTTTAAAAAACATTTCAGTTAAAGGCGTAGCGACAGAATAATAATTAATTTCATTTATTTCAAGATAATTGATATGTTTCGCTGTAAATCCAAAACTAGGCAATACAGAATATTTTTTTAATCCAAAATTTAAAGTATTGTAATAATGACCTTCATTAGAAAATGGCAATAGCCCAAAAAGGTCCTTTCTTAAATAATTGTATTTGTACTCACTTTTAATTGACAAAGTAGTATCTACGTAAGTAGTATCTTTTTCTAGTGTGATTATTTTATACAAATCAATAGTTGCCTTTGTATTGCTATTATTTTTATTGGCTATCTGAAAAGAAGGTTTGTCTAAATTTTGTTGTGCACTTAATGTCAAACAGAATAACAAAAATAAAAGACTATATGTATATTTCATTGCTAAAAATTAGTAAGCAAAAGTAAACAAAACCATTAAAAGAAAACAGCTAACAAACAAAAAAAGACCGCTATAAATAGCGGTCTTCAAAATTTTAATAAAATTTTATAATATTAGTTTGACTTTAAACCTTTTTTTGATTTTTTAGCTTTCAAAGATTTAATAAAATTATTAATTTTTCCTTGAGCTAATACATCTCCTGTATTAAAGTCAGCAACAACATAATTAGTACCTGTTTTAGTTACAACAACAACAGGAATAAAAGCAGCATTGTTACCTTGAGCAATACCTCCAGAAGAATATTTAAAAGAACCTGTCATATCTTTTGTATAATTGAATACACCAGGTTTAGCAACAGTTAAAATTGCTGGAAAAATAATTTCATTTGTTTTTGGTAATCTATTAGCTTGTGCCGCCGGTAAAGCTCTACTATAAAATTGTGGTACAACAATATAATCACCATTAGGTGCACTTGCAGGGATCAATACTTCAGCAGGACAATTATCATAATCTACATTGAAAATATCAAAATTTTCATCATAAACTTCCATATCAAAATCATAGTTACAAAAACCCCAATTAGCATTATCAACACCAACATAAGTAGCTGTTCTGATTGTTCCATGTGAATCGGCAAAAGGAGCACTCCAATCAAGAGACGTAACTAAATCATTGGCAGTACCATTGTTTATAGTCAAATTGATAATCTCAGAACTTTCAGCAACAGTAGAGCTAGCATTCCCAACGCTAGACAATTTCAAAACCAAAGTTTCAGCTTGTTCAACGTTTAAATCAAGGACCGCATTAAGATCAAAAGTGAACGTTGTAGAATAAGCTGGTACGGCAAGTTTGTAACCAATTATACCGTAACCATCATCCACAGTAGTTTCAAGATCAATTGGCTCATTAGTCCCATAAGTAATAGTAAAATCTCTAAAAGTACCTGAACCAGAAAGAACTTCAATTTTCAAATCGCTTCTTTCGTTGTTTGCACGATCTAGAGTAACTGTTAAAGGTACAGATTGACCCTCGGTGATAGTCAAACTAGTTTGTGAAATAGTAGCAACAGACTTGATACTTTTTTCGAAACTAGCTTCATCGTCATTACATGATGCTAATGCAAGAAATGCAAAAGACAATGACATGATTTTGTAATTAAATATATTTTTCATTTTTAATATTTAGTTAAATTAATTTCTTGTGTACACTGACGTGTAAGTTCTATTACCAGCAGCAAATGTAACTTCATAAAAAACTCTGAATTGCGTAGGGCTTAAAACTTTTCCATCTTGACCAGTAGTACTTAAACCACGAACTAAGTTAGAATATGCACCTCCAAGATTCTGTGATTCTACAGAAATATCATCACATATGTCTGTGAAATAATAACCAGCATAAGGAGCAGGAGGAGCTAATTGAGCAACTGTAAACTCAGCAGTTGTAGTTGTACGGAAATAATTAATATCTTCTAAACTAACTACTTCATTCAATCGCGTATAAACTGACCCATCATTTCTAGTATGAACAACAGTATAAGTTCCTTCTAAAAGAGATAGACATCCAATAAAATTAATAGTGACCTTACCACTTTGAGATGAAATTACGAAACCATCTTTGTTTACAGCTGTAATTTTAAGTACTAAAGAAGTTTTTTGCGTGATATTAAAATTACCCGTAATTACGTCAAGTGGTAACAAACCAAAACTCGTACCCGCTGGTACAACTACAGTTTTAGAACTATCAACAAAATCATACTCAAACCCTTCAACAGCAGTAGAAGATGGATCGATCTCATAAGTGATTGTTAAATCCTCATTGAAAGGAGCTCCTGAACCACCGTTCATAATATCAAAAGGAAATTCACGTCTAATTGTTCCTAAATCTTCAAAATAAGGAACATTTTGTGTTGTTCTTAGAAAACCTACTACACGATCTGTGTTAGCGAAATCTTCATCAACCAAATTACTATCATCCTTATCACAAGCGATAAAGGAAGCAGCGATAAATAATAATGCAAGAATTTTTTTCATAATTTTTTTTAATTAAAAGGTTCAGCAACAGGTGGAGTAACATCCCAGAAAATAAAGGTACTGAATACATCAGCTAAAGTTTGTGGAGGAACATTTGCTGCATTACCACTAATTTCAGAAACTGGATACATTAATCTGTTAGGCTTAGATGGATACTGAGCTGTTAAAGCTCTAGGAGTTCTTGGGAAACCTGTACGCGTATATTCGATAAAAGATTCTATACCATTTATACCCATTAAAGCAACCCATTTTTGATACATAATTGCTTCAATCTTATTAGCAGAACCATCCCAACCTTTACCAGAAATACTGTTTATACCAGTATTGTAAGCAGTAGCATTAGCAGCAGTAACTCCTAGCAATAAGCAAGATTGTGTAATAGCACTTTGGAAAAGAGTTTTAGCATTACCAGCAAGGTAACCTCTTTGAACAGCTTCAGCTTGTAACAATAAACTTTCCGCAGAAGTTAAAATATAACCATTCATAGCAGAACCAGTTGCAGCAGTAGTAGCACCTGCAGCAGTACCTACACCAGTTGTTGGAGCAAGTCCAGGACCAATCGGAGTTAAGACAACAGGATTGGCACCAGCTGCAGCACCTTGTTTCACACCAGAAACAGTACTAGCAGTATTAAATAATCTTACACGTCTTGGATCTGGAAAATTAGAATTCAAATTCTGTGCAGCATGGTCAGTAGCTCTTACAAAATTATAACTTTGAGTTACAGCAGAACCATTTAAAGCTAATCCCCATCTATTGTAGAAAGGATTTTGCTGTGCAGCTCTAGCATTGGAGTAACCTGGATTGATTGTAACGTTCTCAGTTAATCCAGCACCAACAAATTGAGCATTACTTGCCACTAATTCAGCAAACTTTTCAGTCAAATACGTTTGTGTAGCACCATCTGTTTGAGCTAACTCCATCTGTCTAACAAGAATTTTAAGTTTCAAAGTATTAGCAACAATAACCCAACGATTCATATTACCATTTAAAATCACATCCTCAGCACCAACAGCAAAAGTAGTACTTGGAGCAGTCTGAATATCAACTATTGCCTCATCAAGTTTCTCGTACAAATCACGATAAATAGTTTGTGCATCGTCATAAGCTGGAAACAAATTACCAGTAGCTTTATGTGCTTCTGTATAAGGAACATCACCATACAAGTCAACTAAATATTGAAAATAGTACGACTTCATAATTTTAGCAATTGCTTTATGATTTTCATAGTTTGGCAAAGTACTATTAATAATGTTTGTGTAATTAGCAGTATTTAAATAGATATTATCCCAAATACCCGTGTAAAAACTGTTACTAATAGATAAAGAAAATTCATCAGCGTAACCACCTGTAAAAGAGTTAATGTTAGCACCCCAACTGTTCATCCAAACATTACCAAGTTCGTTAGCAGTTGTCGCCATTGTTCTGTAAGTATTAGCATGTGCAGCAGCTAAAATTAAATTTGGCGGTACATCCGTAGCATTATTTGGAGTTTCATTTACGTCCAAATAGTTATCACTACATGAGAATAGTGTTATAGCTAATAAGGGAATTAATAATTTTAATGTCTTCATGTTTAATTAATATTAAAATGTTGCGTTTAGGTTAAAACCGAAAGTTCTTGTCGTTGGATATTGACCTGTAACAGCAATACCTTGATCGTTTCCATTTGATCTTGATTGTTCTGGATCGTGGTAACCTCTATTAGACTTTGGTAATATTATAAATAAATTTCTTGCATTTAAACCAAATGTAATACCTTTAATACTAGTTTTTTCAAGCATTTTAGCAGGCAAAGAATATGACAATGCTAATTCTCTACATTTGAAAGCTGTAGCATCAAGCACATAGTTTTCAGCAACTCTTCTATATTCATTTGAAAAATAATTCAAATAATCAGTGTATGTTGTTCCTCCTGTGATTGTTCCTGTATTAGGAGCATAAACACCAGTTGTACCAGTTGTGATAACAGAATTTGGAAATACAAAACCTCTACGACCATTTTGTGCAGATTCAACTAAGTGACCTGACCATGATAAATCGTCTTTGGTACCTGCCCAAAATTTGTGACCAGTTCTGTAATCAAAAACTCCAGATAATCTGAAACCTTTATACTCTACAGAAGTATTGAAACCTAATATATAATCAGGAGTAACTTTACCTAAGATTCGGAAATCAGATGATACTACTGGATTACCAGTTGTAGCGTCGATAATAACTGAACCGTTTTCATCGCGCTCATAAGCAGTACCTTTAATTAAAGGGAACTCTTCACCTGCTGTAGCAAAGATACCTATACC
This sequence comes from Flavobacterium sp. SP2, assembly GCF_057626655.1. NCBI lineage: Bacteria > Pseudomonadati > Bacteroidota > Flavobacteriia > Flavobacteriales > Flavobacteriaceae > Flavobacterium > Flavobacterium solicola. The sequence continues at coordinate 26,245 of NZ_JBVHBT010000002.1, forward strand.
ACTACCAGGGAAACTAGCTAATGCAACTTCATTAGTATCATCAGTAACTTTATCTACAACCGTTTTAAATGTAGCATAACTTACATTTACATTCCATTTGAATGCGGCATCAGATTTAGAACTTAATCCTAAGTCAATTTCCATACCAGTCTTAGTAGTTGCACCAACGTTAATTCTAGCAGATGTTAAACCAGTTGCTCTTGATGGAGTTGTAGCAGTAATCAAATCAGTATTATCAGCAGTATAGAAAGACCCACCTAATGTAACTCTCTCTTTAAAGAAACCTAAACTTACGTTAAGCTCTTTTTGGAAAGAAAATTCTGGTTTGATTTTAGCATCGGTAACACCAGTGCTTTGTAAAAATGAGTTATTACTTCCAAATGGGAAACCTGTACCTTGAACATAAACTGGGGTAATATCGTAAGGATTAATACCATTAGCTCTACCTGTTTTAGTTAAATTAACCGCTATTTTTGAAGAAGATAAAAATGAATCTTTCAAACCCTCAATTGCCTTATTAGGAATAAATGATACTCCAGCAGAAGGATAAAAGAATGAATTGTTATCTGGATCTAGAGTAGAAATCCAATCATTTCTACCTGTCAAGTTTAAATATAAATAATCATCATATGCAAAATCAACGTTAGCTAAAAAAGCATAACTTCTGAATCTTGAATATCCACTTGATCTTCTAGGGTCACCTGTAATATTTGAAATATTATAAAAACCAGGAATTGTCAAGTTATCTCCTCCAACAGAAGTTAAATCAGAATACTGATCTGTGATGTTGTTACCAACATTCGCAGAAAAATCAAGTTTTTCAGCTAATTTGTACTTGAAATTAACAAAAAAGTCAGCATAAATATTTCTTGAAGATTGATTGTTTGTATCAAATGCAGAAATAACTGAGTGATCTCCACCACCTACACGTACTCTATCAACATAAGCATTAGTATATGATAACGCATTAGACGAACGAAGTTGAACACTAGGAGTGTAAGTAAAATTAATATTATCATTTACGGTATATTTAATATTTAAAACACCGCTCACAAATGAATTTCTGTTGAAGTTTCTAACATTCTTAGACAACCAATATGGACTTCTGTAATATGATGTCCAGTGGTATTGATTGAAAGGAGAGCTAAATTTTTCAACTGGAATATTCGAAGCCGTTTGCAACAAATCAGTAAATAAATTAGAAGAAGTAGTTTCAGACTTTGTATCAATATAGTTAATAGTACTTCCAATTTCCCATTTTCCTAAATTTTTTCCAGCTCTAAATAAAAATGTAGTTCTATTTAAATTATCACCATCTACAACAAACTCAGTTGTTTGTTTATTTGCCGAAAGAAACACAAATCCATCAGGACCTCCTAGAGAAGCACTAAGTGTATTTTGAAATATAGTACCGTTTTGAAAGAATGGCTTGATATTATCTTTAATAGGTGAGTATTTACCCATAACATAAGTACCGTCAGCTTGTAACAAACCGATTGGTCTTACAACACCGTCCATCTCTGCACCCCATCCACCATTTTCATAGCTGATGTGACCACCATTCCAACCTTGACCGTATTTAGTCTGTCTTTCTGGCAACATAGAAATTTCTTGGAAATCTATATTTGAAGAAAAAGTTACTACCGGCTTACCTTCTTTAGAACCTTTTTTAGTTGTAACAATCAAAACTCCATTTGCACCTTGAGAACCATAAAGCGCAGAACCTTGCGGTCCTTTAATTGTGTTAACAGACTCAATCATTTCTGGAGCAATTGTTGTAAGAACACCTGCAGTAGAAATAACATTATCAATAACAATTAACGCCTGGTTGTCACCAGTTAACGAACTAGAACCTCTAATAACGATTCTAGAAGTTGGGTTAACACTATTATTTGTAGTGTTAATTTGTAAACCAGAAACTTTACCTACTAACGCTTGAACCACGTTAGGGTTTCCAGCCTGTACAATTTCCTTTGCCTTCACTTGTTGACTGCTGTAAGTTACAGCTGCCGCTTTCTTACTAATACCCACAGCTCCAACAATTACTTCATCAAGAACTTGAGTAGCCTCTTTAACAGTTACACTGTAGTTGCTTGCAGCACCAACAGTAAAAGATTTATCCTCAAAACCTAATAAGGATACAATAATTTTGTCACCTGGCTTAGCTTTTAAAGCAAATTTACCATCAACATCAGTTGATACGCCAGACTGTTTTGCAGTACTTACATAAACTGTAGCACCCGGTAATGGTCCTAGTGCATCAGACACAGTACCAGTTACAGTTTTCTCTTGTGCAAACGAAAACTGCATTGTAAACGCTACTAATAGCGTGAAAATCCATTTGAACTTCGATCTCATATTTAATTTATTTGAGTTAGTTATTCCGCAAACTTCTTAATAATTTCTTAAATAAACAAATAATACTTCGGAATATTACAATTTATTTTTGTTAATTTTTTTGTGCGTAAAACTAACTTTGTCGTTAGAACTCTTCAATAAGATGCAGAATAATGCAAAAGGTTGCGTTAAAAAATGTATTTTTATCAAAATTAATTTTATGTTAAGTTTAAGATATTCAAACTTTAAATTAGAATGTGGAACAGACGAAGCCGGCAGAGGTTGCCTTGCCGGTCCTGTAACTGCAGCAGCTGTAGTGCTTCCAGTAGATTTTAAGTTACCATTATTAAATGACTCCAAACAACTGTCAGAAAAAATCAGAGAAACTTTAAAGCCATTGATAGAATCAAAAGCTATAACTTATGCCGTAAGCAATTTAGAACCTGTAGTCATTGATGATATTAATATTTTAAACGCATCAATATTGGCAATGCACGAAAGCATACTTGCCCTCAAAGTGGAACCAGAATTCATTATTGTAGATGGAAACCGATTTAAACCATTAGGCAATATCCCATTTGCGACAATTGTAAAAGGCGATAGTAAGTTTATGAGTATTGCGGCAGCTTCCGTTTTAGCTAAAACCTACAGGGATGAATATATGAATAAAATTCATGAAGAATTCCCTATGTACAATTGGAAAAAAAATAAAGGCTACCCTACTAAAGAACATAGAGACGCTATACGCAAATACGGAATAACACCCTATCACAGAATGTCCTTTCGCTTACTTACAGAACAATTGAAGTTAGAATTATAGCTATGTTACCAAATTGTTAAGTAAATTACAATGTAAATTAATTGTAAAATTCGGATTCGAATAAAAATGAAAAGTTTTTAAGCACTTTTTGCTTTACCTCATTTTCATCAACAGTAGCTAAACCGAGTTCGATATTTAGTGAGGTAACTGCTTTTCCTTTTATACCGCAAGGAACAATATTATCAAAATATCCTAAATCTGCGTTTACATTTAATGCAAACCCGTGCATGGTAACCCAGCGGCTAGCCCGAACACCCATAGCACAAATTTTTCTAGCAAATGGTGTGCCTACACCAAGCCATACACCTGTTTCACCTTCACTACGTGTACCTATTATATTATATTCAGCGAGAGTTAAAATTATTGCCTCTTCTAGAAAACGTAAATACTTATGAATATCCGTAAAAAAATTTTCTAAATCCAATATAGGATAACCCACTATTTGTCCAGGACCATGATAGGTAATATCGCCACCACGATTAATTTTATAAAAAGTAGCTCCTTTACTTTCAAGTTGTTTTTCAGATAATAATAGATTTGAAATAGCACCACTTTTACCTAAAGTATAAACGTGTGGATGGGTAACGTACAAAAAATAATTTGGCGTTTCAATTTGTGTCCCTTCTCGTCTATTCTGAATTTTTAAATCGACGATGTGTTTAAATAACTCTTCTTGATAATCCCAAGTAGTTTTATAATCTTGAACGCCTAAGTCTTGAAATTGAATTTTTTTATTCATAGTACAAAGTTACAAAGAATTCTAGATAAGTTCTGTTTTGAAATTCTACAAATAAAAAAGCAACATCTAACTTACTAAATGTTGCTTTACTATTTATCAAATATAAAATATTATTCGAACGTTACCTCAAAATTTAATTTATCTGGACTTTCCATGTAATCTTTCAAAGGATATTCTATGGTAACTGTTTTTCGATCTTCGCTGTAAAGAGCATTGTCTACCGAAACTTTTTTTACCGCTTTAGGAAATTGATATACAACTTTAAAACTCGATTGCTCATAAAACATATCAAATGATTGTTTTAAATTTAGTTCTTCCGATTCTTCTGCAACTTCTTCAACCGCTTCTTCCTTTTTCTTTTCAATTTTGGAAACCGTTTTTTTGAATGTTTTTCCGTCGTAAAAATAACTTGTTGAAGCATTATCATTTAATTCGTCTGGCGCCATACCTAATCCACCGGCTTTTTGACCAGCAGGAGACAATGACTTCATAGATTGCACAGGAGACATTACATCTTGCAGTTCCGAAACAGTTTTGAAATCGGTAAACATTGAATAATTCATAATTCCTTTCTCTTCATCGATAACAGTGCGAACACTGAAACGTTCCATCTTTTTTATTTTCTCTTGCTCTTCTACTGGCAATTTAGAAATACTATCTTGCTTAGAAGCAAATAATTCTTTGAAAGTAAAAGTTGAATCTAAAACTTTCTTTGATGCAACAACTTGATCGGCATTTTCCTCTTTGTTTTTTTTCTTCTTACTTTTTGATTTTTTTGAATCGTCGGCACCTAAATCTTTGAAAGCATCTCCCATCATAGACATCATTTTGGAGCCGTCTATATCATAAGAAAAAGTTCCTGATCCATTTTCATTAACAATCATTTTTTCGGTTATGGAACAACTTACTAAGGAAAGAATGGTAAGTGCTACAGCGAATAGTTTTAAAGTTTTCATTGGTTGGTTTTTTTTAAATGAATACAAATATACAAATAGTTTCTTTTTAGGAATAGTGCGAACTTTAATTTATCTATTTAGTTAATATTAGATTGTAATGAATAAAGAAGTTCAATTTTCAAGAGTACCACAACCCCACTTAAACAATGTCTTTAATATATTTTTGATATACCTTTTATATACATTAACTCTACACTTTAGCGGACATTATAATAACTTAATAAATAAATCCAATTTATAGTTATGCAAAAAACTCTTAAGACAATTTTTTAAAGTAGGCACATAGCAGCACTACGTTTGGTTGTTGTTTTGTTCGTAGTTCATTCGTATTTCGTTCGCAAAAAGACACTTTTTTTGCAAATACAATCGAATCGTTAACTAAGTTAGGGTACCACAACTAGGAACTAAATAGGAACAAAACCCGAACTAAGCTCGAAATAGAATAGAACTTATTCAAAATTTAGTAATTTGTAAATCATTGGTATTTCATAAAAAAATAAGCACTCAATCTGAACAGGTTTTATAAAAATCTTGTGTTTTAATTTTGCAATCTTTGTAGTATCTTTGCATCCTCAAAATACTTATATATATGCAACTTTCGGAACAAGAAATCATTAGACGAGAAAAACTTAACGGTTTACGCGAACTTGGAATAAACCCTTATCCTGCAGATTTATATCCTGTAAAGGACACTTCTAAACAGGTGAAGGAAAATTTTGAAGACGGTAAAAAGGTGGTTCTTGCTGGTAGATTGATGAGTGTTCGCGACCAAGGAAAAGCGTGTTTTGCCGAATTGCAAGATAGCGAAGGCAGAATGCAGTTGTATTTTAACAGAGATGTAATTTGCGAAGGCGAAGATAAAACGCTTTACAATCAGGTTTTTAAAAAACTAACTGATTTAGGTGATTTTATTGGTGTTGAAGGCGAACTTTTTACTACTAAAGTTGGTGCTCAATGTGTAATGGTTAAAAATTTCACTTTTCTAAGTAAAACACTTAGACCTTTGCCTCTTCCAAGAGTAGATGTAGAAGGAAAAGTACACGATGCTTTTACCGATACTGAATTGCGTTACAGAATGCGTTATGTTGATTTGGTGGTAAACCCAAATGTGAAAGAAGTTTTTGTAAAAAGAACAAGACTTTTTTCTGCGATGCGAAATTTCTTTAACGATGCTGGCTATATGGAAGTTGAAACTCCAATTTTACAAGCCATTCCTGGTGGCGCTGCCGCACGACCATTTATTTCGCACCATAATGCTTTGGATATTCCCTTGTATTTGAGAATTGCGAATGAATTGTACTTGAAACGATTGATTGTTGGTGGATTTGACGGAGTGTATGAGTTCTCGAAAAACTTTAGAAATGAAGGAATGGACCGAACGCATAATCCTGAATTTACTGCTATGGAAATATATGTAGCTTACAAAGACTACAACTGGATGATGGAGTTTACCGAAAATTTATTGGAACATTGTGCCAATGCGGTAAACGGAACTACAGATGCAACTTTTGGCGAGCATAAAGTAAGTTTTAAAGCGCCTTATGCACGAGTTACGATGACTGATGCTATCAAAAACTTTACTGGTTTTGATATTTCAGGTAAAACCGAATCCGAACTTTTTGAAGCCGCAAAATCAATGGGAATTGAAGTGGATGAAACCATGGGTAAAGGAAAATTAATTGATGAAATTTTTGGAGCGAAATGCGAAGGAAATTTTATTCAGCCTACTTTTATTACTGATTATCCTAAGGAGATGTCTCCATTGTGTAAATCACACAGAGACAATCCTGAATTGACCGAGCGTTTTGAGTTGATGGTTTGCGGTAAAGAAATTGCCAATGCCTACTCCGAGTTGAATGATCCAATTGACCAACGTGAACGATTTGAAGCTCAAATGGCACTTTCTGAAAAAGGTGACGATGAAGCTAACGGAATTATAGACGAAGACTTCTTGAGAGCTTTAGAATATGGAATGCCACCAACATCGGGATTAGGAATTGGAATGGATCGATTGATCATGTTCTTAACTAACAATCCTTCTATCCAAGAAGTGTTGTTTTTCCCGCAAATGCGTCCAGAGAAAAAACAACTTGACCTTACCGAAGATGAAAAGTGGATTATCGAAATCTTGAAAGCCAACGAAGGAATTTCGATTGGAGATTTAAAAGAAAAATCGGCTTTAAGTGGTAAAAAATGGGATGCAGCAAGTAAAGGAATCAGTAAACACGGCTTGATGAAAGTAGTGGTTGATGGCGATGCTAAAATTGTGGAATATTTAGGGAAGTAAATCATTTCTGTAAAGAACATAGTTTAATTATATAATTTAAAATCCGTTTTTAATTCAAACGGATTTTTTTGTTTATACCAAAACATATTGATAATCTACTTACAATTACTGTAAGTAAGACTATCAACTGCTAATTACAATATTGAGCCTTACAGAAAGACAAATTGAGCCTTAAAGCAAAATATTTCATGAATAAAAAGTCTAATTTTGTATGTTGAAAAGTAGCTGCAATTATGGAAGTACCAGAAGACAATAAACTAAAAACTATAAGCTATTCAGGCCTATTTCTCTCCTGCTTTGCTGATTATAGCGAAAAGTGTATTCACGCAACGCCCGAACACGTTCTGGTCTACTTGTATTCTGGTGAACAAGTAATAGAAGACCGAAATAAAAAAATAAAATTACAAGCTGGAGAATGTGCATTTATCCGTCGCGATCACCGTTTGAAAATGTACAAAAACAGTAAGGGTGACGATTTGTACAAAGGAATTTCGTTGACATTTCAACGTTCAGTTTTACGCGATTTTTTCAGTAAAATGAACAAATCCGAAATCCCAAAGCAGGTTAAAATTTCGGACCAAACCGTTTTTAAATTGGAGTCAAGTCCAGCAATAGAAAGTCTGTTTCAATCACTTACTCCTTACTTTGAGAGTAACGTTAAACCCAATGATGGCGTTGTTAAATTAAAATTACTAGAAGGAATTTTTGCTTTATTAGATAGTAATGAACTACTCTATCCGATACTGTTTGACTTTGCAGAACCTTGGAAAATCGACCTCTTAGAATTTTTAAACCACAATTACATGGAGTCGCTTTCAATGGAACAGATCGCTTCATTTACAGGTAGAAGTTTGGCCACTTTTAAAAGAGATTTTAAAAAAATAAGCAACATCACACCACAAAAATGGTTGATAAAAAAACGCTTAGAAATGGCATACATTAAACTGAAAGAGGAAAATAAAAAAGTACAAGATGTGTATGTCGAAGTTGGTTTTAAAAACGCCTCTCATTTTTCAACAACATTCAAAAATCACTACGGATTTTCGCCTACCGAAATTTAAAAATTGAGCTTTAGAGAAAAGCAATTTGAGCCTCGCAGTAATCCCACTGCGAGGCTTTCTTTTTAATTTTGTTTCATTAATAAAAAAAGTAAAATCGATGGAAGAAGTAACAAAAAATATATTTGACAGATTAAAAGCGGGTGCAACTATAGTGCAAAACGATCCAGAAGCCTACAAAATGAGAGAAGCCGCTTTTACCACTAAAAAGTTACTGCTTTCGATGAATAACTCCTCCAATCCAAATGAAATTCGGCACTTTTTAAGTGAAATTACAGCACATGAAATTGACGACAGTGTTACCATATTTACACCGCTACACATTAACTATGGAAAACATACCAAAATAGGCAAAAATGTATTCATCAACTTCGATTGTGTATTTCTGGATTTAGGCGGAATTATCATCGACGACAATGTGCAAATAGCGCCAAAAGTGAGTTTGCTATCCGAAGGACACCCTATTTCAAAAGAAAACAGACACTCCTTGACGGTTGGACAAATTCACCTCAAAAAAAATGCTTGGATAGGCGCAAATGCTACCATTTTACAAGGCGTAACTGTTGGAGAAAACGCAATTGTAGCAGCAGGCTCGGTGGTTTCCAAAGATGTTCCTGACAATACCATTGTTGGAGGAATACCGGCAAAAATCATTAAAAAAATTTAAAATACAATAAACATGAAAAGACGATCGATTTTATTAGTTACAACGCTATTGTTTTTGGTGCAATCCTGCACTCAAAATGCCGATAAAAAAAATATAGAAAAAAGGAATACTACAGAAAATTACACTTTTAAACTCAGCGATAAAGTAACACGTCAAAAAGTAACCTTTAAAAATCGTTATGGCATTACCCTTTCTGGCGATTTGTATCTTCCAAAAAACACAGGAACTAAAAAATTAGCAGCTTTGGTTATTAGCGGACCATTTGGAGCTGTTAAAGAACAATCCTCAGGATTGTATGCCAATGAAATGGCAGCACGTGGTTTTGCTGTTGTGGCATTTGATCCCTCTTACACAGGTGAAAGTAATGGCGAACCAAGAAATGTAGCTTCACCCGATATCAATACCGAAGATTTTAGTGCTGCTGTTGATTTTTTAGGTTTACACAAAAATGTTGATCGTTCTAAAATTGGAATTATCGGAATTTGTGGCTTTGGTGGCTTTGCGTTGAACGCAGCGGCTGTAGACAAGCGCATCAAAGCAGTTGCCGCATCAACAATGTATGATATGACTAGAGTGCTATCGAAGGGTTATAACGACGCAACCACATTAGAGCAACGTACGCAAATCTTAGCACAATTGAGCGAACAACGCTGGAAAGATGCTGAAGTAGGAAAATTTTCATATGGTGACAAACTGAATGGCGATTTAAAAGGCAACGAACCCCAATTTGTAAAAGAGTATTTTGATTATTACCGCACAGCACGAGGCTATCATGCGCGCTCGGTAAATTCTACTGGTTCTTGGACAACCACCAACGCTTTATCGTTTATGAACATGCCTATTCTAAGCTACATCAAAGAAATATCACCTAGACCTTTATTGGTAATTGCTGGCGAAAAAGCACATTCCAGATATTTTAGCGAAGATGCTTTCAAAATGGCTTCTGAGCCTAAAGAATTAATTGTCATTCCTAACGCTGTTCACACCGATTTTTATGACCAAATAGACATCATCCCTTTTAGTAAATTAGAAGACTTTTTTACCAAAAATTTATAATTAAGTGAAACCTTTGTACATTATTTTAATTGCAGTACTCTTGGCTATCACAAGTACAGCATTTACTTACTATAAAGTTGACGGCAACACTAACCCAGAAAATAGAAGTTCCATGGAGCAAGAAAAAATCAAAATAACGGTAAATTCTCAAATATTCACAGCCACACTTTCAGACCAAGCAGCAGCAAAAGCGTTGAAGGAACTATTACCAATTACAATACCGATGATTGAACTAAATGGAAACGAAAAATACTATGAATTCACAAACAGTTTTCCTATGAATTCTTCAAAAGTTGAAACTATACAATGTGGCGATTTGATGTTGTATGGTTCTAAAACGTTGGTGCTTTTTTATCAATCTTTTTCAACTCCGTATCGCTACACAAAACTGGGAACTATCAATGACACCAAAGGATTAGCAGCAGCCTTAGGTTCTGGAACTGTTACTGTTACTTTTGAATTGGAAAACGCAAATTAATACTTTGAACCATCAAATTTGCAGGTCAGGAGCTATTATTTTTTGTACAAATTCAATCTGAATACGTAAACTCATCTGAAAAAGATGAAGAAATAAATCATCAAAATCTTGAAATTAATAAAGGTATTTCGATTGGATATTTAAAGAAAATTGGCCATAAGTGACAAATTAATAAACCGCTACAACCAACGAAATACCTAAAACTACATTGATTAAATGATTGGTTCATCGTATTATTATCATCATTAACTATATAGAAAATAAAACATTTTAGTTAAATTTTCGAATTGATTTAAAAAAATAAGTATTTTAGCAACTCAATAATTGGATTTTTTATGAAAAAAATAGTAGTTATATTCCTTTTTCTTACTTTTTGTTCGATTGGAATGAGTCAAGAAAATAAAACAGCGCAAGCTATCAGTGCTACTAAGACTAGTGATTTGCAAGAAATTTCACAAACAGTATCTTTAGATGAAAATCTAAAAAAAGATTACGTTACTTTGATGAATATGCGTGATGAAGCTATCGCAAATGCGAATACTACTGAAGAAAAAAAAGTAATTTTTGAGCGTATTGCAGCTAAATTTTTATCGGCTCTTACACCAAAACAATTGGAAGCACTAAAAGCTAAACCAGAATTATATAAAAAACTGACAGAATACTCAGGAAAATAAAAAAGGAACTCAATTTGAACATGCCCCAAAAAGTTATACACTATTTGGGGCATTTTTTATTACAAAGTATAGTTCAAATTAAGACTCAATCGGTATTTCGCCTCTACTCTTTCACTAGCCAAATTTTGATTGATAGGCAACATCGCATTAGCACCAAAAGAGAATTTGTCTTTACCTATTTCAAAGCCCAACTTACTAAATATAATATCTCCTGAAGATTTTCGCACTCTTTGATTGTATTGGTAATTACTGTCATATACTTCGCCGGCGAAACCCAATTGCGGTGCCAAGGACACTTTCTTTATTTTATGCAAATAGAACAATGTTCCAGCATAGTTGAGTTGGTTTCCAAAACGGTAGTCTTTTTGATTTTCGGTTTTAATCGTGTAGTTTACTTGTGCATTTAGACCTAAATTCTTTCTCTTGATGATGTATTCAGTTGCTAAAAGATAATCCCAACTACCGGTTCCAACTTGAAAACTCGGATTAACTAAACCTGCGTTGGCTTGATCGAATTTACCCGTTGGCGCTTTAATTCCGCCGCCAACTTGTAGCGAATGCGTTAAAATCGTACTGTCTTTTTTAGTTTCATACAACTTGTACATTGCCAAAACCGTAAGGTCGCCCATACCATTTATGCTTTGACTTCCTGATTGGGTATCGCGATTGTGAAAATGATACGGAATTAAAGCCGAAATTTGTATTTTTTTGGATACTGGAATTCGTGACCAAATCTGAATCGTGTTGAAATCTTCAGTATACCAAGGTGAGTTGGTGTACAATCCATCAGTGCTTCGGTATCGTTGATTAAAATACCGAATTCCTATAAAGTCTGAATTTAGCATCGAGGCAAAACCCATACTGCCGCCACTTGCCGAGCAACCACAGGCGTCGCAATCGTCAAAAAAAGATGCCTCATCAAAAAAAGTGTACTGTTCTTTGAAACTAAATTTAGGCACAGAATCTTTTACAGTAGCATTTGCCAACTGAAAAGCAATTGTAAAAAGTAAAATGTATTTTTTCATTTATTATTTATTCAGAAAATCGAGTATCGTTTAAGAACTGATTATCGGTTAATGTTTTTAAGAACGCAATGATTTTAGCTTTTTCAGAACTCGTTAATGGAATCCCAAGTGCTCCCGAATTGTTTAGACTTGCGTCTAATGAAGGCGAATTTACAACGCCATTGGAATAATGGTTTAAAACATCATTCAGAGTTGAAAAGCGTCCGTCGTGCATATAGGGCGCCGTAACTTCTACATTTCTCAATGTAGGTGTTTTAAATTTACCCAAATCAGATGAATTATTGGTAACTCGAAATCTACCTTGCAACATTCCTTCAAATGAAGTGTCAGAAAAATCACTATCCAAACCATTATTGTGGTACAAATTATCCGTAAACAAAGGCGATTTATGACATGAAAAACAAAATTGTTCAGCCAAATCTAATCCATCAAGTTCCTCTTCGGTCATTGTTCCATCCGATTCGTTTCTGATGAATTTATCGTATTTGGAATTGGATGAAATTAAAGTTCTTTGAAATTGAGCCAAAGCTTTAACAATACCCGATTGAGTCACTTCTTGTTTAAACGCTTTTTCAAACATCGAAACGTACGTGGGATTCGATTTTAATTCTTGAACTAATTGATTCAAGTTTTGAAACATTTCGTCGGGATGTGCCAATGGTGCAAAAGCTTGAGATTCTAGATTAGTAGAACCACCATCCCAAAAAAGTCCATTATTTGCCCAAGCTAAATTTACCAATGTTGGAGAATTTCTATGCAAAGTGTTGCCCGATATTCCTAAATTAGAAAAGGCTAAACCATCTGTAAAACCTTTCTGCGGCAAATGGCAACTTGCACAAGAAACCGTATTATTTCCTGACAAGGTGGTGTCAAAAAACAACTTTTTGCCTAGTGCAATTCCGTCTCTAGACAGTGGATTAGTCTGACTATCAACAAAAGGAGGGAAATTATCAGGAACACGTACTGAAGGTTGTAGTTCCTGATAATCATCTGTACCAGAACAACTTATTTGAACAAAAGTCAGTGCGACTACTAGTCCTGTAATAAAAATTTTGTACTGGTTATTTTTCATTACTCAACAGTTTTTTGAGTAAAAACTTTATCTCTAAAATTATTAGCTACAGAAGACATTACCGTTGGTGTTGAAGCAGAAACCGTTGGTGTTGCAACTAAATCAATACCATCAATAATTTTAGCAACATCAACATTCAAACTGAGTGCATTTGCCTGATTTGCTTTTACTTCGAATGGTGTTGCCAATGTAATTTCAACTGTTCTGTAATTAGCATTCAAACCCGTTTCAACAACAATAGCTTGATTGTTTGCTGTATTTTTACCAACTAATGAAGAGAAAATATAACTTGTATGCCACATCCACGAAATGTTAGTCATCCCGTTAAGTTGTGAAAGTTCGCCAGCTTGAAGACTTAAATTATCATTATATAAAGCATCAACACCAACTGAAAAGCGAATCTTAGTGTAGGTTCCTGTTGGCAAACCAGCAACATTAATTGTTTCTCTCTTTTTTGCAGGATAGGTAAAATCACCTTCTTGAACTGCAACTGCTTTAGTCTCCTCTAAAAGAAAATAACTATTGTTTAGAGGTGTAGTTTCGTTGTTGTCGTTTACCAACTCAATATTACTAACCCAATATCTCAAATTATCAAATTGATAGGTTGCATCATTGATTGTGAAAGGAGTATCCAAAGCAAAATCTGAAGCACCAACTCTCGCATCAAAAGTAATTGAAGCATTATTAGAAACTAAATTATTAGAAGTTGTATCATCATCATTCGAGCATGAGAAAAATACAGTTGAAGATAAAATTAGTAGAGCTATGTTTTTGATTGTTTTCATTTTATGTTAAATTTAATTTTGTTATTATTCTGAAAATTTTGGATTATTTAAAAAATCCTCGTCTGTTAATGTTTTTAAAAAGGCAATAATTTTTGTTTTTTCTTGTTCCGTAAGCGGAATTCCTGTTGTAGTTCCTTGTTTTAGTATAGGATCTAATGTTGGCATATCTACTACTTGAGCGTCATAATGGTCTAAAACGGCTTCTAGTGTAAACAATCTACCGTCGTGCATGTACGGCTTGGTTTTAGCAATATTTCTTAAACTAGGCACTTTAAACTTGTACTTATCCGTTTCAGAATTGGTTACATTAAACCTACCTTTATCGTTTATTGCTGGATTGGGTTGCAATCCGTTATTTCTAAAAGAATTATCGGTAAACAAATCGGTTGCATGACATGAAGCACATTTTTGATTGAACAATTGATATCCATCAAGTTCCTCATTGGTTAAAGTTCCACCGCTTTCATTTCGTCTGAATTTATCAAATTTAGAATTGGCCGAAACCATAGTAACCATAAATTGACCTAATGCTTTAAGCAGGTGTTCGGTATCTATGGGTTTGTTTGGGAAAGCACGTTCAAACATTTTTCGATACTTGGCATCGCTATTTAGCATTTGAACTATTGAATTCAAACTTCCATTCATTTCGATTGGACTGCTAATTGGAATGAGCGATAGTGCATTTAAATCATCTGTTGCACCATCCCACATAAAATTATTTTGGAATGCCATATTTTGAACTGCAGGCGCATTTCTAGTTCCAATACTTTCACCAACACCATGACTAAAGGTATGTCCATGATGTGTAAAAGCATCTTTTTGAATGTGACAAAATCCACAAGAAATTATTCCATCACTCGATAAACGTCCTTCGTAAAAAAGCTCTTTTCCTAAAGCTATTCCTGCTTCTGTAAGCGGATAACCATCAAGGTTGTACATGACATCAGGAAAATTGGAAGGTTTTACAAATGCAACCGGAATTTCTTGGTATTGATCATCACTATTGTTACATGAAATGAACAGAAAACCTATGACAAAACTGAAAAAAAACAATTTGAATATGTTTTTCATTTTTGAAATTTTAGTCATTGTGTACGTGATCTACTGCGAACATGTTACTTAGATTTTGCGTCATAAGTGACATTTTTACACCACCATGAATCGAAGCACCTTCAGATAAATTGATTTTATTAGTTCCGTCTAAAATATGAGACAAATCGGCCATAATATGAACTTGAGGTAAGTTAGTTCCTCTTACCAAAGCGTTTCCTCCTTCTTCAAATGAAAGCGTAACCTCAGTATAATTATAGTTATCCGCAGCACGACCAGTGTGTGCCTGAAATTGCGCTGCAGTTGTATTTGATGGTGTAGTAAAAGTACCTTCAAAATTTACATATTTGTAGCCTGCGGTCCATCCCCATTCCATTTCAGCTGCTTGTGCTTCGGCCCAAAAATTAGCTTGAGCATCAACACCTTGCTCCCATTTTGCTTGGTCCACTCCAATTCCGAACTTTATTGCTTTATAATCTCCTACCGGTATGTTACTCAATAAAAGTTCAGTACTTTCTGGATTAGATTCATCTACAATAAAATAGCTGTCATTTTTTGGGTAAACGAAAGTTGTACCATCACTTTTAGTTAAAACAATATTACTAATGATGTATTTTGCAGTTGAGACTTTGATTTTTTCACCATTTGAGTTGGTATACTCTGTGTTGAACGCTAAATTGGCTCCGTTATATATGTTGTCAAATTCTACTACAAGATTACCATTTGATTGCGAGGTATCGTCATCACTTGAACATGACGTGAATACAATAGTTATAGCTAGAACAGCTACTATTTTTTTTAATTGAAATTTCATTATTTTATAATTATTTATTTAAAGTATATAAAAATTGTGCTTGAAAAAGATTTTTTTCAAACAAGTTGGCACATAAATGGCCTATCATTTCAAAAAATTGAAACAATAATAAAATAGTACTTTAAGCAATAATTGCGGGTGGATGAAATTCTGAAGAGGTATTTAAATACTGATATAAATCAGTGTAGTGCGTTGTGATTTTTGGTCGAAAAACACTAACTACTTTATTGAAACTAGGGTATTCAATTTCTTGACAATACAATACTTCAATTTGTTTTACCTCGATTTTTTTATCCGAAAGCGGTTTTTGAGCATCGGTATCAGTAGCTTTGGCCAACTCACTCATAAGGTAACATTTTCCGTTACAGGCTAAAACTGGCTGTTCTTTATTGACACAGAGCTCTTTTGCAATATAATCATAATTAACAACGTATTCTACCAATGGAAAAAATGGTTTGGTAAGAATAAAAAGTGCTAGTATGACAATTGCTTTTTTCACGTTGCAAAGGTACTCGACAAAAATAGATTCGCCAAACTTTTGTTAAACAATTAAACCATTTACACGTGTTAAAGTCTTATGAATGTAACAATTTTTAAAAACATATAAAATGAAAAAAGTATTTTTAGTAGCCCTAATGTTAATTGGAATCACAACATTTGCTCAAGAGAAACCCGGAAGAAAACCACGACCAGAAAGAGAAAAACTAACAGCTGAACAAAAAGTAGAAAAACAAGTTGAGCATTTGAAAACTGACTTAAATTTGAATGAAAAACAAACTGCCGAAGTAAAAGCATTAGTTTCAAAACAAGTTGCAAAAAGAGAAGCGAAAAAAGCAGAAATGGATGCTCAAAAAGAAAAAAATAGAGCTGAAATGAAAGCTAAAATGCTAGAAGAGCAAAATGCTACAAAAGCAGAAATGAAAAAAATTCTTACAGCAGAGCAATATACTAAGTGGGAAGCTGGACGAGCAGATAAGAAAGAAAAAGTGATTGAGAGAATGAAAGACAGAAAGAAAAAACGTTAAAAGTAAAAGATAATGCCTATTTTTTTTGAGTATTAAGTTATTTTTTCTATTTTTGAGTTCTATTAAACTTTAATAACAACTGAAGAAAATGAAAAAATTATTACTTATTCTTACTTTAATATGTGCGTTTTCGATAACAGCAAGTGCTCAAGATAAAAAAGTAAAACCACAAGATGCTGCAAAAGCAGACGCTACTGAATTAGCTGATTTAGTTGGTTTAAACGCTACTCAAACTCAAGATTTTTACAATTTATTTGAAATGAAATATCAATATAAGGAAGTAGAAAACTTATCTGATGAAAGAAAGCAAATTCTTACTCAAACGATGGAAGCTAAAATAAGAGCTACATTGAATGAAAAACAAATGGCTACATTAGAATCTAAGCCACAGCTTTTTGAAAGATTAATTAAGTAATTATTTTTATCTTAAATAAAAAAAAGTCCCGAAAATTTCGGGACTTTTTTTGTGATTAAAATTCTTTAGAAACTTTATCAATTGCATTAATTGTAAAGTCAAGATCTTCGTAGGTTAACGCATCGGTAATGAACCAAGATTCATATGCTGATGGTGCAATATAGACACCTTCTTTAAGCAGGCCATGAAAGAATTTTTTGAATGTTTCGTTATCGCCATTTTTTGCTGTTGCAAAATCAACTACAGGATTTTCATCAAAATGCACTGATATCATTGACCCAACTCTATTAATAGTAAACGTTACATTATTAGCGCTTAACACTTTATGAATTCCGTTTTCAAGGTACTCTGTTTTTTCGGCAAGTCTTTTAAAAACCGCTGCATCATTATTCAAAGCTGTTAGCATAGTTAAACCAGCTTCCATCGCCAACGGATTTCCAGATAGTGTTCCTGCTTGATATACTGGACCAAGTGGTGCCAGGTAATTCATTATTTCGTTCCGAGCTGCAAATGCGCCAACTGGCAAACCGCCACCTATAACTTTTCCGAAGCAAACTATATCAGCTTTGATGTTGTATAATTCTTGCACACCACCTTTAGCAAGACGAAATCCTGTCATTACTTCATCGAAAATTAACAATGTACCGTGCTCTGAACAAAGTGACCTTAAACCTTCTAAAAAACCACTTTTTGGAGGGATACAACCCATATTTCCAGCTACAGGCTCAACTATTAAAGCTGCAATTTGACCTTGATTGGCTTCAAACAAAGCTTTTACATTTTCTAAATCGTTATAAGTAGCCAATAAAGTATCTTTAGCAGTGCCTTCCGTCACACCAGGACTATTTGGCGCACCAAAAGTAATCGCACCGCTTCCGGCCTGAATTAGAAAAGAATCAGAGTGTCCGTGGTAGCAACCAGCAAACTTTATTATTTTGTCTCTATTAGTAAATCCTCTAGCCAATCTAATTGCGCTCATACAAGCCTCGGTTCCAGAATTTACAAATCGGATTTTATCGATATTTGGAACCATAGAAACTGCAAGAGCAGCAATCTTGGTTTCTAATTCGGTAGGCATACCAAACGAAGTTCCTTTTTTAGCTCTTTCGGTTATGGCATCAATTACAGGTTGGTATGCGTGCCCAAGAATCATTGGTCCCCATGAATTTATATAGTCGATTAATTGATTTCCATCCTCATCGATTAAATAGGCACCTTTGGCACTTTTTACAAATATTGGAGTACCACCAACAGCTTTGAAAGCCCTTACTGGCGAATTGACACCTCCTGGAATTACTTTTTCTGCTTCAGCAAAAAGCTGACTACTTCTTTGATATAGCATGATTCTTTTTAGTTTAAAATTAAGTTCTGACCAATTGAAATACCGGTATCAGAAATGTTATTTATTTTCTTTAATTCTTCAATTGAAATGTTGTATTTTTTTGAAAGCGAATACAGCGTATCTCCTTTCACCACTTGATGGGTTTTAGTACCACTAGTAGCACTATTATTAACGCCATTGCCTTTCGTTTCCACATAGGCAGTACCCAAAACCTCAGCGTCGTACTTTTGTAAATTATATCTTTCAATGAGACTGATTAATTTTGCTGGATAATTTGGGTCGGTAGCATAACCTGCAGCTTTCAAGCCTTTTGCCCAAGATTTATAATCGTTTTTAGCAAGTTTAAACAAACTAGAATACCTAGTTCTGCTGGTCAAAAACATGGAATGATCACGATAGGATTCTTCAGGATTTGTATATTTTCTAAAACATTCTTGTTCGGTATCGTCGTCGTATTTTACGCTCGGACCGTTCCATTCTAAATGGCATTTGATTCCGAAATGATTGTTTGCTTGTTCGCTTAATGGACCTGTTCCTGCACCCGATTCGAGAATTCCTTGCCCTAATGTTATACTAGCTGGAATTCCGTAGGCTACCATATCTTGTTTGGCAATATCTTTATAGGTATCAATGTAATTTAAGACCAGTTCGGTTGTTACCTTCACACGAGTAGTTGCTTCTAATATTTCTGTTTTTTGAGTAGCATCGGTTTGTTTGGTGTTGCTTTCTGTTTTTACAACTGGCTTGTTCACTGGTTTTTTAACCACTCTTGCAACTGGTTTTGATGTTGTAATGACAGGTTTCGAACTTCCGCACGCTACAAGTAGTAGGATAGTAAAGCAAAGTACTATTTTCTTAATCATTGATTTTGATAATTGGTATTTTTTTGTTCTTTAATTTTAGATTCATACCTGCAACACCTTGGATTCCTCCAGTGTGAATGAGTAGTATTTTAGCATTATCTGGAAAATAATTCTTATTTATTAAATCGATAACGCCAAAAACCATCTTTCCAGTATAAATTGGATCGAGAGGAATTTTATATTGCGCATAGAATTTATTAATAAATTCTATTAACTCTATAGAAACTTTAGCATATCCACCAAAATGGTAATCCAAAATTAATTCCCAATTTTTATTTTTGACAAATTTACAAATATCTTTTTGCAAAAAATCACCTTTTAAAGCAGGAAATCCTAGAATTTTTTGATCCAGTGCTGCACCGTTTATCAATCCTGAAATCGTACCACCAGTTCCAACCGCTACAGCTACATAATCGTACTCTAATTCTTTTTCACCGATAACTTCAACACAACCTTTTACTGCTAATTCATTTGTACCACCTTCAGGAATTAGGTAGAAATCGCCGTATTTTTGTGTCAACTCCTCTAAAAAAAAACTGGTATCTTTTACTCTGTATTGTTCTCTTGAAATGAATTCCAATTGCATACCACATTCTTGAGCAAACTTCAGCGTAGGATTTTCATCAATCTTTGAACCTAACTCTTCACCTCTAATAATTCCAATTGTCTTAAAGTTATTTTCTTTTCCTGCATATGCTGTAGCAGCAATATGATTGGAAAAAGCACCACCAAAAGTTAGTATAGTATTTTTGTTGCGCTTGCGTGCTTCAATCAAATTATATTTTAACTTTCTAAATTTATTTCCCGATACCAATGGATGAATAAGGTCTTCACGTTTGATAAACAAACGCACATTAGTATTCTCTAACTGTATTTCCTCGGTGATAACTTGCAAAAATGAATTTTTATCAAAGGTAACATTCTCTAACAACATTTCATAAAAAAAGGCACGACTAGCGTACCTTTTTAACTACTGTTTATAAGTATTATTTTGAGTTACCTACAATAATTTTTTGAGATAACGTTTGATTATTTGTAGTCTGTAATTTCACCACATACACACCATCACTTAAAGATCCTGTTGGGAATTCATAAACACTTTTAGCTCCCAAACCAGATTTGTTCATGATCATTTTTCCAGAAATATCGTAAACTACAACTGACTTAACATCTAACACATTAGGATTGGAGATTGAAAGTAGCTGGTTGTTGTTATTCTGTACTACAATAAAGTCGTTCTTGGTAATTGTTGGAGTTGATAATAACGAATTTTGAAATGTAACTTCAAAGCGATTAGCATAAGTTCCTGCAGGAAGTGTAATCTCGAAAGTATTGTTTAAAATATCATGATACAATCCGGTTGCTCCATCATATAAAAAAACCTCATTAGAACCAGTAAAATTAATTAGTGCTCCAACTTTAACTTTTAGCAAGTCTTGTGCGTCTGCTTTTAATGTAACAGGAATTCTTTTAGTAATATCAAAAGGTAATGTTGATATTACATAAGGAGTATTATTTAAAGGAAAAAAGATGTCTTTACCTAGTGCGCCACCTACTTGTAAGGCATCCATCGACAAATCATATCCGTCAGTTGTATTTGGATTAAAAGCCAAGGTAATTTCTTTGGTAAACGTTTCATTAAATGTAGTGTGCAATTTAATTTGTGGCACTTCACCTCTTGAGAATTGCGTATAGTCAATACCCGCAGCATTTGGAATTTCATCCCAATTTTCTGAAACTGTATTTACAGTCTGAGTAGCGCTATTTTTATTAAATGTAGATTCGTTAGCAACAGATTCCGTTCTGTAAACTCTATAACGGTTTCTCATTACAGCATTACCAACCGCAGTTCCTTGCACCATAAAACCTTGCCCTACAGGACTAAACATTCTTGAATACACAGAACCTAATCCAGCTGCTGGGTTGTTAACCGACCCATCACCGTTGTAGGTTTTCCAAGTTGCCACATTATAAGTACCGACACTTGCAGCTGTCAATCCATTTGGCACATAACTACCGTAACCTCCTAAATATTGCGTAAGGTTGTGTGAAGTTGCAGGTTTTTCATGCTCCCAAAAATAAGCTGTACCATTTATAACACCACCAGAAGGCAAACCAGGATTTGCAACAGTTCCTGACGGATAATTAATGACATAACCACTATTTTCAAGTAAAAACAAATTTAAGTTTATTGCAGACGGGTAAGGATTACCGGTTAGGGTATTGTTAGTCACCAATGGTACCGTTGTAGCACCAACGTTACTCACGCTAATAGAAATATCACCATCATTAGGACGTCCTCTAAAATCGTAACGCTGTCCGCTTGGAACTCCAGGAAATGGTGGTATTGTTGTGCTTGGAACGTAAGGATTATTCTGTGCCACCTCGCCTGCTGTTGTAGTATCACTACCTGAAGTACCTTTCATTGAAAAACCTAAACCTGTAGGAATAGGATGAGCTGTTGCTGAACCCGAATTGATCCAAGAAGTATAGGTTGTTCCGTTAGGATATCTGTTAATCCAATACGGTGCAATAGATAACGTTCCTGCGCCTGAAACACCATTGTAGTTGTTCATTGGCAATATTACGGCTGCTGTACTTGCTGATGGTGATGTAGGAACTGCTAGCATATCGACACCAAAACCAGTATTTCCAACAGTAGCATCTGGAAAACCTACTGGCGAACACCAGTAATTATAACCGAATTGATTGGAAGTACCTTCTTGAAATATAGAAATTTTTCCCAATCCTGCATTTGTAGAAGATCCTGTTTTTCCTTGAACCAGTTGCGCTTCGTTTCTTAATAATATCTTTCCTTCAGTTCCAGCAGTAACGCTAGCCGTAGTTCCTTCCAAATTGATATTATCTTGTGTATAAAGCACTGTACTCTTGACAAAAACAGTACTTCCATCTTTTACAAATAACTGTGCAACGCTTAGTTGAGCAGATAATACCGCGATTAAAGAGAGTATAATTTTTTTCATAATTTGGGAATTTATAACAAAATAACAAATTAAACTATTGAAAACCAACAGAAAAACAGAATAATCGATAAAATGCATACTTTATCGGATTTTTATTCTATTCAACGAGTTTATTTTTCTAACTATATCGCACTATGTACTTTTATTTCAGAAATTTAACCAAATTATGAAAAAGATTACTTATTCCCTATTATTATTGTTAACTTCCTTATCATTTGCTCAAGTTGGGATTGGAAATGTTGATCCTAAAACCACTCTTGATGTAAATGGAGCTATTTCATTAAGAGACGGTGTAGCTTTAAATTTAAATAATGGAAACAACAACAATGTTTCACTTGGAGCCACTCCTAATTCATTTTATAGAATTACGGGACCAACAGCAAATTTTAATCTGTCAGGCATTGTTCCAGCAACTAATTCTAATGGACAAATTGTTACAATTGAAAACACTACAGCACAAAATTTCAGTATAATTCACGATGCTTCAAGTACTGCCGCAAATAGAATATATTGTCCTGGCGCAACAAACTTGAATCTATCTGGTCAATTTTCGACAGTTACCCTCTCGTACAATTCCACACAATTAAGATGGATAGTTATTGGTAGTACAGACAATCCGTATGGAAAAAACATCCAATCAGTAACTGGTAACTCGAACACCAACGCAACAACTAATGCTTTTCAGGACATGGCAGACATGTCAATTACTTTTACTCCTAAGCACAATGTTGTCTACCTTAATTTTAGTGCTTCAGGAGATATGCAAACATCATCTAGAGGAAGTTATGTAGAATTTAGGATTGTAAATGTTACCGCTGGAACTAATTTAGCAGGCACAGTATCATTAGGAACAGATCATGATGATATAGTTGGTACCGCAACAGCATGGAATGCACAATTTGTAATGTATCCTGTAACAGTAACCGCAGGAACTCCTACAACCCTAAAAATACAATGGCTTAGAGATGGGATAACACCAGGAAATGCTAGAAATCAAGTAGCAGGTAGTCCTGATTTTTCTCATAGAAATTTAACCATTTTTGATTAATAACTTACAATTAATACCTTTTGAATTTAAATTAAAAAAAAAATAATAGTAACAACAAATTATAATTTTTACTCGAACTCAAAAATCAAAATAGTTACAAACAAAAAAAAACTCTCAACAAATGTTGAGAGTTTTTTTATATCCAAAATCAAGACTTATTCGTTTGGTCTAATCTTCGGCTTGCGTAAAAACTTCATGATTACTGGGAATGTAGTAAACACTACAATTCCGATGATGATGAATTCAATGTAATGTTTTAGATCGATATTGAATTGGTTTAAAAACAATTCATACAAGTAATGTCCTGCGAAAATCAACGTAAACGACCATAGTATAGAACCTACGACGTTGTAAAACATAAACTTCTTTTTATCCATTTCTACAATACCAGCAATAACAGGCGCAAACGTTCTTAAAACTGGTAAAAACCTAGCAAAAACAATCGCTTTGGTTCCGTATTTATCAAAGAATTCTTTGGATTGGTACAAATATTTCTTCTTGAAGAAAAATGTATCTTCTTTTTTAAACAAATAGCTACCGCTTTTTACTCCAACCCAATACCCGAGCATGTTGCCTACAATTCCCATAATGGTTACGAAAGCAGACAATAATGTAACATTTAAAAAATCATTTCCTAAATTGAATTCTGTCATTAGTGATTGGCTGTATATTCCGCATAGAAAAAGCAAACTATCACCAGGAAGAAAGAAACCAGCCAACAAGCCCGTCTCGGCAAATATTATAAAAAGTACTACGTACAATCCAATCTTAACACCAGCGAATTCAAGAAGTATATAAAATTCTGGATTAAAAAGTTGTTTCCAGTCGAAATCAGACATAAAGTATGTATTAGGGTTTAATTTAAGTGCGTGAAAATAACATTTATTTATCGATTTTGATGACAAAAATATGTTATAAAATAAAAAACTCTTTAAAAATTACTTCTTAAAGAGTTTCTCGCTTTATTTTCTTTCGTACAAACAACAGCTGTGCAGGTTTTTATACACCTCATCGGTTGCTTTAACTTCGTCGGTGTCGTGACCTACTTTTGCAATTGCTTTTTTTACATCTAAAGCAGATGTTTTTTCTTCATTTAAAATTAAATGCAACGTATGATCGTCGATATGCCAATCGGCACTTTTGACTCCAGCCACCGAATAAGCCGCTTTCTCAATACGCTTTTTACATTGATCACAATTGCCGTTTACTTCAATATTGTATTTTGCGTTTTTATTTTTTTTCTCTTGTGCTTGTACGGTAAATGATACTAAAAGCACCATCAAACCAATTATTATATTTTTCATTTTATGTGTTTCAAATTATTATTTTATTTTAAATCGCAATCCGGCATAATACATTTGCCCAAAAACTGGAGCATAAACAATAGATGTATCAAAATTTGGACCAAACGGATTGTCTGAGCCCAAAACCGCTTTATTCTGACGGTAGTTCCCAATATTTTCACCTCCAAGATACATTTCGAAAGTACTTGAAAACGTTCGGGTAATCTGCGCATTCATAACTGCAAATGACGGTGAAAAATTTGGCAATCGATCGGCTTCTGGGTTGGTTGCTGTTGTAGGCAATTGTTGTTTACCGAGCCAGTTTACTGTATAATCAAACTTCCATTGTTTGCCTTTCTCCTTGATGTGTGTTTCGTATTCTAAATTTCCAAACAAGCGGTGTTTTGCCTGTAACGGACGCTGAAAATTTCCCGACAAATAATCGGTTCCAATGTCGTAATATTTATAGGCTGTCCGTAAATTGAAATGTTTGATTAGTTCAATATTAAAATCCAATTGTACGCTGTTGGCAAAAGAGTTTCCTTTTAAATCATAAAACAAAACCTGTTGCGGACTTTGCATCACGTCTACGACAGCTTGGTTTTGAAAATCGGTTCTGTAGAAATCTACAGTTGCGTCGGCAGATTTTCCAAATAATTTAAAATTTTGAGTGAAACTCATTCCATAATTCCATGCTATTTCTGGATTTAAGCCATAAATCTTTCCGTTGGCATCCAATACATTGAAACCTCTTAAACTAGCAAAAAGCTGTTGATTTTCGGCAAAAATATTGGCAGCACGTTTTCCTCTTCCAGCTGAAAAACGCAACACTCCTTTTTCCCATGGATTGTATCTGGCATGCAATCTTGGCGTTACAAATGCACCTAATCTGTTGTGGTAATCCAATCGTCCACCAAGAATTAAACTAAATTTATCGTTATTATCGTAAGTATATTCAAAAAAAGCACCAACCGAATTATCAATTCTACTCACATCAAATGTGTTTACAAATTCGGAGTATTTATCGTAGGTAAAATTCAATCCTGTAGCAAACTTATTCTTAGTATTATCGATAATCGAATTGAAAATTACATTAGAATAATAACTCTGTTGCTTTATATTATAGGAATTCAAACCAAAATACGATTGTTGGTTGTGGTTACTAAACGCATTTTGAAATCCGATACTTTGGTAAGGCATGTCTTTGAAAACATAGCCAATTTTGGAAGCAAAATCAAAGCGCTCGGTGTTGATTTCTGAACCCCAAAAATTGGTAGTTCCTTTATCTCTGTTTTTATCAAAATCAATTTCGCCTGTTTGTTTTTCATCATTCATGTATCTGAAATTGATGAAAGAAACCCAGCCTGTTTCAGGATTTGTATACTGCCAGCGGTTTACTAAATTTAGCTGTTTGCCTAATGGATTATCAAGAAATCCGTCGTCGTTCATGTCGTTTTTAGAAACCCTAGTATTGCCATGAACGTATAAACTTGTTGCCCATTTATCGGAAATTTTTTTGTTGAAATGTGTGTTTAATTCGAATCTAGAATCGGTCGAACCGTATGCATTTAAGAAAAACGGAATGTCTTTCATGGGTTTGATTAACTCGGTATTAATTTGACCCGAAATACTTTCATAGCCGTTAACTACACTTCCTGCACCTTTTGTAATTTGGATACTTTCAACCCAAGTTCCCGGAGTAAAAGACAATCCGTAGGCTTGTGATGCACCACGAACAGATGGAATGTTTTCTTCGGTAATCATTAAATACGGGCTAGTTAAACCCAACATTTTTATTTGTTTGGTTCCCGTTAAGGCATCAGAGAAATTAACGTCGATAGACGGATTGGTTTCGAAACTTTCGGCCAAATTACAGCAAGCCGCTTTGAGCAATTCTTTGCTAGAAACAACTGTAGTATTTGTTGTTTTAGTGAGTGATTTTTGTAATCCTTTTTTCTTGGTTTCTACTTTTACTTCTTCTAATTTCTCTTGAGAAAAAGCACCTATGGAGAAAACCAACCATAGGAATACTATAGTTTTTTTCATTGTACGTTGATTTGATTTTTAAAATTTTGAAGATTAAAATTTAAAAATAAAATCAGGCGTAAAAAGTTAGTTGGCAATAAAGTTGATATAAAGGTGGCGCATTGGCATCACAATAAAAAACTAAATTTTGTGGATGATGTAATGGAGCACTATAAGAAGCAAAAGAAGCACTTACTTGTGGAATATAAAATAGTGAATCTAAATCGAAAGAAATACTTTTTATAGTTATTTTCTCTGCCTTACTTTTAAGATTAACTTCTTTGTCAGAACAACATTTTTTATGCGTTTGTTGTGGTTTGGCACAGCATGATTTTTCAACTGGTTCAACTGGCATCACACAAATTTCTTCATCAGAAAAAACAGAAGAAATCGATGCAATCTTACCTTCGCAATAATGCACATTGAAAGCCAATCCCGAATTGGAAACCAACAGGAAAAAGGCGATTAACAAACATATTTGCTTTTTAACTTGCATGAGGCAAAGATATTAGAAAAGAATTTATGATTTCATAAAATGTTGTTATTTAATAATTTTCTTTTGATAATAAAAGGCAGGAATAAAAACCAATAAAAACAGCGGTTGAATAATAAATCGACGAATGTAAAAAAGTGCCATCTTATTTTCTTCACCAAAAAAATGCAACGTAAACACAAAACTTATTAAAAGAACTGAACCTAAAATAATAAACAATAGAGTCGAGAATTTTACTATTTTGAAATCTTTAAAAATCACATAGATTATGGCTAGAGAAAGCATCGAATTAAGATAATATCGAAACCCCAAACTTAAAAACAGCATTATCTGATTCATTTCTGGAAGCTTGTTATTGCTAAATTCACCTTTAAAGAAATCCAACAAAGGATCGTAAAACAAGCTATCTTCGAATGCTCTAATCAAGATTAGCAACAAAACCAAAACGGTTACAACAACAACTCTAACTTTGTTTTTTAGTAGTACTTTTAGCATAAAAAGAATATTTATTAACCCAGACAATCCATAATAAAAAGACAATTCCGTAAATAAAAAGTGGAAAAATCACGCCGTGCAATACTTCTTTATATTTAGGATAATGATATATTGAAATACTTAACAGTACAATTCTAAGAATATTTGAAACATGAATAATCAGTGATCCAATTAGAACAAAAAGCACTGTTTGCTTAAATTTTCCGGTAAATGCTACTACAAAACTTATAAATAAAATGATTACACTTACAGCGTTACAACCTTCAACAATGCGGGCAACCCATAAATTATTATAATATAAATTAACACAAGACTCTTTCAAGTTAGGCCTAGTATAGGAATCAGCATTAAACCACGTCAATATATAACTTGACTGTTTAGCAACTGATTCAGTAATGCCATCAACTTCAAATTTCTTTTCGTCAAATTCCGATAAATAACTTTGATAGGCAAAAGTCAGTACTAGATAGGCAATAAAGAACTTACCTAGAAAAAGTAAAAACGGCTTGTATTCTAATAAGTATTTTTTCAAACTAAAATTTTTAACAAATTTATATAAAACTAAGAAAATGCAATCATTACTTTTGCATAAAAATTACAATAATGAACTTTGATACTTTAAAGCCAGAAGTTACTGCTATTTTATCTGAAGAAAACGCTTCACGAGACGAAAAACTTAAAAATTTATGCCAATTTCTATCCGATAGTGTAAGTTATTACAACTGGGTAGGTTTTTATTTTGCCAATCACGAAGCCAAAACGTTGCATCTTGGTCCCTACGTTGGTGCAGAAACTGACCATACCGTGATACCATTTGGTAAAGGAATATGCGGACAAGTAGCAGAATCGAATAAAAATTTTGTTGTTCCCGATGTTGCAGCGCAAGATAATTATATTGCATGTAGTTTCACGGTTAAGTCGGAAATTGTGGTACCGTTATTTGTAAATGGAGAAAACATTGGACAAATCGATATTGATTCTCATGTTATCGATCCGTTTACCGAAGCTGACGAACGTTTCTTGGAATTTGTAAATCAAGAAGTTGCAAAACTTTTTTAAAAAAAATTTACAATTCATAATTGCTTCGCCAATTCTCAAAATAAATTAAATTTATTTTGCTCGGGTCGCAATTATTTTTACCTTTGCACACGAATTAGGAAAACCTTAATTCATACATAATAATCATTTAAAATAATATTAGCATGTACTTAACTAAAGAAGTTAAAACAGACATCTTCGCTAAACACGGAGGAAAAGCAGAAAACACTGGTTCTACAGAAGGACAAGTAGCTTTATTTACATTCAGAATTGCACACTTAACTGAGCACTTGAAAAGAAATCGTCATGATTACAATACAGAGCGTTCATTAGTACTTTTGGTAGGAAAAAGAAGAAGTCTTCTTGATTACTTGAAAAAGAAAGATGTTGTAAAATATCGTGAGCTTATCAAGGAATTAGGTATTAGAAAATAATACAATATTAAGAGGCGCTTTTGCGCCTCTTTTTTTTAGCTTTTATATTAAAAAAGTTTGGTTTTTCATTGGAATACAACAACTACAATCCGACTTACTATCGGGACACAAAACAACACAACGCTGCTGACAGGCAGAAAACCAATGTAAAATTAAATTAGGAAATTTATGATTCCACAATTATTTGTAGAAAGCATCGATTTAGGTGATGGCAGAAGCATCACAATCGAGACAGGTCGTTTGGCCAAACAAGCCGACGGTTCTGTAGTAGTAAGAATTGGTAACACTGTAATCTTAGGAACAGTAGTATCATCAAGAAAAGCAAGTCCAGGTATCGACTTTTTACCGTTAACGGTAGATTACAGAGAAAAATTTGCAGCAGCAGGTCGTTTCCCTGGTGGTTTCTTCAAAAGAGAAGCACGTCCAAGTGACAGCGAAGTATTAACAATGAGATTAGTTGACCGTGTTTTGCGTCCGCTTTTCCCATCAGATTATCATGCAGAAGTTCAAGTTATGATTCAGTTGATGTCTCATGATGAAAACGTTATGCCAGATGCATTAGCAGGTTTAGCAGCTTCGGCAGCACTTGCATTGTCTGACATTCCTTTTGAAACTTTGATTTCTGAAGCTAGAGTTGGAAGAATTGACGGTAAATTCGTTATCAATCCATCTCGTGCACAATTAGAATTGTCGGATATCGATATGATGATTGGAGCTTCGACTGATTCTATCGCAATGGTAGAAGGTGAAATGAAAGAAATTTCAGAAGCAGAAATGGTAGAAGCAATTAAATTTGCGCACGAACATATTAAAGTACAAATTGCTGCTCAAGAAAGATTGGCGCAAGCATTTGGAAAAAAAGAAGTTCGTACTTACGAAGGAGAAAAATCTGACGAAGCTATTTACGCTAAAGTAAAAGCTGCAGCTTATGATAAAATTTACGCAATTGCTAGCAAAGGTTCGGCTAAACATGAACGTTCGGCTGCATTTGACGCTGTAAAAGAAGAAGTAAAAGCATTATTTACTGAAGAAGAATTGGCAGAAAACGGAGATTTAGTTTCTAAATACTTCTACAAAACCAATAAAGAAGCAGTTCGTAACGTAACTTTAGATTTAGGAACTCGTTTAGACGGTAGAAAAACTACAGAAATTCGTCCAATTTGGAGTGAAGTAAATTATTTACCATCAGTTCACGGTTCAGCATTATTTACACGTGGAGAAACTCAAGCTTTGGCTACAGCAACTTTAGGAACTTCTAGAGAAGCTAACCAAATTGATTCACCATCTGAACAAGGAGAAGAAAAATTCTATTTACATTATAACTTCCCACCATTTTCAACAGGAGAAGCTCGTCCGTTGAGAGGAACTTCAAGAAGAGAAGTTGGTCACGGAAACTTGGCACAACGTGCTTTGAAAAATATGATTCCTGCTGATTGTCCTTATACAATCCGTGTAGTTTCTGAAGTATTAGAATCTAACGGTTCGTCTTCAATGGCTACCGTTTGTGCTGGAACATTATCATTAATGGATGCTGGTATTCAAATGATTCGTCCAGTTTCTGGAATCGCGATGGGATTGATTACAGACGGAGAACGTTTTGCTGTTTTATCTGATATTTTAGGTGATGAAGATCATTTAGGAGATATGGATTTCAAGGTAACTGGAACTTCTGAAGGAATTACGGCTTGTCAAATGGACATCAAAATTGACGGATTGAAATATGAAATCATGGAACAAGCATTAGCTCAAGCTCGTGATGGACGTTTACATATCTTAGGGAAATTGATGGAAACTCTTGACAAACCAAATGCTGACGTTAAAGTTCATGCTCCAAAAATTATCATGAGAACTATTCCTGGTAACTTCATTGGTGCCTTAATCGGACCAGGTGGAAAAGTGATTCAAGAATTACAAAAAGCTACTGGAACAACAATCGTTATCAACGAAGTTGACGAGCAAGGTGTTGTTGAAATTCTTGGAACTGATCCAGACGGAATTGCAGCAGTATTGGCAAAAATTGACTCTATCATTTTCAAACCAGCAATGGGCGAAGCTTATGAAGTGAAAGTAATTAAAATGTTAGATTTTGGTGCCGTTGTAGAATATACCTCAGCTCCAGGAAACGAAGTTTTATTACACGTATCTGAATTGGCTTGGGAACGAACAGAAAATGTTACTGATGTTGTAAATATGGGTGACGTATTTATGGTGAAATATTTAGGAGTTGATCCTAAAACTAGAAAAGAAAAAGTTTCTAGAAAAGCACTTTTACCAAGACCTTCTAGAGAAGAAAATAAAATTACTCCAAAAGCGGAATAATTAATTTCAAATCATAAAAAAACCCCAATTCATTTAGTTGAATTGGGGTTTTGCTTTTATAATCGATACCTTTATACTTATTAAATAAAATTTTATGAAAGTAATCGTTGAAATTAAATCGATTTATTCTATTGATGAAATACCAAATTATTGGACCAATGAGGATTATATAGCCTTGCTAGATGCATTTGGTTTTGACGACGGAAAATCTGTCAAACCCGAGAATTTACAAGAAATGTTATTCATGGCAATTGGAGATTTTGAACCCAATGAAGCTGCGCAGATTGTATTAAACTATAAATTGAGTGATGATTTAAATGTAGGTCAAATTGAACAAATCTCTAATGAAATGTTAATCGATAAAGTATGTGAAGAATATCCTGAAATTCATTTGCACAAGCATTTATTTTCTATAAATCAATTGCTTTATAAGGCATTTAACGGAACATTTCCGAATGCAAAAGCGAGTTTGATACAATTTTCAGTTTCAGATAATGATTCAGTAATTTTATTAAAATCCGATGTTTTAAAAGCATTCAATAATGGCTTGAACGACATCAATCTTATCCGAAGATTATTTGATACACCAATGACAACGGATGCTGATTTTCCAGATGCAGAAAGTATTGTTTGGGAATTAAGTTCGTCAGACAACCTAAATTTTGAATTAATTACCTCCGAATATTGGCTGGATAGAGAATCCTTTTTAGAAACTTCTTTTGAAGGAGAAATTTTAAAATCTGAATAATAGACTAAAACTTTTTATACAAAAATACCCCAAATCATTTATTTGATTCGGGGTTTTTTACTTTTATGTATTTAAATACTTACATTTGAATTGACCTAAACCAAAACTATGGAATTCATCATTTTCATTTTAGTAATTTGCATCTTTTTACTTTTCAATAATTTCTTTCAGTTAAAAAAGGAAACCACTTTTATTAAATCGATAGTACAGCGTTACAACGAAGAAAGTGCGGTAC
Source organism: Flavobacterium sp. SP2 (assembly GCF_057626655.1). Taxonomy (NCBI): domain Bacteria; kingdom Pseudomonadati; phylum Bacteroidota; class Flavobacteriia; order Flavobacteriales; family Flavobacteriaceae; genus Flavobacterium; species Flavobacterium solicola. The sequence continues at coordinate 58,810 of NZ_JBVHBT010000002.1, forward strand.
TAAAAAAAGAACTTGACGATTTAAAGAAGCTTCTTCAAGAAAAATCAATTCCAATCGAAACTGTAATTACACCGATTGAAGAGGTAAAGCCCGAAGAAATCATCCTACCAACCGAAGTCATTGCACCAATTGAAGAAATTCAAAAACCTTACTTTACTTCATTTAAAGAATCCATTATAGAGGAAAACCCTAGCATTCCTGTAGGTGAATCTTTGGAACAAGACACTATCAAAAAAGAGGAACAACCTGTTTTGAGTTACGAATCAACATCAAATCCTGTTGCGTTACCAACAAAACCCGTTGAAGAAAAAGTATTTGAAGAAAGTGCTTTTTCAGTCTTTATTAAAAAAGCCGAAAAACAATTTGCCGAAAACTGGACTGGGATTTTAGGAACCGCCATCATGGTTCTCGGAATTGGTTATTTAAGCATTTACACAGCCTTAAAAGTAGCACCACTATTTAGAGTATTAATTTTGTGGTTGTATGCAGCATTATTAATAGGATCATTTGAGTTTTTAAAGAAAAAAGAAAAATGGAATTCAACCGGACTTTGGCTCCGAAGTGCAGGCGCAAGTTTGTTTTTATTTGGTTGTTTTGGCGCTTCGCAAATAAAAGGATTGTCGTTTATCGCTAGTCCAATTTTAGGGTATGCCTTAATAGGAATTGGTATTGCACTGAATTTATTTATTGGCTACATCATCAAAAAACAAACGTTTTTATCGCTTCATACGGTTTTAAGTTTGCTCATTCTTTGTGTAATTCCAGAGAAACTTTTAATCACCTTTATTCTGGCTGCAATTACAAGTACAATAGGTATCATTTTATCGTATAAAGAAAAATGGGAATACCATTTACTAACCGTTATTGCGTCGTTTTTAATCTTTGATATTTGGTTCAACTATAATGGACACACCTTGTCCAAAACCGAAAATATTTTTGCTATTTTAGGAATAGTTTTCGTGTTTGCAAGTTGCTTACTTATGCAATACCGAAGCGTTTACGAAAACACAACCTTTGTCAAACCCGCATTTTTTACTCATTTAACCAATTGGGTTTTGTTTGCAATTGGATTAATACTACATTCAACAGGAAGTCATTTTAAAACAATTATTTTGTTCATCGCAGCAATAGTGTGTTTCTTTATCGCACTGAAAGCTCGAAAAAAGAAAATCATTTGGTTGTATCATCTGGACGGAATGGTTTCATTTATCTTGTGCGCGTTAAGCATCATTTTACTCAACGATTGGAATATTGGCATCGACATAATTGCTTGCGTTTTGTATGTACTAACACTGCTTTGCTTATTTGTGGTATTCAAAGAGAAGGAAGTGTTGTTACATAAAATTTTTCTAATAATTAACCATATTCTTGGTTTTGGATTGTTGCTTTTTTCAGCTGCATTACTTTCTAATTCATTAGATGGTTCTAAAATAACAAGCTCGCTACTTAGTTTTATTGCACTATCAATAATCTCTTTATCGGTTCCTATTTATACGGCAATTAAAAAGGAATTTTCTTCTATTGATGCTTTTTTTGGCTCATCTACTTTAAGTTTGAACGGAGTTTTATCTATTTTCTTTTCAGTACTTCTACTCTTTGTATGTGATGAAAAAATTGGCACTACTTTTTATTATGTTGTGCTTGTACTAGCATTGCTGTACTGTTTTTTACGCAAACAATTTGAAGCCAAAGTTTTTGAAATAGGAAGACTTACTTTTTTAATCCTCTCCATTGTGCTTGGATTAATATTGATCAAAATTCAAGAAAAGTCTTATTTAGATTTTACGTTTACCATAGGATTATTTGCTATTTTAATTTTCAATTGGACTTTAAAAAGGTGTTTTTCTAACGAATTCATCATAAGATTTCTATCAATTATTGCGACTAATGCTACTTTTTTGGTGTTGATTTACAAATATTTAGCACCTTATCCTATCTTACAAATTGCAAGTCTATTTGCAGTTGCCTTACTAAATCATGAATTTTTATGGATAAGTTTCAAAAGAAAATGGCTTACCACTGATAATGAAACAGTACTCTACTTTCTTTATTATATATTCATCATTTTTGGAAATTTACTTTTTATCTTTAAGTCATTCGAGTTTTCAACCACCGAAATTGGTTTGTTATGCCTAGGAATTTCAATACTTGAAGGTTACGCTTTATTTGCAAAAAGAATCCAAAACAAAACCAACGAAACCCTAACTGGCTGGACCAATTTCAATATATTAAATGGTGAATTTATACTTTATAATTGCCTCTTCTTCGCCTTTAGTTGCTTACAAATTGATTACGTTACCGTGTTTTTATCAGGATTAGCATTTGCAACTTTTACCGCATATGCTGCCTTTACCGAATTTAAAAATTACAAGTTGTATTCGTTTTTGTTTTTAATTGGATGGAGTGTGCTTTCGCTATTTTTAGCAATAAAAAATGTTGATTTAATTGACAAAACTACTTTATATCTAACTCAAACCATAAGTTTTATAATCTCAATTTTATACCTCTACATATTTATAAACGATAAAAAAGAGAAGCAAAATAGTACAGCAATGGCTCTTCCTTACGTTCTAAATATTTGGGTAATTATGTTACTATTTATTCAAGTACAACTTAGTTATTTACCGCTTGTTTACATGCTTCTTGCACTTACAAATTTTGGAATTTACGTATCCAAAAAAATCAATCTAAATGCGCAGTTTCCGGTTTCTATTAGCGGCGTTGCTATTTTAATTTCGGTATTTTATTCCTTTGATACTTTAAATAGCTTTGCAGTTTTAGATTGGATTGTACAACTATCAAGTGTTGCAATTGCAATTGTTTTATTTTATTTTTTAAGTAAAAAGGAAGAAAATGTAGTGCAAAAAGAACATTTTCAAATTGTGCTCAACGTTTGGATTTCTATAATAATGTTTTCACAATTACCTCATAAATGGCTGCCGCTTTATTGGTCGTTGTCCGCCATTTTAAACGTATTTCTGTACCGCAAAAAAATTAGCACTCAAAAAAATACAAGTATTGTGTACTATTTATTAGCAAATATACATTTAGGATTTTTAAGCTTTATGTATTATGAAACGCAGTATTTACCAATCTATCTTTCCATTTTTACAGCTTTAGCAGTTTATATTTATTTAGCATCTAAATGGTTAGAAGATTTTAAACTTAAAAATAGCATTTTAATTTATCCAGCAACGCTAAGTATTGGATGCTTTTTATATTTAACTTTCGACAAAGGCATACTTACATTCTTCTGGATTTTAGAAGCATTAGGTTTGCTAATCTTAGGAATTGCCTTGAAAGAAAAATACTTTAGATACGTATCATTATCACTTGTAGGCTTGTGTGTCGTTCGATTGTTATTCTTTGATTTATCCAATTCTAACTTTTTAATAAGAGCTTTAGTTTTACTTGGTGTAGGTGTAATTTTGATAATTATGAATAGTTTATTTAAGAAATATAAAGACCGATTTGATTAATCGCAAGTGTTAAAGTTTAAATTTTTAACAGTATAAATTTATTATTCTGCCATATTTTCCTACTTTTATAAAAAATAAGTTTTTATGTTTCCCTAAAATGTAAAAATTTACTTAATATTCCCTCTATGCCTACTCTACTAAATAAAAAACTATTTTTTGTGATTTTATGCGTTATCATCACAAGTAACACAATTGTTGTTGCACAAGAAAATGATCAAGCAACATTATACAAATGGGTTGACAATACTGTCGGAAAAGAATCCTTTGAACTATATAATGGCTTATTACATCAGAATATTTTCAGAACTACCAATGACAGTATACATCGTTATTTTCAAAAAAATCAGTTTGAAAAAGGAACTGTAAAATACAACAACCAAGTGTATTATGATGTTAATATTAAGTACGATGTATATGAAGATCAACTGGTTGTAAAACAGGATAACGAAATTGATTTCAAAGCACTGAACGTGATAAAAAATAATGTAACCTATTTTACTGTAAACAATAGAAAAATTGTAAACATTGAAAAGCTCGAAAATGAAAAAGATTTCATGAAGGGTTACTATGAAGAAAATCTTGTAAATTCAAAGTTTAGCTTTTATATAAAACATCATAAAGGTATTAGAGAAATTCAAAAAGATGGATTTATTTTATACAGTTACACTCCAGATAATTCTTATGTAGTATTGCTTAATGAGCAATATTATGAGGTGAAGAACAAAAATCAATTTATAAAGTTATTTCCAGGTTTGAAGAAAAAAATAAACGATTATTTTCAATTTCACAACAAATTAAGAAAAGGCAACGAACCGCTTTTCATGGAAAACCTAATGAAAATTATTGCAACTTCAATCTAACTACTGTTTATTCATGAAAAAAAGCCTCTACATACTTATCTTATTACTTTTTACCTTCTTTAATTTTGCTCAAGAAACTAAGGATAAAATTTCTATTACATTCGAAAATGATAGTAAACAAGCTGTTATAGATAAAATTGAAAACAAGTCTAATTATAAATTTTATTACGAAGAAGCTTGGCTAAAAAAAGACTCCACATTAGTGACTAAAAAGTTTCAAAACTCAAGTATTAATGATGTTTTGGAGTATGTTTTTCAAAAAACTGAATTGAATTATTTTGTACAAAACAATAAAATTATTCTTACTCAAAATATTGTTATTTATGATAAACTTTCTGAGAATTACTTAGAAATAATTACCAAAGACAACAAACAAATTGAAGAGCGAATAGCTGACAAACCTGTTTTTTACAAGCAATATGATTCTATTGCAGAAATAAAAAAAACCAATCCAGTTGTATTAATTGGTAAGGAAACAAAGGAAAGTAATAAAAAGCCCAACCAACTTTCGGGCTATATAAAAGATGCGAAAAGCGGCTTACCGTTAGCTAATATTACGATACGAGTTAAAAAAGACAATCGCAGTACCATAACCGACAGCAACGGATATTACAGCATTGTACTTTCGCCAGGAGTGAATTATATAGAAATTGATGCTATCAATTATGCCAAATTAACCCAGAAAGTTGCCATTTACAATACGGGGAAACTGGACATAAACCTTGATGAAAAAGTAAATCTTTTAAAAGAAGTTGTCATCAATTTGAAACAAAATGATAAAACAAAATCAACAGTAACTGGACTTACCACAATTGATATTGAATCGATAAAAAATGTTCCTTTAATTTTGGGCGAACGCGACATATTTAGAGTTGCAGCGGCATTGCCTGGGATAAAAACAACCGGTGAAGGTTCGGCAGGATACAATGTTCGTGGTGGAAAAGAAGATCAAAATTTAATTTTGCTAGACAATGCTGTAATCTATAATCCTGCACACTTTTTCGGGTTTTTCTCTGCTGTAAATCCGTTTACCACAAAAAAGGCGAATATTTACAAGGGTAGTATTCCGGCAGAATTTGGAGGAAGATTGTCGTCTGTTTTTGACATTACTACTAAAAATGCCAATACCGAAAAACTAACTGGAGAAGCCGGAGTTGGTCCTGTAACTAGTAATTTATCTATTGGAACTCCAATCGTAAAGGGAAAATCTAGCTTATTATTTGGCGCTAGAGCCACCTATTCTGGTTGGATTTTAAAATCTTTAAATGAAGAAGCTTTAAAAAATAGTGAAGCTTCTTTTTATGACGGAATTCTAAAATACAATCATACTATTAATAAAAACAACACTATTGAAGCCACTGGTTATGTAAGTCGAGATGTTTTTAGTATTTCTTCAGATTCGTTGTACAAATACAGCAACAAATTGATTAGCCTAAAATGGGATCATAAAATAAACGAAAAAAATCGTGGTTCCTTAATTTTTACTAACAGTGATTATAAATTCAATATTGATTACAGAGGCGATAAAACGAAATCTTTTGATTTTGGATACACCATTAACGAGAGTCAGGCGCAAATCAAAATGAATTATTTTTTAAATGATAAGCACACCATTAACTATGGAATTGCCAGTAAATTGTACAATATAAGTCCAGGAAATATTAGTCCATCTAATAGCGAATCGATAATAGAATCGTTGTCAATTCAAAAAGAAAGAGCTTTAGAATCTGCAGTGTATATCAATGACAATTTTAAAGTAAATGAAAAATTACTGGTAGATTTTGGAGTTCGTTTTTCAACTTTTTCAGCGTTAGGAAAATCAAACCAACGCGTTTATCAGGATGGAGTTCCATTGAACGATGCAACAGTTATTGAAACGAAGCAGTATGACAAAAATGAAATCATAAAAACCTATACCGGATTTGAACCTAGAGTAGCTGCACGTTATTTTCTTGCCGACGACTTTTCGGTTAAGGCAAGTTATGACAAAACCAATCAGTACATTCATTTGCTTTCAAGCAATACAACACAAGCTCCAACAGATACTTGGAAACTGTCTGATTTAAATGTACGGCCATCTGTAGCCGAACAATTTTCAATTGGATTTTTTAAGAATTTGAATAAAAACACACTAGAACTAAGCGTAGAAGGCTATTACAAAAAATCTAAAAACATTTTAGACTACAAAGTGGCTGCTCAACTTTTACTTAATGAAAATATTGAAACCGAACTGCTTCAAGGTGAAGGAAAATCATACGGAGTTGAAGTATTATTGAAAAAAGATTTAGGACGACTTAACGGTTGGATTGGATACACCTACAGCCGATCGTTTATAAAATTGGACAGCAAATTTAATGAAGAACGTGTTAATAATGGTGAATTTTTCGCTTCTAATTTCGACAAACCACACGATGTAAGTGTTGTTTTTAATTATAAATTCACAAAGCGTTATAGCATTTCTTCCAATTTTGTATATCAAACAGGTAGACCAATTACGTTTCCAATAGGAACTTACACCTATGGAAATGCCGAATATACATTATACAGTGATAGAAATAAGTTTAGAATTCCAGATTATTATCGATTAGACATAGGTTTTAATGTTGAAGGAAATCACAAGCTCAAAAAACTTGCTCACAGCTTTTGGAACTTTTCGATTTATAACGTTTTAGGAAGAAACAATCCCTATTCAATCTATTTTGTGACCGATAATGGTAAAATCAAGGCTTATAAAACATCAATATTTGCCATTCCTGTTCCTACTGTAACTTATAATTTTAAATTTTAAAATGAAAGATATACTAAAAAACAAATTGTTTGCTTTTCTTGCAATTTGCATTATAACTACAAGTTGTACAGAGCCTTACGCACTTCAGACTAACACTTTTGAGGATGCCATTGTGGTGGAAGCAACCATAACCAATGAATTGAAAAATCAAACTATAAAAATTTCAAGAACATATAGATTTGAGGATGACGGACCAATTCCAGAAACTGGTGCTAATGTAGTAGTAACCGATGATACTGGCACGCAATACAGTTTTGCTGGCCAAGATGGAATTTATACTTCAACTGCAGCTTTTCAGGCAGAACCAAACCGAGAATACCAATTAAAAATTACTACTAGTAATGGAAAAGTTTACACTTCTACCAATCAAAAACTGACTACACAAAGCCAAATTGAAAATATAACACCTGTAATAACTACTAAAGATGGAAACCGTGGCGTACAAATTAATTTGAACAGTTTCGACCCAACAGCTACATCAAAATATTATAGATTTGAATATGAAGAAACTAGCAAAATTACAGCTCCTAAGTGGAAAATTTTGAAAGCTGTAGTAAATCCAGATTTAAATGATTCTGTTGGACATCCTTACATCGAATTGTTTCCAAGAAGTGAAGAAGCTAGAGTGTGTTATACTACAGATAAGTCGATCAATAATTTACTTACCACAACCAACATGTTTTCGCAAGATCGTGTATCTGACTTTCCGATACGTTTTATTAGTGTTACTGATTATACCATTGCAGAACGTTATAGTATTTTAGTAAAACAATATGTACTTAGTTTAGAAGCGTATACTTTTTACAAAACCTTGAATGAATTGTCTGGTAGCGGAAGTATTCTGTCGCAGAATCAACCTGGATTTTTTAGCGGAAATATAAAAGCAGAAGGAAATCCGAACGAAAAAGTAATTGGTTTTTTTGATGTTTCATCAGTTGCATCACAACGTATATTTTTTAATTTCGACGAAATTTTCCCAAACGATTCTTATCCTGAATATATCGAAAATTGTACAGAAGTTGATTTTGATTATTGTTTTGATCCAGCGCCAGCATTCTGTGAAGGTCCCAAACTTAACGCCTACGTTATAAATAATCAATATGTATACATTGCTCATAATGAAAATATTTACACCTATGTAAGAATTGCATGTGGAGATTGTAGCTTTTTTTCGTCTAATATTAGACCATCATTTTGGATAGATTAATTCACATAGTGATAAAATTAATGAAACTATTTTACTCTTTAACTAAAATAGATTTAATTTTATGCAACATAATTTCATTCATTGGTAAATCCCTTGCTGAGTTAACAATAAATAAAATATTTAAAATGAAAAATAAGGTAATATGTAAAGTTTTGAGTTTGATTGTTGTCGTAACAACAATGGTGGCTTGTACTGAACCTTATGCATTACAGACTAACACTTTTGAAGATGCCATTGTAGTCGAGGCAACAATAACCAACGAGCTAAAAAATCAAACTGTAAAAATCTCTAGAACCTATAGGTTTGAGGACGATGGACCAATTCCAGAAGTTGGCGCTACTGTAATTGTTTCTGACGATGCTGGAAACCAATATGCTTTTACAGGTCAAGACGGAATTTATACATCAGAAAATGAATTTCAAGCCGATCCAAATAGACTATACGAACTCAAAATAACCACTAGTAACGGTAAAGTATACAGTTCTACCAAAGAAAGACTAACAACAGTAAACGAAATGGAAAGTGTAACACCAACTGTTGTTACAAATGATATGGGTATACGTGGTGTACAAATCAATGTAAATAGCTTTGATCCGACAGCCAATTCCAAATATTACCGTTATGAATATGAAGAAACTAGCAAAGTTACCGCACCAGAATGGCAAGATACAAAGGCAATTGTAAATCCTGATACTGATGGTTTAGTAGGGCATCCATATATAGAAATTGTTCCAAGAACCGAAGAAGCAAGAGTATGCTACACCACTGAAAAATCTATTGATATTATTCTTACAAGCACAAACAACCTTGTAGAAGATAGAATTGTTGATTTCCCAATACGCTTCATAAGTGTTACAGATTATACCATTGCAGAAAGATATAGTATTAATGTTAAACAATACATTCTAAGTCTAGAGTCATATACCTTTTACAAAACGTTAAAGGAACTTTCTGGAAGTGGTAGTATTTTATCGCAAAATCAACCCGGATTTTTTAGTGGAAATTTAAAATCTGAAAGTAATCCCAATGAGAAAGTAATTGGTTTTTTTGATGTTTCTTCCGTTACTAGTCAACGTATCTTCTTTAATTTTGACGAAGTATTCCCAAACGATAATTTTCCTGATTATTTTGAAGATTGTACACTAGTCGATTTCAATTATTGCTTTCTGCCACCGCCAGCAGATTGTGATGGGTATGCACTAAATGGCTATGTCATAAATAACCAATACACTTTCATAGCGCACAACGACGAAATATATACCTATGTACGAAGCGCTTGCGGCGACTGCACAACTTTTTCATCTAATATAAGACCTACATTTTGGATAGACTAAACAAAAAAATACTCGTAACGCTACTTTTAATCATCAGCTCAATTTCTTGGGCTCAAAAAAGTATGACCAATCAAGAAAAAAACGCTTTAACAAACAATAACGAAACACTTTTCGTTCACACCAACTCCAACACACTGGTTTGTGGTGAAACTTTGTTTTATAAAATGTATTGCTTGAACACAACTAATTTAACCAAAAGTAGCTTGAGCAAAATTGGTTATATCGAATTGATTGACGCTTCAAATAAAACAATATTTAAACAAAAAGTTTTTTTACAGAATAGCGCTGGACAAGGCGAAATCTTTATTCCAACAACTGCTCTAACGGGAAGCTATAAAATTATTGCGTACACTAATCTTATGCTTAACAAAACTAAAAATACTTTTTTTGAGCAAGATATTTATGTTATAAACCCATTCGAAAATACTTTGAATAAAGAATTAACAGATTTGGCTATTCAAAAAAATGATTCTACAATTCAAAACCAAATAAAATCAATCGGTAAAAGTTCACTATTAGAATTAAATAAAGATAAATTTTCTGAGCGTGAATTAGTGACTTTAAAATTCAAGAACCCTGAAGCTGCAACTGAAGGAAACTATTCAATTTCTGTTAGAAAAATAGATAATTTACCTTCACCAACTGCTAAACAATCAACTACCTTTCAGGAAAAAAATACTGAGGTATCGATTCAAAAAGAGTTTCAGTTCATTCCAGAATTACGTGGAGAACTACTATCAGGAAAAATTATAGCTAAAAAAGAAGGTGTTCGTATTAACGACATTTCAGTGGCGCTATACGTACCTGGAAACTCTGCTGCATTAAAAATTGTAAAATCAGATAGTAACGGAAGATTTACTTTTACGTTAGAAAAATCATATCCTGCCACAAACATTATCGTTCAGATTATCGACGGAGATAAATCGTTATTAGGTTTAAAAATAGATGAGTTTGATGTTTTGAATAATGCAAAGTTCAACTTTGCTTCAACATTTAAATTAAATAAAAATCACATTCCAGATATCGAAAATAGAGCAACAGCTAGTCAAATAGAAAATGCTTATTACAACAAGAAAAAAGATGAAATTGTACCGTCGGTGGTAACAGAACCTTTTTACAGTCCTAATCACAAAACGTATAAACTTGACGATTACACGAGATTTCCTTCTGTAAAAGAAACAATAACCGAAGTTTTAAAAGAGTTATATTACAGCGAAAAAAACAAACAATACACCATTTTCGTTAGCGATTATGATGTGAACAGCAAGGCAAATGGACCTGCGATGATCTTGGTTGATGGATTACTGATCCAAAATATTAACGAAGTTTTTGATATCAATCCTGAAACGATCAAACAAGTAGATGTCGTGTCTGGTGGTTATTCATATGGTAAATCTATTTATAATGGAGTTGTAAATTTCATAACATTTAAAAATACATTTGAGACCAAATTAACTGGCGATTACATTGTTAAAATGAATACTCTTCGACCTTTGCCTAACAAAAATTATTACAGTCCAAAATATTTATCGGCTACGGATAATTCTCGTACACCAGATTATAGATACCAATTGGCTTGGTTTTACAATATTCAAAATTTAGATACTAAAGAATATACTTTTTACACCTCGGATGTACATGGCGTTTTTGAAATTTCGTTAGAGGGATTTTCTAAATCAGGAACTCCATTGAGCGCTAAAACGTATTTTGAAGTTGAATAATTATTAGCCATTAAATAGTGAATTTCGTTTAATGGCAACACCCTTTTTAATCAGATAAGCATGATAACAACTTGGAACATCATGCGTCCATTTAGGTAAAAAATAAATAATCAGATACACATCTAGGTGACCTATAATTCCAAAAACAACTGCTACAAGCAATGGTATTCCTGCATGTCCAAATCCAATTATAGAAATAAAGGCAACCAAAAGTGTTAATCCCCAAAGTTTGGATAACAGTGCGTGCGTACACGTTTCTTTTCCGAATTTTAAGAAACTAAAAATGTAGGTTAAGGCTTCCATTGCAAAGATTAACGCAATAGCAAACTTATGTTCTAAAATCAAATCAGGATTCAATATCCATGCACACCAACCTACACAAAGCCAAAATACTAAATCGGTTTGACTGTCTAATCGACGTAATTTTTCAGTAGAGACATTCATTTTTCTTGCAATAATACCATCAAATACATCTGAAAGTAATCCTAAGACAATTAGAAAAACTAACTCCAATCGGATAGCAGTTCCAAATTTATAGGATAATCCAATCAGTATTGGCCCTAAAATCAATCTAAAAAAAATGAGTAATAATGGCGATTTTGCTTTCATAAGTTGCACTTCTAAAATTAATAATACAAGTTTCATAGTTAAAAAATTATAGTTACTTCGCTAGCCTTAACTTTAACTAAACTTTACAATTACCAACGAAATAATACTACATTGTGACGTTATATAACTAGGAGTAAAAAATTTAGTTCAGAAAAAGTACTTGGCTTCGAACAATTCTGATGACAAAATTGCCAAATAGTAAATTTACTGGTGTCCGAAATCATTTAAACAACAAGAATCTGGACTAATTTTCAAAAAAAATAAGAATTTTGTAACTTTTTACTATTTCACTACGTATAATAACTTGAACACTTTAATATAAGGAGATTTAAATAATGAGACAACTTAAAATCACCAAGCAGGTAACTAATCGTGAAACTGCATCGCTAGATAAATATTTACAAGAAATTGGTAAAGTAGATTTGATTACTGCCGATGAAGAAGTAGAGCTAGCACAACGAATTAAAGCTGGCGATCAAAGAGCGTTAGAAAAATTGACGAAAGCCAATTTACGTTTTGTGGTTTCTGTGGCTAAACAATACCAAAACCAAGGTCTTACACTTCCTGATTTAATTAATGAAGGAAATTTGGGATTGATAAAAGCGGCACAACGATTTGATGAAACTCGTGGTTTTAAATTCATCTCCTATGCAGTTTGGTGGATTCGTCAATCGATTCTTCAAGCTCTTGCGGAACAATCTCGTATCGTTCGTTTGCCATTAAACAAAATTGGTTCTATCAATAAAATCAACAAAATGTATGCCTTGTTAGAGCAATCTAACGAAAGACCGCCATCTGCTGAAGAAATTGCCAAAGAGCTTGATATGACTGTAAATGATGTAAAAGAGTCTATGAAAAACTCGGGTCGTCATTTATCAATGGATGCACCACTTGTAGAAGGAGAAGATTCTAACCTTTACGACGTTTTACGTTCTGGTGAATCTCCAAATCCTGATAGAGAATTAATTCATGAGAGTTTGCGTACCGAAATTGAACGTTCTTTAGAAACATTAACTCCAAGAGAAGCCGATGTAGTTCGTTTATATTTTGGTTTAGGTGACCAACACCCAATGACATTAGAAGAAATTGGAGAAACGTTCGATTTAACTCGTGAGCGTGTTAGACAAATTAAAGAAAAAGCTATTCGTAGATTAAAACATACTTCTAGAAGTAAAATATTAAAAACCTATTTAGGTTAATTTATAAAAGTAACGACGGTCTGATTAACTGTTCGTTTTTTGATTGATGATTGAAACTCCGGCTGATTACCGGAGTTTTGTTTTTTTAAAAACTTTAATATTCAAAATTCCAAGTTGGATCTTCTCCATTCCAGTTTCTAAAAATATTGAATATTCAATGTTGAATAACGAATCTTGAAGTTATGAATTTTGGCGTGACCTTCCATTAAAGCTCCAGTCTGTTCACAAAATTTGCTCGTGTTTAGCTTCGCTCTGTTCGACTTTCAGTTTCGAGCCCGGAGTTTTGTTTTTTTAAAACTTCAAAATTCCAAGTTGGACATTCTCCATTCCAATTTCTAAAAAATATTGAATATTCAATGTTGAATAACGAATCTAGAAGTTTTGAATTTGGAAATGACCTTCCATTACAGCTCCAGTCTGTTCACAAAATTTGCTCGTGTTTAGCTTCGCTTTGTTCGACTTTCAGTTTCGAGCCCGGAGTTTTGTTTTTTTTAAAACTTCAACATTCAAAATTTCAAGTTGGATATTCTCCATTCCAATTTCTAAAAAATATTGAATATTCAATGTTGAATAACGAATCATGAGTTGTGAATTTGGGCGTGAGCTTCCATTAAAGCTCCAGTCTGTTCGCAAAATTTGCTCGTGTTTAGATTAGCTTTGTTCGACTTTCAGTCTCGAGTCCGGAGTTTTGTTTTTTTTAAACTTCAACATTCAAAATTCCAAGTTGGATATTCTCCATTCCAGTTTCAAAAAAAAAATATTGAATATTCAATGTTGAATAACGAATCTAGAAGTTATGACTTTGGGCGTGAGCTTCCATTACAGCTCCAGTCTGTTCACAAAATTTGCTCGTGTTTAGCTTCGCTCTGTTCGACTTTCAGTCTCGAGTCCTGAGTTTTGTTTTTTTTAAAACTTCAACATTCAAAATTCCAAGTTGGATCTTCTCCATTCCAATTTCTAAAAAATATTGAATATTCAATGTTGAATAACGAATCTAGAAGTTTTGAATTTGGAAATGACCTTCCATTACAGCTCCAGTCTGTTCGCAAAATTTGCTCGTGTTTAGCTTCGCTCTGTTCGACTTTCAGTCTCGAGTCCGGAGTTTTGTTTTTTTTAAAACTTCAACATTCAAAATTCCAAGTTGGATATTCTCCATTCCAATTTCTAAAAAATATTGAATATTCAATGTTGAATAACGAATCTAGAAGTTTTGAATTTGGAAATGACCTTCCATTACAGCTCCAATCTGTTCGCAAAATTTGCTCGTGTTTAGCTTCGCTCTGTTCGACTTTCAGTCTCGAGTCCTGAGTTTTGTTTTTTTTTAAAACTTCAACATTCAAAATTCCAAGTTGGATATTCTCCATTCCAATTTCTAAAAAATATTGAATATTCAATGTTGAATAACGAATCTTGAAGTTATGAATTTTGGCGTGAGCTTCCATTAAAACTACTGGTCAAACTAGTCGAACTAGCTTTTTTTTTAAATTATTCTATTGCATTACACAATTTAAAAAAGAACTCAAAACAATTGCTCTATCCTTCACGCGACACTAAGTTGAATTAAAAATATACTACTTATTCAACATTAAATTTTACCTTTGCCAAAACAACAACACTACAACAAAATGAAAAATACTATTATTGCACCATCAGTTTTAGCTGCTGATTTTGCCAACTTGCAACGTGATATTGAAATGATAAACAATTCTGAAGCAGAATGGTTTCATATTGATATCATGGACGGCGTTTTTGTTCCCAACATTTCGTTTGGAATGCCAGTGCTTGAAGCCATTACCAAACATGCTAAGAAAACTATTGATGTGCATTTAATGATTATTGATCCTGATCGATATATTAAAACTTTTGCCCAATTGGGTTCAACTATTTTGACAGTACATTACGAAGCTTGTACTCATTTACACAGAACGTTACAAGCCATCAAAGCAGAAGGAATGAAAGCCGGTGTAGCCTTAAACCCACATACTAATATCGATTTATTAGAAGATGTTATTAACGACATAGATATGGTTTGTATTATGAGCGTAAATCCAGGTTTTGGTGGACAATCTTTTATAGAAAACACCTATACAAAAGTTAGAAAATTAAAAGATTTAATAATTAAAAAAAATGCTACAACTCTCATAGAAATTGATGGTGGCGTTACTAATAAGAATGCTTTGCAATTAGTTGAAGCTGGTGCTGATATTTTAGTTGCTGGAAATTATGTTTTCAAAGCTGAAGATCCTATTGCCACAATTGCAGATTTAAAAAAGTTAACTACTGTTTAGAAAAAAAACTTAAAAAAATAAAAACTCCCATTTGAATTAAGCAAATGGGAGTTTTTTTATGTAATTAAATAACAAAATGACATCTAACACATTCATTTTAAGGAATATAAAATAAAATATCTTATATAATTACATTTTTTTATACCCAATTACGGTTTTCCGTAAAATACATTTAGAGGTAAAGTTTATGTTTACCGCAACATATAACTAAAAAGTAAATTAACTAAAAATCCTCAAAATTCAATGCAAGAAATACATCATAAATACATGAGAACCATTTGCATTAGTTGCGCCGCGCTAGCCCTAATAGCGTGTTTTAATTTGCATTCTTATTACTATCTTTTATTACGAATAATCTTGTTTGCGTCCTCCTTGTACATTATTATAACGGATTCAAAAAGTAAATCAGACTTTAAAGCAGTAGCATTTATTGCAATCGCATTACTTTTTAATCCCATAATACCAATATATCTAGCCGAAAAAAAATATTGGTTACCAATTGACCTAATCACCTCAATGCTATTTTTAACTTATGGATTTAAAGAAAAAACAACTAATTAAAGAATCAATGATACGATTTCCAATAAATGCGATCAATATTATATCAGTAGGTTATGACGAAATTTCTAAAATCTTAGAAATAGAATTTAAAATACAAGAGGTTCATCAGTATCATAATGTGTCGTTCAGTACCTATATCTATTTCATAACTTCAGAAAATATTGAAGAATATTACTTTAGTACTATTATGTCAAAATACCAATATCAAATTTTATAAATTTTATTTTAAATACAATCCAACCTTTTGACCAAAAAACGAATCTTAATTAAAAAACCTAGATTATGTGTAACCAAAATGCAGATCCAGATTTAATGGCAGCAGTAGAAAATCAAAATCTTATAGAACTATTCTATGATAATCAGGTGCATGTTATTGGACCTATTTGTTACGGGATAAATAATCTTGGAGAAGAAATAATCTTGGCACTTCAAACAATACCAAGCGAAGAGCAGAATAAAGTTAGTATACATAAATATATTCTCAATAATGCTTACGACTGTAATGTATTAACAGAAAAATTCAAACTTAGGCCAATTGAAAATACCAACTATAAAAATGAATTCTATAAAATTTTCGCAGCAATAGAAAATGTTAAAAAACGAATTTCATCAATAAAATAAAATACTTACATTACAAATCAAATTAACCAAAAAAAAACCATTATGAAATACCTACTAATTTTTTTTACATTTTTCAGCATAACAACCAATGCACAAAATAGTTTAAATTTTGACAAAACCAACGTTCAGTGCGAAGATAAATGGGTTGCTTTTCAAAAAGGAAAAGACAGCACCTATATTTTTGGATTTATATATATCGATCTATCTGCAGGACTAACCTTCAGACGTGAAGGAAATTTCAAAGCAGACAACAAAGGAAACTTCATACGAACAGATAATCCAGAAGAGAGCAAAATAACGATGATGTTAGTAAGACTGGAACCAAGTAGAGTTGCAATTGCAGAAATTCCAGAATCAAAATTTAAAGAATTAAAAATTGACAAAACTCCTTCCTGGTTAAAAATATACAAAAGTGGAGAAAATACTGTAGCAAATTTATATAAAAAAGGCTATTGGTACAACGCTTGGAATGAAAGCGAAAAAGCATTAGAATTCCTAGAAAAGGCGGAGAAATTAGATGCTAATTTTAAGGGTTTACAAACCGAATTGGCTTTTTCATACAACGCTTTAGAAAAATTTGATAAAGCAGAAATAGCCTTAAAAAAAGCAGTTGCCAACGATCCAAATGATTGTTATACTTATAAAGAACTAGCTTACACCTATACCAAAATGCAAAATTTTGATAACGTAATGCAAACGTATACTACCATGACCACTAAATGCAAGGAAACAAATTACCTAATAGAAACAGCTTATAATTTAGCTTACGAATATTTCAAATTAAAAGATAAAAAGCAATTTGATAAATGGAAAACCGAAGCAGAAAAGTGGGCAAAATCTGAAAATCAGTTTACCAAAAATCTCAAACTTATGGATTCAGAACTTAATAAATAAAAATATCAATATAAATTAATACAAATGAAAAAATTACTTACAATTTCGTTACTAGTCTTACTATTTAGCAATTCCATTTCTGGACAATCTACCGAGCGTTTTATTCGAATAATTGGGAATTCAGCACACGAATTTAAAGCAGACACCTATAGAGTTTATTTTAACATTACAGAAATACTACCTACTAATTACAATAAAGAAGAATACAAATCTTTAGAAAATAACATAGCAGAAACCATGGATTTTTTGAAAAAAAATGGCGTAAAAGAAACTCAAATATTTAAAAATTACAAAAGTAAAAATGCAAATAACTACAACAATTTAAAAAATGAGTTTTACTATATGGATATTACGTCCAAAGAAACGTTGAGCAAAGTTATAGCAATGAAAAACTCAGGTTTTAAGGTAGAAACGACTAAGTTTTTATACCTAAATATTGATCCAAATATAGAAAACAACTTGAGTAAACAAGCTATCAGTGATGCCGAAAGAAAAGCTAAAAATATTGCATCAGAAATAAGAAAAAAAGTAGGTAAAATTTTGAACATAGAAGATAAATCAACTAATTGTTGCGCTGAATTTGGAGAAACAGACCAAGACCGAGTAAGCAAAAAATATACGCTAAACATTACTTTTGAGCTTTTAGACTGATGAAAAAGCTACAGCTCATTTGCATTTTATGTTTTACTTTTAATGTTGGTATTTGTCAAGAAACCGCATTACGCATTTTAGGAACAAGTCACTATTCTGAAAAGGCGTACAGCAAAGTATTGCTACTGAACTTTGAATATGACCCAGAAATCTGTAATCCAATTACATTAAACAAATCGATTGATATACAAGTAAACGAATTAATTGAAAATTTAAAGTCAGAACAAATAGAAAATCAACTGATTCAGAAGGAAAATTTCAATAAAAATCCCGAGAAAAACAAGTTGTATGAAATGGTAATTTCTTTAGACGCTGATGATTATAAAATATTTAAACTATTGAACACTAGCGGTATCAAATTGATCAAAACTTACTATAAATATCCTGAAGATAATTTTTTATTGGAAGATGAAAGAGCGATTCTTGCGTTAAAAAATTCAGAAAATAAAGCAATTGAAATCTCTAAATCATTAGGATATGAAATTTTAGAAATTATAAGTATTGATGACGAAACTTCGGATGCTACAGAAGATGATGAAAATATCGATGATACTATAAGTGAAGAAGCAAGAGTATTATTAAATTCTTTTTATGAAAGATTAAATGCTAGTGAAATTAACTCTTATCCAACTAGAGAGAGTGAATACAATATATGGGTAACGTTTAAAATCAAAAAAACATGAATAAAATACCAACCAAAAAAATAGTACAATTACTGATAAAATGATAAAGTTATTAAACTTTTATCTGATCAATATCCTAAACTAAATTTAAAGTTTGTAGACGATTTAAATGTCCTCAATCGTAAACGATATTCCTTTAGTATTTCTAAAAAAATGGAGTAGCAAATGCCATTTGCAAAATCAAAAATTTCACTTAACCAAGAGTATAAGAACCCAACCTATTTGGCATTAGAATTTGATAACCTTAACATCCGAGAGCTATACCATATTGAAAATTTAATTGGAATTAAAATTTATGTTATTTTTCAAATGTTAAAATTCGTTTCCAATTCGATTAATTTCTGCAAAGAGTGGTAAGTTTACATCAGAATAAAATTCATGACAACTACCTTACTTTCATCTCCTTTACAAGGATTTACCGATTTCAGATTTAGAAATGCACAGAACAAGATTTTCGGCGGCATTGATACTTTTTACTCTCCTTACATTCGTTTAAACGGAAAATTAAGCATCAAATCGTCTTATGAAAGGGATTTATTACCCGAAAACAATTCGACTTTAGAATGTATTCCTCAAGTAATTACCAACGATGCAGATGAGTTTTTATTTGTAGCCGATTATGTTCAAAGTTTAGGATACAACGAATTGAATTGGAATTTAGGTTGTCCGTATCCAATGGTAACCAAATGTGGAATGGGTTCGGGATTGATTAGCAATTCTGAAAAGATAAGAGCTATTTTGGACAAAGTACATTCAGAATCAGATATAATAGTTTCAATGAAAATGCGATTGGGTTATGATACCAATACCGAAATACTGGATGTTTTGCCAATTCTTGATACATTTCCAATTAAGAACATCGCTATTCACGCTCGTATTGGGAAGCAACTTTATAAAGGTGGCGTACATCTTGATGCTTTTCAAAAATGTATCGATACTACCAAACATAAATTATACTACAACGGCGATATTACCACAGTAGCAAAATTTAAAGAGATGCAAGATCTCTTTCCTACCATTGATCATTGGATGATCGGTAGAGGCTTAATAAGCGATCCTTTTTTACCAAGTATGATTAAAAACGATAGTACTGAATATCCCAAAAACAAACTGGAATTGTTTAGTAACTTCCATGATACGTTATACGAGGGCTACAGTCAATCGTTATCAGGTGCGACGCATATTCTATTAAAAATGCACCATTTATGGGAATACTTTGCTACGACATTTGACAATCCGCACAAAGTGGAAAAAAATATTAGAAAGGCAAAGAGCATTAGAAATTATGAAGAAACGGTAAAATCTGTTTTTAACGCAGGATAAACAATTTATAGTTTATCAAAAAACAAAATAGTTTGTGTACCATTGTACAAATTACAATCTAAAACAGCTTCTTTGATAAATTTAGTTAAAAATGAAAGTATTTTTATCACGCTACAACAAAAAAATTAATGCTATTAATGTTGGTGTCTCTTCTTTAAAATTCCACCTGCAGTTTCTTTTACAGAATTTGAAAAAATGAATGCGTTACTATCAATTTGATGTATTATATTTTTAAGTTTTCTGACTTCTAATCTTGTAACCACTGTATAAATAATATCGGTAGGAATGCTGCTTTCAAAATTTTCTTTCATAAAACCTCTTTCACCTTTATAAACTGTAATTCCTTTACTCATTTGTAAAACTAAAAATTGTTTTACTTCTTCACTTTTCGACGATATAATTGTCACACCTGTAAATTCCTCAAAACCTTCCACTACATAATTAATGGTTTTTGATGCTACAAAATAAGTAAGCATGGAATAAAATGCAGCTTCTAATCCAAAAAACAATGCGGCAACTAAAAAGATTATAATATTTATTCCTAAAATAATTTCGCTCATTGAAAAGCCCACTTTTTTACCTGTAAAAACTGCTAACACTTCAATACCATCAAGTGCAAAACCACTTTTCATTCCCAAACCAACTCCCAATCCTATAAAAAAACCTCCAAAAATTGCAATTATTAACTTATCATGTGTAATAACAGGATACGGAATAAATATTAAAAAAAGTCCGAGTAGCATGATTGCTAGCAATGATTTTATTGCAAAAGAATTTCCGATTAGTTTTGCTCCTAAAATCAAGAAGGGAATATTAAATATTATAAAGATTAATGCAATGTTAAAATGGAATTTTTCATGCACCAAAAGTGCAATTCCGGTAATTCCTCCGTCATAAAAATGATTGGGAATTAAAAGACTTTTTAAAGCAAAGCTAATAGAAAAAATACCAATTATTACAAGTATGTAATCTTTAAAATTATCTTTTATTTTTATGTTTTTCATTCTTTAATCAAGTTGTGTATTTGAAATAATTTTCTGTAAATTTTCTTCCTTTTTGTCGTTTCTCAGGCGTTTTGCAGATTTGGTAAAATAGGTATGTTTTTCAAAAAATGAAATTTGAATTTTATTCCAATCATTTCTACTAGAAATATTTAACTCTTCGAAAAGTTTTTCTGAGATTTCTTCAAAATCATCCCTTCCCAGATAATCCAAATCGGAATCTGCTAAAATTTCTTCCAAGTGATTGGTTGGCGTCTGCGGAATTTTGGTTGCCCTTATCATTCCTTTAATTTTTTGAATCTGCACTGCATTGTAATCAAAATGCGGCAAGATTTCTTCGGCAATAGCACCTGATATTGCTTCATGATTTTCTGCTTGAACTATAAATCCAGAATCATGAAATAAGGACGCTGTTTTTAATAAAATAGTATCTTCACGACTCACTTTTTCTAATTCAGCATATTTTATAGAAGCTCTGTAAACATCTAGAATATGATCTATATTGTGATATTTCAAATGTTTTGGCAATTCTAGTTCTAACTTTTTAAGAATGAATTCTTTTGCTTTTTCAAAAATCATCTATTTTCCTCTTTAGGTTCTACGAAATACATGTTAATTTTTCCTTTTCCTTTAACTTCAATTTCTCCTCTCTGAGTAAAGTAAAAATCTTTATCCACTAGTTTATAAGTGGATTCGCTAATATTTACTTTTCCGACAACTCCATTACTTTCCATTCGAGAAGCGGTATTTACTGCATCGCCCCAAATATCGTATGCAAATTTCTTAATACCTACAATTCCTGCTACTACTTCACCCGAATTTATTCCGATACGCATTTCAAAAAACGACTTTCCTTCTTGTTGTCTTTTCTCTTTGTACGTTTCAATAAAATCTCTAATTTCTAAAGCAGCATCAACCATTTTTTGAGCATGATTTCCATATTTTGCAGGAAGTCCGCAAACTGCCATATAGGAATCTCCAATAGTTTTTATTTTTTCGACACCGTGCTTGGTAATAATATGGTCAAATTCTTTAAAGCAATAATTCAATTCTTGAATTAATTCTGTTGAAGGTATTTTTTCAGAAAGTTTCGTGAAGTCTTTAAAGTCAGTAAACATTATAGAAACACTGTCAAAATGTTTGGCTTCCGAAGTACCTTTTTCTTTCAGTTCTTTGGCAATTTCGGCAGGTAAAATATTAAGTAATAAGTCGTCTGATTTTTGCTTTTCTTCCGAAATAAGTTTGTTGTCTTTTCTTTTTTGAACATACGCATATCCCGAAAACCCTGATATAAGGATAAAGAAACCAATTCCTCCAAAGGCGATATTTCGATTATTTTTTTCGTTTGCGAGTTCTTCTCTTGCTAGCGCATCTTTTTTATTTTGTTCTGCTTTCTGCAATTTTTCTTTTTGGTTAAATTCAAATTGCATTTGATTTTGAACTAGTAACTCCCTATTTTCTACAGTAGCTAAACTGTCTTTGTAAACTATATGTTTTTTGTATGCTTCGTATGCTTTTACATTATTACCTAAAAGCTCGTACGCTTCAGAAATAGCAGCATAAATCTTCTGTTTTTCAGAGTGATTTTTGGTTTTCGATAATTTCTGTAATGCTTTATCCAAATAGTTCAAACTTAAGTTCAACAGTTGATTTTTATTTTTTGGAAATGAATAATCAGCATTAATAAGATCCGTGTTTTTGGCTAACATTAGATAATTATAACCAATAGCCGTTTTTAATTCAATATCTAATTCTTTATCTTGTGTAATTTCTGGGCAAGTAGTTTCAGGCTTTAACAAATAGGTTAAGGCTTTTGCATATTCTTTTTGATTTTCAAATTCAGTTGCGATATAAGTATAAGATATAGATTTAGTAGTACAGTTATTTAATTTATCAACCACAGCAATAGCGTCTTCTAAATATTTTTTTGCTTGAGAAACATCATTAATTTTTATGTAAAGATTACTTTTTTTAGCTTTCAATGCAATTAAACGTAGTAGTGATTCTTTTTCAAAATAACGCTCTGCTTTATTGTACGCGATTAAAGCATTTTTATACTCTTTTACTTTTACATAATTATCCGCTAAAAGTTCTACTACATGAGCATAAAATATTTGATTTGTCCTCTTACTTTTTTCGATATAGTACACCGCCATTTCTAGATTTTTAACAGCTTCTTTATACTTTTCCTGTTTTGAAAAAATAGAACCAATTCCTAAATACACGTTTGATTTTTCTGATTCTGACGGATTCTCTTTTAGATAATCATCATAATTTTTAAGTGCTTCATTATAATTTTTTATGTCTAAATTATAACCACCTAAATTCAACAAAGTGTACTTAATATTGTTTTTGTCTTTACTTTTTTTAAACAACTCTAATGCCCTATTAAAGCTTTTAAGCGCATCCTTATTTTCCTTTGGATAATATGCAGCAAACTCACCCAAATGAAGATAGGCTAAACCTAAAATTCTGGAATCTCCTTTTTCATTGGCAAAAACAATCATTTTCTGAATAGTTTCCAATGCTTTTTTTGTATTTCCTTTCGCATCGTAATAGTTGCTTTCTACATTATATGCCTCTATTATTCCTTCCCAATAGCCAATTTTTTCAGAAATTGCAATTGCTTTTTTAGTATAAATACTATATTCTTCTATGTTCTTTTCAAAAGTATAATTATAACCTAGCTCATTTAAAATTTTTACTTTTGCGGTATCATTTTTTTCTTTAGAAAGTTTAGCTTTTAATGATGCAATTTCTTTTTCATATCCGATTTGTTGACCAAATAGATTGCAAAACATAAGCAGAAAAATAGACAGAAACCAATTTTTACTCATAAGTTTTATTTTTTTAATTCTATTAAAAAATTCACAGAATAATTTCAAATATCGTAAGCAATTTTCATAATTCCTACATTTTTATAAATTAAAAATAAAAAGAAATTTTGAACGCTAATTTTTTACTGTTATAGCAGAAACAATTAATTTTTTAGACTAAATTTTGGTTTAACGCTATCACCTTACAAGTTTTTAGAAAAAAAATGGGTTGCTCTATTATTAAAAAACCTGAAATTAAACTACTTTTTTTGATTGAGCATCAAAGCGACCTTACTATAAAGTTCAGGAAATTCCTGCCTGAAGCGTCTGGCGTCTCAATGAAATGCTCAATTACAACCGCAAGAAATTCAAAGGCATTTGTGTAGACATATACCCTAAAATAATTGGAATTTATCAACCGGTCTCGGTTTACGGATTATTGACCTCTTTATTGATCTGGGTGAACCATCTTGTAAAAATTGTAGCGCTGGCCTCGTCACTTTTTAAGGAATTGTAAAATTTAAATTGTTTCTGCAGAATATCAAACTTATTTATAGTCAGTACTTTCTTAGAAATATAGAAATGCACAAAAAAAGGCTTATTTGTAAACAAGCCAAAATTATGTTCTAAAAATGTGAAAACAATAGTAAAGAAAAGAATTACAATAATTATTAGTAGAAAAAAATTACTACAAAAATAAAAAAATCTTCCTTATATTTAAATTGTGACCGCGAAGGGATTCGAACCCCCAACCCTCAGAGCCGAAATCTGATATTCTATCCAGTTGAACTACGCAGCCATTTTTTAGATTTTTTGATTTTTAGACAATTGGATTTTTAGAATGATAATAATCTAATACCTCTAAAATCTAGTAATCTAATAATCTGTATTAAACCAATAATTTTTTTACAATTGAAGAAATTACTTTTCCTTCGGCTTGACCGCCAATTTGTGAAGAAGCTAATCCCATAACTTTTCCCATTGATGCAATTCCTGAAGCTCCAGTTTCTGCGATAATTTTAGCAATTACTGCTTCAATTTCATCTTCTGATAATTGGGCTGGCAAGAATTTTTCGATTACTGCTATTTGAGCCAGTTCTGGTTCGGCTAAATCTGGTCGATTTTGCGTAGTGAAAATTGAAGCGCTATCTTTTCGCATTTTCACTAGTCGTTGTAAGATTTTAATTTCGTCTTCTTCTGATATTTCTTCTTTACTGCCTGTGGCGGTTTGTGCTAACAATAATTCTGACTTAATGGCGCGCAACGCTTCTAGAGCAACAGTATCTTTTGCTCTCATTGCGGTTTTCATTTCGTCCATTAATTGTACTGATAAACTCATATTTTGAATTTTAAATTGTTGGTGTAATGCTGTTTAATTTTGTCAAAATGATTTAGAATCTAGCCCTGATGCAAGGGAAAAACTCCCAATTTTTTTTATTGGGATTTTGGAATAGCAGCAGGAAAATGGTGTGTTGAAAATGCCCAAGCCATTTGCTCCTAAATCTTTGCAAAGTTAAAAAAATAACCCGAAATTTCTACTGAACTTTCGGGCTACTTTAAATTTATTTTTTTCAATTAGTCTACGTTGTCATGTAGAAATGAATTGTTGGAACGCAATTGAATATCGTCATTACTGTCAGTTCCTAAAGACATTCTTGAATTATTATTGGTTGCCTGATTGGTTGAAACATCAAGACCTAAACGCTTGTAAGCTGGTTCTTTTTCAAGTTCATCAACACGTGATGGGTTGTTATGGAACTTGTAATTGAATTCTTTAAGCTTGCGTCGTCTTTCATCAGCACGCATTTTCAAAGTTTCTTCGATAGTCATTTCTACTGGCGACACCTCGTCAAAATGAGTAGCATAGGTTGGCGATTTAGGCTCCTCTACTTTCATTGTTATTTTCAGCTCTTCTGCAATTGGTTCTTCTACAACTGCTGCAGCTGGTTTAGATGACAACAAGTCGTTTTCGATTTCCATGTACTCTTCCAACGAATATTTGATAATTCCGTTTTCGTTTAACTCGGTTACAGGAACAAACTCGATGTGCTCGTTTACTTTAATATCTTTAGTTTCTTCTGTTAAGTCGAAAAAGATTTTATTTTCAGCAATTTTAGTTTCGGCTTTTGGCTCTGGTGTTGAAACTGGCAAATCGAATGTGAAAAGGTTTTGAATTTCTTCTCTTACTACTTGTGGCTCTACAACTTTTATGTCGTTTACAACTGGCGTAGTAAAGGTGAAATCAATATCTTTTATTGGCGAAACGATTTCGAAAGTAACGTCTAGGTTACGGATGAATTCGTTCATGGCAATCAACTCGTTATCGTTGATTTTGTTTACCACTGGTGCTTGTACCTCTTCTTCTAGTAATTCAAATACTATTTTCTCCTCTTTTTTTTCGATAGGTGCATCAATCATAGTTTGAAAAACATCAACTGATTTTTGCGTTAAATCGCGAACCAACTTTTGATCTTCTTCTAAGGAATGGATGATTTTTTTAGGCTCGGTATTTACGATTTCGTTTTGCTGTTCTACATTAAAACCAGTAGCAATAATAGTAACTGCAATTGCATCGCCATGCACTTCGTCTTCACCAACACCCATAATAATATTGGCGTTGTGACCAGCTTCTGCTTGGATATGATCGTTGATTTCTCCAATCTCGTCAATAGTAATTTCATTAGTTCCAGAAACGATAAGCAACAATACGTTTTTGGCTCCAGCGATTTTATTGTCATTTAACAATGGAGAATCTAATGCAGAAATAATAGCTTCTTTTGCACGGTTTTCACCACTTGCAATTGCTGAACCCATTATTGCTGTTCCACTATTAGCTAATACCGTTTTAGCATCTTTTAAATCGATATTTTGTGTGTAGTGGTGTGTAATAACTTCGGCAATTCCGCGAGATGCAGTTGCTAAAACTTCATCAGCTTTAGAGAAACCAGCTTTAAAGCCAAGATTTCCGTAAACTTCTCTTAATTTGTTATTGTTAATTACGATAAGCGAATCTACTTGCTTGCGCAAACGTTCTACACCTGTCAAAGCTTGCTCAATACGTACTTTACCTTCGAACTGAAACGGAATTGTTACGATTCCAACAGTTAGAATGTCACGTTCTTTGGCTAATTGTGCAATTACCGGCGCAGCACCAGTTCCGGTTCCTCCACCCATTCCTGCGGTGATAAAAACCATTTTGGTATTGCTGTCAAGCATTTTTTCGATTTCAGCAACGCTTTCTATTGCTGATTGCTGACCAACATCAGGATTTGCTCCAGCACCAAGACCTTCCGTTAGATTTACACCTAATTGAATTTTGTTTGGCACAGGACTGTTTTGTAAAGCCTGTGAATCGGTATTACAAACGATAAAATCTACGCCTTTAATACCTTGCTTGAACATGTGATTGATCGCATTGCTTCCGCCGCCACCAACTCCGATAACTTTAATTACATTTGATTGATTTTTTGGTAAATCAAATGAGATGCTTCCAAATTCTGAGTTGCTTATCATACTATTTTGGTTTTTGTTTTATTCTGTATTCTGTTTTATTTCTAGCTTTTTTTCTTTTCTTTTTCTTTTCTTTTTCTTTTCTTTTTCTTACAACACGAATTGCACTAATTAGCACTAATTCTCTGTTTTAAGTTATTTCACGAATTCTAAACTGTGAACTGAAAACTGCAAACTTCTTACTCAGCATTGTCTAAAAAGTCTTTGATTTTATCGACGTATTTATCGAAAAATGACTTCTTAATTTTGTCTTGAGTAGTTTCTTTTTCTTCTTGAACTTCTATAACTGGTTTTTCTTCAATTACAGCTTCGGCAATTACTTCTGAAACCACCGGCGGAACATATCTTGGCGTTGGTATGCTTTGCGTCATTTCAAGTTTGTAGGCACTTTGCGTATTGTTGGCAATGCTATTCATTACTAATCCTACTGCGGTTGCGTACAACGGACTTGAAATTTCTTCGCTTGAATTTCCAGCCAAATGTTCGTTTGGATATCCAATTCTAGTATCCATTCCAGTTATATATTCTACCAATTGCTTGATGTGTTTCAATTGCGCACCACCACCTGTTAGTACAATTCCTGCAATTAATTTTTTTCTTGGATCTTCGTGTCCGTATAATTTTATTTCAGTAAAAACTTGTTCAATAATTTCAACTACTCGAGCGTGAATTATTTTAGACAAATTCTTCAATGATATTTCTTTTGGTTCTCTTCCTCTTAAACCCGGAATTGAAACAATTTCGTTGTCTTTATTTTCTCCCGGCCAAGCTGAGCCAAATTTTACTTTTAACAAATCAGCCTGCTTTTCTATAATTGAACAACCTTCTTTGATATCTTCGGTAATTACGTTTCCACCAAAAGGAATTACTGCCGTATGGCGAATGATTCCGTCTTTGAAAATGGCCAAATCTGTTGTTCCGCCACCAATATCAATTAATGCAACACCTGCTTCTTTTTCTTCCTGACTCAAAACGGCATCTGCAGAAGCTAACGGCTCTAAAGTCAATCCTGACAATTCAATCCCAGAACTTTGAATACATCTTCCCACATTCCTGATGGATGATGCTTGACCAACTACCACATGAAAACTTGCTTCTAATCGCGCGCCAAACATTCCGATTGGTTCTTTAATTTCCGATTGTCCATCGATTTTGAATTCTTGTGGCAACACATGAATAATTTCTTCTCCAGGAAGCATTGCCAATTTATTAACCTGATCAATTAAAATCTGAATATCTTTTCCGCTAATTACTTCTTCAGGATTGCTTCTGCTGATGTAATCAGTGTGTTGAATACTGCGAATGTGTTGTCCTGCAATTCCAACCACAACATCATTAATTTTGTAACCTGAATTTTCTTCTGCCTCAATTACAGCTTGTTGAATAGATTGAATAGTTTGCGTAATATTATTTACTACACCACGGGCTACACCAAGACTTTTGGCTTTTCCAACGCCAAGAATCTCCAATTTTCCGTACTCATTTTTTTTACCAATCATCGCTACGATTTTCGTCGTACCGATATCCAATCCTACTGCAATATTTTCTCTTTCCATCATCCTCTTTTTATTTAGTGCAAACCACTTGTTGCGTAAATCTCAGATTTATTTTCTTATATTTTGTGAGCGTACTATCCAAAACTGCTTTCTGAAAAAACGCCTTGTAATTTTTAAATTTCTTTTCAATATTTACCGTTTTTCCAAATTCGATTTGATAATTAAAATTTCTATTCGTCATAATCAAGTCGTCGTTCGGCAAAATCTGTATGCCAATGATGTTTTTTTTAAGAAACTCATCGTCGTAAATCATCTTCAATAATTTGGATAATTTGGCTTTATTTTTTGCTGTTATTTCACCTGAAACAAGTGGAACTCTAGCAGTAAAATTATCGGACAAAGCCATTTTATTTCCCTCATAATCAATATAAAAAGAACCATTTTTATTGAACACTCTTGCCACAGGTGTTTTTTGAACCACCATTGCTTTCAAGACGCCATCAACACTAAGGAAAACCTCCGACTTCTGAACCATTTCTTGTTCATTGATGGATTTTTCCAATCTATCCAAATCTACTTCAAGTTTTTCAATGGTTTTTACGTCTGATTTATTTTCTATTAACAATTTATTAACCGTTTCTTGTTTAAGAAAATTGTTATTATCTCCAACAAAAACAACCTCTGATTTGACTAATTTTCGGTGTGAATTCCTATTTGCTGTGAAAGCATACAAGAATAAAACCAATCCAAAAATCAGCACTAATCTTAAATTTATCCAGATGTTTTTCCAGTTAAGATTTTTCATTTAATACTTTTTTTATTGATGGAACTAACTCGCCAATATCGCCTGCACCAATAGTAACAATTATGGTAGCATCGCTTTCTAAAATTGTGCCAATTAAGTGCTCTTTTGAAACTAATTTTTTGTTTTTATTCGTCATTTTTTCTAACAACCAACTTGATGTAATTCCTTCCATTGGCAATTCTCGAGCTGGATAAATATCCAGTAGTAAAATTTCGTCAAATTGTGACAGACTTTTAGCAAAATCCTCCGCAAAATCTTTAGTTCTACTGAACAAATGCGGTTGGAAAATTGCTAAAACTTTTTTGTTTGGATACAACTCACACACCGCTTGATGTACCGCATTAATTTCGGTTGGATGATGTGCATAATCATCAATGTAAACTAAATTTTCTGATTTTATTTGATAGGAAAATCTACGTTGAACTCCTTTAAATGATGCTAATGCTTTAACAATGGCATCGGTTGGGGAACCAAAAGTTTTTGCCATCGCTAAAGCCATTAACGCATTCAATAAATTATGTCTTCCTGGCAATCCGAAAGCTATATTTTCTATAATTTCTGATGGTGTTTGTACATCAAAAACATAACTGCTATTTTCTATTCGAACATTGAATGCTTTGAAAGTTGCCTCTTCATCAACTGCAATGGTCAAGCCTTCTAAATCCAATCCTTTTGGAACGAATAATTTGGTTTTATCTTCTACCTTATCGGCAAATTCTCTAAACGAATCCTCAATGGCTGAACTGTCACCATAAATATCTAAATGATCGGCATCCATTGATGTTACGCAAGCAATATTAGGATGCAGATGAAGGAATGATCTATCAAATTCATCAGCTTCAACAACCGTAATTGTTTTTCCGCTACCAATTAAATTAGAATGATAATTTTCTACAATTCCGCCAAGAAAAGCAGTTACATCGGCACCACTTTCATATAAAATGTGTCCTAAAATACTTGACGTTGTTGTTTTTCCATGCGTTCCTGCGACTGCAAAACAAAAAGTGTCTTTGGTAATTAATCCCAAAACTTCGGCACGCTTTTTAATTACATAATTTCTTTCTACAAAATAATTCCATTCAGAATGAGAAACTGGAACCGCTGGCGTAACTATTACCAAGGTATTTTCAACATAAAAGTCGTTTGGAATTGCACTTATATTATCTTCAAAATGAATGGTCATACCGCCAGCAATTAATTCATCCGTAAGCCTAGTTGGCGTCTTGTCATAACCTGAAACATTTTTACCAATGTTTTGGAAATAACGAGCCAAAGCACTCATTCCGATGCCACCAATTCCTATGAAATAGACGTTATGTATTTGGTTTAGATTCATTTTCAATTTCAATTTCAAAATTCAACTTCAATAGCAATTTTTAATTTCAATTTTATAAATTGATTTTTGCAATTGCTATTGAAATTGTTATTGTATTAGTTTTATTATTTCTTCAACTATATCTTTCGTTGCGTTGGGTTTACCTAATTTTTTCATGTTTTCAGTTAAACTTGCTTGCAACTTTTCATCGTGAATTAATTGGTTAAAAACTGTTTTGAATTTTTCGTCCAATTCACTTTCTTTTATTAACAACGCACCTTTTTTATCTACAATGGCTTTGGCATTTTTTGTTTGATGGTCTTCGGCTACATTTGGTGACGGAATAAAAATGGTTGGTTTTCCTACCAAACACAATTCTGATACAGATGATGCACCAGCACGAGAAATTACAAAATCGGCAGCAGCATAAATCAAATCCATTCGGTCTATAAACGAAACTACCTGCACATTTTCTTTTTCTGAAAAATGTTTGTATTCTGCCATGT
Source organism: Flavobacterium sp. SP2 (assembly GCF_057626655.1). Lineage (NCBI taxonomy): Bacteria > Pseudomonadati > Bacteroidota > Flavobacteriia > Flavobacteriales > Flavobacteriaceae > Flavobacterium > Flavobacterium solicola. Next base: position 90,477 of record NZ_JBVHBT010000002.1, read on the forward strand.
AAAAATTTCCGCATTGCCAAAAAACCTGAACTTCATTGTCAATTAAAAAATCTAATTCTTTTTCAATCAACTGATTTATTCTTCTTGAACCTAGACTTCCGCCGAGAACCAATAGCGTTTTTTTATTTGAATCTAAATTGAAATAAGACAAAGCTTCACTTCGTTTTTCATCAATATCCAAAACATCTTGACGCACCGGATTTCCAGTAAAAACTATTTTATTTTTTGGAAAAAATCGTTCTAGATTTTCATAAGCAACACAAATTGCATTGGCTTTTTTACTTAATAATTTATTGGTAATTCCTGGATAGGAATTTTGTTCCTGAATAACTGTCGGAATATTGAAGCTATTGGCAACTTGTAACAATGGACCGCTTGCAAAACCTCCAGTTCCGATAACCACATCTGGCTTGAAGTTTTTTATTATTTTACGGGATTTCCATAAACTACTCATTAACTTTACTGGAAACATGGCATTGGAAAAAGTTAGTTTTCTTTGCAATCCTGCAATCCAAAGACCTTCGATTTTATAACCTGCTTGAGGCACTTTTTGCATTTCCATTTTGTCTTGCGCACCAACAAAAAGTATTTCGCAATCTGGGAAACGCAATTTTAATTCATTGGCAATAGCAATTGCTGGATAGATATGTCCTCCAGTTCCGCCACCACTTAATATGAATTTTAATTTTTTCATTTTATCTTTTTACACGAATTGCACAAATTTTCACTAATTTGTTGTATTCTTTATTTCACTAAAACTCTAGAGTTCGACTTTGTTGTTGTATTTGTTTTAACTTTTTCTCATTCCTTTAATTGCAAGCATTGGATTTTCTTCAATTGAATAATCTTCCTCCATAATTTTATCTTTTATGGATGCTTTCATCTGGTTTACTTTTTCTTGATTTGCATCAATTGCAACCACTTCTTCTTCATCTTCTTCTAATTGTTTATCGATAAGTCGTTGTAATGCTTCTTCGCGCTTTTCTTTTTCGGCAATTTCTTGTGCTACTTCTTCTTCTTTTCTAGTTACACTAATTATGATTCCAATTGCGATACAAGTCATCCAAACCGAACTTCCTCCAGAACTTATTAATGGTAATGTTTGTCCTGTAACTGGCAGCAATTCAACAGCAACGGCCATGTTTATCATTGCTTGAAAAATTATCGGAAAACCAAGTCCGACGACAATGAGTTTGCCAAATAACGTTGTAGATTTATGGGCTGCAATAATGAATCGAAACAATAATAAAAGATAAATCCCGAGAATTCCCATGGCACCAATAAGTCCGTATTCTTCGACAATTATGGCAAAAATAAAATCGGAAGAAGACTGCGGAAGAAAGTTTTTCTGAACACTTTTTCCTGGTCCGAGTCCGTAAATTCCACCTGTAGCGATAGCTGTTTTGGCTCTTTCTATTTGATAATAATCGTCGGCATCTTTTTCGTTATCGCCTTTATTGAAGAAACTATCGATACGTTTTTCCCATGTTTTTACACGATTGGGAAATGCATCTGGAAACGCTTTTACAACGAGAATGAAAAATGCGAAAGAAACCAACCCTAATCCGATAATTACGCCAATGTATTTTAATGGATATCTACCTATGAATGTTAGCATTAAAACCATTGCAAAAATTAACGCTGCTGTAGAAAAGTTGGCTGGAAGTATCAATAAAACCGTAATACCAACCGGTGTCCAAAGTTCCCACAATGAGGTTTTAAAAGTTGGCTCGATTTCTCTTTTTTTCGACAAGTATTTGGCAACATAAATATACAATACGATTGCTGCGAAGGTTGATGTTTGAAACGTAATTCCGATGAAAGGAATTCTGATCCAACGACTTGCATTGGCACCATCAATTACAGTTCCTTTTAATAATGTATAAACTAATAACAACCAAACTACTGGTAAAAATAGCATGGACAGTGCGCGGAACTTGTGATACGGAATTTTATGAATTTGATAAATAATAAAAAAACCGATAAAAATGTGAACGGCGTGCTTTACTAAATAGGTTAGTGCGTTTCCAGAACCGTGACGCATGTAGGCCAAATTACTACTTGCGCTAAAAACAGGCATAAACGAAAATAGGCCCAAAAGAGCAATGAATGCCCAAATGACTTTATCTCCTTTTAAACTGTTTATTAATTCTTTCATTTAATATTAGATATTAGATTTTAAATATTAGATATTTTGAATCTGGTGTATTAATTTATTTATTATTGAGTCTGTTATTAACTGTTTTTAGAGTTGAAACAAAAATTGCAACTAATTCATTAGCTTCTTTTTGCAAACCATTCAATTCTGATTGATTTATCCATTTCATCTCTTCTATAATTTCAAGCCAAAATTGAGTTTCATCTGCTTCTTCTAAAACTATATTTAACTTGGCTACAAATTCTCTATCACTTCTTGCTCTACAAACTGCTCTATAATTTGCTCCAACTGAAGTTGCACTTTTAGCAACTTGATTTATCACAACTCTGGTTGACATAAAATTCGGCATTTTTTCAATTAGATTTAAAACCGCTAATGAAAAATGCTTTGTTCTATTTTTAAGTTGTTCGTTTGTCATATCTAATATTTAAAATCTAATATCTGATATTACAAATTCCTAACTTCTCTTTTAAATTGATTTCCTCTGTCTTCATAATTCTCGAACAAGTCGAAACTGGCGCAAGCTGGCGACAATAAAACGGTGTCTCCTTTTTCTGCGATGTGTCTAGCGGTGTTTACGGCATCTTTCATATTGTCTACTTCAACCATCATATCGACTACGTTTCCGAAGACATTTATTATCTTTTTATTATCAACTCCAAGGCAGATAATTGCTTTTACCTTTTCGTTTACCAATGGTAATAATTCGGCGTAATCGTTTCCTTTATCAACACCACCAACTATCCAAACTGTTGGAGTTGTAACACTGTCTAGCGCAAAAAAAGTTGCATTGACATTGGTTGCTTTTGAATCGTTTATGTATTGCACATTTTGTATTTTCAGCACTTTTTCCAAACGATGTTCTACACCTTGAAAATTGGATAAACTTTCACGAATTGTTTGCTTTCTGATGCGCAAAATATTTGCCACAGAAGTTGCCGCCATTGCGTTTTTCATGTTGTGTTTTCCCTCAAGTGCTATTTGAGTTGTTTCCATTAAAAACTCTTCTTCGTTGATGTTGATTTCCATAGTGTCTTTGTTTAAAAATGCTCCGTTTGTGATATTTTTCGTTATCGAAAACGGAATTAATTGTGCTTTTACTTTATTGTTTTGTAACCAGTTTTGACTGGCTTCATCATCTGCATCGAAGATTAAAAAATCATCTTCGGTTTGATTCATTGTTATTCTGAATTTAGATGCGATGTAATTTTCATATTTGTATTCGTATCGGTCTAAATGATCTGGACTTATGTTGGTAATTATGGCAATGTGCGGCTTGTAATTTATGATTCCGTCCAACTGAAAACTGCTTAATTCCAAGACGTAGTAATCAAAATTTTCGTCGGCTACTTGCCAGGCAAAACTCTTCCCGATATTTCCACCTAATCCAACATTCAATCCTGCTTCTTTTAGCAAATGATAGGTTAGCATTGTTGTGGTTGTTTTGCCATTGCTACCTGTAATTCCTATTGTGACTGCGTTGGTGAATTGTGCTGCAAATTCAATTTCGGAAATTACTGGGATTCCTTTTTCTACCAGTTTTTTTATAATCGCTGCTTTATCAGGAATTCCTGGACTCTTCATTACAACATCGGCATTCAGAATTAATTCTTCTGTATGCTTTTCGTCTTCCCATTTTATGTCATTATCTATAAGAACTTGCTTGTAACTATTTTTTATTTTTCCGAAATCGGACACAAAAACATCATATCCTTTCTTCTTTCCTAGAATTGCTGTTCCAATTCCGCTTTCGCCACCACCGAGAATTACTAACCTCATATTAATTAAAAATTGAGAATTAAGAATTAAAAACCACTTTGATTAAAATTCATAATTAGTTTATATTTTACTCTTAAGAGTTATTATAATCTTTGCTAAGATTTTACAAATCTCTTCTGCTTCATTGTGAATACTTACAAACTCATTATTTGAAATATATTCGGTTTCTTTAAGAAGTTTTAACCAATAAATTGTCTCTCTTGCTTCTTTATATGAAATACTTAATTTTGATAAAAAATCTTTGTCAGATTGACCTCCAATAGATTCCTCAATATTTGCTCCAATTGATGTTCCAGATCTTAACAACTGTTTGCTTAAAACAAATTCTTTCTTCTCTGAAACTAAATATTTATATAAATTGATAATTCTAATTGCGAAAGAAAATGACTTCTGTTGAATTATGTTTTCTTTCATTTTATATATTCTTTATTTTAATTTTTAATTACTAATTTTTAATTCATTTAGCGTAGTTTCAAGGTTACTATCGAAACAATGGCAAGCAGAATTGTTACAATCCAAAAACGTGTTACAATCTTACTTTCGTGATAACCTTTTTTCTGATAATGATGATGTAGAGGAGACATTAAAAATATTCGTCTGCCTTCACCGAAGCGTTTTTTAGTATATTTAAAATAGGTTACTTGAATAATTACTGAGGCACTTTCGGCAAAGAAAATTGCACATAAAACTGGCAACAACATTTCTTTTCGAACCGAAATTGCTAAAACTGCAATGATTCCGCCAATGGTCAAACTTCCTGTATCACCCATAAAAACTGATGCTGGATAGGAATTGTACCAAAGAAATCCAATTAATGATCCAACAAAAGCTGCAATAAAAACGGTCATTTCACCCGAATTTGGAATGTACATTACATTTAGATAATTCGACAAAATAATATTACCCGAAATAAATGTAAAAATTCCTAGCGCAAGTACTGATATTGCTGATGTTCCAGCGGCTAAACCATCTATTCCATCGGTAAGATTTGCACCATTTGAAACGGCTGTGATGATGAATATTACAATAGGAATAAAAACCAGCCATGCCCAATTTTGATAATCGTCTGTAAATGGCTCTAAAATTTTAGCATACTCTAATTCATTATTTTTTGTAAACGGAATTGTGGTTACGGTCGATTTCACCTCAATTGGAGTTTGTGTAATTACATTTTCCGTTTGATTGAAGGTTATCGGTGAATTTGATTTTTCTCTAACAGTCACATTTGGACTGAAATACAAAACCGAACCAACTATTAATCCTAAACCAACTTGTCCAATTACTTTAAAAACTCCTTTTAAACCTTGTTTGTCTTTTTTGAAAATCTTAATATAATCATCAATAAATCCGATAGTTCCCATCCAAAGTGTGGTTACAATAAGTAAAATGATGTATATATTATTCAGTTTAGTTAAAAGAATAACCGGAATTAATGTAGCAACAATTATGATTAATCCACCCATTGTTGGCGTACCAGCTTTTTGAGTTTGACCAGCCAATCCTAGCTCACGAACAGTTTCTCCAACTTGCTGATTTCTCAAAAAATTGATAACTTTTTTTCCGTAAACAGTCGAGATCAGCAATGATAGAATCAAGGCTAAAGCAGAACGAAACGTTATATATTGAAACACTCCAGCTCCTGGAACGTCTAATGTTTTGTCTAAATATTCAAATAAGTAGTATAACATATCATCATTTTTTAAATTCCAATTTTTAAATTCCAAATTCCAATGGTTGGGTTTTGGAGTTTTAATTTTTGGAGTTTTACTATTTGTTCATTTGTTCTAAAATTTCCTTTACAATTTCCATGTCATCAAAATGATGACGAACGCCTTGAATTTCTTGATACGTTTCATGACCTTTACCTGCAATCAGAATTATATCATTTGGATTTGCCAATTGACAAGCCGTTTTTATAGCCTGTTTTCTATCTTCAATCGATAGTGATTTTTTGTAATTCTGAGGTTCAACGCCAGCTTCCATTTCAGCAATAATTACTTTAGCATCTTCCGTTCTAGGATTGTCTGATGTAATAATTACTTTATCGCTTAATGCTGATGCGATGTTGGCCATTATTGGTCGTTTCGCTTTATCTCTATCGCCGCCACAACCTACAACTGTTATCAATTGCTCGTTTTTAGTTCGGATATCATTAATGGTTTTCAATACATTTTCTAATGCATCTGGTGTGTGAGCATAATCGACAATCGCAGTAATATTGGAATTAGAAACTATAAATTGAAAACGTCCCGAAACACTTTCTAATTCTGATAACAACCGTAATACTTCTAATTTTTCTAAACCTAATTCGACTGCAGTTCCAAAAATTGCCAACAAATTATAGGCATTAAAAGTTCCAATTAATCGAACCCAAACTTCGTTATCATTAATTTTTAAAAGTAGACCCGACATTTGATTTTCTAAGATCTGCGCTTTATAATCAGCATACGATTTTAAAGCGTAAGTCAATTTTCTAGCTTGTGTATTTTGTACCATGACCATTCCGTTTTTGTCATCAGAATTCACTAATGCAAATGCAGTCTTTGGTAAAAAATCAAAAAACGCTTTCTTCACATCGCGGTATTCAGCAAATGTTGGATGATAATCTAAATGATCGTGCGATAAATTGGTAAAAACGCCACCTTCAAAATGCAATCCTTCGGTACGTTTTTGGTGGATTCCGTGCGAACTAACTTCCATAAAACAATAGTCGCAACCGTTTTCAATCATTTCATTTAAGTAATAATTGATGGTTAACGAATCTGGTGTGGTATGTGTTGCTTTATGTTCAACATCATTCACCATAATTTTAACTGTAGAAAGTAAACCAACTTTGTAACCTGCTTTTTTAAACAGCTGATATAATAATGATGCAATTGTAGTCTTGCCATTCGTACCAGTTATTCCAATTAATTTTAATTTAACTGATGGATTCTCGTAAAAATTGGTTGCCATAAAAGCCAAAGCCGAATTGGTATCTTTAACTTGTATGTATGTAATTCCAGACGTACTATTTTCTGGTAAAGTATCGCAAACAATTGATGTTGCACCAAGAGCAATTGCTTTTTCAATAAAATCATGACCGTTAGAAATTGTACCTCTTATCGCTACAAAAACATCATTTTGCACGATTTTTCTTGAATCAAATTCAATTTTGTTCACGGTAATTTCTGTCGAACCTTTTACAGATTCGATAGCTACTTTATATAATATATCTTTTAATGCAATCACGATAATTCCAATATTATAGTTGCGTTTTTTACAATTGTTTGTCCTGGTTGAATGGATTGCGATTTTACTTTCCCAATTCCTTTTACTACGACTTTAATTCCTAGATTACCAAGAAGTGCTACAGCATCCATTCCTGGCATTCCTTTTACATTTGGAATTTTATTTTTGATACTTTGTTCTTTAGTGTAATATTCTTTATACTTTTCTTCTTGTTTGGCAATTTTTCTATCGATGTTTTTTATCTCATTTGTTGATGGCGCATCGGTAAAAATTTTCTGCGCAATTCGTTTGAAAACTGGTCCAGCCACATCGGCACCATAATAATTATTCATTGACGTATTAGGTTTATGAACCACTACGATGCACGAATATTTAGGATTTTCTGCTGGAAAAAAACCAACGAATGAGGATATATAATGCTTGTCGTTTCCGCCATTGGTTCCATAATTTGCCTGAGCAGTTCCAGTTTTTCCTGCCATCGAAAAATCTTTAGAATATAGTTTTGCTCCAGTTCCACGTTTTACAACATTTTGCAAAAGCGATTTCAATTTTTTTATTGTTGCGTCCGAACATATCTTCGGATTAATAACTTGCTTGTCGTATTTTTTTATGGTTTTGTTCCATTCTTTGATTTCTGAAACAAATTGTGGTTTTACCATTTCACCATTATTTGCTACAGCATTGTATAAGGTTAATGTTTGCAATGGTGTAACTGCAACTCCATATCCGAAAGCCATCCATGGAAGTGAAATTGCACTCCAAGATGCATCTTTAGGTTGTGGTATTTTCGGAATTCCTTCACCTTGAAATGGTAATCCTAAGGGTTTGTTTAAACCTAAATTATCTATTCTATCAACAAATTGCTGTGGATTGTTTTTATAATTTTCATATACCGCTTGAACCAAAATTGTATTTGAAGAAACTTCAAAACCACGTCCTACAGATATTTTTCCGTAACCTCCTTCGTGTGAATCGCGAACTTTTTTACCTCTATAAACTATAGTACCGCCATTGCTATCGTACACTTTCGTGGTATCGATTTTATTGTCGTCTAATAGTGCTATCATGTCAACTAACTTAAAAGTTGAGCCAGGTTCATGCGATTCTGCTACAGCATAATTAATAGTTTCGTAGTAGTTACCCGATTTTTCGTCTCTTCCAAGATTTGAAATGGCTTTTACGTGACCAGTTTTAGTTTCCATAACTACAACACAACCGTGTTCTGCGCCATATTCTTCTAGTTGTTTTAAAAGTGCGTGATGCGCAATATCTTGGATATAAACATCGATTGTAGAAATCACATCGTAACCATCTTGTGGATCAATCTCGTTAATATCTCTGATAGGTTTCCACTGACCTTTTGCAATTTTCTGTTTTAATACTTTACCGTCTTTTCCGTTTAAGTATTTACCAAATGCGCCTTCGATTCCTACTCTTTTTTGGAGTCCGTCGTGATCAATTCTGTCGTAACCTATTGTTCGCTCGGCGATTATGCCAATTGGATGTTCGCGAACGGTTTTTTGTTCTACAATTATTCCGCCTCTATTAGCTCCTTTTTCAAACAATGGAAACGATTTAATTGCCGCATATTCAGTATAACTTAAATCTTCTGCCACCAATGTGTATCGGTTTTTGCTTGCTCTTGCTTTGCGAAAAAGCGATTGGTAAAACGAACTTGGCTTTCCTAATAATTTTGACAATGCATCCGATAATGGCGCAACGTTTTTCTCGAAATCTTCCGCTTTTGGCGTTACAGCATCAAAACGGATGGTGTAATTTGGAATTGACGTAGCGAGTAAGCTACCATCGGCAGAATAAATATTGCCTTTATTGGCAGGAATAATAAAATCTTTTACCGTTCTATCTTTAGACAATTTTCTATAATAATCGCCTTCTACCCATTGGATATTAGTTAGTTTCACCGTAATTGCGATCGCCATCAAAAAGAGAGCAAATGCAACCAAGTAAATTCGGTAAGAGATATTTTTATCTTCTACTGCCATAATTTTTGAAAGAAACTTTTTTCTTCAGGTTTTTTAACTTTTATTTTTTGTGGTGGAACCGATGCTGGAAAAATATTGCGCTCTTCCATTTTTTTAGAAACTGTCGATTCCATTTTTAGCTTCATTAATTCTGATCTTCTATCAACAAATTCAGAGCGTAATTCTTTAACTTCATTTGTTAAATCGGCAATTCTAAATATTTTTTGTTCAAAACGGTGCGTATTTGCAATCATAATAATAGCCAAAATCACTATAAATAGTATAAAACGCCAGTTCTTAGTGGCGTCTTCGTTTACAAGAAATCTTGCTTTTACTATGTTATAAATTCCGGTTTTCATTTGTTCTGTTTTTCACACGAATTGCACGAATTTGCACAAATTCTAAAACTTTATTATTTCACAAATTAAATACTGAACACTACTTACTTTTTCTCTGCAATTCTCAACTTGGCACTTCTTGCCCTATTATTGATTTTTATTTCTTCTTCTGATGGAACAATTAGTTTCCCAATTAACTTGAATGGAACTGAAAAGTTTCCGAAGAAGTCTTTTTCTGGTTCGCCTTCAAACATTCCGTTTTTCATAAATCTTTTTACCAATCTATCTTCTAAGGAATGGTATGAAATAACACTCAATCTTCCTTCTGGCTTCAAAATATCTAACGATTGCTCTAGAAATTCTTTAAGCACATCCATCTCTTGATTGACTTCAATTCGAATCGCCTGATATATTTGAGCAAGTACTTTATTCTTGAATTGATCTGGCAAAAAACGCTGTAAAATAAACTTCAAATCGTCGGTTGTATCAATAGCTTTTATTTCTCGAGCTTCAATAATTGTTCTTGAAAGCGCTGGAGCAATTTTCAATTCACCGTAATCCAAGAAAACTCTTCGCAAACTAGCATCGTCGTATTCGTTAATTACCTTGTATGCGTCCAATTCGTTTCGCTTACTCATTCGCATATCTAAACCAGCGTCGAAACGTGTCGAAAAACCACGTTCTGGAACATCAAATTGGTGTGATGAAACTCCTAAATCGGCTAAAATTCCATCAACACTTTTTATACCATGAAATCTTAGAAATCTCTTGATGTATCTAAAATTTTCCTGAATTAAAACGAATCGTTCGTCTGGCAAAGCATTTTCCCAAGCATCTTCATCTTGGTCAAAGCCAAATAGTTTTCCGTTTGGACCTAATCGGCTCAAAATTTCTCTCGAATGTCCGCCACCACCAAACGTAACATCAACATAAACTCCGTCTGGATTTATATTTAAACCATCAACGGTTTCTTTTAAAAGTACTGGGTTATGATATTCCATTGTCGTCGTCATTTACATTTCCCATTACTTCTTCAGCCAAATCGGCAAAGTCTACAACAGAATCATCAATTGCTTTTTCATACAAATCTTTATCCCAAATTTCAATAATATTTACTGCAGATGACAGCACGATATCTTTAGAAATTTGCGCAAAAGTTGTCAAATCTTTTGGCATCAATAACCGTCCTAAATTGTCAATTTCAACCACTTTTACACCAGCCGTAAAACGACGAATGAAATCGTTGTTTTTCTTAACAAACTTGTTTAACTTATTGATTTTTGTCATCATTAAATTCCATTCGCTCATTGGATACAACTCCAAACAAGGCTGAAACACCGAACGTTTCAAGACAAATCCGTCTTGAAGCGAAGCAGCAAGTTGCTTTTTGAAAGGCGCTGGCAAAAGCAACCTTCCTTTGGCATCAACTTTACACTCGTATGTTCCGATTATTGCGTTCAAAAAACAGTTTTTAAATGATAGGAACAAAAATATAAAATATTTTACCACATTTTACCACAAACTACCACTTTGTTGATAAGTTTTACCACTTTAACATTATTTTGAAAATGTGTTTTGCTGAATTAAAAAACAGAATGTTTAACAAAAAATTAAGAATAGTTACATTACTTCAATCAAAAGCTGATTTAAAGTTGTTTTATTGTGAATATTTTAAAGAAATTGCATAAAAAATGAATCTTTACAAATTGCACTTTTACGTTTTAAATGTTGATAATTAACGTTTTAATGATTTTAGATTACTACAAATCGCCATTAATACTGTTGAAAATATGAAGTAAACAATAGGATTTTCTATATAAACGAGTATATTTGTAACAATTGAAATTTGGACTTAAAAATGGATCTTAACGCTAAGAAAGACGGAAAATACAGTTATATTGAAGTAGGAGAAGGTACGCCGATTGTTATTCTACATGGATTGATGGGTGGTTTGAGTAACTTTGATGGAGTAGCGCACTATTTTCCTGCTAAAGGATATAAAATTGTAATTCCAGAATTACCAATTTACTCGCAAAGTTTGTTGAAAACTAATGTAAAGGCTTTCGCTAAATATGTAAAAGATTTTATAACGTACAAAGGTTATGAGCGTGTAATCTTGTTAGGAAACTCACTTGGCGGTCATATTGCATTATATCATACTAAAATGTATCCTGAAAAAATGCTTGGACTTGTAATTACAGGAAGTTCAGGACTTTATGAAAATGCAATGGGTGATACTTATCCGAGAAGAGGTGATTATGATTACATTCAAAAGAAAGCAGAAGATGTTTTTTATGATCCGAAAATTGCTACTAAAGAAATTGTTGATGAAGTGTACGCCATGGCAAATGATCGAATCAAATTGATCAAAACACTAACCATTGCTAAAAGTGCTATTCGTCATAATATGGCTAAAGATTTACCAAAAATGCATGTTCCAACGTGTATCATTTGGGGTAAAAATGACAAAGTTACACCACCAGAAGTTGCTGTTGAATTTGATAAATTATTACCAAACTCATCATTATATTGGATTGATAAATGTGGTCATGCCGCAATGATGGAACATCCTGCAGAATTCAATCAAGTGTTGGAAGATTGGTTGAAAAAAGTGAATTTGTAATTTAAAATTACATAAATCAACAAAAAGTAACATGAAAATTAATACCGCCGAATTTATAATTAGCAATTCTGATGTAAGTAAATGTCCTACAGAACGTTTGCCGGAATATGCTTTTATTGGTCGTTCTAATGTTGGAAAATCATCGTTGATCAACATGATTACCAACCATAAAAATTTGGCTAAAACCTCTGGAAAACCAGGAAAAACGCAGCTTATCAATCACTTTAAAATCAATTCGAATTGGTTTCTTGTCGATTTACCGGGTTACGGATATGCGAGAGTTTCGAAGAAAACTAAAGAAGTTTTTCAGGAATTTATTACCGATTATTTTGAAACCAGACAACAACTTGTTTGCGCTTTTGTACTAATTGACATTCGTCTTGAAGCTCAGAAAATAGATTTAGAATTTATAGAATACCTAGGCGAAAGTGAAGTGCCGTTTTGTATCGTTTTCACCAAAGCAGACAAAATTGGTAAAAATAAAGTAGCCATAAATGTGGCAGCTTACAAAAAAGAATTGCTTGCCAACAATTGGGAAGAAATGCCACCTTACTTTATAACCTCAGCAACTGATGGTACTGGAAAAGACGAACTTCTGAATTATATTGAAGAAATAAACGTTGAAGTTTACAAGGATTTAAATGAGTTTTAAGTAATGAAAAAAGTACTTTTCTTTTCATTAATTTCTACTTTATCCGGTAATTTATTTTCACAAGAACAAACTCCTGTAAGTGTTGAAAAATCCATATTTGGAATTCAAACTGGTTTTTTAGGAATTTGGGTTCACAACGAATCTCGCCTTTCTAATAAAATTGCATTGCGAAGTGAAATTGGAACTGATGTTGGAGTTACCTTAAATGCTAATGAAACCAAATTTGGACTTATTCCATCACTAAGAATAGAACCTCGATGGTATTATAATTTAGACAAACGAGTTACAAAAGGAAAAAATATTGCCAAAAACAGCGGAAATTTTGTAAGCCTAACGACAAGCTACAATCCAGATTGGTTTGTGATTCCCAAACTTGAAAATGTGAAGGTTATCAATACCATTTCTGTAATTCCAAAATGGGCAATAAAACGAACTTACGGGCAAAACTTTACTTTTGAAACTGGGTTTGGTTTAGGCTACATTTTTTATCTTGACGATTCTTTTCAAGAAAATGGTAATGTTGCCCCTGATCTACACTTAAGATTAGGCTACACCTTTTAATTCTAAAAAACCTCCTTTGCAATTGCCTTAATATTCTCCGCTTTTCCCATAGAATAATAATGTAAAACCGGAATTCCAGCAGCGACCAGTTCTTTACTTTGCTGCGTACACCATTCGATTCCTATTTGTTTTACAGCATCATTATCTTTTGCTTTTACAACTGCCATAATCAAATCGTCGGGTAATTCTAATGAAAAACGATGCGGAATCAGATTCAGTTGTTTCTTAGTTGCAATAGGTTTCAATCCCGGAATAATTGGAACTGTAATTCCTGCTGCACGAACTTTAGCTACATAATCAAAGAATTTTTTATTGTCAAAAAACATTTGCGTGATGATATAATCAGCTCCGTTTTTTATTTTCTGTTTTAGGAAGTGGATGTCGCTATCCAAACTTGGTGCTTCCATGTGTTTCTCTGGATAACCAGCAACGCCAATACAAAAATTAGTACAAGCCGAATTCTGTAAATCTTCGTCAAGGTAGATTCCTTTATTTAGATTGTTAACTTGTAAAACTAAATCGGTTGCATATTCATTTCCTTCACGTTCGGCTCGGAAATAGGTTTCATTCTTTAAAGCATCACCACGAAGAGCAACAACATTATTGATACCTAGGAAATCCAAATCTATCAATAAATTCTCAGTATCTTCTTTTGTAAATCCGCCACAAAGAATATGCGGAATGGCATCAACATCATATTTATTCTGAATTCCAGCACAAATTCCAACTGTTCCAGGACGCTTTTTTACAATTTTCTTTTGCAACAAACCACTTGGCAATTCCTTAAATTCATATTCCTCACGATGGTACGTCACGTCAATAAATGGCGGATTGAATTCCATCAACGGATCAATACTATCAAAAATAGATTGGATATTTTGTCCTTTCAAAGGCGGAAGAATCTCAAAAGAAAATAATGGTTTTCCGTTGGCGTTTTCTATATGTTCTGTTACTTTCATAATTTTAGTCGTAAAGTTTGAAAGTCGAAAGTCGAAAGTAAAAAATCCTTTAAGACTTTTGACTTTTGACTTTGTGACTAATTTAATCTGCTATATTCGGCGAAAGCCATTTGGTTGCCATTTCGGTAGAAATTCCTCTACGTTTGGCGTAATCTATTACTTGATCTTCTTTTATTTTTCCGAGTCCGAAATACTTACTTTGCGGATTTGCAAAATAATATCCCGAAACGGAACTGGCTGGCCACATTGCCATACTTTCGGTTAACTTCACTCCTATTTCTTGTTCTACATTTAATAATTTCCAAATTGTTGGTTTCTCCAAATGGTCTGGACATGCTGGATAACCTGGCGCTGGCCGAATTCCGTTGTATTCTTCTGAAATTAATTCTTGATTGGATAAATTTTCCTCTGAAGCATAACCCCAAATCTCCTTACGAACTTTTAAGTGTAAATATTCGGCAAATGCTTCTGCAAATCGGTCTCCGAGTGCTTTCACCATTATCGAATTGTAATCGTCAAATTGCTTTTCGAATTCGGTTGCTTTTTCGTCAACACCAAATCCAGTTGTAACACAGAAACATCCAATGTAATCCTGTTTTCCAGATTCTTTTGGCGCAATAAAATCTGCTAATGCAATGTTTGGTGCACCAGCGGTTTTTTGAGATTGTTGTCTTAAAGTTAGAAAGGTTGTTGGTTGATGGTTGATAGTTGATGGTTCTTTACTTTCGACTTTCGACTTTTGACTTTCGACTATAATATCATCGTCATTAATTGTATTTGCTGGAAAAATTCCGAGAATTCCTTTGGCTATCAACCATTTTTCTGAAACGATTTGTTGTAACATTTCTTGCGCGTCGGCAAATAAATTGGTGGCTTGTTCGCCTACAATTTCATCCGTTAAAATCGCAGGATATTTTCCGTACAATTCCCACGAATTAAAAAATGGTGTCCAATCTATAAAATCAACCAATTCAGAAAGTTCGACTTCAACGGTTTTTGTTCCGATGAAATTTGGTTTTACTGGCGTGAAATTATCCCAATCTAATTTTAACTTATTCTTTCTAGCTTCTTCAATCGAATGGAAATTTTTATCGCGACTTCTGTTCAAGTAACCATCACGCAACTTGTCGTATTCTTCACGGATTGCTTTTACATAACCTTCTTTGGTTTCAGCTTGCAATAAATTACTAGCAACCGTTACCGCACGCGAAGCATCGTTTACGTGAACTACAGTTTCTTTATATTCGGGTGCAATTTTCACTGCTGTGTGCGCACGAGAAGTTGTCGCGCCACCAATCATAATCGGAATTTTGATGTTTAATTTGTCCAATTCTTTTGCCAAATAAACCATTTCGTCAAGTGAAGGCGTGATTAATCCGCTTAATCCTATAATATCTACATCGTGCTCAATTGCGGCTTGAATGATTTTTTCTGGCGGAACCATAACTCCCAAATCGATGATTTCAAAATTGTTACAACCCAAAACTACCGCTACAATATTTTTTCCAATATCGTGAACATCTCCCTTTACGGTTGCCATCAATACTTTTCCTGCCGAAGATGATTTTCCGTCTTTCTGTGCTTCGATGAACGGCAATAAATAGGCAACAGCTTTTTTCATAACACGTGCTGACTTCACCACTTGTGGCAAAAACATTTTTCCGCTTCCGAATAAATCTCCAACGACATTCATTCCGGCCATTAAGTTTACTTCGATAACTTCGATTGCTTTTTCAGATTGTAATCGTGCTTCTTCAACATCAATTTCGATAAATTCGTCAATTCCTTTTACTAATGAATGTGTCAATCGTTCTTGAACCGAACCATTTCGCCATTCGGCAATTGCTTTTTCGTTTACTTTATAATCACCTTTGAAAGTTTCTGCTAAATCTAATAATCTTTCAGTTGCATCATCTCTCCTATTTAATAGCACGTCTTCAACGTGTTCTAATAATGTTTTGTCAATTTCATCATAAATCTCCAGCATTTCTGGATTTACGATTCCCATTGTCATTCCGTTTTGAATGGCATGGTATAAAAACGCCGAATGCATCGCTTCACGAACGGTATCATTTCCTCGAAACGAAAACGAAACGTTACTTACACCTCCAGAAACATTAGCATAAGGAAGATTTTCACGAATCCATTTTGTGGCTCTGAAAAAATCTAAGGCATTCAGTTTATGTTCGTCCATTCCAGTTGCAACCGGAAAAATATTGGGATCGAAAATAATATCTTGCGCAGGAAAATGAACTTCATTCACAAGAATATCATAACTTCTTTTACAGATTTCAATACGTCTTTCGTACGTATCGGCTTGACCGTCTTCGTCGAATGCCATTACGATTACTGCTGCACCATATCGTTTAATTAATTTGGCATGATGAATAAAAGTTTCCTCTCCTTCTTTAAGCGAAATGGAATTTACAACGGCTTTTCCTTGCACAACTTTTAATCCGGCTTCGATGATTTCCCATTTGGAACTATCAATCATAACTGGAACTCGAGCGATATCTGGTTCGGCAGCAATTAGGTTTAGGAATTTGGTCATAGCATAAACGCCATCCAACATTCCTTCGTCCATATTGACGTCTATTATTTGTGCACCACCTTCAACTTGCTCTCTTGCTACCGAAAGGGCTTCATTGTATTTCTCTTCTTTTATTAATCTGAGGAATTTACGCGAACCTGTTACGTTTGTGCGTTCGCCTACGTTGACGAAAATAGATTCTTCGGTGACGAAAAGCGGTTCTAGACCTGAGAGTTGTAAATTTATTTTGTTTGTTCTTGACATTTTATTTTCAATAATAACTCCGACAGAGTTTGAAACTCTGTCGGAGTTAAGTGTAAACTATACTTTTCTAGGTTTGAATTGTGCTGCGACTTCTGCAATTGCTTTTATGTGTTCTGGTGTTGTGCCGCAACAACCGCCAATTATATTGATTAAATCATCTTGTAAATATTCTTTAATTAATGCTTGCATTTCGATTGGCGTTTGGTCATATTGACCGAATGCGTTTGGTAATCCTGCGTTTGGATGCGCCGAAATATTGAGTTGCGTATTGTGTGCCAATCTTTTTAAATACGGTTTTAACTGATCTGCACCTAGTGCGCAATTGAAACCGATACTTAACAAATCGATATGCTGAATTGATATTAAAAAAGCTTCAACTGTTTGCCCTGATAAAGTTCTTCCAGAAGCATCTGTAATTGTTCCAGAAACCATTACTGGAATGTCGAGATTGCGTTCTTCTTTTACTTCTTCGATGGCGAAAAGTGCAGCTTTTGCGTTTAAAGTATCGAATATTGTTTCTACCAATAAAACATCGCAACCACCATCGATTAATGCTTCGACTTGTTGTTTGTAGGCAATTCGTAAATCGTCGAAAGTTACGGCGCGATATCCTGGATCGTTTACATCCGGTGACATTGACGCTGTTCTGTTTGTTGGTCCGATTGAACCTGCAACGAAACGTGGTTTGTCGGTGAATTCGTCGGCTACTTGTCTTGCTATTTTGGCGGATTCGTAGTTTAGCTCGTAAACTAGATCTTCCATGTGGTAATCTGCCATTCCGATTGTGGTTCCAGAGAAGGTGTTGGTTTCTACGATGTCGGCTCCAGCTTGAAAGTATTGTCTGTGGACTTCTTTTACAGCTGTTGGTTGCGTGATGGAAAGTAAATCGTTGTTGCCTTTTAATGGATGTGGAAAATCTTTGAAACGTTCGCCTCGGAAGTCTTCCTCGGAGAAATTATTACGTTGCAGCATGGTTCCCATTGCTCCGTCTAGGACTAGGATTCTTTCTTTTATTGCTTGGTTTATTTTTGACATAAATTTTTTGTTTCACGAAGATTCACTAAGTTTTCACTAAGTTTCTCTAAGTTTTATTTTATAACAATTTTTAAACCATTAAGTAAGTTAAGTTTTTTAAGAAATAGTTCTTATGGAAACTTGATTTCACAAAAATGGAATACTCTTTAGCCCTGATTGAAGAGGAAATCCTTTTACTTTTCTCATTAAAAAGTAAAAGATTGCATCGAAAAGCAGGAATAAGGTTTGCTGAAAATGCGCAAGCCATTCGCTCTTGATACTGAAACATGTTCAGTATGACAAGTTGGTCTAAAATTTATTTATGTTATTGTGAAAGTGAGAAGAAATTCTCGGGGTTATCTGTTTCTAGATACTGAAATAAATTCAGTATTAAGAATAGAATGTAGCACCTTCTACAATTGTAGGGTTGCTAAGCTTTCATCGAGTCTAATCTCTCCAGCTTTCGTGATAACAGTCAATAAGTTTATGAACACTGCAAAGTAATGACATAGAATTTTATTTTGCAAGTGTTTCTGAAAAATAAAAACCTACAACGATATAGTGTTGTAGGTTTTTGGGTGGAGTTAGTTGGAAAATAAAAATTGTTGGTATTTTGAATTGATTGAATTATAAAATAAAAGTCCCAAACAAACTAGTGTTAGGGTAAATCCTGTGAAATATACTGCCGAAAATGTGGTATTTATGATGATAGAAAGTATTAATAAGCGAGCAAATTCAAGGTGGAAAATCCAACGTTTTTGTTCGAGCATTGCGCCTGTAATTATTACACTCAAAACCAAGAATGTTGTGATAAAAAAAAGATTGGTATTAGTGAAATACTTTGAGAATAAAATTGCTAGAAAAAGTAATACAATTGTTGTGATTGTTTTTACTTTAATGGCACGGATAAGTTTATCTGAAAGTGAAATATGAGTTACTTTTTGTGATAATTTTCGTTCTAAAAAAGGTCGGATTCTTGGATCGTGATCGTTTGGGGAACCGAAGATTACTTTTAGCTTTTGCTGAGATGTTTTGGCTAATCTAACCGCTACAATAAGCTCTAAAAAATAGTGAAAATGCTGCCATAGAAAACTGTGACTTTCTAATGATTTTGTTAAACCGTATTGTGGTTTTACGGTTTCCTCGGCGTAGGTTCCGAAGAGTTTATCCCAGATAATTAGCATATCGCCATAGTTTTTATCAAGATATTCGGGATTACTACTGTGATGAACGCCATGATGAGTTGGGGTTACAATTATGTATTCCAGCCAGCCCAATCTTCCTATTAATTGCGTATGTGTAAAAAATGGATAGGTGCCGTGAATCAATAATAAAACTGTTATCATTTCGGCTGGAAAACCTATTATTGGCAATATGCTCCAAAATAATCCGCGTGCAACGGCTTGAATTACAGTGATTCGTGCAGCAGCCGTATAATTAAAATCCTCGCTTTGATGATGTACAATGTGTGCTGCCCAAAATAGATTTACTTCATGACCAACTCGATGGTACCAATACCAAACCAAATCGGTTGCGAGGAATAGTAAAACCCAAGTAATCCAATTAGCGTCAATTGTGAAAATTGAAAAATTTTTATTGAGCCATGTGAAAACAAAAAAGAAGGAACCTGTTGTTAGTAGATCGGTAATTCGTTCCACAATTCCAACGTTAATATTTGCGATACTTTCATTAAATCGGTGTATTTTTTTATTCCTTTTTCGACTAATAGTATATTCTAAAAACATAAAAAAGATAAAAAATGGAACCGCAAATGCAATTAAATCTAGTTTCATACTTATTTGATTTTTGTTTGTTGTTATATAAAATTTGCGGTTTGGTTTTGACGCGATTAGGACCAAACAGCTTCTTGAATTTTAATTTTTTCGGTAATTTTTAGAATATCCGTCAATACGCCACGAGCTGTAACTTCCTTTCCTGCGCCTGCGCCTTGGACGACAATTGGAATTTCACCGTATGATTTTGTATAGATTTCTATTAGATTATCGGCACCTTTTAATTGACCTAATGCTGTTGATTTTGGAACAGAAACCAATTTGACTTCTAACAATTGTAAAACAACATCGAGTTCGCCAACGTATCGTAAAACGTGATTTTCTGCTTGAGTGATTTTGGCAATACTGAAAGGTTTGTCAAATAATGTTTTGTTGATTGCGTATTGTGCTTTGGAATGGTTTTCGTTTAAATCTGGCAGCAAAAGTGACGAGATTTTAATGTCAGAAAACTCAAATTTTTGCTCGATTTCTCTTGCTAGAATTAATAATTTTCTTGCTACATCGTTTCCTGATAAGTCTTCGCGAGAATCGGGTTCGGTGTATCCGTTTTTTTCGGCATCGGCTAGAATTTTGGAAAACGAAGTTTCTTCAGATGAATATCTGTTGAAGATATAACTTAATGAACCTGAAAAAACACCTCTGATTTTCGTGATTTTTTCACCTGAAAAATGTAAATCGTTTATCGTCTGAACTACCGGTAAACCTGCACCGACATTGGTTTCATAAAGAAACGATTTATCGAAGACTTTCAAATTCTCTCGTAATTCGTTGTAGAAATTTAAATCTAAAGTGTTGGCTTTTTTGTTAGCAGCCACAATATTAAATCCGTTTTGGATTAATGGAATGTAGCTTTTTATAATTTCGGAACTTGCTGTGGCATCGACTGCAATTAGATTTTCTAATTGTTGTTCGTGCACATACTCTATTATATCTTCCACTCTAAACGGTATTGCCGATTGTGCAAAATTAGCTTCCCATTGATTTTTTACGCCTTCTTTTTCAAAAAAAGCGAGCGTTGAATTGGTAATAATTGGAAATCGCAAATCGATATTTCTTTTCTCGAGGAAGAATTTTTGACTTTCGATAACTTGGTTTATTAATGCGCTACCCACATTTCCGATTCCGAAAAGGATTACATTTATTCTAAGCGTTGACATATTTTTTTTGTTTTTGTTTGTTAAAAATAGGTTCTAAAATTTGGGCTAATTGGTCAAACTCAATTAAGAATGCATCGTGACCATGGATGGATTTTATTTCGTGATAGAAAACATTTTCTTTAATAGGTTTTAGAATTTCAAATGCTTCGCGGTTTTCATCTGGAATAAAAAAGTAATCGGTATCGACTGAAACTATATGAATATTGGCTGAAATTTTACTTGCGGAAACTTCAAAATCATTAGTTTCTTTAGTGATATCGATGGTTTTTAGCAAATGATTCATCAGTTTGTACGCGGATAATTTGAAACGGTTCTGCAATTTGAATCCGTGATTAACGAGCCAACTTTCTATCTGAAAATCATTCAATTGAGATTGTTTCTTTCTATTGAATTTTTTCTTAAACGATTGTGGCGTTCGGTACAAAAGCATGGCATGAAGTCGCGCATCCACAATTGGATTATCCGAATTATTCAGAATCTGATCTTGAACCAAAACATTAGCAATTACCCAATCGGAAGCTTTCCAATCGGTTGCAATTGGAATTAAATTTTGAAATTTATCGGGTTGTAAATTTGCCATTTCCCAAGCAATTCCGCCGCCTAAACTTCCTCCAATTAAAGCAAAAACAGTTTCTATTTCTAAAAATTCAATTCCTTCTAAAAAAATGTTTGCAATGTCTTTGGCTGTGAAATCTTTGTAATTCGTGATTAGATTTTCTGGATTTCCGTCAAATCCATTTCCAGGAATATTGAAAGCGATTATCGTGAAAAAATTAGTGTCAATAATATTATTTTCTCCAATTAAATCGTTCCACCAACCGTTTTCTCCAGTCACATTTGAATTTCCTGTTAACGCATGATTAACAATGACAATAGGAGCATTTCCTATTGGCTGACCAAAAGTCTGATAGAATAATGGAATTTCACTACTGAGTTTTCCACTTTCTAATTTGAAATTTAGAATCTCTATTTTTTGTAACATTTTTTATTTTTATAAACCAGTAAGGCATTAAGAAAATGAAGGTTTATGTAGATTTAAATAATCTTTTAAAAACTGCCTTCAATCGCGACATTGAAGACAGTTTCAACAAACAAAAACCTAATCTTTATTTTAAACTTCAATAGATTCGAACTCATGTACCAAAGTAACTTGAATTGGAGTTGGATTTATTAAATTATCGTAGACTGGACAACGACTTTCTACAATGCTAAGCCAATTTTGCAACTCTTCAGTTGTAGCTTCAGCATTTGGTTTTACAACTACATCGATAGTTTTAAAGCCTGCTCTTTCTGATGTTGGTTTTCCCAAAAATTTATCGACATCAAGTTCTCCTGTAATATCAACTTGCAATGATTTCAAATTAAGACCTAACTCTTTTGCAACTAAGGTTCCTACAGCATTAATGCAACCAGCATAACCGGCTAGAATATATTCTATTGGATTTGGTGCATTAAGTTCTGGGTGATTTTGATTGGTACTTATTCGAACTTCATGATTTTCAGTTTTTATGACAAACTGTTCTTGGTTTTTAGCATATCCTTTTATGTTTACAATTTTTGTGCTCATGATATTTATATTTTTTGAGTTTCGTTAATAGTTATGAATACTTCTTTTAAATCCGCTTTCAAATCTTCGATGTCTTCCAAACCAACAGACAGACGGATTAAATCTTTAGAAACTCCTGTTGTTTCTTGCTCAGCATCTGATAATTGCTGGTGCGTTGTACTTGCAGGATGAATAATTAATGATTTGGTGTCGCCGATATTGGCTAAAAGTGAAAATAATTTGGTTTGGTCAGCTACTTTTTTGGCAGCTTCAAATCCGCCTTTTAAACCGAAAGTAACGATGCCGCTTTTTCCTTCTGGTAAATATTTATCTGCAAGTTCTTTATATTTTGAAGTTGCTAAACCTGGATAATTTACCCAAGCTACTTCGTTTTGAGTTTGCAACCATTTTGCTAATTCCAATGCATTTTCAGAATGTTTTTTGATTCTGATTTCTAATGTTTCCAATCCTTGAATGGTTTGAAAAGCGTTGAACGGACTTAAAGATGCCCCGAAATCGCGCAACCCTTCAATTCGTACTTTGGCAATAAATGATACTGCGCCAAGTGCTTCGTAGTATTTTAATCCGTGATATCCAGCTGATGGTTCTGTGAATTCCGGGAATTTTCCATTACTCCAATCGAAGTTTCCTGCGTCAATGATTACGCCGCCAAGAGACGTTCCATTTCCTGTGATGTATTTTGTAAGTGAATGAATTACGATGTCGGCACCATATTTTATTGGATTTAATAAATAAGGTGTCGCAACTGTATTGTCAACAATAAACGGAACTTTATATGCTTTTGCTTCTTTAGAAATGGCTTCTAAATCCAAGACATCTAATTTTGGATTCCCTAAACTTTCTACAAAATATGCTCTTGTATTTTCTTGAGATGCTTTGGTGAAATTTTCGGGATTTGATGGATCAACGAACGTTGTTGTGATTCCAAGTCTTGGTAAAGTAACTTTTAGTAAATTGTACGTTCCGCCATACAGACTATTCGAAGCTACAATGTGATCGCCAGCTTTTAGAAGAGTTAAGAATGTTGTTGCAATTGCTGCCGTTCCTGATGCGGTAACGACTGCGCCGATTCCACCTTCCAATGTTGCTAATCGTTGTTCTAGAATGTCGTTGGTTGGATTGTTTAATCTTGTGTAGATAAATCCGGTTTCGGCAAGTCCAAAAAGATTGGCAGCATGATCAGAATTGTTGAAAACATACGATGATGTTTGGTAAATTGGGACAGCTCTGGTTCCTGCGTTTTTAGTAACATCGTGTCCTGCGTGAAGTGCGTTGGTTGAAAATTTTTGTGTGCTCATGATAATTGATTTTAGATATTAGATTTTAGATTTTTTGATAAGATGCTGAAATAAATTCAGCATAAAAAAAGTCCCTTTGGATGGCTTACCAAAAGGACTTTTACAATAGAAATATGAATTTCTTTTACGTTTTCCGTTTATGGTAATAGCAGCTGTCGATACAACACATTGTGCGCATCATCATGCAAGACATCATCATATTTTTTGCTATTACGTTCATTTCTTTTATGCTGAATTTAGTTAAGTATTTTTGATTTAGTACTTTATATTTTGAGATGCTGAATCAAGTTCAGCATAAAAAAAAACCTCTGCTATTGGCAGAGGTTTCATTTGAATATATTTTAAAAATTTAAAATTATGCAATAGAAGTGCTCTGCGGAATTTTCCACATCATACGACACATATTGCACATAATTAAATTCATTTTTACTTTGTTTTTGACGTTACAAACTTGATAACTAAATTTGAATTAAAAAAATTATTTTCAAATTTTAACATTTATCACTTAATTTAATTTCTGCTTTTTCATTTAATTTTTAATGATTTTACTAGTTCCAGATCCATTTAAAGTGTTGATTTTTAGGAAATAAATACCACTATTTAATTCTTCTAAAGAAATGGAAGAAAAGTCAGAGTTACTATTCTTTACAACTCTACCATTAATATCTGAAATTGTAATAGTAGTTATCTCTTCATTATTTAAATTGGAAATATTAACTATATTTTTCACAGGATTTGGATATACAGAAAAGTTATTTTTAAAGAAACTATCGGTACTTAAGGTTCGATCTACAGAAAACGTATCTATACCTATGTAATCCGAGTTTAAACCGGTTGGGCCACCGCTTGTAACAAAATAACGAAATGCTATTTTGCAACTTGTTGCTGTTGGGAAACCAGTAACAGTATAGGTATATTGCGTCCAAACACTTGGATATCCAGTAGATGTTAGCAATGGATTAATCTCTACTGCTAAAGTTGTATATCCTCCAACTCCTGTTGATCCAACTGG
This sequence comes from Flavobacterium sp. SP2, assembly GCF_057626655.1. Taxonomy (NCBI): domain Bacteria; kingdom Pseudomonadati; phylum Bacteroidota; class Flavobacteriia; order Flavobacteriales; family Flavobacteriaceae; genus Flavobacterium; species Flavobacterium solicola. Next base: position 115,395 of record NZ_JBVHBT010000002.1, read on the forward strand.
ATTTGCAGCGGTTGCTAATCCAATTCTCATTTGCAATCTGTCAGCATAAACTGTTGTTCCAGGCGTTGTTGTTCTAGAATAAAAAGAAATAACATCACCATCCATCAAGCTTACAGCAGGAGTAAAAATCCAATTACTAATTGTATTGTTACCCGTTGTCGAATTAAAATTTGCACCCAAGTAAGAATTTGTTGGTCCAGCTTGAGCACTAAATGGTCCAGGTGTAGGAATAGCATCTGCAGGGTTTCCTTGAAACCACCCAACCGATCCAACTGTTGTACTCAAATTTAGGGTAGTCCAACTAGCAGGTGGTGCGACTGCAAAATTTTCTGTCAATAAATTTTGACTAAATGAAAAGCCAAAAGTTAAAATTAAAGAAATAGAAAGTAGAGTTTTTTTCATAATATTCAGTTTAATTAGTTATTAGTAATTCAAAATTAAATAGAATATTATTTTTATTAAGTTAAAATTACAATTTTAACAGTAAACAAAAGAATTCACTATTTTTTAAATGCAAAAGAATCGTTAATTGTTATCGCAATTTAAATTGGTTTTTATATATTTGCACTCGAAATACAGAGGAAAAATTTGAACTGATTGCAACCTCGTTAAAAAATGCTAAAGCAGAACTCCTTCTTTAGTCCATTTTCCTGCAATACTGTTTTTTTTCTTATTTCAAAATTTAATTTTAAATAAAAAATAAATTATATCATGGCTTATTTATTTACGTCAGAGTCTGTTAGTGAAGGACATCCAGACAAAATAGCAGATCAAATTTCTGATGCATTAATTGATAATTTTTTAGCATTTGATGCTGAATCGAAAGTAGCTTGCGAAACCTTGGTAACGACTGGCCAAGTTATTCTTGCAGGTGAGGTAAAATCAAACACTTATCTTGATGTTCAACACATTGCTAGAGAAGTAATTAGAAAAATTGGCTACACAAAAAGCGAATACATGTTTGAGGCCAATTCTTGCGGAATTCTATCTGCAATTCACGAGCAATCTGCAGATATTAACCAAGGTGTAGATAGAGCAAGTAAGGAAGAACAAGGTGCAGGAGATCAAGGAATGATGTTCGGTTATGCCACAAACGAGACCGAAAATTACATGCCATTGGCGTTGGATTTATCACATGCTTTATTGAGAGAATTAGCTACTTTAAGAAGAGAAAATAAGGAAATTACTTATTTACGTCCAGATGCTAAATCGCAAGTTACTTTAGAATATTCTGACGACAATAAACCACAACGAATCGATGCTATTGTAATTTCAACGCAACACGATGACTTTGATGAAGAAGCAGCGATGTTGGCTAAAATTAAATCGGATTTAGTTTCGATTTTGATTCCTAGAGTTAAGGCAAAATATCCTCAATATGCTCATTTGTTTAATGATAACATTACGTACCACATCAATCCAACTGGAAAATTTGTAATTGGTGGACCACACGGAGATACTGGATTAACAGGAAGAAAAATTATTGTTGATACTTACGGAGGAAAAGGTGCTCATGGTGGTGGAGCTTTCTCAGGAAAAGATCCAAGTAAAGTAGATCGTTCAGCGGCTTATGCTACTCGCCATATTGCTAAAAACTTAGTTGCTGCTGGAGTTGCTGACGAGATTTTAGTTCAAGTTTCTTACGCTATTGGAGTTGCAAAACCAACTTCTATCAACGTTGTTACTTATGGAACTTCGAAAGTAAATTTAACTGACGGCGAAATCAGTAAAAAAGTAGAAGCTATTTTTGATATGCGTCCGTATTTTATTGAGCAACGTTTGAAATTGAGAAATCCTATATACAGCGAAACTGCTGCTTATGGACACATGGGAAGAACTCCTGAAACAGTTACCAAAACTTTTTCTGCTCCAGGTGGATTGACAAAAACAATTGCAGTTGAATTGTTTACTTGGGAAAAATTAGACTTTGTTGATCAAGTTAAAGCTGCTTTTGGGATTTAATTTTTAGACAAAACAAACATAAAAAAACCTGACTATATTTCTAGTCAGGTTTTTTATTTTTACACATTAGATAATTATAAATTGTATTTTAAACTAAGAATAATATATCTTGGTTGCACTGTATATTGTGATGTTCTTGTTGAGAATTGCGAGAAACTATCGTCGTTTAAAGAAGTAGTATTTAGCAAATTGGTTGCTGCAACTTTGTATTCCCACTTACTGTCTTTTTTCTGATAAATCAAACTAGCTGAAAGGAAATCGTACTCATTATTAGTGGTTTTATCTTTACTGTAATAATGATAAAATTCATATTCAGAAACGAACGAAAAACTTTTCAAGAAATAGTAATCTAGTCTTGCAAAAGGTCTTTCTGTAAAGAACTTGGAAGTATTATTGGCATTATCATACTCGTTTACAACAAAATTGTAACCTACTTCTAAATTAGGCAAATTTTTATAGTTAGTTGAAGCTTTTACAGTATAATTTTGCGTAAAGCTTTCAGAAGAATTTAAAACTGAATTTTGAATATTATTGAATTTATTCCAACTTAGTCCGGCGCTCAAATTGGCTTTATAGTTTTTCAAAAATGAACGTCCGTAGTTACCATTTCCAGACAATGTTTCGTCTGCAAAATTAGAATTGTATGGAGATGATGACTGATTGATTCCGTCGAAATTAGCATTTGTTTTTATAGCATCAATACGTCTAGAATAACTTAAATTGGCAAATATATTTTCGAAATTAAACATGTTGTATTTAAAATATCGCAACGAATGAACTTCAGAAATAGAGTTTTCTAAGTTTCTGTTTCCTCTAAACAAATTGTTGTAGCTAGACAATACATATCCTTCGGCAAGCTGGTTGATGTCTGTAAAACTATTGGTGTACGAAAAATTATAAGTTAATGTTTCTGCTTTTTTCATCTGAAACAAGGCATAAAAATCTGGCAATACTCGGAAGAAATTTTGTTTGTTTTCTAAACCTACTTGTTGATTATTCATAGCATAATTATGGAAAGAAACCCCTGGTGTAAAGGTAAATTTCTTATATAAAAACTTGTAATGAAAGCCTAGAAAAACATCATTAAAGTCATAATTCACATCGTTTGCATTTTCAGGATTGTTTAAATTATTTTCGACTCCGTTATCTAGTATTTGAAATATTGAGGAGTTAAAATTTTGATGAGAATAGGTATTTCCTAATGTAATGTTGATGTTGCTTTTAGGCGTTACCATGTAATAATAATCAATTTTAGCATCTAATTTATTGGTTTTAACAAATCGGTTTTGTGATAAAATATTTCTGTCTTCACCAGACTGATATCCAATTAAGTTAAACGGTTGCGTTTGCAAATTAGCATTATAAAAAGGGTCTTCATCTTGATACAAATGTTGCATTTCTGCAGCAAATACATTTTTTTCGCTTTGAGTAAAATACAAACTTAAATTTTGATTAATCGATAACGGATTCTGCTTTTTATTTGTAAAAATAGTTTCAGAATTCGGAACAGAATTTACAATTGATTGACGGAGCAAATCGGTATTTTCATCTTGTTTTGAGATTTTTGTTAACACATCATAGTCAAATTGTACTTTGGCATTAGGTTTATAAGTTGAACTCAATTTAAACAATCCTAAATTACTTTTTTGCTTTGCAACTTCATCACTATTTTGTTGATCGCCTGTTGCTAAAATTGTTGATTTTGATTTTGTTTCCAAATCTGTTTGCGAAGCAGATAAAATTGCAAATCCGCTTAAAGACCAAGTTTTAGTTGGATTATAAGAGAAATTGGTTGCTCCAAACTGTGTTTCGATGTCTTTTGCACGGTTGTTTCTTAATAATGAAATTCCTAAATCATTAGAAGATACATTAAAACTAGAACCGCCTTTGCCCATCATGTTTCTAAATCCACCAGTGAATTTAAAATAATCTTGAACGGTAAGTGGTAATTCTCCAATATTATTGAAGTTAGTAATAATGTTAACACTGTATTTTGGACTGTAATAAAATAATTTTGGATTAACCAAATAGCGCTCTTCTTCATGAGCAACACCAATACCTGCAGTCATGTCACCAAACCAGAAGTTTTTCTTTCCTGATTTAAGTTTGATGTTCATAGCAATATTGTCTTGGTTATTTTCTACACCTTTTAAAATGGAGTTTTCGTTATAATTTCGAAGCACTTGTATTTTATCAATAGCATCGGCAGGAATATTTTTTACCCCTAATTTGGTATCGCCATCAAAAAAATCTTTTCCTTCAACCAACAGTTTGGAAACTTTTTTTCCTTCAACTTCTATTTCTCCATCTGCGTTAACCTCTACACCAGGAAGTTTTTTCAAAACATCTTCCAATTTGCGTTCAGTACCAGTTTTAAACGAGTCGGCGTTATAAACTATGGTGTCGCCTTTAATTGATACCGGCATTTCACGCACAATTTCTACTCCATCAAGTTCAATTCCACCAGCTTCCATGGTGATGTTTTGGGTAATATTTTCAGATTTTGTTACAACTGTAATTTCTTTGTTTTGCATTCCAATGTAACTTAATTTAATTGTGTAAGTGCTATTGGATTTTAAGTTTAAAACAAATTTCCCTTTGTCGTTAGTAATTGCATAAGCATCCATTCCTTTGGTAGCTTGATTTACAGCCATTACATTAGCCATTTCTAAAGGAGCTTTCCCAGATTCGAGAATTACGCCTTCAAAGCGGATATTTTGAGAAAATGAAATTGCTGATAACAATAAGGTAAATAGAAAAGTAATTTTTTTCATGATTTGAATTTTGGGAATCTAAAGTATAATTGTAATTTTTGTTTGAATATTAATTTCCACTAGTGTTAATATGTATAACTCCATTTTCATCTCTTAATGAATTTAATTTTTCTTCTTGCATTTTTTCAAAATCTTCTCGACTGATTTTTTTACCTTTCGATGGTTTTTTAATGACAATTTTATCTTTTGGATTTATGATTATTTTAGAACATAATACACTCGTAATCCCGTTGTTAGCCTCTAAAATAAGACCTGGCAATCCCCAATAACTTGATGGACCGTTTGCAACAGGAATTTCTGTAGTGTACCAAACGATTATTGTTTTTGACTTTGGTTCAGATAAAGTCAAAAATGTAGTTTGATTATTGGCTTGCGCTTTTTTAGCAGTTTCATAATCGGCTAACTCTTCTTCTGAAACCGGAATTACAACTGTTGCTTTTAGACAATTGTATTCTCCAATTTTTTTTCTTTCATTAGACAACTGCCAATCCATTTTTTTTAATGGTTCTGAAATTAGAAAATTTTTATTAAAAGCTTCCGTTTCACTAAGAAGAATTTGCTCTTTGGTATTTTTGTATATAATTCCATCATAACCTGATTGAATAATTTCACTTGATTGCATTGTAAGTTTTTGTTCCTCATCATATGTGCTTTCAAACGTATTAAACTTTAGTATGTATGTCTTTTCAAAAGCTGCGGACATTTTTGAAATAAGTTTAGCTTTGGTTTCTTGATCCATATCTGGAATATCAATCCCAATAGATTTCATGTCCGTTTTACTTTGATATATTGCTATACCTTGAAAAGTATTTTGAGAAAATGAAATTGCTGATAACAATAAGGTAATTAGAAAAGTAATTTTTTTCATTTTAATTGGGTATTGTAAATGATATTGTTGTTTATAAAAAAGAAGAATCTCATAATAAGGTTTGAGATTCTTCTTTTACTTGATGTTGCTTTGTTTTATCCTCCAAAACGCATTGATCGTCCACCACCTTGACCTTGATTCATTTCTTGCATCTCTTTCATTTTCTTCACAACAGTTTCGTCGTAATCTTTCTGAGATATTGATTTACCATTACTTGGCGCTTTAATTTCAACTTTATCTTTTGCATTCAAAACTACTTTTGAACACAAGATTATAGTTTTCCCGTCGTTAACTTCTAATATTAATCCAGGCAAACCCCAATAGCTTTCTGGACCTTGATTTACAGGTATTTCTGGAGTATACCATGCTGTAATTGTAATTTCTTTTGGAACTTCAATACCGTCCATAAAGTTGGTTTTTTTGTCTTCTTCTTTTACACCTTCTTTCTTCTTGTCGCCTTCATTTCTGGTTCTAAAATTTCTAAAATCCGATTTACTAGCTTCTTTAACAGCAGTCGCTTTGTAACAAGTATAACCACCTATTACACGAGTTTCCGATTCCATTTTCCATTTTAAATTGGGCAACGAATCTTTTACAAGAAACTCTTTTCCCATAAATTCTTTATCTACCGTGTATGATTTTTCTTTTACATTTTTATAGTATGTACCGCCACCACCAGACATAGAATTCATCATCATTCGCATTCCACCACCACTTTGTGGCGATGCATCTAATTTCTCTTCCTCTTTATAAATTGATGCCGATTTATCGAAATTTAAAATAAATGTCTTCTCAAACATTTTTTTCATTCGTTCCTCGATCATGGCTTTCATTTCGGGAGTTACGTCTTTGTTGCCTTCAAATCTTTTGGAAAATTCAGCAGTACTAGTTTTGGATTCGTAAACAGCCATACCTTGAAAATCTTTTTGGGCGTGTGCGGCAAAATATGCCAAGAAAAGTGAAAGGGTAAAAAGTATTTTGTTCATCAGAAATAAATTTAAATTTGAAACAAATATGACGATTGAAATCTGTTTTTGTTACCAAAGATTTGTTAAAATAATTAGTTTGACTAACATATATGTAAATGGTTTAATGTAATTTAGCATTGTCATGAGAAATATATTTTTTGCCCTAATACTTTTAAGCTCATTAATTTCAAATAGTCAAATCTTTAAAATTGATGCAGTACTTCAAAACACTTACACAATCGATGCCGATTTCTTTGTCGGCTTTGATGGCTTTGGAACCGCTTATTATTTAAAAAACAATGTTCTCATTAAGAAAATTGAATCTTCAGAACTTCAATATCAAAATGTTGCTTTGGGAAAATTAACCAAAGTTGACATTACCAATCCTTTAAAAATTATTTTATTTTATGAAGAATTCAATACAGTAATTGTATTGGATAATCAACTGAATGAAATTCAAAAAATTGAATTCTCAAAATTGGAAACACCTGTTGTTGCCGCTGCAATAGGAATTTCTATTCAAAATAAATTGTGGGTATTTAATACTTTAAACCAGCAAATTGGACTTTATGATTTGAACGCTGCTACTTATGCTAATCTTGGAGTGCCAATTGAAACACCTTTTCAATATTATCAAACCGATTTTAATTATTTCCATTGGATTGACAAGCAAAATCAATGGATGACTTCTACAATTTTTGGTCGCGTTTTTAGCCCCGGAAAAGTAGAAAAATTCTCGAAAATCACACTTTTGGATAACAACAAAATAATATTTTCCGACAACAATCAACTGTTATTGAAAGACTGCAAAGAAAATAAAATTTACAAAATTGAAATTGTTGAGAAAACCTTTGACAATTTTTATTACAAAGACCAAATTTTATCTATTTTTACCAACAAACAAATTACAAATTATAAAATCGTAACACCATAATGCACATAGCAGTAGCAGGAAATATAGGCGCAGGAAAAACAACTTTAACTCAATTTTTAGCGAAACACTTCAAATGGGAACCTCATTTTGAAGATGTTGTAGACAATCCGTACTTGGATGATTTTTACCATCAAATGGAACGTTGGTCGTTCAACTTACAAATATATTTTTTAAATAGTAGATTTCGTCAAGTATTGCAAATTCGCGAAAGTGGTAAAAAAATAATTCAAGATCGAACTATTTATGAAGATGCACATATTTTTGCACCCAACCTTCATGCCATGGGATTGATGACCAATCGCGATTTTGAAAACTATTCTTCTCTTTTTCAATTGATGGAAAGTTTGGTTGAAGCTCCTGATTTATTAATTTATTTACGAAGTTCTATTCCAAATTTGGTAGGACAAATTCACAAACGTGGTCGCGATTATGAAAATTCGATTTCCATTGACTACTTAAGTCGATTGAACGAGCGTTATGAAGCATGGATCACTACGTATACTAAAGGCAAACTTTTAATAATTGATGTTGATAATATCGATTTTGTTAATAATCCAGAGGATTTAGGTATGATCATCAACCGAATTGATGCTGAAATAAACGGATTATTTTAATTGCTATCAATTTTAATTCTATAAAAAAAACACAAAGTTTTCCTTTGTGTTTTTTTGTGCTTTAATTGATTGTTTATACTATTACATTCCGCTACGAATAGCTTCAACAGGATCTAGTTTCGCAGCAGAAATTGCTGGTAAGATTCCAGAAACCAAACCAATTACGATTGCTAATCCTGTTCCTAAGCAAATATTGAAAAAGCTTAGCACAAAATCAAATTCGAGTAATTTGGTTAATCCCATAGCAATGAGCCAGACTAAAATTATCCCTATAAATCCACCGATTACACAAAGTATAACGGCTTCGAAAAGAAACTGAAAAAGTATGAAACGATTTTTGGCGCCAAGTGATTTTTGAATTCCAATTAAATTAGTTCTTTCTTTTACTGATACAAACATGATATTGGCAACTCCAAAACCTCCAACTAAAAGTGAAAATCCTGCAATAATCCAACCACCAACATTCATACTACTAATGATTCCATCTAACAAATCGGTGAAACCAGAAAAAACATTGATGAAAAAATTATCTATTTCGCCAGTTTTTACACCGCGCATGCTTCGTAATTTCTGAGATAAATCGGCTTTGAACGCTTCCATATCGACACCTTTTTGAGGCTTTATAACAATAACTGGCGTCATGGAATCGTTATTATCGCCATACATTCTTCTAAGAAAATTAACCGGAATAAATGCCGAAGTATCATTACTATCACCAAATAATCCTGCGCCTTGTTTCTTTAAAACTCCTATTACAGTAAATCGTTGTCCGTACAATCGTACTTGTTTTCCAATTGGATCCACGTTTTCGAAAAGACTGGTTGCAATTTCGTCACCAATTACTACAACTGGCGCACCCGAATTGGATTCGGACTCGTTATAAAATCGTCCTTCTGAAAATTCTAATCCTTGAATGTCTATAAACTCTTGTGAAACCGGTACAATATTTACTGAACTAACCGATTTTGCATCGTATTTTATAATTTCAGACCTTACAAAAAGTTGGTATGCCAATTCTTGAGCTTCTGGTAAATTATTTTTTAAATATTGGTATTCTTCATAATTTACATCTGGAAATTGGTCGCGCTTCCATCTTGGAATTTCTGATGGTCCAAAAGAAAACTTGGCTAGATAAATGGTATTTTTATCTAAACTGCTTAAATCTTTTTTGATTTTTTGATCTAACGAATCTACTGCGGCAAGCACCGCAATGATTGAAAATATACCAATGGTAACTCCTAATAACGATAATAATGTACGCAGTTTATTGTTTCGCAACGCGTTCATGGCAAAACTGAAACTTTCTTTTAATAAACGAATATATACTAACATATTTGGATTTTCTTTCTTGTGTAAATTTAAGGTATTAGTAAATATAATTATGAAATTGTTACAAGTATTCAATACATAAATCTAATAACCCTGACTGAAGCGGAAATCCTTGCCTTGTTTTCTTGAAAAAAACAAGGTAAGATTGTATCGAAAGGCAGGAAAATGGTTGGTGAAAATGCCAAAACATTTGTTTCTAAAAAAAATACTGTTTTACATTAATTTTTTGATAAAATTGGAAATAGTTGACAAGAAAAAAAACTACTTTTGCACGCTTAACAACACTACAAAATGAGCACAACTAAAACAATTAAATCGGCATTGATTTCTGTCTTTTCTAAAGACGGTTTAGAACCTATTGTTCGCCAACTACACGAACAAAATGTAACTTTTTACTCAACTGGTGGCACAGAAGAATTTATAAAAAACCTTGGAATTCCTGTAGTTCCTGTTGAAGATATTACCTCGTTTCCCGAAATTCTTGGCGGACGAGTGAAGACGTTGCACCCAAAGATTTTTGGCGGAATTTTAAACCGTCAAGATAATGAAAGTGATGTGGCACAAATGAAAGAATTTGACATTCCGCAAATTGATGTTGTGATTGTTGATTTATATCCGTTTGAAAAAACGGTAGCTTCTGGTGCAAGCGAAACCGATATTATTGAAAAAATTGATATTGGTGGAATTTCACTAATTCGTGCTGCTGCTAAGAATTTTAAAGACACTGCAATTGTGGCTTCGGTAGATGAGTACAGTACTTTTCTTGATATGATTGTAGATGGAAATGGCGCTACGACCTTGGAACAAAGACGACTTTTGGCAACGAAAGCTTTTCATGTTTCGTCACATTACGATTCGGCTATTTTTAATTATTTCAATACCGATGAAACGATTTTGAAAACTAGTATTGCCAACGGACAGATTTTGAGATATGGTGAAAATCCACATCAGAAAGGATTTTTCTTTGGCGATTTTGATGCGATGTTTACCAAATTGCACGGAAAAGAATTATCCTATAACAATTTACTTGATGTTGATGCGGCTGTAAATTTGATTTTTGAATTTAAAAATGACGCGCCAACATTTGCAATCTTAAAACATAATAATGCTTGCGGATTGGCAACAAGAGCTACAATGCACGATGCTTATGTAACGGCTTTGGCTTGCGACCCTACATCAGCTTTTGGCGGCGTTTTAATTGCAAATGGCAAAATTGACACCGCAACTGCAACCGAAATAAATTCACTTTTTTGTGAAGTAGTAATTGCGCCAAGTTACGACGAAGAAGCAATTTCAATTTTATCAGAAAAGAAAAACAGAATTATTTTAGTAATAAATGATGTTGAATTGCCTCAACAACAACTTCGTACTTGTCTTAACGGAATATTAGTTCAAGATAAAAACAATATTACAGACAATAAACAGTCGTTAAAAACCGTTACTACTACATCTCCAACAAATCAAGAAGTTGACGATTTAATCTTCGCTTCTAAGATTTGTAAAAATACAAAATCCAACACCGTCGTATTTGCTAAAAACAATACTTTAATTTCTTCTGGAACAGGTCAGACTTCACGTGTTGATGCTTTAAAACAAGCAATTGAAAAAGCACATACATTTGGATTTGATTTAAATGGCGCAGTTATGGCAAGTGATGCATTTTTTCCGTTTCCGGATTGTGTAGAAATTGCTAAACATGCTGGAATAACAGCTGTAATTCAGCCAGGTGGATCAATTAAAGACGAATTGAGTATTAATTATTGTAACGAAAATAATGTTGCAATGGTATTTACAGGAACGCGTCATTTTAAACATTAATTTGTTTAACTTTGCGCTATTAAATTATTAACTTTTAACCCCTAAACAACTTATGGGATTTTTTGATTTCATGACCGAGGATATTGCGATAGATCTTGGTACCGCTAATACACTAATAATTCACAACGATAAAGTTGTAATTGATAGTCCGTCAATCGTTGCTAGAGACCGAGTTTCTGGTAGGATAATTGCCGTTGGAAAAGAGGCCAACATGATGCAAGGAAAGACACATGAAAACATAAAGACCATTCGTCCGTTAAAGGATGGAGTTATTGCAGATTTTGATGCATCAGAGCAAATGATAAAAATGTTTATCAAAAGTATTCCTGCATTGAAGAAAAAAATGTTTCAACCAGCATTGCGAATGGTAGTTTGTATTCCATCTGGAATTACCGAAGTAGAAATGCGTGCGGTAAAAGAAAGTTGCGAACGTGTAAACGGTAAAGAAGTGTACTTAATTCACGAACCAATGGCAGCAGCAATTGGAATTGGAATTGATATTATGCAACCAAAAGGAAACATGATTGTTGATATTGGTGGTGGAACTACCGAAATTGCAGTTATTGCTCTTGGTGGAATTGTATGCGACAAATCGGTGAAAATTGCAGGTGACGTTTTTACAAACGACATCATTTACTACATGAGAACGCAACACAACTTATTCGTTGGAGAAACAACAGCTGAAAAAATAAAAATTACAATTGGTGCCGCAACCGATCAGTTGGAAACTCCTCCAGACGACATGTCGGTTCAAGGTAGAGATTTACTTACTGGTAAACCAAAACAAGTAGAAGTTTCTTTTAGAGAAATTGCAAAAGCTTTGGACAAATCTATTCAAAGAATTGAAGATGCAGTTATGGAAACGTTATCTCAAACGCCACCTGAATTAGCCGCAGATATTTATAATACCGGAATATACTTAGCTGGTGGAGGTTCTATGCTTCGCGGATTGGACAAACGTATTTCATTAAAAACTGATTTACCTGTTTATATTGCCGAAGATCCTTTGAAAGCCGTAGTTCGTGGAACTGGAATGGCCTTGAAAAACATACCAAAATTTAGAAGTATTCTTATAAAATAAATTCCAAATTTACTAAATTCCAAATTCCAAAAATCGTTATTGCAATTACTTTTGGGATTTGGAATTTTAAGGTTAATAACTTTTAAAATTATGCAGCAAATATTTAATTTTATATTTAAAAACAGCCATCGCATGCTGTTTTTGCTGCTTATGGCAATCTCTATCGGATTGACAATTCAATCCCATTCTTATCACAAAAGTAAAATTATAAGTTCGGCAAATTTCTTGTCTGGCGGTGTTTATGCTGAAGTAAATTCGATCAATGAATACTTTGATTTAAAAACCAAAAACGAAGAGCTTGCAAAAGAAAATAGCCGATTGAAAGGATTATTGTTCAACTTAAAAGACACTACAAAGGTTCCGAATTTTGATTCCATTAAAGGTGTTAATAAGTACGACATTATAAATTCTAAAGTAATTAAAAACTCCTACAGTTCGCAGGAAAACTTCTTAACATTAGACACAGGAACAAATCAAGGTGTTGAACCAGACATGGGCGTCATAAATAGTTTAGGTATAGTCGGAATTATTGAAAACACATCTCCAAAGTATGCTACGGTTCTAAGTATTTTGAATGTGAAATCTCAGATCAATGCAAAAATTAAAAAATCCAATCATTTCGGATCATTAATTTGGAATGGAAAAAGCACTGGTTTCGTTCAGTTAATAGATGTACCAAGATTGGCATCTGTTAAAAAAGGTGATACCATCGTAACTGGCGGACAATCGACTATATTTCCTGAAAACGTAGGAATTGGAACTATTGATAAAATCTACACCGATGATGAAACCAATTTTTTCACAATCAATGTAAAACTCTTTAATGATATGACAAGTTTAGAACATGTTTACATCATCAAAAATAAAGACAAAAAAGAATTTGACGAAATACAAAAAAAGACGGTAAAGAATGAATAGCACATTGTTATATAACATCGTACGATTTGTATTGTTGCTTGCAGCACAAATTCTTATTTTCAATAACATCAACTTTTCTGAATATATTAATCCTTATCCTTACATTTTATTCATTATTTTATATCCTGTAAACGGAAATAAATACGGAATTTTATTAGCTAGTTTCTTGCTGGGTATTACAATGGACCTGTTTTGTGATTCGGGTGGTGTTCATGCTGCGTCTTGCGTTTTACTTGCCTTCATGCGTCCTTCAATTTTCAGATTTTCGTTCGGATTAAGCTATGAATATCAAACGGTTCGTTTAAATGATGTTTTAACACCTGAACGATTTTCGTTTATTTTTCTTGCAGTAGTAATTCATCATTTTTCGCTATTTTTACTTGAAGTTTTTTCCTACTTATCCATTTGGGATATATTGCTTCGTACTTTAGTAAGCACACTTTTTACGATAATAATTTGTATATTAATAATTTACTTAATTAAGCCAAGTAAGCGATGAGAAAAATTTTGCTCCCAACTTTGGTTATTATCTCAGCAGTATTGCTGTTGATACGCATTTTCTTTTTACAAATTATAGACGATTCTTTCAAATTAAAATCGGAAAACAACGCCATTAAAATCAAATACGATTATCCTGAAAGAGGTTATATTTATGACAGAAATGGTGTGCTTTTAGTTGCCAATCAGCCTTCTTATGACATCATGGTAATTCCAAGAGATATTAAAAACTTGGACACCATACAATTTTGCAATTTACTTGATGTAACGAAAGAAGAGTTTATTAAAAGAGTCAACAAAGCTAAGGTTTATAGTCCGATGCTTCCGTCTGTTTTTTTACCCCAATTAAACAAGTTGGAATATGCTGCGTTTCAAGAAAAAATACGAAAATTTGAAGGATTTTACATTCAAAAACGTTCTTTGCGTGATTACCAAGAAGATTTTGGTAGTAATATATTCGGATTCATTACGCAAGTAAACGAAAAAATTATTGAGAAAAATCCGTATTATATTGGTGGAGATTTAATAGGAAAGCAAGGAGTTGAAGAAAGCTACGAAACTCATTTACGCGGTCAAAAAGGTGTTAAATACATTTTAAAAGATAAATTTAATAGAGAGATTGGATCTTATAAAGATGGAAAATACGATACTATTTCTAAACAAGGAGAAGATTTAACGCTAACTATTGATGCCGAACTTCAGAAATATGGAGAAGAATTAATGGTTAACAAATGGGGTGGTATTGTTGCAATCGAACCTAAAACTGGTGAGATTTTGGCATTAGTAACTGCGCCTTCATACAATCCAGGAATTCTTGTAGGAAGACAACGATCTAAAAATTATACTTTTTTATACCGAGATTCTATTGCAAAACCACTTTACGACCGTGGACTTTTGGCAGAATATCCGCCGGGTTCTCCATTTAAAATCTTGACGGCTTTAGTTGGTTTGCAAGAAGGAGTTATTGATACAGAAACTTCGTTTGTATGCCACCACGGATTTAGTTATGCGCGTGGTAGATTTATGAAATGTCACGACTCGGGAATTTCCAAACTACACAACGGAATTTATAATTCGTGCAATACGTATTTTGCAAACGTATTTATGAAAACCATTAATAAATATAAAAAACCTGGAGATGGAGTTGATGTTTGGGCAAAACATATTAAAAGTTTTGGTCTTGGAGAATTCATGGGAACCGATTTGCCAACTGGAAAAGCTGGTGCAATTCCAACGTCAAAAACTTATAAAAAGTTATATCCAAATGGTGGTTGGCGAAGTACGGCAATAGTTTCTAACGCCATTGGTCAAGGTGAAATTTTAATGACTCCAATTCAACTTGCAAATATGATGGCTACGGTTGCCAATCGGGGTTATTATTATACTCCTCATATCATTAAGAAAATCGAAGGTGAAGTTATTGATAAAAAATTCACAACCAGACACATGACTACTATCGATCGTAAGCATTTTGAACCAGTTATAAATGGTTTATATGATGTTTATAATCTCGGAACTGCAAGAGGTTTGGGTGCTGTGGGTATTGATATTTGTGGAAAAACTGGTACTGCCGAAAATTATTTGAAAGTAAATGGGAAGCGAGTAAAACTTCAAGATCACTCAATATTTGTGGCATTTGCTCCAAAAGACAATCCCAAAATTGCAATTGCTGTATTCGTTGAAAATGGATATTGGGGTGCAAGATGGGCTGGACCAATTACTACTTTGATGATTGAAAAATACCTTAACAAGAAAATTTCCAGAATGGATTTGGAAAAAAGAATGTTAACAGGAAGTTTAAAAAATCAGTACGACAAATTATTACCTAGAAATAAGCAAGATAGTATTGCAAAAATTAACATGCGCTTGCAAGATAGTGTTGCAAAAATCAAGAGACAACGCGATTCGATCAATAATAAGAAAGAAGTAAAAATTGATACTTTAAAGTCAATTCAATAAAATGAAAAATCAAAGTGTAACTAGCAATATCGATTGGATTAGTATACTCATTTACATCGTTTTGGTGATAATGGGTTGGCTAAATATCTACTCATCATCGTTATCTAATGTTACCGAATCCAATACAATTTTCGATTTCTCACAAATTTATGGTAAGCAATTCCTTTTCATATTATTTACTATACCGCTTATCTTTATCGTGCTCACGGTCGAAGCCAAATTTTATGAAAAATTTTCTATTGTAATTTTTGCTGTTGCACTTGTATCGCTTCTGGGTTTGTTTGTTTTTGGAAAAACTATTGCTGGGCAACGTTGCTGGTATGCAATTGGTAGTTTTACTTTGCAGCCTTCTGAATTTGCTAAAGCAGCAACCGCGTTAGCGTTAGCAAAATACCTCAGCGATGTACAAGTAAATTTGAAAGAAGTAAACCGACAAATACAAGCATTAGTAATAATTTTTCTGCCTGTAATGCTAATTTTACCTCAACCCGATCCTGGAAGTGCGTTGATTTATAGTGTTTTCTTTATTGTTTTGTTTCGAGAAGGTTTGCCAGGTTGGTACCTACTTACTGGTTTTATTGCTATAGTTGTTTTTATCTTAACCTTAGCAATTGGAAACCCATTAATTGTTATCGGAATAGCAGCTGTTGGATTACTCATTAATCATTTCAGAAGCCGTTTTGTAGATCGCAATATCATTATGAGCGCTATACTTCTAGTTGCAATGTCAGGATTAAGTTATTCTGTTGATTACGTATTCACCAATGTTTTTAAGCAGCACCACCGTGATCGATTTAATATTTTACTAGGAAAAGAAGTCGACATGAAAGGTGTAGGCTACAATACCAATCAGTCGGAAATTGCAATAGGATCTGGAGGATTGTTTGGAAAAGGCTATCTAGAAGGTACGCAAACCAAAGGTGGATTTGTACCCGAACAACATACCGATTATATATTTACAACTGTAGGAGAAGAATGGGGATTTCTAGGTTCCATATTTGTAATTGGAATGTTTGCAACACTAATCCTTAGGATAATTTATCTCGCAGAACGACAAAAAACCAAGTTCAGCCGTGTTTATGGTTACTGCGTTGCCGGAATTTTATTCATTCACTTTTTTGTAAATATTGCCATGGTAATTGGCGTATTCCCTACAATCGGAGTTCCTCTACCGTTCTTTTCTTATGGTGGTTCGGGACTTTGGGGTTTCACAATTTTGTTGTTTATTTTCCTAAAAATGGATGCCAATAAAGTAAATGAATGGTAATTTTAGTTAGTCGAAAGTTATAAAGTTATAAAGTCAAAGGACTAATCGAAGTAATAGCTTTTTTTAAAATCAATAGTCAGCGTAATTTTTTCAGTTAAAAACTCCAATCTTTATAATCACTACTTTTTTCCAATTTACTTTCAATTTCATCCTCTAATTTTGGATAAAAATCAATACCTGTAACTTTTTCAATTTCATCAACCGAAACTACAAATTCGTATAAAGGCTTCTTGCTATCATTAGCTGGAACTAGAAAAGCAATCATTTTGTATTTGCCATTAGAATCGTCAAGTAAAACCTTGTAAAAATATTTTGGAACTGCGACATTTTCATTTCCAATAGTTTCTAAATCATCCGACAATATTCCACCAGTAACCACGAATATTCCATCATATTTAGTCGACCAATACCTGACTTTCTGCTCCAATGTATTCCAAATACCTTCATTAAAATCGTGCTTTTGTGGCGAAATATTACTAGTCAAAAAAGTTTCTTCGAATGCATCCTTAGAAAATTTCATGTCTCCGGCCGGACAAAGATGACCTTTATCATAACCCGAATTTTTATAATTTCTCCAACTTGCCGAACCACTCTTCACTTTACTATCTTCTATAAAAAAAGGTCTTTTAAAATTTTGACTGTTGCGAACTTGTGCTTTTAGTTCATAGGCAACCCATTCTGCTTGTTCGTATTTTTCATGATAAGAAAGAACATAATTGTCGTGCTTTACAACCACATTGGTTGTTGAAGTAGGAAGCATATTTTCAAAATTCAATGTTATAAAATTTTTATTTTGAGAATTTGGGACTTTAGTATTTTCCTCTATCACTTCCTTCTTGCAAGAATTTAAAACAAAAATCATGACTAAAAAAAACATAGTATTTTTCCGTATAATTTTATAAAAGATAAATTTTATTGTGTAAATCATTGCTGTATTTTTTTTGTTTCTTTGTATGATAATTTATAATACACTTTTGATATGAAAATTAAAATAGTAATTACCGCATTAGTCTTGGCAAGTTTTCAAAACTTTGTAGCACAAGAAAATTCCACTACAACAATAGTAGATTCTGTAAAAGTAAGTACAATAGACTTACAAAAACAACAAGCTGAAGAAAAAGCTAGAGTCGAAAATCAATTAAAAGAGGATAAAAAAGCTTTAAAACAACAAGAACGTCTTGAAAAAGATCGTAAAGATGCAGAAGACAAAATTAAAAAAGAACAACGACGAGTTGAAAAAGAGCAAGACAAGTTAAAGAAAGAACAAAAGAAGTTTGAAAAAGAACAAAAAAGATTAGCATCGGCAGAAAAAGCAGTTTCGAAAAACAAAGAAAAACTAGCTAAAGCCAACAGAGATTTAGAGAAAATGCAATCGAAGTTCGAAAAATCTAAATCACGTGGTAAATTATCGGCGGTAGATATCGAAAAAGGAAATGTAAAAATTTCTAAGCAACAATTAAAAATTACCGAAATTCAAGAGGATATTACTAAATCTGAAGAAAAATTAAGTAAGCTTAGATAAGTATAAAAACAAAAAGGTTTGAATGTAAAAATTCAAACCTTTTATTTTTGTAAAAAAATTACATATAAGTTAAAATTTCTTTTTTATAATTATCATACTCACCTTGCATGATCAATCCATTGTCTAATAATTTTTTATAATTCTGAAGTTTATCAAATAACTCATCTTGTGATAATTCGCTTAACTTCTTTTCGGATGAAGACGCTGGTGTTTCTGTTTTAACTTCTTCAAAATTAGAATACGATACAGCTGGAATAATTTCGGCAAAATTGGTCACTTCTTCAGCAACAATTTCTTCAATAACTTCCTCAGGCACAACTTCAGATTCAATGGATTTTACCTCTTCCGTAGTAACTGTTGGTGCTATAATAGGATTTTTTAACAAATCCAATTGTTCTTTAGCAAAGGTATATAATTTTCTTGCCTGATTTTTAGGCAAATAATCAACTGTTTGAGTAAGTTCGGACTTGGTAGTAAATGTAAACTCTGCTCCAAGAATACCTTCTTTTACAAAACTTGCTGCAATATCATCCCAATCATAATCTACAAACTCCATTGACAACCCAAGATTTTTAGGTTTGCAAAGGATAATTCTTTTATTTGTAACTACAATGCTATCTGGAAGAATTGTTACAGCTGGCTTTTTTTGTACTGCGATGTATCCAACTTCTTCATTTGACATTAGAAGATTTTCTAATTTGGCTGTAATTTTCTCGATAGCCTTTGGATCTTGATCTTCGTTTAATATTTTTTTTAGATTATCAATCATAATTTATTTCTTAGAAATTTATATTTATAATTCACACAAAAGTAATGCCTAATTTTCTAATTGATGAATTTCATTTTGTATCTTTTTGGTTAAACTGTTAAAAACCAAATCGTAAGAATCATTAATCAACGAACAAATCATTTTATCAGGAACATCGCTATTTAAATCGACTGTATTCCAATGTATTTTACTCATATGAAACCCTGGATTTATAGCATCATATTCGGCTCTTAGCTCTTCTGCTTTTTCTGGATCACATTTTAAGTTTAATGATGGATTGCCAAGCTCCCATTGCTTTAAAGAACTTAGCACAAACATTTTTCCTCCAACCTTAAATACAAGCGTGTCTTCATCAAAAGGAAAATGCTCGGTCACTCCTTTCTTGCTTAGGCAAAAATCATAAATCTGTTGAATATTCATTATTTATGGTAGTATTTTATATAAAATAGGTTTTGACGGTGAAGCATCATTTTCAAAAGATGCTATTTGCAAATTTAAAACATAGGAACCATCAACAACAGTGTCATCAACAAATATTAGCTCGGTGATTGTTGCATTACGTCGTGCGGAATCATTCAAATTATCAATATTAGTTACGTTCCAAAAGGCTTTATGAGCCACAAGTTTTCCTTCATCAACTTCTCTATCAACACTTGGTAAATCTATTAATAAATGTGAAATTCCCAACTCCCTAATAAATGCAGCCGCTTCTTCACATAAATAAGGTGGATTGCTGTTGGAGTAGTTTTTTGATTTTTTTGAATCTAAATTGGGTAAAGTTCTAATTATTATTGCTTCAGGAACTTTTCCATTCAAAGCATTCTCAATCTGATTTTTAGTAATTACCAAATCATTATTCAGCAATTTAGGTTCAACTGAAATCAATTCGGCTGTAAAGAAAAACTGCTTTAAACACTGATTAATCGAATAAAATTCTCTAGTAATATGACCCAAACATTCGGTATGCGTACCGTGACCGTGAGGATTGAAAATAATAGTATTAAAATTGGTTGAGCTACCTTCTGAAACCTTTCCTATCCAATTGTCGAACGCAACGGGCTCGATAACCGGTTTTTCAAGATACCATGCTATTGGATTTAAATCGGTATTTGATAATGAAATAGAAATATCTAATGGTTGGGATAAATCTATCTCAAAAGTAGTAGTTTCAGTTTTGATTGAGGCAATCATGGATTATTTTGTTTTAACAAACATAAAAAAATCCCATCAATTATTTACTGATGGGATTGTTTTTTTATCTAACTTCTTGATTCAAAATTAAATCTAAGTATAAGTTAATCTTGTCTTTTAGTTCTTTTCGAGGTGTTATAAAATCTAGAAAACCATGTTCTAGAACAAATTCTGCAGTTTGAAAACCTTCTGGTAAATCTTTACCAGTTGTATCTTTTACAACTCTTGGTCCAGCAAAGCCAATTAATGCACCTGGTTCAGAAATATTTACATCACCTAGCATTGCATAAGAAGCCGTTGTACCACCAGTAGTTGGATCGGTACACAATGAAATGTACGGAATTTTAGCATCTGCAAGTTGTGCTAACTTCGCCGATGTTTTGGCCAATTGCATCAATGAATAGGCAGCTTCCATCATTCTCGCGCCTCCAGATTTTGAAATCATCAAGAACGGAACGTTGTTTTTTATTGAATAGTCTATTCCTCGAGCTATTTTTTCACCAACAACAGCGCCCATAGAACCGCCGATAAAGGCAAAATCCATGCAACACACAACTAATTCTTTTCCTTTAGACTTTCCTACTCCTGTTCTAACAGCATCCTTTAAATGTGTTTTTTCTTGAGCATCTTTTAATCTATCTGAATATTTTTTAGTGTCAACAAAGTGCAAAGGATCTTTTGCAGTCATTTTAGCATCAAGTTCTTTAAACTCGTTGTTATCAAACAATATTTCAAAGTATTCTTTACTTCCTATTCTTACATGAAAATCATCTTCTGGACTTACCCAAAGATTTCGTGCAAGCTCGTCTTGGTCAATTATTTTTCCTGTTGGAGATTTATACCAAAGTCCTTTTGGAACATCTTTTTTATCTTCAGTCGCGGTTGTAATTCCTTTTGCTGTTCTTTTAAACCAGGCCATGTCCTTATTATTTTAAATTATAAATTTTGAATTATAAATTATTCCCTATTAGAATTTAAAATTTATAATTCAAAATTTAAAATAGTTTAAAGTGTATTTACGTTATTTAAGTCGGCAAATGCTTGTTCTAGTCTTGTATTGAAAGTTACTTCGCCTTCACGTGTCCATTTTCTTGGATCGTAGTATTTTTTGTTTGGCGATTCGGCTCCATCTGGATTACCGATTTGGGTTTTTAAATATTCGATATTGTTAACCATGTAATCACGAATTCCTTCGGTAAAAGCAAATTGTAAATCGGTATCAATATTCATTTTGATTACACCATAAGAAATACCTTCTCTAATTTCTTCTAACGTCGATCCTGAACCTCCGTGGAAAACGAAATCTACAGGATTGTGACCTGTATTGAATTTATTTTGAACGTAATCTTGAGAATTTTTTAAAATTTTAGGAGTTAATTTTACATTTCCTGGCTTGTAAACACCGTGAACGTTTCCGAAAGCAGCAGCTATTGTAAATCTTGGAGAAACTTTAGAAAGTTCTTCGTAAGCATAAGCTACTTCTTCTGGTTGTGTATATAATTTAGAACTATCTACATCTGAATTATCTACACCGTCTTCTTCACCACCTGTAATTCCTAATTCTATTTCTAATGTCATTCCCATTTTGCTCATTCTAGCCAAATAGGTTTTACAAATTTCGATATTTTCTTCAATTGGTTCTTCAGACAAATCAATCATGTGTGAAGAAAACAATGGTTTTCCTGTTTCTGCAAAATGTTTTTCTGATGCATCTAAAAGACCGTCAATCCAAGGCAATAACTTTTTAGCACAATGGTCTGTATGAAGTATAACAGTTGCGCCATAAGCTTCTGCTAAAGTATGTACGTGTTTTGCTCCAGCAATTCCACCAGCAATTGCCGCTTTTTCGCCAGCATTTGAAAGTCCTTTACCGGCATTAAATTGTGCTCCACCATTAGAGAATTGAATAATTACTGGTGCATTTAATTTTGCTGCAGTTTCTAAAACTCCGTTAATAGTGCTTGATCCTGTTACGTTTACCGCTGGAAGAGCAAAGCCTTTTTCTTTAGCATATTGAAATATTGCTTGCACGTCATCTCCAGTTGCAACTCCAGGTTTAATGTTATGAGCCATTGTTGTTATTTTTAAGTTAAGTTTACAAAAGTAATAATTTCTTAATTTAGAACGGATAATTTATACCAATATTTACAACCGACTTTGAAAAATTGAACTCTTTAAACCACTTTTCGTTCACTTCTTTAGCCGGATTGTAGGTTTTAAATCCTAAGTCGCCTCGAACTACAAATAGTCCAAAATCATACCGCAATCCAAATCCTGTTCCGACAGCAATATCATTTAATGACTGAAGAGAATCAAATGTTGAAGCATCGTTTTGAACGTTATCAAATATATTCCAAATATTACCAATATCACTAAACAAACCGCCATTAAGCTTGCCGAAAATATTAAATCGAAATTCTGCATTAAAACTTATTTTCATGTTGGCTTCATTGAAATCGTTAACGCCGCCACTACTTCCTGGACCTAAACTATATGGTTGCCATGCTCGATTATCGTTCGAACCTCCAGAAAAATAACTTCTAGAAAATGGTACACTATTCGAATTTCCATACGGAATAGCAATACCAAAAAAACTTCTAATTGCTACTACTTTTTTTCTGCTTAAATCCCAATGTTTAATGTATTCGAACTCTGTTTTAATGTATTGAGAAAACTCTACATCAAATATGGTATTGGCACCGTTTTGATTCTGCAACTGTTTTGACGCACGAGCTAAAATAGATAATAAATTTCCAGCAGATTCTATTTTGGTTCTAAACGTATTAAAATTATTATCGTTAACTCCTGTACTCGTTGTTCTAGAATAACTGAAACTTGTTGCAAAAATCAAATTGTTTTCTGTAAGTCGTTTACGTCGTTCTTCTATACTTCTCACCGTTCTTAAATCTTGAGACGAAACTTCAATACCAGCTGGATCAGACAACACATCTGATATAAAGCCGTTAGTACCGCTTTCAATGATTAAATTATTATTATTATCGAAATATTCTGTACTCGCATTATAATTATTTGCTAAAACATTTAGTGTATTGTAAGAGGATTTATAGATGTTAAAATAATTTCTGACATTCAAATTCTTAACAAACTGAATGTTTAATATGTCAAATCGTGCAGTTCTACCTCTTTTAGGAGTCCAATTGTAGGTCAATGCGCTGGTGAAATTTTGCTTATCAAGTCCAATATTACGTTGTTTGGCATATCCTACACTAAAAGTAGTAAAAGGAATCATGGTTTTTGGAATAATCTTATCGGTATTGAACGGAAGAAATATTCTCGGAAAATTCAACTTGGCATCGACACCAAATTCTGATATATTAAAGAAATTATTATTGGGATTATCCAACTGTCTTGATGAACCAATGTTGCCTCGAAAACCAATTTCAAAAGTTTCTGCACCATTGAATACATTATTTATTCCAACTGAAGTAGTTCCTGAAATACCAAAATCTTGAATGTTAGAATGTGTAAAATCGACCGAGGCATTGAACGTATATTTTTTTCTTGGTGTTAAAAAAATATTGGCAATTAATGAGTTTTCATCTTTTGGATCTACAACATATTGAATTGTGGGATAGTTAAAAACTTTTAGATTACTAAGAAATCGTGAAGTCAGCGTAGTACGAATATCAGAATATTTACTTCCAGGTGTTATGAATACAGCATCTGTAATGGCCCTTGGACGGTATTTCAGTTTATTTTCGCTATACAAGTTAAAACCATTATAAGTCACACTATCGCGCACATTAATCTGATTTTGAGTAGACGAATAATCGGTGAAAATATTAATTTTATTTACTTTATAAATTTTGAAAGGGACAGTAGTAGAAGTATCGTTAACACGAATATTTTGATCTTTGATTATTAGCTTTACATTGGGAGTTTTTCCTTTATCAATAGTATCCAAATTGAAGGTTATATAATTTGGCTGAAAAAAATAAACACCGTTATTTCTAAAATCGGTAGTAAGTCGCGCTCGTTCACTTTCAAAATCTTGCGTACTGTAACGTTGCTTTGGCTTTATAAACGAAAGCTCTTTTTTATTTTCGTATAACGAATCTAAAACTGGCGATTGAATGTCTCGAAACAGACTATCAATAATATACGGTTTACCTAGATTTATGGCATATTTTAAATCCAATTTCTTGGTCTTTGAAGTATCTACACTGTATGATGTTTTTACATCGAAATATCCTCGATTAAAATAATAGGCACGGAGTCGTTTAAGTGTTTTTTTAGTACTAATCGAATCAAATAGAACTGGCGGTTCACCAGTTTTCATCAGGAAATTATTAAATCCTGACACTGCAAATGATTTTCCTAATCGATCAACTTGCTTTTCTGATAAAACTGAGGTCAAAAACTTATGTCTATTGGGCTTTCTTTCTAACCAAGCTTGGTACGATGAATCTGATTTTTGCTTCGCTAAATTAAAAATATTCAAACGCAAACGATAGCCCAAAAAAGTAGTGTTGGGTTTTTGATACAATTGGTTTACTAAATCTTCTTCATTTTTTTTCTTCTCATCTACCTCAATAGCAACTTTTGTCAATAATCTTTTGGTAGAAGGAACTTTTTTAGTCGAATTACAAGCAACAATTATAAGTCCGATTAAAATAAATAATGATATTTTTGTAAAGCGTTTTTTCAATGGATGCAAAATTTAATTCAAAAGTACATTTTTTATGGTTAGTAAAAACCAAATTAAACTAATTACTAGTTTACAGCAAAAAAAATACCGTCAAAAAAACCAGTTATTTATTGCTGAAGGAGCAAAAGTAATTCAAGAATTATTAGAATCAAACTTCGTGCTAAACCATTTGTACGAAACCGAAAATTTGTTTTTTAACGTTTCTGAATCTAAAAAAACACGCATCACCGAAAACGAACTTAAAAAAATAACCTGTCTTGCAACTCCTAACAATTGTTTGGCACTTTTTGAAATTCCAAAATCTAAAGAACTACAAAACTCGGGCTTGATTGTTGCGTTAGACGATATTCGCGATCCTGGAAATTTTGGCACTATTATTCGCCTTTGCGATTGGTACGGCATCCAACAAATTGTGTGTTCTGAACAAACTGTCGATCTTTATAATCCCAAAGTAATTCAAGCTACGATGGGTTCTATATCCAGAGTATCTATTGCCTATGTATCATTAGAAGATTATTTTTCTAAAAACCAACTTCCGTTATTCGGAACCTTTATGGATGGCGAAAACGTATACAATAAGTTACTACCTCAATACGGAATTTTACTTTTAGGAAATGAAGCCAATGGAATTTCTGAAAAATTTGAAAAATATGTAAATCACAGAATAGCGATTCCGAGATTTGGCAATTTACAAAAAACCGAAAGTTTAAATGTAGCTACCGCAACTGCCATTTTTTTAAGCGAATTTAAAAGAAACTCTAATGAAATGTGAAGTTAATGAAGATTGCTCTAGTTTTCATTGCATCAACATTACCTGTCCAAGGACTATTAGGATCGTTATCGCGAATTAACTCGTCGCTGAGTCCAAAAACGCCTCTTATGGATGGAGAAAATTTGAAATATTCTGTGTACAAATCAATTCCGAATCCTATTTCATAATTGCTTGTCCATTGTTTTACTCTAAAACGTTGTTGCAAATTATCATCTTTAGATTTGGAATTACTTGACAAGTTTAATGCCGATGAAACTCCTCCAAGTAAATACGGACGAATGTTTCCAACTCGTTTAGACGAAAATTTCAATAGCAACGGAAAATGAATGTAAGTTGATTTTACTTCACGCAAAGCATCTAATTCGTTGGTAAAATTAGCATATGATAAATCTCTTTGAGTATAATACAATCCCGGCTCAAATCGTAGATTGATATTTTCATGCAAACGCAAATCACCAACCAAACCTACATTAAAACCGGTAACATTTTTTACTAAAATGTCTTGTCCTGGAACTTTGTAATCAAATTTAAAATCATATCTATTGAATCCTAAAAAATAACCCCAATAAACTCTTTGCTTATCCCAGTTTTCTAAATTAATGATTGGATCTTTACTGAAAATACCTTTGGTTTGTGCATGTAGCTGAAGACAAGAAACCAAAATAATAAGATAAACTATTTTTTTCATAGTGTAGTTCAAGGAGTGCAAAATTATTTTTTAGATGCTGTGTATATCGTGGCAACTCCAAAAGTTTGGGGCATTGCTACGACATCTATAAACCCAATTTTTCGTAAAATATTGTTTAAAACTTCTCCAAAAGGAAAAACCGAGGCTGATTCTGACAAATATCCATATGCTACATCGTCTTTAGAAAACAATTTACCAATTACGGGTAAAATGTTTTTAGTATAAAACTTGTACCCTTGTTTGTAAGGAGTTTTGGTTGGATTGGATGTTTCTAGAATTACAAATATTCCGTTAGGTTTTAAAACACGTAGAATTTCAGCCAAGCCTTTTTCTAAAGTTTCAAAATTTCGTATTCCAAATGATACGGTTATGGCATCGAAATGATTGTCTGGAAATGGCATACTTTCGCTATCGCCAATTACCATTTCAATCACGTTTTGCAGATTTTTTTCTAAAATTTTCTTTTTCCCTACCTCTAGCATTCCGGCAGAAATGTCTAATCCGATAATTTTTTTGGCATTAGTTTTGGTCATTAATATTGCCAAATCTCCAGTTCCTGTAGCAATGTCGAGTATATTTTCTGGATTTTTATCTGCTACTAACTTCAGTACTTTTTTTCTCCATTTGATATCGATTCCAAACGATATTACACGATTTAAACCGTCGTAATTTCCTGAAATAGTGTCGAACATTTGGGCAACTTGTTCTTTTTTACCTAAAGTAGAATCTTTATAGGGTGTAATATTTTTTGACATTGGGTTTTAGCTAATTTTTTTGAGTACAAAAGTACAAATTTTGTATCAATTTCAATTCTAATAGTTTGGTTGCTTTAAGACTATTTTTTCAAAGCTATAAATGATTTTTTGCACTAATTACATTCCCTACTTTTTATTTACACAAAAGTTCAGTAAACTTGGTTTGAAATTGGAATCTCCGATTTTTTAAAAGCAAATTGTATAAAAAAAAGGAATTACTATTGTTGAAAGACTCAAAAACTGACTTCAAATAATTACTTTATTTATTTTTTTATGAAGGTTTGAAATGTAAAATCGAATTGGTGTTTTTCGTCTTTTGGATGAAATTCTTCAGATTCCAACAGCCATTCTTGCGGATTTATTTCTGGGAAAAAAGCATCGGCATCGCAAGTTGTATGCACGCGTGTTAGCTCAATTTTATCAGATAAATGTATAGATTGTTTGTAAATTTCGGCGCCACCAATGATGAAAACATCTTGGTCTTGAGGCACAACTTTTAATGCTTCTTCAATAGAATTTACGATTATGCAACCTTCAGCTTTATAATTTTTATTTCTAGTTATAATTACATGTGTTCGATTAGGCAATGGTTTTGGGAAACTTTCAAAAGTTTTTCTACCTAAAATAATGTAATGTCCTGTGGTGAGTTGTTTGAATCTTTTAAAGTCGTCGGGCAAATGCCACACTAGTTGGTTGTCTTTTCCTAGTGCATTGTTTTCTGCAGCTGCAGCAATTTGGATTATCATCTTAAAGTTTGTTCTGGTTTTCGACTTCGTTTTTTAGTTTTTCAATTTTATTTTCTTGCATAGCAACCAGTCGGTTAATTTGTTCTCGCTCCCATTTTTTATTCATAAAACTGTCTGTAATAAAGACTTTTATAAAATGTAAAATGAATATAAAAACCCAAACTGTTATTGCCCAAATGTACCAATTGGTCGGTTCGCCAATATTCAACCATTTGTTGGTGACAAACATAAAAATGCTTCCTAGAAATAGTACTACAAAATGAAAATAGAGCTTCTTTTTTTGTTTAATTCTCTTTCTTGCATATTCGTACATTTCGTGTTGTTCGGTATTCATAGGTCAGGAATTTGATTTAAAGATACCAAAAAAAATTAAATTTCAAAATTTAACATTGGATATAATTTAGCGTGCAAACGTTTTCTGATTTTAATATTTTAAATTAAGTAGTTATATATTAAGAATATATGTTTTTTTTATGCTGGATTTTACTAAAACAATAATTCTGCATTACATTGCTAGTTCTTTTTGAAATATTACTTTACTTTGCGTCATTAATCTATAAATTAATTAGTTATGGCAGTTAAAAAACAATTTATAAAATCAAAGCCTGTTTGTAAAGTAACTTTCTCACTTGAAGCTAAAGAAGCAACATCAGTAGCAGTTATTGGAGATTTCAATAATTGGACACCAAGCGAAGGCGCATTATCTAAACAGAAAAATGGTACTTTTAAAGGCGCTTTTGATTTGGAAAAAGATAATTCTTATGAATTTAAATATATCGTAGACGGTGAATTTGTAAACGAAACAGAAGCCGATGGTTTCCGTTGGAATGACTTTGCTGGTGCTGAAAACAGTGTTTTGGAGGTTTAATAAAACATAAATTAAAAACCGATTTACAAAGTAGTAAATCGGTTTTCTTTTATAGTGTAAAGTCGAGTTGTATTGGAATTGAAAAGGAACAACGTACTCTACGTCCTTTTTGTAAAGCAGGTTTCCAAGGCTCATAGGTTGTTAAAACTCTTATGGCTTCTTTATCTAAATCATATCCTAAACCCGAAACTACTTTAGGTTCGGTTATTTGTCCGTCCTTATCTACAACAAACGTTAGTATAATTTTACCTTTCACTTTATTTTTATAAGCACTATTAGGCGCTTTAAAATTTTTGGAAATGTGTTTGTAAAAATGTTGCAATCCTTTAATTGGCTCTGGTCGAATCTCGAGTGTTGTATAGTGATTTTGCTCTCCATTTTCTTCAGTACTTACACCCGAAACTAAATCGCCGTTGGCATATATTTCTTCGTAACGATATTTATTTTTTTTAGATGCGCCATACCATTTACCCTCTTTGTAACCTTCTTTATAAGAACCACTTTCGGTGTAGTACTCATCTTCTGATGTAAATTGGCCAGTTCCGTTTACTACCAGTTTCTCTCCTTTTTCATTCCAGAAACTAATCATTTTATAATATCGTTGTGATTCGAAATCAGCATCAACATACTCTGATTCTTCTTGTTGTTTACCGTTTTCATACCACTTATAACTTTTACCAACAACTTTACCATTTAGGTAGTTAAAACTACTTTTTTTGTTTCCGTTTGGATAATAATTTAAAGTTTCTCCATGCAGTGTTTTCCCACTCGCATCCGAATAAGAACGTGCATACATCAATTTTTGTTGTTTGTCGAAGGCTTTTAAAATATATACATCAGGATTTGAATTGTCTTTTTCAAAAACTTCGTATTTATAATACGTTTCTTTTGAAGCTGGTTTACCCAACGAATCCAGATATTTTACATCAGAATTATTTTCTTGCGCAAAAACTGAAAATGATAAAAATAAAACTACAAAAAATAGATTTTTCATATGTGTAAATTTAAACTGCTACTGCACCTTTAATATGCGGATGCGGATCATACCCTTCTAAAGTAAAATCGTCAAAAGTAAAATCAAAAATATTTTTTATTTCTGGATTTAAAATCATTTTAGGAAGTGGTCTTGGTTCGCGAGATAATTGCAACTCAAGTTGTTCAAAATGGTTGTTGTAGATGTGTGCGTCGCCAAATGTGTGTATGAATTCGCCGACTTGCAAATTGCAAACTTGTGCAATCATCATTGTTAACAAGGCGTAAGATGCAATATTGAAGGGAACGCCAAGAAAAATATCTGCGCTTCGTTGGTACAGTTGACATGATAGTTTTCCATCGGCTACATAAAACTGAAAAAAGGCATGACATGGTGGTAAAGCTACTTTTCCGTTCTCTATATTTTCTGCAAATGATTTAGAAGTATCTGGTAAAACCGATGGATTCCAAGCAGAAACCAACATGCGTCTACTGTTTGGATTTTTCTTTAAAGTATCAATTAACTCGGTAATTTGATCAATTTCTTCGCTGTTCCAATTGCGCCATTGATGACCATAAACCGGACCTAAATCGCCGTTTTCATTAGCCCATTCATCCCAAATTTTTACGCCATTTTCTTTTAAATAGCCAATATTGGTATCGCCTTTTAAAAACCACAACAATTCGTAAATTATCGATTTTAGGTGTAACTTTTTGGTTGTAACCATTGGAAAACCTTCGGCTAAATCAAAACGCATTTGGTAACCAAAAACACTTTTAGTTCCGGTACCAGTTCGGTCTCCTTTTTGTGTTCCGTGTTCTAAAACATGTTTTACTAAATCGTGGTATTGTTTCACTTTGAAAAAGGTTTAAAAGATTATGAGTTTATAAGTTTAATTGGTTAGTAAATTACTGAATACTAAAAACTGACCACTAATTACTATTTTTAAGATTCTCTTTTAGAAATTTCGTCGCGAATTCGAGCTGCTTTCTCGTAATCTTCTTCTTGAACAGCCATTTCTAGAAATTCATGAAGTTCAGAGAGGCTGAATTTTTTATAATTGTTTTCTGAATTAGCCTCATCGTTTTCTGCCCCAAAAGTATCTGGTGTTGACAAAACTCCATCGTCATCTGCATTTTGATTTTCAGAATCTGTTTGGCTAGCATTAAGGTAAATTCCTGCTTTGTCAAGAATATTTTTGTAGGTAAAAATTGGTGCCGCAAATCGAAGTGCCAATGCTATTGCATCAGAAGTTCTTGCGTCTATAATTTCTTCTATTTTATCTCTTTCGCAGATTATACTTGAATAAAATACGCCATCGACAAGCTTATGAATGATTACTTGTTTTACCACGATATCAAAACGATCGGCAAAGCTCTTGAACAAATCGTGTGTCAAAGGACGCGGTGGCTTGATTTCTTTTTCTAAAGCAATTGCAATAGATTGCGCTTCGAAAGCTCCAATTACAATTGGTAATTTTCTTTCACCATCTACTTCGTTCAAAATTAATGCGTAAGCGCCATTTTGGGTTTGACTATAGGATATGCCTTTTATTGTTAGTTTTACTAAACTCATAGAGATTTTAGGTTGCTTATATTAGATTTTATGTGGGAGAATTAAAAAAGTTCTTACTAAAAAACTGATAGAAATTCAATACAAATTTTCGTTTAGCCCTGATTGCAACGGTAGCTCGCATTTTTTTCGCGACTACAAGTGGAAAGCAGGAATTGCCATTGCAAAGTAACAAAAAACTTTTGCTTCTTAAAATTGATTTACAAAAAAAAGCTACCTAAAATTTCTTTAGATAGCTTTCGAATTTGAGTTAGTTATATTTTTAGTTGTTGCTTGCCTTAAATTCTTCTAATTTTTGAGTTAATCTTGGCAAGATATCAAATGCATCACCAACAATTCCGTAATCGGCTACTTTAAAAAATGGCGCTTCAGGATCAGAATTGATGACCACTTTTACTTTAGATGAGTTGACACCAGCAATGTGTTGAATCGCTCCAGATATTCCTACAGCAACATATAAATTGGTTGCAACTGGCTTTCCTGTTTGTCCAACGTGCTCACTGTGAGGACGCCATCCTAAATCAGAAACTGGTTTAGAACAAGCGGTTGCAGCTCCAAGAACTGATGCCAAGTCTTCTATTAATCCCCAATTTTCTGGTCCTTTTAATCCGCGACCTCCAGAAACTACTACATCTGCATCGGCAATTGTAACTTTTCCTGTTGCTTTCTCTACCGATTCTACTTTTACTGAAAAATCTCCGTCATTTAATGTTGGCGCAAAATCTTCTTCAGATAATGATGAAGCGCTTTCTACCAATCCGTAAGAATTTTTAGCTAACGAAAGTACTTTTACATCAGTAGAAATTTCGGTAATATTGAATGCTTTGTTTGAAAAAGCCGTTCTTTTTACTTGAAATGGTGTTGTAGCAACTGGCAATCCAACAACATTAGAAGCAAATCCAGCTTCAAGCCCAACAGCTACAAGAGGTGCAAGGTATAAACTGTCGGTTGTTGATGAAAGCACAATTACTTTTGCTCCTTCTTTTTGTGCCGCTTGTTTTACTACATCGGCATAAGCCTTGGCAGTGAAATTGGCTAATTTATCGTTAGTAACTTTCAAAACCTTGTCTACTCCGTATTTTGACAATTCTGAAACATCCGAAGCGTTAACAGTTACTGCCGTTACAGTTGTGCCAAGAGATTCGGCTACTTTTTTTGCATATGAAGCTAATTCAAAAGCTACTTTTTTGAATTTACCTTCTGCTGATTCTGCATATATTAATAATGACATAATTTTTTTATTTTAAATTTTGAATTATAAATTTTGAATTAATTTAAAATTCAGAATTTATAATGTATAATAATTTTTAGATAACTTTCGCTTCGTTATGTAAAGCACTTACTAATCCGTCTAAATCATCGGCAGAAAATAATTTTACCGCTGATTTTGGAGCTGGTTTTTCAAATTTTACTGCTTTGGTCTCAATTGATGCTTCAACTGGCTCAAGAACCGTTAAAACTTTGGTTCTAGCAGTCATGATTCCTCTCATGTTTGGAATTCTAAGATCTTTTTCTTCAACTAATCCTTTTTGTCCACCAACAATTAATGGTAATGATGTTGAAACCAATTCTTTACCACCGTCGATTTCTCTTGCTGCTTTTGCAGAAGTTCCGTCAATTGTAAGTTCGGTGCAAGAGTTTACAAAGTTGTAACCCAATAATGCAGCTAACATTCCCGGTACCATTCCTCCATTGTAATCTAATGATTCTTTTCCACAGATAATTAAGTCATAATTTCCTGTTTTAATAACTTCTGCCAACTGTTTTGCCACATAAAATCCGTCAGTAGCTGGTGCATTAACACGAATTGCTTCGTTAGCTCCAATTGCTAGTGCTTTTCTTAAAGTTGGTTCAGTATCAGGTGTTCCAACATTTACAACGGTTACATTTGCTCCTTGTTGCTCCTGAAACCAAATTGCTCTTGTTAATCCAAACTCATCATTCGGATTGATAACATATTGAACACCATTTGTATCAAATTCAGAATCACCGTTTACAAAGTTAATTTTGGAAGTAGTATCTGGCACGTGGCTGATGCAAACTAATATTTTCATTTTATATATATTAAAAGATTTTTCAGATTGTAAAAGTATAAAATATATTTCTAATATTTGTATGCACGCATACTATTTTTTTAAAAAATTGCAGTATTATATCGATTTCGTAGCTATACTTAAAATCATCGCGTCATATTTAACTTTTGTTGAAATAAAAAAACAAGGCAGCAACATCGATTATTTACAGTTTAATATGTTTTTTTATCATTTTTAATTTTTATTTTTGCATTTCAAAAATCTGAAGTAATACATAGTTTATATGAGAACGATACAATTTAGAGAAGCAATCTGCGAGGCAATGAGTGAAGAAATGCGCCGCGATGAGTCAGTATATTTAATGGGTGAAGAAGTTGCCGAATATAATGGTGCTTACAAAGCTTCAAAAGGAATGCTTGACGAATTTGGTCCAAAAAGAGTTATTGATACTCCAATTGCTGAATTAGGTTTTGCTGGAATTGCCGTTGGATCTGCCATGAATGGTTGTCGTCCAATTGTTGAATACATGACATTCAATTTCTCGTTGGTTGGAATTGACCAAATTATAAATAATGCTGCCAAAATGCGTCAGATGAGTGCTGGACAATTTCCTATGCCTATGGTTTTTCGTGGACCAACAGCTTCTGCAGGACAATTAGGAGCTACACACTCGCAAGCATTTGAAAACTGGTTTGCCAATACTCCAGGTTTAAAAGTTGTAGTACCATCAACTGTTTATGATGCTAAAGGATTATTGAAAGCCGCAATTAGAGATAACGATCCAGTTATTTTCATGGAAAGCGAGCAAATGTATGGCGATAAAGGAGAAGTTCCTGAAGAAGAATACATCATACCATTAGGAGTTGCTGATATTAAAAGAGAAGGTACTGATGTTACCATAGTTTCTTTCGGTAAAATTATTAAAGAAGCTCATATTGCTGCAGAGGAATTGGCTAAAGAAGGTATTTCTTGCGAAATTATCGACTTAAGAACAGTCCGTCCGATGGATTATGATGCAATTATCAAATCCGTTAAAAAAACCAACCGTTTGGTAGTTTTAGAAGAAGCTTGGCCTTTTGCAAGTGTGGCTTCTGAAATTGCATTTATGGTTCAAGACAAAGCTTTTGATTTTCTTGATGCACCAGTACAAAGAATTACAACTGCCGATACACCAGCGCCCTATTCACCTACCTTGTTAAAAGAGTGGTTACCAAATGCTAACGATGTTGTTAAAGCTGTCAAAAAAGTAATGTACAAGTAATATAATCTATTATATTTGAAGCTTCATCAGAGAAATTTTGATGAAGCTTTTTTTTTCTAAAATTTCACGGACTTTACAACTATGACTAAAAATAATTTTTTTCTAATTTTTGTAGCATTACTGTTTTCAAATTTATTTTTTGCACAAACAAAAGTAAGTGGTATTGTTATTGACAAAACCAAACTTCCTGTTCCTTATGCTAACGTAATTTTTAAAGGAACTAATGTTGCTGTAAATACCGACGAAAATGGAAGATTTTATCTTGAATCAGATAGTACTTATACTGTTTTGGAAGTATCTTTTGTTGGCTATAATACCAAAGAAATACAACTAACAAAATCTGTAACTTACGACATGAAAATCATCTTGTCGGAAGGTGAAGTGCTTAATGAAGTATTGGTTTACAGCGGAAAAACTTCTAAAAAAAACAATCCAGCTCTAGATATTCTTAGAAAAATTTGGGAACGTAAACGTAAAAACGGTCTCAAAATGTTCAATCAGTACCAATATGAAAAATACGAAAAAGTAGAATTCGATTTAAATACAATCGACAGTGCTTTCATGAAACGAAAAGTTTTTAAAGGAATGGAATTTGTTTTTAATAAAGTTGATACCTCAAAAATTACTGGAAAAACCTACCTACCAATCTTCATAAACGAGTCCATATATGATGTATACGGTGATAATCAATTAAAGAAAGTCAAAGAAATCATTAAAGCCAATAAAAATTCTGGTCTTACAAATGGCGATGGTGTTAACACTTTCATTAAAGATTTATACAACGACTACAACATTTACGACAATTACCTCAACTTTTTTGACAAGAGCTTTACAAGTCCACTTTCTACAACAGGTATCGACGTGTACAATTATGTTTTGCGCGACACCGCGTTTATTGATAACAAATGGTGCTACAACATTGTATTTTATCCACGCAGAAAAAATGAACTTACCTTTAAAGGAAATTTTTGGGTAAATGATACCACATTTGCTATAAAAAACATTAACCTTACTGCTTCTAAAAGTGCCAATATTAACTGGGTAAAAGAAATCTATTTAGAGCAAGAATTTGAAGTTCAAAATGATTCTGTTTTTCTTTTAACTCGAGATTATATGATGTCTGATTTTGCTTTAAATAAAAAAGAAGCATCCAAAGGTGTTTACGGAAAACGAACCACATTAACCCGAAACCATAAATTCGACCAGAAGAAAGACGAGAAATTTTACAAACAAGAAGTAAATTATATCAACAACGAAGCCTATAAGAAAGACGATGAATATTGGGCTACCAACCGATTCGAGAAACTCAATAAAGACGAAGCAGGTGTTTACAAAATGCTTGATACGCTAAAAACAGTAAAAAAATTCAAGCAACTGTATAACTACGTTTCTATTTTAGGAAGCGGATATGTTGAAATCGGAAATTTTGACTATGGACCCATATTTTCAACCATAGGAAACAATGATGTTGAAGGTTTGAGACTTCGAGTTGGAGGTCGAACCTATTTTGGAACCAACGATTTATGGCGCATTCAAGGGTACACCGCATACGGCTTTAAAGACGACAAATTCAAATACGGAATATCAGGAAAATGGATGGTCGACAAAAAAAACCGAATCATTGTATCTGGAGGAAACCGTCGCGATGTTGAACAAATTGGAGCAAGTTTAACCACCACCAACGACGTTTTAGGTCGTAGTTTTGCCTCATCAGCATTATTTACATCAGGTAGTAACGGCAAGCTTACCAACATCAATTTAAGCACAATTGCAGTCGAAATTGAACCCATAAAAAATCTAATATTCCAAGTTGGCTTTTCCTATAGAACACTAGAATCAGCATCATCTGTATTTAGCTTAGATTATTACACCGATTCATCATTAACAACAACTAAAAGCGAGGTTAAACAAGCGGAATCCAACATTCAAATAGACTATACTCCAGGTAAAAAAAATATTGGTTACGGAGTTGAGCGTCGCGATGTAGACAGTCCGTACAGCCGCTTTTTCATCAATTACAGTTCAGGTTCTAAAGGACTTTTCAATAGCGATTTCGACTATCAAAAATTGCAATTATATTATAAGCAACCCATTATTATTGGTCCTTTAGGTCGAACCAATATCACCATGGAAGCAGGAAAAACATTCGGAACAGTACCTTTAGGACTATTAAGTGTTGTTCCTGGAAACCAAACTTATTTTGTAATAGGAAATACCTTTAGCAATTTAAATTTTTACGAATTCGTAGCCGATCAATACGCAACATTCGTTTGGGATCATAATTTTAACGGACGCATTTTCAGCAGAATCCCTTTCTTGAAAAAATTAAACCTACGCGAAATCATTGGTGTTCGTGGAGTTTACGGTACGGTTTCAGATCAAAACAAATTAATAAATGCATCAGGACTAGTTTACAAAGCTCCAGAAAAACCATACTGGGAATACAGTGCCGGAATCGGAAATATCTTCAAAGTATTTCGCATCGATTTTGGATGGCGAGGCAACTATCGTGATCTTCCTGGCGCCAACAATTTTACAATCAAAGGCGAATTTGGTTTCTACTTCTAGAAGCAACTTCCAGCTGTACATTGCAAGAATTTATGAAAAAATGGCAATTTTGTAAAAAAGTAAAAAGAGCTTCCAAGGTCGCTTTTTTACTTTAACAAAATTTGCCATTTTTTCATAAATTGCTTTCCATTTCCATCTGGGCTAAACCCTATACTATGAAAGACGCTATCGAATATTTATCACAATCCGATTCAATATTACACAACCTACTCATAAATTTTGGACATCCAATAATACAAAAAAGAGAAGAAGGATTTGCCTCCATGTGTCATATCATTTTAGAACAACAAGTATCAATTGCATCGGCACAAGCCTGTTACTCTAAATTACAAAATTATTTCGGCATAATTAATCCACAAGCACTACTTAATGCTACCGATTTAGAACTAAGAAACTGCGGTCTTTCACGCCAGAAAATTACGTATCTCAAAGACCTAGCTCATAAAACAAGTACCAAACAAATAGATTTTTCAAGCTTCACGACCAAAACCGAAGAGCAAATTCGCGCCGAGCTCATTACCATAAAAGGAGTTGGCAATTGGAGTATCGAAGTATACTTAATGTTTTGCCTTCAACTTCCCGATATTATTCCACTTGGCGACATAGCCATTAAGAATACCTTAAAAGAACTATATCAATGCCAAACTAATGACGAAATGACAACTATTTCCAACAACTGGAAACCTTTCAGAACCTTCGCATCCTTTACTATTTGGCATTATTACCTAAAAAAGAGAGGCAAAATTTAAGAATACATTAAAAGTTGCAATTAAATTACAATTTTATAACTTCAATACATTGTAAAACCTTACTATTTACGTACTTTTGCAGTCCGAAAATAAAGATTAAAAAAAGAAAAATGACAGCAGATAAAGTAAAAACATTTGATGTTTTAGTTGAAATTCCAAGAGGAAGCAGAAACAAATACGAATACGATTTTGAATTAAAAAGAATGCGCTTCGACAGAATGTTATTTTCTTCGATGATGTATCCAGCAGATTATGGATTTATTCCAGAAACTTTAGCCTTAGACGGCGATCCATTAGACGTTTTAATTCTTGTAACCAAACCTACATTTCCAGGTTGCGTAATAGAAGTTAAACCAATTGGAGTTTTTCACATGGCAGATGATAAAGGTCCAGACGAAAAAATTATCTGTGTACCCGTTTCTGATCCAAATTGGAATTCATTAGAAGATTTATCCGATATCAATGCACACCTTTTAAAAGAAATCGAACATTTTTTTGAAGTATACAAAGATTTAGAAAAGAAAAAAGTAGATGTACAAGGTTGGGGCGATGTAAAAGAAGCACAACGAATTATTAAAGAATGTGTCGACCGATTTGATGCAATTGAAAATAAACCACAAGGATTGTTTAGCATTAAATAATAAAAAGTATAATAAATTAGCAAAAAAGCAATATTCTAACAAGAGTATTGCTTTTTTATTTATATTCGTTTTGTTACATTTACAAAATATTAACAAAAACCAAATTTTATATTTATGGATTCATTTATGATTTATGTGCCAATAGTTATGGCAGTATTAGGTTTGCTTTTTATGGCTGCCAAAAGATCTTGGGTATTAAAACAAGACGCAGGCGATGGAAAAATGAAAGAAATTTCAGATTACATCTATGAAGGCGCCTTAGCTTTCCTAAAAGCCGAATACAGATTATTAGCAATATTTGTAGTTTTAGCAAGTATTGTTTTAGCTGGAATTTCATTTATAGTTCCAACAACACATATATTAATAGTGGTAGCTTTCGTTTTCGGCGCATTTTTCTCAGCATTAGCTGGAAATATGGGAATGAAAATCGCAACTAAAACCAATGTTAGAACAACACAAGCTGCGCGTACAAGCTTGCCACAAGCATTAAAAGTTTCTTTTGGTGGTGGAACTGTTATGGGATTAGGAGTTGCGGGACTTGCAGTTCTTGGTTTAACAGGTTTCTTCATCCTATTATTTCAATATTTCATGAAAGGTGTTTGGACTTCTACTGAAGACATGACTATCGTTCTTGAAACACTTGCAGGTTTTTCTCTTGGAGCAGAATCTATTGCGCTTTTCGCAAGAGTTGGTGGTGGAATTTATACCAAAGCAGCCGACGTTGGTGCTGACTTAGTGGGTAAAGTTGAAGCGGGTATTCCAGAAGACGATCCGAGAAATCCTGCTACAATTGCAGATAACGTTGGAGATAACGTAGGTGACGTTGCCGGTATGGGCGCCGACTTATTTGGTTCTTACGTAGCAACAGTTCTAGCAGCAATGGTACTTGGTAATTACGTTATAAAAGATATGGGCGGAAGTATTCAAGATGCTTTTGGCGGAATCGGACCAATTTTATTACCAATGTCAATAGCTGGTTTCGGAATTTTATTCTCTATTATCGGAACAATGTTAGTGAAAATTTCAAGTGATGATGCTAAAGAAGCTCAAGTTCAAAAAGCATTAAATATTGGAAACTGGGTTTCTATCGTTTTAACAGCAGTTGCTTGTTATTTCTTAATCGATATGATGTTACCAGAAACTATGAAAATGTCATTCTTTGGTGAAGGATTACAAGAAATTTCTTCAATGAGAGTTTTCTATGCTTCTTTAATCGGATTATTTGTTGGTGGTGCCATTTCATCAGTAACTGAATATTATACAGGTTTAGGTACAAAACCAGTTTTGGCAATTGTACAAAAATCATCAACTGGCGCAGGAACAAACGTAATCGCTGGTTTAGCAACGGGTATGATTTCTACTTTTCCAACAGTCATTTTATTTGCAGCTGCAATTTGGTCAACTTATGCATTGGCTGGTTTCTATGGAGTTGCTCTTGCTGCTTCAGCAATGATGGCTACAACAGCAATGCAATTAGCAATCGACGCGTTCGGACCAATTTCTGATAATGCAGGTGGTATTGCTGAAATGAGCGAATTACCTAAAGAAGTTCGTACAAGAACCGATATTTTGGATTCTGTTGGTAACACAACGGCTGCAACTGGAAAAGGTTTCGCAATCGCTTCTGCTGCCTTAACATCGTTAGCATTATTTGCTGCTTACGTAACATTTACAGGAATTGATGGTATTAATATTTTTAAAGCTCCAGTACTAGCAATGCTATTTGTTGGAGGTATGATTCCTGTAGTTTTCTCAGCATTAGCGATGAACTCGGTAGGAAAAGCTGCAATGGATATGGTATATGAAGTTCGTCGTCAATTCAAAGAAATTCCAGGAATTATGGAAGGAACTGGAAAACCTGAATACGGAAAATGCGTAGAAATTTCTACAAAAGCGGCATTACGCGAAATGATGCTACCTGGTATTTTAACCATTGGTTTCCCAATCGCAATTGTACTTTTAGGAAAATTAGTTTATGGTGATAACAACCAATTGATTGCTGAAATGTTAGGTGGTTATATGGCTGGAGTTACTGTTTCTGGTGTACTTTGGGCTGTGTTCCAAAACAATGCTGGTGGCGCTTGGGATAATGCTAAAAAATCGTTTGAAGCTGGAGTTATGATTAATGGTGAAATGACTTATAAAGGTTCAGATGCACACAAAGCTGCTGTAACCGGTGATACAGTTGGTGATCCATTCAAAGATACTTCCGGTCCATCTATGAATATTTTAATTAAACTTACGTGTCTAATTGGTTTAGTAATTGCACCAATTTTAGGAAATGGAGTTCATTCTGATACAGCAAAACCAATGGCATCTTGTTGTTCAGAAATGTCTGCAGAATGCAAATCAATGTCTAAAGAAGAATGTATTGCGAAAGGTTGCACTAGCAAAACTTGCGAGCACATGAACGAAACAACAACTGAAGTTAAAAAAGAAATTACGAGCGAAGTTGCTATAGAAAAAGTAAATGTTGATGGTAAAGTTACTGCAACAATCAAAACAACCGGAGCAAACGGTACTTCAAATACACAAACATTTGAAGGAACTGAAGCTGAAGTTTCGGCAAAAATTGAAGAATTCAAAAAGAAATAAGTTTTACTTTTTATAATTATAAATGCCTTACGAAAGTGAGGCATTTTTTTATGGTTTTTTATGTACATTTATCCAATCCTTTTTACTTTTATATATGTCTAAGAAACTTTTTTATTTATTGCTTTTTTGGGTCAGCCTCTCGTTTTCGCAGGATCAATTACCTATTATTCCCAAGCCTTCATCGGTTGATTTACTATCAACAACTTTCAAATTAAGTACGGAAACTGTGATTCAAACAAAAGACACCACATTATTTGAAGTTATCTTTTTAAAAGAGGCAATTAAAAAACAAACCGGTCTAGACTTAAAATTAACAACAAAAAGCCAAGATAAAAGCAAAATTGCGATATTCATAGAAAAAGATGAACTAGCGTATATCCAAAATAACGAATATCATTTAAATATAGGAGAAGACTTTATTTCAATGTCTTCTCAAGAAAGAGAAGGTATATTTTATGCAATTCAATCCTTAATCCAGCTTATTCCTGCAAGCTTTTCAAATGAAATAGAAATACAAGGTGCGATGATATATGACCAACCAAAATACGCTTGGCGCGGAATGCATCTCGATTGTGCTCGACATTTTTTTCCAAAAGAGTTCATCAAAAAATACATCAATTATCTCGCCATGTACAAAATGAATACCTTTCATTGGCATTTAACCGACGATCAAGGTTGGAGAATCGAAATTAAAAAATATCCAAAACTTACCGAAGTTGGTGCTTACCGAAATGGCTCTATGATTGGACATTACTCCGACCAAAAATTTGATAACAAACGCTACGGCGGATTTTACACTCAAGAAGATATTAAAGAAATTGTTGCTTACGCAAACCAACGGCACATCACCATAGTTCCAGAAATAGAAATGCCTGGTCATGCAGTTGCGGCATTGGCAGCTTATCCAGAATATTCGTGTACTGGCGGACCATTTCAAGTTGGAAAAATATGGGGAGTTTTAGACGATGTATTTTGTCCAAAAGACGAAACTTTTACTTTTTTAGAAAATATTTTATCTGAAGTTATCGCTTTATTTCCATCGAATTACATTCACATTGGCGGCGATGAATCTCCAAAAGTGCGTTGGAAAATGTGTCCGAATTGCCAAAAAAGAATCAAAGACGAAAACTTAAAAGACGAGCACGAATTACAAAGTTATTTCATTCAACGAATTGAGAAATTTGTAAACTCTAAAGGTCGAAAAATTATTGGTTGGGACGAAATTCTCGAAGGCGGATTGGCTCCAAACGCCGCGGTAATGAGTTGGCGCGGAACGGAAGGTGGCATTGCAGCTGCGAAGCAAAATCACTTTGTTGTAATGTCGCCAGGTTCGCATTGCTATTTCGATCATTATCAAGGCGAACCAAAAAATGAACCAATAGCTTTTGGCGGATATACAACAGTGGAAAAAGTCTATTCTTTTAATCCAACTCCAAAAGAGCTTTCAACTGAAGAAGCCAAATATATTTTAGGCGCTCAAGCCAATCTTTGGACGGAATATATAGAAACACCAAGTCATGTAGAATATATGATTTTTCCAAGAATGTTAGCTTTGTCTGAAGTGGTTTGGGGAACTTCAAATTCAGAGAAATTTGCAGATTTTCAAAATAGAATGCTACAGCATTTTGATATTTTTGACAAAAAAGGAATCAATTACAGTAAATCGATTTTTGAAATTACTACAAAAGTAAAACCTTCTACTACTGGAGACGGAGTTCTATTCGAATTAAAGTCGGCTACTAATTCGAACGGAATTCGATACACAACCGATGGTTCAACTCCAAATTCAAGTTCAATTCCATATTCCAATCCAATAGAAATCACGAAAGGTCAAACCATAAAAGCAGCTTTGTTTGAAAACGAAAAACAGAAAAGTGCAGCAATAGAGCAACGATTTTATTGGAGCGACGCTGTAGGAAAAACAATTACTTTGCTCAATCAACCACATGAAAATTATAGTATCGGTGGCGCATTAACTCTAGTTGACGGAATTATTGGAAACCGAAGTAAATTTGGTCGCGATTGGTTGGGTTTTTCAGGTAAAGATTTGAATGCAACTATT
Organism: Flavobacterium sp. SP2; assembly: GCF_057626655.1. NCBI lineage: Bacteria > Pseudomonadati > Bacteroidota > Flavobacteriia > Flavobacteriales > Flavobacteriaceae > Flavobacterium > Flavobacterium solicola. The sequence goes on from NZ_JBVHBT010000002.1 coordinate 158,819, forward strand.
GATTTAGGCAAACCACAAACTATAAATAAAGTCCTGCTTTGCGTTTTAGAAAGTCAAGGAAGTTGGATATATTTTCCAAAAAAGATAGAAGTTTTAATTTCAAATGATGGGCAAAATTTTGAAAGTGTTTCCCAACTAAATTCATCAGAAATTAACGATGTAAAAGGTGAAGTTGTGTTGGAAATTAAAGGCAAGAAAGCTCAATTCGTAAAAGTAATTGCAACTAATTTAGGTAAGATATCAGATGGAAATCCTGGCGCAGGTTCGGATGCTTGGTTGTTTGTAGACGAAATTGGTGTCGAATAAAAAAATAAAAAGTATGTCAAATCGTAGAAAATTTATAAAAACTGCAGCTATAGGCTCGGTTGCAATTGCTTTAAATTCATTCAAATCTAAAGAAGATGCACTACCCTTTTCTGATGGGAGAATCAATAAACCAATTGTACTTTCAACATGGAATTTCGGAGTAAAAGCCAATGAAGCTGCTTGGGAAATTTTAAAACATAACGGTCGCGCTCTTGATGCTGTCGAAGCTGGTGTCAAAATTCCAGAAGGCGATCCAACCGAACGAAGCGTTGGATATGGCGGAAGACCAGACCGGGACGGGCGAGTAACGCTCGATGCTTGTATAATGGATGAGCATTCAAATATTGGCTCAGTAGCATGCTTAGAACATATTAAACATCCAATATCTGTGGCACGCGCTGTAATGGAAAAAACGCCGCACGTAATGTTGGTCGGTGATGGCGCTTTACAATTTGCATTATCACAAGGGTTTCAAAAAGAAAATCTACTAGTCGAAGAATCAGAAAAAGAATGGAAAGAATGGCTTAAAACCAGTCAATACAAGCCAATTGCCAACATTGAAAATCACGATACAATTGGAATGATTGCTCTCGATAGTGCAGGAAATTTATCCGGTGCGTGTACCACAAGCGGTATGGCTTTTAAAATGCACGGTCGCGTTGGTGATTCACCAATTATTGGCGCCGGATTGTATGTTGATAACGAAATCGGAGCAGCAACAGCCACAGGTCATGGCGAAGAAGTGGTCAGAATAACAGGTTGCCATTTGGTTGTAGAATTGATGCGTCAAGGAAAATCGCCTCAAAAAGCCTGCGAAGAAGCGGTTTCTAGAATTGTGAAACTGACAAAAAACAGAGGTAAAAATCTTAAGGATATTCAAGTTGGTTTCATCGCTTTAAATAAAAAAGGTGAATATGGTTCGTATTGCATTCAAGGCGGATTTAATTATGCAGTAAATCAAACTTCTGGAAATAAATTGGTTGATGCGGATTACTTTTTGAAATAATGAAAAAATTAGAAATCGCTTGTTTCAATGTCAATTCTGCTGTAATCGCTCAAGAAAATGGAGCCGATAGAATAGAACTTTGCGCCGGAATTGAAGTTGGCGGTACAACACCTAATTTTGAAATCACCAATAAAGTCAGAGAATTAATCGAAATCGATTTGAATGTAATGATTCGTCCAAGAGGTGGAAATTTTGTGTATTCTGAAGTCGAATTTGAACAAATGAAACGTGATATCAGCGAATTCAAAAAGTTAATGGTAAACGGATTCGTTTTTGGAATTTTAAATGATGATAATTCGATAAATACATTTCAAAATACGGAATTAGTGAATTTAGCCCAACCATTTCCGTGTACTTTTCATCGCGCTTTCGATGAAGTTTCCAATATTTTTGAAGCGCTAGAAGAAATTATTGCATGTGGTTTTCAAACGATTTTAACTTCAGGTCAAGCTGATAATGTTGTGGATGGTGTTGACAAATTATCAAAGTTAGTTAAAAAAGCGAACAACCGAATTACGATTATGCCAGGTGGCGGATTGCGATCGAATACTATTAACTTTATTAAAGAGTTGACCGGTGCGACTTATTTTCATTCATCCGCAATTACCGATGGAAGTGACGTTGCTGATGCAATGGAAGTAGAACAATTAAAATCTAAATTGATTTCTTAAAAAAAGCAACCACTTCATTCAACGTTTCTTCTATAGTTTGGAACGAATAATTTAGCGTTGTGGTTATCTTTTCATTCGAAATTACATCGGTATTTTGTAGTGATTGTGCGGCGTATTTAGAAATTTTTCTTTCGGTTCTAATTATTTTTGAAAGAAACCAATCCATGCGCCAAGCTATATTTAACAACCAAGGTTTGGCTTCAATAGTTGGTTTTTTGGCGTTTATTTTGTCGGCAATTGTAAAAATTATTTCTTTATAACTTTTGTTCTCGGAAACTAAAATAAAACGTTCACCGCAAATAGTACTTTCCATTAATTTTTTCATGATACTAACCACATCAGTTACCGATACGTACCCTGAAGTTCCGTTGGTGTAAAAAGGAAACCCTTTTTGTACAGATGTAAAAAATGCTCCACTACCTTGATTCCAAAATCCTGCGCCAAAAATTACACCCGGATTTACGATTACCACTTGCAATCCTTCTTGTTGACCACGCCACACTTCCATCTCGGCACCATATTTAGAAATCGCGTAATCACTGTGAAACTTCTCTGGATTCCACTCGGTGGATTCGGTAATTATTTTTTCATGCGGTGCTAGATCGCCAAGCGCTGCAATGGATGAAACGTGACATAATTTTTGAACTTTTTTATCAATGCAAAAATTTACAATATTAGCTGTGCCTTGAATATTTACATTTCGCAATTGATTTTCGTCTTTAGGATTGAACGAAATACATGCGGCACAATGGTACACGTAATCAATATTCTGAAAAGCAATTTCTAGCGATGGAATGTCGAGAATATCAGCTTGAATCCATTCGATAGTGTCGAACAAGTGGCTTTTATCGTAGAGCTTAAAAAGTGCTTTGGTTTTTTCGATATTTTTTGGATTTCGATAAATAGCACGAATTGCATTTTCATTTTGGGATAAATGAAGTACCAAATGTGCGCCAACCAATCCTGTTGCTCCTGTGACTAATACCATTTTGTAAAGATAGGGTTTAAGAAATAAGTTTAAAAGTTTAATGGTTTAAAAGTTTAAAAGGAACGACGTTAAAATCATTTTTTTTAGGTAAGACAAAACCTATTTAGCCCTGATTGAAGTGGAAATCCTTTATTAACTCCGACAGAGTTTTGAACTCTGTCGGAGTTAATAAAGATTGTAACGAAAAGCAGGAATTACCATTACTAAAAATGCCCAAGCGATTCGCTCCTTCCTTCGACAAGGTCAGGATTATAAAAAATGAAATTGGCATTGCAATGGAGTTTCATTATATTTGCGCAAATTATTGGTACAAATGAAGAATTTAGTTGAAGAATTACAGTGGCGTGGTTTGGTTCACGACATGATGCCTGGAACGGAAGAACAACTTTTAAAAGAAATGACAACGACATATATTGGGTTTGACCCGACTAGCGACTCGTTGCATATTGGTAGTTTGGTACCAATTATTTTACTTGTGCATTTAGAAAAATTTGGTCATAAACCTATCGCTTTGGTTGGTGGTGCAACAGGAATGATTGGCGATCCATCGGGCAAAAGTGACGAAAGAAACTTGCTTGATGAGGAAACTTTGGAGAAAAATGTTGCTGGAATTAAGGCGGTATTGTCTCGTTTTCTTGATTTTAACTCGAGTGCGGCAAATGCTCCGATATTGGTTAATAATTACGATTGGATGAAAGATTTTTCGTTCATCAATTTTGCTCGCGATGTGGGTAAGCGCATTACTGTGAACTACATGATGGCGAAGGATTCGGTAAAAAAACGTTTGAGCGCCGAAGGAGAAGGAATGAGTTTTACCGAGTTTACGTACCAGTTGATTCAAGGTTACGATTTTCATCATTTGTACAAAGAATACAATTGTCTTTTACAAATGGGCGGAAGCGACCAATGGGGTAATATTACAACTGGAACAGAACTAGTTCGCAGAATGAATGGCGAAGGTGCAAAAGCATACGCCATGACTTGTCCGTTGATTACGAAAGCAGATGGTTCTAAATTTGGAAAAAGTGAAGGCGGCAATGTTTGGTTGACTACCGATAAAACTTCGGTTTATAAATTCTACCAATTTTGGTTGAACACGACCGATGTTGATGCTGAAAAATACATTAAGATTTTTACCTTTTTGGATAAAAGTGTAATTGATATATTAATTGCTGAGCACAATGAAGTGCCTCATTTGCGTGTTTTGCAAAAACGTTTGGCTGAAGAAGTAACCAAATTTGTACACGGTGAAGAACAGTATGAAAAAGCAGTTGAAGCATCGAAAGTATTATTCGGAAATCCTACAATGGATGACTTGAAACAACTAGATGAAGCGACTTTTTTAGAAGTTTTTGAAGGTGTTCCACAAGCAGAAGTTGCCATTGCTGATGTAGAAATTGGAATAGGAATTGTGGATGTTTTGAACGAGAAATCGGGTTTTTTCAAATCGAATGGTGAAGCAAGACGCGCATTGACTGCAAACTCAATTTCTGTAAATAAAACTAAAGTTTCAGAGGAATTTGTATTGTCATTGAAAGATTTGATAAACAATGAATTTGTATTGCTGCAAAGCGGAAAGAAAAATTATTTTGTTTTGCGTGTGGTTTAATTTCATAACTTTACTTTAAATAATAATTTTAAATTATGGAAACTCAATTTTTAACTGACGAAAAGGGAAACAGAACTGCAGTTTTGCTACCAATAAAAAAATACATTAAACTTATTGAGCAACTGGAAGATTTAGAAGATGTAAAGTTGTATGATGAAGCGAAAAAAAATGATGATGGTTATAGAATTTCTATAGAAGATTACATGAAAACTAGAAATTTGAAAAGTGATTTATAAAGTAGAAATTAATAAAGTTGCTCGAAAAAAATTAGATAAAATGTCTGATTCTATTGTTGAGCCAATTTTGAAAGCAATCTACAACTTAGCTGAAAATCCTCGGCCACAAGGTTATAAAAAGTTGACAGGAAGATCTGGATTTAGAATTAGAGTTGGAAATTACAGAATAATCTATGAAATTATTGACGATATTCTATTAATTGAAATTATAGATTTAGGTCACAGAAAAGATATTTATGAATAAATCAAAATCCCATTTTTTAACAGATTGGGATTTTTTTTATTCCTTAAAGTTAAGTTCTACCTTATTCGAATAATAATTACCTTTCAAGAAGTTTGGATTTTTCATTATACTTTCAAGTTCATTTTTAGTTAATCGGTCGCCAAATTCTTTCTTCAACAACGATAATTCTAGTTGAAGATAATACTTTGAATCTTCGTTTAAATAGTATTCTAAATCGTGGCTTTTAACATAACGTTTCTTGTCCCAATTAATTTTTTGAACAAACCGTTTTGTTTCATTTGGCTTTAGAACGAATATAGAATTCATAATTTCTTTATTTTTCTTATTCCATGCATACAAAGTATCAAACCTCATCTTTTCAGACTCCAAAATGATTGAATCTCGCTTCTTTTTCATATATTCTTGCAAGGCATTTGGATTATTTTCATCCAATTTAAGAACAGTTCTATTAGTCGTAAATATTTGATTGACATCAAATGGAATTTCATTTTGAAATAATCTATATGTTGGAACATATTGCATCGCACTTGCAGCACTTGGAATGAATTTTTTCGGGTTTAAAAAGAATGAAACTTCATTATTAGACAAGTTCTCAATGTGATAAATTATTGTAAATTCACGGTCTCGAAATTCTTTAGAATCAATAGAAGTGATGGAATCTATTTTAATTTCAATAGCACGATTTTGGCTGAACGACCAAAAACTTACTAGTAGAAAAAGTAGTTTTAATTTCATGGTTATTCTTTAAAATTAAGTTCAACTTGATTGGAACGCACAATTCCTTCAAGAAAATTAGGATTGTCTTTCATCTTTTTATACTCTTCTTCAGAGAAAAAATATTGAAATTTCTCTTTTGGTAAGTTCATTGAAAGTTCAAGAAAAAAAGTCGCATTTTCATCGATGTAATATTCTAAATCATTTATTTTAAAGTAGCGCACTTTATTCCAATAGTAAAATTCGGTAAAATCTTTACTTTCATTAGGTTTTAAAATGGTAACCGCACTTTTTACATAGTCAAAATCGTTGATTTTAAGTCGCTCTTCACGTCGCGCTTTAAGTTCTTCCATTTTTTTTGCCAATGCTTTTTCATATTCGGCGTTATACGCTTTTTCGTCTTCGGCAAGGGTTTTAGCTTTTGAAATTTTATCTATTTGTAAAAATTCCACGTTTGATTTTAGACTAATTTCATTTCTGGCATTTCCGTTTTCGTAAATAACTGGTAAAACAATTGGCTTTTTTACATCGGGATAAGATGTATTTATTGGATAGTAACTATTGATAAAGGTAATGTCTTGATTTGTGGTGTTTTTAAGGTGATAATTTACTTTAAACGTCCTGTAAGTAGCAAGAGAATCGGTAAACGAAATAGCATCAATTTTTAGTTCAAGCGAATTGATTTGCGAGAAAACTAGTGATGAATAAAGTAGCAAGACGACACTATTTAGTTTCATACTTTTATTCTTTAAAATCAATTTTTACTCTGTTAGAAACAAATTCACCTTTAACAAAATTTGGATTTGCATTAATTTTTATCAAATCTTCTTCCGACAATTGGTCTTTGAAAAGATTAGTTTTTAAATCCAAAATCAATTCAATTTCTATCCTGTTTTTTTCGTCCAAGTAAAATTCTAAGTCGTCATTTTTTATAAATCGATTTTTGTCCCAAAGTGTTTTTATTGTGAATAATTTTGTTTCATTTGGTTGTATTACTATGATGTTGTCCAATAATTTTTGACGGTAATAAACCCATTGAAAGTCGTCACTCTTTCCACCTTCATTTTTGTATTTTTTGTAAACATCCATGGCTGCATTAGATTGCTTAGTTTGAAAGTTTTTTGCCAATTCTTTAGCTTTATCGGACGTTTTGTCTTCTATTTTAGCATAGGCTAATTCGTCATCGGTTTCATATTCAAAAAATGGTCCATCCATATCTTCAAATACACCGTTTTGATACATTTTATAAACCGGATAAAGTGTTAACGAACTTGCAGCATGTGCGATTAATGCATTGGGAAGTAGAAAAAAGGAAAGTTCTTCGTTGGTCTTATTTTCTATTTGATAATTAATATGGTATTCTGCTTTCCATGAATCGTTATCAATTGTAGTAATCGAATTTATTTTAACGTCCAGTTTTGGACTTTGAGCCAATAACGAAAAGGATATAAAAAACAGTAAGTAACTTATTCGCATAAAAAAAACATTTGTAATTTATAACGAAGGAAGTAAAAAAATATTACAAAACCATCAAATTGCAACCCCGAATATCAGAATTATCAAATCTCCCTAAAACTTCGAACGAATTGTTAGCATATTTTTTTCCTAAATCTTGCGTTGCAAGGAACGAACACGAGTTGATGTTAGCCAAATCAATAACATTTATACCGCCAGTTTTTCCGGTTTGTACGTACGTTAATGCATCTTCGGTGTCGCGAATTAAGATATTCATCCAATTGGGACATTGGAATATTCCAACGCCAAGAGAATAAGCTTGCGATAACAATTCGGTCATTCCGTATTCCGAATGAATGCTGGAAACACCAAAACCATTGCATAAAATTTCATGCAATTCTTCGCGAATGAGTTCTTTTCGTCTTCCTTTCATACCGCCGGTTTCCATGATTATGGTATTTTTTAATTGAAATTTTTGAAGTTCAATTAAATCCAATAAAGCATAGGTCACTCCAATTAGAAGTACGTTTTTCCCTGAAGAATCGAGTTCGATAAGTTTCGATATTAGCTCGTTATAATTATGCAAATAAAAGCCGCTTTCTTCGTTGTTTGAAAGTTGAATTAAATCTTGAACCATGTAAATTAAGGATGATCCTTGTCGTTCTAAATACGACGGTAACAAGGCCAAAACAACATAATCTTCGATGTTTCCATAAAATTCTGAGAACGCATTTCGGTAACTTTCTTCATACCAACTTACATCCGTAATTAAATGTTTACTAGTAATCATTCCGGTTGTTCCACTACTGGTGAAGGTTTGCTGAATTGCTTCTGAAGAAGATAAAACATCGTGACTTTTAAAAAACTGTATGGGTAAAAAGGGAATTTGTTGAGTCGATTTCACACTGCCTTTTTCAACGTTTAATAAATCACAAAACTCACGGTAAACAGTATTGTTATCGTATTGAAAACGAAATACTTTGAGTGCTATTTTTTCAAATTGCTTTTGTGTTGAAATGGTGAATATGTCGGTAGCGGATATCAAACTATTTTTTTGCAAATATAATCAACCCTTTCCGGGTTTAAAACTCTGAAAGGGTTTTATTAAAAATAAAAAAAGCCCTAACTTTCGTTAGAGCTTTCTGTATAATTTAAAATTAATTATCTGATAACTAATTTTCTTGTAGCAGTTTTACCTTCTTCTGTAACTTTAACGATGTAAACACCAGCGTTAAGGTTTGCAACATTAATTGCAGTGTTAGAAGTTGTAACGTTTAATACTTGTTTTCCTAAAACGTCGTATACAACTACATTTCTTTCAGCATTTGCATCTGTAGTAATGTTGAAAGTACCGTTAGTAACTGGATTTGGGAAAACGTTTAATCCTGAGATTGAGTTTTGGTTTACTGATAAATTAGGACTATAAGAACCAATATTAACAATAGTTTGAAGTTGTGCTCCTGCAGGTGTTAAGCAGGTTCCAGCAGTATCTAAAGTGTTAATTGGTGCAAACGTCCAATTTCCAATAACAAAAGTTCCATTCGGAGTTGTTCCATTGTTTCTTTTAGCATATGTATCTAACCATTCCCATGCAGTACCAGTACCATCAACATCACTAACACCAAATTGATCTATTACAGCAGATGTAGCAGTATTGATAATTCTTAAACGATCATCACCATTTAAATTAACGACACCATTTTCAACTGAGTTTGCAGCAGTTATGTTAGGGAATTCTGCAGTTGCTATTGCAATGTTTCCTCCGGTTTGTATAACATATATGAATGAGTTAGTTCTCGTTCCAAATGAACTTAAATCTAATGCAGGAACTGTCCAAGTTGTATTAGCATTAGTCTGATTTTGCAATGAAAATTGAGTAAAATCTACTGCACCATTTGCATAGATTTCACAAACTTTTGGATATCCTCCTGGGCATGGTCCATCTACAACAGCAGTTATAACTGGAACTTGTCCAAAACTAAAAGAAGTTAAAGCAATAAATAATAAAGAGTAAATTTTTTTCATGTTTTTTTTTATTAGATTAGACCGCAAAGATAAAGACAATTTTTAGAAGTAAAAATTATCAAAGTAAAATAAAGGTTAAATTTGGCAAAGTTTAACTATTTCACAATCAACTTTCTAGTTGCTGTTGCGTCGCCTTCTTTAATTTTAATGATGTAAACACCTGGAGAAAGATTACCAATATTTAACTCTTTAGTAGTTAAAGTGGCTTGCAATACTTTTTTTCCAAGTACATCAAAAATAATTACTTCTTTATCTTCAGCAGATTTAGAGGTAATGTAAATCTTACCATTACTTACTGGATTTGGGTAAAAGTTTAGACCATCAATAGACGTATCTTGCGATTTTGAAACTGGTTTTCCTTCTTGCGCTACTGCTGTAGAAGCTGACAGGCAAAGGAAAAATAATAAAGTATATAAGTAGTTTTTTGTCATGAGTTCTATTTGGTTATTACAAATATATAAAAAATGTAATTCAAATACTGTACCAAAACAAAAAAATCCCTCGGTTTGAGGGATTTTAGTATTTATTTAGTAACTTTTTTAGTTAAAAGTATAACCAGTCCAAGTTAAAACTGAAGTGTTAGCACCACCAGTTGTTCCAGCAGAAGCATTAACTGTTGCAGCATTCGAACCAAGGTTGTTATCTGCTAAGTTTAAGTTAGTTCCAGTTCCAACTAAAGTTATTGTTGTACCAGTAGCAGCAGAACCTAAAGAATCTGAACAGTCTACTAAATCACCAGGAGCTGGAGTTGTAGTACCTTGCTTAACTAAACAATTAGTTATTGTAGCTTTACTTCCTCTTCTGATTTTGATGATATCGTTTAAAGAAACTATAGAGTTGTTTACAAAAGTAACATTAGTTACAGTTACATCAGATTGACCAGCTTGAGTTGGAGATAATCCGTCTAAGTTTCCGTCTGCTTCAATTCCTCTTGGATCTGCAGTAATATCATTAAATCCTAATTCTCTAACATTATAAGCGTTATCAATTGTTCCTGTGTAACCTTGAGTCCAATCTAACATATCATCTTTAGCGTTAACTACAAGTACATTAGTTACATTTACTGATCCACCGAAAAACTCGATAGCATCATCATCACCGTTTAAAGAAGCAATGTTGTTTACAGTTGTTCCGTTTCCAACTCCGTAGAAAGTAATTCCGTTAAATTCTTTTTCTCCGTTAATTCTTGCACCAGTGTACTCAACGATAACATAAGAAATTGTTCCAGAGTTGTCATTATTTACAGTTCCACCGTAAGTAAAATCAACAACCTCAGTAGTTGCAGTTCCACCACCACTTAATGGAGCTTTACCCATAATTAATAAACCACCCCAATCTCCAGAACGCTTGTTAGATGCGTTAGAAGTAAAACGAATTGGAGCTGCAGCAGTTCCAACAGCGTTAATTTTAGCACCTTGCTCTACAGCAACATAAACAGCAGTTCCACCAGCTGTAGCTTTAAAAGTTGTTCCTGGTTGAATTGTTAACGTGTATGGACTTTTAACCACCAATGCTCCGTTTAGGATGTACTCACCAACTGGTAAAGTAATATCAGCACCGATATCTCCTTTTAAATCAGTTGCACTGTAATCTGCATCTGTTAATGAAGAGATAACACCGTCTAGTGTTGGTGTTGTTGAATTGTTGTTGTCGTCATCACTACTACAACCTACAAAAGTTGCAGCCAATACCGAAAGCAAAAGAAATTTTTTAATTGTTGTGTTCATGTTTAAATAGTTTAATTGTTGTTATTAAAGTTTGTTTTTATAAATTCCAATAAATTCCAAAGCTTGCAAAAACTCCTTTTTTGTAACTGCTTACAATAGTATCAGTAGTGGTGTTATTTTGCGTTGTTTCTTGTGTTAATCTGAAGTTCGGGTTTAATATATTTCTTAATGATAAATTAACTCCTAGTTTATTTTTGATGAATTCGAATTTGTTTACAAAATCCAATGTTGGAACTGATTTTTCTACGATATTCTGATTGGTAGCCGTTCCGATTGAATAAATTTTATCGTAGAAATAATTGAATACTAATGAAGTAGTCAAACTGTTTTTAGGATTTGTAAAGTTATAACTGATGTCAGAGTTGATTAACAATGGTGAAGCACCTTCAAGTTTATCTTCTGAATTCGTTGGCTGTACAGTAAGATTATCATTGTTGTTATCGATGATTTTTTGGTTTGTATATAAGTACGATAGGTTCAATCCAAAAGCTAAGTTTTTGGTTTTTGTATCACTTTTAACATCAATTATCGATTTTCTAGCTTCCAATTCAAATCCTGTTGCAAATGCATCACCAAAATTTACATACGACAACTCATTGGCAGCTGAAGCAACACGAATTCTGTTGATTGGATCTTGTATTTTTTTGTAAAAAGTTCCTAATGAAATAATTTCTTTGCTAGAAAGGTAAAATTCGTATTTAAGGTCGAAGTTCAAGTTGGTTGCAGGAACTAAATCTGGATTACCAAAACTTGAGAAATTCACATCTTCATACAAGAAAAGCGCTGTTTCTTTAAACTGTGGGAAGGTATAAGTTTGACTTGCAGCAAATCGAACAATATTCTTCTTATCAAACGAATACTTTGCAGTTAAACTAGGTAAGAAATAATCTTTTTTGATTAAGGAAGGATCAACAGTTAAATCATTTACACTGCTTGAAAGGTTGGTATCCCAATCCACTTTTTGATCCACATTTTCATATCTAAAACCAGCTTGAACCGTTAATTTTTCTGAAAACGGATACACTACCTGAGTGTAAGCTGCCATGATTTTCTTTTTACCAATGTAGAAAAATGGGTCAAAAGCATTAGCTCCAGTTCCTCTACCTGTAACAATTTCGAAATTTCCATTAGATAAACCTGCTTGATTAAATACAGCATCTGGATTATTAATATCGATTGCTGTAGTATTGTCAGCAAAATCAAAATTGAATTGGGTATAATTAAATGTTCTTTCAGTATTTCTATAATTGGCTCCAAAAGAAATTTTCTTAACCAAATCAGCCTCAGGATTAAAAGTATATGTCAAATCTAATTTTGCAGCTAAATCATTTTCGTCTAAGGTTGAGAAAAAACGATTGTTCAAAGCGACACTGTTCGATCCTACTACATAATTATTGGTTCCATCTGTACCATCATAGTCATAATCATAAGAATTGGTTCTTCTGTCTGGTTCTGAACCTCTAACTGTATTGTATGAAAAACCTGCTGATGTTTCTAATTTAGGAGAAAACTTATATTCAAATAATAACTGATTTGAAAGTAAATTATTATTGTTTACTTGCTGTCTTCTAATAAAAGAGTTGGTTGCAAAATCATTATCGTTAATACTTGTAGTAAATCCGCTGTAATCACCAACACTTTGATTGCTATCGTGAATGTACAACGCATTATAAGTTATGCTTTTTCCTGTTCCAAACTTATATTTAATATTTCCTAACGCAGCCTGAGAAGCTACATAATCGTATTTCTTAAAATCCAAATCTTGTTTAGAACCTCCTTGAGAATTTACTTGTCTTACAATTCCTTCTTTGTAAATAAAATCACTATTTGATAAAACAACACCAAAAATGCTTAAAGTTTTATCAGTTCCTATTTGAAATTTTCTACCTCCAACAACTGAAAAATTATAATTAACTAAATTATTTTTTTCTGATGGCTTGTAACTGTTATCAAAATCGTATGAATTTAGATTAGTAAGAGGAACTCCCGAACCATTTTTTAGCGTACCAAAGTAGTTGTATCCATCGGCAACCAAAAAGTCAGAATTTAATGTATTGGAATTAAATCCCGATCCAACTGCTAAGCTCAATAATTGTTTTTGCTCTAAATCTTTAGACGCAATATCAATGTTTGCTCCAGCCACATCTCCGTAAAGATTTGTACTGAACGTTTTGTTTACATTTATATTTTTAATGATATTCGTAGAGAAAAATTTCAACGAAATGTTCTTATATTCCGGATCTTCAGAAGGTAATGGAAGTCCATTTAATGAAGTAGAATTGTAACGATCTCCTAAACCTCTTACAAATACATTCTTTACTCCTTCTTGTTCAGCAACACCAGCAGTTTTAGCAACTGCACCAGCAGCATCACCCACTCCTTTTCTTGATAATTCTTGTGCGCCAATAGCTTGTTTCATATCAACAGCATTTTTCTGTTCTGACAACAAAGCTGTTTCTTTCTCTCTGTTAGTAACTGCTCTTTTAACAACTACATCTTCAAGTTTATATCCACCAGATCCAAGAGCTTTACTTACTTTTACATCTTGTCCTGCAACAACAGTTACTGCAACTTCTGCAGATTCGTATCCAACAAAACTAAATTGAATTGTGTAATTTCCTGGAGCAACTGATAAGCTGTATTTTCCATTTTCGTCAGTTGAAACTGAATTTGGAGTTCCTTTTAAAATAACGTTTGCAAATGGCAACGGTGAATTGTTAGAATCTTTATCGGTTATAACTCCAGAAATTGTACCTTTGGTTTGCGCGAAAGAAAAGATACTTATAAATAGAGCTAAAAATAATAATTTAAATTTCATTACGGTGTTTAGTTAAAAATTTGATGCAAAGAAACTACCATAATGTAAAGTCGATGTTACTTGCATTTTATCATTAGGTTTGGTAATTATTATCTTAATGTTAACACATTAAATTTGAGTTAACAAGGTCTGAATTTGATTAAATATGCTATATTGTACTATATTTACATTCGCAAAACAGCATAAATTTTTGCTTTATGAAAAAAAAAGAAATTAAGATTTTATTGGTTGACGATGAACAAGATATCCTAGAAATTGTTGGTTACAACCTTACTCAAGAAGGATACAAAATTGTAACAGCTAGCAATGGTAAAGAGGCAATTGCTGTGGCAAAAAAAGAACATCCGCACCTTATTATTATGGATGTAATGATGCCCGAAATGGATGGCATGGAAGCTTGTGAAAACATTAGAAAAATACCAGAACTTAGCAATACTATCATCACTTTCTTAACTGCAAGAAGCGAAGATTACTCTCAAGTAGCTGGTTTCGATGCTGGCGCTGATGATTACATTGCAAAACCAATAAAACCAAAATTATTAGTAAGCAAAGTAAAAGCGTTATTACGAAGATTGAAAGATGAAACTCCAATTTCTGAAACACTAAACGTAGGTGGAATTGTAATAAATCGCGAGGAATACAAAATTATCATGAATGATAATGAAATCGTGCTTCCAAGAAAAGAATTTGAATTGTTTTACTTACTAGCTTCTAAACCTGGAAAAGTTTTTAAGAGAGAAGAAATCCTAGATAAAGTTTGGGGTAACGAAGTTATTGTTGGAGGTAGAACTATCGATGTTCATATTCGAAAACTTAGAGAAAAAATTGGCGAAGACTTGTTTAAAACCATTAAAGGAGTTGGATACAAATTCGAAGTTTAATTTTATTAAATAGAGCACATTACAATTTTTAGAAATAGTGTTTACATTTGTATACGAACTATTTAATTGTTGTGCCAATATTATGAATTCACTCAATTTTAAAAAAACATACAAGTTTGCAGTAAAGTCTGCCTTGTACATTACACTATTCTCAACAGGATTGGTAGGTGGATTATTATATTTGTTTTTTACATTTTCACTACTTTTTTGTGTAATCTTCTTTTTTATAATTGGCATTTTTTCGTTTTTTGTAATTCAATATCGAGTGGAACACTTCATTTATCGTCGTGTTAAGAAAATTTATGACGATGTTTCTTTGTTAGATTCTACAACCTTAAGAAGCCAGCCCATTACTACCGATATGGCAACTTTAACAAGAGAAGTTAAGAAGTTCGCTACCGATAAAAAACTAGAAATCGAAACCCTAAAAGTTCGTGAGGAATACCGTAGAGAATTTCTTGGAAACGTGTCACACGAATTAAAAACACCACTTTTCACGGTTCAAGGATACATATCTACACTTATTGATGGTGCAATGAATGATAAATCATTGCGTAAAAAATATTTGGAACGTGCCGAAAAAGGTGTTGAACGATTGATTTATATTGTGAACGATTTAGATATGATTTCTAAATTTGAAATGGGCGATTTAAACCTTGAGTATTCTGAATTTAATATTGTAGAATTGGTTCAGAATGTATTTGATTTGCTAGAAATGCAAGCCGACAAAAAGAATATAATTCTAATGTTCGACCGCCGCTACAGCAAAGGTTTTAATGTGTTTGCCGATAAAGAAAAAATTGAACAAGTTGTTACAAACCTAGTGATGAACTCCATCAAATATGGAAAAGAAAATGGCACAACCGAAGTTACGATCGAAGATTTAGTAAAAAACAAGATCATTGTTCGCATTCGTGATAATGGCGAAGGAATTGAAAAACAAAATATTTCACGACTTTTTGAACGCTTTTTTAGAGTTGATAAAAGTGGTGCAAGAACCGAAGGTGGTTCAGGACTTGGACTTTCAATTGTAAAACACATTATTGAAGGTCATGACGAAAAAATTTATGTGGAAAGCGAATACGGTAAAGGTTCCGAATTTTCGTTTACCCTTGAAAAAGTAAAAATAGTTCGTCCCAATTATTAATAGAATTTATTTTAGGCAAGCCTTGGTATAATGGCACAGATAGTAAATCTTCCATTTTAAAATTATCTTGTTTCGCCATCGGTACTAAACCTTGTTTTTTTAACTTTTTAGCCAAATATTCTTGTTCAAATTGTCCCGGTGTTGGAATAAAAAATGCTTTCTTCTCTAGTTTTACCAAATCCATGATAGTTGTATAACCCGATCGGCACAATATTGTTTCACTTTCATTAAATGTTTTTTCCAACTCTTTGGTTTGCATGAAATTATAGTACGTGATGTTTTTTCGCTCGATTTTCGTTTGTTCTGATTCAACTTTGCCTTTCACAAATACCACTGTTCCTGAATAATTATGCAATTCGAAAATTAATTTTTCTTCGAGCAATGTCCGTTGTGGTTCTGGTCCAGAAAGTATAATCATTAAGTCGTACTTTATCGGAATTTCTTGTTTTTCTAATCGGCTTAAAACTCCGATGTATTTTAAATGTAGGTCTGATTTGGACAAATGCCCAAGTTTGCCTGTAAGATTCGGAATTTCTTTCACATCTGGAACCCAACATTCTTCAAATTTTCTTATAAAATGCTGATGTATTTTGCTAGAAATCCATGTAGTTTTTCCGGATAACACGTTCAATTGATGTGTTATGAATACTGAAGGAACTTTTTTAGAATGAACTCCGAGTCGGTTGTCAGAAATGATTCCACTAAGCTCATATTCTTTAATCCATTGTTTGACAATTTTTTTCTCAGTTAGAATTGCGTTAATGGTTTTGGGACTATTTTTAATAAGTTTCCATTTGAAATTAGACGCTTTCTTGGCATACTCTATATGGTACGATGGCAATTCTAATGTTACTAAATCAGGGAATTCCTTTTTTAAAAGCGCTAAAGCCACACCATCGGAAGCGAGAATCGGATTGAAACCGTTTTGAAGTAATGCGTTTATAATTGGTATGCATCGTGTGGTATGTCCTAAACCCCAATTGAGTGGTGCAACAAGAATGTTTTTCATAGTTGAAAAGTAGTAAAATGATTGGTCTTGTAACCCTGTTTGCAACTGCAGACACAAAAGAACCATTTGTTTCTAAAAAATAAAGTAAAGATAAGTTAATAGTTGGTAGTTTATATTTCCTTAATTTTGCCAAAACATTAAATTTAATCGTGGGAAGTAAGAATAAGTTAAAAAGATTTAAGGAAAACGATACGTTTGGTAACGTTTTTCAGCCAACTAGAGAAGACGTTGTAGGTGATTTATTTGCCTTAAAAGGAAAATGGAATGCCGATTTTTTCAAAAATGACAATCCAATAGTAATAGAATTGGGTTGTGGAAAAGGCGAATATTCGGTTGGATTGGCAGCTCAATTTCCTGATAAAAACTTTGTTGGTATTGATTTGAAAGGTGCTCGATTTTGGCGCGGTGCGAAAACTGCTGTTGAAGACGGACTTCATAATGTAGCCTTTGTGCGAACGCAAATTGAACTTATAGATCATATTTTTGACGCACAGGAAGTTGATGAAATATGGATTACTTTTCCCGATCCACAGATTAAATATAAAAGAACGAAACACCGTATGACGAATTCGGAATTTTTAAAATTATATAAGAAAATTCTTAAATCTGATGGGATTGTAAACCTAAAAACTGATTCTGAATTTATGCACGGTTACACACTTGGATTACTTCATGGAGAAGGTCACGAGGTGTTGTATGCCAACCACAATGTGTATGTTAACGAAGGCTCGCCTAAGGAAGTTACTGATTTTCAAACATTTTATGAAAAACAATATTTGGAAATTAACAAAGCAATTACGTATATTCGTTTTAAGATAAAATAGATTAATGTTGATGGTTATCAGTTTTTTATTAAGCGAATACTGATACTTAAAACTGCGAACTGATACCATGTGCCTACTTTTTCCCTTTATTTTTGGTTTTCTTGCTGCTTCAGTTGGGGTTTTTCCACCAGGATTAATAAATATGACAGCCACTAAAGTGAGTTTAACCGACGGAAAAAAACAAGCAATGATGTTTGTTCTCGGTGCATTAATCATCATTTTTTTTCAGACCTACATTTCGGTTTTGTTTGCTTTGTATATTGAGCAACATCAAGAAATTGTAGTTTTATTGCGAGAAATTGGGCTTGTAGTTTTTGGGTCTTTAACCGTTTATTTTTTAATTTTTGCCAAGAAACCAAAAGTTAAAACAGATGATAATCTTAAAGTTAAAAGCAAGCGCAGCCGTTTTTTTATGGGAATGGTAATCTCGGCCATTAACTTCTTTCCAATTCCATATTATGTACTTATAAGCATAACCTTGGCATCTTACAATTTTTTTTCTTTCACAACTTTACCCATTTGCAGTTTCGTTTTCGGAGTTGTCGTTGGGTCGTTTATGATATTTTATTTGTATGTAGTTTTCTTTAATAAAATGAAGACCAAAACCGATTTTTTTGTAAACAACATGAACAAAATCATAGGAAGTATTACGGGTTTAGTAGCCTTGATTACTTTGATAAATGTTGTGAAATATTATTGTAATTAATTAATACTGTGTCAGGAAAAACCAATAATAACGATAATTTCTTCGAACGTGTTTACGAAATTGTACGTCAGATTCCTGAAGGAAAAGTAACATCGTACGGCGCAATTGCAAAATGTCTTGGCACTGCTAAATCGGCACGAATGGTTGGTTGGGCAATGAATGCAAGTCATCATCTGGAAGACGTACCAGCGCATCGTGTTGTAAACAGACAAGGATTGCTGACTGGAAAAATGCATTTTGACGGCACTAATTTAATGCAGCAGCTTTTAGAAAACGAAGGAATCAAAGTTGTGGATAATCAGATTGTGGATTTTGAAAAGCACTTTTGGCAACCAACGATGGATTTGTAATTATTTACTAATTCTTTAAAAATTTACAAATAATTACAAAAATTACTCAACCAAACAAATCACAAAATTAGTTTTATAATCTTCGTTTTGAAATGCCAAATAACCGCCGTGCGCTTCAACAATGCTTTTAGATAATGTCAATCCAATGCCCGCGCCTTCTTTTCTAGTAGTAAAAAACGGAAGAAAAATCTTGTCTTCAATTTCAGTGTCAACTCCGTTTCCAATGTCGCTTATGGTTATAAAGACGCGTTTTTCTTTTACTTCGGCAGCAATTGTAATTTGCTTTTCTTTTCTTTCAGAAAGCGCATAAATACTATTGGTAAGCAAATTAATAAGCACTTGCTCCATTTGATTTTTGTCTATTTCAAGCCATCTTTTAAATGAAATCTCATTGCTAATTTGTATTTTTTCTTGTTTAAAAATTGGCGCCATTAGCTGTAAACTGTCGTCAATAAGTTGCGATAATTCTACCTTTTCTTTTTTAGGAGTAGGCAACATAGCCAGTTTTCTATAGCTTTCTACAAATTGTTGCAAATGATCACTACGGTTGAGCATCGTAGCAACACTTTGCTTCATATCTTCTAAGTCTTCTTGGGAAAACGATTCTTGCTGTACTAATTCGTGCAAATTTTGCGAAAGCGAACGAATCGGCGTAAGGGAATTTAACAACTCGTGTGAAATGACTTTCATCAAATTTATCCATGCTTCTTTTTCTTTCTTTTCGATTACTTTTTGAATAGAATCTAATAAAACAATGTAGTAATCTTGATTGTAGGTTTTGCTTCTAGAAGACTGCATCACAAACGTTTGCGTGTCTTGATTGTTCACTCTTATTTGTAATGATGTTTTAATTTCTTCAAAATTTTGCTCTTCAATAATGCCACAAAGTGAGGGCAATTGATTTCTTAGATAACTCCATTTAGATACTTTTGGAACCGTAAAATGCTTTGAAAAATAATCGTTCATCAAAAAAATAGACCAATCGTTTTCTTCTTTTTTCAGAATCAATATTCCGGTTTCAATGTTGTTTAAAATCGATTGATAAATGAGGTCTTTCGAAACTTGCTCGTTTTGTTTTTGCTTTAAATTATTGAAAAGCTTGAACAAACTCGCGTAATTTTTAAATGATTTATGTCTAGAAAAATCGGCAGAAAAATCATTTTGTAAAATGGCTTCGATGGTTTTATCGTAAAGAAGAAAGGCGTTTTTGATATACAAATACAACTCAATTAAAAGTAACAAAACAATAAAAAAGGAAAATACCGCGGTATAAATAAGATTTTTTTCTAGCAAATAAAAACTGACTCCAATGCCAAAAACGATGATTAGCAACCGAATGAAAAGTTGATTGTAAATTTTAAAGGATTGAAACATAGCTTTAGTTACTAATATTATATTTTTCCATACGTCGGTATAATGAAGCTCTAGATAAACCTAATTCTTCGGCAGATTTACTAATATTTTGATTGTTCTTCGCTAACACTTTTTCAATAGTATTTTTTTCGATTTCTGACAGCTGTAAATCGTCTTGAGTTTCATCATACGAAGTGATTTCTTCCAAATCCAAATCGGATGCTGAAATAGAATTATTTTCACACAAAATGATGGCGCGTTCAATCTTGTTTTCCATCTCACGGATATTTCCGTTCCAAGCGTGTTGCTCAATTTTTGTTAAAGCAGTTTCGTCAAAAACAATTTCGTTTCTATCATATTTATCAATCATTTTCTCCAATAAAAATTGCGCCAGCGGAATTTTATCTTCCTTGCGTTCTCGAAGCGGTGGCAAAATGATTTCCATAGTATTGATGCGATAATACAAATCTTCACGAAATGTTTTTTGGGTCACTTCTTGCTTCAAATTTAGATTGGTAGCAGTAATAATTCTAACATTTAATGGTCTCGGTTTCGATTCGCCCAATCTTGTAACAGTTTTCGTCTGAATTACTTGCAACAGTTTGGATTGTAAATGCAATGGAACATTTCCTATTTCATCAAGAAAAATAGTACCATTTTGTGCCATTTCAAATCGTCCAGCAGTATCATTTTTCGCATCGGTAAAGGCGCCTTTTGCATAGCCAAATAATTCACTTTCAAAAATAGAATCACTCAACGAACCCAAATCAACCGCCATAAAAGTGTTGTTTTTACGCTCCGATTGTTGATGAATATAATTTGCCATTACATATTTTCCGGTTCCGTTTTCGCCTAATATTAGAACGTTGGCATCTGTTTTAGCCACTTTATCAGCAAGCGAATACGCTTTTTTTATGTTTTCAGAATTTCCAATAAAAAACGAATCGACAACTTTTTTGTCATTTTTTTTCTGAAGCTTTCTAGATTCATCAACAGCTTGTTTTACAACGGCAACTAATTTATCGTTTTCCCAAGGTTTCAAAACATAATCGAAAGCGCCACTTTTTAAACCTTCAACAGCGGTTTCCACTTTACCAAAAGCGGTCATTAAAATCACAATAGTTTTGGGCGAAAGCGTTTTTATTTCTTTCAAAAGATACAAACCTTCGCGACCGTCTTCAAAGCCAATTCGGTAATTCATGTCCAATAAAACCACGTCAATTGGATTTTCGGCAAGTAATTTCACTACGTTTTTGGGATTGTTCAACGTGTGAATTGTTTCAAAATGTTTCTTCAAAAGCATCTTTGCTGCAAAAAGAATGTCTTCCTGATCGTCTATTACTAATAAGTTGGCTTGTGTTTTTTTCATTTGTTTTTTTCACACGAATTACACGAATCGTCACGAATTCTTTTCTTTAAATTTAAATACACAAATTTTACCAAAATCTATCAATTTGTGAAAATTTATGTAATTCGTGGTTAACTTTTTTAATTCAGGCTGACCTTAGTTTTTGTTCACTGTTCGTTTTCGTACAAAAGGTGTTCGATTATGAACATTTTGCAAAAATTAAAATTACATAAAGCTACTAATAATCAGTTAGTTGTGAATTTTAAGTTTTTGGCACAAAATTGCTTATTACTTATTCAAAATATCACCAATGGACACGGTCATCACTCGTAAAAATAACAAAAAAAAGTATTTAATTATCGCTTTATCAATCTTTTTGATTTTGGGTTACTTTATAGTATCATCACTAACTAAAAAGAGAAGTTTGAATGTAAAAAAAGAAGAGATTACAATAAAAACCGTTGAACAAGGTTTTTTTGAAGATTTTCTTGTTTTTCAAGCACGAGTAGAGCCAATGAATTCGATGTTGGTCAATATTATTGAAGGTGGTGCGGTTCAAGAGATTTATGTTGGAAACGGCGATATGGTTGTAAAAGGCCAGCCTTTGGCGCGATTGTACAATCCAAATTCGGAGTTGAATTACATGCAACAAGAAACCGCAATTATTGAACAAATTAACAATTTGAACAAAGCCAAACTCGATTTGAGAAATCAAGAGCTCAATTTGGCCAAAGATTTAATTTCGATAGAACATGATTATCTGGATGCCAAAAATTTATTTGATTTGAACAAAAAACTATTTGAACAAGAAATTTTGGCAAAGAACGAATGGCAAATTACACAAGAGAATTTCAGGTTTCAAAAAGAGCGCATGAACATCATTAAGCAAAGTGTTACGAAAGAAAAACAGGCGAATCAAATTCAAATTGGACAACTCAATCAATCGATTGCTATTATGGATAAAAGTTTGTCGATTTTGAGAAGCAACAAAAAGAATTTTCTAATCACGGCACCACAATCGGGAAGGCTTTCCTCTTTTGAACCAATATTGGGAAAAACCTACACACAAGGCTTAAGTATTGGAACTATTGATGTTATGAAAGGGTATAAATTGGTCGCCGACGTTGATGAATTCTATTTGGATAAAATAAAAATGAATCAAAAAGGAACTGTCGAATTCAACGGAAATCTATTGAACATTGAAATTGTAAAAATTATTAAAGAGATAAAAAATGGTCAATTTCAAGTGGAATTGAATTTTGCTTCAGCAGAAAACATTGATTTACAACAAGGATTAAGTTTTGGCGTTCGATTGAATTTATCCGAAAAAACGAAATCAACTTTACTTTCCAAAGGAAGTTTTAATCAAGAAACCGCAGGAAAATGGATATTTGTAGTAAACGGAAATTCTGCCGAACGAAGAACCGTAAAATTAGGAAGAGAAAATCCGTTGTATTATGAAGTTTTAGACGGATTGAAAGTTGGCGAAAAAGTAATAACATCATCGTATAAAGATTATACAGAAGTTGCCGTCTTGAATTTGGAATAGTTAAATTTCAAAAATCAATTTCAATTTCAAAAGTCAATTTCAATTTCAAAAATTAATTTTAAAAAAAATCTAGTAATTCTCATATCTAAAATCGTTAATCAAAAATCAAAAATCTTATGATAAAAATCAACAATCTTTCTAAAGTTTTTAGAACCGAAGAAGTAGAAACCAAAGCACTTAATGAAGTTTCAATCACAATCAATCAAGGCGAATTTGTTACCATTATGGGCGCATCAGGAAGCGGAAAATCAACACTTTTAAATATTGTTGGTCTTTTGGATGGTGCGTCTAGTGGAAATTATCAACTTTTAAATCAGGAAATGATTGGTTTAAAAGAACAAGAAAAGTCGAAAGTTAGAAAACAAAATATTGGATTCATCTTCCAAAATTTTAATCTAATTGATGAACTTTCAGTATATGATAACATCGAATTACCTCTTATTTACAACAACGTTTCTTCTTCTGAAAGAAAGAAAAAAGTAGAAGCGATTGCAGAACGATTGGGGATTTCGCATCGATTAAAGCATTATCCTCAACAACTTTCTGGCGGTCAACAACAACGAGTAGCTGTGGCAAGAGCGTTAATTAACGATCCGAAAATAATTCTTGCCGACGAACCAACAGGGAATTTGGACAGTAAAAACGGTAATGATGTAATGGAATTACTAACCGATTTGCATGCGCAAGGAAGTACGATTTTAATGGTTACACACTCCGATTATGATGCTTCTTTTTCGCAAAGAACTATTTTCATGAAAGACGGAATTGTGCTTTCTGAAAAAACAAACAGCCGGAATATTGATGTTTTAGTAAAACAATAAAGACTGGAACTAATGCTAAAAAATTGGATAAATATATTTTTATATCACATCAAAAACAATAAGTTTTTTACGGCTTTGAATGTTTTGGGATTGAGTATTGGCATCGCAGGATTGATTTTCGCAATCTTATACTGGAACGACGAACACAGTTATAACAATTGGAATCCCAATAAAGAAAGGGTTTTCCTAGTGGTCAATAATCTTGGTGATGATGTTGTTTGGGCAAATTCACCAGGACCAGTTGGTGCGAGTTTGCAAAACAAAACCAATGATGTTGACTCACATTGCTATTTGAATTTGGGTTATTATGATGAACTTGTTCAGTATAACAATAAAAAAGAAAAATTTGTAATTACAGATGCACAAAATAACTTCTTTGAATTTTTTCCATTTGAATTTATAAAAGGAAATCCGAAAAATTGTCTTTCTAAAACGAGTGTTGCAATTTCAGATGTGGTTGCCAAAAAATTATTCGGAAATGAAAACCCAATGAACAAAACCATTGACTATTCGGGAAGAAAATTAGCAGTTAAAGGCATTTATATATCAAACAGAAAATCAGCAATTGCACCCGAAATGGTAACTAACTTTATTGATGATAAGTTGAAACCAGAAAATAATCCTTGGGGGAATTTTAATTTTGGGCTTTTTGTAAAACTTAAAAACATCGATTCAAAACAAAAAGTTGAAGGAGTAATTGAAAAATTGCATTATGAAAACAATTTACTTCGATGGGCAAAAGATGAAGGATTAACACCAGAAGAATATTTAAAAAAATATGATGAAGAACCTATGAAGATAGTTTTAGAGTCACTACAAGATTCTAGACTTCATTCAATTACAAATGATTATCCCGAAGGTAAAGGAAATTATCAGTTTTTAATGATTATGATGGGATTATCAATTTTAATTTTAGTTCTTTCCATTGTAAATTACATCAATCTTGCTACTGCAAATGCTATAAAAAGAGCTAAAGAAGTAGGTGTTCGCAAGATTATTGGTGCATCAAAATCTAATATAATCAAGCAATTTATTTTCGAAACGATACTAATTACAACATTTTCAATTTTATTGGCCTTAGTGATTGTAGAATTATCATTACCCTATTACAATGAATTTCTCGGAAAAAAAATAGTCATTTTTGGAAGTCAATTTTACGCTCAATTGGTAGTAATTTTTATCATAACCATTGGTGTAGCCGGAATTTTCCCAGCCGTTTATGTCTCTAATTTTGAAACTTTAAAAGTTCTCAAAGGCAATTTCGGAAGAAGTAAAAGTGGTATTTGGTTGCGAAACGGTATGTTGGTTTTTCAATTTGCAATTGCTACTTTTTTTATTATTGGTTTTTATATTGTTTTTCAACAAATAAAATATATTTCTAATAAAGATTTAGGATTTAAAGGCGACCAAGTTCTTTCTATAAATTATAAAAATAAATATGACTGGAAAGAGGAAGGTTATAAAGAAAAAGTGTACAACCGATATAACATGGTTAAAGCAGAGATTTCTAAAATTAATGGAGTGCAACAAGTAGCAACTGGAGCTTTTTCTTTTGGAATTGGTTCAGGCAGTTCTTCAAGTTTCCAATATAAAAGTATAAATATCCAAGGACAAAATATGGGTATTGACTTTGGCATGTTAGAAATGATGCAAATCAAAATCAAAGAAGGAAGGAGTTTATCAGAAAAATTTGCTTCGGATACCATTAACTCAATGTTGATAAATGAAACAACAATGAAAATGATGGGTGAAAAAAATCCGATAGGAAAAGAAATAGATTGGAATGAAAAAAAATTAAAAATAGTAGGCGTTGTAAAAAATTTCAACTTATATGGTCCACAAGCTGAAATTCCGCCGATGGTTTTTTTCCATTTTAAAACTATAGACTGGATGTTGCAAAACAGCAATAAAATTCATGTGAAAGTAAAGGCAGAAAACATGGAACAAACCTTAGCAGACATCGAAAAATTCTGGGTAAAAAGTGTTGATGGTGAGGAACCTTTTACATATGATTTTGTGGATAAACAATATGCTCGAACTTATGAAACCTATGTAAAGCAAAAGAATTTATTTTCATTATTAAACGTAATTGTAATCTTAATAGCACTCTTCGGATTGTTTTCATTGGCATCATTTTCAATTCAAAGACGCATGAAAGAAATCGCTATCCGAAAAACACTCGGAGCAGAAACGAATGTGTTATTAAAAGAATTATCAAAACAATACATCGTTTTTTGTGTAATCGGATTTCTAATTGCTGTATTTCCAGTATATTATTTACTGAATTTATGGTTGGAGAATTTTGCTTTCAGAATTGATATTTCAATTATTCCATTCATCGTCGGATTTATTGTTTTACTGATTTTAACCTTAGTTGTGGTTTTATCAAGAGCTTATCAAGCAACAAGAATTGATATTCTAAACTATTTAAAATACGAGTAAAATGCTACAAAATTGGATAAATATATTTCTATACCAAATCAAAAACAACAAGCTTTTCACGGCTTTGAACGTTTTGGGTTTGAGTATTGGCATCGCAGGATTGATTTTCGCAATCTTATATTGGAACGATGAACAAAGTTACAACGCTTGGAATCCAGAGAAAGAAACCGTTTTTCAAGTTGTAAATGATCAGCCACGATCGGGTTTTTTGGCTTACAATGTTATTCCGTTGGGTGAAGCTTTAAAGCGAAATTCATCTGAAATAGAATCCTATTGTAATTTTCAACCATGGTACAACGGTTCACTAATTGAGTACAACGACAAGAAAGAAATGGTGCAAAAAATCCTAAAATCGGAAGGGAATTTCTTTTCTTTTTTTCCATTTCAATTTATAAACGGAAGTGCCAAAAATGCATTGAAAAATAAAAATAGTGTAGCAATTTCTGAACAAACAGCAGCATTAATTTTTGGAGATGAAGATCCCATAAATCAATCACTAAAAATTGGAGACAAAAATTGCGTAGTTGGTGGCGTTTATAAAGTTTCAGAAAAATCGTCAGTTGCGCCTGCTGTTGTTTTGCGTGAAGAATTTGAAGAAAATGTAAAACAAAATGCTGATAATTGGCAAAGTCATACTTGTTATTTAGTATTAAAATTAAAAAATCCCGATAGTAAAGAAGCAGTTGAAAAACAAATCTGGAACATTTATGTCGAAAAGCAAGCGAAAAAATTTGCCAGAGAAAAAGGAGTTTCAGTAGATGAATACATCAAGAATTTTGGTTTAGACAAACCTTATCTAGAATCTTTGGCAACCGCCAGATTACATTCAAAAGTTGTAAATGGTTATCCAGAAGGAAGCGGAAATTATCAATTCTTGCTGATTATGTTGGGTTTGTCAATCCTGATTTTAATTCTTTCTGTCGTGAATTATATCAATCTTGCTACAGCAAATGCTGTAAAACGTGCTAAAGAAGTTGGCGTTCGCAAAATTATTGGCGCAACAAAAACGCAAATTGTTTTTCAGTTTGTAATGGAAACGATGCTTATTACTGCGTTTGCAATACTTTTTGCCCTGGCTCTTGTAGAGCTTTTTCTTCCGTATTACAATCAGTTTTTATCGAAAGAATTGGTCATAAATAGCAGTCAGTTTTATATTCAGTTGCTTTTGGTTTTTATAATTACAATCCTTTTTGCCGGAATTTTTCCTGCGATTTACATTTCAAATTTTGAAGTTTTAAATGTTTTAAAAGGAAATTTCAGTCGAAGTAAAAAAGGAATATGGTTCAGAAATTCCATGCTTATTTTACAATTTGCTATAGCTTCTTTTTTCATAATTGGATCTTATATCGTTTTTCAGCAAGTCAATTTTATGATGAATAAAGATATAGGTTTCAACGGAAATCAAGTCTTGAACATCAATTTAAACGAACCCAAAAAACCCAAAGATTTTACAATGATTCAGAATGAATTACTCAAGATTAAAGGTGTTGAAAAAGTTTCTGCTGGTAATTTTTCTTTTGGATTTGGCGGTTATTTTTCTTCTGTTTTTACCTATAAAGGAAAAGATGTTGAAGTTGATAATATGTCAATGGAATTTGGATTGCTAGATTTGATGAAAATCAAAGTGGTGCAAGGACGAGATATTTCGCCAAAATTCGCATCAGATACAATAAGTTCGGTACTTGTAAATCAGGCAACGGTGAAAATGATGGGTGAAAAAAATCCTATAGGAAAAGAATTTGAAGTTAGAGATGATGGTGAAAATCCAGGAATTCGAAGATTGAAAATTGTTGGAATAGTAGAGAATTTCAATGTTTTAGGACCACAAAAAGATGTTCCGCCGATGCTGTTTTATCATTTGAAAACCATTTCAGAAAGTAGTTTTTTAAGCAGAATTTATATAAAAATAAATCCTGAAAATAGCCTTGAAACGGTTGCAGAAATAGAAAATTTTTGGACTACAAAAATCGATACTCGTTATCCATTTTCTTACGATTTTGTCGATAAAAATTTTACCCGAACTTACAGCGATTACATCAGTCAGAGGAATCTTTTCTCGGTTTTGAATATTGTGGTAATCTTAATCGCGCTATTTGGATTATTTGCTTTGGCATCATTTTCAATTCAAAATCGAATGAAGGAAATCGCGATCAGAAGAACACTCGGTGCAGAAACCACTATATTACTAAAAGAATTATCAAAACAGTACATCGTATTTTGCATCATCGGATTTCTAATTGCGCTGTTTCCGGTGTATTATCTGTTGAATTTATGGTTAGAAAATTTTGCGTTCAGAATTGATATTTCTGTCATTCCATTTTTGGTCGGATTTATAATTCTATTGATTTTGACTTTAATCGTGGTTTTGTCAAGAGCTTATCAAGCAACGCAAG
The DNA here is from genome assembly GCF_057626655.1 of Flavobacterium sp. SP2. Taxonomy (NCBI): domain Bacteria; kingdom Pseudomonadati; phylum Bacteroidota; class Flavobacteriia; order Flavobacteriales; family Flavobacteriaceae; genus Flavobacterium; species Flavobacterium solicola. The sequence goes on from NZ_JBVHBT010000002.1 coordinate 187,441, forward strand.
TTGATGTTTTGAAGTATTTAAAATATGAATAATCAATTTCAAAATTCAATTCCAAAAATTTTTATATCAGTCTCGCAAAGACGCAAAGACACGAATAAAATAGGCGTTGAACTTTGTGTCTTTGTGTCTTTGCGAGAAATAAAATTACCGAAACTAAAAACAATTAGTTAAATCCGTGGCGAAAAATAAACTAAAAATGAATCACATAAAGAACATAATAGTATTGAGTTTAATAGTTATTTTAAGCAATTTTGCTAACGGTCAGGAAACCACTTGGCCGTTGCAGAAATGCATCGATAAAGCATTAGAAAACAATATCGAAATAAAAATCCGCCAATTGGAAGTAAAACGTATTGAAAAAAGTCGAAATAGTGTTTGGAATCAATTTTTGCCCAACGTCAGTTTCAATGGAAGTCAATCGTATAATTTTGGTTCTACCATCGATCCTTCAACCAATGGTCGTGTAAGTTCAAACATCCAATATGATAATTTCTTTATCAACGCCAATATGAATCTAATCGATTTTAGTGCTTTCGCAAATGCGCAGAAAAATAAAATCGATATTGAAAAAGCCAAAGCCGATAAAGAAATCATAGAAAACGAGTATAAACTTCAAATTCTTGACAGCTATTATCAAGCACTTTTTACGCAAGAATTACTGAAAATTCAACGCGAACAATTCAAAAATGCTGTTTTCAATTTGGACAGAATTTCTAAAGAAGTCGAAATTGGAAGCAAACCCAAAAGCGATTTATACGATGTACAATTAAGTTTTGCTCAAGAAGAAAAACGAATTTTAGAAACCGAACAATTATACAATATCCAGAAAATGCAATTATTTCAATTGTTAAATGCTACTGATGTTTCAATTTCTAAAGTGGTTTTAGTTTCAAATTCGACCGATGAAACAACTTCAGTTTCGAACGAAATTTCCAATCCGAAAGTTAAATCTGCTGAACTAAATTACCAAAGTAGTTTGAAAGAATTAAACGTTCAAAGGGCGTCTAACTTACCTACTCTATCTACATTTTACTCTATTTCAAGCTTTTATTTCAAACCCCTAAATCAATCAACAGCAGGATTGCCAAGTTTTAGTAATCAACTAGGAGACAATAAAAACCAGCAAGTCGGACTTCAATTAAGTGTACCCATTTTTAATGGATTTAGAAACAATAAAAAGAATGTTGCTACTAAAATCGAAACCGAAAAAAACAAACTCTTCATCAGTCAAGAGCAACAAAAAATTGATAATCAAATTGCTTTAGAAAAGCAAAATCAACTCAATTATTTGCAACTTCAAAGTAAATTTGAGGAAACACTTTCCTATGCAAAAGCTTCTTTTACAACATCGCAAGCCAAATTTCTATCAGGAAAAATCGAGTCAATTTCACTTTCATCGGTAAAAAATCAATTGCTTTCATCAGAATATGATGTTTTAAAAAACAACTTACAAATTCAATATACCAATTTCAAAATCAATTTGATAAAACTCAATAAGTTATAACTATCTCATTATAACAAAACTTTAAAGCTTGTTGCTGTCATACTTTTAAACTTCTTACTATCTTTGCAATTCATATTCAGTTTAAATAAAAAGTCAGACAACTTTTAAAATTTTAAACTCATAAACTTTTAAACAAGAAGATGAAGTTAGATAGAAAAGAAATCCTAAAAGCATTAGAAACTATTACTATTGCTGGTGAAGGAAAAAATATGGTTGAAAGTGGTGCAGTAAAAAATGTCCTTATTTTTGGTGATGAAGTAACTGTAGATTTGTTAATTTCAACTCCTGCAATGCACATAAAAAAACGTGCTGAAGACGATATTAAAAAACTAATTCACGAACAATTTTCTCCAAATGCAACGGTGAAAGTAAATATCAAAGTCGAAGCCAAAGAAAATCCGAATGAAATAAAAGGAAAAGCTATTCCTGGGATTAAAAATATAATCGCCGTAGCATCAGGAAAAGGCGGTGTTGGAAAATCAACTGTTACTGCAAATTTAGCTGTAACCTTGGCCAAAATGGGCTTCTCAGTTGGAGTTTTAGACGCTGATATTTATGGGCCAAGTATGCCAATAATGTTTGACGTAGAAACTGAAAAACCTATCTCGATTGAAGTCAACGGAAAATCCAAAATGAAACCAATTGAAAGCTATGAAGTAAAATTGCTTTCAATAGGATTTTTTACAGCTCCAAGTCAGGCCGTTATTTGGCGTGGTCCAATGGCTTCCAAGGCTTTAAATCAAATGATTTTTGATGCTGATTGGGGTGATTTGGATTTTATGTTAATCGATTTGCCACCAGGAACAGGCGATATTCATTTATCAATCATGCAATCTTTGCCAATAACTGGCGCAGTTGTAGTGAGTACGCCACAAGCTGTTGCACTTGCCGACGCTAAAAAAGGAGTTTCGATGTTTCTATCCGATGCTATAAATGTTCCAGTTCTTGGAATTATTGAAAATATGGCCTATTTTACACCAGAAGAATTACCTAATAACAAATATTATATCTTCGGAAAAGAAGGAGCAAAAAGTCTTGCAGAAGATTTACAAGTTCCCTTTCTTGGAGAAGTTCCATTGGTACAAAGCATTCGTGAAGCTGGAGATTACGGTCGTCCAGCAGCATTACAAACTGGCTCAATAATTGAAAGTGTTTTCGAAGAAATTACAAGAAATGTTGTACAAGAAACAGTAAACAGAAACGAAACATTGGCACCAACCGAAGCAATAAAAATCACAACAATGGCAGGTTGTTCTGCTGTAAAAAAATAGATTTCTAAAGAGTTGGATGGTTAGATTTTCAACTTTCCAACTTCAAGAAGTCTTTCAAACCAAAAATCAAAAAAATGACACACGAAGAATTAATACTAAACATCGAAAAAGCTTTAGAAGAAATTCGTCCGTTTTTGAACAATGACGGTGGCGATATAAAGTTAGTTTCTGTAGAAGATGAAAAGCACGTTAAAGTACAATTTGAAGGCGCTTGCACGACATGTAGTTTAAGTATTAGTACGCTAAAAGCTGGTGTTGAAACAACCATCAAAAGGTATGCTCCACAAATTGAAACTGTGGTGAGTGTTGCCTAATTTTTGAAAGTGATATTTATCATACATTAAAAATACTTTTTCTTGGATTTTTGCATCTTTGAAAAAAGAACCTCAGAATTTTAAAAAATGATTGAAACCGATATACTCATTATTGGCGCTGGTCCAACGGGACTTTTTGCTGTATTTGAAGCAGGATTACTAAAATTAAAATGTCATATTATCGATGCATTACCTCAGCCTGGTGGACAATTGGCAGAGTTGTATCCTAAAAAACCAATATTTGACATTCCAGGCTATCCCGAAGTTTTAGCAGGCGATTTAGTGACCAATTTGATGGAACAAATTAAACAATTTCAACCGGGATTTACCTTGGCTGAAACGGCTGAAACTATTGATAAATTAGAAGACGGAACTTTTATAGTTACTACAAATAAAGGAACAAAACACCATGCAAAAGCGGTTGCAATTGCAGGTGGATTGGGAACTTTTGAACCTAGAAAACCACAATTAGAAAACATTTCTTTTTACGAAGAAAAAGGAGTTGAATATTTTGTAAAAGATCCAGAATTGTTTCGTAATAAACGAATTGTAATTGCTGGCGGTGGAGATTCAGCTTTAGACTGGAGTATTTTCCTTTCAAATGTAGCATCAGAAGTGACTTTGGTACATAGAAGAAATGAGTTTCGTGGCGCTTTAGATTCAGTTGAGAAAGTACAAGAATTGAAAAAACTTGGAAAAATCAATTTAATTACACCTGCAGAAGTTGTTGGAATTAATGGAAAAGAGCACGTTGAAAGTATCATTTTAGAAAATGAAGGCATTCAACAAGTATTTGAAACGGATTACTTTATTCCGCTTTTCGGATTGACTCCAAAACTGGGAGCAATTGCCAATTGGGGATTAGAAATTGAGAAAAATGCCATCAAAGTAAACAACGCTTTAGATTATCAAACCAATATCGACGGAATTTACGCCATTGGTGACGTAAATATTTATCCAGGAAAATTGAAATTAATTTTGTGTGGTTTTCACGAAGCTACTTTAATGTGTCAAAGTGTTTACAACCGAATCAATCCGGGTAAAAAATATGTTTTAAAATACACAACCGTTTCTGGAGTTGACGGATTTGACGGAACTAGAAAAGAAGCTGAAAAAGCAGTTGTGAAATCGATCGACTAAGATGAGAAACATCCTTATTATCTTTATAATTTCAGTGTCATTTAATTGTTTTGCGCAATATCCTATTTTAAGTGATACTTTAAAAAAGGCAGGAATTTACAGAACTTTTGAAGAATTTAGAGATAATATACCTTCAATTACTTTAAACCACACTATCAAAGTTACTTCGGAAACCATTTTTGGAAATTGGGGAAAAGAAAAGATAAATTTTTATTCCTTAGATATTTCTAAAGAGAAGAGTAAAGAAATGGGCGAAATATTCGGTTTTAGTGATGGAGTAAGTTTTTATATAACGGCCAACAACAATCAACAACCAACATCGGAATTGCCAAACGAACCCGCTTTTTATAAATTATCGCTATTGGCAAAATATCCATATTTAGAGATTTTAATCGATAATGGAATGCGAACTTCTCAAAATGGAGGAATTTTTATAGCGGCACCTACTGCTCGAATCAACTTGGCCGTTTTATTTTTTGAAACTGGTGTGGTAAAGGAATTAACAAAATCAGTTTTAAAAGAAATTATTGCTGATAAACCTGATCTTTTAGAAAAATTTAAAAAGCAAGAAAACAAAAATGCTTATTTAAAACACTATTTAAAAGAATATTTAAAGTTAAAATAATGCCACAAGACGTAACAGTATTTATAACCGACAGAAACGGCAATCGACATGAAGTTCAAGCTCCTACAGACATGAACATGAACGTAATGGAGTTGATTCGTGCCTATGAATTGGCCGAAGAAGGAACAGTTGGTGTATGCGGCGGAATGGCCATGTGCGCTTCGTGTCAATGCTATGTTTTAAATGATGTTATTTCATTAGAACGAAATCCCGACGAAGAGGCTATGCTTTGGGAAGCATACCATGTAAAAGAAAACTCAAGATTGGGTTGTCAAATTCCAATAACAGAAGCTATCGATGGATTAGAAATCGAGATTGCACCAGAACAATAACTTCAAGCGAAAAGAAATTTTCGCTTTTTTTGTAACAAAATTTTAACACTTACGTATAATCAGAATATTCCTAAAATTAAATTGGAATTCTATTTTGATGAATCAAATTACTTACTCACCAGGATTACATAAATTAGTTACTTTACAAGTCAGCAAAATTGACAAACTTATTAATTCTGAAAACTTTTTAAATTTTTCTGAAGTAATTTTAGCAAAATACAATTTAGAAAAAGTTGGCGTTGTCACGCATAATTTTGATAATGACAGTTTTACTATTGCTATTTGTTTAAAAGAATCTCATATTTGCATTCACACTTGGCCAGAATTTGAACAGTTAACATTAGATGTTTACTTGTGCAATTACAACCGAGATAACACCGTAACCGTTAGACAAATTATAGACGAATTTGTTGCTTTTTTTGAAGGAAAAATTATTACAGCACACGAAATATTTAGATAAATGGATGTAAATTGTTTGAGTTGTAATCATAAAATTAGTTTGCCATATGAAATTTCATATCAATACTATATTTGTATAAACTGCTTTAAACTTCATAGGAAAGAGAATGGCATTTTAAAATTATTAGATTCTAATAGGTTGTCATTTAATTATAACATTCCAATTGGAACAACCATCGATTTTGAAAATCAAACATATGTTGTTGCAAATGTTATCTTGAAGAAAGACCTTTCCTTTGATTCTTGGCTGGAATATGAGTTACTATCTGAAAATAACACCAAAAAATATTTTACTGAAGAAAACGGAAATTGGACAGTTTCTGAAGAAATAGCAATAAAGAAATTTGATAAGACTAAGAAAGAAATCTATCATGAAGGAGTAGATTATAGACTTTTTGACAAAGGTAAATGCAATGATTATACAGGCGTTGGATTTTTTGAATATGAAATAAATAACAAAGAGAACATTGCCTATTATGATTTCATTTGTCCTCCAAATTTACTTTCAGTAGAAATTGAAGATGGAGAATATATTTCCTACCTCGGAAAGCACATTTCTGCAAAAGATGTGAAAAGTCTTTTCAATATTCAATCAGTTCCTAGCCGTTCACAAATAGGAATGGTTCAGCCCTTTTATTTTAATTTAAATAATACGATTATTGTCTTTTGTGGCGCTTGTATTTTTATTTTAATTTGTCATTTGTATTTCAGTAGTATTTCGAAAAATCAATTGGTTTATTCCAGCGAAATCAATTTGTTAGATCAAAATAATAAAGAAATTTCTACCGATATTTTTGAGTTAAAAGGTCCAATTGCACCGTTGAAAATATTTATAGATTCTGATGTAGACAATTCTTGGATTGCCACAGATTTTTCATTAGTAAATCAAACTACAGGAGAATCATCTTACTTTTCAAAAGATTTAGAATATTATCACGGTTATGAAGGTGGTGAAAATTGGTCAGAAGGCAATACCAATGAAGAATTTAATATTTGCGGAGTAAGCTCTGGCAAATATAAAATTTCATTCATTCCAAATAAAGACACGAATGATCAAATAAATTCTAGGCTTAAAATAGATGTTTATTGGGATAAAAGTGATAATTGGAATTTTGTTTCTGCCTTTGTCATTTTTTTAGTAATCATCATTATGTTGTATTTCATTAAAAATAGTTTTGAACAACGCAGATGGAATGACAGTGACTATTCACCCTATTCAAAAGAATAATGAAAAAAATAAAAGCGTTTATCATAGAAAATAAAATTGCGCTACTTATAAGTTTACTCGTTGTAAGTGGCTATTTTTACTACACACTTTCTGGAAACAGAATCTGTAATTGTGAAAAAACAGAACATGAAAAAAGATCACGAATAAACCGATTTTACAATTCAAATAACTATCAACACAAATAAAAAAAATGGAAGATATTTTACTAAAGCCAGTATTAAATTCAGTTTTGTATTCAATGTTAGGATTTTTTATCCTTTTAATTTGTTATTATATTCTTGAAAAATTAACTCCAGAAAACACTTGGAAAGAAATAGTACAAAATAAGAACACTGCGTTAGCTATTGTTTTAGCAGCATTTATTTTGGGAATTTCTCTTATAATTGGTTTTGCAATTCATGGATAATGAAAATTGAAAGACTAGTTTTATTTACTATTTTTATTATTTCTACTTGCGGATTAGTTTATGAATTAATTGCCGGCGCATTGGCAAGCTATTTACTTGGTGACTCCATAACTCAATTTTCACTTGTAATAGGTATTTATCTTTTTGCAATGGGAATTGGCTCCTATTTTTCAAAGTTTATTACTAATAATTTAGTAGATAAGTTTATTGAAATTGAATTAGTTATTGGTTTAATTGGCGGTTTGAGTGCGCCGCTACTATTTCTTATATTTAATTATGTAGAATATTTTGAGTTTTACTTATACCTTATAGTTTTCATTATTGGATGTTTGGTGGGTTTAGAAATTCCAATATTGATGATCATTCTAAAAGATAAATTTCAGTTTAACACGCTTGTTTCCAATGTTTTTACGTTCGATTATATAGGTGCATTATTAGCTTCTATTGCTTTTCCACTATTTTTTGTTCCACAATTCGGATTGATAAATACATCTTTAATTTTTGGATTATTTAATATTCTTGTTGGAATTGCTATGAGTTTTTTTTTGAAAGAACATGTGAAAAACGTACTTTATTTAAGAATTAAAGCACTAATTATGCTTTTGGTTTTGGTAGTAACACTATTTTTTTCGGATGCAATAGTTTCGTTTTCTGAAAAAAGTCTTTATAACGAAAACATCATTATTTCCAAGACTACCAAGTATCAAAGAGTAGTAGTAACACATGAACGAAATGATTATAAATTATATCTAAATAATAACCTTCAATTCAGTTCATTTGATGAATATCGTTATCATGAAGCTTTTGTACATCCTGCACTGTCTTTCGCAAATCATATTGAAAACATACTGATATTAGGTGGTGGCGATGGAATGGCTGCGAGAGAAATACTTAGGTACAATGAGGTTAAGAAAATTACACTTGTTGATCTCGATAAAGAAATGACCACTATTTTCAGAAAAAATCCTTTGCTAAAGAAACTTAATAATAATGCACTGCTAAACAAAAAAGTTGAAGTAATTAATAGTGATGCATTTGTATGGCTCGATTCGAATTCGGAAAAATATGATGTGATTTTTATTGATTTTCCTGATCCTTCCAATTTTAGTCTTGGGAAATTATACTCTACAACGTTTTATGATAAAGTAAAGCATCATCTTACTGCCAATGGGATCCTTACGGTACAATCTACCTCACCATTTTTTGCTCCAAAATCGTTTTGGTGTATAAATGAAACCTTAAAACAATCATTTCAAAACGTCAAACCGTATCATGTTTATTTACCTTCATTTGGCGAATGGGGTTTTAACATGGTTAATAATTCAACAAAAACATTAACCTTGAAACGGAAATTAAAAGGATTACGATTTTATGATTATGATTGGAATAGTTTAACCCATTTTTCTAAAGACATGTTGTCAAAAGAAATTTTGATTAATAGATTGAACAACCAAAATTTAGTTACAATCTTTAATAAAGAATGGAGTAGTTATTAACTAGAATTACAACCCTAAAATCACTTTCGCTTTAGGTAAGATACGTTCTATAAATTTAGAGTAAGCCAGTTCAGATGGATGCAAACCATCCGAAGCAACCAAGTTTGGTTGTTGCAATCCCAACTGAGTGATATCGGTAATGTTCACGAAAGCGATGTTGTTTTGTTCGCAGTAGTTCTTTGCAAAAGTATTGTACTGTAAAATTCCGTTGGAAATATTTTGCGCACCATAACCAAATGGTGTATAAGCATAATCTGGAATTGAAACCACAACAACATGCTCTTTAATTCCTCCAGCTTTTTGAATTGCAGTTGTAACCAATTCAGGAAATTCTTGTTCGTATAAACTAAATGGCTTGTTTTGATATTGATTATTAACACCAATTAAAAGTGTCACTAAATCATAATTATTTGGTGGATTTTGTGATGCAATTGCTGCTTTTAAATTAGTTGTTGTCCAACCAGTTGTGGCAATGATCTCTGTAGAAATTATTTTATTTGAAGGCAAAATTTCCTTCAAACTATCTTGTAATTGAATTGGAAATCGGCAGGTTTCGCAAACACTTTGACCAATTGTATAACTGTCTCCAAGCGCCAAATAATTGAGTGTAACAGGTGGATTTGAAGTATTGTTTACAACTTGATTGTCTGTTGAGCAACCAAAAATTGCGAATATAAAACTCAGAATTACTATTTTAAAATGCAGTTTCATTTTTATAACGATTTGTATTTTTCTAACTCAATTGGACCTTCAAGATACTCTTTCACAATTTGTAAAACACCATCTTCTTTAGTGTCGATAAACCATTTTATTAAAGCCATTTTCCCTTCTACTATTTCGATTCCAGTAATGCTTCTTGGATGTACACAACTTCCATCGTTGAAATAGTTGAGTAAGTTTTCTTGCGGTTTTGGAAATCGTGGTCGGTGTGTATGACCAGTTATAGTAATTTTATTTCCGTTGTCAGCAATCCATTTTTTTATGCGGCGTTCTACTTTTATTAATTCGATATAATTTTTAGCCGGACTTGTTGGGTCTTTAATTCCCCAAACTTGCAAAGGTTTCCAGAGAACTCGAACTAAAAACCGATTGAATTTCCAACCAACATAATTCATAAAATCGGCTTGATGACCGTGCGTTAAAAATAATTCTTGCTTGGTCTCGATATTTTCAAGAACTAATGCCTCGTGAAACTTTATACTTGGAAAAAGTGGCATATTCACTCCTTCTTTAGTGTCAAAATATTCTGAAAGCAATTTCTTGGTTACATTTTCATTTCGATAAACCATATCATGATTGCCATAAATCATGTGCAAGCGGTTGTGATTGAAATATTTTTGTATTAATAGATATACGTTTTTATTGGCTTCAAAGATGTCTTTAAACGACAGATTTTCCCAAAGTTCGTCACCATCACCAAGTTCGATGTATTGAAAATTATCCTTAAAATACTGATTTAAGGCATGGAAATAAATGTTTCGATTGTTGGCAAAATCATCGGCAAAACTAGAATCACCACGATGACAATCGCTGAACAATATAAATTTGTCAGTGTTGTTGAAAGGAATTCGTTTTGCTTCTTTATAGGCGCGCGATAAACGTGTTTGTGATGACATTTTATACAGTAATGGTTATCAAAAATACGATTGTTTTGGTACGATTGTGCTTTTTGATTGAAAATTTTATCGCGAATTTAGGGCTTAGCCCAGATAGTAGTGAAAAGCAAAACCGGGTAAAGGAACTAATTTTTCACAGAAAAAAAAGCGACCAAAGAAGCTCTTTTTTTATGTAGAAAAATGTTGCTTTACCCGGTTTTCTTGAAACGTATAGCTGGAAAATGCTTCTTAAACCAATTCTAATTTTTCGATAATCTGTTCTTCAATAGCGTTCCAAAGACCGATGCGTTTTTCTAGTGCTTCGATCGACACGTCTTGCATTTCTTGCCATTTTGTTTCGTTAGTTCCACACAGTTCTGAAATCATTTTCATTGCCATTGGTCCGTGCTCATCGGCATCCAGTTCGATGTGTCTTTCAAAATAATAAACTAATTTATCTAGGTTAGTTTCTGGAAAATTGGTTTGAAAATTACGTAGAATTTCGGTAAACATACTCGGAATTAAATCTTCACGACCAAAGGTAAAAGCTGCTGCAATTTTGTGAGGTTTTCCTTCGTCGATAATTCTGAAGGTAAAGTCTAAAAAGGCTTTTACATTAGGGTGTAAGTCGCTTTTTTTAATAGAAACAAATATGTTTTGGGTTTGATTTACATTTTCTAAAAAAGCCGAAATTGGAGCCGTATTGGCACCACAATCTTCCATTGCATCTATATACATTTCAAAGTGTGAAAGTCTTTTTCCGTCAAGTGTTAAATCGGTTTCTTCTGCTAAAACAATCTCATTTATCAAGTATCTTGTTGCAGGATTACCTGTTGGTAACCAAGGCGTTGTTGTACACGTAAGTTTTTCTTGAAGCGCTTTTAGGAGCGACATAAAATCCCAAACGGCAAAAACGTGGTTTTCTAAAAAAGTATGTAAATCTTCAATTGTTTTAACTTTTTCGTATAACGAATGCTGTAATAATTGATCTTTTTGAGGTTGAATACTAGTATTTATTTTTTCAATATTCATGGCGATTTTTTTTAATTATATACGAGATTTATGGAAGTATTGGATGTAATAATTTACACAAAAATAAAAAAGCTCCTCGAATGTGAGAAGCTTTTTATATCAATTTTATTTATTGTTTAATCTATTATTTGAAGGCTGGAATTCCAGTAATATCTGCACCTGTTATTAGCAAGTGAATGTCATGCGTTCCTTCGTAAGTAATTACAGATTCTAAGTTCATACTGTGACGCATGATAGAATATTCTCCTGTAATTCCCATTCCTCCAAGAATTTGGCGTGCTTCACGAGCGATATGAATTGCCATATCAACATTGTTTCTTTTTGCCATAGAAATTTGAGCAGTTGTAGCTTTACCTTCATTTCTTAAAACGCCTAATCTCCAAGTAAGCAATTGCGCTTTAGTGATTTCAGTAATCATTTCAGCCAATTTCTTCTGTTGCAATTGGGTTCCAGCGATTGGTTTGTCAAATTGAATTCTTTCTTTAGCATAACGCAAAGCAGTATCATAACAATCCATCGCAGCACCAATTGCACCCCAAGCGATACCATATCTTGCAGAATCCAAACACATCATTGGAGCACCAAGACCTGATTTTCCTGGTAATAAATTTTCTTTTGGAACTTTTACGTTGTCAAAAATCAATTCACCAGTAGCACTTGCACGAAGTGACCATTTGTTGTGCGTTTCAGGCGTTGTAAAACCTTCCATTCCGCGTTCTACAATCAATCCGTGAATTCTTCCTTCTTCATTTTTTGCCCAAACTACAGCAACATCAGCAAAAGGTGCATTCGAAATCCACATTTTGGCACCATTCAATAAATAATGGTCGCCCATGTCTTTAAAGTTGGTAGTCATTCCGCTAGGATTTGAACCGTGATCTGGTTCTGTCAATCCGAAACAACCCATGAATTCTCCAGTTGCTAATTTTGGCAAGTATTTCATTCGTTGCTCTTCAGTTCCGAATTTCCAAATAGGATACATAACTAAAGAAGATTGAACTGATGATGTAGAACGAACGCCCGAATCACCTCTTTCTATTTCTTGCATGATCAATCCGTATGAAATTTGGTCCAATCCTGCTCCACCATATTCTTCTGGAATATATGGTCCAAAACCGCCAATTTCTCCTAAACCTTTAATGATTTGTTTTGGAAATTCAGCACGTTGTGCATAATCCTCAATAATTGGAGATACTTCTCTTTTTACCCATGCACGAGCAGAATCTCTAACTAATTTATGTTCGTCTGTTAGTAAATCGTCTAACAAGTAGTAATCTGGTGATTGAAATAAATCTGGTTTCATAGTCTATTTTTTGGTTTACGAAAACGATTGCAAAATTACGTAAACTAATTTATTATTCCATTGAACGAATGTTATATTTTTTTAAGAATAATAAAAATAGAAGACCACTAAATCTATAAGAGAGTCTTTAGCAGCACTTTTTATTCATTGGAAGTAGTAATCGATTTACGAAATTCTGTTTTCTTATTGATTAAAAAATCAAGTATTGTAAATTCATCTTCCGATAGTGCAACTTCTTTAGATTTCGGATCTGCTTGACAAAAATCTAAGAAAAGTGAAGTTTCATCTGGCTTTAATTCCAAAGTAGTTGTAAAAAAGTCTTTCGAAAAATTATTGGTTGCATAGTCCTTAAAATTAAAATTCTCCGCTTTACTTTTATTTTTTTTATTTTTCTTTTTAAATAATTTTCCAATCATTTTTCCAATCTGAATAAAATCTACAGCGTTAATCAATTTGCCATCATAAACTGCTGCATTTCGTAATGGTGAATTTTCTTTTTCAATTCGAATCTTTGCTAACTCTTCGTAGGTAACAAGATTCTTAACTGATTCCTTTGCTCTTACTTCAACATCGTCTAGTTCAATAGGCTTTGCTTCCAACTGAATCGTTATTGACTTTTTAGCTAGGTCATATTTCGAAACTATAATGTTCTTGTCTAAAAAATCCTTAGAAATAAAGATTAATCTGTTGTCTTCTTTTACTTCTATAGAAAAATCACCATTATCATTTGTCACAGCACTTTTTTTGGTTGTGATATTAACTACATCAACATTTTTGACAGGATTTCCTTGATGCATAACCTTACCAGTCATCATCACAGGATTTTGAGAAAAAACTAAGGCAGAAAATAGAAGAAATGCTATTGAGTAGATTTTAAACATGTTGATTTAGTTTGGTTTTGTACCTCTAAATTAACTAATGCAAACTACTTTTTAACCAAATAAAAGTTAAATAAAAATTTAAATTTAGCCCATAAAAAAACCGCTCATTTCTGGACGGTTTTAAAAATCTAAAATATATTTAGATTATGCTTCAAAAGGAATAATAGAAACAAACGACTTATCGCCAGCTTTTTTCTGAAATTGCACAACTCCATCAACTCTTGCATGTAAAGTATGATCTTTACTAATGTAAACGTTTTCTCCTGGATTGTGTTTTGAACCTCTTTGTCTTACGATAATGTTTCCAGCAATTGCAGCTTGACCACCATAAATCTTAACGCCTAAACGTTTAGAATGTGATTCTCTACCATTCTTCGAACTACCGACACCTTTCTTGTGAGCCATGATGTTATAGGTTTTATAGGTTATTAATTAATTAAACTGCTTTTCCGCCGTTTAATTCATCTTGTAATTTTTTTAATTCGTCCATTTTACCATCAGCAGCAAGTTGTGCTTGTTGTGCCCATGTAGTAGGATCTAAATGCTGTACTTTATTAGCAGATGCATCAAGAATTTCTTTAACTGATTCTGCAGAAGCTTTCGCTAATTTTGCAAATGTATCAATTCCAGCAGCAACTAATGCTTCAGCAGCTTTTGGTCCAATTCCTTCAATAATTACTAAATCGTCAGCTTTTTTAGAAGCTTTAGCAGCCTTAGGCGCTTTTTCTTCTGTAGCTTCTACTGCTTTTGGAGTTGCCTCTTTTTTAGCCGCAGGAGTTGCTTTCTTTCCACCAGTAGCACTAATTCCTTCAATAAGAATTTGTGTTAAATACTGACGGTGACCGTTTCTTTTCTTGTAACCTTTTCTTCTTTTCTTTTTGAAGATAATTACTTTATCACCTTTTAAGTGTTGTAATACTTTTGCTTCTACTGAAGCACCTTCTATAGCTGGGGCGCCTAAAGTGATTGATCCATTGTCATCTAAAAGAAGAACTTTGTCAAAAGAAACTTTTGAACCTTCCTCATTTTTCAAACGGTGAACATAAACCTTTAAGTCTTTGCTTACTTTAAATTGTTGCCCTGCTATCTCTACGATTGCGTACATAACAAATTGTTTATAAATTTAAGTGTGCAAATATATAACATTTTTCTACACGCACAACCCTAAATCAAAAAAGTTTTACGTTAAAAATCAAGGCTTTATTAATACGCTATTAATTAAATATCAATATTAATCTTCACGTTAAAAAAACCTTTATTTTTGTGTAACAATATTAGTACTATATTTACTAATCATACTATCAACTAAAATTTATAGTTTTTTATGAAAAAATCACTAATTGCTTTAAGTACTTTGCTTATGCTAGGAGGAACCGCTTTTGCTCAAAAGGTAGCTTTTGAAGAATACGATTTAGACAACGGAATGCACGTTATTTTACACAATGATAATTCGGCTCCAGTTGTAATTACATCGGTAATGTATCATGTTGGTGCAAAAGACGAACAACCAGATCGTACAGGTTTCGCGCACTTTTTCGAACACTTGTTATTTGAAGGTACAGAAAACATTAAACGTGGCGAATGGTTTAAAATTGTAACTTCAAACGGTGGTACTAATAATGCCAACACAACAGAAGACAGAACTTATTATTACGAAGTATTTCCTTCAAACAATCTAGAATTGGGTTTGTGGATGGAATCAGAACGATTATTACATCCTGTAATCAACCAAATTGGTGTTGACACACAAAATGAAGTTGTTAAAGAAGAAAAAAGATTACGTTATGACAACTCTCCATACG
Organism: Flavobacterium sp. SP2; assembly: GCF_057626655.1. Classification (NCBI taxonomy): domain Bacteria; kingdom Pseudomonadati; phylum Bacteroidota; class Flavobacteriia; order Flavobacteriales; family Flavobacteriaceae; genus Flavobacterium; species Flavobacterium solicola. Next base: position 202,829 of record NZ_JBVHBT010000002.1, read on the forward strand.
GACAATTGATTCCTGAGGTTAAGAAAAACATGTTCAAAAACCACCCATACCGTTGGACAACTATTGGATCAATGGATCATTTGGACGCAGCTAAACTTGAGGAATTTCAGGCATTCAACAAGAAATTTTATGTTCCAAACAATGCTGTTTTAATTGTTGCTGGAGACATTAGTAATCCTGCTCAAACTAAAGAATGGATTCAAAAATACTTTGGATCAATCCCTAAAGGTGCGCCTGTTACTAGAAAAACGTTTGTAGAAGAACCAATTACTCAAACAATTAAGGCTCGCTATGAAGACTCTAACATTCAAAAACCTATGGTGGTTGCTGCTTACAGAACACCATCAATGAAAACTAGAGATGCAAGAGTTTTAGACATGATTTCTACCATTTTATCTGACGGAAAAAGTTCTCGTTTGTACAAAAAAATTGTAGATGACAAGAAAATGGCTTTGCAAATTGGAGCATTTAGCTACAACCAAGAAGATTATGGAACTTACATTTTATACGGAATTCCACAAGGCGACTTTACGGCTGAAAATATTTTAACAGAAGTAGATTCTGAAATAGTAAACTTACAAACCAATTTGATTTCTGAAAACGAACTTCAAAAATTAAAAAATAAATACGATAACACTTATGTTGATAGCAACTCGAGTGTAGAAGGTATTGCAGATAATTTGGCTACCTATTATATGTTGTACGGTGATGTAAATTTAATCAATACTGAAATTGAAATTTACCGCTCTATTACTCGTGAAGAAATTAGAGATATTGCTAAAAAATACCTAAATCCGAATCAAAGACTAATCTTAGACTATGTTCCAGCGAAAGATAAAGCTGAAAACAAATAAAAGAAAACATGAAACTATTGATTCAAATTCGAAAAAATAATAACACATTTAGTATGAGCAAGAAAATAGCACTATTAGTAACAAGTTTGTTCCTTACAGTAATTATGCAAGCACAAAACAGACCGCAGCCAAAACCAGGCGCTGCGCCAAAAGTAAATATTAACAAACCACAAACATTTACACTTCCAAATGGATTAAAGGTAATGGTGGTTGAAAACCATAAGCTACCAAGAGTATCGTTTAACTTAACTTTAGATAACGCACCATATGCAGAAGGTGATAAAAAAGGAGTTGATGAACTTACAAGTTCATTGATAGGAAATGGTTCTACTAAAATTTCTAAAGACGCTTTTAACGAAGAAATTGATTTTCTTGGAGCCAACATCAATTTTTATTCTTCTGGCGCATCGGCATCAGGATTGTCTAAATATTCTAAAAGAATTTTGGAATTAATGGCAGACGGTGCTTTAAATCCAAATTTTACACAAGAAGAATTTGATAAAGAAAAAGAAAAACTTATCGAAAACTTAAAAACTCAAGAAAAATCAGTTACAGCAGTAGCTGGACGAGTAGAACGCGTATTGGCTTATGGAAAAAATCATCCAGCAGGAGAATATTTGTCTGAAGCAACCATCAATAATGTTTCTTTATCCGATGTAAAAGCTAACTATACATCACATTTTGTACCAGAACATGCTTACTTAGTAATTATCGGAGATGTAAAATTCAAAGACACTAAAAAAGCTGTTGAAAAACTTTTTGGTTCTTGGGTTAAAGCAACTGCGCCAAGACTTACTTACTCTAATCCTTCGAATGTACAGTTTACACAAATCAACTTTGTAGACATGCCAAACGCAGTACAATCTGAAATTTCGTTGATAAACACGGTTGAATTGAAAATGTCTGATGCTGACTTTTTCCCAGTAATCATCGCGAATCAAGTTCTTGGTGGTGACTTTAACAGTTACTTGAACATGAACTTAAGAGAAGCACACGGTTGGACTTACGGAGCACGATCTAACGTTGGAGTTGACAAATATATGGCTAGCACATTTAAAGCCAATTCTCAGGTAAGAAACATGGTTACTGATAGTGCTGTGGTAGAGTTCATGAAAGAAATTAAAAAAATCCGTACTGAGAAAGTAGCAGACGATGTATTGAATAATGTTAAAGCAGGATATGTAGGACGTTTTGTGATGCAAGTTGAAAAGCCTGCAACCATTGCTCGTTATGCTTTGAATACTGAAGTACAAGGATTACCATCAGATTTTTACGAAAATTATATCAAAAACATCAATGCAGTTACAGCAGAAGACGTTATGCGTGTAGCAAACAAATATTTTTTACAAGATAATTTAAGAATATTAGTTGTTGGAAAAGGTGCTGACGTAATTCCTGGACTTGAAAAATTAAAAATACCAATGTATTATTTTGATAAATTTGGTAATCAAACAGACAAACCTGCTATGAAAAAACCTACTCCAGCTGGAGTTACGGTAAAAACTGTAGTTGATGCATACCTTACCGCTATTGGTGGAGAAAAAGCAGTAAAATCTGTAAAATCACTTGCATCGGTAGGAACAACCAAAATACCTCAAATTCCTTCACCTTTAAGTTATATTTCTAAAGTTGATACTAAAGGTAGAATGATGGTAGAATTATCAATGCCTGGAATGAGCTTGATGAAACAAGTGGTAAACGAAAAAGGAGCATATCAAACACAACAAGGACAGAAAAAAAATATCGAAGGTGAAGAGTTGGTAAAAGCAAAACAAGAAGCGGTTCCGTTTTCTGAACTTACCTTGGCTGCAAAACCTGGCGTAACAGTTTCTGGAATAGAAACTATAAACGGAAGCGAAGCTTATGCTGTTGTAGATGGTGATAAAGTTTCTTATTTTGACGTAAAAAGTGGTTTAAAAACTGCCGAATCTCAAACTGAAGAACAAGGTGGAAAAAAGAATACTTCTACAACTTATTTCAATGATTACCGCGATGTAAAAGGTGTGAAAGTGCCATTTAATACAGTAATGAATATTGGAATAGAATTAGATATTAAACTAACTGAAGTGAAAGTTAACGAAGGTATTACCGATGCCGATTTTCAATAGTTCAATCATCAATTAAATTGACAAAACCGTTTCATTAATTTGAAACGGTTTTTTTGTTTATTCTATTTTTTTATATCGATACGCTTCACATGGACAAGTACCTATGTTGTTCTGATTGGTACACGTAAAATCTAAAATACTATCATTCAACGTCACAATTTTTACCCTAAAAGGTTCAATTGAATTATTCCCATTGTAAAAACGCGTCAACACTGAGTCGGAAAAAATTGTAAAAGTGCCGTTATTATTAATCCCATTAGTATCGTTAAAAGTATTGTTGGCGTTAAACGACAAAATAGTGCCATTTTCATAATATTCAATATTCGGATGATCAACTTGATCGATATCCAAATAATTATAAATACCAACAAATTTCCAAGAACCTGTTAAATTTTCGGGAATTGGAATTTCAATAGCACTTGCTTCATTGGTGTTTTCATCGTTTGATGTACAACCAATTAGGGTAATGCAGCTAAGTAGTGCTGTAATTATTTTTTTCATAAATGGTTTTTGGCGAATTAGTTACACTAATGTATGAAAAAAAATAACATGTATGAATTTTGTAATTCATTTCGTTATGAAAAACTACCTTTTATTTGCCAAATAAACTCCAACCAAAACTACAAAAGCTCCAAACAACTGCATTAATGTTAACGATTCGTTGTCTAATAATCCCCAAGCGAAAGCTACAATTGGTATTAAATAGGTAACCGAAGTAGCAAAAATTGGCGTTGACATTTGTATTAATTTAAAGAAAATAATATTGGCAATTGCTGTTCCCACAACGCCTAGTAGCACAATGTATAACATGGCCGTTTGTGTTTCTTGAAAATACATTCTCGAAGAAAAATCGGTGCTAAAAAGAACAACTAAAGCCGGAACCAACATCACCAAAAAGTTACCTGTTGTAATGGCAAGTGGCTTCACATCTGATAAATACTTTTTTATCAAATTTACATTTATAGCGTAGCAAACCGATGCAATAATGACAAATAGGGTAAAATAATAATTTTCGCTTGTTCCTACTTCATTCCCATTAAATATTAAAATTAAAGTTCCAACTAGTCCTATTAAAACTCCAATAATTTGGATTCGCTTAAAACCTAGACCAAAAGCAAGAATACCTATAAGCAAGGTATTTAATGGTGTTAACGAATTGAGAATGGAACATATAGAACTACTCACTTTAGTTTCGGCTAACGGAAAAAGAAATGCAGGAATAAAAGTGCCAAATACCGCAGTTATAGCAATGTATTTCCATTGAAATCGTTTTATTTCAGGCAACGTTTTAAAGCCAATTAGTATCACAAAAATAGATGTAAACACAATTCGTAAAGCGCCAACTTGAAATGGAGTTAAACCCAGCAACCCTTTTTTCATTAAGATAAAAGAACTACCCCAAATTAAGGCCAGGACAAATAATAAAATCCATTTGAGTTGTTTTGTTAACATAATTTGCTTTATAATTTGTGAAAATTTTATTAATTGTCCGAATAAAAAAAATGTAATTTTGTGTCTTAATTGAATTGATTAATAATAAACAATATATATTATGAATTTTTCTAAAACAATTTGTACAATTTTAATTGCATCCTCAACTTTATTCGCTTGCAAAGATAAAGGAACTGAGGCGTCATCTCAAAAAGAAACTACAACAACTAATAAAGAAGTTGCTGTTGCTACCAAACCTGAAACTGCAAGTTTTAAAATTGACGGAATGTCTTGCGCTATTGGATGTGCCAAAACAATTGAAAAAGAATTGGCAGACATGGATGGAGTTCAAAATGCAAAAGTAGATTTTGACACCAAACAAGCTACTGTAAATTTTGATGCAGATAAATTGACTTCTACCGATTTAGTTAAAAAAGTAGAAGCTACAGCTGATGGTAAAACGTATAAAGTTTCAGAAATTAAGACTGGTAATAAAGTCTAAATTTTTTTTGATTTATTGAAAAATAAAAAACCGCTACAAACTAAAAATTTGTAGCGGTTTTTTCATGCAGAATTAATAATTATTTAGGCATTACTACCGAGTCAATTGCGTGAATTACACCGTTTGAAGCAGCAACGTCAGCTATAGCAACTGTAGCCGTTTTTCCGTTTGCATCAGTTAAAACAACTTTACCGTCTTTCAAACTCAAATCGATTTTTCCACCTTGAACTGTAGTAACTGTATATTTTCCGTTACCTTTTGTAATAGCATCTGTAACTGCAGCCGCATCAAATTTTCCAGAAACAACGTGATACGTTAACAATCCTTTTAATTTTTCTACATTTTCTGGTTTCAATAAACCGTCAACTGTTCCAGCAGGCAATTTTTCAAATGCTGCATTTGTTGGAGCAAAAACTGTAAATGGTCCTTCACCACTAAGTGTTTCAACTAAACCTGCAGCTTTTACCGCTGCTACTAATGTTGAAAAGTCTGGATTACCAGCTGCTACATCTACAATTGTTGTTGCTGCAACTGCTTGAGTTGTATCGGCAGCAACTTGTGTTGTGTCTGTTGCAACTTCTGTTTCAGCTTCTTTTTTCTTACCATCGCATGATACTGATATTGCAGCAATCATTGCAATAACGCTAATTTTTTTTCCTAAATTCATAATGTTTTTTATTAAGTTATACACAAATGTAAAGTAAACTTTTTGTTGTTTAACTTTTTTAACATATAATTAAACAAAATATAACTTTAGGAACGATTTCTGTAAGTATCAGGCTTCTTTATTTCCAATTGACACTTTCCATGATGCGTTGCATGTCATTTTTGATATAATCTGCCGCTGGCATTATTGAGTCATAATTGGGTTTTGCATAAAAATAAACCGAACCTGTTAGAAAGTGTTTCGTACTATCGGTTACATAAAATTGTGCGTTAGTAGCTGCGTTACCATTTACTCTATAAAACATACCGTACACTTTTTTATCAGGATTAAGATAGGGTTGCTCTAAAATATCATCGGCTTTAATAACATGCTCATAAGTAAGTCTTTGCGCGTCGCTTAACAATTTGTTGATATCACCATTTACGGGCTTGTATGTTAAATATACCGTTGCTTTCATTTTAGGATATGTAATCGAAAAACCGCAATTTCCATTCTCTTTTATAGTTGCATCAGCATTCATGTCAAAAGTTATGGGACAATGATTTTCAAATCTTGCATACTCAGCTACAGCATAATCTAATCTAAGCTGACTTGGAGGTTTGGGTAAAACATCGTCTTTACAACTCGACAAAAAAACAAGCATACAACTGCATAGAAGAACGGATATGTAGTATTTTTTTTTAGGCATTAAGAGTAACTTTTATTTGTTTAATTCTTTTTTTATCAACAACTTCAATGGTAAAAAGGCAATTTTCAAACTGAATTTTTTGTCCTTTTTTAGGAAAATTTCCTAATATTTCGAGTATGAATCCAGCTAATGTTTCGGCTTCACCTTTTCTTATTTCAAATAATTCTTGATCTACATCAATGATTCTGTAAAAATCTTTTAAATTTATTTTTCCTTCAAACAAGAAATTATTTTCATCTATTTTGGAATAATTAATGTTTTCATCGTCAAATTCGTCACTAATATCACCCACAATTTCTTCGATTATATCTTCTAAAGAAACCAAACCAGACGTACCACCATATTCATCAACTACAATTGCCAAATGGCTTTTCATACTTTGAAAATCTTTAAGCAAATTATCCAATTTTTTATTTTCTGGTACAAAAAATGGTTCTCGCAACAATTCTTGCCAATTGAATTCTTTTTTATTTATGTGCGGAATCAAATCTTTGATAAACAAAACGCCTTTTATATTGTCTATATTGTCTTGGTAAACCGGAATTCTAGAAAATTCTTTCTCCAAAATTTTCGGGTAGATTTCTGCAAATGTTTCTTCAATATCCAAACCAAAAATATCGATTCTAGGACTCATAACTTGCTTGGTGTCCGTATTTCCAAAAGTCACAATGCCTTCTAGAATTTTTTGCTCTTCGGTAGAAGTATCATCGGTTGAAGTTAGTTCTAGTGCTTGCGATAATTGATCAACCGAAAAGTTACTTTTTTGTTTGCCCAATTTGTCTTGCAAAAAAAGCGTGAGACTTCGCATTGGAATACTAATTGGCGATAAAAGTTTATTTAAAATTGATAATGGCTGCGCGATAAAGCACGCAAATTTTATATTATTTCTACTCGCATATATTTTAGGTAGTACCTCACCAAAAAGTAATATTAAAAATGTTACTAAAATTACTTCTACTGCAAATTTTAGTATGGAGGATGAAATGGTAGAAAAAACTTCGTCTAACGAGAACGAAAATAAAATTACAATTGCTATGTGAAGAAAATTGTTGGCAACCAATATCGTAGCTAACAATTTCTTGGGTTTTTCTAATAATCTGTTGATAATTTTAGACTTTTCTGGCGATAATGAAGCCAAATCTAAAAGGTTTTTTTGTGACAACGAAAATAATGCTACTTCAGACGCCGCTATCATAGCGCAACACAACAGCAACACTACAATACCAATTATTCCAAAAACTAAATTGGTGTCAAGTGAAGAAAATAATGTTAAACTGGGTTCAGGATCCAAGTTGAAAGTTTTAGTTAAACATTAGTTATTAAGCCCTTCTGGTAAGTCGTTTATCGGAGGATTTGAAACATCAAAATTATTACTTTTAGGTTCCGTTAAAGGCAATGACTTGTTTCCCTCTGTATCTTTTTTCACCGTAAGAAAAGTAAATTCTGTTACTTGAATTTCGGTCGTATACTTTGTCGAACCGTCTTCAGCTTGCCATTGGCGTGATTTTATTCTACCTTCTACATAAATTTTATCACCTTTGGTTAAATACTTCTCACATATTTCGGCGGCTTTGTTGCGCACCACAAGATTATGCCATTCGGTTGAAGTAATTTTTTCGTTGGTTTGTTTATTTATATAAACTTCATTTGTTGCCAAAGGAAATCTACCAATGCAGTTTCCGCCTTCAAAATAGTGCATTTTTACGTCGTCACCAAGATGACCAATAAGCATAACTTTATTTAATGTACCAGCCATAATTATAGCAATTTGTTTATTTTCAAAATTACAAATAAAAAATCAAATCAAATACTTTTCAATAAAATTATGAATAACTATTGGAAAAGGATAATTAACAAGTGCATCAACATCTATTGAATCTGAGAGTTTTTCATCAATTTCGACCTTATAAAAAAAGATATGAAGCTTTTGATGCGAAAGCTTATGAATTGTTTGGACATCGTTATACTGGCTAATAGACACAATCCTTTTATCTACAAAAGTAGCTCGTATGGTTTCAGAAATTGTAGTAAAATCTAATTCATAATCAGATTCTATTACAGGGAATTCATATAAATTTTGCCAAATTCCTTTCTCGCTGCGTTTGGTAAGTAGTGTTTTAGTATCTGAATCCGAAAACACAACATAATTAAAATAGCGATTGGTAACTTTGATTTTCTTAAGCTTTACAGGAAGGTTGGCAACTTTTTTCTTTTGCAATGCAGCGCAACTTTCGTTAAAAATACAACCGGCACAATTGGGATTTTTTGGCACGCATTGCAAAGCACCAAATTCCATTATCGCTTGATTGAACAAGGCCGGATTATCTTTCGGGATGAGCTCGTTTGCCAAAGCGGTAAACTCTTTTTTGGCACCGGCAGATGCAATGTCGGTTTCTACATCAAAATAGCGTGACAAAACCCTAAAAACATTTCCGTCTACCACAGGAACTACTTCATTGAAAGCAAAAGATGCTATTGCCGATGCCGTATATTGACCAACACCAGTTAATTTAAGTAAATCAGTATAATTATCAGGAAACTTTCCTTCAAGATTGGTTGCTATATATTGTGCGGTTTTATGCATATTTCTAGCTCGAGAATAATAACCCAGTCCTTGCCAAAGTTTTAAAACAGTTTGCTCGTCGGCATTTGCCAGATCAAAAACTGTTGGAAAATGCTTCATAAAAGACAAAAAATAAGGCAATCCTTGAGCAACTCTTGTTTGTTGCAGCATAATTTCAGAAAGCCAAATTGGGTACGGATTGGTGGTATTTCGCCAAGGTAAATCGCGTTTATTTTGTAAATACCATTGCAATAATGAGTTAGAAAATTCCATAAAATATATTGTGCAACAAAAGTAAAAGTTTATCTGATTAAATTTTAATCAATTATCCTTGAAATATTGTTTTTTTAATTCATATATTTGCACACTCAAAAAAATACACATAATATTTAAATACGAAAGAAAATGACGAAAGCAGATATCGTAGCTAAAATTTCAGAAAAATTAGGTCTTGAAAAAGGAGATGTTCAATCTACAGTTGAAACATTTATGGAAGAGGTTAAAAATTCATTAGAAACTGGTGATAACGTTTACTTAAGAGGTTTTGGAAGTTTTATAATCAAGACAAGAGCTGAAAAAACTGGAAGAAACATTTCAAAAAATACTACAATAAAAATTCCTGCTCACAACATTCCAGCATTTAAACCAGCTAAAGTATTCGTTGAAGGAGTAAAAACTAAAACTGAAATCGCAGTTTAAAACATATTTATTAATCACACAAAACAGAACATTATGCCAAGTGGTAAAAAAAGAAAAAGACATAAGGTAGCTACTCACAAACGTAAGAAAAGAGCGAGAGCTAACCGTCACAAGAAGAAAAAGTAGTTTTAAACTACTTTTTTCTTTTTTAAACGTTCATTGAAAATGAAAAAAGATTGCAGATTTCAGATTTAAGATTGCAGATTTTTCTGCTTCTTGCCAACTGAATTCTACCATCTGATTTCCTCGGGTAAATCCTGTAAAAAATTATTGTTTAATCCATCTGTAAAAAGATTGTAGACTTTAGATATTAGATTTTAGATATCCTATCTTTCTTCTTTTCTCTTTTTTTCTACCTTCTCAAAAAACAGATAAAAATTTACAACGTGAATAAAGAACTGATTATCAGATCTAGCGACAATGCTGTAGATTTTGCCTTATTAAAAGATGGAAAACTAATTGAATTACACAAAGAAGAAGAAAAAAAGAGCAGCTTTCTTGTTGGTGATATTTTTATTGCCAAGATAAGAAAACCAGTTGCTGGCTTAAATGCAGCTTTTGTAAATGTAGGTTTTGAAAAAGACGCTTTTTTACATTATCATGATTTGGGTCCCAATTTATCTTCCTATTTGAAATTCATTAAACTTGTAAGCGCAGGTAAAATAAAAGATTTCTCCCTAAAAAACTTTCAGTTTGAAAAAGAAATTGATAAAGATGGTGCTATATCAGATATTCTGAGTGCCAACCAGTCAATTTTAGTGCAAGTAGTAAAGGAACCAATTTCTACCAAAGGACCAAGAATAAGCTCTGAGCTTTCATTTGCCGGTAGATTTTTAGTTTTAGTACCCTTTTCCGACCGAGTTTCTGTTTCTCAAAAAATAGAAGAAAAGTCAGAAAAAGACCGATTGAAAAAATTGGTACAAGCAATCAAACCCAAAGGTTTTGGTGTTATTGTAAGAACAGTAGCCGAAGGCAAAAACGTAGCCGAACTAGAAAAAGACTTGCAAAACCTCAATAACAGATGGTTAGCAATGTGTAAAAAATTAGTAACTGCTCATCATCCTTCTAAAGTATTGGGCGAACTTAGTAAAGTATCGTCAATATTAAGAGACGTTTTTAACGATACCTTTACTGGTATTCAAGTGGATGAAGAAGAGTTATTCAACGAAACGAAGGATTATTTAAAAGAAATAGCACCTTCAAAACAAAACATCGTTAAGTTTTATCAGTCGAGAGACACGCCAATTTTTGAAAAATACAACATCGAAAGACAAATAAAAACATCGTTTGGGAAAACAGTATCAATGAGCAAAGGCGCTTATTTGATCATCGAACACACAGAAGCTCTTCACGTTATCGACGTAAATAGTGGAAACCGTTCTAACAAAGCCAACAATCAGGAAGATACTGCCCTTGAAGTGAACATGATTGCCGCTGCAGAAATTGCACGCCAATTAAGACTTCGCGACATGGGTGGAATTATTGTAGTCGATTTTATCGATATGCAAAATCCAGATAACCGACAAGTATTGTTCAATTTTCTTCGTGAAGAAATGAGCGATGATAAAGCAAAACACAAAATATTACCGCCAAGTAAGTTTGGATTAGTTCAAATTACTAGGCAACGTGTTCGACCAGAAGTCAACATAAAAACAAGAGAAGAAGATCCTAATAATGTAAATGGTGAAATTGAAGCACCAATTCTTATTATTGATAAAATTGCTTCTGATCTTGAAAGATTATCCAAAGACCACAAGAAAATTGTACTTAATGTACATCCATTTGTGGCCGCATACCTTAAAAAAGGTTTTCCATCATTACGTTCAAAATGGTTTTTTGAACATAAAAAATGGGTGAAAATTATACCTCGTGACGCTTACACGTATTTAGATTATCGCTTTTTTGACAATCAAGGAGACGAAATCAAAAAATAAAATAAAACCGCCTTTCGAAAGATTGGCGGTTTTTTTATAAACTTTTTATAACATAATTAAGATTTCACGCACCGAAAACTCATTTTCTTATTTTTTGTTTAAAGGTTGAAATACCTTACTTTCTGGGGTTAAACAAAGACCGTAATCTTCGTCTAAAAGCATATTTAAAATTAGAAAACATAAGACTGTTGCAATGTTTGCCGTTGCCCAATTTCTCTCTATAAAAAAATATTTTACCATCAGTACTAGTGTTTGTACTTGAAAAGCAATTTACAATGACATAAAATAGAGCAAAATGATTTTTGATCAATGAACCTTGAAGTATATACTGTTTCTAGAAAGCCAAAAGATCGAGTTTAAACGCAATAGAAGAATCATTATTACTTACTAATAATTTATGACATTATTGCTAACTACTTTCGACTTTGCCGGAGTTGGAAAATACTTTCAAAAAATTAGTTGAAAACCTAAGGCGTACTAGTACATGATTTATATAAAAATACTATAAAATGTTTTACAAGATTAGTTTGCAAAAGTCCACATTGAGAATTATTAATAAATAAAAAAACCATCAAAACTTGCTTGATGGTTTAACTATTATTTTAAAGAAGTAAATTTTATTTTAATAAATTGGTAACTAAAGATGGGTAAATACCAATAGCAAGATTCAGAACGATTGCTAGCACAGCAACTACATAATACACAAAAGGTGTTGCTTGTTTTTCATTTTCTGGTTCTTTAGTATACATTGCTAATATTAACTTGAAATAGTATCCAACGCTGATAATTGAATTGATAACACCTGCAATCACCACTATTAAATATCCTGACTGAATAGTTTGTGTAAACAACATGAACTTAGCAAAAAATCCTGAAAAAATCGGAATTCCTGCCATTGATAGTAATGATGCTGTTAAGACAGCTGCCAAAATTGGATTGTTTTTTCCTAGTCCATTAAAGTTTACAATATCTTCATTTTCTTTATCTTTTGTCACAAAAATAATAACTGCAAACGAAGCGATACCGGCAAGAGCATAAGCGGCAGTATAATATAACAATGTATTAGCAGCAGTTGACAAACTTAGTAATGCCATCAACATAAATCCTGCATGAGAAATACCTGAGAAAGCTAACATTCGTTTTACATTGTTCTGACGTAAAGCCATGATATTTCCAATAGTCATTGACAATATTGAAACAATCACTATTATAATCTCAAATTTATAGGACAATCCTGTGTTTAAAGAACTCAACAGTTTGTATAATGTAGCCATTGCAACAACTTTTGCCAAGGTACTCATGGTGGCTGTAGTTATAGCAGGAGAACCTTCGTACACATCTGGTGCCCAAAAATGAAAAGGCGCAGCAGCAATTTTGAAAAGCATTCCGATAAGCAACATTGCAATACCAATCCAATACCAAATTGGCAAACCTAGCCCTTGCGATAATTCTTTAATTTCTACAATATCAAAACTACCAATTGCTCCATAAACTAAACAAATTCCGAATAATAATATTCCTGAAGCAAAAGAACCCATTAAAAAGTATTTCATTCCGGCTTCGTTACTTTTTATGCTCAAACGATTGCTTGCCGCTAAAACATATAACGAAATTGATAAGACTTCAATACCCAAAAAGAACATTGATAAATTACCAAAAGAAACCATTGCCACAGCACCAGCTAAAAGAAAAACTTTAATTGCAATAAAGTCAGAAATTTTAGTTTCATGGTTTTTATAAACATCATGACTTAAAACAACTAAAAAAAGAGTTAATATGATAAAAAGGCTAGAAAATGCAACAGAAAATTTATCCACAACAATCATGTTATTGTAATAATTTCCTGGTGTATTGAATTCTGATATTGTAAGGCCTAGTATTGCCAAAAGACCTATAACGGTTATAGGAACAATGGCTTTTCTAAAATTAAATATCTCCGCTATAAGTGAAAATATACCTAAACCTACAATTGCTATTAATGTGTTCATTTTTTATTTTTTTAAGGAACTAAAACTATCCTCTATTGATAACTAATAAAATATCTTTCAAACTTGGTGTAACTAGGTCAACGATTGGCTTAGGATACAATCCAAAAAACAATAAAAAGCCAATTATTAAAACCAGAACTATTCCTTCACTAAACGTAATTTCAGAAAATACTTTAACATTAGTTTCCCCTAACATTACATTTTGAAACATTTTTAACATATAATATGCTCCTAGAATAATTGTTGTACCACCTAAAACGACAAACCAAATACTTGTTTTAGCCAAGCTGTATAAAACAGTAAACTCTCCAACAAAGTTAAAGGTTCCTGGTAAAGCAACCGATGCTAATACTAAAATCATGAACATCGATGTAAATTTTGGTGCTTGTGATCGAATGCCACCCAATTCAGATATTTTTCTAGTTTCAAATCTTCTAAAGATAATTTCAGCTGCGAAAAACAAACCGACAATTACAAAACCGTGCGCAATCATTTGAGATACTGCTCCACTCAAACCATCAATTGTTAGTGTATAACATCCTGCAGCAATCAATCCTACGTGTGCTAACGAAGAATAGGCCAACAGCTTTTTTAAATCTTTTTGGCGTAGTGCTAGAATTGAACCATAAATTACACCAGCAACTCCAAGACCAATAAACACAAACATATACTGCTTTGCAGCCAATGGTGCTATTGGCAATTGCCATCTAATAACACTATATAAACCCATTTTTAGCATGATTCCAGAAAGCAACATTGTTCCGGCTGTTGGTGCTTTTTGGTAGACCTTTGCTTGCCAAGTATGGAAAGGAATTAACGGAATCTTAATAGCATAAGCAGCAAAGAATGCTAAAAATATCCAAAACTGTTCCGTACTTGATAATCGTAAATTATACAAATCTCCAATTAAGAATGATCCTGCTTTTTGATATAAATAGGCAAATGCAATTAGCATAAATAAAGAGCCAGCCAAGGTATAAATGAAGAATTTCACAACGGCTTTACGTCGCTCATCAGCATCACCATTACCCCAAACCAACGCAATAAAATAAATTGGAATTAATGCTAGTTCCCAAAAAATATAATATAATAAACCATCTGCCGCAAGAAAAGTACCTACCATTGCAAATGACATAAATAAAATTAGAGCATAAAAACTTTTACTATTCGAAAAGCTATTTCCAAAAGAAGAAAAGATGATAAGCGGTGTCAAAGCCGTAGTTAATACTACCATAGCCATTGAAAGTCCATCACCTTGAAAAGCCAAACATACTTTAGGAATATCAATCCAATTTTTAAGAATACTAATACTTTCTCCGTTCTTTAAAGCCGATAAAAGATACATTGATATCCCAAACGAGGCAGTACTGAACAACAAAGCTACTTTTGAAGCCAATTTATCTCCAGAAAAATAGGTAGCAATTGAGCCAACTAAAAGCAATATTAATATAGTAGTTACATCCATTACGTAAAATTATTGAGCTATAAATAAATAAATTAATAAGGCACAAACGCCAAGTACAAATGCGAAAAGGTAAGAACCAATACTTCCGTTTTGTAATTTTTTTCCTTGCACTCCCAAACCATTGGCGACTTTTCCAAAACCAAAAACTAAATTAGATGCAGCTGGCTCCAAAGTAGTTCTAAAGAAATTAGATAATGCATTCAATGGCTTAACAATAATAAATGTATAAAATTCATCTACATAAAATTTATTGTATAAAACTTTGGCAAAGCCATTAATTTGCGAATCTTCGGCAGGAACAAAACCTTGTTTTATATATTTTACATAAGCTAAAATAATCCCGATAAAACCACCAACAACTGCAACAGCCATTAATGAATATTCTGTTATTCCAAAAACGTGCTCTTCATGAGAAACTTTGGTAAAAACAGGCGCTAAATAATGATTCAACCAACTGCTTCCTGGCAAACTAATTACACCACCAACTAATGCTAAAACACCTAAAACTATTAAAGGAAAAGTCATTAACGCTGGACTTTCATGAAGGTGATGTTTTTGTTCTTCTGTACCTCTAAAATTTTTAAAAAATGTTAAGTACATCAATCTAAACATATAAAAAGCGGTCATTATAGATGCTAACGAAGCAATAATCCACAGTGGTATGTTTTCGTGATATGCCGTCATCAAGATTTCATCTTTAGAGAAAAACCCCGAAAAAGGTGGAATTCCAGATATTGCTAAAGTTGAAATTAGCATGGTTGCAAAAGTAATTGGCATAAATTTTTTCAAACTTCCCATCTTTCTCATATCTTGCTCTCCATGCATTGCATGAATAACCGATCCTGAACCTAAGAAAAGGCAAGCTTTGAAAAAAGCATGTGTAATTACATGAAATACTGCAATATTATATGCTCCAAGACCAATTGCCAAAAACATCAATCCCAATTGTGAAACTGTTGAGTATGCTAAAACTTTCTTTATATCGTTCTGAACTAATCCGATTGCTGCGGCAACTAAAGCAGTAACAGCTCCAATTATAGCAATAATATTAAGTATTTGCGGAGTTAAATCGAACAAAAAGTTCATTCGTGTAATCATAAAGATTCCTGCTGTTACCATTGTTGCAGCGTGAATTAATGCCGAAACAGGAGTTGGACCAGCCATTGCATCAGGAAGCCAAGTATATAATGGTATTTGTGCCGACTTACCAGAAGCACCAATAAACAAGCATAAAGTTGCTGCACCAAGCCAGTACGTGTTACCATTTTGTGAACCAGAAAGTATTGCCTCCTTTATTTCAACAAAATCTAATGTTGAAAAAAGACCTCCAATAATAAAGATTCCAATTAGGTAACCCAAATCTCCTATTCTATTCATGATAAAAGCCTTTTTCGCCGCATCATTATACGATTGATTTTTGTGCCAAAATCCAATAAGTAAATAAGAACAAAGACCAACGCCTTCCCAACCGATAAACATTATTAAGAGATTGCTTCCAATTACAAGCGTAATCATGAAGAAAATAAACAAATTCAAATAAGCAAAAAATTTATGCATATTTTCATCATCATGCATGTAGCTGATAGAATATAAGTGTATCAATGAACCAATACCAGTTACGAACAATAACCACAAAATAGATAATTGATCTAGTAAAAATCCAAAGTCTAATTTAAAATTACTTACTCTTATCCAATCAAAGAGTGAAACCACGATAGGTTGTTTAGTTTGATTTATTTGCAAGAAAAAGAAAATACTTGCAACAAATGAAACGAGTACAACACCAGTTCCAATTGCGCCAGAAATTGTCTTTCCAACTTTTTTACCAAAGAAAACATTAAATAAAAACCCAACGAATGGGGTTAACAACAATAATAAAACTAAATTCTTCTCCATTCGGGATTATCCTTTTAAGTTTTTTAAATTAGCAATATCAATCGAACCAAGATTTCTAAAAATAGAAACCAAAATAGCCAATCCTACTGCAACTTCTGCTGCAGCAACAGCCATTGAGAAAAACACAAATACTTGACCTTGTGCATCGTTATGATAAGAAGAAAAGGCAACAAACAATAAGTTTACCGCATTCAACATAATTTCAATAGACATAAATACAATGATAGCATTACGTCGGTACAAAACCCCAAATACCCCAATACTAAATAATATTGCAGATAAAAAAAGGTAATTTTCTATTCCTATTTCGGTTAAAATATTGTTCATATTATTTTTGTACTTTTTCTTTTTTAGACAATAAAACGGCACCAATCATAGCCACCAATAACAATACAGATGCAAATTCAAACGGCACCATAAACTCATTCAGTAATACTTTACCCAATGTTTTTATCGATTGAAAATCTTTCACATCAGGATCATAAGCTACAATTGTTTTAGAATTGGTAAATATGGCAATAAATATGATACACATTAAACATATTACTACCACAGCGCCAAGCCTCGTAATTCTTGGTTTATGAACTTCATTTTCTTTATTCAAATTCATAAGCATAATGGTAAATAAAAACAAAACCATAATGGCACCAGAATATACTATAATATGAACCACAGCTAGAAATTGAGCGTTAAATAACAAATAATGTCCAGCAATAGAGAAAAAACAAATAACCAGGTAAATGGCAGAATGAATAGGATTTCTACTAAAAATAGTTAAAAAAGCCGTAGCTAAAGTTATTGCTGATAAAATGTAAAATAAAATAAGTAGTGGTGACATTTAGTTAGCGTTTTTAAGTTGAGCGTTTTGCATCGCCACATCTAATGGCATTACCAATTTATCTTTTCCAAAAATAAAATCTTCTCTTTCATAATTAGAAGGAACCAATTTTTTAGAAGTAGTTAAATAAATAGCATCTTTCGGGCAAGCCTCTTCACACAAACCACAAAAAATACAACGCAACATATTTATTTCATATATCTCAGCATATTTTTCTTCACGATACAAGTGTTTTTCATTCGGTTTTCTTTCAGCAGCCTTCATAGTAATAGCTTCAGCTGGGCAAGAAAGCGCGCACAATCCACAAGCAGTACAGTTTTCTCTACCTTGCTCATCACGCTTCAACATGTGTTGACCACGATACACTGGACTAAATTCTCTAACCTGTTCAGGATATTGAATTGTAGCCTTTTTTCTAAAAAAGTGTTTTATGGTAATCAATAATCCTTTCACGATAGCAACAAGGTATAATCTTTCCCAAAAAGTCATTTCTTTATTGGAAACCTGTTTTTTTCTACCCGATAATGATAATGTTTCTATGTTCATTTTCGATGTTTTTTTGAAGCCAATCCTGCTATCCGTTCCAATCTTTTTATTTTTAAAGAAAAAATAAAAAGGATTTCACTTCTATCAGGGCTAAACCTACTTGTATTCTTTATTTTTAAATTTTAAATTCTAGCTTATTAATTTTCTCCTATGATTTATAATCCTAGAAACACTGCAATTTCACTTCTCAACAATACGATTCCGGTAATGATAATATTAACGATTGAAAGCGGAATTAAAATTTTCCATCCCAAATGCATCAATTGATCGTATCTAAATCTCGGAATCGTCCAACGAACCCACATATAGAAAAATATGAAACCGCAAATTTTAATAAATAATGCCAAGAATCCTAAACTATTTGCAATATTTAATCCCCAGTTTTCAACAGCCCAACTCATTCCTGGATAATTGTAACCACCAAAAAATAAAACTGCTAAAATTGCTGACGAGATAAACATATTAGCATATTCTGCAAATAAATAGAAGCCCATTTTCATTGATGAATATTCAGTATGATAACCACCAATAAGTTCACTTTCGCATTCTGCTAAGTCAAACGGAGTTCTGTTGGTTTCAGCGAATGCACAAATTAAAAATATCAAAAACGATAATGGCTGATAAAAAACATTCCAATTCATTCCGGCTTGTTGCACCGAAATTTCTTTTAAACTTAGCGTTTCAGTCATCATCAACAAAGCAATCATTGACAATCCCATGGCAACTTCATACGAAACCATTTGTGAAGCAGCACGAACTGCACCCATTAATGAAAACTTATTATTAGAAGCCCAACCACCAATCATAATTCCGTAAACTCCAACAGAAACTACTCCAAAGATGTACAATAAAGAAACATCAATATCGGTAGCCTGCAGAATAACATCTCGTCCAAAAACATGAATTTTATCACCCCAAGGCAAAACGGCACTGGTCATTAAAGCAGTACTCATTGCAATTGCTGGACCTAACTTAAATAAAAATTTATTTGGCGTATTTGGTTCAAACTCTTCTTTTGAGAAAAGTTTCATACCGTCAGCAAGTGGTTGTAATAATCCACCCCAACCAGCACGATTTGGACCAACTCTATCTTGTAGAAATGCAGCTACTTTACGTTCTGCCCAAGTAGAATACATTGCCATTAACATTGTCAAAGCAAATACTGCAACAATTACAACGCTTTTTTCTATGATAAATGCACTATCCATTATTTGCTTTCTATATTAGTCCCGTCAATTTTTTCGTTGTAATCAATTTCGGCCATACTGATTTTTTTTCTATCTCGATCTCTACCTTGAAGAATTCCTTTTTCAGTATCAATTTCAACTTTCTCTAATTTTCTAGTATAGTTATTCTGATTGATAACCGAATCTTTTTCAAACCTTCTTGGTCCTTCAATAATCCAGTCAGCAACATCTTTCTTGTCAAAACGACACGTATTACAGATAAATTCTTCTACTTCGTGGTATTCGTCTTTTCTTGCAGTAACTCTTTGAATTTCGTTTCCAAACATCCATACAGTTGTTTTTCCACAACATCCTGGTGTGGTACATTCTCTGTGGGCGTTGAATGGTTTATTAAACCAAACTCTAGATTTGAATCTAAAGGTTTTATCAGTTAATGCTCCAACTGGACAAACATCAATCATGTTTCCAGAAAATTCATTATCAATTGCAGCCGAAACACATGTAGAAATTTGTGAATGATCACCACGATTTAAAACTCCGTGCACACGACCATCTGTAAGTTGATCTGCAACTTCTACACAACGTTGGCAAACAATGCAACGGTTCATGTGCAATTGAATGTGCGGACCAATATCTTCTGGTTCAAACGTTCTTTTTTCTTCAATGAAACGCGTTTCGGATTTTCCGTGTTCGAATGATAAATTTTGCAAATCACATTCTCCAGCTTGATCACAAACCGGACAATCTAATGGGTGATTTATCAAAAGGAATTCGGTTACTGCCTTTCTAGCTTCTGTTACTCTTTCAGAAGATTTGCTTGCTATTTCCATTCCATCTTGACAACCAGTAACACATGATGCTACTAATTTTGGCATTGGTCTTGGATCGGCTTCGCTACCTTTTGTAACGTCAACTAAACAGCAACGGCATTTTCCGCCTGTTCCTTGTAGTTTGGAATAATAACACATGGCTGGCGGAACTGATTCTCCACCAATCATACGAGCAGCTTGCAGGATTGTTGTTCCAGCTTCTACTTCTATTTCTTGACCGTCTATGGTTACTTTCATTATTTTGGTCTTAATGTCGAAAGTCAAAAGTCGAAAGAATTTACATTCGTTGACTTTATGACTTTATGACTTTTATACTTTATGACTTATACTTCTTGTTTTGCTACTAAATGTTTCACTTTTTCAAATGGTTCAGCAACAAAGTGATCTCTATTTCTTACTTTTTCTGGGAAACGAATGTGGTATTCAAATTCATCTTTAAAGTGACGAATCGCTGCAGCAACTGGCCATGAAGCCGCGTCACCTAGTGGACAAATTGTATTTCCTTCAATTTTAGATTGAATACTCCATAATAACTCGATGTCTTCTTCGCGTCCGTGACCGTTTTCAATTCGGTGTAATACTTTTTCTAACCAACCTGTTCCTTCGCGGCATGGTGTGCATTGTCCGCACGATTCATGGTGGTAAAATCTTGAAAAATTCCAAGTATTTCTTACGATACAAGCTCTGTCATCATAAACAATAAATCCGCCTGAACCTAACATCGAACCAGTTGCGAATCCACCATCTGATAAACTTTCGTAGGTCATCAATCTATCTTCACCAGCGGCAGTTTTGTAAATTAAATTGGCTGGTAAAATTGGCACCGAACTTCCTCCAGGAACTAATGCTTTTAATGGTCTATCGGTTTGCATTCCGCCACAATATTCATCAGAATTCATGAATTCGTAAACCGAAACTCCCAATTCAATTTCGTAAACACCTTGATTTTTGATGTTTCCAGATGCCGAAATTAGTTTGGTTCCAGTAGAACGACCAATTCCGATTCCTGCATAATCTGCACCAGAATTGTTTACAATCCAAGGCACGGCAGCAATTGTTTCTACGTTATTTACCACGGTTGGATTTTGCCAAAGACCTTTCACAGCAGGAAATGGTGGTTTCAATCTAGGATTTCCACGTTTTCCCTCTAATGATTCAATCAATGCAGTTTCTTCTCCGCAGATATAAGCTCCGCCACCAATTTGAACAAAAAGTTCTAAATCGTAGCCTGAACCTAATATATTTTTACCCAAAAATCCGGCACCTTTTGCTTCGGCGATGGCTCTTTCTAAAATTTTGTAAACCCACATGTATTCTCCCCGAATGTAGATGTACGAAAGGTTTGCGCCCAAAGCGTAACTTGATGTAATCATTCCTTCAATCAAAAGATGAGGAATATATTCCATTAGATAACGGTCTTTGAAAGTTCCAGGTTCAGATTCGTCAGCATTACAAACTAAATGTCTTGGATTTCCCGATTTTTTATCGATAAAACTCCATTTCATTCCAGCTGGAAATCCTGCACCACCACGACCACGAAGTCCAGAAGTTTTTACTTCTTCAACTACTTCATCAGGTGTCATTTTCTTCAGGGCTTTTTCTACCGATGCATATCCGCCTTCACGACGATACACTTCATAAGTTTTAATTCCCGGAACGTTAATTTTGTCTAATAATATTTTTCTTCCCATGATACTATTTATCGTGTAAAGTGATTTTTCCTTCTTTGCAATCAGACACCAACTGATCGATTTTTTCTTTTGTCAAATGCTCTTGATAGAAATCACCCAATTGCATCATTGGAGCATATCCACAAGCACCAAGGCATTCTACGCCACGAACTTCGAATAGCATGTCTGTTGTTGGTTCGCCAACTTTTACACCCAATTTAGAGCAAGTGTAATCCATCAAATCTTCTACTCCATTTTGACAACAAGGAGAAGTTTGACAGAATTCGAACATATACTTTCCGATTGGTCGTTGGTTGAACATGGTGTAAAAAGTTACTACTTCGTACACTTCAATATTTTGAATTTGTAAAATTTCAGCAACTTTATTTTGCAATTCGATACTCAACCAATTGTCGTGAGCATCTTGAACTTCGTGTAAAACTGGTAATAAGGCCGATTTTTGTTTGCCTTCAGGATAATGACTAATCAATTCATTGATGCGGTTCATCAACGATTCAGTTATGTTTATCTCTTGTTTTATATGTGATCTTTCCATTTCTAATTCAATTAAAAATTAAAAATTGATAATTAAGAATTTTTTAATTCGTAATTATTAATTCGTAATTAATTATGCGTCTAATTCTCCAGCAATTACATTCAAACTTGATAATATTACAATGGCATCTGATAATAATGCACCTTTAATCATTTCTGGATAGGCTTGATAATAGATGAAACATGGTCTTCTAAAATGCAATCTATAGGGCGTTCTGCTTCCATCGGTTACAAGGTAAAATCCTAATTCTCCGTTTCCTCCTTCTACTGCATGGTAAATTTCGGCAACTGGAACAGGAACTTCTCCCATTACGATTTTGAAATGGTAAATTAAAGATTCCATATTATTGTACACGTCTTCTTTTGGAGGCAGATAATAATCTGGAACTTCGGCATGGTATTCATTTCCTGCTGGCATTTTATCTAATGCCTGACGGATAATGCTTAAACTTTCCCAAACTTCGGCATTACGAACGCAGAATCTATCGTAAGTATCTCCAGATTTTCCAACTGGAACTTGAAAATCAAAATCTTCATAAGAAGAATAAGGTTGCGCTACACGAACATCATAATCTACACCTGCAGCACGAAGATTTGGACCTGTAAATCCGTAAGCCATTGCTTTTTCGGCAGTGATTGCGCCAACATTTACAGTTCTATCAATAAAAATTCTGTTTCTTTCGAAAAGGTTTTCAAATTCTTTCCAAGCTACTGGAAATTCTTCTAAGAAAACGTCCAATTTTCTGAAGGCTTCTGGTGACCAATCTCTTTCGAAACCACCAATTCTTCCCATATTGGTTGTTAAACGGGCTCCACAAATTTCTTCGTAAATCTCGTAAATTTTTTCTCTAAATTGAAATACATAAAGGAAACCTGTATACGCTCCAGTATCAACTCCAAGAATCGAATTACAAATAATATGATCGGTAATTCTTGACAATTCCATTACGATAACACGTAAATATTGAGCACGTTTAGGAACTTCAATATTGAGTAACTTTTCCAATGTCATCCACCAACCCATATTATTGATAGGTGATGAACAATAATTCATTCTATCAGTTAAAGGTGTGATTTGGTAAAACGGACGATTTTCTGCAATTTTTTCGAAAGCGCGGTGAATGTAGCCAATTGTTGGTTCGGCTTCAATAATTCGTTCTCCATCCATCAATAGAATATTCTGAAATATTCCGTGTGTTGCTGGATGCGTTGGTCCTAAATTCAAGATCGAAAGTTCACTTCCGTCTTCATTTAGTTGCTGTTCGATTATTTTTGCGTATCGATCTTCTGGTGCTAATAATAGTTCTGACATTTATTGAATGTGAAAAATTATATTTATTTTTTTCTTTGTCTGAATTTCAGAAAAAGGGATTTATTCATTAATTGTTGTTCGTCCGAAGAATCTATCATCTTTGTCGGTTCTTCCACTATCTTCCATAGGAAACTCTTTTCTCATTGGAAACGAAATCATTTCATCCATGTTTAAAATTCGTTTCAATTGTGGATGACCTATAAAATTGATTCCATAAAAATCCCATGTTTCTCTTTCCATCCAGTTGGAAGAAGGAAAAATATCAGAAATTGTTCTAATTTCAGGATTTTCAGGCAAATATGATTTAATTCTAATTCTCACATTTTCTATCCAATTGTGTAAATGATACACCACAGCGAACTGATGATTATCATCGTTATCAGGATAATGAATTCCGCATAAATCGGTTAGGAAATGAAAATTTAAATCTGAATTGTTTTTAAGAAATAGAATCACTTCACGAGCTGAATCTGGCGTTGTTTCGAATGTAAAAACATCTCTTTGCATTCCAAAATCAAGTACTTTGCTACCAAACTCTTGTGTTAATCTCTCTTGTATATTTACAGTTTCTAATGCCATATTATAGGTTGTAAGAAGCTAATAATTCTTTATATTCTGGTGAACTTCTTCTTCGTACAGATTCGGTTCTTACCAATTCTTGAAGTTGCATGACACCATCAACAATTTGCTCTGGTCTTGGCGGACATCCTGGAACGTAAACATCTACAGGAATTACTTTATCAATTCCTTGCAAAACAGAATACGTATCAAAAATTCCACCCGAAGAAGCGCAAGCTCCAACTGCAATTACCCAACGTGGTTCTGACATTTGCTCATAAACCTGACGTAAAATTGGGGCCATTTTTTTTGATATTGTTCCCATTACCATCAACATATCGGCTTGTCTTGGAGAAAAACTTACTCTTTCTGATCCAAAACGAGCTAAATCATAATGTGATGCCATTGTTGCCATAAATTCTATTCCACAGCAAGAAGTTGCAAATGGTAAAGGCCAAAGCGAATTGGCTCTTGCCATACCTACAACATCGTTAAGTTTGGTTGCGAAAAACCCTTCGCCTGTAACGCCTTCCGGCGGATCAACCATATTTATTTTTGAATCGCTCATTTTTTTTTAATTAAAAATTATTAATTAAGAATTACGAATATTTTTAAATCGCAATTTTTAATTTTTAATTATTTATTCCCACTCCAATGCTTTCTTCTTAATGATATAAAAGAAACCAACAAGAAGTAACATCATGAAAATAACCATTTTTATCATTCCATCTATTCCCAATTCTTTGAAATTGATTGCCCAAGGATATAAAAAAATCACCTCAACATCGAACAATACAAAAAGTATGGCTACAAGAAAATATTTAACCGAAAATGGTATACGCGCATTTCCTTGCGACTCGATACCGCACTCAAAGTTCTTGTCTTTGTTTAGAGATTTTCTTTTAGGCCCTAATTTTCCTGATATAAAGATGGTTCCAACTACAAACCCGACAGCAAGTAATGCTTGCATTAATATCGGGAAATAATCCATTTGAGTAGATTGCATTTGATGAAATTTTAATTTAAACTAAAATAATTACAAATATACATTGCATTATTTAATTCACAATAAACAAGCGTTAAACGTTTGGCATTTCTTAGAAAAAAAGACTTATTTAAACCTGTTCTAAATAATTAATTTAAAGATATAAAAAAAACGTCTCGATAAATCGAGACGTTTACACCATTGAGGTAATCAAAAAATAATATATATTAGTCTTCGATAACTACTACCTGAGCAGCTACTTTACCTTTTCTTCCTTCTTCTTCTTCGTAAGAAACTTTATCACCTTCGTTAAGTGATTCAGCTCTTAAACCTGTAGCGTGAACGAAAATGTCTTTTCCATTTTCATCGTCTGTAATGAATCCGTAACCTTTTGATTCATTGAAAAATTTAACTGTTCCTGTGCGCATTGTGTGTAATATAAAAATTATTAATAATGGCAAATGTAAACTTTAATACGATACGAAAATTATTTTTGTTAATAAATTATTGAAAATTATTGATTTTCAGTATTTTCGACATTAATTTGCACTCAAAATTATTTCAAATCCAATTTTATAAACAATTCATTTAATTGCGCATCATCAATTGTAGATGGCGCATCAATCATGACATCGCGACCCGAATTGTTTTTTGGAAACGCGATAAAGTCACGAATCGTTTCTTGACCTCCAAGAATTGCAACCAAGCGATCTAATCCGAAAGCTAAACCTCCGTGTGGTGGCGCTCCAAATTGAAACGCATTCATTAAAAATCCAAACTGATCCTGAGCTTGTTCTGGAGAAAATCCTAATAATGAGAACATTCTGCTTTGCAAATCTTTATCGTGAATTCTGATCGATCCACCACCAATTTCATTTCCATTCAACACCATATCATAAGCATTGGCGCGAACTTTTCCTGGTTCGGTTTCAATCAAAGCCATGTCTTCTGGTTTTGGCGAAGTAAATGGATGGTGCATTGCGTGGTAACGACCGCTTTCTTCATCCCATTCCAATAAAGGAAAATCTACAACCCATAATGGCGCGAATTCTTCTGGCTTTCTTAATCCTAATCGTGTTGCCACTTCCATACGTAAAGCCGAAAGTTGTGTTCTAGTCTTATCTGCATTTCCAGACAAAACCAAAATCAAATCACCCGGTTTGGCATTAGTAATTTCAGCCCACTTTTTTAAATCTTCCTGATCGTAGAATTTATCTACCGATGATTTTAGACTTCCGTCCAATTCGTATTTCACATAAACCATTCCACTGGCACCAACCTGAGGACGTTTTACCCAATCAATTAAAGCATCTATTTCTTTTCTTGTATAATTGGCACAACCCGAAGCGGCAATTCCTACAACCAATTCTGCAGCGTTAAAAACTGGAAAATCCTTGTGTTGAGCTACCGCATTCAACTCACCAAATTTCATATCAAAACGAATGTCTGGTTTGTCGTTTCCATACGTTTTCATCGCATAATCATAAGTGATTCTTGGGAATTCAGACACATCAATTCCTTTAATTTCTTTCAGTAAATGACGAGTTAAACCCTCAAATACATTCAAAATATCTTCCTGTTCTACAAATGCCATTTCGCAATCTATCTGTGTAAATTCGGGCTGTCTGTCGGCACGTAAATCTTCATCACGGAAACATTTTACAATTTGAAAATACTTATCCATTCCACCAACCATAAGCAACTGCTTAAAAGTTTGAGGTGATTGTGGCAAAGCATAAAATTGTCCCGCATTCATTCGACTTGGAACCACAAAATCTCTTGCTCCTTCTGGAGTTGACTTGATTAAATAAGGTGTTTCCACTTCGCAAAAATCTAAATCAGATAAATATTTACGCACTTCCATCGCCACTTTATGACGAAAAAGCAATGAGTTTTTAACCGGATTTCTTCTGATATCTAAATAGCGGTATTTCATTCGGATATCTTCACCGCCATCGGTATCGTCTTCAATCGTAAAAGGTGGCGTTATTGAAGAATTTAAAATAGTCATTTGAGAAACCAAAATTTCAATTTCACCTGTTGGGATATTTTTGTTTTTCGATTCTCGTTCAATTACAGTACCCGTTATTTGAATCACATATTCTCTACCAAGAGTTTTAGCCAATTCAAAAACCGTTTTATCTGTACGACTTTCGTCAAATATTAATTGTGTAATTCCATAACGATCGCGTAAATCTACCCAATTCATAAATCCTTTATCACGACTTTTCTGAACCCAACCGGCAAGAGTTACCTCAGTATTAATATGTGTAGCGTTTAATTCGCCACAAGAATGACTTCTGTACATTGTAAAATAGTTTATTTATTACATAACAATTCGACCGACGGTCTTGAGTGCAAAAGTAAAAAACTTAATGCGAAATTTATCATCAAATTTTTTGTTAATAATGAAATAGCATAAAATAAAACAAGTATATTTGAATTAACTAAAACTCAAATTTAGATTTTATGAAAAAATTGTTCTTCTTTTTGGCTTTGACATTAACTTCAACCGTAGTTTTTGCTCAAGGTAAAGTAAGTTTTCAAGCGGAAATTACTAATAAAAATGGTGATGTCATATATATAAAAGACAATCAAGGTAAAGATGTAAAAGTTATAAATGCTGATAAAAAAGGTATTTTTAAAGATTCTTTTGAAGTTAAAGACGGTTTTTACCAAATGTTTGATGGTGTAGAATATGCACAATTATACCTAAAAGATGGTTTTGATTTAAAAATGACGATGGACGCAAAAATGTTTGACGAATCGATTGTTTTTAAAGGTAAAGGTGAAGCGGAAAATAATTTGCTTGCGCAAAACACAATAGGTTTGGAAACTTTTGAAGCTGCAAATTTTGAAAAATCTAAAGAAGATTTTTATGCAGCATTTGAAGCAATGAAAAAAAGTGAGTTTGAAAAGTTAGAAAAAGGCAACTTTGATGAAACTTTTAAAACTCAAATTAAGAAAAACATGACACAAGACTTTTTTGGATTGCAAGTTGCCTATAAAAACGCACAAGTAACCAAAGGTATTACAGGAAAAGCTTCTAAAGGTTTTGAATATGAAAATCATGCTGGTGGAAAAACAAAATTAGAAGATTTGCGT
This sequence comes from Flavobacterium sp. SP2, assembly GCF_057626655.1. Lineage (NCBI taxonomy): Bacteria > Pseudomonadati > Bacteroidota > Flavobacteriia > Flavobacteriales > Flavobacteriaceae > Flavobacterium > Flavobacterium solicola. The sequence goes on from NZ_JBVHBT010000002.1 coordinate 231,210, forward strand.
GGAAAGTATGTGTACATTGATGTTTGGGCTACTTGGTGCGGACCATGTCGTGCCGAAATTCCGTTTTTGAAAAAAGTAGAAGAAAGATACCACGGAAAGAAAATTGAATTTGTAAGTATTTCTGTTGATGTAGATAAAGATCATGAAAAATGGAAAAAATTCGTAACCGATAAACAACTTGGAGGAATTCAATTATTTGCTGATAAAAATTGGATGAGTGAATTTATCACTTCATTTGGTATCAATTCTATCCCGAGATTTATACTTCTTGATCCAGAAGGAAAAGTTGTGAATGCCAATGCAGAAAGACCTTCTGATGCTAATCTAGTTGCGACTTTAGACAAATTATTGAATTAAAGATCATACAATTCAACTTACATAAACCAGTTTCTACAGGTGTAGAAACTGGTTTTTTTATGCTTTAATGTTAAATTTTCATCCAATGTTACCAAATTGTTAAGTAAAAGTTTGCGTATTGTAAATTAATTATTACATTTGTTATGTAATTATTAATATTTAAAACCTACAACTATGAAAAAAATTGTTATGATGGCAGCGTTGTTAGTATCTTGCTTAACATTTGCACAAAATAAATCTCCTGAATTAGAAGAAGTAAACGGAATGGTAAAAGCTACTTACTACTATGAAAATGGTAAAGTACAACAAGAAGGTTTCTTTAAAGATGGAAAATTAGAAGGAAAATGGGTTTCTTATGATACCAACGGAAATAAAAAAGCTATTGCAGAATACAGTAATGGTGAAAAAACTGGAAAATGGTTTTTTTGGAACGATAATTCATTATCAGAAGTTGATTATTCCAACAGTGCTATTGCCTCTGTAAAAACTTGGAATAGTAGCGCTATAGCTGATAAAAATTAATTTATTTTTTACTTGATTTAAAAAGGTTCATTTCACGATGAACCTTTTTTTATTTAGCAACTTTACTCTTTTTTCTTCTTCCATACCAAATAACAAAACCCGTAACAGGTAATGCTGCAGCTATTAAACTAGCGCAAAAAGCAAGAATTTTTCCGGGTAAATTCAAAATTTGACCTGTATGAATACCGTAATCCATTTCAACGATTTTTAATCCTAACGATTTTGACTCAAACGATTGCTCTTTCAAAAGTGCTCCAGTAATTGGATGAAAATAAAAATTGTCCTGATGATCATATCGTAACGAATAGGGATATGCACCAGTTGTTATTGGTTCTTTTTTATCTTCTGGAGTAGTTATAAAATACATTTCTGATTCGGGATTATTCAAAAAAGTAGTTTTCATCGCCTTATCGATAGCTATAGTAGTTTCAGATTTATTGTAAGTAGTATCAACAACAGGCTTTCTTTGTTCAACTTCACGATTTCCACCTAGATTTGCAGTATAATAAATGCCATCGCCTACCCAATCGTAGGTAAAAACTAATCCTGTTATTGCCAAAATAATACCAGCAAATGCCACGTATATTCCGGTAACGCTATGCCAATCATAATTGACTCTTCTCCATTTTGCAGACCACTTTATTTTAAGTTTGTTTTTTAAATCTTTTTTCTTTTTTGGCCACCATTGTATAATTCCGCTAATTAATAATAGTACAAATACTATTGTAGCACCACCAATAATGTGCTTACCGATATAATCTGGAAGCAGTAAATACAAGTGAATGTATTCTACAATTATGAAAAAGTCTTCTGCTGGATTTTCCGTTTGAAGGTGTTTTCCGTTATATGGATTGAAGTAAACATAAAAATTTCCTTCTTTATTAAAAGTGTAAACAACGGCCGATCGATTTTTACCATGATAAGCGACCATTCCTGATTTGCTGTTAGGTATAATTTTCTTTGCTTTTTCTTGCAAAACCGAAGGCAATAGGAAAGGTTTGTTTTCTTGAGTAACAAAACGCCATTCCTTTCGGGTAAAATCCTTTATTTCGTCATGAAAACAAAAAATACAACCTGTACTACTTATAATAAATACAATTAGCCCAGAAATTAATCCGAGCCATTTGTGTAAAAAACGCATTTTCTTTCTAAAATCCATAACGTTACAAGTGATTTATCTACTCAAGAATAATTGGATATGTAGCACTATGAAAAATAAATTGATACTCTTTTCCGTTGTAGGTTCCGGGAACTTCTTCTTTAGTTGTTGCTTCTACAATATATTTTGTTACAAATGGTAAAGTAAATTTTACCAACCCATTTTCATCAGTTTTTAGCTTTTGATTGAACTGATTTTTAAGAAAAACAACTACTTCATTATCCTTTAATGGTTTGTTTTTGTAAAGCACTTTCAATACAACCTCAGCATTAATCTTCCAATTTTTCTTTGAAAGGTCAACAATTGAAATTCCTTCTGGATTAATTGAAGCCGTTTCGTTGTAAGCTGCTCCAACTTCAACTTTGGCTGTGGCGTGATAATGTGTTTTGAAAATTCCGAAATCATATTGCGTGTAATCAATCACATCAATTTCATTGTTATTCAGAACAATTGTATACGTGCCGTTAACTTTAGGTGTAAATGTTGTTTTGTAAAATGTGGCTTCTGGAGTAATAGCTAATTTGATTTTGTCACCATTCGGACTGATTGCCCAAAGCGTGAAGTTTTTAACTTTTTCAAATCCTTCTTCACCTACTTTGTCAATTGCGCCATAACTGTATTCTCCAAAGAATACTTTAACCTCTTGTTTCTGATTGATTTTCCCATTAGAATTAGTTTCAATCCATAAAAAATGAGCAAAGCTATTCATCGAAAAAAGTAAAAATAAAGCGATAAAATAAATAGTGTTTTTCATAACATAATGATTTAAAAATTCCGCTTGAAAAAGTAATCCAACGGAATTTGTTTTTTTATTAAAATTTATAAGCAAAACTTGCTGCTACACTTCTTGGTGTTTTTGGATGTATGGTCGACCAACCGTCGTAAGCTTCTTCGTTAAAAAGATTGTCTAATTTTAGAGTTACTGTATACTTTTCGGCACCATAAAATAAAGATGAGTTGACAATTGTATATTCAGGAATTCTAAATTGTCCCGAAACGGCACGATTCATAATTTTGTTTTCGCTTGCGTAATTTCCGCCAAAACCAATTCCGAAACCGTTTAATTTTCCTTGTGAAAATTTATAGCTCGCCCAAAGATTGGCTAAATTTTGTGGTCCAGCACTTTCTGGTCTGAATCCAACAAAATCTTGATCGCCTGCCAAAAGTTGGCTATCATTATAACTGTAACCCAACACAATGTTTAAACCTTTTATTGGATTGGCAGTAAATTCGGCTTCAAATCCTCTATTCTTTTGTGCACCATCTTGAAAATTGGTTTGTGTATTGGCAGTAAAGACGGTGTAAACAGCATTAGAAACTTCGATATTATAGTAACTTAACGTTGCGAATAATTTGTCTTTAAATAAATTTAGCTTAGTCCCGAATTCCAATTGATTGGCTTTCTCGGCAGAAAAAGTTCTTGGTCTAGAAGTTCCGTCGGCAAGCAAATCTCTACCAGGAGCAACATTTGAAAACCCGTTCATATAATTGGCAAAAATCGAAACCTTTTCTAAAATTGGCTGATAAACCAATCCAAATTTTGGTGAAAAGGCCGTTTGATTGTAATTATCAGCATTGGTTGTTACATCACCTTCATTCATAAATCGGTCCACGCGCAAACTTGCCATTGCGGAAAGTGCTGGATTAAAATTGATTACATCAGAAACATAGGCACTGTACACTTCTTGTTTGTTTTTGGTATTGTTATAGGCTGCATTTGCCAAAAGAGCATTAGAACCTGCAACGGTAAGATTTCCGCTATCGCTATCGGTAATATATGCATTTGGATCAGTAATTCCGAACACATTTTCATTGACGTTTTGCACACTTGCATTTCCAATATACACGACACCATTTCCAACATAAGCCGAACCATTATCGGTCACATTTCTGTTAAAATAATCCAGTCCTGCGACAATTCTATTTCTTAATCCAGCAATTTTAAAATCGCCAATGAAATTTTGTTGAATATCAGTAGTCAACGTACTAGAATTTTGATAGTTGAAAAAACGTCCTAGAACAATTCCTTCTGACAATGCAGCAGGATAAAACTGTGTTGTTTCGTACAAATAGGAATAAAATCCTTTAGATTTAGACGAGCTTCTAGAAACCACAGTTTGGGAAGTCCATTGGTCTGATAATTTATAGAACATTTGACCTTGTAAACTGTAGGATGGCGTTTCAATGCTTAACTGGTTGCTGGTGTACGAACGCTTGTTATTGTAATTCAATTCGTCAATATTGGTAACACGTAAAGGCGCACCACGATCTAAAAAAAGCATCGTTGGGTTCGTAGATTCAGAACTCATAATTTCGGTGTTAAACAAAAATGATAATTTATCAGATGCTTTTACAGATAATGACGGTGCGAAAAACAATGACTTTCTAAAACCAGCATCTTGAAAACTATCTTCGGTATGAAAGGCAGAATTTAATCGAAAATTGATTGATTTATCCTCATTTAATGGTGTGTTTACATCGGCAGTTATTCGATTTACACCGTAACTTGCAGTTGTGTAGGCGATTTCTCCACCAAAAGTTTCATAAGGTTTTTTAGTATTGATGTTGATCAATCCGCCATAGGAAATTAAACTACTTCCAAAAAGAGTTCCAGACGGACCTTTTATTACTTCAATTCGTTCAATGTTTGCTGGATCTAAACTTCCGTTGGTCAAACCCGGTAAACCATTTACCATAGTTGGCTGAACTGGAAATCCTCTTAACGAAAAATAGCCTGCGCCATCGCCACCACGACCTGTTGATGCCCAAAGTTGCGTTAATCCTGGTGCATTTTTTAATGCATCATCGAGATTTGTAACTACTTGCTCTTTTAACAATTCGGCCGAAATTGTTGTGTACACTTGAGGATTTTCAATATTTTTTAGAGGCATTCTTGAAACCGTTTGCGTTTCTTTTCGAGCAAAAACATTGGTCTTATTTCCGTTTACTATTACTTCTTTTAATTGTTCTGATGATTGCGTCATCAAAAAGTCTTCAACCAATTGACTTCCTTCGGTTAAGTTTACTGCTTTCTCTTTAGTAGCAAAGCCGACCGCTGAAACTTTAATGATGTAACTTCCTGGCTTGATATTGGTAATTTCGTAAACACCATTTGAATTCGTTATTGTTCCGATTTTAGTGTTTTTTAAAACTACAGATACAATATCAAGGCTATCGTTTGAAATCGTCTTGATTTTTCCAGAAATAGAACCAGTCTGTTGCGACCATGACCAACTTGAGAATAAAATTGTCAGCAATAAAAATAATTTTGTATTTGGATTCATTATTATTTAGAATTATTATTAATAGTGCAAATATAAAGTTCAAAACCTTACAATCCAAATTATTTTTATTAATTCTAAATAAAAACAACAAAGCCCGCTCAAATTAATGAACAGGCTTTGTTATTTAATGATGTGTAACTTTTAGTGTTTCGGTGTAAATCCGTCTTCACTTAGTTCTCTATGATCGTAATCGGCAATCATTTCAGCTTCATAATCTACTTTTTCACCTTTAGAAACTCGGTTGATGATTTTCTCCATAATTTGGTAAATCACAGGAACAACTACTAAAGTTAAGAATAAAGATGATAGTAGTCCGCCAATAATTACCCAAGCCAAACCATTTTTCCATTCTGCTCCAGCTCCAGAAGCTAGTGCAATTGGGAACATACCAAATACCATCGCAATTGTGGTCATCAAAATTGGACGTAACCTTGCATGATTTGCCTGAATTAACGCGGTACGAACAGTTTCACCAGCTTTACGTCTTTGATTGGTGTAATCTACAAGCATAATCGCGTTTTTACAAACCAAACCAATAAGCATGATGATACCCAAAATGGTAAATATATTCAGCGTATTATTTGTTAAAGCTAAGGCTAACATTGCTCCGATAAACGAAAGCGGAATAGCAAACAATACCACAAATGGATGCACAAAACTGTCGTATAACGAAACCATTACAAGGTAAACCAAGATAATTGCAGCTAATAATGCAACACCAAGAGTTCCAAATCCTTCCGATTGATTTTCTTGATCGCCACCCCAAATGTAATTTACACCCGTTGGTTTCTTCAATTTATCAATTTTTTCTTGCCATTGCGTTACAATAGTTCCAGAAGCAACACCCACATTTTGACCTTTTACAGTTACCGATGCCGATTTATCTCTACGTTCCAATTCACTTGGCCCAGAACCTTCGGTTACCGTTGCAAATTGATTTAGTTTTATTTGCTGACCTGCATCGTTTATAAAGATTAAGTTACTTACATCTGCTATACTTTTTCTATCAAATGCATTGTATTTAATATTGATGTCGTATTCGTATTCACCAGCTCTAAATCTTCCGTCGGTATTTCCGCTGAAAGCCGTTTGCATTGTAAGTCCAACAGTTTGCAAGCTTAATCCAAGAGCCGCCATTTTATCTCTATCTACTTTTACATTCACTTCTGGATTACCATCTTCTACCGATAATTCAATTTCGGTTGCACCTGGAATAGTACGTAATTCTTTTTCGGCTGCTTTCGCAAATTCCATCGCACTTTCCACATTTGGACCAGTTACAATTAATCCTAAAGTAGCATCTTCTGCTGTTCCTAAAATACCAACCGGAACCGTTTTCACTTTGGCACCAACCAATATTTTTTCTAATTTACGTTTGGTTTTTGCAGCGTAAACATTTGCCGGTTCATCACGCTCGTCCAAACCAACCATTTTAACATTTATTTCCGACTTGTAAGCGGTTGCTTGAGAAGCACCTAGACCTTCACTCGTTTGACCAATAGTTGTAATTTGACTAAAAACATAATCTTCTTTTTCTAAAAATGCTTCTGCTTTTTGAGTCATGAAATTGGTTTGTTCCAACGAAGCATCTTTTGGCATTTCTATTTGAACCAAGAACTCACCACTATCAGATGCTGCGAAGAATTCTCCACCAATAAATCCTCCTCCAAATAAGCTAAACATCGATCCAAAAAAGATTACCAATACTATTAAAAGTGTTTTAACATAATGATCCAAACACCATTCTAACAATCTTGAAACCCAATTTGTAAAACGAGTTAAATAACTTTCAAATCCAAGAATAACTTTTCCGAAAAGGTTTTTACCTTCAATGTGTTCTAGTTTTCCATATCTTGAAGACAACCACGGAATGATCGTAAACGATGCAACTAATGATAATAAAGTTGAGATAATTACGGTAACACAGAATTGTGTAATAATGTTAGAAACCAAACCGGTACTCATTGCAATCGGTAAAAATACGACTACAATTACTAAGGTAATCGATACTACGGTTCCACCAATTTCGGCAGTTCCATCATAGGCTGCACGAACCTTGTTTTTACCCATTTCCATGTGCCTGTAAATATTCTCAAGAACCACAATGGCATCATCCACAAGAATACCTACAACAAGCGATAATCCTAATAAACTCATTAAATTTAAGGTATAACCCATCAAATAAATTCCGATAAACGTTGCAATTAATGATGCAGGAATCGAAACCATTACAATTAATGAGTTTCTAATACTATGCAAGAAAAACAACATTACAAGTGCCACCAATAATACTGCAATAAGTAAATCGTGTACAACAGCATCGGCAGCTTCTAGTGTAAAAATGGTACTGTCTTTTGCAATTTGTAATTCTAAACCATTTGCTTTATAGTCGGTTTCCAACTTGGCAATTGTTTTTACTAATTCTTCGCTTACCGCAACCGCATTGGCATCCGATTGTTTTATAATTTGTAAAATGATCGCACTTTTTTGATTTACACGCGCTATTTTTTCAGTGATTTTTTGAGTATCTTGAACATCAGCAATATCACCCAAACGAACTTGAATTCCACCTCTTGACGATACAATAAGGTTTCTTAATTCGTCTACATTTTTATATTTTCCAGCTAAACGTATAAGTATTTTTTGTTCACGAGTTTGAATGTTTCCTGTTGGGAAATCCAAATTAGATGAGAGAATATTCTGCTGAACTTGAGGAATAGAAAGTCCGTAAGCTTGCATTTTTACAGCGTCAAGATTCACCTGAATTTCTCTTTCTTGTCCACCAATAATATTTACTTGCGCAACACCTTCTACACGAGAAATAACTGGCGCTAATTTTTTATCAATTAAATCGTAAAAAGCAACTTCATCCATTTTTCCGTTGGCACCAATAGTCATAATTGGCAAATCGCTCAAAGAGAATTTGGTTAATGACGGCGTCTCAACATCATCTGGTAAATCGCTAAGTACAGCATTTATTTTACGTTGCGCATCGTTCATCGAAACATTAACATCGGCCGAAGAAGTTAATGTAATAGAAACTGTCGAAAGACTTTCATACGATTTTGAGTCTATTTTTTTAATGTTTTCTAAGGATGCAATTGCGTCTTCAATTTTCTTGGTCACCGTGTTTTCAACCTCACTTGGCGAAGCACCAGGATAAATTGTAGCAATTGTAATTACGTTGGTTTCAAATTTCGGAATCAATTCGTAACCCAAATTGCTGTAACTGAACAGTCCACCAAGTGTTAGAATTGTAAACAATACAATCACTAACGACGGACGTTTTATGGATATTTCTGCTAATTTCATATGTAAATATTATTTGTTTTTTGGTGCATATGTATCGCTATTTTCATTGGTATTTGCATTCGCAAACTCGTGTATATGGCGATTTCATATGTTTTTTCTATATGACTTTAAGACTTTCGACTTTAAGACTTATTTAATAACTTCTACTTTGCTACCGTCTTGAAGATTGATTTGACCTGTAACAATTACAGTTTCACCATCGTTTAATCCGTTTAGAATTTCAACTTTATCACCAAGAATTCTTCCAGCGGTTACAGTTTTAAGTTTAGCAGTTCCGTTTTCAATTACAAAAATCTGGTTGCTGCTTACACTTCCAACGAAAGCATTTCTAGGAACAATTTTAAGTGATTGTTTTTGTTGGTTCGATGCAAATTCTGCAGTTCCATACATACCCGCTTTTAAATCTTTGGAAGCGTTGTTGGTAATTTCAATTTCTACTGGAAAGTTTAAAGATTCATCTGCCTTTGATGCTATAAAAGTAATTTTTCCTGAAAAAGTTTTATCTGGATAAACGCTTGCAGTAACTTTAATTGCACTTCCAACTTTCAAGCTTGCTACTTGACTTTCGTTAACAGTAACTTTTAATTTTAATTTAGAAACGTTTACGATGTCAAACAATTCTGTAGCAGGCATTCCAGTTATAATCGACCCAACTTCAATATATTTTTTATTAATAAATCCGCTTATTGGCGCTTTAATTCTGGTATCACCAACATTGATATTTGCTTGTGTTAACTGTGATTTAGCATTTACCATTGCTAGTTTTGCTTGATCCACTTGTTGTTTTGTAACACCGCCCGTTTTGTATGCATTTTCAAATCGGTTATAATCTGATACAGCATTTTGATACACTGCATTTGCATTTTGAGCATTTACATTTATAACATCGCTTCTAACGATAGCAAGTGTTTGTCCCACAGAAACAAAATCACCTTCTTTTACTAGAACACTTGTAATTTTTCCTGACTTTTCAGCAGCAAATTTTAATTCTTGAACTGGTTCGAAGTTTCCGTTTGAAATGAAATCTAACGATACATCTTCAGTTTTTACGGTATCAATTCTAACAGAAACTGTAGCATTTTTCTCGGCTACGATAGCCGTTTTAGCTTCATTTTTTTTCTTGTTATTGGTAAGTATATAAGCAATTACCCCAAGTGAAGCTGCAATTACTACTATTGTTATAATAATTTTTTTCATGATGATTATTTATTGGTTAATGTTTTAAGTTCTCCTTTTGATTTTATTAATTGAATTTCTGCTAATTTGTAATCTAATAATGCTGTTGTATAGTTATTTTGTGCTGCTACCAATTCGTTTTCTGCTTCAAGTAAATCGGTTAAGGATGCCAAACCTTGAATGTAATTGTTATTGGTATTGGTTAAAACTTCTTGTGCCAACTGCGCATTTTCTTTTTGATTGTTTATCGATATAATGCTGTTGTCTATTTGAGTTCTTGCATTTTCGTATTCTAAATCCAATGCTAATTTAGTTTCAGCTAAATCTACTTTTATAGATTCTAATTTGTTTTCTGCTTGACGAACTTTAGCACGAGTTCCAAATCCTGTGAAAATTGGAATGTTTAAGTTTAATCCAATAGCAGCAAAATCTGACCAATAAACACCATCTGAAGGTTTTTTAAACCAAGGCATTTCTGGACCTTGACCAATATAATTGTAGCTTCCTTGTAAAGATAGCGATGGATAATAAGCAGCTTGAACTGATTTTTTTTGGTATTGCAAAAGCTGTTCATTCTTTTTAAGTAACAAATACTCTGTTCTTGTAGTTGTGTTTGGAGTTTCAGAAAGTGCTGTTGGCGTCACTTCAAATTCAGTTTCAGGAATAGAAATTTTAGTTTCAATTGGCATTCCCATTAAAAATTTTAAAGAATTTTCTTGAAGTTGAACTGCGTTTATTGTTTGCTGACGTTGCGTGTTGATGTTAGAAATTCGAACCATAGTTCTATCCAAATCAATTTTTTTAGCCAGTCCATTATCATATTGCCCTTTAATGATGTCTTTTACCTTATTGGTGTTTTTCAAATTATTGTCCAATACATTTAAGTTTTGACGCGTTACATATACTTGATAGTAAGCATTTGCAACTTTTTCGATAATTTGTTCTTCGGTTAATTGCGCATTTATTTGATAAAATTCTCTAGTAGATTTTGCCGCTTTTAATCCAACAAAAACCGACTGATCGTACAATGCTTGGTTTAAGGTAATTCCAGCTCCTGAAGTCCATTTTTGTCCAAAAGCGGCCTGAATTGTTGTTCCTGGCGCTCCAAAGCCTGCACCATCAATTACGGTAGTTTGAATTATAGGATTGTAGTTTAAACTTCCGCTTGCCGATAGTTGTGGTAAGGCTCTTGAACGAATTTCGTCTATTTCATTTTCACCATTTGCGACTTGCAATTTTGCTTTTTTGGCATCGGCTTTATTCTCTAATGCAAATGTAATAGCGTCTTTTAAAGTAAGCGTTTTTACTTCTTGCGCGGTAGCACCAATTGCAAAAGTCAGGATTAATATTACTATTGTTTTTTTCATTTTATACAGTTGTTTTAAGTAAGTTTTTTTCTAATTCGACAATTCCTGCAGCGGTTGCAATTGCTCTAGTATGATACTCAAGCGCTTTTGCTTCAAGCTCATAAGCCTCTTTTTCTAATCGTGTGTTTTCATTAATTGAAAAAATTAAAGTATAATAAAATTTTACAGCTGCTTCAATATCGGTTTCTGGTCGATACAGTCCTTGAATAATGCCTTTTTCAATATTTTGCCGAAACATTTGACTGCAATCTTCAATTTCATTCGCCATCATTTTTTGATAAATTTCTGGATAATGTTTTTTTAATTGGTAAGCAGGAGATTGATCAAATGCTTGAAACATTTCTTTAAACATTTCTCTTAACTGAAAATTTTCTGCTATAGCATTATGCTTTTGAGAAACAACATGCTCCATTAAAGCATGAATTTTTTGATGAACAACCTCTGTTCCTTCTTCAATAAGCATTTCTTTATTGCTAAAATACTTGTAAATCGTTTTTTTTGAAATACACATTTCTCCTGCAATATCATCCATAGTTACACTTTTGAAACCCAATTTCAAAAACATTTCAGTCGCTTTCTTGATGATTTTCTCTTTCATATTATTGTAATTTTCTGATAATTTTTACAATTAAATTTCTTGGTAAAAATCGAACAGAAGTTGCTAAAACCGTATTCATAAATCCATGAATTGCAACGGTTTTTCCTTTTATCATGGCATCATAACCGTATTGCGCAACTTCTTTAGCTGTTGGCAATTTTTTATCTTTAAATAATTTAGCATCATCCATAGCTGCTGCCGATTGAAATCCGCTAGTTGTTGGTCCAGGGCAAAGTGCTGTTACGGTTATTCCAAATTCTTTTACTTCATTGGCAATGGCTTCAGAAAAACTTAGAACGTAGGCTTTTGTTGCAAAATAAACCGCCATTTTTGGTCCGGGTTGGAATGCTGCAGTTGAAGCTAAATTTAAAATTTTGCCATTTCTTCTCGAAATCATGTCTTTAAGAAAAAGCTTGGTTAACTGCGTTAATGCGGTAATATTCAGGTTAATCATTTCTTGCTCTTTCTCCCAATCTGTAGTGGCAAAAAAACCAAAGTCGCCAAATCCTGCATTATTGATAAGATAATCCACTTTAACCTGTAGCAATTTCACTTCATTATAAATTTCTAAAGCTGCATCTTTTACAGATAAATCTTTGCTTATTATCGATACGGAACTCTCATATTTCAACTCAATATCAGCCTTTATTTCTTGAAGTTTTTTCCAATTTCTAGCAACAAGAACCAAGTTATTTCCCTTTTCGGCGTTTATGTACGCCAATTCCAATCCTATGCCGTTAGAAGCGCCAGTAATAAGGGTTGTTACTTTCATATATGCAAATGTTAAAATTATGGTGCAAATGTATATCGGAAACTTTGAATACAAAAATAGTTTCCAAAGTATTTACATAAATTTAACATTTGGTTAAAATTCACTTTTGTAATCCTAAAGTAATACCGTAAATTAGCCAAAAATTACTTTATGCATTCCATTTATCAGTACCAAGAATTTATTTCCGATTATTTGCAATCGCAATACGAAACTAAAGAACCGAGAAATCTTTACGAACCTATACATTATATATTAGGACTTGGCGGAAAAAGAATGCGTCCTGTATTAACCTTAATGAGTGCAGAAGTCTTTGATGCCGATTATAAATTGGCACTTCCGGCAGCATTGGCCGTTGAAGTTTTTCATAACTTTTCTTTAGTTCATGATGATATCATGGATGACGCACCGCTACGAAGAGGAAACGAAACCGTACACGAGAAATGGGATATAAATACCGCAATTTTATCTGGCGATGCCATGCTGATTCTAGCTTATCAATACTTTGAAAAGTACACAACCGAAGTATTTAGAGATTTAGCCAAACTGTTTAGCAAAACCGCATTAGAAGTTTGCGAAGGCCAACAATGGGATGTAGATTTTGAAACACGCGACGATGTTACCATTCCAGAATATTTGAAAATGATTGAATACAAAACCGCAGTTTTGGTTGCAGCAGCGATGAAGATGGGCGCTATTGTAGCCGAAACTTCGAAAGAAAATGCCGAATTAATTTATGATTTTGGTTTGAATTTAGGCTTGGCTTTTCAATTACAAGACGATTATCTTGACGCTTTTGGAAATCCAGAAACTTTTGGAAAACAAGTTGGTGGTGATATTATTGAAAACAAAAAAACCTATTTGTACCTTAAAGCAATGGAGTTTTCTACTGCCGATGAAAAAGAGCAATTGTTGCATTTATTTTCGATTCAACCGGATGATAATTCGGATAAAATTGAATCAGTAAAAACTATTTTTAACAATTCTGGCGCTTCAAAAGCTACACAACAAGCCATTCAAGATTACACATTAAAAGCATTTGCAACGTTACAAAAAATAGGAATTGACAACGAAAAGAAAGATATTTTAAGGTCGTTTGGAGAAAATTTAATGGGCAGAAAGGTTTAGTGTAAAATACATTCATATTGATTAATTTTAACTAAATTTACTTTATGAGTGACACCAAATTAATTGACATTGCAAATGCCTTAGGAATATCGGTAACCACAGTTTCTAAAGCATTAAAAGGCTATAAAGACGTAGGAGAAGCTACAAGAGAACGTGTTCTTGAAATGGTTACGACTATGAATTACAAGCCCAATATTAATGCAATTGTGCTTAGAACCAATGAAACAAAAACCATTGGTGTTATTATTCCTGCTATGGTACACCACTTTTTTTCGAGTGTATTAAACGGAATAGTTGAAGAAGCAGAAAGACATGGTTACATGGTTATTATTCTTCAATCTAATGAAAAATATGAGTTGGAGAAAAAACAAATTCAGTTGTTGCAATTGAAACGAGTAGATGGAATTTTAATTTCGCTATCCAATGAAACTGACGATTTTTCACATATTTCAAACACCATAAAAAATGGAACTCCAATTGTATTGTTTGATAAAATTGCAAAAGTTGTAGATTGTTCTAAAGTAGTTATAAATGATAGAAAAGCCGCCTATGATGCTGTTTCGTTTTTAATACAAAAAGGATACAAAAAAATAGCACATTTTAGAGGGTCGCTGGTTCCACAAAATTCCATTGATCGATTTTTGGGATATAAAAAAGCATTAGAAGATCACAAAATCGCCTTCAATCCGAAACTGGTATACATGTGCAATCACAATACCGATTTTGAAGACGGCTATGAAAATGCGAAGTTGATGTTGCAAGAACATGATGATGTAGATGCTATTTTCGCTGTAACCGATTTGGTTGCCATTGGCGCGATAAATTATCTAAATGAAGTTAAAGTCAAAATTCCAGACCAGATTGGTATTTTTGGATTTAGTAATTGGTTTATGAGCAAAGTTATTTCGCCAAAACTAACAACCATAGATCAACCAGGTTATGAAATAGGATTAAAATCGGCAGCCATTCTAATTGATGAAATTCTTCAATTAAAACTCTGTAAACCTGTTAAACATCAAACTGTAGAATTGCCAACACTAATTGTAGAACGAGAATCAACATAATACAAATTGAAAACTAATATATTTATAACTCCAATAAATACCGAGCAATTACTTTCTGAAGCAGAAAAGGAAAATCTATACCTAAAACTTATTGAGCAAATTAACAAAGATTTCAATCTTGCCAACGAACCAATAGACTTCCATAGCAGTACCAAACCTGAGGAATTAAAAATACAACTTCAGGAAAAAATTTACAGATTAATTCAGTATAAATTTGCAGAATATTTAAACCTGCTCTACATCATTGATGTTCCAGAAGATCAGGTTAAAAAGCTGGATGGATCTGATATTTCTGAACTTGCAGCACAAGTAGCATTCTTAGTTTTAAAACGCGAATGGATGAAGGTTTGGTTTCGGAATAAATATTGATTTCATGTGTGGTTTATTTTATAATGTATAAGTTAAACTAAAAACCAACATCAATTTCATAAATCTAAAAAATTAATTCCAAATTTGTCTTTCATCAATTTAAAAATAAACCCTAACAAAAGGCATCAACGCATCACTATACACACTTTTATCTCTATCAAATAATAAATTATATCTTGCACCAATGGTTACATTTTCGGTTCTATAACCAGCGCCAACAAACAAACCAGTATTCCAAAAATTTCGTTTTATATCGTCTGGGATTGCTTCAAATGTTGTGTTTACACGAACTTGCTCTACTTCTAGTGAAAGCTGAATTTCTTCTATTGGATTGAACAATCCAATAACACTAGCGCCATAAATAAGATTAGAATAATCATTTTTTACTTTGATGTAGCTGGTTTGCAAACCTGCGCCTAAAGCAACATATTGATTAAAATTATAAATTGCACTTGGCGCGACAGTAATATCGGTATAACCACCACCAATACCAAGGCCAAGTCCGCCACCAAATTGTACTCTACTCCAAAAGGCATTTCTTGGTTGCGGTTCAATTATATCTTGTGCATGAGAAAAGGGAATTGCCATCAAAAACGAAATAAAAAAGAGTGATTTGGTTAAAATATTGAAATTAATAGTTTTCATACACTTGATATTATAATTATATGTTATAAAAGTATAAAAAACAGCCTTAATTTGTCGTAAATATTTTACTTTTGCATAAAATTTTTAACAAAACGAATATTTTACCAACTCTTATGGATAAGTTTTCCTTTTTAAATGCAGCACATACCGAATTTTTCGCTCAAACATACGATGAATATTTAGTTAACCCAGACGCAGTAGAACCAAGTTGGAGAGCTTTTTTTCAAGGTTTCGACTTTGGAATGACTACCTACAACGAAGAAAATGCTAGTGAGCAAATTGCCACATACACTGCCACTGCTGTAGAAAACGGTCAAGCATCACAAAAACTTCAAAAAGAATTTAATGTTCTTAAACTTATTGATGGTTATAGAACAAGAGGACATTTGTTTACAAAAACCAACCCAGTTCGCGATAGAAGAACGTATTCTCCAAATTTAGATTTAGTGAATTTTGGACTAGAATTTTCTGATTTAGAAACGGTTTTCGATGCAGCTAAAGTCTTAGGTCATAAACCATCAACGCTAAAAGAAATTATTACTCATCTTGAAAATGTATACTGCCAATCTATTGGTGTAGAATACATGTACATTCGTAAACCAGAAGTGGTACAATGGATTCAAGACCGACTAAATATTAACGACAATTTGCCAAACTTCAATGTTGAGCAAAAGAAAAATATACTAGAAAAATTAAACGAAGCAGTTTCTTTCGAGAACTTTTTACATACCAAATATGTAGGTCAAAAACGTTTCTCGCTAGAAGGTGGCGAATCTATCATTCCAGCTGTTGATGCTTTAATTGAAGCTGCTGCAGAAAAAGGTGTTGAACATTTTGTAATGGGAATGGCACACCGAGGAAGATTGAATATTTTAGCTAATATTTTCCACAAACCAACACAAGATATTTTCTCAGAGTTTGACGGAAAAGACTACGATAAAGAGTATTTTGACGGAGATGTGAAATACCATTTGGGTTTAACCTCTGAAAAAACTACCCGAACTGGTAAAAAAATCAACATTAATTTAGCGCCAAATCCATCCCATCTTGAAACGGTTGGAGCGGTTATTGAAGGTATCGCTCGTGCTAAACAAGATAAATATTTTCCAAATGATTTCTCTAAAGTATTGCCTATCGCCGTTCATGGTGATGCTGCAGTTGCCGGACAAGGAATTGTGTACGAAATTATTCAAATGTCGCAATTAGATGGCTATAAAACTGGTGGAACAATCCATTTAGTTATTAACAATCAAGTTGGTTTTACAACCAATTACCAAGATGCACGTTCGTCTACTTATTGTACCGATGTTGCCAAAGTAACTTTGTCTCCAGTTTTACACGTAAATGCTGATGATGCCGAAGCTGTAGTTCACGCCATGCTATTTGCACTTGATTACAGAATGACTTTCGGAAGTGATGTATTTATAGATTTATTAGGATACAGAAAATACGGCCATAACGAAGGTGACGAACCACGTTTCACACAGCCAGTTTTATATAAAATAATTGCAAAACATAGAAATCCTCGTGATATTTATGCTGAAAAATTAATTATTGACGGAATTGTAGATCAAGCTTACATTAACAAATTAGAATCTGATTACAAAGCCAACCTTGACTTAAACCTAGAAGAATCTCGTAAGAAAAACTTAACTATAATCAAACCATTTTTACAAGACGAATGGAAAGGTTTCGAGCAAGTTTCTGACGATGAAATGTTGAAAAAAGTCAATACTAAAGTAAGCAAAAAAGTATTGGACGAATTAATTGTAGAAGTTTCAACCTTACCATCAGACAAAAAATTCATCAACAAAATTTCCAAAATTGTTACCGATAGAAAAACAATGTACGACAACAATGTTATCGATTGGGGAACAGCAGAAACACTAGCTTACGGAAGTTTATTAATCGAGGGTTATGACGTAAGAGTTTCGGGACAAGATGTTGAAAGAGGAACATTCTCTCACCGTCATGCCGTTGTAAAAGTGGAAGATTCAGAAGAAGAAGTAATTCTTTTAGATAAAATAAAAAACAGCAAAGGTAAATTTCAAATTTACAACTCATTACTTTCTGAATATGCAGTTTTAGGATTCGATTACGGTTATGCATTAACCAATCCTAATTCTCTAACCATTTGGGAAGCACAATTCGGAGATTTCTCTAACGGATGTCAAATCATGATTGACCAATACATTTCTTGTGGTGAAGACAAATGGAACAACCAAAATGGTATTGTAATGTTGCTTCCACATGGGTATGAAGGTCAAGGTGCCGAACATTCCTCTGCAAGAATGGAACGTTATTTACAACTTTGCGCACGCCACAATATGTACGTTGCCGATTGTACGACGCCAGCGAATTTCTTTCACTTGTTGAGAAGACAAATGAAAACCAAATTCCGTAAACCGCTTGTAGTATTTTCACCAAAAAGTTTATTACGTCATCCGTTATGTGTATCTACGCAAGACGATTTGGCAACCGGTGAATTCCAAGAAACAATCGATGATACTACTGTAGACAAATCTAAAGTGAAAACTTTGGTTTTCGTAACAGGAAAATTCTATTATGATATTTTAGCCGAAAGAGAAAATAATGGTAGAAATGATGTAGCTTTGGTACGTATCGAGCAATTGTTTCCATTACCAGTAGCGCAATTAAAAGCAATTATTGCGAGTTATCCAAATGCCGATGATTACGTTTGGGCACAAGAAGAACCTAAAAACATGGGTGCTTACAGTTTTATGTTGATGAATTTCGATTTAGTAAAATGGAGATTAGCATCACTAAAAGCTTACGCAGCGCCAGCAGCAGGAAGTCACACTAGAGATAGAAGACGTCATGCCGATGCAATAAGAATGGTTTTCGATAAAGATTTATTTAGATAATTTTTTTTAGGAGCTATTCCCTGCTTTCCGCTATATCTTTTCCTTTTTAAAGAAAAAAGAAAAAGGATGTCGCTGCAAACGAAGTTCACTGAACTCCGATTTAAATAAATGCAATGTGAAGTAATCAGGGCTAGAACATACAAGTAACAACACGAACAATTTAAAATATAAAATTCATAATTTAAAATAATTACAATCATTTTAGAAATGAAAGTGCTTTCACTAGGCATTTGAAATTAAAAGGAGGACAGCCGGTGGCTGTCAGGTAAATTAAAAATAACATCAAAAATTACACATATGATATTAGAGATGAAAGTGCCATCACCTGGAGAGTCTATAAAAGAAGTAGAAATCGCAACTTGGTTAGTAAAAGATGGCGATTATGTTGAAAAAGATCAAGCAATTGCAGAAGTAGATTCTGACAAAGCAACATTAGAATTGCCTGCAGAAGTAAGCGGAATCATAACGCTAAAAGCAGAAGAAGGTGATGCCGTTGCAGTTGGTGCAGTTGTATGTTTAATAGATACCGACGGTGTAAAACCTGGTGCTGCAACAACAGAAACTCCAAAAGCAGAAGAAAAAAAGGTCGAAGCTCCAAAAGCTGAAGTAAAAGCTGAAGCTCCAAAAACTGCTCCAGTTGAAGAAAAAACATATGCAGCAAGCGCTCCATCGCCAGCAGCAAAAAAAATATTAGACGAAAAAAACATCAATCCTTCTGAAGTTTCTGGAACAGGAAAAGGTGGAAGAATTACTAAAGATGATGCTGTAAATGCAACGCCATCAATGGGAACTCCAACGGGTGGTTCACGCAGCACAGAACGCACAAAATTATCAATGTTGCGTCGTAAGGTAGCCGAAAGATTGGTAGCTGCCAAAAACGAAACAGCTATGTTAACAACGTTCAACGAAGTTAATATGACACCTATAAACTTAATTCGTAACGAGTACAAAGATGCATTTAAAGCTAAACATGGTGGCGTTGGTTTAGGATATATGTCGTTTTTTACTAAAGCGGTAACTAGAGCATTACAATTATTTCCAGATGTAAACTCGATGATGGATGGCGATCATAAAATTGCTTTCGATTTTTGCGATATTTCAATAGCGGTTTCAGGACCAAAAGGATTAATGGTTCCTGTAGTTCGTAATGCCGAAAATTTAACGTTCCGTGGCGTTGAAGCGGATATTAAAAGATTAGCATTAAAAGCGCGTGACGGACAAATTACGGTTGACGATATGACTGGTGGAACGTTTACAATCACTAATGGTGGCGTTTTTGGAAGCATGTTATCTACACCAATTATCAATCCTCCACAATCAGGAATTTTAGGAATGCACAATATTATTGAACGTCCAATTGCTGTAAATGGTAAAGTGGAAATTCACCCAATGATGTATGTGGCACTTTCTTACGATCACCGAATTATTGACGGTCGTGAATCAGTTGGTTTCCTAGTTGCTGTAAAAGAAGCGTTAGAAAATCCATTAGAATTGTTAATGAATGGCGATGCTAAAAAAGCATTGGAATTATAAAAACAGTGATTTCTTAAATAATAAAAACCGTCATGAATCAATATCATGACGGTTTTCTTTTATATGGTGGTTTATTTTATTGAAAAAGAACCTTCTGTAATTTCAATATTTGCTCCAGCATCAAATGGTTCTAATGTTCCAAAAAAAGTACCTTCTGCTTTTCCTCCACTGTTTTCAGTAACATTTGATGAAAACGAAATTGGATCATAACTACTGGTCAGATTTTCATAGCTAAAATTTGTAATTGCATTGGCTCCTGTATCCTCAGAATTAAGCGTAAAAGTAACATACTCGGTTGGTTCAGAAGGATTTCCAATATATCCAGTTACAAATAATAAACCTCCAGTTTCTGCAGATTCTACTTTGAAATTTTTATCAACGCCATCAACTTTAAAAGTTACTGATTTCGAAACGTTTTCATCCTCATTCGAACACGAATTAAAAGAAACTGCTAAGGCTAGCACTGCAAAGACAATGAGTATTTTTTTCATATAAATGTAAATTGTTTATTTGAGGTTAAATGTGTAAATGCTTTTTGTTTATTGATATTTATCGCACAATGCTTGTCTAACTTCTTGTGAACGACGATTTCATTATATATACAATGTTTTATTACAAATATAAAAATATAATCGAGTTATCAACATGAATTTACAACTGCAATCTAAAATACATAAAAACAATTCATTGATTCATAATTGAACATCTAAACATTTTAAACTTTGAAACAGTGCAGAAAAAGTTTTTTTGTAGCTTTACACCAAATCGATTTTTTTTATGAAGAAAAGCAAAAAGCAAGCGGCAATAGGTTTTATATTCATTACGATGTTGATAGACATCACAGGTTGGGGAATAATTATACCGGTAATTCCAAAACTAATAAAAGAACTTATCAACGGTGACATTAGCGAAGCTGCTAAAATTGGAGGTTGGTTAACTTTTGCCTACTCTATCACGCAATTTGTTTTTGCTCCTTTAATAGGAAGTTTAAGTGATAAATACGGACGCCGACCAATAATCCTAATTTCGCTTCTTGGCTTTTCATTAGATTATCTTTTTCTTTCAGTGGCACCAACAATAGAATGGCTTTTTGTGGGACGAATAATTGCTGGAGTAACAGGTGCAAGTATTACGACTGCTTCGGCTTATATTGCCGATGTAAGTACACCTGAAAATAGAGCCAAAAACTTTGGTTTAATTGGCGCCGCTTTTGGATTAGGATTTATTATCGGTCCGGTTATGGGCGGATTACTTGGTCAATACGGATCGAGAGTTCCTTTTTATGCTGCTGCCGTGTTGTGCATGATCAATTTCTTGTACGGTTATTTCGTTTTACCAGAATCTTTAACCAAAGAAAACCGTAGAGAATTCAATTGGAAACGTGCAAACCCAGTTGGTGCGTTATTAAGCTTAAAAAAACATCCCAAACTTATTGGATTAATTTCATCAATATTTATTCTTTATGTTGCTTCACATGCCGTGCAAAGCAATTGGAGTTTTTATACTATTTTCAGGTTTGGTTGGGATGAAAAAATGGTAGGAATATCACTCGGAATTGTCGGGTTATTGGTAGGAATAGTACAAGGCGGTTTAATTCGTGTAATCAACCCTGTCTTAGGAAATGAAAAAAGTATTTACCTTGGAATGGCTTTGTACACGGTCGCCATGTTTTTGTTTGCCTTCGCATCAGAAAGCTGGATGATGTTTGTATTTCTGATACCTTATTGTTTAGGCGGAATTGCTGGACCAGCTTTACAAGCAGTAGTTTCGGCAGAAGTTCCTGCTAACGAACAAGGAGAAATTCAAGGAACATTAACTAGTTTAATGAGTGCTTCTTCTATTATTGGTCCTCCATTAATGAGTACCGTTTTTTACTTTTTTACGCACAAAGAAGCGCCTTTTCAATTTCCGGGCGCGCCATTTATTGTTGGTGGAATATTGATGTTTGTGGCGACTTTAGTTGCCATACAATCGTTTAAGAGGAATAGAAAAAGAAATTAGATTTGATTACTATTTCAAAGTCAAATATACTTTTCACCTTTTAGGATTTTAAATTTAAATTCTACTTAAATTATGAAAATAAAAACTATTTTTTTGTTTGGTATAATTTTACTTTTTACAAGTACCAATGTTGCGCAAGTGAAAGTGGATCAAATTGCTCCAAATATTGCTATTTCAGATTACATTCTAAATTCAGAGAATAATAAAGATTTAAAAAATAAATATATTGTCTTAGAATTTTGGGCAACTTGGTGTAAACCATGTCTTGAGCAAGTCCCGCATATTAACGATTTACAAAGTAAATTCGAAGATTATAAAAATCTGAAATTTATTTCAATAACTTATGAAAAGCCAGAAAAAGTAGTAAGAACTTTAAATAGAGTTATCTTTAAAACTATGGTGGTAAGTGATCAGACTGGAAAAACATTTAAAGATTATATATCAGATAAAGATGGAAACTACAGCATTCCTAAAACCATATTAATTGACCAAAATGGAATTGTAAAATGGGTAGGAAAACCAAGTAATTTAACCGAGACAGTTATTGAAAAATTTATCAAAGGAGAAAGTATAACTACCGAAAAAATAGACGACGACGTTGTACTACCAGAAATTATTACTCCAAAACAAGAACGCGTAGTCGATGTTGCTTATAAACTGACCTATAACGAAGAAAATAAATATTCATTTATTTTATTAAACGGAAATAGTACTGAATTTAAAATGCATGAAAACACCTTAAAAACGCAAGGAGTATTCTTTGAATTAAACAAAAATTTACCTTCTTTATTAGCTGAATTATCAAATACTTTTGAATCTCATATTTCATTGCCACCAGATTTAGAGAACCAAAATTATTCTCTTTTTTATAAAAACAGTTTGTTTTCAGACGAAGAAAAGAAAGTTTTAGATATTAAATTTAATCTATTAAAGACATTAAATCTAGTTGAAACAGTTACAACCAAAAAGACAGCTATTTATAATTTAAAAGTAGTTGATAAAACAAAATTAGAAAACATTACCAATAGTCCTGAAAAACTAAAAAGTGACACTAATACTAATTTTATTTTATTTGACTCCAATATTTCCGAAATAGGTAGTAGAATAAGTAAGTATTACGATGTAATCATTAAAAATAAAATAACTTTAGATGGGATTTATGATCTTATATTAAGCAATATTTCTATTGAGGCTACAATTAAAGACTTGAATTATTATGGTTTAACTTTAGAAAAATCTGAAGCCGAGTCACAATTTTTTGAATACAATAAACAATAGATTATTATGAAATAATATCTTATTCGAACTATATACGATATAATTATAAAGTTGTTTTATAGTTCTATTGATTGTATTAAAATATTACTGACCTTAAAACATTATATAAACATGAGGATTTTCATAAATTCACTACTTTTTTTACTAATTCAAATTTCATTTTCACAAAATAATCTAAAAGTGAAAATAATCTTTAAAAATCCATCCTTAGAGGGAAAAAGTATCTCTATAAATTGTTTTGATGTTAACTATCTCGAAGGAGGTACTTCAAAAAATTACAATTCAAAAATTAAAAATGGATTAATCACTTATGAAGAAAATTTTAGTAACGAAATAGCAACTTTGCAAATTTATTTAACGGATGACCCAAGCCACTATTTTTATGTTCTTGCTGAATCAAATATGAGCGATGTAATTGTTGAACTTCCTCTTCCAGATGCTTCAATTTTTTCCAATATAATATATAGTAAAACTTCAAATAATACATTATACAACTTAATGCGTTTAAAAAGAGAATATTATTTTGACAAATTCTCTTATTTTACAGATGATACTAAAAAATACAAGACTTTATCAAAAGAAAGCAAAATGTCGCTTGTAAAAGAACAGTTAAAAATTATTAAAGATTTTGATAAAAACACCTATTACGCCTTATATTTTATGGCGTTTGAGTCTGGTGATCTTGATTATAATTATGAAATTATTAATGATATTTTTCAAAATCTACCAGCAAACATTAAAAATACTGAATTAGGATTACAATTTGAAACCGATTTAAATAATTTTAAAGAAAATGCTAACAAATCAGATGTAGGAGTTGCCGTTCCAACTTTTGAGGTACTCAACGATTCTAATCAAATATTTAACAACAATTCACTTAAGGATACTGTATATTTAATTGCTTTTTCAGCTACTTGGTGCAGCGCTTGTAAGATATATGAAAAAAATCTTGTTAAACTCTATAGTGAATTCAAAGATAAAGGATTTGAAGTAGTTTATTTTAATCAAGATGAAAATGTAAATAGATGGTTTAAGGAAATTAAAAAGAAAAATTTGAACTGGATTAACGTATCTGAACGTGTAAAATCTTCAAAAAGTTTAATTGCAAAAAAATTTAATATAAAAGCTTTACCCGAATATTTTCTAATAAATAAAAACGGACGAATTATTTACAATTCCATTGAATTAAAAGAAATTGATTTTAATGTTATAAAAAAACTTTTAGAAAAAAATCTTTAAAAAAAAATATTAAACCCAATAAAATTTAATTTGAAATCAAATAAATAAAATATTATAAAGACTTACTTTAAAAATCAAAGATGGATTGCGTAACAGAAAAAACTACTTCAAATACAAACAGTGATTAAAGTAATCAACAATTGCTTTTCCTTGAAGTAAAATATCGGCACCAATAATACCATCAACTGGTTTTGCCTTGTGTTGCGTAAGTGCCGAATTCACATGCGATAAATCGAAAATTACCAAAGTAAAATCGTTTTCTTTCCAACGATTTAACTCCAACTTATTTTCCTTAGAAATTTGCGTTAACATGCCGGTTGCTCCAGCGCCAGAAGCTTTAGTTTTCGATTTCTCTGGTTGCAAATTAAACTTTTCAATTCCTTCAAATCCCACACAACTATTACTTGCGCCAGTATCGAGAATAAAATTTCCTTTTACTCCGTTAAGTATGATTTTTATTAAAAGATGTTGTGTCTTGGAAACTTTAAAGTTAATTTTTTTATACTTATTTTTCTTTAGAATTTTTTGAAGCTCCTGCATTTCGTATTAGTTTGAAGGCCAAAAATAAAGCAATTAATCCAGCTAAAACGGAAACTACAACTAAATTATTTGAAGTCGACTTTGGTTCTAAACTTCCATAATATACAAACGACGCCCAATAATATGGCGATTTTTTAGAATTGGAAATGCTTTCGTCCGCAAGAAAATCCAGTTTTGCCTGATGATTGGACTCAAAATACGATCGCCCATGCTTTATATTAGTATAGAATTTCTGCATCAAAACAGAGGTAGTATAATCGTTAACTTTCCAAAGTGAAAATAATAAATTTTGTGCTCCAGCAAACTGAAAACCTCTTGCAACACTCATTGCACCTTCTGATTTATAGAGTTTTCCAATTCCGGTTTCACAAGCAGAAAGGACAACCAAATCTGGATTTATGGATAAATTATAAAGCTCCGAATACAGAATCTCCTCGTCGTAAAACCGAATACTTGCTAGATCCAAAACATCGCCAGAAGATGCGTGTGTAGAAAGATGCAAAATAGAAAAATTAGAAAGATTATGTTTGAAGTTTGCAAACGTTGCCTTGTCTTTTTCGAGATAATTTCCACTAAAATTCGACTTTAAATAATCCAACTCTTTTTTGGAAAAAGCCAATTCTAAATTAGTCTTTTCAAATATTGGAAATACACCCAAAACCGCTTCATTCTTGTGCTGAAAAGCATGAGAATTCAGATAAAACGCTGCCGAATTTTGGTAACCAATATTAAAATCAGTAAGTAAATAATTCATTTTGGCAAAATTAGTGGTCTTGGATTCTTCGGTAATTAAGGCTTCAAAAGGCAACATTGTTAAAACTCCATCTGGAATAATAATCAGGTTTTTGTGATTGGATTTTTTTGGAAGTTTCAATTTCTTATATACAAGATTTCCTAAAAGTTTATACTTAGAAATGTCGTTTATGATTTTATCTGAATCTGAAAAATACCCTATGAAATCAACAATTTTAGTTGCGCCAGTTCCTTGCAAAGTACTCTCATTTACAGTGATTCCTCTATCTTTTAAAGTAAAAATATAAATGTTTTCAGTTCCATAAAAATACGCGACCAAAACCGCATTGTCTTTTTCGAGTTTTGAATATAGATCGGTCAAATTGAACTCTTTTTTTGCTGCTTTTGAGTCATTCTGTGTTTTAGATTTCAGTAAAAGCATCAATTCGTTTTGCTTATTTATGGCTTCATTTATTTTGGAAATATTGGCAAATTCCAATTTTTGCTGTTCCTTTATAATGACAGTATTCCAGTTCTGAAGTTGCTCACGAATCAATTTTTCATCACCAGAAATATTTTTGGAAACCGAAATGTATTCTTGTAAAACAGCCGATTTTGTTTGTTCCTGAAGCACAAAAGCAGCTTCCAAATAACTCGCTTTTTTTTCTTTTTTGAAAAGATTATAATAAATAGAAATGCATTTTTCAGTTCGGTTTCGGTTTCTTATTTGTGAAATTATTTTGGAGCTTTCATGCCACAACATATACTGAAATAACGCCTCAATATGAAAAGCTAGTGTATAACTTTGCAACGCTTTCTTAGGTTGATTTTGTTTCAGAAAAAGTTCAGCTTGCAAATCTAACGCATCCAGCAAGGTAGTTTCTGCAAATAACGAATTTTTTGCTGGAAGCACATTTGTAGAAGAATAACTCGGAATTAATGTTTTAAAAATAACACTAATTCGTTCTTGAGATTGCACCAAGCTGTCTTGCTTAAGCAAAATCGTAGCTTCATCAAGATAGAATTGCGCTACCTTTCGAGGCTCTTGTTTTGGCGTTTTTAAAAATTCGATTCGTGCATTTTGCATGTTGTTTTTTGCCAATTCAAATTCTTGCGTAACCACATATCTTTTAGCTAAATTCCGATAGGCATTTGACAAAGATTCTGACTGATTTTTTTCTGATTTTAATAAGGCAATTGCTTTTTTATAAGCTGCTTCTCCTTTTTGATAAGCATCCGCTTTTACAAACATACCGTGCGTATTCAAAAAGTAATTATTCCCAAGATTATTGTATAAAATTCCTTTTTGAACTGAGGTCAGTTTTTCTGTTTTGATGGTTTGTTCCAACAAGTTTATAGCTTCCTTAATTTTCCCAGTATTCTGATAAACATTAGACAAATTGAGAATTGCTGCAAATTTCTGTTGCTGATTTCCTTCTGAATTGGCAATATAAAAATAGTGCTTTATAGTATTTTCGGCATTTTCATAATCACCAATGATCGTGTAAAGATTTCCCAATGGTTTCAGGCAAAACTCGGTAATATCATAGTTTGAAAGTTTGTTTTTTTGATAAATCAGCCATGCTTTTTCGTAAGAAGAAATAGCTTTTTTGGTTGCACCAAACTGATTTTGAAAATACGCTTTATTGCAATTTAAAATTACCAAAGCCAAATATTCTGGTTTGGTTTTGGGTATAAAATAGGTTTCCTGATTTTCTAATTTCTTTAAATTTTCTTGATTTGGATTGGCAACAAATGCATCAGTAGCATTGTATATTTTATTTTCTAAAACAGAATAACTTGGACTTTGCGAAAAAGCCAATTGCGTTAAAAAGAAAAACAATACTACTATTTTAATGAAAAAAAAATTTAACATAAAAGACACAAAAGTTATTTAGTTGTTTTATTCCTCAAGACTACTAAAGTGATGATTTACGAAAGATTTTTGCCCTGCGTGATATACATTTAAAGAATTAAAATTGTAAATAATCCCTTTAGGAACTTTAAGTAGTTTCATGTACGTTAAAAGTTGCGCTTCATAAATAGGTAGAAATTCTTTTACAGATTTTAATTCCACTACAATTGATTTTTCAATTAGTAAATCACATCTTAATTCAGTTTCTAAATTAACACCTTTAAAATATAATGGCACTTTTAATTCAGATTGAAACTCAATTCCTCTAAATTCAAGTTCACGCATCATACACTTATGGTAAATGCTTTCAAGAAGTCCTGGACCAATTTCTTTGTGAACTTCAATTGCAGCTCCATTTATTTTATAAGTAAGATCTTTTAAATAACTTTTTGTAAATTTCATTCTCTATTTTCAATTTTTTTAGATTCGATTTTGTGCCTTTTGAGTTAGAAACCTAAAATTTCCAAATAGCATAAAACTGCCAATAATTAAAATCTTTTTCAAAATTTTGATAATATCTAACTCCAAGACTTGGACCAATTCGTGCAAAACCAAAAGTGACGTCTGCAAAAACCGAAGTCTGCATTTTTTCGAACGATTTTAATTTGGTTTCCGAAGAATTATTCTCTTGTAAAGCCGTAATTTCATCTCCAACTCCAGGTGGATTTTCATTAAAGTTAGGTTGAAAATATCGAGTTACCGAATTATTTTGGGTAGTACTATTCAACAAAACCGAAAATTGTGGACCAACTCCGACTCCAATAAAATTGTTGATGTTGTAGCGCAATGAAATAGGAACAATATCGGCCATGTTTTTTATAACTTTTGACGACGTTGAAGTTTGCGTATACGCAACATCCAAAACAGTACCATTAGCCAACTGAATAGGCGGCGTAAATTGCCTTAACTGTAATGGTGTTGCGCTAGAGGAACTGCTTTCAAAATAGTTGTAGTACAATTCTGCCTGCCAATAAAAACGATAGGATTTAAACGGAGAAACGGTGATTCCAGTAAAATAACTTTTGCCATTTTCCTGATTTGAAAAGTAGTTGTAACCTGCTTTTGCTCCGATAGAAATTCCGGGTAAAAAACGTGTTACGGCATAATTTGTAATTACTGGTTCGTTCTTATCAAAAATAATTGCGGTTCTGCTTTTGGTTTTTACCTTATGAAAATCCTTAGCAAATTTCATAGAATATTTTACAAATCCTTTGGTTGAATCGCGATCGGTAACATTTTTTTGCTGACTTCCAGGAAGGTAAATATTCTTAAAAATAAAATGAATCTGGTTTTTTAAAACTATAGTATCCATGCAACTGTAAGTCACCTCTTCGCCTTTTGGACAGATGGGACATTTGGGATAATTATCGACAATTTTTAATGTTTTTTTGTCAAACATTTCTGGAATATCAGTTTCTAATTTTATCTTTCGAGCTGGACCTTCGCCATCGTTTTGAAAACGAGTTTTGAAGTTTAAGGTTTTAAACCGAACCAATCTATAATTCATGAATGTGGCGTTGCTGGACATTTTATTGGGATCGTGCGATGTTACAATTTCCATTTCCAAAGTTTTCTTTTTGTGGGATTTGTAATTTCGGTCAGGAACATAAACTCCGCGCATTTTTACAGTTGCGCTGGTGTCTTTCAGCATTTCTGGTGTAGTTTTGAAAGTGAAGAAAATGTTTCTGGTTTCACTCGGATTCATTCCGTCAAATTCAAATGACTTAACATCAGAAAATAAG
This sequence comes from Flavobacterium sp. SP2, assembly GCF_057626655.1. NCBI lineage: Bacteria > Pseudomonadati > Bacteroidota > Flavobacteriia > Flavobacteriales > Flavobacteriaceae > Flavobacterium > Flavobacterium solicola. The sequence goes on from NZ_JBVHBT010000002.1 coordinate 260,825, forward strand.
GTTTTGCTTTCGGCTAACGTCATTTCAAGATTTTCATCATTGATAAAGAAAGGTTGTTTTGAAGGCTGAGTAACATTTGCGGAAGCGACATTCCAATCATTATTATTCAAATCATCATTCGAAACAATTCCGGTTTCCTGAAGTTCTTTCTCTCCAAAATGGGTTCGTGTTTCTAGCAATTCGAAATTTTTGTTTTTGAATTCTTTGTCGTTGTAAAAGAGATATAATTTTCCATTAGCAACATAATTCAGATTGTTTTGATAGGAAATTACTACAATCATTTCTTCTTCTGGAACGGGTTCGCGATTGGCGAAAAGATGCACAGAAGTGGTGTCGGCCAAGGAAGCAATTGCATCAAAATTAGTATCAGAAATTTCGTTTATCGCTACTGTTTTTGGCCGCGTAGCTGGTGGTTTTCCGTTGTCGTAATTGTTGGTAACCGATAAATTAACTTTGTAATTGCCTTTCTTTTTGTAGACCTTTTTAGGTTCGGCTTGCTTGCTGTAACTTCCGTCACCCATTTCCCAGAAATAACTATAACTTGGTTTTGGCGCGCCTGCAATCGGAATTAATGCTGGTGTTTGTGGTTTAAACGAAACTAAATTTCCATTTTGATTATATCCGATAGTGGCTTTTCTGGTAACGGTATCTTTGATTTTTGTTTGCGAAAAAGATAGAAAAGGAGCAAGAATCAAAAGTACTTGTAATAGTTTTTTCATATCTGCTTGGTTTAGTTGGTGTTATAAATATAAGAAAAACTGACGAATGAATCGTCAGTTTTGTTAAAATATAATTTATCTGTAATTATGGAAGTGCATTTATTGCTGCCACAAGTTGTGCTTCAGTACCTAATGTTGTTTCGGCATTTGTAAAAACATACACATCATTAGCGGCAATTGTTGCTGCTTTTATAGCATAGCGCCATTGTCCATTTTCTTCGGTTGCGAAAATTACATGACATTCTAAACCAATTGGAATTTGACCGTAATGCTCCGAAAACTGATTGGTTGTATCGTTGTATGTATCTAATTTTGCTAGTGTATTAGCTTCGCCATCATAGTGAAGATAAATAGCGCTGTTTCCAAAATTATATCCACTTGGCGCTTCTGCTAAAATAGTAGTTCTAGGTCTTGGATCACTATAAAAACGATCTACATTGGTCCAACCAAAATTATTGAAGAAAGCGTAATAAGGTGCGTTTACAGCTGTTCCTTCCACAAATATGTTATTTTGTCCGTTTGGTGTGTCGGCTTGTTGTTCCCAATCAAGATTTCCGTCAGCGTCAATAATACCATCCCAAAGACGCATTCCAGTATCGGCGCCACCAGTTAAAGCAGATGGAATTATAAGTTGAATTGAACACGTGATATCAAGTTGAACTCCATCTTGTGTTGCATTTACAAAAAACTCGCCACCCGAAACTATCAAGGTCATATCGCCATTTGGCATTTTTCCCATTGTGGTTTTATCTGTCACAAGCATTGTTCCACTGTCGAAAACTTCGGCATATTCTACTTGCACTTGTCCGGTTACTGGATTTCCGTTTTTAGTAAGACAACCGCCGTTGATTGTAAACTGAACTCCTTTTACAGATGTGAAAGTTGTTGCACCGTCTTCTACTGTTAAAGCAAAGTTTTGTGTGATTCCGTCCATTGCATTTTCTCGTATTGCTGCAAATTGTGCTGCACTTGGAACGTTGTTTGTTGTGTTGTTGTCATCATCTGAACAACTTGTTAAAGCAATTGAAGCTAAAACTAAAAGACCGATTTTTTTAAAATTTGATTTCATAATTTCTAAGTTTTAATGTTGTTACTATTTGTTTTATACGGTTATATCAATTGGCTTTAAAATTTGTTACCCCTATTTTAAAATTATTTTTAAAATTTATTTTTCGGCAATTTCAAAATTCCAATTTCAGAACGTTTATACCACTATATCAAATGCTTTATAAATTTGTTACCTATTTATCTGTATTTTTTTTACATTAGCTGTAAATAAAGTACTTATGAAAGCAATTCAAGTGCATCAAGATCAACTTTACATCGAAGGATTATTGCAAAATAACTCTAGCGTAGTTCAATCGATTTATAAAAAATTTGCTCCTAAAGTGATTTATTATATCAGAAACAATAGTGGCGATTATGACGATGCTCAAGATGTAATTCAGGAAGTGCTAGTAACAATTTACAATCAAGCAAAAACTAATGGACTGCAACTTACCTGTCCGTTTGACGCCTATTTCTTTTTATTATGTAAAAGACGTTGGTTGAATGAGCTGAAAAAAACATCCAATAAACAGGTAACAATTACAGATGATAATGTATCTATAGAGGAAAACGTTCAGGAAATGACGTTTCAAACCGAAGTATTTGAAGAAAAACGCTCGCTTTTTGACGAAATGTTTCAAAAACTTGGTGCGAAATGTCAGGAAGTACTCCAACTTAGTTTTGTTACAAAAACGATGGAGGAAGTAGCCGAAAAACTGAATGTTACTTATGGTTATGTGCGCAAGAAAAAATCCATTTGCACTGGCCAATTAACCGAAATGATTCAACAATCCAGTAGATTTAAATCTGTAAAATAACAGTCATGAACGAAGAACAATACATTGGCTTTGAAAGTTATATCAATAACGAAATGCCGCAAGAAGAAAAAATACTGTTCGAAGAACAACTTCAGAATGACGCACAATTCAGACAAAGTTTTGAACTGTATAAAGAAACTACGCAATTTCTAAACACTAAATTTTCAACTGAAACATCAAGCTTCAAAGAGAACTTAACAGCAATTTCAAAAAATTATTTTGAGAATCTATCTTCATCCGAAACGCAAAACACCTCCAAAGTCATTTCGTTCAAACCTTGGCACTACTCTGTTGCCGCTTCGGTTGCGTTATTTATTGGAATCTTCTTTTTTATGCAAAATGGAACACCAGAATATTCTGATTACAATCAACATGAAACAGCAGTTTTTGTAGAGCGAAGTACTGCAGATGTAAACTTGAAAAATGCGCAAGATTTCTTCAATGCCAAAGAATATGAAAAAGCTGTTCAAGCATTTGAAAAAATTGAGGATTTCACCAATACTGAATTGCACTATTTTTATGGAATTTCACTAATTGAAACAAACGATTATGTAAAAGGAGAACTTTTGCTGTCAAATATAAAATCAGGAAATTCAGCATATAAAGACAAGGCAACTTGGAATTTGGCTCTATCAAAATTGAAACAAAAACAATATAAAGAATGTAAAGAGTATCTCACTCAAATTCCATCAGATGCCGAAGATTTTGATAAAGCGCAGCAACTATTAAATGATTTGGATTAGACTTTAGCGCAAAAATCACGAAAGCTATGGATTAAGTTTTGTGACTTTTGTGCTACTTTTTTTTTGTCAAACACTATTTTGTTTCATTACTTTTGCAATTCGATAGCCGAAACTTGCAACACAAAATCGCAATCCGATAATGATTCTTACCGATACACACACGCATTTATATTCTTCCGAATTTGAAAATGACCGACCAGAAATGATTCAACGCGCACTAGATGCCGGAGTTTCACGATTTTTCATTCCGTCGATTGATTCCTCTTACACTGAAAAAATGTACGATTTGGAACAACAATTTCCAGAAAATATTTTTTTGATGATTGGTTTACATCCGTGTTATGTAAAAGAAAATTATTTGGATGAATTAGCGCATGTAGCAACCGAATTGGAGAAAAATAAATTTTATGCAATTGGCGAAATTGGCATCGATTTATATTGGGACAAAACTACGTTAGAGATTCAAAAAATTGCTTTTAAACGTCAAATTCAATTGGCAAAGAACCACAAACTGGCAATAAACATTCATTGTCGCGACGCTTTTGACGAAGTTTTCGAAGTTTTAGAATCTGAAAAAAGCGACGAATTATTTGGAATTTTTCATTGCTTTTCGGGAAATTTAGAACAAGCCCAGCAAGCAATTTCTCTGAATATGAAACTCGGAATTGGCGGAGTTGCCACTTTTAAAAACGGAAAGATTGACCAATTTCTTAATCAAATCGATTTGAAACATATTGTTTTAGAAACCGATTCGCCTTATTTAGCGCCAGCGCCACATCGCGGTAAGCGAAACGAAAGCAGTTACACACTTTTGGTTGCTCAGAAATTATCCGAAATATACCAACTTCCACTAGAAGAAATTGCTCAGATTACTACAGAAAACTCTAAAGCTATTTTTGGTATTTAACCAATTCTTAATCGTAAAATGCGTTTTTTTTTGTTTATTTGTGATGCTAAAAAAATAAAACTAAAATGCAGAAATTTGATGCTATTCGTCCGTTTTACGATACCGAAGTAAATGAAGCCATTTGTTCCTCGTTAAATCATCCAATGATGAAGGCCATAATGGAATTTACCTTTCCAGAACTTGACGAATCCGTATGGAAAGAACAGTTAAAAAGAACACATTCTATACGAGATTTTCAGTGTAATTTTATTTATCAGGCTGTTCGTAAAGTACTAGAAAAATCATCTGAAGGACTTACCACTTCGGGTTTTGAAAAATTACAAAAAAATACTTCGTACCTTTTCATTTCAAACCATCGGGATATTATATTAGATACTTCATTACTAAATACTTGCATTTTCGAACACGGATTAGTCATGACAGCTTCTGCAATTGGCGATAACTTGGTAAAACGTGATTTTATGAATACGTTAGCCAAACTCAATCGAAATTTTTTAGTTCAAAGAGGTTTATCGCCAAGAGAATTATTGCAAAGTTCGAAATTAATGTCCGAATACATTGGTCATTTGCTGTTGCGCGAAAACCGTTCGGTATGGATTGCACAGCGCGAAGGAAGAACTAAAGATGGAAATGATGCTACACATTCTGGCGTTTTGAAAATGCTTGGAATGGGTTCTGACGAGCAAAATGTTATGGAATACTTTAAGAAATTAAAAATTGTACCTGTTTCTATATCCTACGAATACGATCCTACAGATGCTTTAAAAATGCCGCAATTAATGGCGGAAGCAAAAGCTGAAAAATATATTAAGGAAAAAAACGAAGATTTTGTTACACTTTTAAGCGGAATTATCGGTCAGAAAAAACGCATTCACATTCACGTTGGCGATGTTTTAGACACCGAACTTGATGTGATTGCTGAAGAAAACGACAATACCAACAAACAAGTTCAAGCTCTTGCCCAAACTATTGACGATTCTATTTTACAGTCGTACAAATTATGGCCAACTAATTATATTGCCTACGATTTATTAAATAAAACCAATTCATACAGCAATCACTACACTGAAGACGAAAAATCATTATTTGAAAGAAGATTAGAATTAAAAATTGATTGTTCGAATCAAATTATGATGGAAGGATTTTTGAACATGTATGCCAATCCGGTGGTGAACAAATCTAAATACGAAAATGCAATCTAAACCCAACATACTTCTTATTTATACCGGTGGAACTATTGGTATGATGAAAGACTTTGAAACTGGCGCTTTAAAAGCATTTAATTTTAGTAAATTATTACAAAAAATCCCTGAACTGAAACAACTCGATTGTCAAATTGAGACCATATCTTTTGAAAAACCCATAGATTCATCCAACATGAATCCTGAAAAATGGGTGAAAATTGCTACAATAATCGAAGAAAACTATGCATTGTTTGACGGATTTGTAGTACTTCATGGTTCAGATACGATGTCCTATTCAGCATCGGCATTAAGTTTTATGCTAGAAAATTTAGGGAAGCCTGTAATTTTCACAGGTTCACAATTGCCTATCGGTGATTTACGAACTGATGCGAAAGAAAATTTGATTACCGCAATTCAAATTGCCTCACTTAGAGTCAAAAACAAATCGGTGGTGAACGAAGTATGCTTGTATTTTGAATACAAATTGTACCGCGGTAACCGAACCACTAAGATTAATGCCGAACATTTCAAGGCTTTTTCGTCTCCTAATTTTTCTGCTATTGCCGAATCTGGTGTACATTTAAACATAAATCAACACGCTGTTTTACCCAAAAACGGAACCAAAAAACTAGTTGTTCATAAAAATTTAGACGACCATGTTGTAATTGTAAAAATGTTTCCGGGAATAAATGAAGAAGTATTGAATGCCCTAATTTCAATTCCGAATCTAAAAGGAATTATTTTGGAAACCTATGGTTCTGGCAATGCGCCAACCGAAGAGTGGTTCATACAGATTTTGAAAAAAGCAATTAAAAGCGGACTACATATTATCAATGTAACACAATGTTCTGGTGGTAGTGTAAGTATGGGTCAATATGAAACGAGTACCATGCTCAAAAAAATTGGCGTAATATCTGGAAAAGATATTACAACAGAAGCTGCAATTACAAAACTGATGTATCTTTTAGGGCAAAATGTTTCCCACTCGGTATTCAAAACTATTTTTGAAACATCATTGCGTGGAGAAATGGAATAAAATTTTGATTATTGCTAATTTTTAGTGTTCTTTGCAATCCCAAAAAGAGAGGTGTCCGAGTGGTTGAAGGAGCAAGCCTGGAAAGTTTGTATATGGGTAACTGTATCGTGGGTTCGAATCCCATCCTCTCTGCAACTATTTTACTTATCTGTAAAAACTTGCTGTAAAACTCCTGCAAGTCTTATCCCAGCAAGGTGAATTTGATTTTTGATAATAGGTAGATTTTCGTTTACATAATCTTCAGAAATTTTATTATTCTTGACATCATAAATGGTTTCCAACTGCATTCTTGAAGCAACCGACCACTTCACAACATCTACTTTTTGTATAGCATCAATTTCAATTTTCGAATATTGACGTTCCTTCAAACATTGCTTCAATTTTAATTTTTTAAATTCAATAATTCCCGAGTCGTATAACGAATGTAAATTGGTTCCTTTTCCGTTAAAATTTACTTGAAAATTATTACCGCCTTTATCGCTTCCATAACCAATATGCAAAGGTTGATGTAAATCGCCAATTAAATGAAATAGATAACATAAATTAGTCTTCACTTCTTCTTTAGACAACTTTTTGTACTCTCTCAATTTAACAATGCAACCGTTTAATGCCGATAAGATATTGTCGCAGCAATGCTCTTTTACCTCTTCATTTTTTTCGAAATTCACATAATGCAAAGGCTTTAAGTTATCGTATTTCTTGTCTTTTTTTATGTCGTCCATCCAATTGGCTGCTTCTTGAATTGTCATACCGTCAAGATATTCTTTTACAATTTTCTTAGTGTTTTTATCTAAATATTTAAAGGCAACTTCTGCTACCAACGAATGCCCTTTTTTACCCCAAGAATTCGAATTATTTGGAAAAAGAAATAGCAAAACAACAAACAATAAACACGTAAACGATTTCATAATATAATTTTCGGCAAAAGTAGCACAAATAAAAAGGTATAATGGAATTGAAAGATTAATTTTAAATCAATTTTAGATACAAATTGAGTACCTTTAATAAAAAGTTAAATTCTACTTATAATTTGGAAAGTAGACAAAAACTATCCATATTTGTATATACAAGTTTTAAAATGAAATCAATAGTTGCCAAATACATTTGTTGTTACTGCTCTCAAAATGAGGAGCTTTTTGTTATGGATTGATTATAAATAATATAATTACTAATTGACAAAACTCTTCAATCACCTGAAGAGTTTTGTTTTATAATACCATTTCGATGTCTGAAAATAAAACCATTTATCAATCTAATTTTCTTGAAAAAAGAATTTTGATGAGCAAAAAAAAAGCCAAATATTGGGTTAATGAAACCTCGAATTGGCTATTTTGCTCCACAAAAGAATATATAGATTACACCTATTTTCAAAAAAAGGAAAATGAATTACGTCTTTTATTAATTGAATTATTGGAAGAAGAATCGTTTTCAAACGAAAATGCAGTTGCAATTTCAACTACTTTTTTCGACTCCGCTAGTACGATTTACCAAGCACTTTTACAAGATTTAAGTGCCATTTTAGAATTTGATCCAGCAGCCAAATCGAGAAATGAAGTGTTAATAGCTTATCCGGGATTTTTTGCCATAACAGTGCACCGAATTGCCTTTGAACTATGGAAAAATAAAAGCACAATTTTATCTAGATTGATCGCTGAATACGCACACAGCAAAACTGGAATCGATATTCATCCAGCAGCCAAAATCGGCGAACGCTTTTTTATTGATCACGGTACTGGAATTGTAATTGGAGAAACTGCAATAATTGGAAAAAACGTAAAAATATATCAAGGTGTAACCCTTGGAGCATTGACGGTCAGTAAAGATAAATCAAATGAAAAGCGTCATCCTACAATTGAAGACAACGTAATTATTTATGCCAACGCAACAATTTTAGGTGGCAAAACTACTATAGGAAAAGATGCGGTTATTGGTGGAAATGTATGGATTACAAACTCTATACCTGCTCAATCTTTGGTTTTTCATAAAAGTGAAATAATAGTAAAAAGCAAACAATCATTTCCTGAAGCACTAAATTTTAGTATCTAAAAAATAAAAAACTATGAAAGCGAACAACATTTTAGAAACTATTGGCAATACTCCAGTAGTACAATTAAGCCGACTTTTTGAAAACAAAAATGTCTGGATTAAATTAGAACGCACCAATCCTGGTAACAGTATTAAAGACCGAATTGCACTGGCAATGATTGAAGATGCGGAACAAAAAGGATTGTTGCAACCCAACAGCATTATTATCGAACCTACATCTGGAAATACTGGAATTGGTTTAGCGCTAGTTGCGGCAGTAAAAGGATACAAAGTAATTCTAGTAATGCCCGAGTCGATGAGTGTAGAACGCCGTAAACTAATGGAAATATATGGCGCAGAATTTGAACTTACACCTCGTGAAAAAGGAATGAAAGGCGCTATTGAACGTGCAGCCGAACTGGTTCAAGAAACACCAAATGCTTGGTCGCCACAACAATTTAATAATCCAGCAAACATAGAAATCCATAAAACTACAACGGCTTTAGAAATTTTGGCCGACTTTCCAGAAGGGTTAGATTATATTATTACTGGAGTTGGTACCGGCGGACATATCACCGGTGTTGCCGAAGTTTTGAAAGAGAAATTTCCGAATTTAAAAGTTATTGCAGTCGAGCCAGAACTTTCTCCTGTTTTAAGTGGTGGAAGTCCAGCACCACATCCGCTGCAAGGAATTGGTGCCGGATTTGTACCTCAAAATTACCATGCCAATGCTATTGATGAAGTGATTCAAGTAAGCAAAGACGAAGCGTACGAATTTACTAGAGCAATTGCCCGAAAAGAAGGAATATTGGTAGGCGTTTCATCTGGTGCTTCGTTGGCTGCAGTTTCTAAAAAACTACTTGAAATTCCAAATGATGCAAGAGTTTTGACCTTTAATTATGATACAGGCGAACGCTACTTATCAATTGAAGGATTGTTTTAAGATCCCATTTATAGTACTATAAAAAATGCCTCATTTCTTTTGAGGTATTTTTTTTTGATATTTTAAAGTGAACTATATGCGAAGTTACTAGGAGTTTTTTTCGTAATTTTAGACCATAAAATAAAGGTATGCGATTTTTTTTAAAATTATTTTTACTCTTTTCTGTAGCTCAAGTTTTCGCTCAAGAATCTGTTATTGATACTACTAAAACTGTAGTTGATTCGCTGTATCGCGAAGACCAATTTTACTTCAATTTTACGTACAACAGCTTAGCCAAAACTCCCGACGGACTCAGACAAAATAAGTTTTCGCCTGGTATAGCATTTGGTTTTCTGAGAGATATGCCTTTGAACAAAAAAAGAACATTTGCAGTAGCATTGGGCTTGGGTTATTCATCTAGTTCCTACAATCATAACTTGTATCAGTACAAAGAACAAGATGGAAACGGAAATGAAACTAGAGTTTACGAAGTTTTATCGAGCGATATTTTTTATGATAAAAGCAAACAAGTTTTACATTACATCGACGTGCCATTCGAGATTAGATGGCGCAATTCCACCTACGACAGTCATAAATTTTGGCGTATTTATACCGGTTTTAAAGTAAGCTATTTATTCGCAGATAAATATAAATTTGTCAACGATGTACAAACGATTATTATCAAAAACAATCCTGATTTGAATAAATTTCAGTACGGTTGCTACTTAACTGCTGGTTGGAATACTTGGAACTTTTATGCCTATTACGGATTGAATCCACTATTTAAATCGGCAAAAATTGGCAACGACAATCTTAACATGAATACGTTAAATATAGGTTTGCAATTTTATATTTTATAGCCAGAAATACCAAAGCCCAATTTGAGGTAACATACCAACAAGATATCCTACTAGCAATTCTTTGGGCGTGTGCGCTTGCATTGCCAATCGGGAGGAAGCGACAAAGCCTGTAATGATGAATAAAAAGCAAATATATCCTACTTCATTTTGCCGATAATGCAACGAAAGTGCTACAACAAAAAAAGTCAAGGCGCTTAAAGCAATCATATGAATACTTGCTTTGAACTTTAAGAAAACCAGCAACAAGGCAAGCATTGTGCTGCAAATTCCAGAAAAAAAGAAGAAATAAAGCTCCGGAAACCTATCGATAGTGACGCTTTTTTCGATTAAAACATAGGTCAAAACTATTTGAACCAATAACGGAATTTTACGTTGCGAAGTTTCAGAAAGCATGATTGTATCTACTTTTCCAAAGGTTCTAAGCAAATAAAAAAACGACATTGGCAGAAAAAAAGTAATGATGATTACTTGAAATAAAAGCAGAAAATACTGCTCTTTAGTATAATATCCTTGATTGAAATAGATATAAAATAGTGTTCCAAGAAGCGGAATAAAAATAGGATGAAATAGGTAAGAAAAAAAAGGAAGGATTTTTTTCAAAATGGTACTGTTTTAATTTTTGCTAAATCAACTGGAAATAAATGGCAAAAAATCTATATTTTTTTTCTCATTCGTGCCACAGGAATATCAAGTTGTTCACGATATTTTGCAATAGTTCGTCGAGCAATTGGATAGCCTTTTTCTTTTAAAATTTCGGCCAGCTGATCGTCTGGAAGCGGTTTGCTTTTGTCTTCATCTTCAATAGTGTTTTGAAGAATTTTTTTAATTTCTAAAGTAGAAACATCTTCTCCTTGATCGTTTTTCATGGCTTCAGAGAAAAATTCTTTGATCAATTTAGTTCCATAAGGCGTATCGACATATTTGCTGTTGGCTACCCGAGAAACGGTTGAAATATCCAAGCCAACCATATCGGCAATATCTTTAAGAATCATCGGTTTCATTGAGGTTTCTTCTCCGTCAAGGAAATATTCTTGTTGAAAATGCATGATGGCATTCATGGTTACAAAAAGCGTTTCCTGACGTTGTTTTATGGCGTCGATAAACCATTTGGCCGAATCCAATTTTTGTTTGATAAACTGAACTGCTTCCTTTTGTGAACCCGATTTGTCTCTCGAATCTTTATAGGTTTGCATCATTTCTTGGTAATCTTTCGATACGTGAAGTGATGGTGCGTTTCTTCCGTTTAAAGTTAATTCGAGTTCGCCATCGTTGATTCTGATTGCAAAATCTGGAATGATGTTTTCGGTAACTTTATTGTTTCCTGTAAAAGAACCGCCTGGCTTCGGATTTAATTTTTCTATTTCGTGAATTGCTTTTTTGAGTTGCTCTTGCGAAATACTGTATTTTTGAAGCAATTTATCGTAATGTTTCTTGGTAAAGGCTTCAAATTGATTTTCGACAATATCTAAAGCTAAGTCTACATATTCTGTTGGTGTTTTATGTTTTAACTGCAACATCAAGCATTCCTGTAAATCGCGCGCACCAACTCCTGAAGGTTCTAATTCATGAATTACATGCAACATTCTTTCCACATTTTTCTCATCGGTGTAAATGCCTTGAGTGAATGCCATATCGTCTACAATATCCTGAATTGTTCTTCGGATGTAACCCATATCATCAATACTACCAACCAAGAATTCTGCAATTTCTCTATCAGAATCACTCAGAATAAACGTATTCAATTGATTGATTAAATCTTGATGAAAACTTACTGGCGATGCATACGGATTTTCGCGGTCGTCATCGTCGTCGCTAAAATTGTTGGCTTGCAGTTTGTAATCTGGAATTTCGTCGTTGCTTAAATATTCGTCAACGTTAATGTCGTCGGCTTCAATATTGTCGCTTCCTTCATAATCATCGTATTCGTCGTTGTTATCGAATTCGTCTTTTTCAAAAACCTCTTCCTCATCTTTTCCCGATTCTAACGCCGGATTCTCGTTCATTTCCTCCAATAATCGCTGCTCAAAAGCCAACGTAGGCAATTGAATCAACTTCATCAACTGAATTTGTTGAGGAGATAATTTTTGAGATAATTTGAATTGTAAGTTTTGTTTTAACATTTTTTATAGTTTAAAAGTTTATGGGTTTAAAAGTTTAAAAGCCTAGCAAACTAAACTTTTAAACAATTAAACTTTTAACCTTTTTTTTTAGAATTCTGCGTTTAAAGGTGTTCTTGGATAAGGAATTACATCTCTAATATTGGTCATTCCAGTTACAAATAATACCAATCGTTCAAATCCTAATCCGAAACCTGAATGCACCGCGCTACCGAATCTTCTGGTGTCTAAATACCACCAAAGCTCTTCTTCGTCGATTCCTAAAACTTTCATTTTTTCTAGCAAAACATCGTAACGCTCTTCTCTTTGACTTCCACCAACGATTTCTCCGATTCCTGGGAAAAGAATATCCATGGCGCGAACTGTTTTTCCGTCTTCGTTTAAACGCATGTAAAACGCTTTGATATTAGCTGGATAATCAAACAAAATTACCGGACATTTAAAATGTTTTTCAACCAAATAACGTTCGTGTTCGCTTTGCAAATCGGCACCCCATTCGTTGATGATGTAATTGAATTTTTTCTTTTTATTTGGAGTAGATTCTCTTAATATTTCTATAGCTTCAGTATAAGAAACTCGTTTGAAATTGTTTTCTAAAACGAAATTTAATTTTTCTAACAAAGCCATTTCACTACGCTCGGCTTGTGGTTTCGATTTTTCTTCGTCTAGTAAACGACCTTCTAAAAACTTTAAATCTTCGGGACATTTATCCATCGTATATTTAATTACGTATTGAATAAAATCTTCTGCCAAATCCATGTTATCGTCCAAATCATTGAAAGCAACTTCTGGTTCAATCATCCAAAACTCGGCAAGGTGACGCGAAGTATTAGAATTTTCTGCTCTAAAAGTTGGTCCGAAAGTGTAAATCTGACCTAAAGCCATTGCAAAAGTTTCGCCTTCTAATTGACCAGAAACCGTAAGATTGGTTTCTTTTCCGAAGAAATCTTCTTTATAATTTACTTTTCCGTCTTCGGTTCTTGGTGTATTGTCAAATGGCAAAGCGGTAACTTTGAACATTTCTCCAGCGCCTTCAGCATCAGAACCTGTGATGATTGGCGTGTTTACGTACACAAATCCTTTTTCTTGAAAATACGTGTGCACGGCGTGAGCCAAAACCGAACGAACTCTCATGATAGCACCAAACATATTGGTTCTTGCACGCAAATGGGCGTTCTCACGAAGAAAATCTAAACTTGGTTTGTTCTTTGGTTGTATTGGGAATTTCTCGGCATCGCAATCGCCAAGAATTTCTAATTTAGCAACTTGAATTTCGTATTTCTGTCCTGCGCCTTGACTTTCTACCAATGCTCCAGTAACCGAAATTGCAGCTCCAGTAGTAATTCTTTTTAAGGTTTCTTCGGGTGTGTTTTCAAAATCGACTACACACTGAATATTATTAATTGTTGAGCCATCGTTCAAGGCTATAAATTGATTGTTTCTAAAAGTTCTAACCCAACCTTTGGCATTTACTTCACTTATCGTAGAGGTGCTGTTTAATAACGCTTTAACTTTTGTATGTTTCATTTTAACTATTGGATATTAAATTTTTAACTATTTAGATAGGAATCTAACTGCAAATATAAATTTTTCTACTCATTTTTAGCCCTGATAGCAGTGAAAATCCTTTCTTTATAAATTGTATTTTTTCTTGCTTTTTTAAAGCGACCAACGGAAGCTCTTAAAATGGCGTAGAAAAAAGCAATTTGGAAAGAAAGATTGAAACGGATAGCAGGAATAGCTTCTAAAAATACTTATTTTTTTCGTTCTAATGCATCTAAATCTTCGTCGGAATGTTCTAGAATATCGATTGTAGGTTCCAGAAATTCTTGCTCGTTGGCCAATGTTTTATTGAGCGTTAACACTAACGAAGGCAGCAAAACCAAGTTGGACAGCATACCGAAACACAAGGTGATGGAAACTAATCCGCCGAGTGCAACCGTGCCTCCAAAACTAGAAAGCATGAAAACGGAAAAGCCAAAAAATAGTACGAGCGATGTGTAAAACATGCTGATTCCGGCGTCGTTGAAGGTTGCAAATACTGATTTTTTTATTTTCCAATCGTTTCGTGCCAATTCCAAACGGTATTGCGCTAAGAATCGTAAAGTATCATCGACAGACAAGCCAAATGCGATTCCGAAAACCAATAAAGTTGAGGGTTTTAAAGGAATTCCTAAAAAGCCCATGATTCCGGCAGTCATGATTAGAGGTAATAAATTGGGGATTATGGCTACCAAAACCATCTTGAACGAACGGAACATGATGGCTACCAATCCGCCAGTTAAAGCGAAAGCAAAAAGTAACGATGATAGTAAATTGTCTAGTAAATATTTGGTTCCTTTTTGGAAAACTGATGCTTTTCCTGTAATTACGACATCATACTTTGGTTCGGGAAAAAGCTTGTTTACTTTTCGACGCAATTGCGCTTCTACCTCTTCCATTTTTTCGCCGTTTTCGTCTTTGATAAACGTGGTCATTCTGGCAATACTTCCGTCGTTACTAAGGTAACTTTTGAGCTGATTGTCTTTGGAATTTTTTAAAGAATTCTTAATATATGGAAGCAAAAATGTTTCTTCTTGCGACGACGGGATTTCGTAAAACTCAGGATTTCCGTTATAATAGGCTTGCTTGAAACTTTTGGCAACATTTACAATTGAAAGTGGTTTTGAAAGTTCTGGAATTTCGGTTATGGTTTCTTCCAACTCTTCCATTCTGCGTAAATTGGTGAGTTTCATGGCACCATTTTTCTTTTTGGTGTCAATCATAATCTCCAAAGGCATTACCCCATTAAATTCTTTTTCGAAGAAACGAATGTCGTCGAAAAACTCGGTTTTCTTTGGCATGTCTTCAATGATACTTCCCGACATTTTGATTTCGTAAATTCCGATAATTCCGAACACTAAAAGCACTACAGCGGTAACATAAACTCCTACTCTATTGAACTTTACTGTTCTGATAATCCATTTAAAAAATGTGGTTAACGATTCGCGTTCTAAATGTCCGAGATGCCTTGCATTTGGTGGCGGAATGTAACTGAAAAATATTGGAATAATTAGTAAACTCAACAAGTAAATCGCTAAAATATTGAGCGTTGTAACGACTCCAAATTCTTTTAGAAGTACATTATTGGTAATTATAAAAGTAGCAAAACCTACCGCAGTTGTAATGTTGGTCATTAACGTTGCCGTTCCGGTTTTGGTAATGACGCGTTGTAACGATTTGGCTTTATTGGAATGTTTGTGGTATTCTTGATGGTATTTATTGATGAAGAAAATACAGTTTGGAATTCCGATTACGATGACCAATGTTGGAACCAATGCGGTTAGTACTGTAATTTCGTAACCCATTGCGCCCATGATTCCGAACGACCACATTACACCAATTATTACGACAATCATGGATACCATTGTGGCTCTAAACGAACGGAAAAAGTAGAAAAATATAAGTGATGTAATTAATAATGCTGCGCCAATAAACAATCCGATTTCGTCGATAATTGTTTTGGCGTTTAATGTTCGAATGTAAGGCATTCCGGAAACGTGCGGTTTGATGCCGGTTTCTTTATAAAATTTATCAATTTCGGGAATGAATTTATTTAGGATATACTCTTTTCTGGCGGTGGTATTTACAATTTTTTTATCGATGTAAATTGCCGAACGTACTGCTTGTGTTTGTTTATTGAAAAGTAATCCTTCGTAGAATGGAAAATTGGTAAAGAAATCATTTTTGAGACTTGTCAGGTACTTTTGATCATTAATTTTTTCAGGATTAACAAACGGTTTTAATTGGAAATTTTCTAATGAATCGTTTTTAACCAACTTCTGAAGATTGTCTACCGATATCACTAAACTTACTTCTTTGTCGGATTTGATGTTTTTCATCATTTGGCTCCAAGCCGCAAAAACTTTTGGTGTAAATAGTTTGGCATCTTTGGTAGCGATAACAATCAAATTTCCTTCTTCACCAAAATTATTTAGAAATTTATCGTAATCCACATTTACTTTATCATCTGCCGGAATAAGATTGGCTTCGGTTTTGGTAAACCTAACATTTTTCCATTGTAAGGCAAAAACTAGGGTAATAGCAAGAACTCCTAACAACAATACAACTCTGTTTCTAAGTATAACTCGCGCTACAAATTCCCAGAAACCAATACCTAACATCTTTTTCATATACCTAAAATGGGTTGCAAAGGTAATGAAATAGTACAAAAGTAAAATAGTAAACCGATATCTTTTAACTTCAACTTAATTTACAAGTAACATTCTAAACTTCACATTAAAATTAATTTGATTTATAAGTTTTTAAATAAGTTTTTATCATATTTGTACAACTTTATCCATACGCATAAACCGAATATGAAAAAACTTAAAAATTCACTATTTTATATCGCAGTAACTGGCGGTTTTACTGCATTAATTTTCTGGATTGTATCTAAAGGTAAACTTTTGCAAACTAGCGATGTTGTAGCTCCAATTTCAAATTCGAACTATTTTAATCAATTTACCGAATCGCTGAAGCACAATTTACAACATCCGTTGGCGATACTTTTACTGCAAATAATTACGATAATCATTGTAGCTCGAATTTTTGGATGGTTGTTCAGAAAAATTGGTCAACCGTCGGTAATTGGAGAAATTATTGCTGGTATTTTTCTTGGACCATCGTTGGTTGGACAGTATTTTCCTGAATATTCGGGTTTGCTTTTTCCGACAGAATCGCTTGGTAATTTGCAATTCTTAAGTCAGATTGGATTAATCCTTTTCATGTTTGTAATTGGAATGGAATTGGATTTGAAAGTTTTAAAAAACAAAGCCAATGATGCCGTAGTCATCAGTCATGCTAGTATTATATTTCCGTTTGCGTTAGGAATTGGTTTGGCGTATTTTGTTTACAACGAATTTGCACCAGAAGGAATCGAGTTTTTATCGTTCAGTTTGTTTATGGGAATTGCCATGAGTATTACGGCTTTTCCAGTTTTGGCACGAATTGTTCAAGAACGTGGTATTAATAAAACCAAACTTGGCGCCATTGTCATTACATGCGCTGCTGCCGATGATATTACAGCTTGGTGTATTTTGGCTGCCGTAATTGCTATTGTTAAAGCTGGTACATTTACAAGTTCGTTATATGTAATTTTATTAGCATTTGTATACGTTTTAGCCATGCTTTTTATCGTGAAACCGTTCTTGAAAAAAGTAGGTGACTTGTATGCAACACGTGATAATTTAAGCAAGCCTGTTGTCGCTATCTTTTTATTGACCTTAATTATTTCGTCTTATTTATCAGAAATTATCGGAATTCATGCACTTTTCGGCGCTTTTTTAACTGGTGCTATTATGCCTGATATTAATAAAATCAGAACCATAATTATTGAAAAAGTTGAAGATGTAGCCTTGATATTATTGCTTCCATTATTCTTCGTTTTCACTGGTTTACGAACAGAAATCGGACTAATAAACGATCCGTATTTATGGAAAATCACCGGATTGATAATTCTAGTAGCTGTTGTTGGTAAATTCTTTGGAAGCGCCTTGGCTGCCAAGTTTGTTGGGCAAAATTGGCGCGATAGTTTAACCATTGGAGCTTTGATGAACACTAGAGGTTTGATGGAATTGGTTGTGTTAAATATTGGATACGATTTGGGAGTTTTGTCGAGAGAAATTTTTACCATGATGGTCATTATGGCATTGGTTACCACCTTCATGACTGGACCAGCAATCGATTTGATAAACTATATTTTCAAGCGAAAAGAAGTGATAATTCCGAAAGAAATTAGCAACAGTACTTTCAAAATATTAATCTCTTTTGGAAACAATGAAAAAGGAAAATCGTTGTTGCGAATGGCCAACAGTTTTGTAAAAAAACAAAAAGACAACACCAACATTACCGCCTTGCACCTTTCGTTATCGGATGAAATGCATGCTTACAATCTTGAGGAATACGAGCAAGAAACCTTTGAACCTTTAGTAAAAGAATCAGAAGTATTAAACCAAGAAATTACAAAAATATTCAAAGCTACTGTGGATATCGAAACGGATATTGCCGATATAGCGACCAAAGGAAACTTCGATTTAGTATTGGTAGGATTAGGAAAATCAATATTTGAAGGTACGCTTTTGGGAAAAGTATTGGGTTTTACCACCCGAATTATCAATCCCGATCGATTGCTTGATAAGTTTACAGGTAAAGAAGGTTTGTTTCAAAACTCACCATTTGACGACAGAACGCGATTGATCATTTCTAAAAGCAAAATGCCTTTAGGAATTCTTATCGACAAAGATTTAAACGAAATTGCTAATGTTTTTGTACCCATATTTGCTGTTGAAGATGCATTTTTGATTGATTATGCCGAAAAATTAATTTACAACAACCAATCTAAAGTTACCGTACTCGAAATTGACGAGCAAGTACAACGAAATGAAAGTATCGACAATGCCATTCAAACCTTAGAACATACCTATCCTGGCAACATATCGGTTTTAACCGAAAATAAAATGAAAGCAGGATTTCTTGCGAAACAAGATTTGATGATGATTTCGTTGGATAGTTGGAAAAAATTGGTTGATTCACAGAGTATTTGGCTGAGTACGATTCCGTCGGTTTTGATTATTAAACCGTAGTGTATTTAGATATTTAAAACCCCAAATTCAAAACATAACTCAGTTTAATAGAAATATTATCTACAAAATTAGGCAATCCGTTTGGTCCGTAGCGCACGAAACCGGTAAGTCCTAAGCCTTTGAAGATATTGTTCAACTCGCAACCGCTTTCAAAAAAACCGTTTTCTAAGGTTTTATATTCAAATCCGAGATGTTGTTCCGGTTTATCCATAGTTCCGAAAGCCATTCGAGTTACTACAGAAATGGATGGTTTAATTTTGTACGCCAATTTGATTTTGTTAAACGTATGTCTCACTTGAAAACTAACATATCTACTAGAGAAAAACTCGTTGAAAAACATGGTTTCAAATCCGTTCTTACTGGCAAAAGTAATTCGTTTAAACAGGGTTTCGCGGTTCAAATTATTCGGCGCAATACTATACAAATGAGTTAACGGAACATCGCCAGAAGCCAAACCGCCTTGCAACAAAAAGGAAGTATTTTGCCCAGACAAATACGGAATTTCATGAAGCACGCGAACATCAACTTTAGAAAAACTAAAATCATTCCCAGTAAATTCGGGTAATGCTTGTGTAAACTGAAAAGAGAATTTTGGAAATTTTTTATCAATTTCTATCCTACCTGAAGTAGTTTGCATGTAGCTGCTAAACGGATTCCATTGTACAGAAAATTGCGCTGTTGTAATATTGTATTTGGTAAATTCCTCACCATCAAGCGTATAAATGTAATTAAAAAGCGGCTCAACTTCGCTTCTTTTTACACCAAAATAAGCGTTGGTTTTTGCAAAATAATTACTTTCAATATAAGCCGAAGCCATTTTATTGCTGTAAAAAGTCGAAATATTTATCGGTCGTGGATCATAGATTTTGAAGCGTCTTGGCTCGGTAGCAAACTGAATTTGACCAATCTCGTTCAAATCTTCGCTATAGGAAACACTTGCCCAAGTATTGGTTTCTTTGTCCAGCAAATAGGAAGGCGCAATACCAAATTTAATTTTATCGTCCTTCAAACCATAAGCGGCATAAAAATTAACTTTATAAACTTCTGATAATTTCGCATTGGTTACACCTCCAATTCCCAATCGGAAACCTTCGTAATTATTGTATTTTATCAAACTCTTCAAATCGATATCAACAATTCCGATAGGCAAATAACCGTTGAAAATTTTCTTGCCTAAGAATATTTTTCGCTCAATATTTTCTGCTTCAGACAAACTGTCCAGTTTGGTGTAGGTTCTTATTCTTCTTACATCAACAGTGTCTTTCTGAAATCCTACCCAATATTTATCTGGCTTCACCTCAACAGCTTGCCGTGCATCAATTTTGATTGCAGGTTTTTCAAAAGCTACGGGTGTATTGATTTTGATATCATAAGGTGTCGATTCTAATTTTAAATAAATCTGATCGGAAGCATCTTTTTTTAATTTATCTAAATTGGTATTGAATTTTATCGTACCACCAAAAACTTTTACATCTTCTGAATTATTGCCTTTTACGACTGTAAACCGTCTTTTTTCGGGAAACCAAATTTGCTCGTCTTTTAGATATTTAAACGTATACGTAGCATTAACATTGATAATTCCGTAAATTCTAAAGAACGCTTTGGCAATTCCGAAATTGGCCGCATCAACATAAAGTAAACCACGTAATCTATTGGATTTTAAATTTTTAGGCTGGAAATAAATGCGATACACACTACGACCTTCTTCTTTTACAGTATCAATTAATTTGAAGGTAAACAGCTTGCGACCGTAGGACGAAATTGGGTTGTGAACCGGAATTTCTAAAATATTTAACTTGTTATCATACAACGAATAGGAAACCAAATTCAATCCCAAAAACTCATACAAAGGTGTTTTAAAACCTGCCATTCGTGCGGCAAGAATCGTTTCTTTTATACCAGTTTCATTAAACTGAATCAAATTGACTTTTTCAGTTTGGTAAACATGTTGCTTTTCTAATAGTTTTTTAAACTTATAATTGGTAGAATCCAAATATTTAAAATCTTTACCAAATAATCTTTTTTCGACAATAGTATCTATTTTTCCTGAAATTGAATCGGTATTAGCGGTAACTAAAAGGTGTTCATAATTTTTATATTCAAAGGTTTTAAACGCTTTTTCTGGCTGATTTTTACCTTTGTTTTCAGCCACTTTTTTAATAATTCCGTTGACCAAATTTTCTGAATAAATTTCTTGATCTTTCAACGAATTATCGGTTGTCATTTTCACCGAAATTGTTGTTGCACCAACCGTCAAATAATAACTTTTATCGTAATATCCCTTGTAAGAAAATAGAATTGGTTTTTTATCGTCTTTAACTAATAAGCTGAATTTTCCTTCCCAATCGGAAGCAATGGTTTTATTGTTATACGTTATTTTGGCAAAAGCAATAGGCACATTGGTATCAAAATCAAGTATTTGACCTTGCATCAACCGTTGTGAAAATCCAAATTGACTCAGAATAAGAAACAGAAAAATCCAAAATATTCGCATTAAAATTTGGTTTAGAGTTTTACAAAAATAGCAATAAAAAAACCGTTTCATTACATTTTATTAGAAAACGAAAAGAAACGGTGAATAGATATAAAATAGTTTTAAAAAAACGAAAATAGCTTATTCCCGTCGTCCTAAAACTTGCATTGCCCAATACAATAACGAAGCCAAAGCTCCAATTGCGGCTACAACATAGGTTCTTGCAGCCCATTTTAACGCATCTTCAGCACCAGCATATTCTTGTTGGCTGAGCATGTTTTTGTTTTTCAACCACGCCAACGCTCTGTTACTGGCGTCATATTCTACTGGTAAAGTAATGAAACTGAAAAGAGTTGCCACAGCCATTAATACCAATCCGGCAACGGCAATGTAAAATCCGAATGAAAATCCTTTGGATGCGATTCCTAAGATTAATCCACCAAAAATTAACCATTGCGACATGGTAGACGAAATATTTACGATTGGCACCAATTGCGAACGCAACGTCAACATCGAATAGGCTTGTGCATGTTGTACTGCATGACCACATTCGTGCGCTGCAACAGCTGCTGCTGCGGCATTTCGTTGGTTGTAAACTCCTTCGCTCAGGTTTACGGTTTTGTCTGACGGATTGTAATGATCGGTTAATTGACCTGGAGTTGAAATAACTCGCACATCATAAATTCCGTTATCGGCTAGCATTTTTTCGGCTATTTCGGCACCTGACATTCCGTTGCGCAAACCTATTCTAGAATATTGATCGAATTTACTTTTTAGTCTGGAGCTTACCAGAAAACTGAATAAAGCAATAATTCCTATTAGTATGAAATACATGATTTTGTGTTTTAATTGTTTGATACATACACATCAATTTGTATTCCAAATCATAAAAATGTCAGTTTGGCATTAGTTAAAAATTATTTAAAAAAAATAACCGCAAATTCACAGATTTTAATTTGCGAATTTGCGGTTATAAATAGTGTAAAGAAATTTATCCAACCAGATTTATGATTTTTCCTGGAACAATAATGACTTTATTAGGAGTTTTTCCTTCCAATTGTTTGATGGTTCTTTCGTCTTTCATGACAATTTCTTCGATTTGTTCTTTGGTTAAATCTAGTGGAAGATTCATGGTAAAACGCATTTTCCCGTTAAACGAAACTGGATATTCTTTCTCCGATTCTACCAAATATTTTTCTTCGTATTTTGGAAAAGCAACCGTTGAAATTGAACCTTCGTTTCCTAAAGCATTCCATAATTCTTCTGCGATATGCGGCGCATAAGGCGAAATTACAATGGCTAAAGGTTCTAATATTTTACGATGATGGCATTTGGCTGCCGACAGTTCGTTGACACAAATCATGAATTGCGAAACGGATGTATTGAATGAAAATCCTTCTATGTCTTCGGTAACTTTCTTGATGGTTTTGTGTAACGATTTGTACATTTCTGGCGATGGTTCGTCGTTGGTTACAATAAAACCATTATCGTCAAAATACAAACGCCATAGTTTTTTTAGGAAACCAAAAACACCAGTAATTCCTGCCGTATTCCAAGGTTTGGATTGCTCTAACGGACCTAAAAACATCTCGTACAAACGTAACGTATCAGCGCCATAATCTTCACTGATCTGATCTGGATTGACTACGTTGTATTTGGATTTTGACATTTTTTCCACTTCGCGTAAAACTTTAAACTTACCATCATTTTCATAAAAAAAGTTACCATTAGAAAATTCATCTCTCCAGTTCATTAACTTATCGATGTCTAATTCATTTTCATTTTTTAATGTTGAAACATCTACATGAATTGCTCTAAAGGTTATCTTATCTGCATCTTCTTTAGTCAAACCATTTTTTATAAATAATTCATCTTTTTTCAAATACCAATCACTAGTAATATTATCTTGATGTAAAAGTCCTTCC
This sequence comes from Flavobacterium sp. SP2, assembly GCF_057626655.1. NCBI lineage: Bacteria > Pseudomonadati > Bacteroidota > Flavobacteriia > Flavobacteriales > Flavobacteriaceae > Flavobacterium > Flavobacterium solicola. Next base: position 284,224 of record NZ_JBVHBT010000002.1, read on the forward strand.
GATAAGTAAATAATTGGAGCATTTTTGTTTTCATGTATAGATTGATAAACAAAAGCACTCATTCCCAAAATCATCCCTTGATTAATCAATTTCTTGAAAGGTTCTTCAGTTGGTGCGTAACCTTTGTCTTTTAGAAATTTATTCCAAAAACGGGAATACAATAAATGTCCGGTTGCGTGTTCGCTTCCTCCAATATATAAATCGACACTTTCCCAATAGTTCAGCGCTTCTTTGCTGGCAAATTCGGTTTCATTATGCGCATCCATATAACGCATCCAATACCAAGAACTTCCAGCCCAACCTGGCATGGTGTTTAATTCTAAAGGTAAAACAGTTTCATGATCAATCAATTCATTGCTAACTACTTTACAATGAACACTATCCCAAGCCCAATGCGTTGCGTTTCCAAGTGGCGGTTGTCCGTCTTCGGTTGGCAAATATTTTTCAACTTCTGGCAATACGATTGGTAAGTGTTGCGCAGCAATCATTTGTGGTAATCCGTTTACGTAATATACTGGAAATGGTTCACCCCAATAACGTTGACGAGAAAAAACCGCATCGCGCAAACGGTAATTGGTTTTTCCTTTTCCTTGTCCGATGGCTTCTAATTTTTCGATTGCTTTTTTAGTCGCTTCTTTATAATTCAATCCGTTTAAGAAATCGGAATTGGCAATTTCTACATTGTCTTTAGAGCCATACGCAGCTTCAGAAATATCTACATTTGCAAAAATATTTTTGATTTCCGGCATTCCGTTTTGACCTTTAAAGAAATTAGCAAAAGCATAATCGCGTTCGTCGCCACAAGGTACAGCCATAACTGCGCCTGTTCCATAACCTGCCAAAACATAATCGCCAATCCAAACCGGAATTGGTTCTTTGGTAAACGGATGTTCTACATAAGCTCCAGTAAAAACTCCTGAAATGGTTTTTACATCGGCCATTCGTTCACGTTCACTTCGTTTTGCTGTCGATTCTACATAAGCATCGATTGCGGCTTTTTGATCTGGTGTTGTAATTTGTGAAACCAGTTCGTGTTCTGGTGCCAAAGTCATAAAGGTTACTCCGAAAATAGTATCTGGTCTTGTTGTAAATACTGAAATACTGCCTTCTGAATTCTGCAATTTAAAATCTACCGAAGCTCCAACCGATTTTCCAATCCAGTTTCGCTGCGATTCTTTTATAGATTCACTCCAATCGATATCGTTTAATCCTTGCAAAAGTCGCTCCGCATAAGCAGAAATTCGCATCGACCATTGCGTCATTTTTTTACGAATTACAGGATGTCCGCCACGTTCTGAAACGCCGTTTACAATTTCGTCGTTGGCCAAAACAGTTCCTAAGGCTGGACACCAATTGACTTCTGTTTCTGCCAAATAGGTTAATCGGTATTGTAATAGTATTTTTTGTTGTTCTTCTGATGAAAAAGCAGTCCATTCTGAAGCAGAAAATGGTACAATGTTATCATCACAAACCGCGTTTACGGTAGCATCTCCTTCATTTTCAAAAATGGTTATTAATGTTGCAATGTCTTCCGCTTTATCAGAATTTTTATTGTACCATGAATTGTACAATTGGATAAAAATCCATTGCGTGTGTTTGTAATAATCTTTGTCTGAAGTACGCACTTCACGAGACCAATCGAAAGAAAAACCAATTTTGTCTAATTGCTCGCGGTAACGTGCAATATTTTCTTTAGTTGTTGTGTCTGGATGTTGCCCAGTTTGTATGGCATATTGCTCGGCTGGAAGTCCAAACGAGTCATAACCTTGCGGATGCAAAACGTTGAAACCTTGGTGGCGTTTGAATCGTGCATAAATATCGGAAGCAATGTAACCCAACGGATGACCAACGTGCAAACCTGCGCCTGATGGATACGGAAACATATCGAGAACGTAATATTTTGGTTTATCAGAGTTGTTGCTTGCAGCAAATGTTTGATTTTCTGCCCAGTATTTTTGCCACTTGGCATCGATTTCGTTTGGATTGTATTTCATTTATTCTGAATTTAGTTCAGAATCTTTTTTTTTAAGATTCCGTTTTATTTTTTTTTCGAGTCATGCTGTTGCAAACTCTGGTCATTTTTTTTGTTTCTGAGTCGCTAAGTTTCGTAGCTTCTGAGTTTCTGAGCTTTTTAAAATGTAATTTTTGTCAACTATGTAACTTAGTTACTCAGAAACTTAGTTACTTAGCCACTATTTCAAATTGTAACGGAAAGCTAGAACATGATTGGCCGAAAATGCCGAAACCATTTGCTTCTAAAAAATTACAAGGCAAATTTACATTTATTGTACTAAACACAAAACTTTAAACGTTATAAAGTAGGTATAAAGAAATTGTTTATTATTTTTACGGCTTAAATTACTTTTTATGGCATCTTCATTTGATAGATTTCAGAAACGCAGATTGATTTCTTCTTATTTTTCGGTGGTTTTGAGTGTGTTTTTAGTATTGTTTTTACTGGGAATGCTAGGCTTGTTTATTATCAATTCCAAACGCTTGTCGGATAATTTTAAGGAAGATATTGTCATGACTGTTTTCTTTAAAAATGAAGCTACTGATACTGTTTTCAAAGCGTTTGATGCCGAAATGAAAGCCGCAGCATTTGCCAAAGATTTTAAATATGTGTCTAAAGATGATGCTGCCAAACAACACAAAGAGGTTATTGGTGAAGATTTCATGCAGTTTTTAGGTACAAATCCGTTATACAATTCGTACGATATTCATTTAAAATCTAGTTATGTTACCAATCCAGGTTTCTCGCAAGTAGAAGCCAAGATTAGAAAAAACCCAATGGTTTCGGATGTAGTATACGACAAACAATTGATTACTTTGGTGAACGATAATATTCAGAAAATAAGTATGTGGGTTTTAATTGTGAGTGGAATTTTCGCTTTTATTTCGGTTTTGCTTATCAATAGTTCACTTCGATTATCCATTTATGCCAACCGATTTATCATCAAAACAATGCAAATGGTTGGTGCAACGAAAGCATTTATTAGAAAACCATTTGTAACTCGAAGCATCATTCTAGGTTTTGTAGGTTCCGTATTGGCAATATTGGCTTTGATTGGCGTATTATTGTATGTTAATACCAATTATCCTACACTAGATATTTTTAAAGATATTGAACTTACCATTGCAGTATTGATTAGCGTTTTGGCTTTGGGAATTTTAATAACTTGGATCAGTACGCACTTTGCCACACAACGTTTCTTGAATCTTAGAACAGACGATCTTTATTAATTAAGAATTAAAAATTAAGAATTAATTAAGTCCAACAAATGATTTTCGGTTGAGATGCTGAAATTGATTCAGTTCACATGAAATCGCAATTAATAAGAAGTTTGTGCAAGCAAACCGAAATGAATAAAAAGCGATAATCTAGATCACCGATAAAAAACAAATTTTACCTATATGAAAAACAACGAACAAAAACCTGAGTTTCTTTTTGATAAAGTAAACTATAAATTTTTACTTATCGGAATTGCTGTAATTGCAGTTGGTTTTATGCTTATGGCCGGAGGCGGAAGTACCGATCCTAAGGTTTTTAACGAAGCCGAATTGTTTAGTTTTAGAAGAATACGATTGGCGCCAACACTAGTGATTATTGGTTTTGGAATTACAATTTATTCAATATTTAAAAAGAGTAAATAGTTATTAGTACTTAGTGATTAGCTAATAAATCACACAGAACTAGTCACTTTTCACTTCTTACTATTCACAAACAAATGGATTATTTACAAGCTATTATTCTTGCAATTATTGAAGGAATAACCGAATTTCTTCCAGTTTCTTCAACTGGACACATGATTATTGCAAGTTCTTTTTTTGGAATTGCTCAAGACGATTTTACCAAACTTTTTACAATTGTCATCCAATTAGGAACCATACTTTCGGTGGTGGTTCTATATTTTAAACGCTTTTTTCAAAGCTTCGATTTTTATTTCAAATTAGTAGTAGCGTTTATTCCTGCAGTAGTTTTTGGATTGCTTTTCAGCAAAAAAATAGATGCGCTATTGGAAAACCCTGTTACAGTTGCTGTTTCACTATTAATTGGCGGAATTATTCTCCTAAAAGTTGATGATTGGTTTTCAAAAGATACAGAAGTTACCGAAAGTCATGAAATATCGTATTTAACCGCTTTTAAAATTGGCGTTTTTCAATGTCTTGCCATGATTCCAGGAGTTTCTAGAAGTGGCGCAAGTATTGTAGGCGGAATGTCGCAAAAATTATCTCGAACAACTGCGGCCGAATTCTCTTTCTTTTTAGCCGTTCCAACGATGCTTGGAGCAACATTAAAAAAATGTTATGATTACTACAAAGACGGATTGGTATTAACCAACGAGCAAATAAATTTATTGATAATTGGAAATGTAGTTGGATTTATAGTTGCGCTTTTGGCAATTAAAACGTTCATCGGATTTCTTAGTAAAAATGGTTTTAAAGTTTTTGGATATTACCGAATTATCGTCGGAATTGCCTTGTTGCTCATTCACTTTTTTATTCAAAAATTAGACGTTATATAATGACTTCAGAAGATTTTTTAAACGGTCAGGTTATCTTGATAGACAAACCACTTACTTGGAGTTCGTTTCAAGCGGTGAGTAAATTGAAGTACATTTTAAAACGAAAATTCGATTTACCCAAAAAATTTAAAATTGGTCATGCCGGAACTTTAGATCCGTTAGCATCGGGATTGTTGATTATTTGTACCGGGAAATTCACAAAATCAATTACCGAAATTCAGGCGCAAACCAAAGAATATACAGGTACAATAACGGTTGGTGCTACAACGCCAAGTTATGATTTAGAGACTGAAGTCGATTTTACTTTTCCAACTTCACATATAAATGAGGGTTTAATTCTGGAAACTACCAAGCAATTTATTGGAGAAATAGATCAGAAACCACCTGTTTTTTCAGCCATAAAAAAAGATGGAAAACGACTTTACGAGCATGCTCGTGCTGGTGAAGAAGTCGAAATTGCATTTAGAAAAACGACCATTTACAAATTTGAAATCACTCGAATTGATCTTCCAGAAATTGATTTTAGAGTAACTTGCAGCAAAGGAACTTACATCCGATCGTTGGCTTTTGACTTTGGAAATGCATTGCAATCTGGCGGCCATTTAACCAAATTACGCCGTACAAAAATTGGCGATTACTCGGTTGAAAATGCAGTATCTCCAGAAGAATTTGAAAAGAAAGTTGCAGAATTTTTATGAAATCACAGATTTGTAAAAACCAAAAAGATAAGGTTTACTTGCATACAAAAATTATACTAATTGTCGCGTTAGTATCAAATTATTTTAGCTTCGCTCAAGGCTATGATTCACCTCCAGAATCAACAAAAATAAGTCATTTATTTACTCAATTTGAATTTTCGGTTCCAATTAAAGGAAATCCAAATCGTAATGAAGATTATGTAGATGGCGTAGAAAATACCAATAAAAGTTGGTTTGTTCCTGACGGATTGAGCGCAAAAATTGGTTATGGAATTCAGGAAAAACGTTGGATTGGACTGAGTTTACATACTGGAATTGATTGGAAAGCAACCGAAAAACTTGTCGCAGTTCCCGTTTATGCCAACTTTAGAATTAGTCCGGCATTGTCTTCAGAATCTAGAGCTACACTACAAGTTGGCTACGGAAAGGGTTTTGCCTTAGGAAGAGGAAATTTATCGGGCGAATACAGAAAAATAAGTTTAGGGATTGAATCCGATGAAGACATCCTTCTTTTTATTGAAGTTGCCGATTACAAAATTAAAGTCAATGAATTCAACTCGGTTGGAAGTATAAGTTTAGGTCTTGCATTGCGTACTTTTTAAATTCTCATCAAATCAATAATTTCTTTTTGAGTCGAAATTCCTTTATCAGACAAATACCATTTCTGCAAATCGGTTTTAATAGTTTCATCAATTATACCAAACTTTTCTTTGTAATTTTTTACCAAATCAATCGCAGGTTTTGGTCGCGGTCCAAATTGATTTACAACTTTTAACGTGTCTTTTTCAATCAAAATTAAAATGGGAATCGACTTGCTCCCATTAGTCAAAAATTGATTCATCAAATCGTCATTATGATCGCGAAGCACAATTTTGAAATCGATTTTATCCGATAACAAAGCCATTTTATTGATGATTGGAAGTATTTGAGCCGCATCGCCACACCAACCTTCGGAAATTACCAACCAAATGTATTCTTGATTCAAATTTTCTAAAAAACTTTTTACCTCATCAGTAACTTGCATTGTTTTATCCAATCGATTCATTCTTGCTTCGTTCAATTCGGTGTAATGAACCAAACTTTCCGATTGTTCGTTTCCAGTTGCTTTTCCAGCTTGAAATAAATTGGTTACATGACCACGATATTCCTGATAAGTAAAACTATTTGCTAAACTATTTTCGATTATTAGTTTCATGATAAAGTGTAATTTTAAACAAAATTACTTGTATTTAATTTATTGCAATCTTAAAAATAGTTAAATAAAAAAGAATTACTTTTAAACTTATTTTTTATCTATGAAATTCGATTCTAAATCAATTGGTTATGTACTTTCGGGCGGTGGTTCTAAAGGAATTGCGCATGCTGGCGCGATAAAATTTCTTGAAGAACAAAACATTTTTCCCAATCAAATTGCGGGTTCGAGTGCCGGTGCCATTGTGGCTGCAATGTATGGATTTGGAAAATCTCCTGACGAAATTTTAAACTTTTTCAAATCGATCTATTTTTTTCATTGGAAACATTTTACGTTTAAAAAAGCGGGTTTTATTGACTCCGAATCGTTTAAAAACTACTTTAAAGATGTTTTTCAGGATGCAACGATTGGCAATTCTAAAATTCCGATTCATATTACAGCAACTGATATGGTTAAAGGCAAACTCAAAATTTTTAGCGAAGAAACTAAAATTGTAGATGCTATATTGGCTTCATCAGCATTTCCAGGTATCATTTCTCCGTATGAAATTGAGGGTAATCTTTACAGCGATGGTGGTATTTTAAATCATTTTCCAACCGATATTTTGCAAGGTAGATGTGACAAAATTATCGGTGTTTACGTAAGTCCAATTCAGAAAATTGAAGCATCCGATTTGCAATCGATAAAAGCAGTTACTACTCGTGCCTTCGATTTGCTATCGGCAAACTCCAATATCTTAAAATTCAACACGTGCGATTGGGTTATCGAGCCGGAAGAATTATCGAAATTCAGCACTTTTGAAACGAACAAAGGTAAAATGGATAAAATTTTTGAAATAGGGTACCAAGCAGCCAAAAATTCATTTGAAACATTAGACGCATAATTTTTAGTTTCACTATTTCACAAAATTATATAATAACTATATTTGCACTTCAAAACACAACTTCTAAATACCTATGAAATATAAAAGAATCCTTCTGAAATTAAGTGGAGAAGCGTTAATGGGAGAACGCCAATACGGAATTGACCCAAAAACACTTTCAGAATATGCAGAAGAAATTAAGCAAATTCACGATAAAGGAATAGAAATTGCTATCGTAATTGGTGGAGGAAATATTTTTAGAGGTGTTGCCGGTGCCAGCAATGGAATGGACCGAGTTCAAGGTGATTACATGGGAATGCTTGCCACTGTTATAAACGGCATGGCTTTGCAAGGTGCATTGGAAGACAAAGGAATGCTTACGCGATTGCAAACAGCTTTAAAAATTGAAGCTATTGCTGAACCTTATATTAAAAGAAGAGCAGTTCGTCATCTTGAAAAAGGAAGAATAGTAATTTTCGGTGCAGGAACAGGAAATCCGTATTTCACAACCGATACAGCCGCAGTTTTACGTGGTGTAGAAGTACACGCCGATGTAATTTTGAAAGGAACTCGTGTAGACGGAATTTACACTGCCGATCCTGAAAAAGATAAAAGTGCAACCAAATTTGATTACATATCATTTGAAGATGTTATCAAAAAAGGATTAAACGTAATGGATTCGACTGCGTTTACCTTAAGTCAAGAAAACAAATTGCCAATAGTTGTTTTTGATATGAACACTAGAGGAAATTTACTTAAAATTTGCGAAGGCGAAAATATTGGAACTGTAGTAAATATATAAAGGACTATTAGATTATTGGATTGTAGGATTAAAAGATAAAAAACGTCTGAAAATCTAACCATCTAAGAAGTCTAAAAATCTAAAAATCTAAATAGAAATGGAAGAAATAGAATTTATTATCGATGAGGCTAAAGAATCTATGAACGGTTCGATTGCGCATTTAGAAAAAGAATTTTTAAATATTCGTGCTGGAAAAGCTTCTCCTCAAATGCTAGGAAGTGTTTTCGTTGATTATTATGGATCACAAACACCACTTTCTCAAGTTGCTAATTTAAATGTTCCAGATGCTAGAACAATTACAATTCAGCCGTTTGAAAAAAGTATGTTGCAACCTATTGAAAAAGCAATTATGGTCGCCAATATTGGTTTTAACCCTATGAACAATGGGGATGTAATTATTATTAGCGTTCCGCCATTAACTGAAGAAAGACGTAGAGACTTGGTAAAACAAGCCAAAGCTGAAGCCGAAGATGCTAAAATTGGTATCAGAAATTCGAGAAAAGATGCCAATACGGATATTAAAAAATTAGAAAAAGAAGGAACTTCAGAAGATGCTTGTAAAACTGCTGAAGATGAAATTCAAAATTTAACGAATGCTTATATTAAAAAAATTGACGAACTTTTGGCAGCAAAAGAAGTTGAAATTTTGAAGGTATAAGTACTAATAATTTTATAAATTAAAAAAATCCGTTCATTGAACGGATTTTTTTATTTGCCAAAAGCAGTGAGTACTACTAATATGGAACCCCAAACAACACCATGAATTACAATACATTTGATGTGATTTTGGTTTCCAAAAAGTTGCTTAACTAAGTGATACATAAAGTAAACTAAACTTATTGGGATAAATAAATACAGTAATAAAACTCCAACATTGGGTGTTTGTGCATTACCAGGAAACAGTTCAAAACATACTCCTGCAATTAAGATATAGATTACATAAAATCCAATGGTTACGTTTTCTTTGGAATACTTTTTTAACATGATTTAGTGCTATAATTGAATTTGTCGTTCTATTTGTTGTTCCAAAGATATGAATGTTTCTGTTCTTGAAACCCCATTTATAGGTTGTATTTTTTTGTTTAACAGTTGCATTAAATGTTCGTTATCACGACAAATAACTTTTACAAGTATGCTCCAGTTTCCAGTGGTGTAATGACATTCTAGGACTTCGGGGATTTTTTTTAACTCTTTTACGGCTTCCGAATTGCTGGCGGCTTTTTCGAGGTATACGCCTATAAACGCCATGGTTTTATAACCCAAAACTTTGTTGTTTACAATAAATTTTGATCCTGATATAACACCAGCATCTTCTAGTTTTCTTAGTCGTTGGTGAATTGCAGCACCCGAAATTCCGATTTTGTTGGCTATTTGTAAAATGGGTTTTCGAGCGTCTTCCATCAAATCGCGAAGAATTTCTTTGTCGATGCCGTCTATTTCAACTTGTAGCGAATTGAGTTTCATGTTACAGATTTTAATCAAAAATAGGAAAAATGTTTTATTTAGAAATCAATACTTGCCTTTTACTACTTATTTTAACAAAAATGATGACTTTAAATAGCCCTGATGGAAATGAAAATCCTGCAGCATTGCGATTAGAAATGCTGCAGATTAAATGTACAGCAGGAATAGGGCTTGCTGCAATGCGCTTGCCATTAGCTCCTAAAAAAAATTAATTACCTAAAAGTCGGTCGGGATTGTAACCTATATAAGGCATTACGGTTTCTTTAAAAACCACACCATATTCTTCCAATTCTTTCAATATTGGTTCGTATACTTCTTTGGTTATAGGCAGTTGCACGCCTGGAGTTTTGATGTTTCCGTTTAGTATTTGTAGAGTGGCAATGGCTACCGGTAATCCTACAGTTTTGGCCATGGCAGTGTAGGTTTGGTCGTCGCCGATGCAAACCATTTTGGAATCTATTTGTTGTTGTTTACCGTAAAGTTCATATCCAAACTTGTGGTACATTACAATCATGTCTTTGTCGTTGGGTTGCAACGTCCATTTGTCGGCTAAAATTTTTTCTAAGATTTGCGCTGGCGTTGCGTTTTTCAGTCCTACAATTTTGTTGGCGTTGAACAAATCGAGTTCCAACAGTTTGTCCCACATAATATCGTCTTGCTCGATACCAAGAGCCATTCTGGTTTTTATTTCGACAGAATCTGATGGCGAATAGGGCAAAAATAAATTGACAAAATCGCGGTACGAAAGAGTTTCTGAATTGTCTAGTACATAGGTATCATCGGTCATGCCCAATTGCACAAACATATTCCAAGCTCTAGAATAACCTACTCTTCTTATTGTTCCTCTATACAGTGTCAACACGTCGTCTAAACCATACACACTGCGGTATTTGAGAGAATCACGGTTGGCGTAACCTTCAAATCGTCCGTAGCCTTCTATTTCTAAAAACTCGGTTCTACGAAACAATTTGTGGTACGGAATGTATTTGTATTTTCCTTCTTGAATAAACTTGGCTGCACCACCTTGACCAGCTAAAACTACATTTCTTGGTGCCCATGTAAACTTATAATTCCACAAATTGTTGTCTGATTCTGGAGCTACAAGTCCGCCACAAAAAGATTCAAAAAGTAATAATTTTCCGCCTTTGTCTTTTATTTCATCTATAATTTTCATGGCGCTCATGTGATCAATTCCTGGGTCTAAACCAATTTCGTTCATGAAAATTAGGTTGTTGGCTTTGGCCTGAGCGTCTAATTCTTGCATAGCATCAGAAATATAGGATGCTGTAACCATGTGTTTTTTATAAGTAATACAATCTTTGGCTACTTGAATGTGCAAATGCGCTGGAAGCATAGAAATTACAATATCTGCCTTTTGAATTTCGGTTTTTCGTTGATTTTCATTAAAAATATCCAATTCAATTGCAGTAGCATTCGGATGATTATTGGTTTTACGTTGCGCTAATTCTTGCGACAAATCGCCTATAGTAAGGTGTAAATCTTGTGCTACAGATTTATTTAAAAGATACTGTATTAAGGATGATGCTGAACGTCCTGCACCAATTATAAGAATATTTCTCATGGTAAAAGTTATTGGTCACAAATGTATGAATTTGGAATAATTTTTAAAGATTTTTTGATAAAAACAAAATAAAAGAATGATTTGAACTAACTTTGTTATGGAATTAATTGGAAAATAGAATTGAAATTTACGCTTGCAAATATGGACAAAAAGATTCTTTCAACTGCTGGTATTTTAGGAATGACTGCAATTATTTTGGGTGCTTTTGGTGCGCATGCTTTAAAAAAGGTACTTTCGATAGACGAATTAACCACTTTTGAAACTGGAGTGAAATACCAAATATATCATGCCTTATTTCTGTTATTTTTAGGAATAAATCAATCAATTTCAGAAAAAACTAAAAGAACCATTTTTTGGTTAATTACTATTGGTGTTTTTATGTTTTCAGGTTCTATTTATTTACTGGCAACAATGTCCATTACAAATATCAATTTCAAACCATTTGGAATCATCACGCCTATCGGCGGACTACTGCTAATACTGGGTTGGGGAATTTTTTCGATGCAATTTTTAAAGAAAAAATCATAAAATTTGATTAAACTACAACGTTGTAATAATTAATTTTTACCTTTGTCGAAATTTTAAAAAGCAACACAATTTAAATTTCTATGGAGAACTACGCCCAAATTACGAAATCGATTTCGTTAGAACAATATGGAATTAAAAATGCCCAAGAAATAATTCACAATCCATCTTTTGAATTTCTTTATAACGAAGAGCTGAATTCAACTTTAACTGGGTACGAAAAAGGACAACTTTCTGAACTTGGCGCTGTAAATGTTATGACTGGTGAGTTTACAGGACGATCGCCAAAAGATAAATATATTGTAGAAGATTCAATAACTAAAGATACCATTTGGTGGAATAACGACAAAGCGCCCAACGACAACAAACCAATTTCTGAAACTACGTGGAAAGCTTTGAAAGAAACTTCGGTGAATCAACTTTCGGGAAAACGATTGTTTGTAATTGATGCATTTTGTGGTGCCAATGAAAACACACGTCTTAAAGTACGCTTTATTATGGAAGTGGCGTGGCAAGCACATTTTGTAAAAAACATGTTCATTCGTCCTACTGAACACGAATTAGAACATTTTGGCGAACCCGATTTTGTAGTTTTAAATGCTTCTAAAACAGACTTTAAAGATTTCAAAGCTCATAATTTAAACTCTGAAGTATATGTTGCCTTTAACCTAACCGAAAAAATGCAGCTTATTGGCGGAACTTGGTACGGTGGCGAAATGAAAAAAGGATTGTTCTCGATGATGAACTATTACCTTCCGTTGCAAGGAATAGCATCGATGCATTGCTCTGCCAATAAAGGAAAAGATGGTGATGTTGCCGTTTTCTTCGGATTATCTGGAACAGGAAAAACAACGCTTTCCACCGATCCAAAACGTGAATTAATTGGTGACGACGAACACGGCTGGGATAACGACGGCGTTTTCAACTTTGAAGGCGGATGTTATGCTAAAACCATAGATTTAAGTCCAGCAAACGAACCTGATATTTTTGGAGCCATTAAGAAAAATGCACTTTTAGAAAATGTGACTCTAGATGCTCATGGAAAGATTGATTTCAGTGACACATCGGTTACTCAAAATACGCGTGTTTCTTATCCAATTGATCACATTCATAATATTGTAAAACCAGTTTCTAAAGCGGGTCATGCAACCAAAGTTATTTTCTTAACTGCAGATGCTTTTGGCGTAATGCCACCAGTTTCTAAGCTAACACCAGAACAAACTAAGTACTATTTCCTTTCAGGATTTACCGCCAAACTTGCTGGAACTGAACGTGGGGTTACCGAACCTACTCCGACCTTTTCTGCCTGTTTCGGAAAAGCATTTTTATCACTTCATCCTACTAAATATGGTGAAGAATTGGTAAAGAAAATGGAAGAACACAACGCTACAGCGTACATGGTGAACACCGGTTGGAATGGAACAGGAAAACGTATTTCTATAAAAGATACTCGTGCTATAATCGATTCGATTCTTGATGGATCGATTGAAAAAGCAGCAACAAAAGTAATTCCGACATTTAATTTTGTAGTTCCAACTGCTTTGAACGGTGTGAATGCGGCGATTTTAGACCCAAGAGATACGTACGAAAATGCAACCGAATGGAATGAAAAAACAGCCAAACTAGCTGGCTTATTTGTTAAAAATTTCGTGCAATATACAGATAATGAAGAAGGACAGAATTTAGTAAAAGCTGGTCCGCAATTGTAAATTTTAAACTATAATAACCTAACCGAAAAGAGTCACGCTAAATTAGTATGACTCTTTTTTTTGGTTATTCTTTAATAATTTTTACGGATTGGTTATTATTGATAGTTAAAAAATAGATTCCTGCTTCGCCAACTATATTTATTTTAGCATTGTTAATTTGATGAAGAGTAGTTGAATAAATTTCCTGCCCTAAAATATTTTTTAAACTGATTACTGCTTCTTCTTGAAATACACCAAATTCGATATTTAAAATATCATACGTAGGATTAGGATAGTATATAAAATCTTCCAGTTTATTATTTTCCAAAACTGAAAGATTATCAGGAGCAAATTTTACAACCCAACAATCATAAACACCTTTAGGAGCTATTGAAATGTCTCCAGAAATAGGAGATTGCGTTATGCCTGATACGTGATAACCACCATCTGCGGCTTGAACAATAGTATTAAACTCATCTTGATCAGAACCACCTAGTGTTTTTTGCCATGCAATTTCTCCTAGCGCATTTAATTTAACAATCCATCCGTCAACTATACCGTTTATAGCTTCTGTTTTTTCGCCAGAAATTGAGGATAAGGATGAGCCTGCCAAAATTACACCTCCATCGCTGCACAAAGCAGAAGAATATAGAAAATCGGAATTATCGCCACCGATAGTTTTTTGCCAAACAAGTGTTCCTGTTGCGCTTAATTTAAGACACCAAAAATCTTCTAATCCTCTTGAAACTTCGGTCTTATCTCCAGAAATTGAAGAATTGGAATGTCCTGAAATAAAAAATTGGCCATTTGGCAATTCAACCACATCTGCAAATTCTTCAAAACCTGAGCCACCAAGAGTTTTTTGCCACTGAATGACACCCAGCGGATTGATTTTTAATATCCAATAATCGCCAGAACCTTTTGAATTTTCTGTTTTTTCGCCAGAAATGTTAGAATTTGATCTACCGCCTAACAAATAACCACCATCACTGGTGGTAATCATAGCACTAAGTATGTCATTACTAGAACCTCCGTAGGTCTTATCCCATTCTACTACACCACTACTATTAATTTTTACAATCCAATAATCCTGTAAACCTCTACAATTTTCAGTTTTATTACCAAACATGTTGGAGCTAGAATAACCACCAATTAAATACCCGCCGTCTGTTGTAGATAGTGCGGTAGTGGGCACATCATCATCAGTACCGCCAATAGTAGCTTGCCATACAATACCTCCTAATGGATTGGTTTTAACTATCCAAAAATCGGCTGCACCTACAGGATTACTTGTTTTATCGCCAGACAAAGGCGAACTAGACGACCCACATACTAAAAATCCATCGTTATTATTGGACTCTTTGACAAAATAAATTCTGTCGACTTCAAAACCTAACGGACTGGCTCCACCGATTGTTTTGTCCCATTGTATCGTGCCTTCCGAATTGGTTTTAACAAGCCAATAATCATGACTTCCTCTAGAATTTTCGGTTTTATCGCCCGAAATGTTAGAATTCGAACGCATACCGATAATGTAACCCATATCGCTAGTTTGTTGCGATGTATAAGCAAGATTGCTATTACTACCACCGTACCGATTTTGCCAAGAAACCGATGGCGCTTGGCTGTAGCAAAACATAATGCTAAAAAACAGTACTAAAAAATGGATTTTCATGGCTGTGAAAGATATTTCCTTACTTAACAAATGTAAGCGATTATTTTTAAACAAAAAAAATCCCAAACTCTACTAGAATTTGGGATTTTATATTTTAAAAAATCTTGTGTTTATTTTCCTTTATTAGCTTCGGCTACATATTTTTCTAAAGCCATAGTCATGGATGGAGTTTCTGGTGTTGGCGCCAAAATATCAATACGCAATCCGTGGTCCAATGCTTCTTTTTGAGTAGTGCTTCCAAAAACTGCAATTCTTGTATCATTTTGTTTAAAATCTGGAAAGTTTTTAAACAATGATTTTATTCCAGTTGGACTAAAAAACGCTAAAACATCGTAATAAACATCAGCTAAATCAGATAAATCGCTCATTACCGTTTTGTAAAAAGTAGCTGGCGTCCAATTGATTTTTAAATTATTCAACGTGTTTGGAGCATCGGCATTCAATTGATCTGAAGCTGGCAATAAGTATTTTTCGTCTTTGTATTTTTTAAACAACGTACTCATATCAGCAAAATCTTTTTGACCTACATATATTTTACGTTTTCGGTACACCACATATTTCTGTAAATAAAAAGCAATCGCTTCTGATTGGCAAAAATATCTTAAATCTTCTGGAACCTTATAACGCATTTCTTCCGCCACTCTAAAAAAGTGATCGACAGCATTTTTACTAGTTAAAATTATTGCTGTAAAGTTATTAAGGTCAATTTTTTGAGCTCTCACATCTTTGGCACTTACTCCTTCAACATGTATGAATGAGCGAAAATCAACTTTTACCTTGTGCTTTTGTTGTAAATCAAAATAAGGCGAGTTCTCTACTTTTGGCTCTGGCTGTGACACCAAAATCGTTTTCACTTTCAAGTTTGACATTTATGCTCTATTTTTTATAATCAAATAATATATGAAATAATAGGGTGCTATTTCAAAAGCGCAAAGATACAAAATAAAATAAAAGATATTACCTATTATTAAATTTTGATATATCCGCAATGAAATAATGTATGTCAGCACATTTATTATTAATAATATAGCTATTATAGTCAAAATAACAGCATTTATTGAATAATCATTATAAAACAACAATATCGATACTGGAAGCAGCAGCAATCCGATAAACGTTCTGAAACTTACTTTCTGCAAATTGAATCCTTCTATAAGTTCTTCAATACCAAATGTGGTTGCAATAATTTTTTCTAATAAAAACTTAGACAATATAAAAACAGTCAGTAGTGTGAATATTCTAACAAATAATACCCAATCTAATTTTTCACCATAATCAAAATGATGCAATACCAATTGGATGAAAAACGAGAGTGAAATTAAATTAACCACAAACAACAAGATGTTGAACCCGCTCATTAAATGGCTACTATCCTTGTAAATTTTGAGGTATTTATCAGAAACAATCAACCTGATAAAATCATTAAATCGGTTTTCAAAAGCCGATTTTGCCAAAACCACCAAGGCAAAAGCCAACAAAAAAACGACGGTTGCCCAGTCTTTATTTTCAATTAATCGAGGTTGTAGTTCTAGTGCAATCATTGGCGCAAAATTAGTAATTTTTATTTGTTGATTAGTATTATAATATTATTAAGATTATCAAGTTATAAAATCTGTATTTTTGCGACATATTTTTAATAAAACTTATGAACTGCGGCATTGTAATTATTCCTACTTATAACGAAATAGAAAACATAGAAAGTATTGTGAGAGCAACTCTTTCTTTACACAAACCGTTTCATATTCTTATAGTTGACGATAATTCGCCAGATAAAACCGCAGATAAAGTTAGAGAATTACAAAAAGAATATCCCACGCAACTTTTTCTAGAAGTTCGAACCAAGAAAGCCGGACTTGGAACTGCCTATGTACATGGTTTTAAATGGGCATTGGCACGTAATTATGAGTTTATTTTCGAAATGGATGCCGATTTTTCTCACAATCCACACGATTTAGAAAAACTATACGATGCGTGTCATTTTGGTGGTGCCGATATTGCAATTGGATCAAGATATGTAACTGGTGTAAATGTTGTGAACTGGCCTTTAAGTCGTGTTTTATTATCCTATTTCGCATCGGTTTATGTTCGATTAATAACTGGAATGAAAATTATGGATGCCACTGCAGGATTTATTTGCTACAGCAAAAACGTTTTGGAAAGCATCGATTTAGACAAAATAAAATTCATTGGATACGCTTTTCAAATAGAAATGAAATACCGTGTGTATGCCAAAAATTTCAACATACAAGAAGTACCTGTAATATTTACCGACAGAACCAAAGGACAATCTAAAATGAGTGGTTCTATTATTAAAGAAGCAATATTTGGTGTACTTTCCTTACGATTAAAAAAACTGTTTAACAGATTATAAAAAATACAAAATATGAACACCGTCTTAATTCAGAATGCCAAAATTGTAAACGAAGGAATCATTTTTGAAGGTGATGTTTTGATTGAAAATGAATTTATAATCGAAATAGCGGAAAGAATTTCGCCAAAAACACCCAATTGCAAAATTATTGATGCCGAAGGAAATTACTTAATTCCCGGATTGATAGACGACCAAGTGCATTTTCGCGAACCTGGATTGACACACAAAGGCACTATCGAATCGGAATCTAGAGCTGCAGTTGCTGGCGGAATAACATCCTTTATAGAACAACCCAATACCGTACCGAATGCTGTAACACAAGAATTATTAGAAGATAAATACCAAATAGCCGCACAATCTTCCTATGCCAATTATTCTTTTATGATGGGTGGAACCAACGATAATCTAGAAGAAGTTTTAAAAACGAATCCTAAAAATGTTGCTGGAATAAAACTATTTTTGGGCTCTTCCACCGGAAATATGTTGGTCGATAATGAAGCAACTTTAGAGAAAATATTCTCTAGTACCAAAATGCTTATTGCCGTACATTGCGAAGATGAAGCCACAATAAAAGCTAATTTAGAAAAATATAAAGCCGAATTTGGTGAAGATATTCCCGTTACAGCACATCATTTAATTCGAAGTGAAGAAGCCTGTTACCTATCGTCATCAAAAGCTATTGCTTTGGCTAAAAAAACTGGCGCAAGATTGCATGTGTTTCATCTTTCGACCGCAAAAGAAATGGAATTATTTACCAACAAAATTCCGTTAGAAGACAAGATGATTACAGCAGAAGTTTGCGTACACCATCTTTGGTTTACCAACGAAGATTATGCTACTAAAGGAAATTTTATCAAATGGAATCCTGCGGTAAAAACGCAATCGGATAAAGATGCACTTTGGAAAGCACTACTCAATGATACTATTGACGTTATTGCAACCGATCATGCTCCGCATACTTTAGAAGAAAAATCGCAAAAATACCTGAACGCACCTTCTGGCGGACCATTGGTTCAACATGCGTTAGTTGCATTATTTGAAGCACACCATCAAGGAAAAATTTCGGTTGAAAAAATTGTAGAAAAAATGGCGCACAATCCGGCCAAAATTTTCAAAATAGAAAAACGCGGATTTATCAAAGAAGGTTATTATGCCGATTTAGTTATCATAAATCCGGCAAAACCATGGAGTGTAAATAAAGACAACATTCTGTATAAATGCGGTTGGTCTCCTTTTGAAGGAACTAATTTTAAATCCAGAATTTCGCATACTTTTGTAAACGGACAACTGGTATATGAAAACGCAAAAGTTAAAGAAATCAAAGCGGGTAAAAGATTATTGTTTGACAGATAAAAAGAACTATGAAAAAAATAACAGTACTCTTGGTAACACTACTTTTTATAGCAACTAGTTGCAAAGAAGACATTGTCAAAAAGCCTAAAATTCTTGTTGATCGAGAAAAAATGGTCAATATACTTTATGATTTATCGTTGTTAGAAGCCATGAAATCGCAATCTATGGGCGAACAACACAATTATCCTAAACCGATTGCTTTTATCAAATCAAAGTACAAATTAGACAGTATCACTTTTGTTCAGAATACCCAATATTATGCTTCTGACATTAAAAATTACAAAAAAATGTATGACGAAGTTAAAAGTAGAATCGAAAAAGAATCTAAAAAACTAGAAATCGGAACTAATGGTCCAGCAAAACAATTGGATGATGTTGGAATTGTAAAATAAAATCTAGGACAGATTTAGCATAAATAAATCTGCTGCAATTCCGTCGCTTAAAAACGTTCCTTTTTTGGTTGTTCGTAAAATATTTTCGTCAACAAAAAGCAGGTGATCTTCAATATATTTTGCTGCTTGTTGTTTGAGATAATCTAAATAAAATTTACCAAATTCGGTTTCAATTCGGTCTAAAGAAATTCCCCAAATGGTTCTCAAACCAGTCATTACATATTCGTTATACCGATCGGTTTTTGATAAAATTTCGATTTCTGATGGCAGTTTGTTTTCAGATATTGATTTCAAATACAGTGCATTATTTGATACATTCCAACCGCGTTTTTCGCCATCATAACTGTGTGCCGAAGGTCCAATTCCGATGTATTTTTTTCCTAACCAGTAACTCGAATTGTTTTTAGAGAAATAATTCTCCTTTCCGAAATTGGATAATTCATAATGAATAAAGCCATTTTCGGATAGTTTATCGACTAAAATCTGAAAATGTTCTTGAGCCACTTCATCATCAGGTTGCGGAATAATTCCTTTTTGGATAAACGAATGCAAAGCAGTTTTGGGTTCGACCGTCAAAGCATAACTAGAAATGTGTGGAATATTGAATGACAAAGCAGTTTCGATATTCTGAAGCCATTTTTCATTGCTCAGTCCTGGAATTCCGTAAATTAAATCGACTGAAATATTATCAAAATAGTGTGTCGCTATTTCAAGACATTTTTTAGCTTCTTCGGAATTATGAGCGCGATTCATCAGCTGCAAATCATCTTCAAAAAACGATTGAATTCCGATAGATAGTCGATTAATTCCAATAGCTTTAAGTTCAATCAGATACTCTTCTGACAAATCATCTGGATTAGCTTCAAGTGTGATTTCAGGATTTTCTGATACCTTGTAGTTTTTATAAATCGAATCAATCTGCAATCTCAAATCTGCAATCTGCAATCTGCTTGGCGTTCCTCCACCAAAATAAATGGTTTCTACAACTTCGTCTTGAAACTCACTTTTACGCATTTCAATTTCTTTAGTCAATGCCAAAACCATCTCGTCTTTCTTCTTCAATGAAGTCGAAAAATGAAAGTCGCAATAGTGACACGCTTGCTTGCAAAATGGAATGTGAATGTAAATTCCTGACATTTAAATTTGAAAATTTATTAATTTGAAAATTTGAAAATTATTGTGCTTCAATGAAATCATTTTCAAATTGGCACATTTTCAAATTATCTAATTCTTCCTTCATTTTCCTTAACAAAAGCATCCCAACCGGAATAACTTTTTTCACCAACCACTTTTCCAGAGTTGAAGAAATGGCAAACTGCTGCTGCCAATCCATCGGTTGAATCGAGGTTTTTTGGTAATGTTTTTAGTTCCAGAAGTTGTTGTAGCATTTTGGCAACCTGCTCTTTACTGGCATTTCCGTTTCCGGTAATTGCCATTTTTATTTTTTTGGGTTCGTATTCGGTAATTGGAATGTCTCTTGAAAGTCCGGCTGCCATTGCAACGCCTTGCGCTCTTCCTAACTTCAACATGGATTGCACGTTTTTACCAAAAAATGGTGCTTCGATGGCAATTTCGTCTGGATTGTGTGTATCAATCAACTCAATTGTACGCTCAAAAATGACTTTTAATTTCTGATAATGGTTGTCGTATTTGCTCAATATCAACTCGTTCAACTGCAGAAATTCCATTTTCTTGTTGACTACTTTTATCAATCCAAAACCCATAATGGTTGTTCCTGGGTCGATTCCTAAAATTATTCTTTCGTTTGCCATTTTCAGTTGTCAGTGTTCAGTTGACAGTTATCAGTTGCCCAAAGTGAGAATTATTCACTTCCAAAATAGTACATTTGTACCAATGATTACAATTCCTCACAAAGCTAAACAATTCTTGGTTTTTTCAGTCAAACTTTTGATTGTTGTTGGTGCATTTTATTTTATTTACAACCAACTTGCTTCCAATGACAAATTGGATTGGGATAAATTTCTTATTTTATTTCATAAAAATCAATCATTTGCTGGAATTTCGTTCATTCTATTTTTTAGTTTTTTGAATCGTTTTTTTGAAATTCTGAAATGGCAAAATTTGGCGCAAGTTGTAAAACCTATTTCTGTAAATGAAGCGACGAAACAAGTTCTTGCCGCTTTGACTTTGGGCGTTTTTACTCCGGTTGGCGTTGGTGAATATGCCGGAAAAGCATTATACTTCGACAAAAAAAATACTAAAAAAATTATTTTTCTGAATCTCATTTGTAATGGCGTTCAAATTGTTGCCACTGGAATTTTTGGTATTCTTGGAATGATGATTTTAGGTTATTGGCTTTGGAGTTTTGCAATAATAGCTTTTACAATTATATTTTTTCTGTTTTCTTATTTCACAAAAAAAATCAAAATCAAAGGTTATTCTACTGAAGATTTACTTGATAAAATCAATGAAATTCCGAATAAAATTCATCGTAAGAATTTGATTTTGGGATTTTGTCGTTACTTGGTTTTCTCGCACCAATACTATTTTCTGTTTTTGGCATTTGATGTAGATTTGCCCTATTTTACTTTAATGGCAACGATTACGACCGTTTATTTTTTAGCTTCAATTGTTCCGAGTTTTCAGTTTTTAGACTTTGCTCTGAAAGGAAGTTTGGCCATTTATTTCTTTGGATTACTCGGTGTTAACGAATGGATTGTGGTTTTTGTAACAATGTTGATGTGGTTTTTAAATGTGGTTTTGCCAGTAGTATTTGGAAGTTATTATGTTATGATTTTTAAGGTTTTACCTCAAAAAGGCGAAATTTTAAACCATTAAGGAAATTAAGTTCATTAAGATTTATGTTTCTGAGTTGTTTTAATTTAAAAAAATAATTAGCTTTCTATTGGTTTCTCGCAAAGGCGCGAAGTCGCTAAGATTTTAAACCATTAAGGAAATTAAGTTCGTTAAAATTTATGTCTGTGAGTTGTTTTAATTTAAAAAAATAATTAGTTTTCTGTTGGATTCTTGCAAAGGCGCGAAGTCGCTAAGATTTTTAACCATTAAGAAAATTAAGTTCATTAAGATTTATGTTTCTGAGTTGTTTTAAATTTCAAAGATTAATTAGTTTTCTATTGGATTCTCGCAAAGGCGCGAAGTCGCTAAGATTTTAAACCATTAAGGAAATTAAGTTCGTTAAAATTTATGTTTCTGAGTTGTTTTAAATTACAAAGATTAATTAGTTTTCTATTGGATTCTCGCAAAGGCGCGAAGTCGCTAAGATTTTAAACCATTAAGGAAATTAAGTTCGTTTAAATTTATGTTTGTGAGTTGTTTTAATTTAAAAAAATAATTAGTTTTCTATTGGTTTCTCGCAAAGGCGCGAAGTCGCTAAGATTTTAAACCATTAAGGAAATTAAGTTCATTAAGATTTATGTTTGTGAGTTGTTTTAATTTAAAAAAAATAATTAGTTTTCTACTGGTTTCTCGCAAAGATTTTAAATCATTAAGAAATTATGTTGCATAAAGAATACTATTTGTGAAATCTCTTTAATTTGTGTAAATTAGTGAAATTCGTGTAAAATTTTTATATATGTTTGAAATTATATTGTTCGTTGTTTTAGGAATTTATGTTGTGTTTATTTTACAACTTATTTTAGGTTTTGATAAAGTAAAAACATTTGTTAGAACCGATGAAAAACCCAAAACAACCTTCTCGATAGTAGTTCCGTTTCGGAATGAAGAAAAGAATTTACCGAAACTATTAAAATCGATTTCTAACCTAAATTATCCCAAAGAACTTTTTGAAATCATACTGGTAGATGATTTTTCTACTGATGCTTCAGAACGCATTTATATTAAATGGCGCATGGAAAATGGCTTGATTGAAACAACGCTTTTAGAAAACTTACGCTTGTCCAATTCACCCAAAAAAGATGCAATTTCAAGAGCAATCCCAATCTTGAAACACGAGTGGGTTGTAACTACCGATGCCGATTGTGTAGTACATAAAAACTGGTTGCTAACTTTAGACAATTTTATTCAAAAAAATAATGCCGAAATGCTTGTTGGCGCTGTAGTGTATAAGACTAAAAACAACTGGTTTCATCAGTTTCAGCAATTGGATTTATTGAGTTTGCAAGGAACTACGATTGGAAGTTTTGGCATTGGTAAACCATTTATGTGCAACGGCGCAAATTTTGCTTACACCAAAAAACTTTTTAATGAAATTCGAGGTTTTGGCGGCAACAACAAAATGGCGAGTGGCGATGATGTTTTTTTATTACAAAAAGCATTGAAAAATCATTCGGATAAAGTGCATTATGTAAAAAATACTGAGGCCATTGTAAAAACAAAACCCGAAAATGATTTGTACAAATTGTTCATGCAACGCGTTCGTTGGGCAAGTAAAACAACTGGATATTCTGGATATTATTCTAAAAGTTTGGCGGTTGTGGTTTTGACTATGAATGCTTTACTTGTTACAAGTTTGGCCTTACTTGTTGCTGGTTTTTTAAAGTGGGAAACATTCCTAATCGTTTTTTGGAATAAATATTTAATTGACTATCTATTACTTTTACGTTCGAATCAATACTTAAGAAAAAACAAATTTATTTTTCCTTTGGCTAGTAGTTTGGTTTATCCTTTCTTTTGTAGTTTAGTTGGTATTTATTCTTTGTTTGGCAGTTTTTCTTGGAAAGGTAGAAGTTTTAAGAAATAGTTTTGTTGAAAACGTTTGCCCTAGCCCAGATGGAAATGGAAAGCTTTTTTTTGAAAAAATATAATTTTTCTTGATGAAAAAAAGCGACCAACGGAAGCTCTTTTTTTATCTTAGAAAAACTTATTTTTTAATAAAAACTTGTAATGGATAGCTGGAATGAGCTTCTAAAAATTACTCTTCTGTTTTAATTATTACGGGTAGAATAAATTGAGTTTTTACAGGAATCCCGCGCTTTATGGCTGGATTTACTTTTGGGAAATCCATTAGTTTTTCACTAAGAATACTATCTATTTTAACTTTATCGTAAGCCACACTATCTTTAGGAAATTGGGGTTCAAATTGTAAGGTTGCATCGGCATTTACAGTGACTTTGACCTCTATGGTGTCTAATTTTGGAAAAAGAATTTTTAACGTATCGACACTTAATTTTTGTTGAATTGTACTTGCCATAAACTCAAAAAAACATTGCTTACGTAACGCAGCATCGGTTAGTTTTTCGCAATCGTCAATCGATGGGTATTCGTCGACTTCTTTCCAATTAATTTCATTTAATTTCTCATTTAGCAATTCTTTTTCTGTCGGCACTTTCTTTTCGAAATACTGACATGAAGACAATGCTACTAAACATAGTAATGCTAAAAACTTTTTCAATGTATTATTTTTTCGAATTTAAGTAATCAGAGTAACTTCGGTTAAACCACTCTTGCTTTGTTTGCTCTGATTCAGCTTTTCGATCTTTGTACAAAAGACCTAATTTTTCAGAATAAATTGCAATTTTTATCGTGTAGGTATAAAACTCCTCTTTGGTTAATGTAATTTTTGGATTGTTTTGTTTGTCAAAAAATTCCAAAAACAAATTATCAAAATCCCTTCTATTAAAGGCTAAAACCTCATTTCTATATTTGGTATACAATACTTTTTTGGTTTCAATATCTGGATCATTTATCATTTTTTCTTGTGCAAAAATTGATGTATCAAGACAAAAAAACAAAAAACTAAAGAATGCTATTTGGATTATTTTTCTCATATTTAGACTTCAAAAATACTAAAAATAAATTTATGGATGTTATATTGGTTTTACTAGGGTTTATTTGCTGTGTTGGAGGAATATTTGGAAGTTTTTTACCTGCAATTCCAGGGACTCCACTAAGTTGGATTGGCTTATTACTACTATATTTAACTGATTTTGTCGAAACTAATTATTGGGTTTTAGGAATAACATTGCTACTTACCATTATGGTTTCAATTCTTGACTATACAATTCCTGCACAAGGTACAAAGAAATTTGGCGGCACTAAATACGGTGTTTGGGGAACCAATATTGGATTGATTATTGGATTGTTTTTTCCTCCGATAGGTTTTATAATTGGATTGTTTGTGGGCGCATTCATTGGCGAATTAATAAATAATTCTCATGATAAAAAAGACGCTATAAAAGCT
The DNA here is from genome assembly GCF_057626655.1 of Flavobacterium sp. SP2. Lineage (NCBI taxonomy): Bacteria > Pseudomonadati > Bacteroidota > Flavobacteriia > Flavobacteriales > Flavobacteriaceae > Flavobacterium > Flavobacterium solicola. Next base: position 309,475 of record NZ_JBVHBT010000002.1, read on the forward strand.
GCTTTTGGAGCATTTTTAGGTTTTCTAGTTTCCAGCTTTATGAAATTCATGATGTGTTTGTGCTTTTTAATTCTCTTTATTTGGATTACAATCACCAATTACGTGTAAGCGCCACCTGTTTTAAAAAGGCTTTCTATTTCTTTAGAAAAATAGCATAATACGGTGAAATTGATTAAAAAACAAAAAAGCCATCCACATAAGTGGAAAGCTTTTCATTGGTCTAACTACTAAACCGTGATACGCTTTACAAAGGCGTATCGAAAACAACACAACTATTTTGAATGATTTGCAAAACATTTAACGTTTGTTTACAAATGCATTTCGATTGCTTTTTTGGGCAAAAAAGCACCTCATTTCTGAAGTGCTTTTTCCCAATTTAGCGGTCTGGACGGGACTCGAACCCGCGACCCCATGCGTGACAGGCATGTATTCTAACCAACTGAACTACCAAACCATCGCTTTATTGCGGTTGCAAATATACAACCGTTTTTGGTTTACACAAGTGTTTTTTTATTTTTTTTTAAAAAAATTTCAGCAAAATCAACCAAAGTTTTGTTTTTCAACCAAGTAAGTAGTAAGAATTTTTTCAAAATTTGCACCAACATTTACTGGAACATACTTTATTTTGTTTTGAGCACAGGTTAACGAAAGCTTTTTAAAGTACTCTGAAACCTTTTTCTCATATTCTTCTTTTACATTTTCGGCAAAAAGATTGACTATTTCACCCGATTCTACATCGATAAACTTTCTTGGAGCGCTATCAAAATCGAAATTGAGCTCTCTTTTTTCATCAATAACATGAAACACCACTACTTTATGCTTGTTGTGTTTTAGATGCTGTAAGGCGTTAAAAAGTGCTTCTTGATTGCCTTCTTGAAACAGATCTGTAAATAGAACAATCATCGAACGACGGTGGACCTTCTCGGCTATTTGATGAAGAAAAGTTATAGTATCGGTGTTTTTAACCTCTTTCGGGTTTTCAAGTAAATTTTCCAATTGATTTAAAAGCATTCTGTGGTGCCTGTCGCTTCCTTTTTCGGGCGCATAAAATTCATAGTGATCAGAATAAATACTTAAGCCAACGGCATCGCGCTGTTTTTTTAATAAATTCATTAATACTGCTGACGCCAAAACAGAAAATCCAACTTTGCTCTCATAAAACGAATCGCCGGTGCTAAGTTTTGGAAAGTGCATGGATGAGGAATTATCAATAATCAAATGACAACGCAGGTTGGTTTCTTCTTCGAAACGTTTGGTATATAAACGATCTGTTTTAGCAAATAACTTCCAATCGATGTGCTTGGTGCTTTCACCAGAATTATATGTTTTATGTTCGGCAAACTCGGCTGAAAATCCGTGAAATGGAGATTTGTGCATTCCTGAAATAAACCCTTCAACTACTTGGTTTGCTAAAAGTTCTAGGTGCTTGAAACCCGATATGATTTCTTTTTGTTCTTCTATCTTCATAACCCAAAGATAATTTGAATATTTGATAATGAGTTCATTTGGACTTTTTTTTAACAATCAAAAAAAAGGTTCAACTTTCGCTGAACCTTTTTAGTCTATATTATTTTAGTATTACAACAATGCGTCAACTGCATCGGTATAAGTTTTCTTTGGTGCTACGCCTACCTGACGTCCAACAACTTCTCCATTTTGGAAAATTAATACCGTTGGAATGTTTCTTACGCCATATTTTGCTGCAAATTCTTGATTGGCGTCAACGTCAACTTTACCAACTGTTGCTTTTCCTTCATATTCTGTTGCGATTTCGTCAATAACTGGTCCAACCATTCTACATGGTCCGCACCAAGCTGCCCAAAAATCTACTACTACTGGTTTGTCTGATTTCAATACTACTTCGTCAAAAGTTGCATCTGTTATTGCTAATGCCATATTTTCTATTTTTAGAATTGTTTAATTTTTATTGTACAAAATTAGCAATTATTTCCTTAAGACAATGTTAATTGAGAATTGCTTTTAATTATGAGTGTATTTGTGTAATTGATTACTAATTCAACTTGAAATTGACTTGAAGTTTTTCCAGATCGGCTAAAAGATTTTTAGAAATAGCTACTTTTAATCTCCTACTCGACATTTCTAAGGTGGTAACTTTCTTCATTACTTATATATCTTTTGGTGTTAAGTCTTATAATTTATAACCTAAGTTATCAATATTATTTTCTAAATTGCCAGAATCGGCTTTTGCTTTTCTTTTTTTAGTTCGCGATTGAAAAAAAAAAAACCCAGAGCAAAATTGTCTGGGTTAATTTTCTTATTTTATAGTGCTCATTTATAGCAGCTTGTATAGTAGTGCACTTAACAGAGTACAAAAGTAATAAAAAAAATTACATATCAAACTTAATTTTAGAATTTATTATATTTTTAACCAAATCATTTTCTGAGGCAGTTGCTAATAATTTTTTTACTTCTTCCTCCAAATCGTTAGCTCTATTTTTAGAAACTTTACTCAATATGTAGAGAAGCAATCGTAATGAGGCGTTTAGATTGGATGTGTTTCCTGTATTAATTCTATATTTCAAATTCGGAATTCTTTTTATACCTATTGGTTGATTATAATCAAAAAGTACGCCATTATGTGAACAAATGTTTCTAATATTTATTATTGAAATAAAATAATTATTCAATAAAGATACATCCCGAAAACCATAAACTCCTGAAATTTGTTTTTTTAATTCTTCATTTTTGAGATTAGAAAAGAACTTGAAAGTTTGTCCAAATGTTAAAAATTCAAACACCTTCCAAGCTGGTGCATAATCGCATGGATAGTTTATATGATGCTTTACTAAGTTTTTGTTTTTTGTTTTTAAATTAAAATAGATTGTATTAAATTCTTTAAAAATTGAACTATCAACTATTTTAGAATCGACGTACCAAGCGTTGTTATCACTATAATGATTGGATGCATAGTACAAAAGTTGTGTGCGAAAATGAACTTCAATTCTGTAAATATATCTCAAAAGCAACATCTTCATATCAAAATCAAAGTAATAGAGCTTGATGATGTCGTTAAAATTTATATTTGATGTAAATTGATGACTTTTTTTATCTTGAAAATAGTAGGAATAAAAACCAAGCCGATAATAACCAATATCAAGCAATGTTTCTTTAATTTTTTCTACATCACAATCAAACACCATTCCTCTACTTTCTAGAAGTGCTATTTGCTCTTCGACCGTTGTGGCTTTATTTCCCATTTATACTGTTATTTTTAACTCGCTTTTACAATTTCAACTTCGTCCGGTGTTAAGTCATACAATTTATAAACCAACTCATCTATTGCGCTTTCTAAATCGCTAGTATCGGCTTTTGGATTTTCTTTTTTTAGCGTTAGGATTTGATCGACTATCGAAACAAATTCTGATTGATTTTCTGCTTTTTTAACACGAAGTTGACCAACTGGACCAGGATAATATTCGTATCTATAATCCATTAATTTACCATAACTTTTAAAATAAAAATCTAACAATTTAGAATTTAACAACGCCATAACAAACTTTAAATCATACTCTTCTTTATAAGCAGTTTTTAAAACTACAATAGTTGTATCTGCGCTTGAATAATATTTATTGGTATCTAATGCAAAAGTGTTTTGTGAAGCTTTATATCTGCAAATTAGTTTGTCACTATCAAAAAGTTGGCTTTCTCTGTATCTATGCAAATCATACCAACGATAATTTCCTAATTTTACTTCTGTTCTATTTTCTAATCTTTCTTTGAAAGGTTTGAAATGTTCAACAAATTTTGGAAATTTGGTAATATCAGAAATATTATTTGGATATATTAAACTCCTCTCTTCTCTTATTTCAAAATAGAATTTAAAAATATCTCCAACTTTTAACCAAGGTTTTATGTTATTTTTTGGAATATCTAAATTTTCATCGCTTTGAATTATGAATGCTTTATCATATCCAGTTAAAATCCCTTGTTTACAATCTGCAATATCATCTAACAGAACGGTATTGGTTTTTATTTTTTTATAAACACTAAGTTCACTTTCATTACCAAAAACCCATTTATCATCGTGTTTAATATCTTCATTATTGATATTAACAGTTGTAAATTCTTCAATTGCTACAGTTGTAATTTTTTTACTGTCAATATATTTTAAAGTAAATTTATGTTCGTCTGTTGGTTTAGTTTTTGCGATTGATGCAATAGAAGTTTTTACACCAACACCATCAAATATAGTCACGTTTTTAAAATCTATAATTTCAAGTATAGAACTATTGTTAGCAATTGAACTTCTTAATTTTTTTCCAAACTCAGCTTCAACCCAATAACGAGAAGTTATGTAACTCATTATTCCGTTTGGTTTTAAAGCTCTTAATCCTTGTTCGAAAAAGTAATAATAAATATCTGCTTTTCCATCAAAAATAGTTTTAAAATCTTCTTTAAAAACGTTCCTATCTTCTTGTGAATACATTTTAAAATTCAAATACGGTGGATTTCCAATCACCACATCAAAACCGACAAAACCACCTTTATCATCCAATACTTCTGGAAATTCAAACCGCCACTCGAAGGCATCTTTATAAACTGGGTTGTCTTTTAGGGTTTGTATTTCTACTTGTTTGTCGTTTATTTCTTTTTCAAGTTTTTCTTTTGCTTTGGCTTGTTTTTCTGTTAATTCACTAGTAAAAAACTGATGCGTTTGGTATTTATCATAAAATTCACCGTTAAGTTTTCGTAATTCGTTTAGTAACTTGGTAACGCGTAAATCTGCCAATTTAAATTCGTCTTTAAAGAGTTGTAAATTCTTTTTCAATATATCTTTGGCTTTCTTATCGTTCGTGTCTTTATAAATACTTACCCATTTTTTATAATCGGTTAGTTTTTTCTGAAAACCACTTATACGCTCAAACACATTGTCTTTTACAGCAAATTTAGAAATAAGAGAGTTTCCAGTTTTTATATTAATATCGATATTAGGTAAAGTGTGCAACTCTTTGTAATTGCTTTCTTTGGTATAATAAGCATTTTTTAATAACTCAATCCACAAACGCAATTGGCAAATCATCACGGATTTTGGGTTGATATCTACACCAAAAAGGCAATTTTCAATAATGATTTGCTTCTCGGTAAACAAGCAATCTTGCAATTCTTGCAAATCGGGAATAACGTTGTTGTTTTGGTTTAAGGTGTATTCAAACAGTTTGTCGGTTTCTTGGTTTTGAATAATTAATTCGTCGTTGTCTAACGTAATTGTGTAGCCTAAAACGCGGTTTCCGTTGGCATACGAAAGAACTTGCAAATCACTTTTTATAGCAATAATTTCGTTAAGTGCAGAAACCAAAAAGTGCCCTGAACCAACTGCAGGATCTACAATTTTTATATCGTTTATTAGTTTGTTGGCTTCTAATCGTTGCGCTTTGTTGGTATAATCTATTTTATCTTTTAGTTCTTCATAATCGTTAATGTCTTTACAATAAGGAAAACTGGTTTTAAATTTTTCTACAACAGCTTTTCTTATGGTTTCACGACACATATACATCGTAATGAAACCTGGCGTAAAGAAAGAACCGTCTTTATAACCATTAATTTTCTCAAAAATTAATCCAAGAACCGATGCGTTGATTATGGATTTATTTTCTTCTTGAATTTTGGCATTGCTTTCACTAGCAAAATTGTAGGCATCCAAAAAATCTAGAAGATAGTTTAAACTGGTTTTAGGTTTTATTATTTCTTTTGTTCCTTTCTTTAAAATCGATTTTTTATAAACTGCAAATTCTAATCGATCTTTTAAATTACTTAATGCTAAAGCATTTTTTTCTAAATCGGTCATTTCAAATAATGAACTGTTTAGATACGGAATGTCCTTGTATTTTAAAGCAATTGATGGATTTCTATCGGCTACTTTTTCAGCTAAAACCTCAAAAAATAATTCTTCTAATTCGTCAAAATCTTTAATTTTGGAATACGATAAAAAAGAATAATTTTCTTTATCTCCTCGATGGTATTTTATTAATTGAGATTCTAAAAGTTTAAGAAATAAAATTCTGTTCAGCCAAGTAATGCACAATTCTAAAGCAACTTCGTAGTATTGATTTTCGGTTTCTTCGTTGTTTTCATAACCAAAATATTTCTTGGTTTTAAGTTTAGAAATCGTGTTTTCTATAAGCGAACCTTCGTTTCGCTCAGCTGCATTTATTCTACGAATGGTTTTTTTAGCAGTGTCTTTGCTTTCTTCTAGCCCAATTATGTAAAGTAATTCATTATAGAAATCAGTATTTAAAGAATTACTGTCGTTGGCAAATTTTTTATTTAATAAATGTTCGGGCGAAAGAATTTTGTATAAATCAATTAAATCATCATCGTCTTTTTTATTATCATTGGTAATTTTCTTCTCGTAGTCTTTTAAGTTAAAATACGTACATGGAACTTCTTCGTCAATGGTAGCAAGATATTTAGCCGCAATTGTATCATAAAAATATTTAGTATCGTGACCAGAAGTTTTGTAAGCTAAATACTCTTTTTTAAGTTTAGAATTTCTAAAAATATTTTTTTCAAACCAAACGCCATCAAAAATAAACCATTCATAAATATTAGTTACAACAAGATTTGTAATTTTATGATTTTCATTATCAACAGTTTGACGTAAATAATAAAGAACTACTTCTTGCAATGCTTTTACATTGGCATTTTCTGCCGAAACCATGTCACGCTTTTCGGTTGGCTTTTTAAATTCTAATAAAACTCCAACATCATCAGTCGTGGTGTTTCCCAAACGAATTACTAAATCTTCTTTCTTATTGACATTTACAAGATATTTATCTTTACAATACACGTTTTTAAACAAGTCGGCAATGATATTTTTATGATATTCTTCGTCTTGCTTTTCATCAATATGATTAAAAGTATTTTGCAATTCCTTTTTAAAAAGTTCAATTTGTTCACGAGTAAGTGATTGCTTGTAATAAGCTTTGCTTAGACTTTTAGAAGGTTTTATTTTTAGTAGTTTCATTTAGTAAATATTGCTTTCCAAATGTAAGAATTTTAATTCAATCTAAAATTAACATCTAATTTATCCAACTCATTTAAAAGTTCGTTAGAAATAGCTACTTTTAATCTCCTACTCGACATTTCTAAGGTCGTCACTTTCTTGACTTGTTCAGCAACAGCAACAGGTGTTTCGGCAATTTCTTCTTCTAAAGTGTCATTTACATCTAAGTTCTCTATATCAATGTCATCATCGCTGTTGGTTGCAATCAGAACGGGTTGGATGGCTTGAACAACCTCAACTGGTTTTGCAACAATTTCAGTTTCTATAACTTCAAAACTAACCGATTTATCACCTTCATTCGCTCTAAAAATCTCATTCAATTGCTGAATGAAATGCTGTTGTAAATCGTAAATATTCAATTGAATAGATAGCTTTTTAGCAAATGTTGGTAAAACATCGGCCAATAATTTAGCATCTTGAAAAGTAATTTGTGGATCCGATTTTTTTCCGGTTTCGCGATTCACCCAACCGTCTTTGACTCCTATTTTGAAATAAATAAATTGATTGTTTACCAAGAAATGACGAAATTTCAAATATTCTTCGTTAAATATTCTGAAATCGTGGCTTTCATCATAACCTTCAAGCGTAAACATGGCCCAATCTTTTCCGTTTTTTCCTGTTCGGTATTGCACATTGGTTACAATTCCGCCGAAAGTTAGATTTTTACCAATCAATAAATCCAAACTCTTAAGATGTGCTAATTTTACATTACAAAAATGTTTCATTTCAAACTTATAATCATCCAATGGATGACCCGAAATGTAAATCCCAACAACTTCTTTTTCTTTTGCCAATTTCTCCATCGTACTCCATTCTTCACAAGGTGGTACAACTGGTTCGGCGATTTGAACATCACTGCTTTCGCCAAATAAACTGACTTGCGAAGAATTTTCATTTTCCTGAAACTTTGATCCATAGCGGATGGCTTTTTCTAAAAATGTAATTCCTTCGCCTTCAATATGAAAGTATTGCGCTCGGTGTGTTTCATTAAAACAATCAAATCCGCCTGCAAATGCTAAACTTTCAAAGGCTTTTTTATTGGCAGCACGCAAATCTATTTTCTTAGCTAAATCAAATATCGATTTGTATGCAGCGTCTTTTCTATTTTGTACAATCGTATCAACCGCATTGGCTCCAACGCCTTTCACTGCGCCCATTCCAAAACGAACCGCATAATTATCATTTACCGTAAATTTATAAAACGACTCATTTACATCCGGACCAAGAACGGTCAATCCCATGCGTTTACATTCTTCCATAAAGAATGAAACTTGCTTGATGTCGTTCATATTATTGGATAAAACCGCAGCCATATATTCCGCTGGATAATTGGCTTTTAGATAAGCCGTTTGATATGCAATCCAAGCATAACAAGTGGAATGCGATTTATTAAACGCATATTCGGCAAAAGCTTCCCAATCTTTCCAAATCTTTTCTAACTTTTCTTCAGAATGACCTTTGGCTGCAGCTTGGGAAATGAATTTAGGTTTCATTTTATCCAAAACGTCACGTTGTTTTTTCCCCATCGCCTTACGCAAAACGTCGGCATCACCTTTCGAGAAATCAGCTAATTTTTGCGACAAAAGCATTACTTGCTCTTGGTAGACTGTAATTCCGTACGTATCTTTTAGTAATTCTTCGCAGGCATCTAAATCATATACAATTTCTTCCTCACCATTTTTACGTTTAATAAAACTTGGGATGTACGCAATTGGACCTGGACGATACAATGCATTCATGGCAATTAAATCGGGAAAAACCGTTGGCTTTAATTCCTTCATGTACTTTTGCATTCCCGGACTTTCGTATTGGAAAATACCCACTGTTTCACCTCGTTGAAAAAGCTCGTAGGTCTTTAAATCATCAATTGGAAATGCATCAGGATCAATATCTTTTCCAGTTCGATATTTTACAAGTTTTACTGTGTCTTTAATTAAGGTTAGGGTTTTCAATCCCAAGAAATCCATTTTTAATAGTCCGGCGCTTTCTACAACCGAGTTGTCAAATTGGGTAACATATAAATCAGAATCTTTAGCCGTTGCTACAGGAACGAAGTTGGTAATATCGTCTGGCGTGATAATTACACCACAAGCATGGATTCCGGTATTTCTTAAATTTCCTTCTAATATTTGGGCTTGCTGAATGGTTTCACCTCCTAAATCGGAAGCTTTTCCAAGTGCAATTAATTCTTTTACTTTATCAAAATCTTCTGGACGCAAAGCCGCTTTTAACTTGGCATCGTCCATAGAAAATATTTTGGCCAAATTCAAATTGGTTGGAATCAGTTTGGCAATTTTATCCGCTTCAAATAAAGGCAAATCCAAAACTCGCGCCGTATCACGAACCGATGATTTTGCAGCCATCGTACCGTAAGTAATAATTTGCGCTACTTGTTTGGAACCGTATTTATTGATCACATAATCCATTACTTTACTTCGACCTTCATCATCAAAATCGATATCAATATCGGGAAGTGAAACCCTGTCTGGATTTAAGAAACGCTCAAAAAGCAAATTGTACAGCAACGGATCGATATTGGTAATTCCGAGACAATACGCCACAACTGAACCTGCTGCCGAACCACGACCTGGGCCAACCGAAACGCCCATATTTCTAGCTTCGGCGATGAAATCTTGAACAATCAAGAAATAACCTGGATAACCAGAATTTTCAATAGTTAGTAATTCAAAATCAATGCGTTCTTGAATTTCAGGTGTAATTTCAGCGTATCTGCGTTTTGCTCCTTCGTATGTTAAATGATGTAGAAATTTATTTTCACCGCGTTTCCCAGCATCTACTTTATCTTCTTCAACCAAAAACGCTTCTGGAATATCAAATTTTGGAAGCAACACTTCACGAGCCAAATTGAAGATTTCTATTTTGTCTACAATCTCGGTAATATTGGAAATGGCTTCTGGTAAATCAGCGAACAATTTTTTCATCTCTTCGCTCGACTTGAAATAATATTCTTGATTAGGCAATCCAAATCGATAACCCCGACCGCGACCAATTGGCGTAGATTGCTTTTCGCCATCGCGAACACAAAGCAAAATATCGTGAGCGTTAGCGTCTTCTTTATTAATATAAAACGAATTATTCGTCGCAACCGTTTTTACATTGTGCTTTTTGGCCAAATCAATTAAAGTTGCATTCACTCGGTTTTCATCTTCTTGATTGTGACGCATCAACTCGATATACAAATCGTCGCCAAACTGTTCTTTCCACCAAAGCAGCGCTTCTTCCGCTTGATTTTCCCCAAGATTTAAAACTTTATTTGGAATTTCACCATACAAACTTCCCGAAAGCACAATAACGTCTTCTTTGTATTGTTTGATGATTTCACGGTCAATTCTTGGCACATAATAAAAGCCATCGGTGTAAGCAATGGAAGACATTTTAGCTAAATTATGATAGCCTTTTTTATTTTTTGCTAGTAAGACAATTTGATATCCGTTGTCTTTTCTTGATTTATCTTTATGATTATCGCAAACGAAAAACTCGCAACCAACAATAGGTTTTATGATGGTTTCTGATGGCGATTCGCCTGCTTCAACTGCTGCTGCATTTTTAGCCTCGGCTGATTTATTGTGATTGATGATATCTCTAACAAAATGAAAAGCACCCATCATGTTTCCGATATCGGTCATGGCTACGGCTGGCATTTTATTTTTTACAGCGGCAGCAACTAAATCTTTTACAGAAACAGTAGACTGCAAAACCGAAAACTGTGTATGATTGTGAAGATGAACAAACTCTGAGTCGATGAGAATTTGCTTATTTTCGGATAATGTTTCTTTAGAAATAGGCACGTTTCCTTTTTCGCCAAATTGCTGACGAATTGTATCGGAAGCCTCTTTAAGATTGATGTGCTTCAGACCAATTAACTCAATTGATCTCGGATTTTTGAGTTGAAAATCTTCAAAATATTCGGGTTCAACATCCAGTTCTTCTTTGGTAAAAATTTCAGTTCGAATTAATTCTAAGAAACATCGAGTTGTTGCTTCAACGTCGGCAGTTGCGTTGTGTGCTTCTGCAAAGGGTTGGTTGAAAAGATATTGATGTAACTCAGTTAATGTTGGAAGTTTAAATTTTCCACCACGTCCGCCAGGCAATTTTAAAAGTGATGCGGTTACTTCGGTACACGTATCTAAAACGGGCATTTGCGTCATTGGCGAATCGATTCCTAATCGGTAGAATTCGCAACCCATGATGTTAACGTCGAAACCTACATTTTGCCCAACGATGAATTTGGTTTTCGAAAGTGCTACATTGAACTTTTCTAAAACTTCTTGTAATGAAACACCTTGTTGTTGTGCTAATTCGGTTGAGATACCGTGAATTCTTTCGGCATCGTAGGGAATATTGAAACCATCTGGTTGTACCAAATAGTCTTGATGCTCGATAAGATTCCCCATTTCGTCGTGCAGTTGCCAAGCAATTTGAATACACCTTGGCCAGTTGTCTGTATCAGAAATTGGTGCTGCCCATTTTTTGGGTAATCCGGTGGTTTCGGTATCGAATATTAAATACATAGTTTTCAAAAATCAATGTCAATTGCAAAAATCAATAGCAAAAAAAATGCTGATTTTTGACTTTGTTCAAAAGTACAATTTACAAAATAATTTATGAATTTTAGTTATTAACAAAAGGAAAAATGAAGGACTAACTAGCCCTGATTGACTGGACGCCGTTTTTTTTAACGGCTGGAAGGAAAGCAGGAAAATGGATTGCTGATAAAGCCCGAGCCATTCGCTCCTAAATAAAAAAACCACTCGATTTCTCGAATGGTTTTCTGTATAAAATTTAGGTTTGGAATTAGTATCTTCCTCTGTTTCCACCACCATTATTGTCTCTATTTCCGCCACCGTAACTTCCGCTACCGCCACCGCGAGAATTTCCACCACCATTGTAACCACCACCACTAGGACGGTTGTTGTTGAAAGATCTTCTTTCTCCTTCTGGTTTTGGTTCTGATTTATTAACCACAATAGTTCTACCGTCAACAGTAGCACCGTTTAATTCTGTGATTGCTTTTTGTGCCTCTTCGTCGTTTTCCATTTCAATAAAACCGAAACCTTTACTTCTTCCAGTAAATTTATCAGTAATAATTTTAACAGAAGCAACAGTTCCGTATACTTCAAAAGACTCTCTTAAATCTGCTTCGTCTATGCTAAACGGAAGGCTTCCAACAAAAATATTCATAATATTATTTTAAAATTTGATTACAAAGGTAACTTAAATAAACTGATACTCAATCTTAATTGGGAATATTTAACTTAAAAATAAAAACCAACCTGTTGATAGGTTGGTTTTTAAAGATATTTATATAGGTTTGGTTAGGGTTGCGGTACTATTGGAACTTTATAAAATTCGCCGTATTGGAAATTTACAACCGCACCACCTAATGGATTGTTATCGACATTGACTGCATTGAATTTGAATTTTCCTGAAATTGTTCCGTTTTCAACACTTTCTATAACTATTTCACCGTTGCTTCCTTCAATATTCAAAACTCTAAAGCTAGCATTAGCGTCTCCACCTGAAATGGTGATTACATCGCCTGGAAGATAGTTGTTTCCTGGAGAAGAAAGTTTTACATCAGTTACTACTCCAGCCGAATTAACGATAGTACGCACTGTTAATCCAGTTCCCGAACCTCCTGTTGTAGCTACGCCTGAAGAAGCAGTGTAGCCGCTTCCGCCAGAAACTAAAGGCATTTCTATTTGTGCAACACTACCCGAAATAATGTTGGTAGCATAATACAAATCGATATCGTTGAAATTGGAAGTATATTCGGCGCTAATATTTTGGTTGGTAGTTCCCAAATAATAAGTTCCTACGTTAGAACTAGGCAGACTTAATACAAGTTCTTCACCTTGAGCAAGACCTTCTAAAGAAATTGCTCCCGAAGTTGATTGATACGCTCGTATATCGATTGCTCTAAAAAGCACATCGTCACGGTAAGCTTGAAAACCAGGTGTATTGAACTTAACTTCTTCTTGACAAGATGAAAATGCAACTGCAAGTACGAAAAGGGAAACTATTTTTTTCATTGTATAAGTATATTTACGTTTACAAAAATAGTTTTTTTGAGTAATTATTGATATTTTTTTTGAACAAAAATCAATTTAGTTGTAAATTTAACACATCTATTAGTTTGAATGAAAAACTTTTATATCTTTGCACCCTTAATTAATCGAGGTCGAGAACCTCACAATTTAATCACAAGATTATGTCAGTAAAAATTAGATTACAAAGACACGGTAAAAAACAAAAACCTTTTTACTGGATCGTAGCTGCAGATGCACGCTCAAAAAGAGATGGTAAATTTCTTGAAAAATTAGGAACTTACAATCCAAACACCAATCCTGCAACTGTAGATTTAGACATTAACAAAGCGGTACAATGGTTACACAATGGTGCACAACCAACTGATACTGCAAAAGCTATTCTTTCTTACAAAGGTGCTTTATTGAAACACCATTTAGATGGTGGTATCCGTAAAGGTGCTTTAACTCAAGAACAAGCTGATGCTAAATTGGCTGCTTGGTTAGAAGAAAAAGCTGGTAAAGTAGATGCTAAAAAAGAAGGTTTGACAAAAGCACAACAAGAAGCTAGAGCGAAAGCTTTAAAAGCTGAAAAAGCTGCTAATGAAAAACGTGTAAATGCTGCGGCTGAAGCTGCTAAAGCTGCTGAAACTCCAGAAGTAACTGAAGAGGAAACTGTTGAAGCTTCTACTGAAGAAACTCCTGATGCTGAAGAAGCTAGCGAAGAAACTGAGGCATAATTAAGAGCGATTATGCGTAAAGAAGATTGTTTCTATCTAGGCAAAATCGCGAAGAAATTTAGCTTTAAAGGTGAAGTTCTTATCTATTTAGATACAGACGAACCAGAATTATATGAAGATATGGAATCAGTATTTGTTGAATTCAACAAAAATCTGGTTCCATTTTTTATTGAAAATTCATCACTGCATAAAAATGATTTTCTTCGTGTAAAATTTGAAGACACCGACAATGAAGAAGATGCCGATAGAATAATTGGCTGTGAAGTTTATCTTCCACTAAACATGTTGCCGAAACTTGAAGGCAACAAATTTTATTTTCATGAAGTTATTGGCTTTGAAATTGAAGACAAGCGTTTGGGCGTTTTTGGCAAAATTGTATCCATAAACGATACATCAGCGCAACCTCTTTTTGAAGTTATTAATGGCACTGTAGAAATTCTAATCCCGATGATCGATCAGTTTTTAGTGAAAATTGACCGTGAAAATAAGAAAGTTGTTATGGACTTACCAGAAGGATTGGTTGAAATGTACCTTTAATTGGATTTGTAGAATCGCTACGGTTTTAGATTTTTAGATACTCTGCGCTCATAGATTTTTAGATTCGCTTCACTTTTAGACAAATAATCCAATCATCAAACAATCTAGCAGTCCAAAAAAAATGTCCACATTCAATTTCAAACAATTCTCCGTTCAACAAGACAAATGTGCTATGAAAGTTGGCACCGACAGTGTCTTACTTGGTGCTTGGTGTCCAACAGATAATAATCCGTTTTCGGTTTTGGATATTGGAGCTGGAACTGGAATCTTATCGTTAATGTTGGCACAAAGAACGAATGCTGAACAGATTGATGCTTTAGAAATTGATGAAGAAGCCTACGAACAATGTGTTGAAAATTTTGAAAACTCACCTTGGTCCGATAGACTATTTTGCTTTCATGCAGGTTTAGATGAATTTGTAGAAGAACCGGAAGACGAATACGACATCATCATTTCAAATCCGCCATTTTATTCTGAAGATTTTAAAACTTCCAATCCACAACGAGACACCGCTAGATTTCAAGACGCTTTGCCTTTTGAAGACCTCATCGATGCTGCCGATTTACTTCTGTCAGAAAATGGCATTTTTGCTGTTGTAATTCCATCTAAAGAAGAAGAACGATTCATCGACCTGTGCGCTGAAGTAGAACTTTTTCCTGTAAAAGTTACTCGTGTAAAAGGAGCACACACGACTCCAATAGTACGAAGTTTACTTGCTTTTAAAAGATACGAGCTTTCGGTTTTGGAAGCCGACGAACTTGTTGTTGAAATAAACCGTCATGAATATACCGACGACTATATTGCGCTGACCAAAGATTTCTATCTCAAAATGTGATTGTTGTAAATTTAAAATCAATTTAGATCATTACTTTCAAAAACACGCTTAACACTTTTTTAAAATAGTAAACGTAGTAACCTACAATTGAACTAAATCAATTACAGTTACTATAACTAGTCGCATTAAGTTCAGTTTCCTAACAAACGGCTCAAATTTTAGCACCTCTATCTTTACTAATATCCTAAAAATTCAATACATTTGAACGTACTAAAATCAAATATAGTCCAACTATGAACGAGATCATTTGCCCGCACTGTAACAAAGCTTTCAAAGTAGATGAAGCCGGTTTTGCCGAAATTGTAAAGCAAGTACGCGACCATCTGTTTGAAGAAGAACTTCAAAACAGGTTACAACTTGCCGAGAAAGAAAAAGAAAGTGCTGTAAAGTTGGCAGAAGCTACCATTAGAAATTCGTTTCAAGAATATTTGAATAAAAAAGACAAAGAACTGCAGGAACTAAAAACCCAAACCGAACTGGCCAACGCAGAAAAACTCAACAAAAAAGAATCTGAAATCGCACAGCTTAAAGCTAAAATTGACAATGTTGAGATAGAAAAAAAGCTCGCAGTCAACGAAGCGGTTCAGAAAATTGAAAAGGAAAGAGATGCTTTGGCAAACGACATTAAAACCAAGGACCTTGAAAAGCAAAATCTTGAAAGCACTTTAAAGCAGCATTTTACAGCCGAATTGCAAAACAAAGAAGCCATCATAAAATACAAAGACGAAGAAATTGCTCGGGTAAAAGACATGAAACTCAAACTATCTACCAAGATGTTGGGTGAAACTTTAGAACAACATTGCGAAACCGAATTCAATAAATTACGAGCCACTGCTTTTCAGAACGCGTATTTCGAAAAAGACAATGATGCGAAATCTGGAAGTAAAGGTGATTTTATTTACAAAGAACACGACGAGCAGGGAAACGAAATTATTTCGATCATGTTTGAAATGAAAAATGAAGGCGACGAAACGGCAACAAAAAAGAAAAATGAAGATTTTCTAAAAGAATTGGACAAAGACCGAACAGAAAAAAAATGCGAATATGCCGTACTAGTTTCTTTATTAGAAGCCGACAGCGAATTTTACAATACCGGTATTGTAGATGTATCACACAAATACAAAAAAATGTATGTCGTAAGACCACAATTTTTTATTCCAATAATCACATTACTTCGAAATGCTTCGATGAACTCATTACAGTACAAAGCGGAACTGGCTTTGGTAAGAAGTCAAAACATCGACATCACCAATTTTGAAGATAAAATAAACAAGTTTAAAGATGGCTTTGCTAGAAACTATGATTTGGCAAGCCGCAAGTTCAAAGATGCTATTGACGGAATAGACAAAACCATTAAAGAATTGCAAAAAACCAAAGACGCATTACTGTCTTCAGAAAACAACCTCCGCTTGGCTAATGAAAAAACCGAAGACCTTACCATTAAAAAATTAACACACGGTAATCCAACAATGAAAGCTAAATTTGACGAGCTAGAATAACAACTCTAGCTACTTCTTCATTTTTAACAAGACTGTAAAACATAAAACGCACCAATAAATAGTGGTGCGTTTTTTTGTTTTTAGTCAATGTAATAAGATTGACCAAACAAAGTCGGTTCGTCAAAATAAACATTTATTTAAATTAATTAAATCGATAAAATTAATTTCTTTAAAATCAAACTTAGTAAAATTTTCATTGATAAAAATTTCATTTGTAATAAGGAAAATCTTACTGTGATAACCCATAATTTCAGAGTCATATTTGCTGATTTTCCCATTACAAATACTTCCCTTGATAGCTGAGTAATAAACTATAACATTCGCTTCATGGGCTTTATATTTATACTTCATTGAAAGTATTTCCTTTTTATTTCTTTCTATGATGTTAAAATTTTTTTCTAAAAGATCATGATTTATTGAATCAAATTTAAAAGTATCGTTGGAAAAGGATTTATAGATATTTATAGTATCGCATAATTTACATGAATTAACTTGAGAATCAGAAAAATCGTTAAATAAAACAGGAGATGCTTCCCCTAAAGGTTTCCTTAAAGAATCTAATTCTATAATTAAAAATTTTCTTTTAAAAGGATGTAATTTAGTTTTACTTTTAATGTCGATACTTATCAATAAATAATTTTCTTTTATTTGGCTATTTACATAAATCCATTTAAATAAAATAAACAAAACTGCAATTAAATATTTTTTTTTCATATCATATTTTTTTTAACCCCAACTGCCGCGCGAATCCTTTCGCGTGGTTCTAAAATATAAAAGTATTAAAAAAAACAACAGCTACCGCGCGAATCCTTTCGCGTGGTTCTAAAATATTAAAAAAACACAAACACCAACTGACCAATTATCCCAGCTGCCACGCGAATCCTTTCGCGTGGTTCTACAATTTAAAATATTGAAAAACAGAACCCAGCTACCGCGCGAATCCTTTCGCGTGGTCTTACAATTTAAAATATTGAAAAACACAAACCAAAAATACCCCTATCCCCTAACTTACCGCAGCTCTTTGTAAGCACGATTATTTTAAGAACACTTTGCCAATCTGGTTTAAAAGTAAATGGATGATAAATATTTACGAAACTAATTACTATACAATATAATTTATGTTGAATTTTTTATTCACAAAAAAATATTATGGTTTAAACCCTGCTTGTATTATTTTTACTGAATCAGTAACTTTATCATTGAAATATATTATGGAAAATTTTGGCTCTACACTCGAAAGATCAATTCTATAATAATTATTTATGTACTGCTTTCCTGAATTGTGTATATACTCATTTGAATAAAACTTTTCATCGTTAAAATAATAAAAATAATTAGCGCTTGTAAAACTTCTTCCTGATACTATCTCATATACTTTGCCTATAGTCTCAATTTTATTATCATTAATTAATTTATTTTTATTTTTTCCTGTACGAAAAGACCAAAAAATTAATAGTCCAAAAAGAAGAAAGAATAATAAAGCGGGGATTGTTGTTTTTTTACTCACATTTATAATTTTTTTATTATCACTTTTTTTATCATTAAAAGATTTGTCAATCTTGAAATCCATAAAAGAGACTATTATTATTTTTATATCTTACCCAACTTCACAAAGTCTTCCTTGTCTGCAATACGCTACACAAATATCTCTTGACGCTGCGCACTTTTCCTAAGCACGATTATTTTAATTAGAAGTCTTTGTGGAGCTAGTATTGGATTGCACTACAAATAATTTACTTTTTCATTTGAAAGATTTATGAAGGTATTTTAATCCATAATCCTCGTCCATTTTTTTGATGACTATAAAGTTTTGCATTTGACGTTTTACTGAAACCTCAAATTTTTCATCTTGATTGCCTTTAAAAAGAGTATCCGAAATAGTACCGTTTTCTGAACAATTAAGCACTACATACTTAAACTGCTCCGCTTTATTTCGTAGAAAAATTCTACCACCTATAGATAATTTTCCCTTTTTTATCAAACAATGTTCTATTGTTGGAGAAATCAAAAACTCTCCTAATTTTAGTGTAATATTTTCGAAGCGCTGCTTTTCCTTAAACCAAATAACTTTCGAATATTTACCATCAAAATCGCAAATATAAAAAGATAAAAGTGAAGCTAAAATTAACAAATGTTTCATAAACTAAATTTATACAATTATTTAATATACACAAGCTACCGCGCGAATCCTTTCGCGTGGTTCTAAAATATAAAAATATTGAAAAACACAAACACCCTCTAATATTCCTTTTTCACCTGCGTAGTCAGGAGCGCTACTGTATTTGTAATCTTCTGGTCTAAACACAATACCTTCTTCAACTGGATTGTTATGAATATAATCTATTTTTTGCTGAATTATAGCATTACTCCATAATTCGATTGGCTTGTTGTCATGTCGCCAAAATTGAAAATTAGTAGTATTTGAACTTCTTGCACCTTCTTTCTTAAAGTAGTCTAATAAAAATTCTTTTCTGCTTTCTCTCGGATTTTCTTGAATTGCTTTGATAATACTTCTGCTTGTAAATCTTTTAAAATCTCCTAATAACAATTCTGGTTTTTGATTATCAATACTTCTAAAAATTAAATGTACGTGATTGGTCATAATACACCAGGCATGAATTTCCATGCCTTTACTTTTTTGACAAAATTCTAAGCTCTCTACAAGCAAATCTTTGTATTCGTTTCTCGTGAATACATCTAACCAACCCACCACTGCAAAACTAACAAAATACAATCCCTCAGAATTATAGAACTTGTAATTTCTACTCATAACTTGTTCTCTTAACCAAAATTAATACAAACTTTCAATGTTATCAAGAACCACGCGAAAGGATTCCCGCCGTAGCTTGGGGCTGCAATTGCGCAAAACGGTTGTTAGCAGCAGTACTTTTATAGTTTAGTTTTACTACTATCTAACGGAAATTATTTCGTCATGTATTTATAAAAAAGTTGGTTTAAATAAATATAAGACTCCTTTTCAATTGGAAGTTTTATATCTTTAAAACCAGATTCGTAATAGAAAGTAGGTAAATTAAATTTACATTCTGTAAAACTTTTCAACGTCAAACAAAAGAACAAATATCTTTCTCCAGCTTTTTCAACAACATCATTTTTACAAATATCTTTTTTAAATATATTGTCTAAAACATCACATCTTTTGATCAATTCATTTTTATCTATTTTATATTCTACAAGTTGTGTTTTCACATTTAAAATTTCCGAAACGATAAATATTCTATATTGATTTTCTAACTTATTTATAACCATATAATCTTTATCAATATTATAAATTAAATAATCGGATGTCTTTAATTCATCCGAAAGATATACTACAACATTTAACGGATTATAAATGTTCATTGTCCTTTCCTGAGCATAAGGCATCAAGATAAAAAAAAGTAAAGCGATAAAAGTCAATTTCTTTTTCATCAAATTATTTTCAAAGAGTGATTTTTTGGAGTAGTGCCCCCAGCTACCGCGCGAATCCTTTCGCGTGGTTCTAAAATATAAAAGTATTAAAAAAAACACCAGCTACCGCGCGAATCCTTTTGCGTGGTTCTACAATTTAAAATATTGAAAAACAGAACCCAGCTACCGCGCGAATCCTTTCGCGTGGTCTTACAATTTAAAATATTGAAAAACACAAACCAAAAATGCCCCTATCTCCTAACTTTCTGCAACTTTTCATAAGCACGATTATATTAATTAGAACGCTTTGCTAAGCTGATTTCATTTCCTAAAAAAATTTCTAAATCAGAAAGGAATTTGTCGCTATCAAATCCTTTTATCTTTTTATTTAAAAAAATTTCCTTTGCCATTTTTAATATTTCAGACCGTATATATATATATCGTTTTGCATTATCACTATTTATCATCTTGTTAAAATCTAGTTTTATTTCATATTCAAATGATTTTTCTTTTCTATAAATTTTTAATGGTCTCACATTAAAAAACATTTCGAAATCTTTTGATACACAAATAACTCCAATATATAGTTTTTCTATACACATTCCATAGTTTTTATCTGCAAAATAAAAATTTAGTTCCTCTTCAATAGTGATAATAATTGAGGAATCATCATTGCTAAATTCTCTTGAAAACTGTATACCAAATCCTACTAACATATTATATTTTATATTATTACCGTAAATTTTTGCTTCTTGTAAGCAACCAACCCAACTGCACAAAGTCTTCTTTTTTTAGCAACACGCTATACAATTATCCCCAGCTACCGCGCGAATCCTTTCGCGTGGTTCTACAATTTAAAATATTGAAAAAGACAAACCCCAACTGCCCAATTATCCCCAGCTACCGCGCGAATCCTTTCGCGTGGTTCTAAAATATAAATATATTAAAAAAACACAAACCCCAACTGCCCAATTATCTCCTAACTTTCCGCAACTTTACATAAGCACGATTATTTAAATTAAAACTCCTTCCAGTGTCGAAAACACCATCAGTTGTCAGTCAAAATATCAGTTGCACGACTTCACATATTTATCGATAATATAGTTTGTAACTGGCCGTAATGCCTTGCCCGTTACCGGATGCAATCCGTGAGAAGTAAAATATTCTGGATTACCATTAACTCTACAATACCAAATTACAGCTTTTGTTCCTTTAAAAAAAGCTGTTGTATCACACACCGCAATCTTTTTTAGTTCAAACACTTCATCATCATAAGGTGTGACCTCAGCAACACTACCAATCCGATTTTCCGCACTAGTACAACTAACTTTTTCATAATGATCGCCATTCCATTGCATGCAGTCATCAGAAAAAAATAAGGATTTAGACGTATAGCCAACAAGAAAAACGCACACAACTACTAAAATTAAAATACCAATCCGCTTCCTAAAATTCTTGTCCACTGGATTCGCAATGGGTTGCACTTCCATGTTCACACTTGCGCTTGACAAAGCTATTCCTGTTTCCGCCTCTTGTTTAGTCAAATCTCCAAACACTTCTTCAACAGTACCAATTGCAGATTTACTAAATTTTGTAAAAGGTCTCGGATTAAAATCGACCAAAATTGCGGCCATATTGATTGCTTCTGGATCAGACAAATCGGTTGCTCCTTTTAAGAAATTTTCAATAGGTCTAAATTTATCGGTTGCCGCTTGTAATTTATTTTTAGCTCCTGCACTAAATTCAAATCCAAAAAACAGTTCAAAACACCTCAAGTCGCTGGGTTTACTATTGTTCCTAAACCGCTCAACACACAATTTTCGCAATTGCGCTCGAGACGGAACAATCAAAAAACTCGAATAGTGTTTTCCTTTTTCTACTTCAAATTGTGCTCTTATGGCACTCTTATAAGCTTCAAGAGCATCTTGTGTTGTGGTCATAATTAGGAATTTTTAGGAACAGTAGGAATTTCAGGAATTCCCTATAAACACTACCACAAAAACCACATTCCTTTGCCTCAGAATTAGTTCTTGATCTATTTCGCGATAGGAACAAATGTACAAAACTGATTCTAAAAAAGTGACGCACTACAGAACTGATTTTTATTCAGGGAAGTGTACTTAAAAGGTTCTGTAGCGGCGCACTTCACTTCCCACAAAAAAACTGAGTACTCAAAAAAAGTAACAGATTTCTCTGTAAACCCAGCTTTCGAGAATACCTCGAACAGCCCAACTTATGTTCAATTTTTAAAAATCAATACCATGAAAAAAATACTATTTATTGCCTTTGTGGCAACAGCAACCATAGCAGTTTCTTGCACAAGTGATTCAGATGCACCAACGCCTGCTCAAGGAATTCACCAAATTCAAAATGACGACACGTTAGCATCCAAAGAAGGCGACACGTTACCTGCCGATACTGGTGGTCAAGGCGGACAAACGCCACCACCTCTACCACCAAGAAAATAATTAAAAAAGATTTATTTTACTTTCTAAATTAAAATCAATAATTTCGGGAAATGATATTCAAAAAAATATTTTTCCCGATTTTTATTGGTCTATTCATCTTAAACTCTTGTGTGAAAAGTGAAGCCGATCTGCCTTCCAACGACCTCTTTTATGAGTATGTCGAAAAAGCCAGTACATTCAATTACAATCAAAAATACGACAGTGCCTACCACTACTTTCTGAAAGCTAAACAAACCTGTACTCCAGAAGAAAAAGACCGCATTCTCTATGCCTTGTACAACATAGCCGATATCCAACAAATACGATGTGACTTTGCCGAAAGTGAAGCCACTGCAACCGAAATTATAAAAACCTATCCAGAATACAAACACCTGTACAGCACCTACAACCTGCTAGGATTATCCTTCCTAGAACAATATAATTTCGATAGCGCACTCAAGTACTTCAACTTGGCCATAAAATCGAATGCTACCGAAAAAAACAAACTAGTCTACCTCAACAATATCGGATACACCTATCTCGAAGCCAAAGAATTTGGTAACGCGCAACAAATCCTTGCTAAAGCACTAGTGCATGATTCACTGGCTAGTAACCCAACAAGCAATGCCGATATACTCGACAATCTCGGTTACGCCTATTTCAAATTGAACAACCCCAAAGCAATCAACTACCTTAACCAATCATTGCACATTCGAAATAGCCTTAAAGACCATTCCGAATTAATTGCCTCCTACATACACCTTTCAGAATATTATCTCAATTCCAATCCGGTGCTGGCTCAAGATTTTGCACAAAAAGCCTACAATTCGGCTACCGCGATCAACAGTCCAGACGATCGCATTGAAGCTATAAAATTCCAAATTGCCTCAAGCACTTCCAATGATGTAAAACAACTTGCATTGAAACAAATGCGCATTTCCGACAGCATTAATAAGGTAAGACAAATATCCAAAACCAAATTCGCCAACATCAAATACAACTTCGATATTGCCCAAAAAGAAAGCGAAAAACACAAAACACAAAAACAACTCTATCTACTGCTGTTCCTTTTTGCCTCTACCATTTTCTTGCTAATTTTCTTCACCATTCGTTCTCGAAACCGAAGAAAACTTAAAATCATTTCCTACGAAACCGAAACCAGAATATCCAAAAGACTCCACGACGAACTCGCCAACGACGTCTTTAACGCACTCACCTATGCCGAAACGCAAGACCTACAAAATAGCAGAAAAAAAGAACAGCTACTAGAAGACCTGGACGCTATTTATACTCGAACCAGAAACATTGCTAAAGAAAACAGCGACATCGATACAGGAACTTATTTTCAAGACAATTTACAAAGTATGATGGCAAGCTACAGCACTGCCGATGTAAACGTGCTTATTCAAAATACAAATACTATAAATTGGACTTCCGTAAAAAAAGAAGTAAAAATTGCAATCTATCGTACGTTGCAAGAATTAATGGTCAACATGAAAAAGCACAGCCAGTGTTCGGTGGTGGTAATAAGGTTTGACAGCACTAAAAAGCACCTCACAATCAACTATTCGGATAACGGAATTGGCACCTCCGAAATGTTAAAATTTAAAAATGGACTCCAAAATGCGGAAAACCGTATTTTAGCCCTAAAAGGAACACTTACTTTTGAAACAGAATCAGGAAAAGGATTCAAAGCGCAAATCATTGTACCACAATAAAAAGAAAAGCTATGTTTAAAAAAGTACTTGTCGCCGAAGATTTTGACAGCATCAATATCGCCGTAAATCATACCTTAACCGCCTTGGCTGTTACCGAAATCCATCATGCCAAATACTGCGACGATGCCCTATTGAAAATAAAAAAAGCACTGCAGGATAACGAACCCTATGAATTACTAATAAGCGATTTGTCTTTCAAAACCGACCACCGCAAAGTACAACTAGCATCGGGCGAAGACCTCATCGAAAAAGTAAAACTACTGCAACCCGACATCAAAGTCATTGTATACTCCATCGAAGACAAAAATTTTCGGGTCAAAGCACTGTTCCACAACCTCAACGTCGATGCGTATGTGCACAAAGGCAGAAAAAGCATTACCGAACTCAAAGCAGCAATAAAAACTATTTTTAAAGAAGACAAAAGCTACATTTCGCCCGATTTTGCGCATTTCCTGCAAGACAAAGTAATCCATGAAATCGACAATTTTGACGTGCAACTCATCAAGCAACTCGCCAACGGCTTGGCACAAGACCAAATAGAAACCAAATTCAAAGAACTCGGCATCGTACCACACAGCAAAAGCGCCATCGAAAAAAGATTGGGCAAACTAAAAGATTATTTCAAAGCCAACAACACCGTGCATCTTATAGCTATTGCAAAGGATTTGGGTATCGCATAACAACTTTTTTTATTTTTTTTTTACGTTTTACGGTTTTCCGTAGAATAGACATTTTTATTGGGTTTAAGTTTACCGAAGTAGTAATTGAATCCATTTAAAATGAAAAAAATTACGTTACTTTTATCTGTGTAAAGTTAGCACAGCTCGCAACCTATCCGTATAGAATAACAAAAAGTAATTGATATTTTTTTTATGTTTGTATTAAATCCATAAGTATCCATTATATCAGCCAATTAAAAATTAAAAGCCATGAAGAAGAGAAAATCCAATCGTTTAAAAGGATATGATTATTCAAAGAATAATTTATATTTTGTTACAAATTGTGTTAAAAATAATTTGTGTTGTTTTGGGCGTGTGGAATCCGTAGGGACAGGTCGCGACCTGTCCGTGCATCATCCCCAAATTAATCCCCAAATCCAAAATTCAGAAGAAAAATATAGAATGAAATTAAATCAATATGGATTAATCGTTGATGAGAAAATTAATTGGTTAATGAATCAATATGAATATGTGGATATTCATAATTATATAATTATGCCCAATCATTTCCATTTAATTTTAGAAATTGATAGTCAAAAGTTGAAGGGTCAAGACGTTAAAATTAAATCGCTTTCTAGTCTTGTGGGAGCATTGAAAACAACATCTTCAAATGAAATTCATAAAGCTGGATTTGAAGATTTTGCTTGGCATCGTTCGTTTCATGATCATATCATTAGAGATGAAAAAGCATATCAAAATATTTCAAACTATATAGATTTGAATCCTCAAAAATGGTTTGAAGATAAATTTTACAGTAAAGTTTAAAACAATTCTAATTGTGTTGGTTGAGTTTCTTTGGGTACTTCGGCCTAACCGCACTCCGCAAAATCCTAAGCTTCTTAAGCTCTACGAAGTCTCCTGACATCGGAGCACAACAACAAACGCCTCCATAAAACCGTATTTCCCTACACCACAAAAATAAAATCTAAATATGACACTACGGAAAGGTATTCAGTATAACAAATAGAAAACACTATTTTAAATTTGGTTTAATAGTAATTTAAAACCAATTTAGTATGCCCATCAATGAAACCGGACATTATAAAAATGTCGCCAACCTAAACCTACTAATAGGATACATCACATCCTATGGAGCGCAGTACGCACCAACCAAAGAAGCTATTCAACTAGCCAATCTTCAAAACCTCTACCAAAGCGCAAGTCAGCAAATCGCCTTGGTGCAAGATGCCAAAAACAACTATTCTCAAAAAGTAGACAACAGAGAAGTAGCGTTTAAAAACATCAAAAAATTCAGTACAAGAATCGTGGGTAATCTGTCAGGTACCAACGTAACCGAGCAAACCATTAAAGACGCCAAAACCATCAACGCCAAAATTCAAGCTTCAAAAGCCAAAAAACCCAACACCTCCAATCCCGACAACCTCGACCCAACAGCTACAAGCCATTCCACATCAAGACAAAGCTTCGACAGCCTGTACGAAAACTTCAACGACATGGTCAGTCTGCTCAACTCCGTGCCAGGTTACGACACCACACAAAACGAGTTCCTCATTACCGCACTAACCAGTTACGCCAACCAACTGCAAAATGCCAACGAAGAAATTAACACCGCAGTTGTGCTAGTAACCAATAAAAGAATGGAACGCAACAACCTACTGTACACGCCAGCAACAGGATTGGTAGACACCGCACTCGATGCCAAAAAATACATCAAAGGACTTTTTGGTGCAACCAGCCAACAATTCAAAATCATAAACAGCATAAATTTTAAAAATACCAAATAAAAAACCCAAACCATCAAAGTTTTTAATACTAACTTTGATGGTTGTTTTACACTACGCACTACAATTCATAAAACAATACAACAATACATACAAATCAGTCAACTATACATGCATTATATTAAAAACTACTTGCAACCCAACAACAACTAGATTAAAACAAGAAAACACTAGTAGCAACAAACCAACAACTACTTCCATTATGTTACAATATACTATCAAACTGCCAACCACTACTTCCATTATAACAACAGCTACTACCAAACAGCCAACCACTACTACCAAGTAATCAACCACTAGTACCGTTATACAACCCTCTCGTACCAATGCGCCAAAAAATACTGTACCTACTTCTTTTTCTAACAGCAGCAACGCTCCACAGCCAAGTAAAACTGGTATCTTGGAACATCGAAAACCTGGGAAAATCTAAATCCGACAGCACTGTTGCTTTCATCGCCAACACCCTAAAAAACTACGATGTAGTTGCCTTGCAAGAAGTGGTTGCAGGCGATGGTGGCGCGCAAGCCGTGGCCAAACTAGCCGACGAACTCAACAGAAAAGGCGCAAAATGGGACTATACCATAAGCGATCCTACAAGCAGCAGCGCCTATAAAGTAGAACGCTACGCCTTTCTATGGAAAACCGCCAAAGTCAAGAAAATTGGCAAAGCATGGCTGGAACAAAAATACCATTTGGAAATAGACAGAGAACCGTTTTACTGCACTTTCGAATACAACCAAAAGCAATTTACCGTAGTTAATTTTCACGCCATCACAAAAAGCAAACAACCCGAAACCGAAATAAAATATTTCAAGTACTTACCTGCGGAATATCCGAATCTAAATTTGTTGATTGTTGGCGATTTCAATTGTCCACAGTCGCATACCGTTTTCAATCCGTTGAAGAAAATGGGGTACCAATCGGCTTTCAGGAATCAGAAAACATCGCTCAAGCAAGAATGCAAAGAAAACAATTGCCTTGCCTCAGAGTTTGATAACATTTGGTACAAACCAGCCACAATCACCACAACTTCAACAGAGGCAATTCATTTCTACACCAAGTTTGAAACCCTAAAACAAGCAAGGGCAATCTCCGATCACCTGCCTATTGCCATAACATTTTCAATCAAGTAACAGTTCATTACGGTTTTCCGTAAAATACCTACTAGTGTGTCACCTATTTTTACACAAACACATTAGTCATGAAAAAAAAACTACCCGTTCTACTCGCTTCAATTGCTACGATAGTACTAGTTACAAGTTGCCGACAAAAGGAAGCAGCAAGTCCACCCAAGCTTTTACCCGAATCGGTCAAAGAAATTACAATTGATTCGGTTACCAACCACCACGAAGACACAACCCATCACTACGAATACCGTACCGGCGAATCGGGAAACTACCAATACAATTATGACGTAGTTGCCACTGATGCAGAGGGAAATGAATTGGAAGGCAACATCAATGTAGAAGGCAAATACGGCAAAGGAATCCTCACCGATTTTCAAGGTAACACAATCGCAATCACCACCGAATGGATTGGTTACGGTAAACTTTTAGGAACTGATAACGAGGGTAACGAATATGAAATACTGGTAAAAGAATAATCCATTTATGTAGGCAAAAACTACTGGTTGCTTTATCTATTCTGTGTTGTACCTTGTTTATAAGAGCGTGAATTAACATTTTGCTACTGTGAATACAAAAGTCTTTAAAACAAAAAACCTCTGATTTCTCATAGGTTTGTACACAAATCAGATAAAACATCGAACCAATTATTGATTGATTATGATGAATTTTGTAATTTTATTAACCACTTGAATAGTTGAAAAATTATTCAATTACGCTACTCAATTCAAACATTTTATTTCCTAACAAACTTTGACTTAAACTGTTCCCTTTTAAAATACTCACTTCCACTTTT
Source organism: Flavobacterium sp. SP2 (assembly GCF_057626655.1). Lineage (NCBI taxonomy): Bacteria > Pseudomonadati > Bacteroidota > Flavobacteriia > Flavobacteriales > Flavobacteriaceae > Flavobacterium > Flavobacterium solicola. The sequence goes on from NZ_JBVHBT010000002.1 coordinate 338,111, forward strand.
TCAAGTGATTGTTGCAATGGTACAAAACTAATCATGTTTTTTACCATTTGAATACTATTTAGTATTGGAACTTTGAAACTAGTCAATAATGAAATTGCTTGGGTAAATTGAGCTAAAACCAATCAAGTATTCGCATTAACCAATTCATTTACAGGACAAAATGTTATCTAAAACAAAAAACTCACCACTTAAAAAGTGATGAGTCTTGTTTTGTACCCGGAGCCGGAGTCGAACCGGCACGGTTTCCCACAGGTGTTTGAGACCAGCGCGTCTACCAATTCCGCCATCCGGGCTTAGCAGACAGAAATAACAACAGTCATTTCATCGCATTAAAATTGATTCAAGAAATCAATTTGTTTTAACACGTTGCAAATGTAAAAAAAATTAATTCAAATTTTAAAGAAAATAGTTAAAAATATCCTTTCAGAGTCGGTTTTTATTTCTAAATTTGCACCTCGTTAAAACGAAACACAACTAACTAACTACATTCGAGGGATTTATAAGCTAAAAATATTATTTAATAAAAAATAATGTGAAGAGGTTGTAAATCATTTGAAATAAAAAAACATTACAATGTCGCACCAAGAACCAGAAGCAAAGATATTTGCGTGTTCGCAAAGTGTCTATTTAGCAGAACAAATTGCTGAAAAGTATGGAGTTCCGCTAGGTAAAGTTACGTTCTCAAAATACAGTGATGGTGAATTTCAACCATCCTACGAAGAGTCAATTCGTGGATTAAGAGTTTTTATTGTATGCTCTACTTTTCCAAGCGCAGACAATCTAATGGAATTGTTATTGATGATAGATGCAGCTAAAAGAGCTTCAGCCAGACACGTCACAGCAGTAATTCCTTATTTTGGATGGGCTAGACAAGACAGAAAGGACAAACCAAGAGTTCCAATTGGAGCAAAACTGGTTGCAAAACTGTTAGAAAGCGCCGGAGCAACAAGAATAATGACCATGGATTTGCATGCAGATCAAATACAAGGATTCTTTGAAAAACCAGTAGATCATCTGTTTGCTTCAACCATATTTTTGCCATATGTTAAAAGCTTAAATCTAGAAAATTTAACTATTGCATCGCCAGATATGGGAGGTTCTAAAAGAGCTTACGCCTACTCTAAATTTTTAGATTCAGATGTAGTAATATGTTACAAACAGCGAAAAATTGCCAACGTAATAGATACTATGGAATTAATTGGAGAAGTGAAAGGGAGAAATGTAATTCTAGTAGATGACATGATTGACACTGGAGGAACATTGGCAAAAGCAGCCGATTTAATGATCGAAAAAGGAGCATTAAGTGTTAGAGCAATTTGTACACATCCAATATTGTCTGGAGAAGCTTACGAAAAAATAGAAAATTCTAAATTATTAGAATTGATAGTTACCGATTCAATTCCGTTAAAGAAAGAATCAAACAAAATAAAAGTAGTGAGTTGTGCACCGCTATTTGCAGAAGTAATGCACATGGTACAACACAACAATTCCATCAGTGGAAAGTTTTTGATGTAAATCAGAACAAATACTATCAATAGCAATTTGAAATTGATTTTTGAAATTGACATTGATATTGAAACGAATTATTATTAATTATATATATTTTACAATGAAATCAATTTCAATTAAAGGATCAGAAAGAGAAAGCGTAGGCAAGGTAGCAACCAAAGCGGTACGTAATGCTGGAATGGTTCCTTGCGTTATTTACGGAGGAAGTCAGCCAGTACATTTTACAGCAGAAATCAAAGCTTTCAAAAGCTTGGTTTACACTCCAAACGCGCACACAGTTGTGATTGATTTGGATGGAAAAACCTACAATGCAATTTTGCAAGACATTCAGTTTCACCCAGTTTCAGATGCAATTTTACACATTGACTTCTTCCAACTAAGTGATGACAAAGAAATCATCATGGAAGTACCAGTAAAAATCACAGGAACTTCACCAGGTGTACTTTTAGGAGGTGTTTTGAACTTAAACCAACGTCGTTTAAAAGTAAAAGCATTACCAAAAAACCTTCCAGATTTCGTAGAAGCGAACATCTCAGAATTACAAATGGGTAACAAATTGTATGTAACTAAATTACCTACAAACAATTTTAAATTAATGCACCCAGACAACACTGTTGTTGCACAAGTTAAGATTTCACGTGCTGCAATGAAAGCGGCTCAAGAAGCTGCCAAAGCAGAAAAAGGTGGAGCAAAAAAGAAAAAATAATTTCTTTTACATCAATACAAAAAGCATCAGGAAACTGGTGCTTTTTTTTATTTAATCTGAACTTCAATCTGAACTTGTTTCAGATTCTCATGAACTTGTTTCAGATTCTCATAAACTTATTAAAGAGCCTTCTAGACTTCAGGAACAAATGGCTCGGGCATTTCTACATTCCTTACCTGCCTATCGGCAGACAGGCTCCTGCTCTCTGTACCAAGTTCCAATAAAAATTGGAAGCTTTCCTATGTAATCTACCTTACGTAAGACTAATCTAGGTTAAGTAAGTTATCAATTGAACGAAATTCAAATATTAAAAACAAATTCCTACATTTACAACATGAATTGGTTCACACAAATATTTCAAAACAAAACACCACAAAACCAAACTCCAATGAAGAAATTCTTAATCGTTGGCCTAGGAAATATTGGCATCGAATATGTAAATACACGCCATAATATAGGTTTCAAAGTTCTCAACCATTTTGCCTCAAAGAATAACATCACATTTCAAACTGCCAAGCTGGGCGATATTGCCGAATATACAGTAAAAGGCAGAAAACTAGTACTTTTAAAACCCAATACCTACATGAACCTAAGTGGTAAAGCGGTGAAATATTGGATGGAAAAAGAAAATATTTCCAAAGAAAATATTTTAATAATTACCGATGATCTTAATCTTTCTTTTGGAACCATACGAATAAAAACTAAAGGAACCGATGGTGGTCACAACGGTTTAAAAAACATTCAACTTCTATTAAACACGTCCGAATATCCAAGATTTCGATTTGGAATAAGCGACGAATTTAAAAAAGGAAAACAAGTAGATTATGTATTGGGAGAATGGAACGACGATGAAAAACTTAAACTTGAAGAGCGACTAGAAATTTCATCCGAAATTATTGCATCATTTGCATTAGCAGGATTAGATACAACAATGAACACATTTAATGGTAAATAAAAGCATTTAAAAAAATAACTAAAATGAAAAAAACAGTAGCCATTTTAATTGCAGCAATAATCACATCTTGCAATTGCAAAAAACAAGTAGTATCCAAAGATGCTGTAGCCATTTCTAATTTAGAGCTAACTTCAAACTGTCCATCAGATGGTACTTGTACTATTGAAGTACTTAAGAACAAAAGCTTAGTCTTAAAATCGGATGAATTTGGTTCAATTTACACACAACAAATTGATGATGATAAGCACAGTATCGTGGTTTTTCAATACAATAAAAACGTCCCTGAAGGTTTACAAGACGGAAATTATCGTGAAGAAATTCAGTTTGAAATTCCAAATACGGATACAGAACTCAATCTGAACAATCAAGAATTACAAAACACAAAAATGCTTTTTGGAAGGTATTGTTATTGCAAAGGCGAGACCGGGATATTTAAAGTGATCGACGGAAGTTTGAAGTTACTTCAAAAAAACAACAAATTGAGTTTTAATTTGAATTTTAAAAACAATAAAGTACCTCAACTCATCGAATCAATTTCTGCAGACAACAAATAAAAAAAGGCTCCAAATGGAGCCTTTTCTATATAGTTAAAAAAACATTATTCAATTATAATCTTTTTCACTTCTTTCTTTTCACCATCAAGAACTGTTACTAAGTATACTCCTGCTTCAACATTAGATAACTGTAAATTTTGATTGAAAATTCCAGAATTTTGAAACTTCTTGTTGTACACAACTCGGCCTCTAACATCATTAACTTGAATAGTAATATCGTTAGTTGAAGCGGAATTGAATTGAATGTTAAAATTACCATTATTTGGGTTTGGATATAAAACAAAACCATCTAAACCAAAGTTTTCGGTAGCTAGTGTGGCTGTTTGAGTACAAACTTCTATAGACCAGTTGTTTACGGTTCCAGTATCACCTCCGAAATTATCATAAACTCTAAAAGTCCAAACTCCTTGCGGGTTTTGTCCATTAAATGTAGTCAATGAACCTCCTGGAGCAACCGTTTGTAATGTTGTACCCAATAGGCAATCAATAGCACCAGCACCGTCACTGAAATTCAAATTCACGGTACCATTTGTCATACCGCAACCTCTATTAAACAGCTTAATGAAAGTGGTAGGATTTTGAGGACTACTAATGTCAGTTTGAACGTCAGATAAGTACGTATGAGTAATATTGTTAACCACGTTTACATCAGAAATACTTCCAGTAATTGGCACATTGATAGTACGAGTGGTAAAATTACCTGGCGCTTGATCAACAAACGGCAATGGATTATTATCTGAATAGGTATTACATGCACTTACTATAGTATATCCAATAGCTATATTTTTCGAAACTGCATAAAAAATATTTCCTACTGCTTCAACCATAATTCTACCTGATGTTGAAGGCGTGTTGGGAACAGTAATGGCTTGTGTACCATCATTAGGAGTGTTTGCTACTAAAGTAGTAAAAGTAGTTCCACCGTCAGTTGATATTAATATATTTACGTTGGCTGTATTAATACCATTGGCTGTAGTACCTGCAACATCCCAAGTTATTGTTTGCGAAGATCCAAGCAACCAAGTTGTATTTTCAACACTTGGACTTGTAATTCTAAATGGTCCAACTGCTGCCGTTGTAATAGTTACATTTCCTCTGTTTGTTTGACCTCCGTTTGGAGTTCTATTATCTCGTACTGTTAATGAGAAAGCCATAGTTCTTGCTACAGTAGGTACAACTTCCCAAGTAGGAGTTAAATTACCTAACAATACTTGTTGAAAGTTTGGCATGAATCGATTAGGAGATGTTGCTGGAGGCAACGATCTAAAATTTGGGCCAAGTGTAGAAGTTGAAACTGGTGGCTGCGTTGAAACTTGGTTATTAGTTTGTTCCCAGCAATAAGTCAACGCATCATTATTTGCATCTGTAGCAGAACCTTTAAGAACAAATGCAGTGCCGTTTGGAATCGTGTAATTTACACCTGCATTCACAACTGGAGGAGTATTTCCGTTAGCAACTGTCACTGCACAACCGCCAGAACCAGCTATAAAAGTATCCATTTGAGCCAAACTTACTGCGTGAAAATGAGCATCAGAATTTCCTTGAATGTCTGGTGCACAAATACCTGCATAACCCATAATAGTAGTTCCACTTCCAGGTTCTACAGCAGTTGCACCGCTACGATTTCCACCGCATGAATTGTTAAAAGTATGAGTAGCACCAAATTGATGACCCATTTCATGTGCAACATAATCGATATCAAATGGATCGCCAACTGGAGAAGGAGAACCAGTAATACCTCGAGCTTTGTTGGTAGTACATGGAGAATTCAACTGAGCCAAACCTCCACCACCTGTGCTTACGGTATGACCGATATCGTAATTGCTTAAACCAATTGCAGCATCTATCTCTACTTGACTTTCGTTTATTAGAGAATTAGCGGCAGAATTAGAAAAATTATCTGAATCAATAAATATAACTAAATCATTATTGGCTACTAAAGTCATTCGTAATGACATATCTCTTTCGTACAAACCATTTACTCTTGTCATAGTCACAACCATTGCAGATAGAACGGCAGCTTTCTTTTGAGCCAATGTTCCAGAATTCAAATTGGCTGCATTAACATGAAAAGCTGCATACTCAATTGTACAAGCCATTGCAAGTCTATAAGTTCTAAAAACACCGCCGTTAGCCAAAGGAGCCGACGTAGTGTTTATTGACTTATTCATATCTTCCTCATCCACTACTGCACAAGAAAATGAATTGGTTCTACTTACCTTACTTCTTTCATAAACCATATAGTTGTTCAAATCTTTGGTATAGGTATCTATATAAAAAGTTCCTCTCTTGCCAGATAAAACCATAGCATGAAAACCAAATACTGTTGTGCTAATGTTTATAGTAGCAGTCGGATCATCAATACCTTTTCCAACATAAGAATTAATGCTCGGAAATTTATTTGCCAACTGTGGATCCATAACTGAAGCCTCGTACATTTTATAATTTTCTAAGGTTCCATCTGGATTTGGAAACTGCATGATAACAGTAGAATCAAAAACCAGATTCTCTCTTGACGGAGCTAGTGCTAGTTGTGATTTTAAATTATTCAATTCTAGAGAATACAATTTATATTCACTTGGAAAAGATGCTCTTTCAAAAGTTTCTTTACCCTCTAATCTATCCTTAGAAATAGATTTCCAATAAGAATTTTGACTGAATCCAAAATTGAAAATCATTATTAAAAATAATGCTAAATGTAGTTTTTTTCTCATTTTTTTATAGTATTTAATGATTAATCATCAAATATAATTAATTTATTCTATTTTTTATATAATCAACAAAAAAAAGACCCATCATTGATGAGTCTTTTGTATTATAAAGAAAGTGAATTTACACTATTCAATACTTATCTTTTTAGTTTCAGAAATTGTTCCGTTATCTATTTTAACTAAGTAAACTCCTGCTTCAACCGAATTAAGATTGATTTCTTGGTTAAAGATTCCTGAGTTAGCGTAAGTCTTTGCAAATATCTGTCTTCCTCTTAAATCGTACACACCAATTTTTACATCATCTGTTGATGGTGATTCAAATTGAACAGTAAAACTTCCATTATTTGGGTTAGGATATAAAGCGAAGTCTTTAAAACTAAATGTTTCAGAACCTAAGGTTACTGTGGTTGTAGTAGAACAAACATTTAAAGACCAACTGTTTAAGGTACCACTATTTTCAGCGGTAACATCTGCTATTGCTAACCTCCATAATCCAGCAGAATTTCCTCCATTAAAAATGTCTAATGTATTTAAAGGCTTGTAAGTATTGTTATTCCCAATTCCAGCACAAGCTAAGTTAACTCCACTATCATCAAAAGTTGTAACCATATTATTGGTAATAAAAGTTGAACAACCTTGCTGATATAAAATTCTATCCACTGTAGTACTATTTGGTTTAACCAACGCTACGTATAAGTCATTAATTCTCGTATGTGAAATATTTATAGACATATTTAAATCTGAAATTACTACATTACTTGCAGCTGGAATATTTACATTTCCTAAAACAAAAAACTGAGTATTCGGACCAGCAATTGTTGCATTGGTAACTACTCCTGTATAGGTATTGCAAGTATTAGTAACCGTTACAGTATACCCAACAGCTACAGATTTAGAAACAGCATAATATATATTTCCTATTGGCTCTATTTTAATTCTGCAAAATGGAGCAGCTATATTAGGAACTGTTATTACTTGCGAACCGTCATTTGGTGTATTGGCAACTAAAGTGGTGAAAGTAGCTCCAGCATCAGAAGAAAAAAGAATGTTCACGTTGGCAGTATTGATGCCGTTTGCATTTGTTCCAGCAACATTCCAAGTAACAGTTTGAGTACTCCCTTGCGTCCAAGAAGTATTTTCAACATTTGGTGAGGTTATAGTAAATGGTCCAGCAGTTCCACTAACATTTACAGACATCGTTGCAGTTTGAGTTTGTGGTCCAGAAGGATTGTTATCTCTACCTGTAAGGGTAAAATTTAGCGTTCTTGCAACAGTAGAAACTGCTTCCCAAGTGTTACTCAAACTTCCAGATAACACCGTACTGTATGCAGGGAAAAATCTTACTGGTGTAGCAACTGGATTTCTAGATCTAAAATTTGGTCCATCTGTTTTTGTTCCAGCTGGATATGATGGAGCCGCACCAACAATAGTAGCGTCATCATTTTGCTCCCAACAATACGAAATTGTATCGCCTTGAGCATCAGTTCCAGTTCCTGTCAACACAAATGCTGTTCCATTTGGAATGGTATAGTTTAAACCTGCATTAATAACCGGTGGTGTATTTGTCAAAGGCACACTTACAGGACATGTTTTAGTTAGTAAATTTGTCTGCATTTGTAAAATACTTCTGTAAGTGAAATACGGATCTGAATTTGCTTGAACATCAGTAGCACCAGTAATACCAGCATAAGCCATAATAGTAGATCCACTTCCAGGTTCCACGTTTACCGCATTATTCTCTGCAGAATGTGAAAAAGTATGATTCCCACCCAATTGATGACCCATTTCGTGAGCTACATAATCAATATCAAATGTATCACCTTGAGGAATACCGTTTGATGGTGAAGTATAAGCACTACCTTTTCCGTTATCACAAACACAACCAATACAACCTGCATTTCCTCCGCCACCAGTTCCTCCAAACAAATGACCTATATCATAGTTAGCTTCACCAATTACAGATGTAAGATTATTTTGTAATTCAGAATTCCAATTCCCTAAATTTGCAGCATCTGAATAAGGATCGTTTGCAGCATCAGTATATATGACAGCACTATTATTAGCTATGATATTTAAATGTAGCGCCATATCCATTTCGTAAACACCATTTACTCTTGTCATTGTAGCATTCATTGCTGCTAATGCACCTGCAACAGTTCCTCCAAAATAAGTTCCATATTCTCCTGTACATGAAAGTGCCAAACGCATCGTTTTCATAACTTGATTGTTCGCTCTTTGCAATTCAGGTGAACTTGATAGCTTTTGATTTAATGCCAAATCCTCTGTGCTACATACAAATGGTAAATTTCCTTTTGTTCTAGTTTTCGAATCAAATAATACATAAACAGAACTATCCGTAGTATAAGGCTCTATAAATTCAGCGCCTTTATCTGCTCTAAGTATCATGGTTTGAATACCACTAGGAGCAATACTAAAATTAAGTTTAGCATTAACATCCGATATTCCTTTCCCAACATAGGCTCTAATTTCAGGATATTGAGCTTGTAATTCTGGCTCAAAATTAGAATTTTCCCAAACTAAAAATTGCTCAAGTTCTCCTGCTGCATTTGGTAGTGTTATTTGAACACCTGAAAGACCTGAAAAACGATCAGCAACATTTGACAAAGACTGAATAAATAATTGCTTGTCAAAATTGAATAAAACTTGATTTTCTGAGTAAGTTGTAGTTCTAATTTTCTTAGAATCTACAACATTTGCTTCATTAACTTTTTTCCAAACAGATGATTTTTGAGAAAATACATATATTGAATTAGTTAAAATTAATAACAGTAGTAATGTTTTTTTCATTTTTTAATATATTTTTTCCAAATATATTAAGTTAATTCGTAATTCTAAAAAATTTAACACCTACAGAAGTATATAAAAAATTGAATATTATACTTTTTTTCAAAATAATCAATAAAAAAACAACGTCAATCCTATACATCCGTAATAAATTATTATTTTTACCGAAAATATCTTAATCATTATGAAGAAAAATACTTTATTATTAAAATTTTTGTTTTTGATTACTCTACTCATAAATAGTACTGTATATAGTCAAGAAACCAAACCAAGAACTATTTTTGGAAAACCAGTACAAAACATATCTCCAGATGGATTTGTTAGATGTGCAACTACAGAGTACGAACACTATTTACAAGCTAATAATTCTAAAAGAGCCACAGACGAGGAATTTGAAAGATGGTTACAACCATTAGTAGCAAAATACAAACAACAGCAAACGTTAAGTTCACAAAGTGGTGGTATTATTTATATCCCTGTTGTTGTTCACGTGATTCACAATGGTGATGCTTTCGGAACTAATGAAAACATTACCGATGCCCAAGTACAGTCACAAATAACTGTAATGACTCAGGATTTTAGAAGACTATTAGGAACTCCAGGATATAATACTAATTCAGTTGGTGCAGATACAACAATTGAATTTGTACTTGCAAAAGTTGACCCAAATGGAAATCCTACAAATGGAATCGACCGAGTTAATTTATGTCAGGCTTCTTGGTCTACAGATGCTATCGATGCAATTGTTAAACCATCTACAATTTGGGATCCAAGTTTATATATGAATATGTGGAGTGTCAACTTTTCAGACGCATCTTTACTTGGTTATGCTCAATTTCCTGATGCATCTGGACTTGGAGGATTGAATGCTTCTGGTGGTGCAGCAAATACAGATGGTGTAGTTGCAGGATATTCTTTCTTTGGAAGTTCGGATTTAGCAACAGGTAGCTTTCAACCTCCATTTGACAAAGGGAGAACGATGACACATGAGGTAGGCCATTATCTTGGATTAAGACATATTTGGGGAGACAATGGAACTTGTCCAACAACTAACATTGCAACAAACAAAGATTTTTGCGCTGATACTCCAGCAGCGAGCGGACCTAATTTTGGCTGTACAGCTAATACCGATAGCTGTCCTTCAAATCCAGGACTAGATATGATTCAAAACTACATGGATTATACCGATGATGCTTGCATGAACATTTTCACGCAAAATCAAAAAGATAGAATGATTGTTATTATGAATAATGCAGCAAGAAGATCAACTTTAAAAACATCAACTAAAGATATTGCTATTCCCTTGTTCGCGAATGATGCCGAAGTTAAAATTGAAAACAGTTGTGGTGGAATCGCTCCGACATGCACAACACCAAATCCAATTTCTCCAGCAAAAACAATTTCGTTATACAATAGAGGTACTGCTAATTTAACAGCAGCAACATTAAGTTATAATATGAATAACGGAACTAATTTTACTCAAAATTGGACAGGTAATTTAACTCCTAATCAATACGCAGTAATTACATTAACAAATTCTACAGGAAATGGAACTTTGAATGTAACCATTACAGCAGCAAATGGCACAGACCAAAGAGCAAGTAACAATACTGCTTCTAAAGCTTTCGGTTCTACTTTACCGTATGCAAATGCAACTACCTTTACCTTTAATTTGTTTGGTGACGCTTATGGATCTGAAACAACATGGACTTTAAAAAACCAAGCTGGAACAACTTTATACAGTGGCGGTCCTTATACTGATCAGACTGCTGGTGGAATATACCAATTAGTCAACAACCAATCTTGGACTTTACCGACAAACGGATGCTACTATTTAACTGTAAATGATTCATACGGAGACGGACTATTTGACGGCACTGGACAAGGTTATTATACAGTAACAGCAGGTACAACTAACGTTGTAAACGTAACCGATTTTGTAGCAACTGGCAACCCAGCAAACACGCTAATTTCAAGATCAAGTTATTTTACAAACAATGCATCTTTATCAACAGAAAGCTTTAGTTTGACTGACATTACTTTGTACCCAAATCCGTCAAAAAATTATTTTACAATTGATGTTCCAAACACTATTGAACGATCTGGTACAATGGAAATTTATAATACATTAGGACAAAGAGTAATGACTAAAGCAATCTCGTCTGATGCTGATTTAAATGTTACTGTTTCAAATCTTACTAATGGGGTTTATTTCTTAAACTTAAATTTAGGTGAATCAACAAAAACATTACAATTTATTAAAGAATAAATTGTACTTACATATCATTATAAAAGGGTTGAATTCGTTTCAACCCTTTTTTATTTTTAAACCAAACACAAAATGACCTTATAAATAAAAGGTAAATCTTTTCCATTATTTAATCGTTTACATTAAATTCGCACTTTCGTAATATAAGTCTTTTGAAAACCTACAATTCCATTTCTGATTACGCTGCATCTAAAAAATCGATTGTAACAATTGGAACCTTTGATGGTGTGCATCTTGGTCACAAAAAAATATTAGAAAAAATTACACAAAACGCTAAGCAATTAAATTGTGAAAGTCTTGTACTTACTTTTTTTCCACATCCTAGAATGGTACTTCAAAAAGGCTCTGACATTAAATTGCTTAATACCGTTTTAGAAAAAACTACCCTTCTTGAGAATATTGGTATTGACAAACTAATTGTTCATCCCTTCGATCAAGAATTTTCTAGATTAACTGCCGAAGAATTTGTTAAAGATATTTTAGTTGACAAACTGAACATTCAAAAAATTATAATTGGATATGACCACCGCTTTGGTAGAAATCGAAATGCAGATATTAACGATTTAATACTTTTTGGAGAAAAATACAATTTTGAAGTAGAACAAATTTCAGCCAAAGAAATAGATGAAATAGCGATAAGCTCTACCAAAATAAGAGTTGCAATTCAAGAAGGCGAAATTACTTTAGCAAATAAATATTTAGATTACGACTATTTCTTCTCAGGCAAAGTAGTCGAAGGAAAACAATTGGGAAGAACAATAGGCTTTCCAACTGCCAATATTCAAATCGAAGAAGATTATAAACTTATTCCTAAAAATGGCGTTTACATTGTAAAAAGCCATTACAACGACAGGACAATTTTCGGAATGATGAATATTGGAACGAGACCAACAGTTGAAGGAGAAAATCAAACCATTGAAGTACACTTCTTAAATTTCAATGAAACTATTTATAATAAGATAGTGACTATTTCCATTCTTGAACGAATTCGAGATGAAATAAAATTTCCTTCATTAGAAGCATTAAAACTACAATTAGATACGGATCGAAACACAACAGTCAGTTATATAGAAAAAATATAATCTCATTTATTAAAATTCAACATTAATAATTTTTTTGTTAAAATTTATTGTTTTTTCTTATTATTTCTTAAATTTGAAAGAGATGTAACAAGAATAAAAACTAAAAATTTGGACTATGAAATTATCTAAAGAGTTTATCAATGGTTTTTTAATATTCCTAGGAATTGGAATTTATTTTATCCTAATGGAAGTTCTAGGACTTTCAAAATATTATGTTTTACGAATATTTAATGTACTTATTGTAATCTACGGATTGAATAAAACCATAAAATCTAACATCCAAGAAGGCAAAACTGGATATATTAAAAATTTAATCTCATCAGGTTTAACCGGATTTATTGGTATTGCATTAGGAATAATTGGTCTTGCCGTATACATATACTACAGAGGTGGACAAACCTACCTAAATAATCTATCAGAAGCATTCATGTTTGGAGGAAATCCTACTTTAGGAGAATATTGTTTTGGGCTTTTTATTGAAGGAATAGCCTCAGTGTTCATGGTTGTTTTTATCAACATGCAATTTTGGAGAACCAAAAACGTATTCAAAGACGAAGCCTAAATTCTTAACTAAATATTGGCAATTGAAAGCTAAGTTAAATTCTTTTATACTTCAAAACAATTAACTACTTTTGAGGCAACATAAAAAGTACTTATGAGCATAACAAAACACAATTGGACAAAAGAAGAAATTATAGCTATATATAATAAACCAATGATGGATTTGCTTTTTGAAGCAGCTTCAATTCACAGACAAAATCACGATCCAAACGTGGTTCAAGTATCTACATTATTATCAATAAAAACAGGTGGTTGTCCTGAAGATTGTGGTTATTGCCCACAAGCTGCAAGATACCATACTGGTGTTGAAGGAAACGATTTAATGAGTGTTTCCCAAGTAAAAGCTCAGGCATTACGTGCTAAAGCTGGCGGATCATCGAGAGTTTGTATGGGTGCAGCTTGGAGAAATGTAAAAGACGGTCCAGAATTCGATCAAGTACTAGAAATGGTTCGTACCATTAATAAACTTGACATGGAAGTTTGTTGCACACTCGGAATGATAACTGAAAATCAGGCAAAACGTTTAGCAGAAGCTGGTTTATATGCCTACAATCACAATTTAGACACATCCGAAGAATATTATAAAGAAGTAATTTCTACACGCGGTTTTGAAGACAGACTTGAAACAATTGAAAATGTAAGAAAAACAAATGTAACAGTATGTAGCGGTGGAATCATTGGAATGGGTGAAAGCATTGAAGACAGAGCTGGAATGCTTGTAGCTTTAGCGTCACTTAGTCCACAACCAGAATCAGTTCCAATCAATGCTTTAGTTGCAGTGGAAGGAACTCCAATGGAAGATGAAAAACCAGTAGAAATTTGGGAAATGATTCGAATGGTTGCAACTACTAGAATTGTAATGCCAGATACTCAAGTTAGACTTTCTGCTGGAAGAACCAACATGTCTCGAGAAGGACAAGCTATGTGCTTCTTTGCTGGTGCAAATTCAATTTTCGCTGGAGACAAACTACTTACTACCCCAAATCCAGATGTAGAAGACGACATGAAAATGTTTGAATTATTAGGATTGAAACCTCAAAAACCATTTACTAAAGTTTCTCAACCACAAACCGTGGAAGCAGTAGATTCTCAATACGAATCTTTAGGAGAAAAACCAAAATGGTCAAGACCTGGACACAAAATTGAAAAAAATCTTGAAGCATCAGGAAAATTAAAATAAAACGAAAAACTCTAACTTACAAGTTGGAGTTTTTTTTTATAAATTTAAATATTAATAATACGTTCCAATTATTTCTATATCATTTAAAATATTAGCATTATTAATATATCCTGCTCCACCAGTTCCACCATAACCCACTAGCCGAAAGACAACGGTAGCATTGGTTAAGTTTTGTAAATCAGCTACAGAACTTAATATTGTTTCAGCAATAATATTTCCAGTTGCACCAGTATCCGTCATTTGATTACTAGCTACACCAACATTAATAAATGCACCACCATTTACCGAATATTGCCACTGTAAATATTGTGGACCACTAGCAGGTCTTCTATAATTGAATGTTGGAATTTTCGTAAATGAAAATGTTGAACTGGTAGGTAACACCAATGTAAAAGTAAAATAATCATTATTTAAAACTGCCGCTGCTGCATCTACTGAAGCATCAAATCCTATTCCACCCCAAGCATTAGCAGCTGCACCTCCAGCTGGAGTAGACAGCAATCCAGAGCCTCTTGCTAAACTCGCAGATGTTATTTGATTAATTGTTGTAGCAGAAAATGCAGAAGCACCACCATAGCCCGTAATTCCATTTACTTCCCAACCTGCAAATGCTACAGTACGAACTGTTCCTAAAACCTGCCATGACGATCCATCAAATCCTAAAAATTGTTTTAATGTAGTATCAAAAACCATCAAACCCTCTGAAGCCGTTGCTGATAAGGCTACAATAGCAGATGTCGTTAACCTTGGAATCAAAAGTCCTCTAGAAGTAGAAGCAATTTCCAATTCAGAAGATACATGAGGATTGGTCGTACTGATTCCAACTTGAGCCAAACAAGAAATTGAAACTAATAAGAATAAAAAAGTAATTTTTTTCATAAAACAAATAAATTGATTTGAAGCAAATTAAAAACAATACACCTCCTATAATTTTACTTCAAATAAAACTACAATAAATTTTAACACACCAATAATTTTTTAGGTTAATTCATTGTAAACAAATACATTAAACTTTAAAAGACCTGAAAAATCAATAAACCACAGATAAATAGCAAAATGATCTACAAAAAATATAAAAATCACGATTCAACCTAGAATGTAATTTTCACTATGTTTGTAAACTGTAATCAAAAATGCTAAATAGTTTACATTGAATTTAACTTCTAACTCAAATTCTGATTCAAATAAATCCAAACTTGAAGCCTATTGCGCCTATCAAGAACGCTGCCATAAAGAAGTAGTCGCAAAACTATGGACTCTTGGTTGCAATCAAAACGAAATTGATGAAATTGTAAGCTACTTAATTACCTCTAACTTTTTAAATGAAGAACGGTTTGCGTGCAGTTTCGCAAGAGGAAAACACCGAATCAAAAATTGGGGAAAAGTAAGGATTGTAAACGAACTAAAATTTCGGAATATTAGTTCAAGGAACATCACAACAGCACTAAAAGAACTTACAGCAGAAGAATATTACGATGCTTTTGAAAAACTTTCCGAACGCGTATGGGAATCAATTCAAGAACCAAATATCTTAAAAAAACGAAAGAAATTTTGTGATTATTTACTAAGAAAAGGTTGGGAAAGTGATATAGTATATTCTAAAGTTAAAGAATTAGAAACTAATCCTTAGACAACAACACGCTAACCGCATTTCCTCCAAAACCAACAGCATTTATTATAACTTTTTTAATAGATTTTCGTTCTTGTTGTGCTTCTGCAAATGGAACTCCAATGAATTGATTGTGTTGCATCATCAGAATTGCTAGCTCAATATTCAACATTCCAGATGCACCGAAAGTGTGTCCAATTTTCCATTTATTAGTAGTAAGCATCGGATGATTTTCTCCAAAAACACTTTTAATTGCCTTATATTCTGAAGTGTCGCCTTTTAAAGTTCCAGGCATGTGCATCACAATAGCATCAACTTCTTCAAGATTAGTATCTTTTAAAGCCATTTTCATAGACTTTTTGAAACATTCAGCTTCATCAGAAATCGAAATGTTATGTTGCAATTCGTCGGTTGCATAGCCAATTCCTTCAACATAACACAAAGCATTTTTACTTTCACCAAGTTCCAAACAGGCTACACTTGCACCTTCTCCCAAAACCATTGAATTTTGAGTTTTCGTAAAATCAAACGCTCTACATGGAAATTCAGAATCTTCTCTAGAATAGATTTTTAAAGCTTGCATTTGAGCAATTGTGAACGGAGTTAACGGCGCTTCACTTCCTCCAACCAAAAATTTTTCTGCCATTCCAGCTTTCATCCAAGCAATTCCGTTAAGCAAAGCATGTAATGCTGTAGAACACGTTATGGAATGTGAAATTTCTGGACCTTGTGTTTTTAAATCGTGAGCTACCCAAGTGGCAATATTTCCGAGTGTTGTGGTTGGCGATGTTAGGGTTGACGTTTTTCCTGTTGTGAGAAATTCTTCGTGGTATTTTTCAAATAATTCGGTAGCGCCGCGGGACGAACCAATGTTTATTCCGAAATCATCTTTGCCACTCCAACCAGCATTTTTTATGGCTTGGCGCGATGCGTAAATTGCAAACAGAACAGAATTATCTAATGATTTATATTTTAAATCGGAATTTCTTAAGACTTCGATTTCCTGTTTTACATTTTCTGGAATTTTAGAGGCTAAAACAAGCTGCTTTCCAATTTGCTCTTTTGTAATTAGTGTTTGTGGCGTACAGTAATGTTCCCAAATCTGATCAGGAGTGTTTCCTAATGGTGAAATGGAAGAGATTGCTGTTATGGAAATTTTTGTTTTCAAGAGTTCAAATGATTTTTCTTATAGCCCTGACACTGGAATTGTTTGAGCTCTTGGCATTTTTTTCTTTTTAAAAAATGACAAAGCGAGTTCCTGTGGCAGGAATATGGATTGCTGAAAATGACCAAGCCATTCGCTTCTAATTATTTTACAAATTTAAACTATTTCTAACGCTTTTTCGATAGTTTCGTAGACTTTTTGAAGTTGCTCTTTGGTGATGATGTACGGCGGCAAGATGTAGACGATATTACCAATTGGCCGCATGATGATGCCATTTTCCATGAAGTAATTAAAGAGTTTGTTACGCATTGTGCCGTAATAAGATTCTTGCGATTCGGATTTGATTTCTAATGCGAAAATGACTCCGAGAACGCGTGTTGTTGTAACTTTTGGATGCTGTTTTATTTTTTCTTGGAACGCTAGATGTGAGGCGTTTACTCGTTGAATATGTTGTTGCATTTCAGGAGTTTGTAACAACGAAATGCTTGCCAAAGCTGCGGCGCAACCTGTAGGATTTGCTGTAAAAGTGTGTCCGTGGAACAAAGCTTTATTTACATCGTCGTCGAAAAAACCATCGTAAATTTCCTGACAGAATGTGGTAATTGCCATTGGAATTGTGCCGCCAGTTAGTGCTTTTGAAAGGCAAATTACATCCGGTTTTATTTCTAAGTAATCAGTTGCAAATGTTTTTCCTGTTTTTCCGAAACCAGTCATGACTTCATCTGCAATTGTGAAAACTTGATTTTGATTACAAATTGCAATCATTTTATTCAGAATTTCTGGCTCGTACATGACCATTCCGGCTGCACCGAGAACTAATGGTTCAAAAATAAACGCTGCGTATTCGTTGGTTTTTACTAGACTTTCTAAAATTTCGATGGCATTTTGTTCGTTTCCTTTTGTTGGAATTGGAACTCGAACAACTTCTAATAATGAATTTCGAAAGGCTTCGGTGTAGAATGAAATTCCGCTTGCTGCCATTGCTCCGAAAGTATCGCCGTGAAAGGCGTCTTCGAAAGCGATGATTTTGGTGCGTTTTTCTCCTTTATTATAAAAATATTGTAGACATCCTTTTATAGCGACTTCTACCGCTGTTGATCCGTTGTCGGAATAGAAAATTTTCTTTTGGTTTGACGGTAAGATTTCCATCAGTTTTTCTGACAATAAAACGGCTTTATCGTGCGTGAAACCTCCAAAAAGTACATGTTCTAAGGTTGTGAGCTGCTTGTAAATAGCGTCTGCAATAATCTGATTGGAATGCCCATACGGATTTACCCACCAAGAAGCGATGGCGTCGATGTATTCTTTATCGTTTTCATCCCAAAGCAAAGCGTCTTTTCCTTTGACAATTGCCGGATGAAATTGTGCTGTTTTGTGTTGCGTATAGGGATGCCAGTTGTATAATAAATCTCTTTCGGAAAGGTTCATATTTTAGAATATAGAAAATAGAGAATAGAAAAAAGACTACTCGCTAAATGTTTTTGCAAAGATAAACTCTATTATCTAACCGTCTCTCATCTATTCGTCTAATTTTAGTAGATTTTCTCGAAACAAATCGGCGTAATATCGAATAACATTCTGATCGAAATACGGTTCATCATCGATTCGACCAATGAATTTGGCATGGGTTTTATTGAGGATAATTTCTTCTGAAGCCTTGTTTTCATCTCCCGAAAAAATGATTCCGGCAACTTTTAAATTTCGGCTTTTTACTGCTTCGAATGACAATAAAGTATGATTAATACTTCCAAGATAGTGACGAGAAACCAGAATAATTTTATAATCGGGCTTAATTAAATCGATAATAGCATCCTTATCATTTAGTGGAACTAATAATCCGCCAGCGCCTTCAATTATTAAATGATTATTGGTTGTTGAAGGTTCAACAATCTTTTTTAAATCTATAGTTACTCCGTCAATTGCTGCCGCCAAATGTGGACTTGCTGGCGTATTCAATTTATAGCTGTTTTCATGAATGACTGTTTGGTCATTTGAAATATAGCGCTGTATTTTATGGCTATCTGAATTGTCTAAATCTCCTGCTTGTACTGGTTTCCAATAATCGGCTTCTAACGATTGTGTTATAATGGCTGATGTTATTGTTTTCCCAACGTCGGTTCCGATTCCTGTTATAAATAGTTTCATAATATTTCTTTACACGCAAAGTTCGGGAAGAATGCATACAGAAACAAATCGTTGAATGAAATTTCACAAAGATTCTCAAATAAAAAATAGTTACACTAAACTTATTGAAAATCTGTATAAAACTTTCTTCCTCTCTTTTCAAAAACTTTGTGAATCTTTGTGCAAAAAAATTAGTGAACCTTCGTGAAACAATTAAAAAATCAAAGAACTCAACAAGTATAAAACATCAGCGATTTCCTTTTCAGAATTATAAGAGTGCAAACAAAAACGTAGTCGTTCTTGACCTTCTGGAACAGTTGGTGAAAGAATGGCTTTTACATCAAATCCGTTTTTTTGAATCTCCGAAGCGATATATTTCACTTTTTCATTACCAGGAATTATGGCCGATTGAATAGCTGATTTATTGCGTACGAAAACTTGTTTCAAACTTAATACTGTTTTCTGTTGATTGAAGTACTGGATATTATTCCGCAGTTTCTCAATAGTTTCTGATTGCTTTTCCAATTCCTGATACGCAATATAAATTGTAGCAACTGCATGAGGCGAAAGTCCTGTTGTATAAATAAAGCTGCGGGCAAAATTTACAAGATACTCTTTCAATTCCTTACTACCCAAAATTGCTGCGCCATGACAACCCAATCCTTTTCCGAAAGTCATTATTCTTGCAAAAACTTGATCTTGTAGGTTTAGTGCTTGAATTAATCCTTGTCCGAAATCCCCAAAAACTCCTAACGCATGAGCTTCATCTATTACTAAATTGCAATTGTATTTTTCTGAAAGATTCACCAAACTTTCTAATTCTGGTGAGTCGCCGTCCATTGAAAAAACCGATTCTGTGACAAGGTAGATTTCGTGATTTTTACTATTTACTTCTAATCTTTTGAGCTGATTTTCTAAGTCTACCAAATCATTATGCTCGAATTTGTATGATTTTGCATTACTCATTTTAATTCCGTCACGAATTGAAGCGTGACAAAGTTCGTCGTACAAAATTACATCATTGCGTTGCGGAACAGCATTAAAAAAACCGACGTTAGCATCGTAACCTGAATTGAAAATCAACGCCGTTTCAGATTCATGAAATTTGGCAATAAAATCTTCAGCAATGGTGTACAAATTATGATTTCCAGAAATCAATCTTGAACCGGTTGCTCCATTTATTTTGATGTTATTTTCAATTAGATACTGATGTGTTGTATCAAAAATACCTTCAGAATTGGCAAAACCTAGATAATCATTGGAAGAAAAATCTACTAAATTATTTTGCGCCGTTAATTTTCGCAACGATTGGTTTTGATTGCGCTGATTTAGTTTTTCTGATAATTGCTTTGGAAAATTACTCATAGTTGTACAAAGGTAAAAAATCTTTATAGAATACAAATTTTAATAAAAATGTTGTTTTTTGATGTTTTATTATTGTTTTACAATAATTTTTATATATTTGTAATGAACTTTAAAACTTAAAGCATGAGAAAATTAAACTTTTTGAAAACTGTATTAGATTTATTTTGGTTTTTCACCCTTATCTCAATAGCAGGAATGCTAATTTTTATTCCACTATATTTCTTTAGCTCTGACAATGATATGTCCATAAAAATAAAAGGCCACGAAATTTCAACTAGTACTATTATTGCTAAAATAGTTGTTTTCGTAAATGTTATTAGTGGCTTATTATTTGTTTACAGCATTTATTTGTTAAGAAAAGTGGTCGGAATGTTTCAAAAGAAAGAAATTTTTAATGATGAAGTGGTGAAATCCTTTAATTTAATTGGAAAGTTAATAATTGCTTCTTCAACTATAAGCTCATTATCGCTATTCATTTATAATGGCGTTGAGAGAAAACATTTAGGTTTGACTTTAGATTTTGGTAGTTATGATTCCTTTTTAATTTCTATTAGCTTGGGATTATTCTTTATGGTAATTAGTGAGATTTTCAAGATTGCTAAAAATATGAAAGAAGAAAGCGACTTAATGATTTAACTATGGCTATAATAATTAACTTGGATGTAATGTTAGCTAAAAGAAAAATGCGCTCCAACGAATTGGCTGAGCATGTCGGCATAACAACAGCTAACATTTCAATATTAAAAACTGGAAAAGCTAAAGGAATTCGGTTTTCGACTTTAGAATTGATTTGTGAAATATTAGAATGCCAGCCTGGCGATATAATGGAATATGTACAAGACTAAAAAAATAAAATAACATGAAAAGAAACTTATCTTTATTACTAGTTGGAATGGTACTAGTTATTGTTGGCGCACTTCTTAAAATACAAAAGTACGAAGTTGCTCAATTTGTAATGTTGGTTGGCTTGGCTATTGAAGCCTTTGCATTAGGCTCAATTGTATGGCAATCACTTAAAAAAATTAAATAAAAAAAGTCCCGATAAATCGGGACTTTTTGTTTATGCTAAATTGTCTTAGTCGGCTAAAACAATAACTTTATTATCTTTCATTTCGATAGTTCCAGATGCTATTTCTAAAGTGTAGGTTTGGTCGTTTACTTTAATAAACTTTGGCGCTACTTCCTTGTTGATTGTAAAACTTGAAGCAACAATTTTTATTGCTCCTTGTTTTAAAATGGATACTATTGGTGCGTGATTGTTCAATATTTGAAATGATCCATCCACTCCTGGAAGTGTGATTGATGTTACTTCGCCTTTGAATAATGTAGCTTCTGGTGATACTATTTCTAAAATCATTTCTAATTATTTTAAATTTTAAATTTTATTATTTTAAATTAATTTATAATTTAAAATTCATAATTTAAAATATTATTACGCTTCTGCCAACATTTTTTCTCCTGCTTCGATTGCATCTTGAATAGAACCTTTAAGGTTGAAAGCTGCTTCTGGCAAGTGATCCAATTCTCCGTCAATGATCATGTTAAATCCTTTGATGGTATCTTTAATGTCAACCAAAACTCCTGGTATACCTGTAAACTGCTCAGCTACGTGGAAAGGTTGTGATAAGAAACGTTGAACACGGCGCGCTCTTGAAACAGAAAGTTTATCTTCTTCTGATAATTCTTCCATACCTAGAATCGCGATGATATCTTGTAATTGTTTGTATTTCTGTAAAATTTCTTTTACTCGCTGAGCACAATCGTAGTGGTCTTTTCCTAAAATTTCTGGAGTAAGGATTCTAGAAGTTGAATCCAATGGATCAACTGCTGGATAAATACCTAACTCTGCAATTTTACGAGACAATACAGTTGTTGCATCTAAGTGAGCAAATGTTGTAGCTGGAGCTGGATCTGTTAAGTCATCCGCAGGAACGTAAACCGCCTGAACTGAAGTAATAGAACCTTTTTTGGTAGAGGTAATTCTTTCTTGCATCGCACCCATTTCGGTTGCTAATGTTGGCTGATATCCTACCGCAGATGGCATACGACCTAAAAGAGCCGAAACCTCAGAACCTGCTTGTGTAAAACGGAAAATGTTGTCAACGAAGAAAAGAACGTCTTTACCTTGGTCTGAACCTGCACCGTCACGGAAATATTCTGCAATAGATAATCCAGATAACGCAACACGAGCTCTTGCTCCTGGTGGCTCATTCATTTGTCCAAAAACGAATGTAGCTTTAGACTCTCTCATTCCTGGTTTATCAACTTTAGATAAATCCCATCCTCCATTTTCCATAGAGTGCATGAATTCTTCTCCGTATTTAATAATTCCTGACTCTAACATCTCACGAAGTAAGTCATTTCCTTCACGTGTTCTCTCTCCTACTCCTGCGAATACAGAAAGTCCACCGTGACCTTTTGCAATATTGTTAATTAACTCTTGAATCAATACCGTTTTACCTACTCCAGCACCACCGAACAATCCAATTTTACCTCCTTTAGAGTAAGGCTCAATTAAATCGATTACTTTGATACCAGTAAACAGTACTTCAGAAGAAGTTGATAAATCTTCAAATTTAGGTGCTTGACGGTGAATTGGCATACCGTTTTCTCCAGTTTTTGGCAAATCTCCTAACCCATCAATTGCATCTCCAATTACGTTGAATAATCTTCCGTAAACGTCTGCTCCGATTGGCATTTGAATTGGGTTTCCAGTTGCTTGCACATCTGTACCACGACTTAAACCATCTGTTGAATCCATAGAAATAGTACGTACTGTATCTTCTCCAACGTGCGATTGCACTTCAAGAATTAATTTAGTACCATCTTTTTTTATGATTTCTAATGAATCGTAAATTTTTGGTAATTCAGCATCTTTACTGTTGAATACTACGTCAACTACTGGTCCGATGATTTGAGAAACTTTTCCTATTGCTTTTGACATTGCTTATGTATTTATTAAATAGCGTGTTAGAAATAAAAAAACTTGTGGTTTTTTCAGAGTGCAAAGATAATTTTTTATAAATAAATAATCAATAATAAATGTCTATTTTTTTATTGAAATTTTAAATTATTATCTCAATGCTGTTATTTTGGAGATAGATTATATAAAAAAAGCCACCAAGGAATACTTGGTGGCTTGCTGTAAAATTTATTTTTCTAAAGAACAGAAGGATATAAAATTCTAGTAGTAAAAAGATTAATACCTTTTAAATTTGAACCATAAGTTGCATTAATTGCTTCGATAAATTTATTGGCAATTAGCGCATATCCTCTTGGACTTGGATGAACACCATCTAATGAAAATCCACCACCTGATACATAAGTTGAAGTAACAGTATAGTTATTTGCCGACACACCACCATTAGCAACTTGATTTAACACCGCATTAGCATCTACAAAAGCCAAACCTTTAGCAGAAGCTAGTGTTTGAATACTTGCATTAAACGCATCAGTCGCAGTTTTAACTTCTAGTGTTTCAGCAGCAGTTAACGTAGTATTATCTTGCATAGGAAATGAAACCCCTACTGTGTTAAATGGAGCCGGCGCACCAGCTTGTGTAGTTCCAATCACTCCTCTTGCAGTTAATAAAATATAATCTTTAGAACCCGCAGTATTTCTTGCATGTCTAGCTCTTCCATAAAGGTTACCTAAAAATGCTGCAGTTGTAGGACCAACAGCAGGCGTTAGAACTGCAGTAATTTGAACTGATAAATTAGGCAAACTCTCATCAATGATCAATAATGGATTTTGCTCAACCGTTGCCGAATTTCCATCATCCGCAACCAAAGTAGCAAATCTATTAGGTTGTCCTATTGCAGTTGTTAATTGATTGATTCCTCCAAATAATTGATTAAGTTGACCTGCACTAGCCGCTGGCAAACCTGGAATTGGATTAGTAGGAACTGTTGTAAAAAACGGAACTGATGTAACATAAGGAATGTTTGCAACAACTCCTTTTGCACCATTTGCTGTTAAATTATCCAACAAAGTGCTGTAAACAGATTCGAAAACATTTGGATCTGTTATGTCATTTGGACCATAAGTCGCAGGACTTAAATTACCTAATCTATTTACACCTACACCACCTGAAGTAGCATAACTCAATACGTCGTTATTACCAATCCATAAAGAGAAAAAAGTAGGAGCTTGAGTTAAAGCATCTGCTAAAACAGTTGTAGTAGGCGAAGATGCAAAACGAACAAAAAACGGATTTGCTTGTCCAGAAGCAACTCCTGCCACATTTCCATAACCAGGAGCAATTAAATGAAAACTTTTAGCTCCAGGAACACCCATGTTGTTGAATTGACCTGATAATGTGTTAGTTATCTCAGTAGATGGGGTTCCAGAAACAGGAACTGGACCAGTACCATTAAAATACAACCTTGGCCCTTGAACTACATTTCCTCCTAAAAGTAAACCTCCAACATTGTCGGCCATGTAAGGTATTTTAAATTCTCCACCACCAACTAGCGAAAACTGATTAGCCAATAAATTTGTATAAGAATCATTTTGCCCTTGTATAAATAATGTACCATCAGCAAAACCAGCAGTTAATGAATTCCCTAAAGCAACGTATTTACTAAAATCTGCAGAACCAGCAGTTAGAGGAAGTCCATTTGATGAATTAGGATCAGTAACAGCCTCATCATCGTTATTATCACAAGCTATTAAAGTTAATGAAACTAATAATAACCATTTGAAATTTTTTATCATAATTATATAATTATATGTTATTGCTTAGAAAAAAATTAAGGATTGATTGTTAATGAAGCAAAATATTGTTGTCCAATTGCTCCAGCACCCAATACTTGAATGTATTCTTTACCGAAAAGATTGGTTGCTCCAAATTTAAGTGTCGATTTTAGTTTTGGAATTGAGAAGTTTACTTGTGCATCTAAAACAGTAGCCGACTCTATCATTCCATCTGCAAATGATGATTCCCATAAATATTCGTTATTCCATCTTGCACTTACATTAAAACCAACATTTTTAAATAATTTATCATTACTTAATGTTGCTTTCACTCTATGTTTTGGTGTATTAAATCCTGCTTCAAAACTTGGATCTTTTGCTTGATCAAAATTAAATTCAGCGTAGTTATAATTAGCTCCAAACTCAAAGTTTTTAATAATTCTTTTTGAAATTCCGATTCCAAAACCTAATGATTTTATTTCTACATCAGTATTAGTGTACAATTGGTAATTTCTAACATTTCCATTTTGAAGTGCATGTAAACTTTGTGCACCTCCATCTGTTGGACCAGCTAAAGGATTTGGCGCATCTTGTGCTGTACCATAATATGGTGCTACAACAGTTAAATTACCAATAAAATCATTATAAATATTATAATAACCATTAACATCAATTGAAAAATCTTGAACTTGTCCTCTATATCCTAAATCAAAAGCTTTAACAGTTTCTGGTTTAACTAAACCAACATTGGTTCTTCTTAATAAAGCAGAAGCAGCAACAGGATCTGTTGGTGCCAAAGCAGCAAATGCTTGAACTGAAGTTGCAGTATAAGAATTGTAATAAGCATTCTGACCCGTCATTATTGCAGTTGTTCCACCAGCAAAAGCTTGTCCTACCGCTGTACTAACTGGTAATGTTTCTGAATATCTGTCTAAGTTGTCTGGAGCAGAACCAAGTAATACCGCATTTCCAACATTAAATCCAATGTATTGATCTTGAGTAGTAGGGTTTCTAAATCCAGTTTGAAAAGAAGATCTGAAATTATGATTCTTTTTTTCTCCAGCCGAATATACTAAAGATACTCTTGGAGAAAGGTTTCCGTCAAAATTTTGACTTTTATCGTATCTGATAGAACCTGTAAATTTCAAACGGTCTTCCATCAATTTCTTTTGAACTTGAGTATACGCTCCGTATTCATCATATTTTATACCTCCAAATTCTGGTGTATCGGTGTAAATTCGACCAAATGAATTTAAATCATATCTTCTAGCTGAACCTCCAACTTGAATTTCAGCAAACTTAATAAGGTCTTTAAAGTTATAATTTACATCTGAATGATAAATTTTAGACTCATCTACAAGCTTAGAACCGCTTAGTACATCAGGGTTAGAAATAACATTATTAAATGCAGCTTTAAAAGCATCTGTACCTGGAATTAATCTTCCTGTATCTGCTACATTTCTAGCATTTTGATGCGCTTGAGTTGGTGTTGCACCAGCAAGAGTTGATTGTACATAGGCTCCAGCATATTGCCCAAACCAAGTTGAATCAGATTTCCAAGCACGGTTTACATTTATACCTGTAAAACGCATATCGTATGAATTTCCTCCATTTTCAGTAGTGAAATATCCTCTTATAAAAAAGTTTTTCCCTTTTAACTCAATTTTATGTTGTTGCATAAAAAAGTCATTAAGATAATATCTGTTTGCTCCTTGATATACTGTACTTCCAAATCCGAATTTACTTTGAAGTATGATTTCAAAATCATTTGCAAAAGGTTTGAAATGTAATGAGTAATCAATTTTAGCATTTTTAACTTCGTTGTCAGTTAAATCAACTTCGTTGTAACCTGTTCTTGAAACGTTTTCGTTTGGTAAAATTGCATTAAATGCAGGGAATTGAGCAGGTGTTATCGCTCCAGCGTTTAAAAGACCTTGCGCAACACCTCTTATGTTTGTTGAAACTTCATCTCCATAAACATTTAAACCATTATAGTTATGGTGTGATCTATCTCTTCCTTCAAAACCTAAATCTCTATAATCTGTAGCGTACCAATCAGTTCCTTTAAGAAATGTAAAGTTAGCTTTGGCAGCAAAATGTGGAGAGAATTTTTTAGCGACACGTACTCCGTAATCATAGTAAAGATTATTTCCGGCAGCTTGTTGTGAGGTTTGACCTATTTTGGCGTAAGCCGAAACTCCTTCACTTACAAATGGACTTTTACTGTTTATAAATAAAATTCCGTTGAATGCATTTGCACCGTATAATGCAGATGATGCTCCTGGCAAAAGCTCAACACTTTGCACATCAATTTCAGAAGTACCGATAAGGTTTCCTAAAACGAAATTCAAAAGCGGAGAAGAGTTATCCATTCCATCAACCAATTGCAAAAATCTAGTATTAGCAACCGTTGCAAAACCTCTAGTATTTATAGATTTAAATGTCATACTACTCGTATTCATTTGAACCTCTTTCAAGTTTTCTAAACCATCGTAAAAGGTAGGAGATGCAGTTTTTTTGATGTCCTTTATACTCATTCTTTCAATGGTAACAGGAGATTCTTTGATTCGCTCTGGAGTTCTTGAAGCAGAAACAACTATTTCATCTAATTGAGTTTCTTTATCTGTAAAAACAATTTGTAATGATTGATTGTTGGAAGTAACTTCTTGCTCAGTTGAACCATACCCAACGCTAGTGATTTCAATTGTAAAAGGTGGTAACTTAGACGTTTTCAATGTGAATTTTCCATCGCCATCAGCAACTGTTCCTGAATCGTCGCCAACTACCCTTACGTTGGCTCCTGGAACTGGTTCGTTCTTGCTATCTTTTACCGAACCTGAAACTGTCGTTTGCGCAAATGAAATGCTACAAAAAAACAATGTCAAAATAAAATAATAAATCTTCATTAGGCTAAAATTTTGTTGGTTTAAGTAGCCAAATTACAAATATTTTTTATATTACTAAAAAAACATCAAGTTAATTTCACTATTAACAATGAAATTATATATTTATTATTTATTTGATATTTACGATTTTTTAAACTTTTCTTAACATTTTGTAGATATTAACAAATAAATAGTATGCATACATAATAAATTTCTAAATTTTTTAAATTTATCATAATAAAATTTGTTAATAAATAAAAATAAAAAAAGCGAGATAAAATCTCGCTTAATGTTATAAATAATGACATTAATTACTATTCTACCGTAACCGACTTAGCTAAATTTCTTGGCTGATCAACATTACAACCTCGTAACACAGCAATATGATAAGACAATAATTGCAACGGTATAGTTGTTAATAATGGTGATAAAGCGTCAGAAGTATCAGGAATTTCAATCACGTGATCGGCTAAATCTTTTACTTGTGTATCGCCCTTAGTAACTATAGCAATAATTTTACCGCTTCTCGATTTAATTTCTTGAATGTTACTTACCAATTTATCATAATGTCCTTGTTTTGGTGCAATTACAATAACTGGCATTTTATCATCAATCAAAGCAATCGGACCGTGTTTCATTTCTGCAGCAGGGTAACCTTCAGCGTGAATGTATGATATTTCTTTTAGCTTCAATGCTCCTTCTAATGCTACTGGAAAATTATACCCTCTTCCCAAATACAAACAGTTTGGAGCATCTTTATAAATTTCTGCAATTTGCTTAGCAATATCGTTTGTATTCAATGCTTCGGCAACTTTTTCTGGTATTAATTCTAATTCTTGCAAATACCTAAAGTAATCTGAATTAGAAAGCGTTCCTTTTGCTTTAGCTAAACGTAAAGAAATTAACGTCAAAATTGTAATTTGAGTTGTAAATGCCTTAGTCGATGCAACCCCAATTTCTGGACCAGCATGTGTATAAGCACCAGCATGAGTCTCTCTAGAAATTGATGATCCAACAACATTACAAACTCCAAAAACAAAAGCTCCTTTTTCTTTAGCAAGTTTAATTGCAGCTAATGTATCAGCGGTTTCTCCAGACTGTGAAATGGCTATAACAACATCTTTGGAAGTTATGATTGGATTTCTGTATCTGAATTCCGAAGCGTACTCAACTTCAACTGGTATTCTTGCAAATTCTTCAATAATGTACTCTGCTACTAATCCGGCATGCCAAGAGGTACCGCAAGCGATGATTATTATACGTTCTGCATGAAGAAATTTTTCTAAATTATCTTCTATACCAGCCATCTGAATGATACCAGTATTTGCATGAAGCCTTCCTCTGTAAGTATCTTTTATAACATTTGGCTGCTCATAAATTTCTTTAAGCATGAAATGTTCGTATCCGCCTTTTTCAATTTGTTCCAAATTCATTTGCAACTCTTGAATGTAAGGATCAACCAACGAATCGTCTTTGATTTTTCTAATTTTCAAGGATTTATTCAATCGTACTATTGCCATTTCTTCATCTTCTAGATAAATAGCATTTGAAGTATACTCAATAAATGGAGATGCATCTGAAGCGATAAAATATTCGTTTTCACCAACACCAATTGCTAACGGACTTCCTAATCGAGCTACAACTATTTCATCTGGCTTTTTAGTGTCAAAAACGCAGATTGCATAAGCACCAACCACCTGATTTAAGGCTATTTGTACTGCTTTACCCAATTTTAAATTGTCCTTTTTCTGTACATCTTCAATAAGATTAACTAAGACTTCAGTATCAGTATCTGATTTAAAAACATAACCTCTTTTTATCAGCTCTTTCTTAAGTGGTTCATAATTTTCAATGATACCATTATGAATTATAGCCAAATCTCCAGAGTTGGACAAATGTGGATGTGAGTTAACATCATTAGGAACACCATGTGTTGCCCAACGCGTATGTCCCATTCCAATGGTGCCATTAGTCAAAATTTCTTTTGATTTTTCTTCAAGATCAGAAACCTTGCCTTTGGTTTTAGAAACTTTTAAATTAGTTCCATCATAAAGCATTATTCCGGCACTATCGTAACCTCTATATTCTAGTCGCTTTAAGCCTTTAATAATAATAGGGAAAGCTTCTCTTGTTCCAATATATCCTACAATTCCACACATAGTTATAAGTATTATTCAGGTTTTGTGTAAAAAATTTCTAATTTCATTCTTTTCGCCTCAGGCACATTTGGTGATGCTTTACTACCATAAATCAAAGTTCCTAACGGGTTTATAACAGAAGAAAAAGGAACTCTGTCTAAAGTTGGAGACACTGGATTTTTTAATCGTGCCGTACTCACATTACCAATATTTTCCGTTACTACCAATCCTAGTTTAACGTTGGTGGAATCGTTATTAATCAAATTCCTAATGTGTCGTGTTAGTCTTACTTTATATTTAACACCTCTAGGGTTTTCGGCATCATCAACCTCTATAATTCCGCCATGAACTCTTTTATTAAACTTTTCTGTTGCTCCCAAAGTTGTATCGTCAAAATAATCTAAAAGTGGTCTTCTGTTATTTATATCATACAAATATATTCGATTTGGTTCAGGCGCAGTTCCCATGGCATCTTTATCGATATAAAAAGTCAAATTAGCTTCATTAATTAACCAACCATTAGTCTTTAATGCTTGTAATTCTGGAAATTTTCCGGTAATGGGATTTGCCTCTCCAAACAAACTAATTACTGCCATTGCACCTTGCTGTCCTTTTAAGTATAATTTTTCATCACCTAAAGTTGGATTTGCCGCAGCTATATTACTCAAATAAGCAGTATTGTCTTCGTTTTCGAAAAGATTTACGCTATTACCTAGTGTTTTTAATATTAATGTTTTTCTGACACGTGTTTCATTAGTTGCAGATGTTTGATCGCGGTATACAATAGTTATTTCACCTTTAGAAAAATCCATCATTGCCATAGAACCTCCATCAGGATCGGTAGTTGCAGCATCCACTTTAAAATAGATACCTTTAAAATAATTTTTGAAAACATTGTTATTTAACAGCTTGCCTGCTGGAGCATTTGCTATTTTATTTTTAAAAAACTGCTTGTTTAAATTCAGAAACATTCCAGGCGCTAAGCGTTGTTTCACTTTGGTTTCATTATCTTTTACATAAGTCAGCTTGATTTCTTTATTACTAAAAACAAACTCATCATTTTGAGTTACAACATTTTGCCCATCAATAGTTTGATCATTCAATCTATTATTTGCCAAAACACTACTATTATCTACAATTGCTTGTGTAAATTCAGGAGTTTGATTTGAATAATAGCGTTGCGGTTGTTGTAAGCCCGAAGAAGCGTCGAAATCTCTTAAATAATATCCTGACTCATATAAACTCAATTTAATTTTTTTAGTTCCGCCTTGGATTGAATCTAATTCATACGTACTATCACCCGTTTCGCTATCTCTAACCGTTTTTGCACTATTTATGAAATAAGGCACATACAAATACACCGAATCAATTACTACCGCACCCGGATTAAAAAACTTTGGATCGGCACCGACTAGTTCAACTTGTGTAACAAAACTAGCTTTGGTTTTTCCAAATACTGGATTGTTGTAATAACCCAGCGCATTTAAGGGCAAATTATTGGTTTGAACCACATCGACTTTTTGGTTGTAGGCTACAACAGAAGCCTCAGAGTATTTGTCAAAATTGTAATGATCGGGTCCAATAACATCGGTTCCGATTTCATTATAATCTTTGTCGCAAGAAATTACGAAAATTGCAAACAACGAGAGCAATAATGATTTAAATAAGAAATTAAATTTCATGTTTTTAATGTAAATTATAATTATAACATATTTTTATAAAAGGATGTGTAAGCAGCTGCAAACTCCTCTTTCGGTGCGAAAGGTAAAAAAGGTTTATCCGAAGATTCTATAAATTTTGTTAAACTTGACGACAGATTGTCTGATGCAATAATTACAGCATCTGAATGAAGAATCGACGTTTTGATTAAATTCTCGTAATTTGGCGTTTCCAAATCAGCAATTGCCTCTGCAGGAATACCGTCAAACTTCACTTTGTTAATCATTTCAACATCTAAAGTACCATCAAACGATTGAGCATAAATTGAGCTTACAATCTTAGTCTCCGAAAACAAGGCTTCGTCTTTATAAAAATGCTTCATGTAAACAGGAAGCATTGATGCCATCCAACCGTGAACGTGAATAATATCGGGAACCCAATTTAATTTTTTTACCGTTTCGACTACACCTTTTGCAAAGAAAATGGCACGTTCGTCGTTATCTGGATACATCACACCATCTTCATCAGAAAATGTGGCTTTGCGTTTAAAATATTCGTCGTTATCTATAAAATATACCTGAATTCTTTCTTTAGGAATTGATGCAACTTTAATAATCAACGGCATATCAACATCATTTACCACAAGATTCATCCCAGAAAGGCGAATAACTTCATGCAACTGATGTCTTCTTTCATTGATATTTCCATACCTAGGCATAAAAATTCTAATTTGTCCGCCTTGATCGTTAATCATTTTAGGCACATCATAAGACATCAGAGAAACTTCGTTCTCTGCTAAATAAGGCACCACTTCAGATGATACATACAATATCCTCTTGTCTTCCATACAGTATTATGTTTATTTATTGAAAATAAAAGCACGCAAAATTACGAAATTTTATGCAGTTATTTACTAAAATAGTAAGTTTGTACCCTATTTCAAATAAAAGCTGATGCACATTTTTACGAACAATGTCGATTTAAACCATTATTTATTGGGTGTTTCTGCCTCAAATTCGAGTATAGGATTTGTTCCAACTATGGGTGCATTGCATGCTGGACACTTGTCTTTGCTTAAAGAATCCATAAGAAATAACGCAATTACCGTGATAAGTATTTTTGTAAATCCTACACAATTTAACAATCCTGAAGATTTAAAAAAATATCCAAGAACACTTGAAGCCGATATTGATAAAGTGAAAACTGTAAGTGACGAAATTGTTATTTATGCGCCAACTGTAGAAGATATTTATGAAGGAAATACTAAATCCAAGCACTACAATTTTGACGGATTAGAAAATCAAATGGAAGGAAAGTTTCGACCAGGACATTTCGATGGTGTTGGTACAGTGGTAAAACGATTATTTGAAATTGTGAAACCAACAAACGCCTACTTTGGCGAAAAAGATTTTCAGCAACTACAAATAGTTAGAAAACTTGTAGAAAAACAAAAACTACCCGTTACTATTGTTGGATGCGAAATATATAGAGAACCTAATGGCTTAGCAATGAGTTCAAGAAACGAAAGATTAACAGATGTTGAACGTAAAGAAGCATCCTTAATTTTTAAAACACTGCAAGAAGCAAAAATACTTTTTGCCAGACAATCTGCTAAACAAGTAATCAATTCGGTTGAACAAATATTTAAAAAACATCCTCAATTTGAATTAGAATATTTTGAAATTGCCGACGAAGCCACATTACAATCGTGTAAACGAAAAAGTAACAATAAAAAATACCGCGGTTTTATAGCTGTATTTGTTAATAATGTCAGATTGATTGACACTATTTCTTTCTAAATAAAAAAAATAATATAACTTTGCACCATGCAAATTCAAGTAGTAAAATCGAAGATTCATCGCGTTAAAGTAACTGGCGCTGATTTAAATTATATTGGTAGTATCACTATCGATGAAGAGTTAATGGACGCTTCAAATCTTATTGAAGGAGAAAAAGTTTCTATTGTAAACATCAACAATGGTGAACGTTTTGAGACTTACGCCATCAAAGGTCAAAGAAATTCAGGTGAAATTACATTAAATGGTCCTGCGGCAAGAAAAGTTCATGCTGGCGACATCATTATCATTATTTCCTACGCAACTTTAGATTTTGAAGAAGCTAAGACTTTCAAACCATGGTTAGTTTTTCCTGATGAAACTACCAACACCCTGAAATAATTAGTTTGTGAAAAAAACCATAAGCAAGTGGCTGTCAATCTTAATTCCTTTAATTTTAGGAGTGGCTCTGATTACTTATCAGTACAATTCGTTTACACCACAACAACTTGCAGAAATAAAAAGCTATTTTAAAAACGCTGATTATTTCTACATTAATTTATCGCTTTTTGTCGCGCTATTCGGCTTTATTTCACGTGCTTACAGATGGAAATTTTCAATTGAACATTTAGGATATCAATCTAAATTTCAAAATAATTTCATGGCAGTATGCGTTTGTTATTTCATGAATTTATCTATTCCACGTTCAGGAGAAATTTCTAGAGCAGTAGTTTTAAAAAAATACGAAGGCATTCCGTTTGACAAAGCATTTGGAACCATAATTGCCGAAAGAGTAGTGGATACCCTAATTTTTTTACTCTTTATTATAGTTGCATTTATCCTCCAATTTGATGTTTTAAAAGATTTTATATTAGCAACAATTCCTTTCAAGAAATTATTGATTTTAATGATCGTTGGTTTTGTAGGTTTCCTAACTTTTATACTAATTTGGGTCTATTCTAACTGGAAAATAATCCATAAACTTAAGAGTAAACTTTCAGGACTTGTAGAAGGAATGACCAGTATTTTAAAAATGAAAAACAAATGGGCGTTTCTTTTTCATTCATTATTTATTTGGTTTACCTATTTGCTCATGTTTTATATTACCATTTTTGCACTTAAAGAAACGAGTAATATTGGCATTAGCGCCATCATTATTGGCTTTGTTTTTGGAACACTTGCCATCGGATTTACCAATAGTGGTTTTGGTGCTTATCCTTTATTAATTGCTCAAATTTTTGTGCTTTACGGAGTTTCAAATACTGCTGGAACTGCTTTTGGATGGCTAGTTTGGACTTCGCAAACCGCTTTAACTATTCTACTTGGCGGACTATCGTTTTTACTATTACCTGTATTAAATAGAAAATAATTTGTTATCTTGCTTGCTTTAATATGTACCCTACCGCGTTAAAACAAACACTAACAAATTATGAAAAAAGCAATTCTATTTTTTCTTTTAATTCTTACATCAAATTCTTTTTCCCAAAAAACTAAAGATAGTATTTTATCAAGAAAATTAGATAAATACCGACACCTAACGGTATCACTTCCTCCATCGTACAATAAAGACAGTAAAAAAGCATTTCCTATTTTGCTTTTATTAGATGGCGACTATCTATTTGATCCATTTCAAGGAGCATTAAGTTATGGCAATTATTGGGATGATTTACCAGAAGTTATCCTTGTTGGTCTTGATCAAAACAAAGAAAACGAACGCTTCAACGACTGTTCCATTGATAAAGAAACTGGTTTGCCAGATGCTAAAGGTTCCAAATTTTTCGAATTTATAGGTGGCGAATTGATGCCTTATTTAGAAAAAAAATACCGCGTAGCGCCGTTCAAAATTATTGCAGGTCACGATGTAACTGCTGGTTTCATGAACTTTTTTCTTTACAAAGATGATCCTATCTTTAATGCTTACATTTCTTTTAGTCCTGAATTATCTTTAGAAATGGAAAATATTGTGGCATCAAGATTATCAGCTATGAAAAATAATGTTTTTTATTATCAATCATCTGCCGATGGCGATATAAAAAAGATGAAAGAGAAAATTAAAATTTTAGACGAAAACATCAAAACGGTTAAAAATCCGATGCTGAATTATCAGTACGACGAGATTCAAGGCGCATCACATTACTCATTAGTTTTGCACTCTATTCCCAATGCTCTTTATCAGTTCTTTGTTGCATACAAACCTATTTCGACAACTGAATTCCAAGAAAAAATCGTGAAACTTCCTTCTGGATATGTTGACTATTTAGTCGCAAAATACGAAATTTTAGAAAAAGCAATGGGAATGAAAATGAATATTCGTTACAACGATTTCAAAGCTATTGAAGCTGCTATTATAAAAAACAAAGCCTATTCTGAGTTGGAACAATTGTCGCAATTATCTCATAAAATGTATCCCAAAACCATGCTTGGCGATTATCATTTAGCACTATATTATGAAAATACAGGCGATTTTAAACGTGCTTCGAAAACCTATTTGAGTGCATATCAGTTGGAAGAAATTGGAAGCTTAACCAAAGACATGATGCTTGCAAAGGCAGATGAACTTAGAAGTCAAATTAAAAAATAATACAAGTAAAATACCAAATGTCGAAACTAAAAACTTCTTTTTTTTGTCAAAATTGTGGCACGCAGTATTCTAAATGGCAAGGCCAATGCAATGCCTGTAAAGAATGGAATACTATCGTAGAAGAAGTGATTCAAAAGGAAGAAAAAACCGCTTGGAAACCTATAACTAATGAAGTCAAAAAAGCATCGAAACCCTTAAAAGTTGCCGAAATTGATTCGACTTTAGAGGTTAGAATGAATACCGTTGACGAAGAACTCAATCGCGTACTTGGCGGCGGAATTGTACCCGGTTCCTTAATATTACTTGGCGGCGAACCCGGAATTGGAAAAAGTACATTGCTGTTGCAAATTTCACTCAAATTACCTTACAAAACCTTATATGTTTCGGGCGAAGAAAGTCAGAAGCAGATAAAAATGCGTGCCGAACGAATTACACCAAACGGAGACAATTGCTATATTTTAACCGAAACTAAAACTCAGAATATTTTCAAGCAGATTCAAGAAATTGAACCCGAAATTGTAATTATCGATTCCATTCAAACGCTTCATACCGATTACATCGAATCATCGCCAGGAAGTATTTCTCAAATTAGAGAATGTACTGCCGAACTTATAAAATTTGCCAAAGAAACCAATGTTCCGGTAATTTTAATTGGGCATATTACTAAAGATGGAAGTATCGCTGGACCAAAAATTTTAGAACACATGGTCGATACGGTTTTGCAATTTGAAGGCGATAGAAACCATGTATATCGAATTTTACGAAGTTTAAAAAACCGATTTGGATCTACAGCCGAACTCGGAATTTACGAAATGCTCGGTTCTGGCTTGCGCGAAGTTTCCAATCCGTCAGAAATATTACTTTCACACCGTCAAGAAGAACTATCTGGAACAGCAATTGCTTCTACACTTGAAGGAATGAGACCATTGATGATTGAAATTCAAGCACTAGTTTCGACCGCAGTTTATGGAACGCCACAACGAAGCACCACTGGATATAACGCCAAACGACTCAACATGCTTTTGGCAGTCTTAGAGAAGCGTGCTGGATTTCGTTTGGGAACAAAAGATGTGTTTCTAAACGTTACTGGCGGAATTTCAGTCGACGATCCAGCAATCGATTTGGCAGTGGTTGCGGCAATTTTATCATCCAACGAAGATATTGCGGTTAATAAAGACGTATGCTTTGCTGGTGAAGTTGGATTGTCAGGAGAAATTCGTCCTGTAAACCGAGTGGAACAACGCATTCAAGAAGCCGAGAAACTTGGTTTTGCAACAATTTTTGTATCTAAGTACAATAAAATTGCAAGTAAATATCCGGGGATTAAAATAGTTTTAGTAAGTAAGATTGAAGAAGTTGTAGCACATTTATTTGGATAAATTTCAATAGTAATAGTATAATTTGCAATAAAATGAAAGCAAAAATTGTGTATCTCATCTGTTTTGTCTTTTTAATATCATGCACTACTTCTGTCTACTCTAAATTAGATAAAAATTTTGAAGACAACCGTTGGCAAAAAACCGACGTCAAAAAGTATAAATTTAACATTGAAGAAGAAAACCAGTTTTACTCGTTAGTTTTTAAATTTAGTCACATTTACGATTATCAATTCCCTAAAATTCCAATAGTTGTAACCTTAGAGAAACCTTCTGGAGCAATTGAAAAAACAGTAGTAGATGTAGTAATAAAAGATCAATCGGGTAAAGAACTTGGTGATTGTGCTGGCGATATTTGTGATTTATCACAAATTATTAAAAACAAAATAAAACTCCAAAAAGGAAGTTATACCGTAACTATTACTAACAATTTTAAAGGCAACTATTTACCCAATGTATTAGCGATTGGTTTTGAAGTTGAAAAAACAAAATGACAACAAAAAAGAAGTACTTTTTTTTAGCAATCAAAATTTTACTCCTCGTGCTACTACTTGGAGTGGTGCTTCTTTTTGCCTTTAGAAATTCGGTTTTACAAAGCACCATTGCTAAAGTTAATGGTAAATTGAAACGCGAGTACCAATGCGAATTCAAAATTAAAAATGCTCAATTCAATGGATTGACTGATCTTGAATTTGAGAAAATTTCATTAGTTCCTAAAGACGCCGATACGTTAGTTTACATCGAAAATTTAAAAACTAGCGTAAGCTTTTGGAATTTATTTCTTGGAACGGTTCAATTGGGAACATTAGACATTAACGACGGATTTGTCCAACTTGTAAAAAACAAAAACGGTAAGAATTTCGACGCTTTTTTAAAAAGTAAATCCGAAAAGGAATCGTCTACAGAAAAAGGCAATTATGCTAAACTTGTTTACCGTATTTTATCGCAAACTTTAAATTTGGTTCCAACCGATATGAACGTTAAAGGATTTGAATTTCGAATGGACGATATGGGAAATAAAGTGATTTTAGACTTTAAAAAACTTGCCTTACAAAACAAGCAATTGAATACTTTAATTAACGTTCAAGCTAATGATTTTTCACAAGATTGGAGCATTTCAGGATTTGCAGATCCAAGAGATAGAAAAGCCGATTTAAAGTTCTTTAATGCTAAAAACGATAGTATCTTAATTCCCTACATCACTCAAAAATTCAATTTAAAAGCCAGTTTTAAATCCATTCTTTTCAAACTAGAAAATCTTGATATGGATGGTGGCGAATTGCATATTGATGGCTTCGCTGCTATTGAAAAACTTTCGATAAACCATCCAAAAATTGCAACTAGAGATGTGGTGATTAACAATGCTAAATTTGATTACCGTTTTTTATTTGGAGAACGCTTCGTGGCTATTGACAGTACCTCAAGGGTGAAAATCAGTACTATAAATTGCAAACCATTTGTATATTACTCCAATGACGATGACAAAGTTTACGCACTCAAATTAGACATTCCAAAAATGAAGGCGCAAGAATTCATCAACTCTTTACCCAACGGCTTGTTTAAGCATTTTCAAGGTATGGAAGCCGATGGAAATTTTGCTTACAATTTGAACTTTAAGTACCAAACAAGCAAACCCAATAGCGTTGTTTTTGAAAGTCACTTACAACCCGAAAATTTAAAAATCACTAAATATGGTGAAGCCAATTTAAATAAATTAAATACTGAATTTACGTACCAAGCTATAGAAAATGGAAAAGCACAAAGACCAATTTTTGTAGGTGCATCAAATCCAAATTATACGCCGCTTTCGCAAATTTCACCTTATTTACAAAAGTGCGTTTTGACTAGTGA
Source organism: Flavobacterium sp. SP2 (assembly GCF_057626655.1). Classification (NCBI taxonomy): domain Bacteria; kingdom Pseudomonadati; phylum Bacteroidota; class Flavobacteriia; order Flavobacteriales; family Flavobacteriaceae; genus Flavobacterium; species Flavobacterium solicola. The sequence goes on from NZ_JBVHBT010000002.1 coordinate 377,666, forward strand.
AGATCCTTCATTTTTTAACCATCGCGGTTTTATAAATGAAGCATTTAAACAATCAATTGTAAAGAATATTAAGACAAAAAAGTTTTCTCGTGGTGCAAGTACAATAAGCATGCAGTTGGTTAAAAATGTTTTTCTAACTCGCGAAAAAACACTTTCAAGAAAATTGGAGGAAATTTTGTTGGTTTATGTTTTAGAAAACAACCGAATTGCTAGTAAAAGCCGAATGCTCGAAGTCTATTTTAATATAATAGAATGGGCACCGAATGTATACGGCATTGGCGAAGCAGCTGCTTATTATTTTCAAAAAAGTCCAATAGATTTATCGCTCAACGAATGTTTGTTTTTGTCTACAATCATTCCAAAACCCAAAGGATTCATGTCTCGATTTGATGCAGAACATCAATTAAAGTCGTATGCAATTCAACAAAATAAATTCTTAACACGCATCATGCTACGTCGCAACTTAATTACTCCTAACGATACCATTGGCCAGTTTCCGGTTACTTTAGTTGGTCCAGCAACGTTGCGCTTAAAACCAAAAGTTGTGGTTGAATCAGTTACAGATTCGACAGCAGTTGAAGAATTTAATTTTTAATTTACTTCAACCTTCCCAACCTTTTTCATAAAAAAATACTCTTTATAACAAATACCATTTGTTAAATTAAAAGACGTACTCATGAAAAAGAAATTCACCTTAGAAATAAAAAGTCCTTGTTCTGAAAATTTTGATAAAATGACTCCCAATTCTCAAGGATCATTTTGTACTTCTTGTGCGAAAAACGTAATCGATTTAAGTCGAAAAACCACTACTGAAGTAGCCTGATTTATTTCTGAAAACAAAGACAAAAGCATTTGTGCCAGAGTAAAAACATCGCAATTGGAAGAAGAATTTGAAATTAATGAGGTTTCAAAAATTAATAATTTCAAATATGCCGTTGCGGTTGCAGCTTCGGTATTACTGACTTCAAATGTTGTTGCACAAAATAATGCACCTACTAAAACAGAGATAAATTGTCCGAAACCGAATCCACATACTATCGGTAAAATAGCTTATGTCAAACCAGAAAGCAAAACAATTTCGTTCACTTTAACCGGAAAATTACTAAACGCAATGACTAAAAAACCGCTTTCGGTAAAAGAATATCCCAATTGTACTATTTATGTAAATGGCGCATTGAAAGAAGGAATTGTTAATGCTACAACTGGAGAATATTCAGTTCCATTGGCTATCGACAAAAGTATAAAACAAGGTAGCGTTACTATCACAAGCCATAATTTACATTTATCTACAACAATTCAGATAAATACTAGTTCTATAAAAAACGAAGAGTTAAAACAGAATATATTTATCAATCCTAAAGAATTTGAAAACTACCAAATACTTGGTGGACTTGGAGTTAATTACATAGACACTAAAAAATCAAACCGACTTATTTAAAATTCAACCTATGAAAAAACTATTTCTTTTTACACTTTTATGTACTGGCATCTCGTTTGCTCAGAAACCCATTTTTGCTTCCGCAAAAGTAAAAGCAGCGACCGTTTATTATAATTCGGGCGAATTACTACAAACAACCTCACTAAATCTTCCTGTTGGCACTAGTGAAATTGTTATTAAAAATGTGGCTAATGATTTAAATGAAAATACAATTAAAATTGGTGTACCAAATTCGGTCACTATATTATCTGTTCAATTTACAGACGATTATGTATCAGAATATGAGGTTGACGAAAACAATCCTTCTATAAAAAAAGTACGTGATAGCATTACATTTATACAAAAAGAAATCAAAAAAATTCAGATTGATATTTACTCACATCAACAAACTATCACTCTTCTTGATAATAATCAAACCGCTGGCGGAACAAACAACGGAATAAACGTCGCAGAATTAAGTAAGCTAGTAGATTATTACAAATCCAAAAGAACAGAATTGGACAATACAATTGTAGTACTTCAAGAAAAAGAAATCAACTGGAATAAAAAATTAAAGGCACTAAATGACAAACTAGTCGTTGATACTCAAAAAGAGGACGAAACATCAGAAGGAAAACTAGTGCTACAAGTGATGAACGAAATAGCTGGCATAGTAAATCTTGATATTAGTTACATCACTGATTCGGCTAAATGGAAACCTTTTTACGATTTACGTGCCGACAATGTTACTACACCTATCAACATGCTTTACAAAGCACAAGTAACTCAATGGAGTGGAATTGATTGGAAAAAAGTGAAACTAACGTTGTCTAATGGTAATCCAAGTCAGAACAACCAAGCACCTATTTTAAACTCTTGGTTTTTGAGATATGGAAATTTATATCGAGATGGAGATAAAAATACTGTTACAAATACATTAATAGGAAGAGCGCCAGGTTTAATAGCTGAAAACTCTTATAAAAGTAAGGAAAGTGATAGGATTGTTATTAGAGGTAGTAGTTCGATGACAAGTGACAAAACAACTCTAATTGTTATAGACAATCGAATAGTTGAGGCATCAGTTTTACAACAATTACCGCAAGAATCCATAAAATCTATAAATGTTATAAAAGGACCAGAAGGCGCAGCATTGTATGGTTCACGAGGTGCTAATGGCGTTATGATTGTTACTACGAAAGATAGGAATGATTACACATCAATTAACGAAACGCAATTAAACGTATCTTTCGAGATTGACATTCCATATGATATTTTATCCAACAATAAAGTACACAGTGTCGCTTTAAAAGAAATAAAACTTCCTGCAACTTACAAGCATTACGCTGTACCAAAAGTCGAAAAAGAAGCCTTTTTACTTGCCGAAATTGAAGAGTATTCCAAATACAATTTACTACCAGGCGAAGCCAACATTATCTTTGAAGGAATGTATGTTGGTAAAACGAATATTAATCCTAATCAAACTTCTGATACCTTAAATTTAAGTATGGGAAGAGATAAAAAAATTAATATCAAACGCGAAAAAGTGGTGGATAAATCGGGAACTAAATTCTTGTCGTCGTATAAAGAACAGACATTTACTTATGATATTACAATCCGAAATAACAAAAAAGAAACTGCAGCAATCATGCTTAAAGATCAATATCCAATAAGTACTGATAAAGATATTACTGTAGAATTAATTGATGATGGAAATGCAAAAGTCAATAAGGAAACTGGAATTCTAACTTGGCAAATAAAACTATCGCCAAATGAAACGAAAAAAATTAGAATAAGTTATCAAGTTAAATATCCTAAAGATAAATTTATCGACAATTTTTAAATTTATTAAAACAAAAAAAGAGACGTTTCTTATGGAAACGTCTCTTTTTATTTGAATTTATTTTATTATTTCAATACTATTTTTTGACTGAAATTTACAGTATCTGAGTTTACTTTCAAGATATAAATACCTGCTTGCAACTGATTAATATTGATCGATTTTTCAATATTAAAATCGGTATTTAAATACTGATTCACTACTCTACCATTGATATCTATTACTTGAATATTTACCTTTCCAACGAAGTTATTGATTCTAATATTTACTTCACCATTTGTTGGATTTGGATATACTTTAAACAACTCTTCGTTATCAAAAGAATCCGTAGCTAAAGTAGTACAGTTAGGACCAGCTGGAAAAGCTGTAAAGCTTTCTACTTGATCTAAAGCGCTATCTCTTGAACCAGAAGTCGCATTTAAACCTACTCCACGTCTTCTAAAAACTTCTTTAATCAAACAGTTATCAGCTCCATTTGAAGTAGCTTGTTCAGCTGCTAAAAGTGCGTCTCTAAACTCAACTATTGTTGGATTACAAGGTTGTAAAATTAAACCATCAATTACCAAACGCATTACTTTATTGTTTCCACCTGTACCAGTATATATATTAGAGTCAAAACCATATTTTTGAATATAAGCCCAAGTTAAATCCCATAAAACGGTAGCCATAAATTCACCGCGACTGTGTTGCTGAGTAATATTAGAATCTGCAAATGTCAATGGATTGATTGACATATTGGTAGAATATTGAAAAGTTCTAATTCCAAGTCCATTTGTAGGCTCATTTACAGCAAAAGTACCAATTCCTCTTGGAGAACTTCCTACATCACCTGTCTTAATTTGCATCATTAAAGCAAACCAATCTGACCAACCTTCACCCATTTGTTCAGCATTCGTCAAACAACTGCTATTTCCTGGACCACCTGTTAATCTGTTTGAGATTCCGTGACCAAACTCATGAGCTATAATTCCATTATCAAAACTTCCATCAGAATTAACAAATGGTGGCGATTGCACTTGCAATTTGGCATTAACAGTTTCGATTTTAATTCTTTCAATTAATGGATACCCTACTGCTTTTGTTAAGCTTATAGCTGGAATTGTAATTGTTGCATCGGCACCAGACATATTGATTGCAGCTGGAACAGTATCAGAAGGATCAACATTGTTAACTATAATTACAGCTGTTGCGCCAGCATTTTGTGCATTTTTTACTTTTTCGGTAAAAGCACACGGAGTTCCTCCTAAAGCCTCTGCCAAAGATCTTCTAACAACCACTATTTTACCATTTAAAGCAGCAGCATTTACGGCAGGCGCGCAAGCGTCGGCATTATCAGTTTCTCCTGGATCGGCTGTTCCATCATTATATAAAACTAAATCAGATTGAATAAATGCTGGAGCAACTGGAATTGCTACATGCCCTGGGTTAAAAACATTATCTCTACCTTCTCTTGGACCAGCAATATCTGCTGGAGAATTGATATTTAAAGGCTCTAAACTTGCACCAGAAGTAACATTCCATAAAAACATCTGCATTCTTGGTGACTGACCATCAACAGGTGTCGCAAAGTTTGCATTATTCAAATTTTGTGGTGCTGCTGTTGAACCATCTTGAGAATCGGCTAATACGTGATCGTTAATAAAACCACTATCAAAACCACCTCTACCGTAGTTATTCTGTTGAAAATTTCCATTAACTTCGTTAAAACCATAACGGTACCAAACATCATGTAATACATTAGTCATGTAAAACAAATTGGTTGTCGCTGCATCAAGATAGGTAGCCGGTTGTTGAAATGTTCCGTTGTAAGGAAAATCAAAATTTAACGAAGTACCACCTTGTGGAGAGACTCCAGTACCATTATCACCATTAGCATCATCTTGAGCTAGAACATTGTTTCCACGAGTAATGGTAAATTCTGCACCATTTGCACCATTGGTATCATGCCATCCATAAGGAGATGCTAAAACATCATGCGGTGTAGATATTAATTGTCTAGGACTATGATTAGGACTTTCAAAGTTGAATGGAATTACTCGGTATGACCCAGAATTTACATTCAATATCGAAGACGACTCTTCTTTGAAAAAATTTGATGCGAAGGCTTTTGCACCATCAAAACAATCGTTACTTCCATGATTAGGATGATCACCAAAACTGCAAGAAATGACCATATCGTGCTTGTCTAAAATTTTACCATCTAAGGCATCGATTCTTACACTCCACATGTGTTGATGACCAACTACATCAATTGTAAAATCCCATGCAAGACGCAGTTTGTTATCAGTAGTTAATTGATAAACAAGCTCTGCGGTAATAGGCGCATCTAAGTTTCCATTTGAAATTTTAAAATGCTTAGAATCAGTTTCTTCAATTATTTGATAGCTACCAGCATTGTGTATTTCTAGTAAATTTACCGCACTAGACAAAGCTTGTAATACCGATAATGATGGAGCAGTTGTATTTACTTTTTGAGTAATATTTGGAATTAATCCTTGTCCTCCATTTATAACAGCATTATTTTTTATCCAAAAGTTAGAAGTTGAATTGAATAACTCAATACCTTGGTATCTTTGTTTTACATAGCAAGCGTTTATACCAGTACCTTCAGATACGGCTTCGCTTTCTATAATCAACTCTTGAATATCTTGAGTTGATAATCCTAATCTTGTTTTATTATCATTCAAATACTGTTGAATTTTCTCTAATTTGTTTTGAGAAAATCCAAAAAAAGCACTTGAAAGTAATAGTAAAAGCGTAATTTTTTTCATGGTTTAATAGTATAAGGTATTTTAGGTTGAGCAAACTTAATTTAAAATTAATGTATAAACAAAAAAAAAGCTTATAAATCAAATATTTAACGTTTTAAGCCGAAATTATTTTACTGTATAACAACGCATTACCATCGGTGAGCATTGAAACAAAATGACACATTACCATTAACCTATCGTAAAGTTGTTCTTTTTCTAAAAAATACTTTTCAGGAAGAATTTTTAGAATCAACTTGTCGTAGTTCGTAGCTTTGCCTTCGTGATGGTTGTTAAAAGCCGTGATAAATTTGTCTAGTAAATTATTAATTATTTGATATCCAGATAGTTCTTTTTCAATAACTTCGCGACTTTGATAAATATTTTTAACACTTATTTTAATGATGTCATCAATTTGAGCTTTGTATTTACTCTTATCTGTTAAGGCATAAGGAAATTGTCCATTCAGAATTGATTCCTCATTTTCAATAAATATTCGCACCGCATCATTAATTAAAGTTCCGATTGCTAGCGCGCGCAAATAACTAATTCTGTCTTCTTTTGTTGTTAGTGAATTGTACTTGGAAGTGTCAATTGAATCTTTAACCAGTTTTATCAGATATTCTAAAGCAAAATCTTCCGAAACTAATCCAAGGTTTATACCGTCTTCAAAATCGATTATCGTGTAACAAATATCATCGGCAGCTTCAACTAAATACGCAAGTGGATGACGTTCATAACCAATGTCATTGCCTGATTTATTCGGAATCATTCCTAATTCGGTAGCAACTTCTTTAAAAAATTCCTTGTCCGATTGAAAGAAACCGTATTTTTTATCAGCGATATTTTGTGTTGGTTTTTTTGGCAAACTCTCTTTCGGGTATTTCATAAATGCGCCAAGAACTGCGTAAGTCAAGCGAATGCTGCCTTCAATTCCGGGACGCGAACTTGTTAAGACTGAAAATCCGTTGGCGTTTCCTTCAAAATCAATTAAATCTTGCCATTCTTTATCCGACAATTGGTCTTTGTATTTTTGTCCTTTTCCGATAGAGAAATATTCGCCAATTGCTTTTTCACCCGAATGTCCGAAAGGCGGATTTCCAATATCGTGCGACAAAGCTGCAGCGGCAACAATGGCTCCAAAATCATTGGCTTGGTAACCGTGAATTTCTTTTAAATGCGGATATTTTTCAATGATTTTTTTTCCAACCAATCTTCCTAATGATCTTCCAACAACCGAAACTTCTAAACTGTGCGTCAATCGCGTGTGCACAAAATCAGTTTTTGACATCGGAATAACTTGCGTTTTATCTTGCAAACTTCTAAAAGCCGCCGAAAAGATAATTCGATCATAATCTACTTCAAAACCCAATCGCGTGTCGTCTTGTTCAATTCGTAGACGTTTTCCTTTGTCGCCTTGGCGTTTTAAAGATAAAAGTTGTTCCCAGTTCATTTAGATTTTAGATTGCAGATTAACGAATTTTGATTTTTGATTTTTTGTATTTCCTTATATTTTTTTCTTCAAGCAAATGCTATTTTCAACTCCTATATATTGACCGTAGTTTTCAGTTATAACGTAACCCAGTTTTTGATATAATGAAATCGCTTCTTTCTGAAGAATACCTGTTTCGAGAACCGCAATTTTGTAGTTTTCTTCTTTAGCCCAAAGTTCCAATTCCGATAAAATTGTAGAAGCAATTCCTTTTCCGCGGTGTTCTGGTAAAGTATACATTCTTTTCATTTCTACTGTTTCTGAATCGTATTCTTTGTAAGCGCCAATTCCAATTGCAGTTTCGTTTTCATAAGCGATTAATGCATTTTTCAATAAATTACTTTTGTTGAATTGCGCATAAAACGCGTGATCTTCACCATCAATAATTGCTAAAAAAGCATCCAGCTCGATTACTAGTTTTTCAAAATCTTGATTGTCGGAAGTTGTTCTTGTAACCGTAATCATTGCTGTTTTATTCTTTATCGTTGGCTAAGAAAAATACTCGAGATTTTTTTGGATATTGATTGTAACTTTTATCGCTTGGATTTGCAATAACCGTTTTGATGTTGATTTCATCACCAATTTTAAAGTTTTTTTCAACCTCTTTATAATCCAATAAGTATTCGCCACAGAAGTAATTTCCGTCGTTGTCTTTTTCTATAATTCCTGTGTAAACTCCTTTTTCTTTTGACATTTTGTTATAATTTGTTTCAAAGATACGAATTGCAGAATTATTTTCTAAAAATAAAAACAGCTACCGATTGATAGCTGTTTTAGAGTTCGTTTTTTTGTAAAGTTTTGTAATTACATCCAATCTTTAGGTTTTTTTAATGTGTAACCATCCTTTTTTGTAATTTCTTCTGAAAACTGACTGTCCACTAATTTTTTTCTTCCAATTGTTAGTGATCCTTTGGCTATTAATGATACTGATTGATTATGCCTTTTTGGTGGAAATGCAACAAATACTCTTTTTTTATTAAAAATTTCATGAACTGCTCTCATTGGTGGAACTAAATCACTATCACCAGAAATTAGCATCGCCATATCATATTTATCTTGATATGCATCTATTAAAATTTGAGTAGCAATGTTAACATCCGTCATTTTTTCATTATATGTTGGCCAAATGTTATTACATCTTCTACATTCAATACTATCTTTTTGATAATTGCCATAATATATATTCACACCAGTACTTTCTAAAGCTTCTATGTATGTATTTTGTCTTTTTTGCTTATCTGGGTTATTGCTTACTCTGCTAGTAAAGTATTTGATTTCAATTAATTCTTGATTTGCTTGCAATAAATTATTTACTAAAAGATTTAGATTTAACCATTTGCAATAATCTAAACCTGCATCTAACATTCCAAAGTATAAATTAAAACCATCAACATATACTACTACACGTTCTTTTTTTGTTAAAATATTTGTATCTCCCATTATTTATTTGTTATATTTGCACCACATTAACAACGCTAAAGATAGTATCTTTAGTCTGACGCCTCGCAAGAGGCGTTTCACATTTTATACATCTACTATATTTCATATCAAAAAAAGAAAGACTTCATTAATTGAAGTCTTTTCTTTTTAATCAATTACAATACAAACTTATAGAAAAAATCAATACAAAAACGATTTTCAATCATCTTTTTCTATGAACCACACATCTCACATTCCTCAGGTCCAGCGTTTTTAGCCAATTCAATCATCGCTCTATATTCCTCAGCAGACATTTCTACCGGTTCGTTTAGAACTGCAATTGGTTGTAATTTTTCGGCAATGGGTTCAGAAACTATTTGAACTGTTGGTTGCTCTTTTACCTCAATTGGTTCTGCTTTTTTGTCGTTGTTTAATGTGAATTTGATTGCATCCACCGCAGCTTTTGTTCTCAAATAATACATTCCAGTTTTCAAGCCGCTTTTCCAAGCGTAGAAATGCATCGATGTTAATTTAGAATAATTGGCATCTTGCATAAACAAGTTCAACGATTGCGATTGATCCACAAAATAACCTCTGTGACGGCTCATGTCAATAATATCTTTCATCGACATTTCCCATACGGTTTTGTATAATTCTTTCAAATCTTGCGGAATATTCAAGTCTTGAACTGATCCGTTGTTACGCATTAATTGTTGTTTCAAGTCTTCGTTCCACAAACCTCTGTTTACTAAATCTTCTAGTAAATGTTTGTTTACAACGATAAATTCTCCTGAAAGAACTCGGCGTGTATAAATGTTAGAAGTATACGGTTCGAATGCTTCGTTATTTCCTAAAATCTGCGAAGTTGAAGCTGTTGGCATTGGCGCCACCAAAAGTGAATTTCTCACACCATGTTCCATAACTTCTTTACGCAAGCTTGCCCAATCCCAACGACCAGAAAGTTCTTCGTCTTTAATATTCCAAAGGTTGTGTTGGAATTCTCCTTGAGAAATTGGCGAACCTGCAAAACTAGAATACGGACCTTCTTCTTTAGCCATTTCCATAGATGCGGTTACGGCTGCAAAATATAATGTTTCAAAAATTTCTTGGTTTAATGTTTTCGCTTCGTCGCTTGTAAACGGCATTCTCAACATGATGAATGCATCTGCCAAACCTTGCACACCAAGACCAATTGGACGGTGACGTTTGTTAGAATTCTCTCCTTCTTTTACAGGATAGTAATTTCTGTCAATTACTTTATTTAAGTTTCTTGTTACGCGTTTGGTTACGGTAAACAACAAATCGTGGTTGAATTGTCCGTTTTCAACAAACATTGGTAACGATAACGAAGCCAAGTTACAAACCGCAATTTCATCTTTCGATGTAAATTCCATAATCTCAGTACACAAGTTCGATGAACGGATTGTTCCAAGATTTTTTTGGTTCGATTTTCTGTTGGCTGCATCTTTGTACAACATATAAGGAGTTCCAGTTTCAATTTGAGATTCCAGAATTTTCTCCCATAATTCGTGCGCTTTAATGGTTTTTCTACCTTTTCCTGCTGCTTCGTATGAAGTATAAAGTGCTTCGAATTCTTCACCGTGAACATCATATAATCCCGGACATTCATTCGGACACATCAACGTCCAATTTCCATTTTCCTGAACACGTTTCATGAATAAATCGGAAGTCCACATGGCAAAAAATAAATCTCTTGCACGCATTTCTTCTTTTCCGGTATTCTTTTTCAAGTCTAGGAAATCAAAAATATCAGCATGCCAAGTTTCAATATAAATAGCAAAACTTCCTTTACGTTTTCCACCACCTTGATCTACGTATCTTGCAGTATCGTTGAAAACACGTAACATCGGAACAATTCCGTTTGAAGTTCCGTTGGTTCCGCGAATGTAACTTCCGGTTGCACGAACGTTGTGAATAGAAAGTCCAATTCCACCAGCCGATTGCGAAATTTTAGCCGTTTGTTTCAACGTGTCGTAAATTCCGTCAATACTATCGTCTTGCATTGCCAATAGGAAACAAGAAGACATTTGAGGTTTTGGAGTTCCAGCATTGAACAATGTTGGCGTTGCATGCGTAAAGAATTTTTTCGACATCAAGTCGTAGGTTTCTATAACCGATTTTAGATCGTCTAAGTGAATTCCAACTGAAACACGCATCAGCATGTGTTGTGGACGTTCTACGATTTTACCGTTAATTCTCAACAAATACGAACGTTCTAGCGTTTTAAATCCGAAATAATCGTAGTTGAAATCTCGGTTGTATATAATGTGTGAATTTAAAAATTCAGCATTTTCCTGAATAACTTTATGTACTTCTTCCGATAAAAGTGGTGCCGATTGACCGTTTCTTGGATTCACATAATGAAACATTTCGTTCATAGTTTCCGAGAACGACTTGTTGGTATTTTTATGCAAATTCGAAATTGCAATTCGTGCTGCCAACTGAGCGTAATCTGGATGTGCAATCGTCATTGAAGCCGCAGTTTCAGCCGCAAGATTATCCAATTCCGACGTAGTAACGCCATCATACAATCCTTCAATCACGCGCATTGCTACTTTTACAGCATCAACTAAATCATTTAAACCATAACATAGTTTTTTAATTCTATCCGTGATTTTGTCAAACATTACTGGCTCTTTATGGCCATCTCTTTTTACTACGTACATACTTTTTTGTTTTTGTGAACTAGAAAATCCCTTCTCTACTTCGGGTTATTTGTAATCTTTTTTTTTGGAAGCTATTCCAGCTTTCCGTTGCAATCTTTTATAATATTGCCTTCGAGAGCCTCAGGCAACACTATAAAAGGATTTCCACTGCAATCTGGGCTAGACCACTTCGATGGTTTGGGTAATCTTGTAATCTTGGTTTTTAATTTTTTTACTCTCGCAGAGACGCAAAGTCGCAAAGCTTTTAACTCTATTTATTAAAGGTAATTCCTTTTGCGTCTTTGCGACTTTGCGAGAAATGTTTTAAATACATTCATGCTTTGGCGAGAAATTAAAAATCGGCGTCGAAACTAATTTTTTGTGCTTCGCTATCGGTGTTCATTACACCAGCTTTTTGGTATTCGGCTACTTTTTTCTCAAAGAAATTGGTTTTTCCTTGTAACGAAATCATGTCCATAAAATCGAACGGATTTGAAGTGTTATATTCTCTGTCGCAACCCAATTCTACTAAAAGTCTATCAGCCACAAATTCTAAATATTGCGTCATTAAAGTAGCGTTCATTCCTATTAAAGAAACAGGAAGTGATTCTGTAATAAACTCTCTTTCAATATTTAAAGCATCAACAATGATGGTTCTGATACGCTCTTTTGGAACTTTGTTAACTAAATGGTGGTTGTGTAAATGCACGGCAAAATCACAATGAACACCTTCGTCACGAGAGATTAATTCGTTAGAAAAGGTTAATCCTGGCATTAATCCGCGTTTTTTCAACCAATAAATCGAACAAAATGCACCAGAGAAAAAGATACCTTCAACAGCTGCAAAAGCAATCAATCGCTCAGCAAAAGAATCTGATTCAATCCATTTTAAAGCCCAATCTGCTTTTTTCCTAATTGCAGGAAAAACTTCTAATGCGTTGAATAATTCATCTTTTTCAGCTTCGTCTTTCACATAGGTATCAATCAATAACGAGTAAGTCTCGCTATGGATGTTTTCCATCATGATTTGAAAACCATAAAAGAATTTTGCTTCAGCATATTGTACTTCGTTTACAAAATTCTCAGCAAGATTTTCGTTTACAATTCCGTCTGAAGCGGCGAAAAAAGCAAGAATGTGTTTGATGAAATATTTTTCATCATGATTCAATTTATTGTTCCAGTCGCTCAAGTCTTGCGATAAATCTATTTCTTCTGCAGTCCAGAAACTTGCTTCCATTTTTTTATACCATTCCCAAATATCGTGGTGTTTGATAGGGAAAATCACAAAGCGATTTTTGTTTTCTTGAAGGATAGGTTCTATGAAGCTCATTTTTGATTTTTTTAAGATATTTTTAACTTATTTCGAGAGTTACAAAGATTGGTATTTTTTAGTGAAAATGAAAGTCAAAGTTATTGACAATCGGCTTTAGTTTTTAACAATGTGTAGGAATACTACTCGTTTCCGTGATTCTCATAACTATTTGTTTAACAATTGTTTATGTTTGTGCAATTTACAAAAAACCTTTAGTAATAAGGCTTTTAAAGTATTTTTACGCAAGTTTTCGTACTCTTTTTTCGAAGTTATTTTGGTGATTTTGATAAACAAAAAAAGCAGTTTTCTGATGAAGAAAACTGCTTTTTTATATTTCTGCAAAATGTCGTTTAATTCGCTAAAAATAATTGATTTTTGCCATCAAATTCGTAAAAATTTGTGCTTAAAACGAATTGATTTAAGATAATGCTAATTTACTCTTCTGCGTCTCGATCAATATAGGTTTTGTTTCCGTTTTTATTGATGTAGTATTTTCCACCTTTTGGACCTGTGAATACTTTTTTCCCTTTGTATTTTCCAGTTGCTTTGTCGGCTACTTTTTTCTCAGCAGCTTTTGACGCAGCCGTTTCTTTCATGTCTTCTTTTTCTTCAGCAGCGGTTTTTTTAACTTTTGCTTTAGCAGTTTTTACATCAGTTTTAGCTTTTGCGACTTTCGCATCTGACTTTGCATCTGCCTTAGTGACTTTATCTTTTGCCTCTTTCTTGGCTTTCGCTACTTTGGCATCTGCGGCGTCATTATATCGTTTATCTGGTGTTCCGTCTTTTTTCAATTTTGTTGCATCAGTTTTGGCTTTAGCCACCGATTTACTTGCATCAGATTTAGCTTTGGCAACATCCTTTTTTGCAGTCGTCTTTTCGGTTTTCAGTTTTTCTTTTTTGTCGGCTACTGCTTTTTCAGTCTTTGTCTTAGCTTTTGTCGCTTTTGTTTTTGCTTCTTGAGCGAAGATTGTATTTGTGAATGCAAATACGAAACATAGTAGCATTAATTTTTTACTCCTAGTTGTAATCTTTTTTAGTTGGTTTTCGAGAATCGTTGATTTCATAATGTCTGTTAATTGGTTAAACTATTTAAAATTAATGATTTTTAGTTACAATTAACATACTGATGCTAAAAATATTTGTAAGAAATTAATTTACAAGAGTTAAAATGAAAAGTAATCTAGCCCTGATGGTAAAGAAAATCCTTTGGTTGGGGTTTTTGCTACGCAAAAACCCCAACCAAAGGATTGAAATGGACAGCAGGAATAAGGTTGATTGATAAAGCCCGAGCCATTTGCTTCTAAAAGAAAGCGCGCAATTGGACATTTCCGGTATGAATGGTGTCGCTTGTATCTGATTTTCGACCTTGATAATTGATGTTTATGTCAAGATATTGCGTCAGATTTTTTTGTAAAAGCAACCGCCAAGTACTGTTTTTTCCTGCTTGAAGTCCTTCTAACATTTGAAAAGCAACTGGTGATAATTGGTTTCCAGTAAAATCGTTATTGTACAAAGAGTATTCGCCGTTGATGGTAACTTTTTTCTCGCTAGAATAGGTAAACGCCATTCCGACGCGCTGTTGCTTGAGTTGCTCTTGATCGTTTATGGTATTCTTCTTTTCTTGATAATCATAAAATAATGCTAAGCTGGTATTTTTTGTAAACAGATACGAAATTTTTGGCTCGATGGCATCGCTTTGCAATTCGAAATTTCTGCTGGCATAATTATCTGATGTGCTGGTAGCTTTGGATGAAGAGGTATTGAGATTGAACAACCAGCTTTTTTTATACAAATGCGCATATTGTAGCTGTGTGGTAAAAGTGCTGTTTTGTTGCGAACCTATGGATAATAGGGTTTTGACTTTATTGTTTAAAATGTTTAAAGTAATGGAGTTTTGCTGCTTACCACGATTGAAGAACAAACTATTACGAAAATTGGTATTTAAACCAAGTAAATTATCATTAGTAGTTTCAAACGGATTCAGATTGAAATTATCGGAATTTCGTTCGATTTTGCGGTCAAGAGAAAAAGAGGTTTGGTTGTAAAAGTGGGATAACAATTTCTTAAACCCTTTTTCATTTATCCATTTTGACGGACTTAATGTAATGGATTGCGAGAATTTATTTTGATGCGTTTTCACAAATACTTGATTGGGCAAAAATACGCGTACATATTTTGCTTGATCTGGGAAAGGAGCAATTTCAAACTCTTGTAACTCTTGAATTCCGTTGTTGTTGTAGTCAATCCAAGCATAAACTCCTTGACCTGGATTCACTTCTAGATAGGTAAATTCTTGTTGTGCAATGGTTCCAGAAGCGGTTTCGTAGGCTGAAGTTGATTGGATTAACTGACTGAAAAAATTATCGTTGTAAAGTAATCTTGAGTTCAGCGATGGTTCGGTTGGTAGCGTAGTATCGGTAAAATTTAACCGTCTATAATTTATGAAAAGTGATAAGTTGGTTTTCTCGTTTTGAATTAGTTTCGATTTTAAATAGTACGAATTAGAAGTGTTAACACGTTGCAGAAATCCGTTTTGCAAACTGTCGTTATTGCGACGAAAATACCCTAATTCGGCATATACTTTTGTACTGTCACCACGACCAATAAAAGCGCCAACTTCTGAAAAACGCTGGCTTAACGTTGATAATTGGTTGGTAACCGCAAGTTTTTCTTGATTGTCTTCTAATCGAAAAGTGGTTCCAATCCAATTTTTTTTGAATTGGAATTTAGCATCGGTTTGATTTCTTAAAAAAGTGGTGTTAGAAATGGTTCCGGTACTTTTTAAATAACTTGCATTTTGTTGAATTGTAACGTTTTTTTGTTTAAAAAGTCCTTGGATAACATGACGTGTTCCTGAAAAATTATTGGAGAAGTCAAGCTTTTCTAATTGGTATTTGGCTGTTCCTTTTTCTATAAAATCAAAATTGAAACCGGTTATTAACAAGCTCTGATTGCCTGAAATTGTAGTTAAATTCCAATCACGGTTGAATTCTATTGTAAACAATCGTTCGATGGTTTTGAAATTTTCTTGAATCAATTGGTAATTCGCAAAGGCATCAACATTGAATTTCTTTCTTGTAAAAAGTCGTTGTTTTGCATTTAACTTAGCCGCAATTCCTTTATTGTTGTTGTCATCAATTGCAGAATATAAGTTTAAATCGTTATTGCTTATTCCAATTTCAAAATCGGCAGTAGTTTGTTCAGATGGATTGTATTTTCCTAATAACGTAGCTATTTGAATTTTGGTTGGTGCGATTAATCGTGTTATAGGTTCGTAATTTCCTTGCAAAACTCCAGCTACTGGCGCTACATATTCATATATTTTTCCTACCGCGTTGTTGTTGGATAAAATATAATTTCCCAAATTGTTTCCAACAAGCGAAAATCGTACATTATATAATACATCGGTTTCGTCATTAGAATATTGAAAAATTTCTTGGCTGCCAACTAGTACTTTTTCGTATAATATTTTGTTTTCAGAATAAGAATCAATGTAGGCCGATGGTGCATTCATTTGTGTCGAATCGTCGCCTGCATTTTTAAGAATTTCAACTTGTTCTGTTGATAAATTTTGCTGTAACGGCTGGTTTTTTACATCATTTTCAGAATAAATAAAGCCGCCAATACTCCATTTTTCTGACGTGTGTGTTGCGCCTCCATACGTTACAAAACGTGTGAAATTTCGATCAGAGAATTGATACTCAACCACGATTCGCATTTCGGATGTAATAGGAAATACTGAAGTAAAAATAATTTCGCCAGCATTATAATCAATAATATAATCGTTACTTTCACCTCTTTTTAACAGAATTCCGTTTACAAAAACGCGTTCAGAACCCGAAATTACAAGCACATACAATTCGCCATTATTTCCTCGAAGTTTATATGGACCTTGATTTCCTTCTTGTCCGGTAAAACTGCTTTTGGAATATTGCCCTCGAACCAATGCACCAGCTGCGAAAATTTCGGTCTTATTTTCTGGAGTTCCAAATTGAAATCGGGTTGATAAACCTTGCACTTTCTTGTTGAAATTTAAGAACTTTGACTGTCTGTTTTCTAAAAATAAATCTCCAGCACGGATGTTCCAATTGTTTGAAAATAATTCGATAAAAATTTGATCAAATTCATCTAATCGCTGTGAATATCCGCCATCTTGCAACGGAATATTGCTATCTTGAATTGAAGCTCGAAGTGAAATGGTACTCGAAATTTTTCCCGTAATTTGCAAATCTAAATTAGAATTTACAGCCGAACTTTGATTGTTTCCCACCGTAATTCCGCGTGTAATACTTCCCGAAGTATTGAGCCCATCAAAGGGTTTAAAAGCTTTTAGGTTATCTCTTTTTATAGAATATAGATTTCCTGCTTCATTAGGAATTACTTTACTATCATCGTAAATAGAATAGGTTTTGGTAAGAAAATCAGGGAATTTTAAATACCTAATCGAAATAGAATCGGTGGCAATAGAGTCACTTTTAAAAATTAATTTTGCTTTTTGAAAATCGATTTTATAAAATGAAGTATCTATTTCAGTACCATTATTATCTAACAATTTAAAAAAGGCTTTGTTGATACTAACATTATCTACCAAAATGGTGTCTTTGGAGAAAGGAATTTTTTTGTTTTTGTATGGCGTTTCGATTTCTTGAGCAAAAAAGCTCGAAAAACCAAATAGCAACATCCATAAAAAACTATTTTTCAACATAATCTATAATAACGTGACAAATGTCAAAAGTAGTATTTATATCTGAAAAGATTTTAGTGCTTGGCATCAAATTGTTTACAGCCAATAAACAATCACAACTAATTCATTATTAATTTATTGGATTTTTTTGTAACTTTACTTTTCTAAATCATTTGCTATGAAATCGCCACTTACTATAAGTTTGTGCAAACAAACCCCGATAAAAAGGCGATAACACCTGCCTGTCGGCAGATTGGTATAGTACCAAGCAAAAATTAACTTTTACCTATATGAAAACGAAACTACTTATTTCACTAATGCTACTTTCTGTTGCTGGATATTCTCAAACCGTTGCAATACAATCTTTCGCAACTGGATTTTCGAGTCCTGTAGAAATTACGCATCCTGCTAATGACAGTCGCCTATTTGTAGTACAACAAGGCGGATTAATTCGAATTTTAAATCCCAACGGAACGATTAATGCCACACCATTTTTAAATTTATCCACTTTAATTAGCTCTGGTGGTGAACGCGGATTGCTAGGTTTAGCTTTTCATCCCAATTATGCATCCAACGGATTTTTCTTTGTGAATTATACCAATACTGTCGGGAATACTGTAATTGCTAGGTATTCGGTAAGTACTGATTCCAATATTGCAAGCACAACCGGCACCATTTTAATGACAATTGCGCAACCTTACTCCAACCATAATGGTGGCACTTTAAAATTTGGACCAGATGGTTATTTATATATAGGTATGGGCGATGGCGGTCTTGCTGGCGATCCAGAAAATAGAGCGCAAAACATAAACACCAATCTCGGAAAAATGTTACGAATTGATGTAAACTCTACCGTCGCACCATTTTATACTTCACCTGCAACCAATCCGTATGTTGGCATTGCAGGAAATGATGAAATTTGGGCAATCGGAATGAGAAATCCATGGAAATTTTCGTTTAACCGATTGAACGGTGATTTATGGATTGGCGATGTAGGTCAGGATGTAGTTGAAGAAATTAATAAAATAGCAAGTCCGTTACCAAATACGGGTTTAAATTTCGGATGGCGTTGTTATGAAGGTACAGTAGCCTACAATACCGGAGGTTGCGTTCCTGTTGGAAATCTAACGATGCCTGTAGCGCAATATCAGCATTCTAGCGGCGGTTGCTCTATAACTGGAGGTTATTTTTATACTGGAACAATGTATCCAAACTTCCAAAACAAGTATTTCTTTGCCGATTATTGTCAAAACCGAATTGGTTATGTAAACTCAAGTAATACAATTACCTATTCAGCGACTTTTAGTGGAAATAACAATTTTACAACCTTTGGAGAAGATTTAAACGGTGAATTGTATGTAGCTTCAGCTGGCGGTACAATTTATAAAGTTATTGATTCTTCACTTTCCAATTCTGAGTTTGAAAATAATGGTTTTTCGTTGTATCCAAATCCGGCAAACGATAGTTTTTTTATAAAATCATCTGCTTCTCTTTTGGCTACAAATATTGAAATTACCGATTTATCTGGGAAATTACTTCTATCCAAAAAACTAGAAAATACACAAGAAAATGCTGTGGCTACTTCAAATTTATCTAGTGGAATTTATCTAGTTGCTATTGAAGCTTCAAATGGTGCAAGTTATACAACTAAATTAGTCGTGCAATAAATTCTTAAATCACAGATTTAATTGTAAACGAATCCGTAATTTTGAATTACAAATAGAAACTTGAAAACTTGATAAACAAACCTTTTACAATAGCGACAATTACAACCAACGAGCAAGGAATTTCAATTTTTTCAGAAGTAGAATTTGATGTAAATCAACGAGGCGGAATGTTCTTAACCGATCAAATTGCTGCTAAAAATTTTCGCCTTAGAAAAAGTGATGCTGGTTATTCCACCGATTTTCATTTGGCTGGCGATGCCACATTTATTCTAATCCTAAAAGGTAGTTTGAAAATTGAATTACAAAATGGTGATTTCAAAATTTTCAATGTTGGCGAGTCCTTTATAGCTCAAGACAATTTACCTGATTCCATAGAATCTAAAGATACAATTCACGGACATAAAGCCAGTGTTATTGGTGACGAAGCACTTGAGGCGATTCATATTAAATTGTAAAATACATTTTGTCATTTCGACGAAGGAGAAATCACACTAGCTATTTACTTTATGCGATTTCTCCTTCGTCGAAATGACAAAACCAACACTTTGAAAATCTAAAAATTTAAGGCGCTGGATTAGGAATTAACTCCTGAATTTTCTCTATTTCAAGTAGAATTTCATTTGACAAAACAGTATCAAATGCATCAATATTAGATTTCAATTGCTCTAAAGTTGTAGCACCAATAATAGTTGACATTACAAAGTTTCTTTGGTTTACAAACGCCAATGCCATTTGAGAAATCGTCAATCCATTGGCTTCGGCCAATTCTTTATACAATCGCGTTGCTTTGGTAGCATTTTCGCCAACATACCTTGTAAATTGTGGGAATCTTGCCATTCGGTATTGCGGATTTATTCCGTCTAAATATTTGCCCGAAAGCACTCCAAATCCAAGCGGAGAATACGCCAATAATCCGACATTTTCACGGATACAAATTTCGGATAAACCTACTTCAAAAAGACGATTCAACAGCGAATATGGATTTTGAATTGTGGCAATTCGAGGTAAATTATGCTTTTCGCTTTCTTGTAAAAAACGCATTACCCCAAACGGATTTTCGTTAGAAACACCAATGCTTTTAATTTTTCCTTCTTTAATCAATCCATCATAAACCGATAAAACTTCGAAAAAATTATCTTGCCATTTGGTATCAATGTCTACTAAACCTCGCTGTCCAAACATGTTCATTACACGTTCGGGCCAATGCATTTGATACAAATCGATGTAGTCTGTCTGAAGATTTTTCAAACTCAATTCCACCGCTTCGTGAATGTTTTTTTTAGAAAAATCCAAAGGCTGTCTGATGTATTCCATACCACGATTTGGACCGGCAATTTTGGTTGCCACAACAATTTTTTCTCTTTCGGATGTTCCAATTTTGTTAATCCACGTTCCAATTTGACGTTCGGTACTTCCAAAAATTTGAGCATTCCCACCAATAGGATACATTTCGGCAGTATCAAGAAAATTGATTCCTCTTTCAACAGCATAATCTAATTGTGAATGCGCTTCGGCTTCAGAATTCTGATTGCCAAAAGTCATGGTTCCTAAACAAATGGTACTAATTTTTATATCGGTATTTGGAAGCGTAGTAAATTTCATATTGACGGATTAAATTTAGAATTGCAAAAATACAGTATCATAAATGAATTTAATAGTAACGATTGTTAAACAAAATAAAAATTATAAAAAAAGAGCCGATCATTACGACCGACTCCTAAGAATAACCAACTTCTTATTTCCAACCGCCACCAAGGTTTCGGTAGATGTGAACTGTGGCGTTTAGTTGTTCTTTCTTGGTCTCAATCAATTCTAGTTTAGACTCCAGCGCATCGCGTTGCGTCATCAATACTTCAAAATAGTCAACACGAGCCGATTTAAACAAATCATTAGATACATCAATTGATTTATTTAAAGCATCAACTTGTTTTGATTTCAAGTTATAACTATTTTCCAAATTGCTAATTTTTGACAACTGCGCAGCCACTTCCAAATAAGCATTTAAAATAGTTCGTTCATAGTTATACAATGCTTGTAGCTGACGTGCATTGGCATTTTTATATTCTGCTTTTATGGCATTTCTGTTAATCAATGGTGCTGCCAAATCTCCTGCCAAAGAATACAATAAGGATTCTGGAAGTGTAAACAAATAGTTGGGTTTAAAAGCTTGCAATCCATAAGATGCTGAGATGTCTAACGATGGATAAAACTCAGCACGAGCCGATTTTACATCCAATTTAGCTGCTGCAAGTTCAAGTTCTGCTTGTTTAATATCAGGACGGTTTGACAATAATTGGGCTGGAATTCCAGAAGTTACATTGTTGGGCATCAAACTTAAAAAATTGGTTTTATCTCTAGGAATTTCCTGCGGATAACGACCTAATAAAAAGTTGATGGTGTTTTCAGTTTCTTTAATTCTTTGCAAAATTTCAAACTCCCTACTTTTGGACGAATATACTTCTGCTTGAAATTTTTGTACCGCCAATTCAGTTGCTCTAGCAGCTTCTTTTTGAACTTTTACAATTTCTAAAGCATTGGTTTGCAAATTGATATTTTGTCTTACAATTTCCAACTGACTGTCTAGAGAAATTAATTCGTAATACGAATCGGCAACCTCAGCAACAAGATTGGTAATTACAAAGTTTTTGCCCTCAACAGTTGCTAAATATCTGCTAACTGCGGCTTTCTTAGAATTGCGCAATTTTTTCCAAATATCAACTTCCCAATGCGCATAAGCAGCCAAAGTATAATCTTGCAACGGTTCTGGAAATTCCTTTCCTGGCATAATTTCAGTTGAAGCATCACCAGCACCTTGACTTGTGTATCGTCCTACTTTTTCTACTCCAGCTCCAGCTTTTACTCCAACCATTGGCAATAAAGCACCTTTTTTTACTCGAATATCATTTCTTGCAATTTCAATTTCTTGCAAAGTAATCAGCAACTCTTGATTATTTTTTAGAGCGACATCGATCAAATCTGCAAGATTTTTATCCTTATAGAAATTTTTCCAAGGCGTACTTGCAATAGTATTGGTGTCCTTGCTGCTTACAAAAGATTCGGGTATTTCCGGACTTGCTTTTGTCGGCTCAATTGCTGGAGCTTTACAACTTACTACTGCCAAACCTATGCTTAGCAGTAGTATATATTTATAATTTTTGAACTTCATTGTTATCAATTTCTTCAGTTAATGGATTTTCTTCTTCTTTTTTAACAAGCTTAATGCGCTCAGCAATTCTTGCAAATATGTAATATAAACCAGGAATTAATAGTACTCCGCAAACTGTTCCTATAAGCATTCCTCCTGCTGCTGCAGTACCGATAGTTCTGTTTCCAATTTTTCCAGGACCAGTTGCAAATGCAAGCGGAAGTAATCCGGCTATAAACGCGAAAGAAGTCATCAAAATAGGACGTAACCTTGCTTTGGCTCCTTCCATTGCGGCTTCAATAACCGATTTTCCTGCTGCGTGTCGTTGTACAGCGAATTCAACAATAAGTACTGCGTTTTTACCCAGCAAACCAATAAGCATTACCATGGCAACTTGAGCATAAATATTGTTTTCTAATCCTGTAAATTTCAACAACAAGAACGCTCCAAAAATTCCTGCTGGTAAAGAAAGAATTACCGATAAGGGCAAAATAAAACTTTCGTATTGCGCTGCTAAAACCAAGTATACAAATCCTAAACAAATCAAGAATACCCATATTGCTTGATTTCCTTGTGCTACCTCATCGGCAGAAATACCAGCCCAATCAATATCATACCCACGAGGTAATGTTTTGGCAGCAACTTCTTGAATAACTTTAATAGCAGTACCAGAACTATATCCAGAAGCTGCTCCACCAGAAATTTCAGTAGAAGTATACATATTATGTCTTGTGATTTCTGAAAGACCATATACTTTTTCTAAGCGCATAAAAGCAGAAAAAGGTACCATTTCATCACGATTATTTTTTACGTAAAGCTTCAAAATATCATCTGGTTGTGCACGATATTCTGGCGCTGCTTGAACAATTACTTTATAGTTAATTCCGTATTTAATAAAACTAATTTCATAATTACTTCCAACAAGAGTTGATAGCGTAGTCATTGCATTTTCAATTGAAACTCCTTTTTGTTGTGCAATATCATTATCGACTTTCATCATATACTGCGGAAAACTAGCGCTAAAAAAACTAAAAACATTTGATAATTCAGGACGCTTGTTTAATTCTTCTACAAAGTCTTTATTGACAGCTTCAAGTTTTTTGAAATCACTAGTGCCGGTTTTGTCTAGCAAACGAAGCTCAAATCCTCCAGCTGCTCCATATCCCGGAACTGCAGGCGGTTGAAAAAATTCGATATTGGCACCAGGAATATCTTTCGATTTTTCCTCAAGATCTTTCATAATCTCTTGAACCGATTCTTTTCTATCGTCCCAATCTTTAAGATTTATCAAGCAAGTTCCTGCATTCGCTCCAGTACCTTCTGTTAGAATTTCATAACCAGCAAGCGATGAAACCGATTTTACGCCATCTATTTTCTCCGCTTCTTGTTGCAATTTTTCGGCAATATTGTTAGTTCTTTCTAATGACGAACCTGGAGGTGTTTGAATAATAGCATAAAACATTCCTTGGTCCTCATTTGGAATAAATCCGGAAGGAACTGTGCTACTAACTAACCAAGTTCCTGCGCAAAATGCTACAAGTGCAAAAACAGTAATTGCTCTTCGGTTTATAATTTTACCTAATACATTTTCATATTTACCTTGTACTAAATTAAACTTGTTGTTAAAACCATCAATAAAAATATTTACTGGTGTTCTCTTTTTTGGTTTACCATGATTATTTTTTAACATAATCGCACAAAGAGCAGGCGTTAAAGTCAATGCTACAATACCAGAAAGTATAATCGCCGTTGCCATTGTAATTGAAAATTGTCGGTAAAAAACTCCAACTGGACCAGACATAAATGCAACCGGAATGAATACCGCAGCCATCAAGAATGTAATTGCTATAATCGCTCCTGCAATTTCATGCATCGCTTTTTTGGTAGCCTTCAAAGCTGATAAATGCTCTTCTTCCATCTTGGCATGGACGGCTTCAATAACTACGATGGCATCATCGACGACGACTCCAATTGCCAAAACCAAAGCGAATAGCGTAATTAAGTTCAACGAAATGTCAAAGAACGTCATGAAGGCGAAAGTTCCAACCAAAGAAACAGGAACTGCAATTGCTGGAATAACCGTTGATCGCCAATCTCCAAGAAAAAGGAAAACTACTAATCCTACCAAAATAAAGGCTTCAATTAAAGTATGAATTACTTTTTCGATAGAAGCATCTAAGAATTTTGAAACGTCATACGAGATTTCGTAATCCATTCCTTTTGGAAATTTTTGCTTGATTTTTTCTAGTTTGGCTTTTACATCTTTAATAACCTGATTGGCATTACTTCCAAAGGATTGTTTTAATACAATTGCAGCCGATGGTTTACCATTTAAGTTAGAATAAATATCGTACATCGAACTACCAAATTCAATTTTGGCAATGTCTTTTAAACGCAAAAGTTCTCCGTTGCTATTGGATCTAACGACAATATTCTCATATTGTTCCTTAGTTGTAAATCGACCCGAATATTTTAATACATATTCAAATGCTTGCGATCTTTTTCCCGAAGCTTCTCCGGTTTTACCAGGCGATGCCTCTAAACTTTGACTCGATAACGCTTCCATAACTTCTTCGGAAGAAATTTTGTAAGCCAACATTCGATCTGGTTTTAACCAAATACGCATCGCGTATTCACGTGTTCCTAAAATATCTCCTGAACCAACACCATTTACCCTTTTCAATTCTGACAACACATTGATGTCGGCATAATTGTATAAAAATTTCATGTCGGTATTTTTATCTGTACTAAAAAGATTTACGTACATCAACATACTCGGTACTTCACGAGTAATTTTTACACCTTCGCGAACTACTAATGGAGGCAATTTATTGGTAACCGAAGCAACACGATTTTGAACATTAATTGCTGCTTGATTGGGATCGGTACCTAAGTTAAATACGATTTGGATACTTGCTTCACCATCATTTCCAGCATCAGAAGTCATGTATTTCATTCCTGGAACTCCATTTAAAGCTCTTTCAAGAGGAATAATCACCGATTTGATCATCAATTCGCCATTAGATCCAGGATAATCGGCAGTGACATTTACCATTGGTGGTGAAATGGACGGAAACTGCGTAATCGGTAAATTCAAAACCGACAACACTCCTAAAAAGACAATTATTAGCGATATTACTATCGACAATACAGGTCTTTGTATAAATTTATTAAACATTTATTTATTTTTTTTAATTAAAACAAAATCTAAAATATAGGAATCTACTCGGCTTTTAATCGCAAATTATGAATGACTTTATTTGGCGCTATGTATTCGTACTTAATTTTATCATCATCTTTTACCTTTTGAATACCGTCCATTAGTATTTTATCATTCTCGTCAATTCCACTTGCAATAACATATAAATCAGGTATTTCACCAGTAATAGTAATTTCCTTTGATTTTAAAACATTGTTTTTATCTACCACAAACACAAACTTTTTATCTTGAATTTCATAGGTAGCTTTCTGCGGAATTACAATTGCATTTTTAAGAGGAATGGTCATTTGAACTGATCCTGTTTCACCATGTTTCAATAACTTATTTGGATTTGGGAATCGTGCTCTAAAGGCAATATTTCCAGTTTCGTTATCAAATTCACTTTCAATAACTTCAACATAACCATGAGAATTAAATAGTTCATTGTTCGCAAGACGCAAATTAACTTTGGTATTAGAATGGTTCTTATTGTTAGCTTGATACTCTAAATATTCTGGTTCGGAAACATTAAAATAGGCAAACATTTGACTGTTGTCTGAAAGGCTGGTCAATAATTCTCCTTCTTCAATAAGACTACCAAGTTTTTTTGGAATTCTATCAATAGTTCCTGAAAATGGTGCTCTAATTTCGGTGAATGATAAATGAAGTTTTGCTAAAGCTACTTCAGCTCTTGCTTGTTCTAGTTTTGCTTGGGCAATATATTGTTCGCTTTTAGAAACTACATTTTTATCGGCTAATGTCTTTGCGTTTTGCAGTTCAATTTCTGCAGCTTTAGATTCGGCTTTTGCTTTTAGTAATTCGGCTTCATAAATTTTTGGCATAATTCTAAACAACAGCTGACCTTCTTTTACAAACTGTCCTTCGTCTACATAAATATTTTGAAGAAATCCTTTTTCTTGTGCTCTAATTTCGATGTTTCTAAAGGAGCGTATTTGCGAGACATATTCTTTGGTAAATGAAGTGTCTATCTTTACCGGATTGGTAACTGTGAATTTAATTGATTCTTCTTTTTCTTCTTTTTTTGTTGTGCAACTAGCAAGACACAACATGGCAATAAAGCCCATGAACACGAGTTTTTTCTTCATGATACTACTGAAAATTTAACGATTGAATTATTAGAAATAGAATTATTTCTTTAAAATAAAAAATAATCGGTATACCAAAAATGTATAAAGAAGCTGTTCAAATAAAGTAAATTATAGGCACAAGAAAGCATCAAACATCATGTTGAATTGGTAACCGATGTAAGCTGTAAATCAAATTCTAAAAACTTGCTGAACAATGTAAATAGGACAAGAATTTCCGTTTAGGTACGGAAAGCTCTCTTGACGACTGTTGAAAGGATACAAATTTGAAAGTCGTCGATCCTGATTATAAAATGAATGAACTAAACCAAAATCTCTAGTAAAATTTACGGGTTTAGCAGTATTTTTAGCATCCTTTTCAGGGTGAAATTCTTCTTCAAAATCAACGCTTGCTTCTTCAATAACCGTAATTGTGTGATTTTCGTTTGTATTTTTAAATTGATAATTTTGAGAAAAACCATCTTTAGAAAAAACAGAAGTACATTTTTGATTTTCAGAAACAGTAGCGTAGCTCTTACCGCCAAGCAAAAGAAAACTGAAGAAAACTAAAAATGTAAATACCCTCATGATGCGCCAAAATTAGTAAAATTTGAACGCCAAAAAACACAAAGAAAGTTAAGAAAAATATAAACTCACGAAATCGTTTTCTCTGTATTGATAACCAAATTAATAAGACAAAAAAAAGGTTCTAAGATGAAGCTTAGAACCTTTGAAACTTTATTTTTTTAGAATATCTCTAATAATTTTAACATGATGTGTAGTATGCAAGACTAGAAATTTCTTGGTTTGTTTCACATTCAAATCATCAAGAAATGGATGTGGAAAAAAACTATTTTTGGGTAAAGTATCCAATAATATTAACTTCCTGCGCACCTTTTCAAGATGTTCTAACAACGATTTTTCAGTACACACTTCTTCAGGTATAGCAACACTTGGCGCTTTTATTTTTCCTCTTGAAATAGTATTTGTCATAAAAACTAAACTTCTTTTCCAATTGAACTTTGGCCTATAATCATCTGGATTTGATCGTTCTAAAGCGGTCAAAACCCTAGAAAAAATAATCAAACAATGATCGATATGCCACCCAATACTAGCATTTGAAACTGTAGAATTTACTGTTTCAAAATTTTTAATATTGATTTCAAGTTCGTGGATTAAGTTATTCAGTTGCTCCATATCAAAAATTATAAATCGTTCAACATTTTAGAGATTTCGTCCAATTTTGGCGTAAGAATAATCTCGATTCTACGATTTTTGGCTTTTCCTTCTGGTGTATCGTTGCTTACTAATGGTGCAAATTCTCCTCTTCCTGCGGCAGTTAGATTTTGTTTATTAACCCCTTTATTCTCTGATAAAATGTTTACAATTGCTGTGGCACGCTTGGTAGATAAATCCCAGTTGTTCTCTACTCCGCCACCAATACTTCCAAGAATTTTATCATTATCGGTATGCCCTTCTATTAATACTGAAATTTCTGGGTTATCGGCAAGTACTTTTCCAACAGCAACAACAGCTGTTTTTCCTTCAGCACCAACTGCCCAACTTCCTGTTCCAAAAAGCAACTTGTTTTCCATAGAAACATAAACTTTTCCGTTTCTTTGTTCTACGGTTAAGCCTTTTCCTTCAAATGCTTTTAGCGATTTAGAAAGTGTTTCTTTTAGCTTTTTCATGCTGGCTTCTTTAGCTGCAATAAAATCTTCAAGTTCGCTTAAACGTTTTGAACTTGCTTCAAGATCAGATTTTAATTTGTTAAGTCGATCTTGCTCGGCTGCCAATGTTTTTTCTTTAGCTTCTAACTGGGCAAGTAACTCTCTGTTCTTGTTAATATTAGCCGTTAAAGCTTCGTTACTGTCTTTTTCTAAAGCGTTGTACGATGCTTGCAATGTTTTAAGATTTTTGTCGGCTGCAGCGAAATCGGCAACTAGTTTATCGCGTTCGGCTTTTAGTTTGTCGCGTTCGGCAGTAAGGGCATTTTTATCTAATTCTAATTGATTTCTAGATTTATTTAATTCTTCGTTGCCGTCGGCTAGTGTTCGGTTTTCTTTTTTTAAATCGGCGTATTTAGTTTCTAGCTCGTTGTATATTTTTTTAGAAACGCACGAAGTTGAAAGTGCCAGAATTAATAATCCTGCTGAAATTTTCTTAATCATCTTTTTTATGTTTTATGTAATCGAAGTAAATTTAAAGGTTCGAATTGGTTTTTAATCTATCCGAAAATATTGTTGTTCACATTGTTGTTGACAAAATTCGGTTTCGTGTTTTTGAAATTGAAATTGATTTTTGTGTTTGACTTTTGAAATTGAAATTGACTTTTGAAATTGACTTTTGAAATTGAAATTGACTTTTGATCTAGCCGTGATGGAAATGAAACTCTTTTCGCACCAAAATTGTGATTTTTCTTAGTGCAAAAAAGCGACCAACGGAAGCTCTTTTTGCAGTTAGAAAAAGCCAATTTTGATGCGAAAAAGTGAAATGTACAGCGCGATTGGCTTCTAATCAATCTCTACCAAAATCGGGCAATGATCGGAATGCTTTGCTTCGGGCAAGATTACGGCACGTGTCATTCTATCGCGCAAATTCTCGCTTACCAAATTGTAATCGATACGCCAACCTTTATTATTTCCTCTTGCTCCAGCGCGGTAACTCCACCACGAATAATGGTGCGGATCCTTGTTAAAATGACGAAAACTATCAATAAAACCCGATTTCATAAAACCATCCAACCAACTGCGTTCTTGAGGTAAAAATCCCGAAACGGTTGCGTTGCGAATTGGATCGTGAATGTCGATGGCTTGATGGCAAATGTTGTAATCGCCACAAATGACCAAGTTTGGAATCTCAACTTTCAACTTATTGATGTATTCTTGAAACTCATCCATATAGTTGAACTTGTGCCCAAGTCGGTCAATATTGGTTCCTGAAGGCAGGTATAAACACATGATTGAAATTCCGTCGAAATCGGCACGAAGGTTTCTTCCTTCAAAATCCATGCTTTCAATTCCAGTTCCGTACAATATTTTCTTAGGTTCGATCTTAGACAAAATGGCAACACCGCTGTATCCTTTTTTATTGGCAGAAAAATAGTACTGGTACGGATAACCTGCTGCGGTAATATCGTTGGTAGGAATTTGGTCTTCGGTTGCTTTTATTTCTTGAAGACAGATTACGTCTGGGTTTGCTTGTTGTAACCAGTCTAGAAAACCTTTGGTAATTGCGGCTCTAATTCCGTTTACATTGTATGAAATAATTCTCATTTAAGTGACTTTTTATGATTTTCAAATGTAAATAAAAACCTGAAAAATTATGTGAAAACTTTAAAATTATAATAAATGTTTAACCAATTTTTGAAATTCGTTATTTTACAAAAATGCTTTCAAATAGAATTACTATATTTGTTTCTTACTCAAAAACGATACAAAATAAATGGGATTAGTTACTGCTAAAGAAGTTGCGAAGGCAATTAACGCTGAAAAGTACGGGTTTTTAGGAACTTTTGCTGGCTGGTTACTAATGAAGGTCTTGAAAATTTCTACTTTAAACAAAATTTACGACAGAAATAAACATTTAAAAGATGTAGTATTCTTGAACGCAATCTTAGATGAATTTCAGATAAAGTTTGAAATTCCAGAAGAAGATTTGAAACGTTTGCCGAAAGATGGTGCTTATATTACCATTTCCAATCACCCGCTTGGCGGAATAGACGGTATTTTATTATTGAAATTGATGCTAGAACGCGAACCTAATTTCAAAATTATAGCCAATTTTTTACTTCATAGAATCGAACCTATGAAACCTTATATAATGCCTGTAAATCCGTTTGAAAATCATAAAGATGCCAAGTCAAGCGTGATAGGAATTAAAGAAACGTTGCGCCATCTTAGCGATGGAAAACCATTGGGAATGTTTCCGGCAGGAGAAGTTTCTACGTACAAAGATGACAAATTGATGGTTGATAAACCTTGGGAAGAAGGCGCTATGAAAGTTATTCGTAAAGCCCAAGTTCCTGTTGTTCCAATTTATTTTCATGCCAAAAACAGTAAGTTGTTTTACTTACTTTCTAAAATTGACGACACCCTAAGAACGGCAAAACTTCCGTCGGAATTACTGACTCAAAAAGATCGAGTTATTAAAGTTAGAATAGGGAAACCAATTTCGGTAAACGAACAAAATGAGCACAAAAGTATTGAAGATTACTCTGAATTTTTAAGAAAAAAAACCTACATGTTGTCCAATTCCTTTAATGATGGCAGCAACTTTTTGACAGTGCCCAATTTTAAATTACCAAAAAGTCCTAAGAAAATTGCAACACCAGCCAATCAAGAAAAAATGATTGATGAAGTTAATAAACTTCGTGATACCGATTGTAGATTGTTGCAAAGTAAAAACTATGAAGTATTTTTTACCAAAGCCGATAACATTCCCAATGTTATTCATGAAATAGGTAGATTGCGAGAAATTACTTTTAGAGAAGTTGGTGAAGGAACTAATGAGTCTATCGATTTAGATAAATACGACAACTACTACTACCATATGTTCCTTTGGGACGATGAAACCAAACAAGTAGCTGGAGCTTACCGAATGGGATTGGGTTCTGAAATTTTTCCTAAATACGGAATGGAAGGTTTTTATCTCAACGATTTGTTTCGATTTGAAAGTGAGCTTCATGAAATGATGCAAAATTCGATAGAAATGGGACGCGCTTTCATTATTAAAGATTATCAACAAAAACCGATGCCGCTGTTTTTATTGTGGCGCGGTATCATTCATACCACACTGCGCTATCCAGAACATAAATTTTTGCTGGGCGGAGTAAGCATTAGCAATCAGTTTTCAGATTTTTCAAAATCGTTGATGATTGAATTCATGAAATCCAATTACTACGATCCGTATATTGCACAATACGTTCATCCAAAAAAGGAATTTAAAGTTCGTTTAAAGGATGCCGACAAGGATTTTATTTTTGACGAAGCCGAAGCCGATTTGAATAAATTCGATAAAATTATTGACGAGCTAGAACCAGGAAATTTACGCTTACCAGTTTTGATAAAAAAATATATTAAACAAAATGCGCGTTTGGTAGCATTTAACGTTGATCCACTTTTTAACAATGCAATTGATGGCTTAATGTACATTCGTATTGCCGATATTCCAGAAAGCACTATGAAACCGGTAATGGAAGAATTCCAGGCAGAATTAGAGCGAAAACTTGGTGAAACCAAAGAATAGTTTTTCTATCCAACTATAAATTAAAAAGGCTACAAATAATTTTTGTAGCCTTTTTTAATTTTATTCCTCAAGAGCATTCCAACCGCGAGCTTTTAGCGGAATTTTAGTATTGGCTCTGGTTATCAA
The DNA here is from genome assembly GCF_057626655.1 of Flavobacterium sp. SP2. Classification (NCBI taxonomy): domain Bacteria; kingdom Pseudomonadati; phylum Bacteroidota; class Flavobacteriia; order Flavobacteriales; family Flavobacteriaceae; genus Flavobacterium; species Flavobacterium solicola. Next base: position 409,709 of record NZ_JBVHBT010000002.1, read on the forward strand.
ATGCGTTCCTTCACTTTCTTGAACCATATGACCAATTACGGTAAAATTTGGATTGGCTTTTATTTTGTCAAAGTCTTCCATTGCAATAGTGAAAAGTAACTCATAATCTTCACCGCCATTAATAGCAACGGTTGTAGAATCAATATTGAATTCTTCACAGACATTAATAAATTGTGGATCAACTGGAATTTTCTCTTCGTATAAATTACAACCTACTTTACTTTGTTTACAAATATGAATGATTTCAGACGATAATCCATCTGAAATGTCAATCATAGAAGTGGGTTTTACTTCTAATTTTTCTAGTAAAACTTTAATATCGTGACGTGCTTCTGGTTTTAATTGTCTTTCAATCAAATACGTATACGCGTCCAAATCAGGTTGATTGTTAGGATTCACTTGAAACACTTGTTTTTCACGTTCCAAAACCTGCAATCCCATGTAAGCTGAACCTAAATCGCCAGAAACCACTAATAAATCACCTTCTTTCGCACCACTTCTGTATACAATTTCGTCTTCATTTGCTTCACCAATTGCTGTAATTGAGATAATCAAACCTTTTTGTGACGAAGTAGTATCGCCACCAATAACATCAACGTTGTAAAATTTGGCAGCCAAAGCAATTCCGTCAAATAATTCTTCCAATGCTTCTAGCGGAAAGCGATTAGAAACTGCAACTGAAACCGTTATTTGTGTCGCTTTCGCATTCATCGCGCAAATATCAGAAACATTGACTACAACTGCTTTATAACCCAAATGGCGTAAAGGCATGTAAGACAAATCAAAATGCACACCTTCAATCAATAAATCGGTGGAAACGACTACTTTTTTATCTTTAAAATCTAAAACAGCAGCATCGTCACCAATACTTTTTATGGTTGAAGCATTTTTTACATCAAAATTTTTTGTCAAATGTTCAATCAATCCAAATTCGCCCAATTGCGAAAGAGATGTTCGTTGCGGATTTTTATCTTCTATCATTTTTTCAGTTGCAAAGTTTAAAGTCGCAAAGGTACAAAGATTTTTTGCCACAGATTCACAGATTTTTCGCATCTTTATAGTAATAAACTTCTTTTATGAAAAATCAAACTATTGTAACGCTAACCATAAATCCATCATTAGACAAATCAACTCATTTTACAGGATTGGTTGCCGAACAAAAAATTCGTTGTGAAAAACCACGATACGATGCTGGCGGTGGCGGAATAAATGTTTCAAAAGCCATTGCTAAATTAGGCGGAACTTCTACTTGCATTTTTACTTCGGGTGGTTCATCGGGTGAAATGTTGGAAGAATTAGTTGCAAATGAAAATCTGGAAAGTCGTGTTATCAAAACCAAAAATTGGACCAGAGAAAACTTTATAGCTTTTGAAAATAAAACCAAAGCACAATATAGATTCGGATTCCCTGGAAATGAATTTTCGAATGATGAAAAAGAGGAGATTCTGAAAACCATAAAAGAATTAAAAACCGATTACCTAGTAATCAGCGGAAGTTTGAACGAAGGTTTGTCTACAAATTTCTATCAAAAAATTGCAGAAATCGCTAAAGAATCAAATATTAAAGTTATTGTTGATACTTCTGGAGAAGCTTTGCAAAAAGTTTTAGAAACTGGCGTTTATTTAATCAAACCCAACATTGGCGAATTGGCAAAACTAATTGGCGTCGAACGATTGGAATTACCAGAAGTAGAAAAAGCAGCCAAAAAATTAATTGAAGATAAAAGTGCCGAAATTGTGGTAGTTTCACTTGGAGCAGATGGAGCAATTTTAGTCACAAAAGAGGAAACGTATTTGGTAAAAGCACCAAAAGTAGAAAAGAAAAGCACGGTTGGCGCAGGCGATAGTATGGTTGGCGGAATGGTTTGGGCATTATCACAAAATAAATCCCTAAAAGAAGTTATCCAACTAGGAGTTTGTTGCGGAACTGCTGCCACGATGAACGAAGGAACACAGCTTTTCAAATCGGAAGATGTGAAAAAACTTTTAAAGGAAATACAATCTTAATTTTTCACCATATAAGATATTTAAGGTCATTTAAGATTTCTTCTATGTTCTTAAATTTCTTTTATGGTTTATAATATAAAAAACCCGACAACTTGCGTCATTGGGTTTGTCTATTATCTCTTCGTCTATTATCTTTTATCTAAAAAAAATTAATCATTCAACTTCAAAACAGCCATAAATGCTTCTTGCGGAATTTCAACATTTCCTACCAAACGCATTCTCTTTTTACCTTTTTTCTGCTTTTCAAGAAGTTTACGTTTTCTAGAAATATCACCACCATAACATTTAGCGGTAACGTCTTTACGTAACGCTTTTATAGTTTCACGAGCAATAATTTTGGCTCCAATTGCAGCTTGAATCGGAATGTCAAATTGTTGTCTTGGGATTAATTCGCGTAGTTTCTCGCACATTTTTTTACCAATATTATAGGCATTACTTTCGTGAATCAAAGCCGAAAGCGCATCCACAGATTGAGCATTCAACAATACATCAAGTTTTACCAATTTCGATTGTCTCATTCCGATTGGTGTATAATCGAACGAAGCGTAACCTTTAGAAACCGTTTTCAATCTGTCATAAAAATCGAAAACTATTTCTGCTAAAGGCATGTCAAAATTCAATTCAACTCGTTCCGTTGTTAAATACGTCTGATTGGTAATCACTCCACGTTTTTCGATACACAAACTCATTACATTTCCTACATAATCAGATTTTGTAATGATGGTTGCTTTTATGTATGGTTCTTCAACACGATCTAATTTTGAAGGATCAGGTAAATCAGATGGATTATTAATTACAAAAGAAACTTCTGGTTCTTTTTTGGTGTAAGCCAAATACGAAACGTTGGGAACAGTTGTAATTATAGTCATATCATATTCACGTTCCAATCGTTCTTGAATAATTTCCAAGTGCAACATTCCTAAAAATCCGCATCGGAAACCAAATCCCAAAGCTGCTGAACTTTCTGGAGTAAATACCAATGAAGCATCGTTCAACTGTAGTTTCTCCATCGAAGCACGTAAATCTTCGTAATCATCTGTATCAACAGGATAAACTCCGGCGAAAACCATTGGTTTCACATCCTCAAATCCAACAATCATATTGGTAGTAGGTGTTTTTGCATCTGTCAAGGTATCACCAACTTTTACTTCTTTCGCTTCTTTAATTCCAGATATCAAATACCCAACATCACCAGTAGAAATTACATTTTTCGGAACCTGATTTAACTTCAAAGTTCCTACTTCATCAGCAAAATATTCGTTTCCAGTAGCCATGAATTTAATCTTCTGACCTTTTTTGATTTCGCCATTTTTTACACGGAAAATAACTTCAATTCCACGAAACGGATTGTAATGTGAATCGAAAATTAATGCCTGTAATGGTTCGTCTTTATTTCCTTTTGGAGCAGGAATTTTTTCAATAATTGCAGCCAAAATATTTTCTACACCAAAACCAGTTTTACCTGAAGCGTGGATAATATCTTCCAATTTGCAACCTAATAAATCGATAATATCGTCGCTAACTTCTTCAGGATTAGCACTTGGTAAATCTACTTTGTTCAAAACCGGAATAATTTCCAGGTCGTTTTCTAAAGCCAAATATAAATTAGAAATTGTTTGAGCCTGAATACTTTGTGCCGCATCTACAATCAATAACGCACCTTCGCAAGCCGCAATAGAACGTGAAACTTCGTAAGAGAAATCTACGTGTCCTGGCGTATCAATAAGGTTTAAAACATATTCTTCACCTTTGTACGTATATTCCATTTGAATAGCGTGACTTTTTATGGTGATGCCTCGTTCACGCTCCAAATCCATGTTGTCAAGCAATTGTGCTTTTTCTTCACGAGCTGTAACGGTTTGTGTTGCACCAAGAAGTCTATCTGCAAGCGTACTTTTTCCGTGGTCAATATGTGCAATAATGCAAAAATTTCTAATGTGTTTCATTCGTCAATTTCAATATCAAGTTCAAATTTCAATAGCAATTCTAATGCAATTAATCTGCAAATATAGACTAAAAGTTTTTGATTGTAGATTGAACAATAATTAATGTTGAGCGAAGAATAAAAATTTTATCTTTTATTGAATTTTGCTTTAAAAAAAGTAGTGTCATTTTCAGAAAAAAGCACTCTTCGGTTGTCTTCATTTTGAAATTCGAACGTATCGTTTACCACAAATTTTACTTCGGTAAATTTATAGCCAGTTTCTCCAGTAATTGTTATTTGAAATAAACTGTCTTTTTTAATTTCTTTCATTTCGGTGTCGTAATCCCAAGACAAAGGTTTGTCGTTTCCACGAATTCCGACTTTTTTTACGTTTTTAATTTCAGATGCATCTAATGTGAAAACCACCGTTTTTTTATACGATTTCTGAACACAACTTGTCACTAATAATGTAAATAGTATTGCAATTATTGTTACTATATTTTTCATCTTATGCTTTGTTTTTAGTTACTAAATAATCCATTCCAAATCGTCCACAACCGATAATTAAATAGAACATGGCGACCCAAAGAAATCCCATGGCAGCGAGACAATTCCACAATCCGTTTTGAATTTGTTGCATAAAAATGGCAACCAACATGGTGCAAATTATTAGAAATGATGTTATTCGTGTTTGAAGTCCAAACAGTAAAAAAAGTCCACCAACAGCTTCTGCGAAAGCGCCCATCCAAGCAAAAAATGAAGGAGCGATGGCAAAAATTCCACCATAACTAGCCACATCATTTGGAAACCAAAAGGCGACTTCAAATAAACCTAGATTATTATCGGCAGGCGACCAAGGCATTCCAAATTTATCTGCGCCAAAGTTAAAAGCAAGTAAGTAACCACACACGATTCGTGGAATAGTTAAAAATAAATCTTGTGACCAATGAGGCAACAAAATAGGTTTTGTAATTTTAGTTAGTAGTTTCATTATTTTTGAAATTGATTTTTGAAATTGAAATTATTATTTGTTAACATTCACAATAGTTCCGTTTCCAGATTTTATTGATTCCGTAATAGTAGTAGCATTTACCTTTGCACTTCCATTGCCACGACAAGTTATTTTAGCATTTTTTGCAATTAGTTTTTCGGCGTTAAGATTTCCATTACCCTTACAAACTACCTCAAGATTATCAACAATTCCCGACAGTGTAGTACTGCCATTTACTGGATTTATAGATTTGAAATTTTTGCTGTTGATGTTAGTAACAGTTAAACCAGAATTACCATTATTGTTAACTTCCATTAAGAAAGGCATTGTAATTTTGACTTTTATATTGGTGTCTTCAATATACAATTTGTTGTCACGATTTCCTTTTAGTGCTATTGTTAATTGTTTGTCGTTGGCATCTTCAACTAATGACAATATGCTGTACAAATTATCATCAATAGTTATTGTAATAGAATAGGGTTTTCCTACTTCTATTTCGAGTTTTCCATCTAAATCATCAAAACTTACTTTATTGAAATTTTTGTAATTGTAAGTTTTTGTAATTGTTTTTCCTGAACCTTTTAGTTGTGCGTTTGCAACAGTTGACGTCAAAGCCAACAATAGTGCAATTATTAATTTTGTCATTTTAATGTTTTTTAAAGTTGTTTTTTGAAGTTGAAATTGATTTTTGAGATTGAAGTTGATTGATGAATGAAACGCGTTTACTTATCTATAGTTCATTCCTAAATTCAAATCGCCTTTTACTTTTAAAGTTACTGATGCGTATTCGTTTCCGGTATTTTCTATTATTAGAGCTGTATTTTTCTCGGTTTTGATTGTTATTGTTTCTTGTGGATTGATAAGAATTGGAGAATGACTTCCGCCATCAATTGGTGCTTGATATATTTTTAATATTGTTACACCTTCGTTTTTTAAATAAGTTTTAAAAGAACCGTGATTGTTGTTTCCTAAAACAAAACTTTCTTTGGGTTTAATCGAAGTATTTGAATTTAATGAACCAAAAACACCACAAGAAGTAACAAGTAAAAAAGTAGCGAATAATGCAATAAGTGATTTCATAATTTTAATTTTTAATGATTAATAACAGGACAAAATTGCGCCATTAATCATCGCCAATCGCTTCAAATTATGATTTGAGACTTAAATTTTAAGAATTAATTTATTTGATACTGCTTGAAAAACAATAGTTTATAATTTGATGCCTTTATTGATAGGAAGTTGGGCTGCATTGCGCAAATGGTTCAGCGGCAGTTGAAGAAAAAGTATATTCTTTTACAAAAAGCTCCAATAATCTTTGAAACTCTTTTTGTTTTTCTTCAGAAATTAGGTTTTCGGGAAGTACATTTTTTAATTTGAAATTATAAATGAAATAATCGATTTTGCCATTTGGAGCAAAATAAATTCGTTGAAAACATCTGGTTTTGGTTTCCCATTTGAAGTTGTTTTTGTTTAAAAACGAACCAAAATCTTGAAGTAATTTAGTGTAAGATTCTTGTAATTTTTGTTGTTGTGCTTCTGTTTTGAAAATGGCTTTTGTACTATCGACGTGAATAGCCGACTTGTATTCTAAATCTAATTTTTCGATACTAATTCCAATTTTTTGTGCTTCTTCAATTGAAAAAACTTTAGATTGTGAATACATTTTATTTGACACTAAAACGAGTAAAAGTATTTTAAAAACTGATTTCATATTAGTATTGGTTGATTATTTGATGCATTCCGGGTTCGCAAGTTAATAAATGCCATCCGCCAAAAACAATGTAAATTCGATTATTACTTTTAAGAAGTTCATTAGTTTTTTGTAATAAAAATTGGTCTCTTATTTCTTTTGATTTCCGTCCAATTTCTTGAAATCTTCCATTTTTATCAAATGGATTCGTTGGTTTTAACGAATTGATTTCAAATGGTCTACCAACTAATTTTTGATAATTTTCCTCGAAATAGTCAAAGGATTTTTCATTTGGTGAAAGCGATAATTTTCCTTTTTTAATAATGTAATTAGCTAAAAATTTATTGTAATTGGAAACAATCGAATCGTAATTTGTGACTTTACTGTCATAAAGAGACCAAAGCAATCGCTCGGTAATGAGGTAAGTTAGAAATTCTTGCCTTGAAAATAATTTGGAAAGTTCTTTAAGCTCGTAATCAATTTCTGGATCACCATTAACAGTTTTAATTTTCAAACTATCGGATAAGTATTTCAATAATCCAATTTCACCATCTTTTAAAATAGCTTCTTTCTTTGAATCATATTTTTTTCCGTCAACAGAACCACCTTCGTTTATAGCTATGGAAGGATTTGTTTTTAAAAATGATTTTTCAATATCTTGAAACATTTTGTTATTTACATCACTATTATCGGTTAGATGTTCAACACCGCAAAACGTTATTGATTTATCCTTTTTTTTTAATTCAATAATGTAAGGATTGGATGGTAAATGTCCAAAACTATCGAGTTTTATATCTAAATAGCTTTTGGTTTTAAAGTTTTGAGTAACTGAAGTTTTAATTTTCTCATTCTTATTACAAGAAATTAATAGGAACAAAATACTAAAACAAAAAAAAGGTGTGATTGAAAATTTCATTTGATTGATGATTGAAACTTTGATTAAGTAAAAATAAATCTATTCAAATCAATAAAATTGTAAAATTGTAATCTCAAGAAATCAAATTCAAATATTCTTTAGGAGTTTTTCCAGTATTTTTTTTGAAAGCGCGATTGAATGTAGCTTTAGAGTTAAATCCGCAATCATAAGCAATTCCTAATAAGGTAGATTTTTTATGTTCGCCATTACTAAAACTATTTTTTACAGCTTCAATTCTATAATTATTGATGCAATCGTTAAAGTTCATTTGAAAACCTTGATTGATGGTTTTGGAAATTATAGAAGCATTGGTTTCAAGTTTTTTTGCCAAATCAGTAAGCGTCAATTCAGGGTTTTGATATAACTTTTCTTCTTGAATTAAGGTCTCAATCTTAGATTTCCAAAGTGAAATTTCGGGTGAATTTGTTTCTTCAAATGTTTCGTGCTGAATGTCAATTATAGTTTCGGTTTCATCTGAACTATTCGAATCCAATAAAAGAATCGGATTTCTATCAAAAAAAGACATTTTAAACGGAATAGTAGAGTTTATCGGATTGGAATATCCAGTAATTGCAATGTAATACATCACAATCGAAAAGAACATGTAAAACCACCAACTGCCTTGATACGATTTTATTTCAGGGAAAAAGTAGCCAATAATATCAAATGCTATTGGCAAAAGTAACATCACCAAAAAAGCAATCAAATAGGTTTTTATCCATTTGAATAAAATAGAATCGGCAAAGCTAACCACTTGAAACATTAATTTTTTGTACACATTATAATAACGAATACTCAAGATAAAATAGACAATCATTGAAATCAAACCTAGCTTTTGATACCATTCGTCAAAATCTTTATCCATTCCGCTAGCATAGAAATAATTATCACCTAAAATGAACTTGTCATAAATCCAAATGGCAACAATGTATAAAAAGTAAAAAAAACCAGGAATTAAATGAAGCGTGTCTTTTTTAGAAAATTTGAAAGATGGATTTAATAAACTTTGTGTGTAAAAATAAATGATCGGACCAATAAAAAATAAATGCTGAAATGGCGTGTAAAACAAAAAATCTCTATAGGGTTGATTGTCGTACCAACCTGCAAAACCTAACATCCACGGTGCAATGAACAAGCTACATAAAAATATAAAAATGCTTAACCAATAGTTGGATTTATTCTCGGTTCGAATAGCTTTTAATAACAACAAAATGCTGTAAATTATTCCTTGTGTAAAAGAAATAAGTAATACCGAACTATAAAATCCAAACTGAAAAAGCATTGCGAAGTTTTCGTAAAAATAATTATTAATTTTAAATGATTGTCACACATAAGATTAAATTTCATAACTAAATATTCTTAACTATCTTTGCAAAAAAATAAAGCAATGCCCAAAATAGGCAACATCATATTACCCGATTTTCCGCTGTTACTTGCGCCAATGGAAGACGTGAGCGATCCACCATTTCGTAGACTATGCAAATTGCACGGTGCCGACTTAATGTATTCTGAATTTATTTCTTCGGAAGGATTGATTCGTGATGCAGTAAAAAGTCGTCAGAAATTGGATATTTTCGATTACGAACGACCAGTTGGAATTCAAATTTTTGGTGGCGATGAAGAAGCGATGGAGATGTCGTCTCGAATTGTCGATGCCGTTCAACCCGATTTGGTAGATATCAATTTTGGTTGTCCTGTAAAAAAAGTGGTTTGTAAAGGCGCAGGCGCAGGAGTTTTGAAAGATGTAGATTTAATGGTGCGGCTAACCAAAGCAGTTATTAAAGGAACATCGCTTCCAGTAACGGTTAAAACGCGTTTGGGTTGGGATGAAAATTCTATCAATATTGATGAAGTAGCCGAACGTTTGCAAGATATTGGAGTGCAAGCTTTAACGGTGCATGCCAGAACGCGTGCTCAAATGTATAAAGGTCATTCGGATTGGAGTCATATTGAACGTGTGAAAAACAATCCTAGAATTACGATGCCTATTTTTGGAAACGGCGATATCGATTCTCCAGAAAAAGCATTAGAATATAAAAATAAATTTGGCCTTGACGGAATGATGATAGGTCGTGCCGCCATTGGATATCCGTGGATTTTTAACGAAATCAAACATTACTTCGCAACAGGAGAACATTTGGCAAAACCAACCACTGCCGATAGAGTTGAAGCAGCAAGAAATCACTTAACATGGTCAATGGATTGGAAAGGTGAACGACTTGGAATTGTAGAAATGCGTCGTCATTACACCAATTATTTCAAAGGAATTGCGAATTTTAAAGAATACCGATTGAAATTGGTAACCATCGAAGATCCAGAAGAATTGTTCAAAGCTTTAGACGAAATTCAGGAAATCTATTCTGATTATCAGGTTTTTTAATCAAGTAATTTTTTTCCAACGCGACTACTCGCAATTAAACTGGCAATAAATCCTAGTGATACAATTGTAACAAAAACTATCACGATATTCAATACATCAAAAACTACTGGATAAGCTAGCGTTTCTGTAATCATGATAAGTTTATACTGTTGCTGAACGACCACTATAATAATCCCCAAAACTAAGCCTATAATTCCACCAAAAATACTTAATAACGTTCCTTGAAGTAAGAAAATTTTACGAAGACTTTTTATTTCAGTACCTAAATTAAACAACGTTTTCAAATTTGCTTTTTTGTCCAATATCATCATGATTAACGCTCCAATTAAATTGAACAGTGCGATAATTATAACCAATGTAAATATTAAATAAATAGCAATATTCTCGGTATTCAGCATTTTATGTAACGTAGCATTCAGTTCTGCCCTATTTTTGACCGTAATTTTCTGCTTCGAATTGGACAAAATGTTTTCAATCTCTGTTGTTACTACTGCTTCATCAGCATTAGGTTTTAATTTAAACTCAATTCCCGAAACCTGATTGGTCTTAAAATCCATTACTTCTTGAACCAAACCCAAGTCGGCAAAAACATATTTGGAATCCAAGTCATCATTTATGGCATAAATTCCAACTGGAATAAGCACTTCATTTTTAAAAGCTTCTTCTGGAGTATCAATATTTCCTTTCCCAGGCTTAGGAACAAAAACTTCAAATGGACTACTGAAATCAAATAACCCCAACGATAATTTATTCGAAATGCCGTAACCAATAACAACCTGATACGTATCGGGCTTCAACCATTGTCCGTTAAAAAGTTTTTGAGATGCTTTGTTAACTTCGGTGTACTGTTTATCAACACCTTTTAAATAAGAAATTTGCTGTTTTCCATCAAACGAAAAAAGAACACGTTCTTCAATTATCTTACTAAAACTAGCAATTCCGACCGTATTTTTAAGTTTGTTTTCTTGCTCTGAAGATACCAAAAAAGATTTTCCAACGCTAGGATTCGCTTTTAAATCGGGATCAAAATCATTAGAAAACGAAAGACTAAATTCTCGCAAACCACCAAAAACCGAAAGCACCACAAACAAAGCCATTGCTCCAACAATAATTCCTGCAGAAGCAATTCCAGTAATAATGTTGATAGCATTATTCTTACTGAAACTAAAAATATACCGTTTGGCAATGTAGAGTGGAAAATTCACTTACGCCTTTTTTCGTTTTTCTAAAAGATCACGATTCTCAATAGGATTTTCCTTTTGCGAAAGCGCATTATCAATCTTTTCAATATAATCCAGCGAATCATCAATATAAAAAGAAAGATTAGGCACTTTTCTCAATTGCAATTTCACACGCTGCGATAAATCATGCTTAATCAAAGGCATATTCGATTTTACAGCAGCCAATATTTCTGCTGCTCTATCTTGTGGAAAAACGCTTAAATAAACTCTTGCAACACCCAAATCGGTCGTCACGATAACCTTAGAAACCGAAATTACCAAATTCGTAAGTCCGTTTTTTCTCACCTCACCTTGAAGAATATCTACCAAATCATTCTGTAGCACACTTCCTATTTTTTTCTGTCTATTTGTTTCCATGTTGCAAAAATACAATTTTTTCTCTTAAATAATGTCATCCTGAGCTTGTCGAACGAAGAAGCTCATGGCTTGGTCTTTACCAACCATCCATTTTCCAGCTTTCCGTTACAATACTTGCAAAAAGAGCAAGTATTTCCGCTACAATCTGGGCTATTTCAAGTTATCATTTTAATTTTTGTTAACTTTGTAAAAGAAATTACAAGTAATGAGAAAAATTGAACACATTGGTATAGCCGTAAAAAATCTAGACGAATCCAATTTAGTATTCGAAAAACTATTTGGCGCACCAGCTTACAAGCAAGAAGAAGTTGCCAGCGAAGGTGTAAAAACATCCTTTTTCATGAATGGACCTAACAAGATAGAACTTCTCGAAGCCACAACTCCAGATAGTCCAATTGCAAAATTTCTAGAAAAAAAAGGAGAAGGAATTCATCATATTGCCTTTGACGTAAAAGATATTGTATCCGAAATTGAAAGACTAAAAAACGAAGGATTTACAATACTAAACGACGTCCCTAAAAAAGGTGCCGACAATAAGTTGGTTGCATTCCTTCATCCCAAAACAACCAACGGAGTATTAATAGAGCTTTGTCAAGAAATTGAATAACCTATTTGATTTAGAGATTATTATAAATATTATCAAAATCCTACTTCAAAATATTTGCAATAAATTAAAAATAGTAGTAGGTTTGCAACCTCAATATTGGTCCTATAGCTCATTCGGTTAGAGCAACTGACTCATAATCAGTAGGTGCTTGGTTCGATTCCAAGTGGGACCACAAATTTTAAGACCTCTAATCGAGGTCTTTTTTTATTTAATAAAACTAATTGTGCATTTTTTACGTTAATATCAAAAAGCAAAGAGGGTTTTTGTTAAGAAATCGTCAATTAACTACCTTCAAAATCAATTTATAACTTAAAAAATTTTTAAAAATAGTTTTTTTTTATACATTTACACCGTATGAATCTTGTCCCAAACAAAAATACGTTAATATTCTTAGGATTAATTAGTTATTCCGCATCATTTGCGGCACCTAATCCACCTGAGCCAATTCCACCACCAGTTGGTTTACCAATTGATAATGGTGTCATTGCGCTTATTGTTGTATCTTTAATTTATAGTTTTTATAAACTATCAAAAATAAAAAAAGCCTCGAATTAAAATTCGAGGCTTTTTATTGTGTTTTCAATTCTTATCTGTTGGCATATAGTTTAGAGACGTACTTACCAATAACATCAAATTCTAAATTAATTTGAGTTCCAACTGCAAAATTCTTAAAGTTGGTATGCTCGTAAGTGTATGGTATAATTGCCACACTAAATTCGTTTATTTTAGAATTCACCACTGTTAAGCTAACTCCATTAACTGTTATCGAACCTTTTTCAATAGTCATATTATTAAGATTCGCATCATATTGAAAAGTATAATACCAACTACCATTTGCTTCTTCAACAGCAATGCAAACACCTGTTTGATCTACATGCCCTTGTACAATATGACCATCAAGTCGATCTCCTAGTTTCATCGCGCGCTCCAAGTTAATCAAATCTCCCACTTGCCAAGTTGCCAAATTGGTTTTCTCGATAGTTTCTCTTATCGCTGTTACAGTGTAAGAACCATCTTCTAGTGCAACAACGGTTAAGCATACTCCATTGTGAGCCACACTTTGATCTATTTTTAATTCAGAAGTAATACTCGAATTTATAGTTATATGTAAATTATCATTCTCACTTTTAAGCTCTTTAACAATTCCTAGAGTTTCAATTATTCCTGTAAACATTTGTCGTTTTATTTTACTAAATTTGCACTTCAAAATTAGCAATAAATAAGCAAAAGTGTCATGAAAAAAGCAGAAAATATAATTGTTGGAATTTCAATTGGAGATTTAAACGGTATTGGAAGCGAAGTAATTCTAAAAACTTTCGAAGATACTCGAATGTTAGAACTATGTACTCCAGTAATTTTTGCTAATGTTAAGATTCTATCGTTCATCAAAAAAAATCTAAATTCGGAAACTGCATTACACGGAATAGATAAAATAGAACAATTAGTCATCGGAAAAATCAATGTTTTAAATGTTTGGAGAGAAGGTGTAGATATCAATTTTGGACAAAATGATGAAAACGTCGGAAAATACGCCATCAAATCTTTTGCCGCAGCAACCAAAGCTTTAAAAGAAGGATTGGTAGATGTTCTAGTAACTGCGCCAATCAATAAATACAACATTCAATCTGAAGATTTTAAATTCCCAGGACATACTGATTATTTAAATCAAGAATTAGAAGGAAACGCTTTGATGTTAATGGTTCAAGACAATTTACGCGTGGGATTATTAACCGATCACATTCCTGTAAACGAAGTAGCGTCGCACATAACCGAGAAACTAATTTTTCAAAAGATTGAAACTATCAACAAAACCCTGAAACAAGATTTTGGAATTACAAAACCAAAAATTGCATTATTGGGATTAAATCCACATTCTGGCGATAATGGAGTTATTGGCAAAGAAGACGACGAAATTATTAAACCCGCTGTAAAGAAATTATTTGAAAAAGGAATATTAGTTTTCGGACCTTATGCAGCCGATGGTTTTTTTGGAAGCAATCAATATGAAAAGTTTGATGCTGTTATTGCGACCTATCATGATCAAGGTTTAATTCCGTTCAAAACGTTATCATTTGGAAGTGGCGTGAACTATACAGCAGGACTAAATAAGATAAGAACTTCTCCAGATCACGGCACAGCCTATGAAATTGCAGGAAAAGGTGTAGCAGAAAATAGCTCATTTAAAGAAGCAGTTTATCTTGCTATAGACATCTATAACTCAAGAAACGAATATTCTGAGTTGGTAAAAAATCCACTAAAAGTTAAAGAAAAACACTTATAAACAAAAAAATGTTTATAACGCTTTTGGAATTAAAATAGTTTTATATCTTTGCACACCCAAAGCCGAACCGTCGGATTGGACAAATTGATAATCAGATGAAAGTAACAAATGAATTTTTAATTCCATTTATTGGGTTAAAGTTAGGTAAACATCGATTTGATTTTCAAATAAATAAGAAGTTCTTTGATAACTTTGACTATCACGAATACGAAGATTGTGATATAAAAGTAGACGTAGTTTTAGAGAAAAAAAGCACCATGTTAGAGCTTGATTTCAAACACAAAGGTACCGTTAACGTTCCTTGTGACTTAACTAACGAAATGTTTGATTTACCTGTTAAGGCGAAATTACATCTTGTGGTTCAGTTTGGAGAAGAATTTAACAACGACAATGAGGAATTATTAATTTTACCTCATGGTGAGCACCAAATAGATGTTTCACAATACATTTATGAGATGATTGTACTTTCTGTTCCGTTAAAAAGAATTCATCCTGGAATAAAAGATGGAACTTTGAAAACTGAAACTCTAGAAAAGCTAGCAGAATTATCAATAAAAGAACAAAAAAAAGAGAGTAAAAAAGAAGAAAATATTGACCCACGTTGGGACAAATTAAAACAACTATTAACGGATAAATAATATAGTAAAATGGCACATCCTAAAAGAAAAATCTCGAAAACAAGAAGAGATAAGAGAAGAACTCACTACAAAGCAACTGCTGCTACAATTGCAACTTGTCCAATTACAGGAGAAGCACATTTATACCACAGAGCTTACTGGCACGAAGGAAAAATGTACTATAGAGGACAAGTAGTTATTGATAAATCAGTAGCTGAAATTTAATATACATTTCAATTATCATACAAACTCTCACTAACTTTGTGAGAGTTTTTTGTTTTATTATTTTTTTTAATAAAGAATATAACTAAATTATTTTTTGTAATTTCCACCTCTTTTAAATTTATAATTTTTAAGAGATTTAAAATAGTATTATGAATTCAATAACAGCAGCAATTACAGCAGTTGGTGGTTATGTACCCGATTTTGTATTATCCAATAAAGTATTGGAAACAATGGTAGATACCAATGACGAGTGGATATTAACTCGTACAGGAATTTCTGAAAGAAGAATCTTAAAGGATTCAGGAAAAGGAACTTCCTACTTAGCCATAAAAGCAGCACAAGATTTAATCGCTAAAAGCAAAATCAATCCAGCTGAAATAGACCTTATCATTATGGCGACCGCTACACCAGACATGCTTGTTGCTTCTACTGGAGTTTATGTAGCTTCCCAAATTGGCGCTGTAAACGCTTTTGCTTATGATTTACAAGCCGCTTGTTCAAGTTTTCTATTCGGAATGTCAACTGCCTCAGCTTATATACAATCAGGAAAATATAAAAAAGTACTTTTAATTGGTGCTGATAAAATGTCATCTATAATTGATTATACCGACAGAGCAACTTGTATTATCTTTGGTGATGGTGCAGGTGCAGTTTTATTTGAACCTAATTATGACGGCTTAGGCGTTCAAGATGAAATTTTAAGATCGGACGGAATTGGTAGAGAATATCTAAAAATTGATGCTGGCGGATCTATTTTACCACCATCAAAAGAAACTGTAGAAAACGGTCAGCATTATGTTTTTCAAGATGGTAAAACTGTATTTAAATATGCAGTGTCCGGAATGGCAGATGTTAGTGAAAAAATTATGACACGTAACAATCTTACCAACAATGATGTAAATTGGTTGATAGCGCACCAAGCTAACAAACGAATTATTGACGCCACAGCTTCAAGAATGAATCTTGAAGATGACAAAGTTTTAATAAACATTCAAAAATACGGAAACACTACATCTGCAACATTACCATTATTGTTGCACGATTTTGAAAACAAATTCAAAAAAGGCGATAATTTAATTTTTGCTGCTTTTGGAGGTGGATTTACTTGGGGTTCAATATATTTAAAATGGGCATATTAATTTAAAGAACAAACTAACTAAAAAAAATAATCATGGATTTAAAAGAAATTCAAAACCTAATTAAATTTGTAGCCAATTCAGGCGTTGCAGAAGTAAAATTAGAAATGGACGATGTTAAAATTACCATTAGAACAACTTTAGAAAACGCTGCTCCAGAAGTAACTTACGTGCAACAAGCACCAGTTCAAACTGCATTGCCAGCCGCAAATACAGCAGTATTACCAGCTGCAGCAACTACTCCAGTTGCAACTCCTGCAGCCGAAGACAATTCGAAATATGTAACTATAAAATCACCGATGATTGGTACATTTTATAGAAAACCAGCTCCAGACAAACCAATGTTTACTGAAGTAGGAAATTCTATTCAAAAAGGAGATGTTCTTTGCGTAATTGAAGCTATGAAATTATTTAACGAAATTGAAGCTGAAATTACAGGAAAAATTGTTAAAATTCTTGTTGACGATATGTCTCCAGTAGAATTTGACCAACCATTATTTTTAGTAGATCCATCTTAAGCTATTTTAAATTAAGAATTATAAATTATAAATGACAGCATTGCTTTCATTCGTAATAATTTAAAATTTAAAATTTCTAATTTAAAATTATATATAGATGTTTAAAAAAATATTAATTGCCAATAGAGGTGAAATTGCTTTAAGAGTAATTAGAACCTGTAAGGAAATGGGAATAAAAACAGTTGCAGTTTACTCTACAGCTGACGCTGAAAGTTTGCACGTAAAATTTGCAGACGAAGCAGTATGTATCGGACCACCGCCAAGTAATTTATCCTACTTAAAGATGTCCAGTATTATTGCAGCAGCAGAAATTACAAATGCAGATGCAATTCATCCAGGTTACGGATTCCTTTCAGAAAATGCTAAGTTTTCTAAAATTTGTCAAGAACATGGTATCAAATTCATCGGTGCTTCTCCAGAAATGATCGATCGAATGGGCGACAAAGCTTCGGCTAAAGCAACCATGAAAGCCGCAGGTGTTCCTTGTGTACCAGGTTCTGAAGGATTATTAGAATCGTACGAACAAGCTTTAGAATTATCTAAAGAAATGGGATTTCCAGTAATGCTAAAGGCTACTGCCGGTGGTGGCGGAAAAGGAATGCGTGCCGTATGGAAAGAAGAAGAGTTACTTAAAGCCTGGGAAAGCGCTCGTCAAGAATCGGCTGCCGCTTTCGGAAACGATGGTATGTATCTTGAAAAATTAATCGAAGAACCACGTCATATTGAAATTCAAGTAGTTGGCGATGCTTACGGAAAAGCATGTCATTTATCTGAAAGAGATTGCTCAGTTCAACGTCGTCATCAAAAACTTACCGAAGAAACTCCGTCGCCATTTATGACCGACGATTTAAGAAATAGAATGGGTGAAGCTGCTGTTAAAGCTGCCGAATTTATAAAATATGAAGGTGCCGGAACTGTAGAGTTTTTGGTGGACAAACACCGTAATTTCTACTTCATGGAAATGAATACCCGTATCCAAGTTGAGCATCCAATAACAGAACAAGTTATTGATTACGATTTGATTCGTGAGCAAATAATGGTTGCTGCTGGAATTCCGATTTCTGGTAAAAACTATTATCCAAACCTTCATGCTATTGAATGTAGAATTAATGCCGAAGATCCATACAATGATTTTCGACCATCTCCAGGAAAAATTACGGTATTGCATTCGCCTGGCGGACACGGAGTTCGCTTAGATACTCACGTTTACGCAGGTTACACAATTCCACCAAATTATGACTCGATGATCGCCAAGTTGATTACAACAGCGCAAACACGTGAAGAAGCCATCAATAAAATGAAACGTGCTTTGGATGAGTTTTACATTGAAGGAATAAAAACAACAATACCATTTCATAGACAACTAATGGACGAACCCGATTACGTTGCTGGAAATTATACTACCAAGTTCATGGAATCTTTTAAAATGAACGAAATAGAATAAATAATCTAAACCGCCTTCGAAAGATAGGCGGTTTTTTTATGTCTTTTTTTCAGGAGCTATTTCCAGCTTTCCACTCCAATCTTTTTATTTTTAAAGAAAAATAAAAAGGATTTCCATTGCAATCTGGGCTAAGGCATTCATTTTCATCAGAAATTATTCCCTAATAATCTCGATTTTCCTTCTAATCTCGTTTCCAAATTCATCGGTTACAGTTATGTAATGAAATCCTGTATTAGCTTCCACTTGCATTTCATGAAACGTCTGCGTGGTTCCTTTGTAAATAGCATCAACATACCAATACAGTTTTGCGTCTTTATTGGAATGCACTACTTTCATAATTACAGGCTGAATTTTCCCACTAAAATTTTTGGTGAGATAGATTTTACTATTGGTTTTAGGATAAATAAAATCCATATTTGACTGTTGCGTTTGTAAGCAATCGGCTCGAAATGGTGGTAAAGGTTGGTAATCGATATGCAAACTTTTATAATAATATTCCATAACTGGAGGCAAAACGAACCATTTTTTATTGACTATAGTATCTACATTTTCGCAACTGCTATTAACTCGAAATTGTTGTGTGGCATCAAGATGAACCAATTTATGATACGAACAAATACTAGTTTTGAGCCCTTTCCTATTGATTAACTGTTTGGTTTTTGGACAATCATCTTGCGCTAAATGTCCACTTTTAGTGCAAACTTCAGCATATTCTAAATCGTTTAATGGTGTTTGAAACCATTTTTTTCTTGGTAACAAATTAAACACGTCAAACAAAATTGGAGCAGCGCTTTCAACACCTGTAAGTTGCGGACGACCTTCGCCATTAGCATTTCCTACCCAAACTCCAACAACATATCTTGAATTGGTACCTATTGCCCAAGCATCGCGATTTCCAAAACTAGTACCCGTTTTCCAAGCTAATTCTATCGAAGAATCATAAAATTTCCACGCTTCATCACCTTCTGGACGGTTTACTTCTTTCATAGCATTGTAGGTTAAGTAAATAGAACCTGCACCAAGAATGGTTTTCTGGTTGCTGTTTTCACCAAAATCTTGTGTAAAACTTTTATCGTAATTGAGTTCTGCAAATTCTTGAGTTCGGTATTTTCCGTTGGATTTGTTGAAGTAATTTACTGTAGACGACAAATTAGCATACGTTCGGCATAAATCCCAAAGATTACTTTCTGCACCACCAAGAATAAGTGAAAGTCCGTAATGATCTGGATGTTTATTGATGTTTTTAAGTTTGAATTTTTGCAATAATTCATAAAAATTATTCACTCCATGTTCTTGTAACATCAACACTGCTGGAATATTTAACGAACGTGATAAAGCTCTTTGCGCTGGAACTGCACCATCAAAAGTGAGATTGAAATTCTCTGGCGTATAACCCGAAATTTGAGTTGGAATATCAGCAACTAATGTATTGGGCAAAATTTCTCCATCATCAAGCATAGAAGCAAATAGTAAAGGTTTCAGAATACTGCCAGTACTTCTTGGTGCTCCAATTACATCTACATCTTTATCGTGATCTTTATCGGTTGCCGAGTTACCAACGTAACTAATTATGTTGCGGTTTTGGATATCGATTACGAGGATGGCAAGGTTGTGCACTTCGTTTTGCTTGTACTGATTGTAGTATTGATTTGCAATTTGATTTACTCGATTTTGCAACGAAATATCAATAGTGGTTTTGATTCGCTTTCCTTCGCTGGCTTTGGCTGCACGTTGTAATAAATGATTTGCTATTTGCGGAATAGAGTATGGTTTTTGAGGCAAAGGCTCTGTTATTGATAAGTCGTAAGTCAGTTGATCAATGATTTTTTCATTATATAATTTTAATAATAGAGTATTTCTTTTTTTGAGTAATTTCACTTGGTTTTTGCCAGGATATATTAGACTTGGAGCATTAGGTAAAACTGCTAAGGTTGCACTTTCTGCCCAAGATAACTGATTGGCCTGAACTCCAAAGTAACGCCAGGCGGCCATTTCTAATCCAACGACATTTCCACCATAAGGTGCATGAGCTGCATACAATTCGAGAATTTTTTCTTTGGAATGTCGGAATTCTAGTCGTGTGGAAAGAATGATTTCGATTGCTTTTTCAAAATAATTTCGCTTCTTATTTTTTCGAGATAATCGAATAACCTGTTGTGTTAAGGTACTTCCACCACGAACTACCTTTCCAGCAGCGCGATTTTGTTGCACTGCTTTTACCATTGCAACCGGATTGAAACCAAAATGTTGGTAAAAATGTTCGTCTTCAAAATAGACGATGCATTTCTTAAACTTTTCGGGTATACTATCGTTGGCAGGAAAACGCCATTGTCCATCGCGAGCAATCTTGGCTCCAAGAAGTTCTCCTTCATTACTTTCAATTACAATAGAATATGGTGCTTCAAAAAGTGTTCTTGGCAACGAAAAATAATAGACAAGTAAAAGAACAAATGCTATTGCAGATTTCTTTTTGTTTTGTTTTATATAATCTGTAATGCGATTGTAAACCGCTTTCAATTTTTCTTTCATTTTTCTATTTTAACCACAAAGGAACGCCAAGAAGGCACTAAGTTCACTAAAGATTTTCTTGTGTTCTTTGTGCCTTTCTCGAGAACTTTGTGGTTAGTTTTTTACTTCACCACTTCAACCCATTGTCCTTTTGTTCGCGCTAAAAATTCATGATCATACATGGCTTCGCATTGAAGTCCTGGCAAATAATAATTTCCAAGATAGGAAGCATTTAAAAGAATTTTGAATTTACGCGTTTCATTAGCACTAAGGCTGAAATAATAATTGGCTCTGTCGTCGCGAATGTCTATATAATCGGCAACATTGTTAGTAGCATCTCCAAAATCAGTATACCGTGTATTGACAATTTCGAATCCGGAAGGTAGAATTTGCGATAAAGCTATGTTTTCTACTCGTTCATTTTTACGATTAGTTAAAGTAACCTCAGCATAAAATTCGGTTCCTTGGGCAATTTTAGTAACTGCTATTTTACCTCCTTTTCGATCTTTAAACACAACACTTGCAGACAAATTATTTTGAACAACTTGCTCTTGTCCAACTGGCAAAATACCACTATTGGAAACTCTTACGAAAATAGTATTGTTTTTATTATTTTTAATTGTTACCGAATTCGCTCCTGTTTTTATAGCTAAATTTCTTTGTGAAATCGTTTTGTTAGTATTGATGACTATTGCTTTTCCGCCATTAGTAAACTGAATATTTACGCCTTTACTTCCATTAGATTTTGCAAATTTTGACATTGCATACAATCCGTAAGCTGTAGTTTGTGTACTCATCCATTCGGTGCTGGAAAGGTTTTTGGCTAAAACAGTTGCCATTGCAAATGCTTTTTGTTTTTGACCTAGTAGCACTAACGTTTCCAATGCCATGGCGCGATTTCTGTCTGACGATCCATAATAATAGTAATAATCATTTTCAGGTTCTTCATCAATTTTAGATTTGCTTAACAATGCTAATCCTGCCGCATTTTGTTTTATAATGGCATAGGTTGCTGCCAAACGCAATTTACTTTCATTAGATATTCCAACGGTTTCACGCAATCTATTCATCGAAGCTAAATCGGCTGAACCTGCAATTGCCAAGGTGTAAAGTCGGTAAGATTGCGCTAAATCATTTCCATATTTTTTCTCAAAACGCCATTGCTTAGCTTGCTTCTGCTGATAGGAAATCCATTTCGATTTGAAATTTATAGGTAAAACATATCCTTTTTTCTCTGCTTCGATTAAGAAATGTCCAGCATAAGATGATCCCCAATCGTCGGCATCCGCATTGCCTTGCCAGTACGAAAATCCTCCGTTTGAAAGTTGGAAATTATTTAATTTCTGAATTCCAGCGGTAACATTTTTCTGAATTTTAGATTTGTAGTTGGCATCCAAATCCATCACATCAGAAAGATACAATTGTGGAAAAACAGCCGATGTGGTTTGCTCTACACAACCATGTGGATATTGAATTAAATAATCCAAACGGCGACTGAAATCTACTGTTGGAACCGATGAAACTTCCAGTTTTGCAGCGTTGCTTCCGCTTACGCCAAATGTTTTCCAAGCAATGGTTTTAGTACTGTTGGGTTCAATAATAACATCTGTAAAAGTATTGGTTACCGGATTCGGATTGGTCACATCAATTTCTACATCATAGGTAGATTTTTCTTTTCCTGATGTGGCAATAATTTGAACTTTTCCTAAACCAGTTATACTTCCTACTTCCAAGTTGAAATAGGCCATTTTTTCATCTGGCTCGGTGAATTTCACGATTTGTGACGCACTTCCAATTACTCGTACTGCATTGTTAGTTTTTATTTGAAGTGTTACGTTCTTGATGTTTCGCTCCGTAGCAAAAAGCGTTACCGGAATAGTAACTTTTTCTGACGGAGATATTTTTCTTGGAAGCGAAGCCAAAACCATCAACGGACTTTTCACTTGCGTGGTTTTTTCTGCCATTCCGTAAGCACTAGTTTTAGCATCGGCAGCCACAATCATAGTTCGCACAGAACCAATGTACTTTGGAAGTTTTATCTTATGATTTGCAGAAGCACCTTTTTCCAGTACAAACGGACCAAAATATAGGACAACCGGTTTAAAACGATTGGCTTTTTTAGCTTTTCCACCGCCTAAATCGGCATCGCCACCAATAGAGAAAACTTGATTTATTTTTCCGCCATAAGCACCAATAACGTCATCATAAATATCCCAAGTTCGAACACCTAAGGCTTCGCGAGTATAAAAACTATCCCAAGCGTTGGGCGTTTTAAAACGAGTTAAATCTAGCAAACCTTCATCTACAACAGCAATGGTATAAGTCATTCTTTTACCTTGTTTTTCAGAAACTTTTACAGTTACAGTTTGCTCTGGTTTTAAAACCTCTGGAATGGAAAGTATAGGTTCTAGAACTGTATTTTTATCGATAACTTCAATTGGGACAATACCGTACATGCGAATTGGCGAATCATTTTTGGTTGTAGCATGAGGTTGTAAAAGTGTGATATTAATATATACATTTGGAGCCATTTCACTAGTAATTGGTAACTCCACACTAGTTTCGCCATTTTTGGTTTTTGCCCAAATTGTTTTAACAACTTTTGTTCCGTTTTCTATTGAAATCATTGCTCGTCCACCTTCACTTGATGGAAAGAAAATCTTAGCAACATCGCCCACAACATAGTTGGTTTTATCAGTAGAAAATCGCAACATATTAGCCGAAGTACCATCGGTATTTCTAGATTTTGCCGACCAATATGGCATATCGAAATATACTTTTGTTCCTGTTGCATGACCGCCTGTTGGATCTGAAACGCGAACCAAATAATTACCCCATTCATCATCTGGCACCGAAAATGAAACACTTCCTTTTCCAGTAGCATCGGTATTTATGCGAAATGTTTTGTAGGCTATTGTTGATGTAGATGAATTGTAACTGGATAAATTATCGTTAGAAGCATCCCACCACCAACGCGATTCCAATTTATAAATGCGAACATCAAGATCGTTGACCGGTTTTGGACGCCCATTTTCTGCAACTGTTGCAATTTCAAAACGTGCAACTTTTCCAGTTTGCAGCATGCCATAACGATTTTCTGCTGGCGATTTAATTCCAACGTACGTTTGATATGCCGAATAAGAAGTAGAAGCTACATCAGTACTAACATCGCCACCATTTTCGTAAACTTTGGTGATGAAAGCTGCTTTTAGCATTCCTGGTGCTTGACTTTGTAAGGTTGGTTTTATCGGAATTGCTACGCGACCATTTCCATCGAGCTTCCCTGAAAAAATATTGACTTCTTCGGTTGAGAAAGTACGTGTTGGATCATCGAAAACATATTTATCAAATCCTTTAAAAGCAGTTGCTTGTTGCGAAAATTTTGCTTGAACTTCAATTTTCAAATCTTTTGCTACAGCACCATGAAGCCACAAAACTTGTATATTGTTTATATTATTTTTACTCGTAGAAAGCACCGCTTCGTTGAAACTATTTTTAATTTTAAGACGATTTGGTTTAATCGTTTCAATTTTGACGCTTTTATAAAATCGAGCACCACCAATACTTACAACCGCTTCCCAATTTCCTGTTGGCGCAGACGATTCTGTTGGAACAACAAATTTGTAATGATTTAATTCGCTTAATTTCTGTACGTTTTGATAAACAGTTTTTCCATTTGGATCATTCAATTTGAACTTTACTGGATGTGCATCTGGTAATTTATTGGCATTATCATTTAGTATAAACGACATGAATAAGGTATCGCCAGGACGCCAAACACCGCGTTCACCATATAAATACCCTTTCAATCCTTTTTGTAACATTTCGCCAGAAACATCAAAATTACTTACAGATAACGATAGTTCATCGTCCAATTTAATGTAAGTACTGTTTTTTCCTTGCGTAACAATGGCAAAGTAGGCGTATTTTTCTAATTGAAACGATGCCATTCCATCACTATCAGTAGATGAAGTGGCTATTTTTTGTTGCTGGAAATTATATAAATCAACAGTTGCACCCGAAATTGCTTTTGTAGAAACAATATCGCTTACAGCAATAACGACCGATTTATCGGTACCACGTTTTGCAATTATTCCTAAATCGGTCGCTAAAATATTAGTTCCAACTTTGGTATTATAATAGTAATAATCAGAACAAGCGTCTTGACTTTCACGATAATCATAATCTTCTTCATAGTAATAATCATCGTAACTGTTTCCGCTGTAATTCACATCATTTTCATCAACTTCTTCTTCCTCGTTCTCTTCAGAATCAGTTAGATTTGAGGTACATTTATATAAAGAATAACTTTTCTTAAACGAAAATTCTACTCTATAAATGGCGCCAGGTTCGGGTTCGATAATTTTAGAAATATCCAAGGCATAGGTATTCCACTTGGTGTAATTAAGTAAATTATTCTGCTTTAATTCGATAGTAGATTTGGCAATGGCTTGGCTTACTTGTTTGAGATTTCGGGTTCCATTGATTTGATTATCTTGTAAAAACTGTAAGATATTGTCTTTGTAAATTTTGTAAATTTTTACATCAACTGCTTTTAAATTGGCAGCTTCAAAATTGATTTTTAAATTATTAGAACTAGGCAGAATTGTACCACTTTTTACTAATTTTACTCCAGGATTTATTTGATCAAAAACTACTTTTTCAGAATAATTGGTCTGCATTTTATCGCCGTAGTTACTTTCAATTCCCTGAAAAACCTCGACTAATTTAGTTCCAGAAAAGGCTTCCTCAATTACTGATGTAGCAGCAGACTGAGGTGCTATTTCATCTTCATAATCTATACTTTCCGTTGAAACCGAATCTACTGCAACTGCTGCAGAATCTACTGCTTGTGCAATTGTTGCTGTAGAATCGACCACTACCGCTTGCGCAATTTCTGGTTCAACCGAGGCTTCGTTATTGTAAAACACCTTTAAAACATTACCCATGGTGGTAAATTTTAAATTATTGGTATTTTCTATAGCAATTAACCCTTTAAAATCCTGATCTTTTTTTAACGGATCAGAAAAATTGATTAAAATCGATTGATTGTTTTCGTCTCCAACTTCAATTTTTAAAACTTTAAATTCCTTACTTCCCGGAATTACAAATTTAGTTTCTCCTTTGGTATCAATGTCTACATCGTCGCCATCATATGCAATGTCTATTTCGCTGTCGTCGTTGTAGCGTTGAATGCTGTCGATAACAAACTTAAATTCGGTTTTAGTACTTGATGCTTTGTCGAATTTTACTTTTAAATCGGTATCATTTTGTGTGGCCTTTATTATTTTTTGGGCATCCTCAAAACTCAAATCATCGGCGGTTTTCAAAGTTCCGTTAAGGTAATACAGGTTTTTGCTGTAGGATTGTAAATCTTGAGTAGTAACTATAAAATCTTGTTTGATGGTTTTTACAGAAAATTTAAAATCTACCAATTCTTTGGGAACGGTTGTATAAATTTTGGATAGTTTTAAGGTAATTTGATATAGCGTATTTTGATCTAATTTCTCTTTAGGTACAAATGCAATTGTGTTGTTGGAAAGCGCAATTACTTTTCCGCTTACAGATGGTGAAATGTCAAATAAATCTTCATCGAGTTCTTGATTGGGTTTCCAATCACTTTTGTTCGAAACCAATTGCACTCTAAAATCGGAATTGACAGAAACAAATCCTGAGGTAAAACTCGAGATATAATCTTTGTATAATGAAAAGTCAGAATTAAAATCGGCAGCCGATTTTTTAGAACACGAATGCAACATAAAAATTGCAAGAAACAAACAGATTGCTTTGCTGGCTTTTTTCTGAACTTTTTTATTTTTTTTTACTTGGTCAGAAAGAACACTCATTTTAGGGAATGAGTGCATTAAAATACGATCTCGGAATGAGTGTTTCATTGTGATAGAGGTTTTATTGGTTGGAACTTCTTTGTTGAAAATTGCAAATTTTAACACTTCGCAATTAGTAGCATAACTAAAAATATAGTGTTATTATTGTAGTAAATGTAAAATAAATTTTGGACTAATTTTCTTGTAAAAAGTAGAATTTCTATTTTCTTTTTTTTGCAAAAAATTCTTTCATGAGGTGTGTTGCTTCGTTTGCCAAAACACCTTGTTTTACTTGGGTTTTCGGATGTAATTTGGTTCCCATCGTTAAAAATCCACGCTGTTCATCTCGAGCTCCAAAAACTATTTTAGAAATCTGACTCCAATACAATGCACCAGCACACATTTGACAAGGTTCAATGGTAACATATAAAGTACAATCTTTTAAATATTTTCCACCAAGAAAATTGGCGGCTGCGGTTATCGCTTGCATTTCGGCATGAGCCGTAACATCATTTAACAATTCGGTTAGATTATGACTACGAGCAATGATTTTGCTATCGATTACTATAATTGCACCTACAGGAATTTCACCTTTTTCAAAAGCAGTGTCGGCTTCTTGCAAAGCTTTTTTCATGAAGTATTCGTCGGTGAAAATATTTTCCATAGAACAAAAGTACTATTTTGATACTATTTTTCGTTATTTTTAAAATCAGAAAGTACTATTTATGGAAAGTAAACTCAGAATCACAATTCCAAAACCATGTCATGAAGATTGGAATTTAATGACACCCGAAGAAACTGGAAGATTTTGTTCGGTTTGTAGCACAGGAGTTGTTGATTTTACCAACAAAACTACTGCTGAAATTGAAGATTATTTTAGTAATAATAAAGGAAAAAAAATCTGTGGTAGATTTAAAAATAGCGATGTCAATACGTTTGATATCAAAATCCCAAAAAGTGTTTTAACACAACAAATACCATTTCAAAAGGCATTTTTATTAACACTTTTTATCGTAATGGGAACCACTCTTTTTAGTTGTAAAAACCATAATGATGAAAATCTTGGTAAAGTAATTGTTGAAGATACTATTATTAAAAAAGAGCCTATAATGGGATTGTCTTTACCTCCAAAGGATTCTATAAAAAAAATCAAAGATGTTGTTCAATTTCAAAAACCTAAAAAAAACATTGAAATTATAACTGGCGAAGTTACTGATACTAAAATCGAACAGGCTAAAACTCAAACTGTATATGAATCTGATGAAGTATACGGCATGCCAGGAATTAGTATTTATCCTGAATGCAAAGGCGGAATACAACTATTTAAAGATTTTGTACTTAACAATTATACATTTCCACAAAAAGCGAATAAAATTAATGGCATCTTACGAGCAGGTTTTACCATTGAAAAAGATGGGTCGCTTAACGGTGTAAAAATTTTAAAAGATTTAGGAAGTAACAGTGGTGAAGCGTTACTAAACGTTTTAAAAAAATCTCCAAAATGGCATCCAGCAGAATATCAAGGTAAAAAAACGAAGTTCGATTTTGAAATAACCCTTTACATTTCCAATGATACTATTTTTAAAACTTTTAGTAAAAAAATTTCTGCTAAAATAGATTCGATCGAATTAACAAGAATTACAAAATTCGACCATTAAAAATCTTAACTTTGCTTTTTAAAATCAAATGAAAGGCAACTTACTCCAAACCATCAACAATCCATCCGATTTGAAAAAATTGGAAGCATCGCAATTGCCACAATTGGCTAAAGAATTGCGCGATTTTATTATTGATGTAGTTTCGGTAAAAGAAGGCCATCTTGGCGCAAGTCTTGGCGTAATTGAACTTACAATTGCCTTGCATTATGTTTTTGATACACCTAATGATTTGTTGGTTTGGGATGTTGGTCATCAAGCATATGGACATAAAATTTTAACCGAAAGAAAAGAAAACTTTCATACCAATCGGCAACTTGGTGGTATTTCGGGTTTTCCAAAACGTAGTGAAAGTGTGTATGATACTTTTGGTGTTGGACATTCTTCAACTTCTATTTCTGCCGCTTTGGGAATGGCGATTGCATCAAAACTTCAAGGCGAAAACAAACATCATATTGCCGTAATTGGAGACGCTTCCATTGCAAGCGGAATGGCTTTTGAAGGATTGAATCATGCAGGAGTAACCGATGCTAATTTGTTGGTAATTTTAAACGATAACGCTATCGGAATTGATCCAAGTGTTGGCGCTTTGAAAAACTATTTAACTTCGGTTAAAGAAGGAAAAAATCCGAAGCAAAACAACATGATTAAGTCGTTGAATTTTGATTATTCTGGACCAATTGACGGACATGATTTTGGTTCATTAATTTCAGAATTAGAGCGACTAAAAAAAGTAAAAGGACCCAAATTTCTTCACATCATAACTACCAAAGGTAAAGGTTTGCAGCAAGCCGAAGACGATCAAGTAAAATACCATGCTCCCGGAAAATTTGATAAAAATACAGGTGAAATTCATCCAAAATCGGAAGAAAATTTACCTCCAAAATTTCAAGATGTTTTTGGATTGACATTAGTCGAATTAGCTACCAATAATCCAAAAATTATAGGCATCACACCTGCCATGCCGAGCGGTAGTTCGTTAAAATTCATGATGGATGCTTTTCCCGAAAGAGCTTTTGACGTTGGAATTGCCGAACAACACGCAGTTACATTGGCGGCCGGAATGGCAACGCAAGGTATGGTGGTTTTTTGCAACATCTATTCTACCTTTATTCAGCGTGCTTACGATCAAATCATACACGATGTTGCCTTGCAAAATTTACCAGTTATCTTTTGCTTAGACCGCGCTGGTTTAGTTGGTGAAGATGGCGCAACACATCACGGCGTTTTTGATTTGGCGTATTTGCGATGCATTCCGAATATAATTATTTATGCTCCAAAGGATGAAATCGATTTGCGAAATATTTTATATACCGCTTCTTTAGGTTTGAATCATCCCATAGCAATTCGATATCCTAGAGGAAGAGGAAAATTTGCAGATTTCAGAAGTCAGATTTCAGAAGTCAGATTTCAGAATATCGAAATTGGCAAAGCACATTTGCTGAAAAGCGGCACTAAAATTGCAGTTTTATCCACAGGATTTATTGGGCACAATGTCACTTTGGCATTGGATGACGTTTCAAATAGTCCTGAAATTGCTCATTACGATTTTGGATTTGTAAAACCTTTAGACGAAACGCTTTTACATGAAATTTTCGCATCGTTTGAAACTGTAATTACTATTGAAGATGGAACAATCAAAGGTGGTTTTGGTAGTGCAATTGCTGAATTTGCTACAGAAAAAAAATATACTTCAACCGTCAAAATTCTAGGTATTCCAGATCAATTTATAGAACATGGTTCGATTGATGAATTACAACAAATTTGTAAAATTGACGTTAAAAGTCTAAAATCTCTTTTTTCTGAACTTTGAAAAAACGATTTTTGTAATTCTAAACAAATACGATTTTAATGAATTTACTTAAAAAAACACTACTGTTACTATTGTTTTCTTGCCAATTTAGCATCGCGCAAAGCATAATTCAAACCTCAATAAAAGATACTACTTCACATTGGTCAAGTAAAAATACAGTTGGTTTAGACATCACACAAATAGCATTTATGAATTGGAATGCTGGTGGAAACAGCTCTATTTCGGGATTATTAAAAGGCAACTTTATCCGAAAATACGATAACAACAACACCAAATGGCTTAACGAGCTTATTGTGCGTTATGGAGTAAACAAGCAAGATGGCATTGAATTAAGAAAAACAGACGATGCGTTTCAGTTCAACTCTACTTTTGGATATCGAAAAGATACTGTTTCCAATTGGTATACTTCGGCAAAATTCAATTTTAGTACGCAATTTACCAACGGTTATTCCTATCCAAATACTGAAGATGCAATTTCCAAACCGTTTGCACCAGCATATATTTTCTTAGGCGTTGGTACAGAATATGTAAATAAAGAACAAAAAATATCTATTTACATGTCGCCGCTTACAACTAAAAGTACCTTGGTATTGGATCAAAGATTGGCTAATCAAGGAGCATTTGGAGTGATCAAAGCGGTTTACGACGAAAATGGAGTCTTGATTTCTGAAGGAAAAAAATCCAGAACTGAATTAGGTATTCTTATTAACGCTGCCCACAAACGAGAAATTTATAAAAATGTGGTTTTAGACAATCGCCTGAGTTTGTATTCCGATTACATTAATCGTTTCGGAAATATTGACGTTGATTGGCAAATGCAGCTGGATTTAACCGTTAATGAATATGTAAAAGCAAATATTGGCGTACATCTAATTTATGACGATGACATCAAAGCCAAAGAAGAAATTGCTGGCGAGCAAGTTATTGTTGGTCCAAAATTGCAGCTTAAACAATCGTTAGGAATTGGTATTGTTTACAATTTCAAAGTGTAAACAAGTAGTTGGCAGAAAATCTAAATAGTTTTATTCGGCATTTTTTACCTGCATTTGAAAAATCTCCCATTTTTCTTTGCTAAGTGTTTGTTGCTTTTTAAACTTTTTCCCTTTAATGTATTCAAGTATGTACTTCGCTCGTTCTTCCGATTCTGGATGCGATGCAATCCATGAAAAAGCATCTGGCATTTTTTCTTCTTGCGCCAATTCGTACATAAAATCGGCCATAGGTTCTGGACTGATATTGGCTTCAAGTAAATACTCTACACTAGCAATATCGGCTTCTTTCTCTAATGATCTATCGTAGGCAGAAGAGGAAAGTGTTTGTAAAATTTGCTTCAGTATTTCAGCGCCTTGTCCACCAGTTGTTGCAGCTAAAATTACAGACAATCCAATTTCTTTGGATAATTTTTTCATTACATGATTGTTCTGAATGTGGGCAATTTCATGTCCTAAAACACCTTGCAAAGCCTCTTGCTTTTTACAATCGGTAATTAAACCTGTAAAGACAACTAAATGATTATTAGGTAGCGCAAATGCATTAACCTCATCTTTTTGTACAATATGAATTTTTAGCGTATCGCGTTCAATGTTGTTGGCCTCGCAGATTGGTTTTATAAGTTGATCTAATGCAGCAACTATCGAATCATTGGTTATTACATTTTCGGACTGTGCAATGTTCTTCCAGATCATATCGCCCAAATTATTCTCAATAGAAGCGCTGTGTTCTTTAACTTTAAAAATAGTTACAAAATCGATTCTAGAAAGTGAAAACCATAATCCAAAGAATACAATTACGGTAATAAAACCTTGAAATAAAGTTTTGTTTGCCATTATGCTTTACAAATTAAATTAGTTAAACTTCCAAAAAACCATTGTTGAATGTGCTTGCCTTTTCTGGTTTGTACCGCACTGTATATAGTAGATATGAACTCCACAATATTAAAAATAATAACGGTAAACAAATAACCAAAGTAGTAATTAGATGACGATTCTCCTCCAAAAAGAATAGAAATTGTCCACCAAAACCCTACGCTATTCATACACAATAAAGTGAGTTGTGAAAATAAAGCTTGTAAACAATGCCAACGAACAAAATAAGTGCCTTTTCTATTTGCAAGAAAAAAGAAGAATGTGGCAAACAAATTTATAATAGGCAATGGAAGTCCTGCAACCAAGGCTACCAAAGACATCAAATAACTATTGGATGCTTTTTCTGCTTCATGATCGGAAGGCTTGTACGGAAATGTAGTTTCGTTAATCATAATCCTTTTTTAATATTCCAAAACCAGTTAAGTACAACTAAAATTACAAAAATAATGGCTAACCATTTCGTTCGAACCGTTATTTCAGCATTGTTGTAAAAATTATAAAACGATTGCTTTTTTTTTACAACATCTATCAAAATCCAAATTGGAGCTATTGTCATGATTAAAAAAACAAAAACTCCAAACGGATTCATTAAAACGGATTGAATAGGTTTTCCTTCCCACATAAGTTTTACAGCACGAGTTGTACCGCAAGACGGACAAGGATATCCTGTTATATTTTTGATCATACATGCACCATAGTTGGTTTTTGCTGACAAAAATACACTGTAACCAAGATATAAATAACCTACAAAACAAGCTAGCAATACAAAAATGTACAACTTGTTTTTAGTCATTATTTAGTAAACTGAATTTTGAAACATTTCCATGTTTTTCTCACGGGTAGCGCCCTGAATCAAAAACCAATCAACAATCTTCCAAATTCCTAATCCACCACAGGTTAGCAACTTACCAATACCTAATCCTGTATCGCCAATATAAAAACGATCCGCTCCAAAGTATCCTGCAAAAATTGATAAAAGTAAAGCTGTTGATGGCTCTTTAAATTGCAAGGTCTGAATTAAAGGCCATTTAGCATCATCCATTTGTAAAAGTCTATCTCTAACTGCCATTAAATGATGTCCTTCGAAAAACTTAGAATTGGCCATCATGAACATGTCTACTTTACTTGATTCCATAAAAAAAATTGTTTTGGTTGGGTTAATTAATTGCTTGCTAAAATATAAAAATTTAATTATTTGACGATACGATTCTATAAAAGTTACGGTACTTTGTAAAATTTATTGATTTTATCTACTATAGTCTGCGCCAATTTCTCATGACTTTCAAAGGTCCAACCAGCAATATGTGGTGTTAATAAAACATTTTCTGCTTGAAGCAAATATTGAAATGCTGCAGGTTTTTCAGAATCAATAAAAAGATTTTCGAAGGATAACTTTTCGTATTCCAACACATCCAATCCGGCGCCAAGAATTTTACCTGATTGTAATGCTTCGACCAAATCGGCCGTTACTACATTATTCCCGCGTGAAGTATTGAGGAACCAAAAAGGTTTTGAAAACCCATTGATGAATGCTGAATTAACCATCTTATCCGTTTGTGGTGTCCATGGAATGTGTAAACTCAACACATCCGACCTTTGTTGTAATTCTTGCAGTGCAACTTGTGTCGCATTTTTATCGCCAACATTTTCTAGAATGTCGTAACACAAAACGGTGACATCAAACCCTTGCAATTTTTTGGCAAATGATTTTCCCATATTGCCGTACCCTATTAACCCTATGGTTTTGTTTTCAAGTTCGTAACCGCGATTGCCTTCACGAATCCATTTTCCTTCGCGCACTAGTTTGTCGGCGCGGTTTAATTTATTCAGTAACGACAATAACATTCCAAGCGCATGTTCGCCAACGGCGTTTCGATTGCCTTCTGGTGCGGCAATGAGATGAATTCCTTTTTGGATGGCATACTCGCAGTCGATACTTTCCAAACCTGCGCCAACGCGTGCTATGAATTGCAAATTGATGGCTTTATCTAGAAATGTTTTATCGATTTTGAATCGGCTTCGGATTACGATGCCGTGATAATCTTGAATTTTATTTTCGATTTCCTCTTTGGATGATGTAAAATCTTCTTCGTTAACGAAACCTGCTTCTTGCAATTGATTCCATAACAGCGGATGGTTGCTATCGATGTGAAGGATTATGGTTGTTGAGTTCAAGTTGTATCTTTTTATCACTTCGAGGCAAAGCAAAAAGTGAAATTTAAGGTATAAAGATATTATATTTTGTGTAAATGAAACAGATACAAAAGACATAAATTATCTAGCCCAGATTGCAGCGGAAATACTTGCTTTTTCTGCAAGTATTGTAACGGAAAGCTGGAATAGGGTTTGTAGAAAAGCCCGAGCCATTTGCTCCTGAAAAAATTTAAGGTAGTATTAAGAAAATGAAGTGGTTTAAAGGCTTACTTTTGCGCCAAAATAAAGTAATCCACGATGGACAGTTATTATAGGAAGCACAGTTAAACTTGAATGAAGGCAACATAAAATGGGGTTCTTTATTCGCTAATTTTAAAGAATACATTTATGAAAACCTTATTCAAAAATAACGTTTCGGGCGTTGTTGCAACTGAAAAATGGGATGAGAATTGCTGGATTGCAATTGAAAATCCAACTGCTGATGACAAAAATTATTTGTTGAACGAACTGCAGATTCCAGAATCTTTTTACAACGACATTGAGGATGTTGATGAGCGTGCTCGAATTGAAACTGAAAATGGCTGGTACTTAATTATTTTACGAATTCCTTATAAAAGTAACGATTTAAAATTGCCTTTTACGACCGTTCCGCTTGGAATTGTTTTTAAGGAAGGTATTTTGGTGACTATTTGTTTTCATAAAAGCGAAATGTTACACGATTTTGTTTCGTACACGCAACGCAAAAATATTACTATTAACAGTCATTTCGATTTTGTGTTCAAGATGCTTTTATCGTCTAGTGTTTGGTTTTTGAAATACTTAAAACAAGTAAATCAGCGTATAAAACTTGCCGAGGACAATCTTGAAAAATCGATTAAAAACGAAGAATTGCAGGCATTGCTTCAGTTGGAAAAATGTTTGGTTTTCTTTATCACCTCATTAAAAGGCAACGATGTTTTGTTTCACAGAATAAAAAACATTAAATCGGAAAAAGAAAATTTTGACGCTGAGCTTATTGAAGATGTAAGCATTGAACTGAATCAGGCGCAAGAAATGTCGAATATTTACAGCAACATTCTTACCGGAATGATGGATGCGTATGCCTCGGTAATTTCGAATAACCTGAATGTGGTGATGAAACGCCTGACTTCGATTTCGATTATCCTGATGATTCCAACCTTGATTGCGAGTTTGTATGGAATGAATGTTCCGAACGCATTGGAGAACAATCCGAATGGTCTTTGGATTATTGTTTTGGTATCTATAGTTTTATCGGTAACTGGCGTTTTCTTATTTAAAAAGAAGAACTTTTTTTAGAATCCAAGGATGACTTTGGCAATAGAAAAGTAAATTAATATTCCGCAAATGTCGTTGCTGGTTGTAATAAATGGTCCGGTTGCCAGTGCTGGATCAATTCCTATTTTATCTAATAATAAAGGTACAAATGTTCCTATTAACGACGCAATTATGATTACAGAAATTAATGCTGTGGTGATTGTTAAAATTATTTTGGTGCTTTCACCAAGTAGAAAATAACTACCTAAAAATAGAATTGTTGCCAGAATAACTCCGTTTAATAAACTTAACGATACCTCTTTCACCAAGCGATTGAACAACGAACCGCTAAGTGTATTGTTAGCCAAACCCTGAACTATAATTGCTGACGATTGTACACCAACATTACCAGCCATTGCAGCAATTAATGGTGTAAAAAAGAATAATTCTTTATGAAATTTCATGGCTCCTTCGAACAAACCAAGCATGTGAACAGAAATGAATCCGCCAAAAAGAGCTAATACCAACCAAGGTAAACGTGCTCTTGTTAAATCGAGAATACTATCATCGGCTTCAACGTCTTGCGAAATACCGGCAGCCAATTGGTAATCTTTATCGGCTTCTTCTTTCATTACATCCACGATATCGTCGATGGTAACTCGGCCAACCAATCTTCCCATTTCGTCTACAACTGGAATAGCTTCCAAATCGTATTTTTGCATGATTCGTGCCACTTCAACATTAGGCGTATGCACTTTAACGTAATCTACTTTTTTAATGTAGACTTCGCTAATGTGGGTTTTGGTCGAAGTTGTGAGTAAATCTTTTAGTGACAAACGTCCTTTTAATCGGTTTTCGTCATCTACAACATATATTGAATGTACGCGAGTTACATTTTCGGCTTGCGCGCGCATTTCTTTCACGCAGGTAAGAACGGTCCAATTTTCATTGACTTTTACCAATTCTTTTTCCATCAATCCACCGGCTTCATCTTCATCGTAACGAAGCAAATCGACAATGTCTTTGGCGTGTTCTAAATCTTCTAATTCGGATATTACTTCTTCTTTTTTGCGTTGCGGCAATTCAGAAATAATATCGGCAGCATCATCGGTATCTAGTTCGTCTAATTCTTCGGCAATTTCTTTGGCAGATAATCCACGAAGGATTTTTTCACGCAAATCGTCTTCCAATTCAGGAAGAATTTCGGCAGTAACCTCGCTATCAAGAATCTTAAAAACATAGGTGGCTTGATCGGCTTCGAGCTCTTCAAAAATTTCGGCAATATCAGCATGGTGCATTTCATTCAATAAAACGCCAAGTTCTGTGTCGTTTTTTTCTTGTATGAATTGCTCTATTTGAACTAAAAGTTCTTTACTGATTTTAAACTGCATTGGCCTCGATTTTTTGGGTAAGTTCGATAAATTGCTCTACCGATAATTGTTCTGGGCGAAGATCAAAAATAGTATCTTCTCGCAGATTATCGGACAAATTTAATGCTTTTAAACTGTTTCGCATAGTTTTTCTTCGTTGTTGAAACGCCATTTTTACAACGGTGTACAGCATTTTTTCGCTGCAAGGTAATGTGAAGTTTTCTTTTCGTCGCATTCGCATCACGCCCGATTTTACTTTTGGTGGCGGAATAAAAACATTTTCGTCTACGGTAAAAAGATATTCGACATCATAAAATGCTTGTGCTAAAACGGATAGAATTCCGTAGACTTTACTTCCTTTTTTAGAACAAATTCTTTCGGCCACTTCTTTTTGAAACATGCCCGAAAATTCTGGAATTTGGTTACGGTATTCAAGTGCGCGAAATACAATTTGTGTAGAAATATTGTATGGAAAATTTCCAATGATGGCAAATTGTTTTCCTTCGAAAATTTCGTTGATGTTGTATCGTAAAAAATCTTTAGAAATGATTCTGTCTTTTAATTTTGGATAGTTTTCATCAAGGTAGGTTACCGATTCGGTATCGATTTCAATAACATAAGTATTGATGGGTTTTTCCAATAAATATTTGGTTAAAACACCCATTCCTGGTCCAATTTCTAGAACGTCGTCATAGCCTTCTAGGTTTAAGGTGTCGGCAATATCTTTGGCGATGCTTTCGTCTTTTAAGAAATGTTGCCCGAGGTGTTTTTTGGCTTTTACTTTTTCCATGTTTTTTCTCGCAAAGACGCAAAGGCACAAAGCGGTTTGTTTTAAAATTAATGTTCAGAAATCAATTCCAATTCGGTTCTAAAAGCTAACATTTTGTCTCCAAAAAGTGCTAAACCTTCATCACGCAATCTCGGCGCATCTTCATCGTAATATTTTTGTAATGTTTCTTTAGTATCGGTAGTGTATTGAATAGAATAGGTTGTTCCGCCCATTTCTTCTTCTATCAAAACTTTCACCATTTTTGCCGATGAAAATTTTCCTGTTGCTAGAACATCAGCAATATGTTTGGTTTGCATCCATTGCATCCACTGGTCGTGAACGCTTTCGTGAATATTAATTGTTACGTTATAAATGATCATAGTAATTGTTTAATTTAGATTAACGATTTTGATAGCAACTAATAATAAAAATCGTCTACTATTTAATATTGATTTTTGAGTTTGACCTTTGAAATTGACTTTTGAAATTGAAATTGATTTTTGAAATTGACTAAATATCCTTATCACCACGTAATCTTCGGTATTTTTTCTGTGATTCTACGAAGAAAATACTATCGGCATGGTTCATAATTATGGCTTCATAGAGCGGTTTTGCCTTTTCAGCATCATTCAATTGATTGTAAATTTCTGCCGAATAAAAATTGGCTTCATCTATATAGATGCATTCTTTATGGTTGTCCAATATTTGTTTGTAAAAACTTAATGCTTGTGGCATATCGTTCAAATTTTCGTAAATTTTACCAATTCGCAACAATGTTACGGGTTCAATTTCTGAGTCTTTATTTTCTTTTAGGATAGTTTGAAAAGCGGTTAATGCATCCTGTTTTTTATCCTGAAAAAGTAAAAAATCAGCTTTAGCAAATTTCTTTAAGGCAACTTGTAAGGAATCTTGCGATTTACTGTCGTTCAACAACAAATATAAATCTAAAGCATCGTTGGCAATCAATTGTGTTGAAGCCGATTTTAATACCTTAACTTGATGTTCTGCCCAAGAAAAATCGGTTTTGTAATAACTAGTTTTGGCAATTTTTAAACTGGCTTCCTGACCAATTGGACTGTTATTGGATTCGTTTTCTATTTGAGAATAGTACAACAATGCTTGATTGAACTTTTCTTCAAACAATAAAATATCGGCCAATTCCATTTTTATTTCTGCAACTTGAGTCGGCTTTAAAGGCATTTCCAAAACATTTTTCAGAATAGTTTTTCCTTCTTCTGCCTTTTTTAAATTGAACGAAACAAAATGTGCTTTAAGCTTTAACAGTGATAAACTGAAAGGACTTACGCCAAATTCTTTTATAAGATTATCCAATTCTAAATCGATTGCCGCATATTCTGCTGGTTGCGATTTTTTGATTTTCATTTCCATCAAATAAGTATTCGACTGAATTTGCAAATCTAAATCTTTGGTGTTTTCTAACACAAATCCTAAAATTTCTTTCGCCGTTTCATCATCATTCTCTTCGATGGCAAGCTGCGCTAAATTTACAATATTCGAGAACGATTCTGGATCGCGTTTGTAAATAGCTTTTTCTTGAATAAAGGCTTTTCCGTACTCTTTTACTTGCACGTAGTACCAGCTTAAATATTGGTTCCAAAATAAATCTTGTGTTTTTTGAACTCTAACTAACAATGCTTTTTTTAATGCTGCATTAAAGGTTTCTGTTGCATCTTCGGTCATGAATCGCGACAATTGATTTTGAATCATGAGCGAGTTTTGAGGATTGGCGTACGACTCTACCAGAAACTTTTCAATCATCATATCGGTATCGCCTTTCTGTCCGTAAAGCAAAGCCATCTGAAAATTAAAATTAAATTTCGGTTCTAAATCAAGTGCAATTTGGTACGATTGAAGAGCAAAATCCAACAACGATTTTTTCTCGAAAACATACGCTATTTGATATACCTCATTGGCATTTTTTCTAATTTTATCTAATGCTAGGTTATACTGTTTGTTGGCTTTATCCTGCATTTTCTGCAATTGATAATTGTAACCCAACTCAACCAACATATTTCCTTGTTTGTATTTTTCAAAACGTTCTTGAATACTTTTTTCTGCTTTGTCAAATTGTAATAACTGCTGATAACACTCTATAACTTTCTGAAAATAATTGTAGTTATTGGGTTGTAATTTCAACAAATCTTCATACGCTATTTGCGCTTTTTCAAACTCGCCTCGGTCAAAGTAGTTTTGCGCCAGTTGCTCAGATTGTGCCTGAACGAAAAGCGTAAAACTTAAGAAGATTAAAACTAGTATTTTTTTCATATATGTAGAATTTGTTTTTTTAAGGTCATGTCTGTTATCAATTTTCAATTGTTTGTGTTTGCGTACGCCAACTTGCTGCAATTGCGATTTCATTGTGAGTCTTTAAAAAACAATGTACTAAAGTAACACTTTTTGTGCCAATTTAGTACATCATAATAATAAGATTAACTTTTTATTAATTAGTTAATAATATCGAAACCTGTATATTTTCGTAACACTTCTGGAATTACAATTCCTTCTGGTGTTTGATAGTTTTCCAAAATTCCGGCAAGAACTCTTGGTAAGGCAAGTGAACTTCCGTTTAGTGTGTGTGCCAATTGGTTTTTCCCGTCCTTATCGCGGAAACGCAATTTTAAACGTTGTGACTGAAACGTCTCAAAATTAGATACTGATGAAATTTCCAACCAGCGGTCTTGTGCTGTAGAAAAAACTTCAAAATCGTAGGTTAATGCTGATGCAAATCCCATGTCGCCGCCACAAAGACGTAAAACGCGGTAAGGCAATTTCAATTCATCAAGGATTTCTTTCACATGATCTACCATTCCTTCTAATGCTTCATATGATTTATCAGGATGCTCCACGCGAACAATTTCTACTTTATCAAATTGGTGTAAACGATTCAATCCGCGAACGTGCGCACCATAGGAACCAGCTTCACGACGGAAACATGGTGTGTAACCGGTGCACAAAATTGGCAAATCTTGCTCGGCGATAATTACATCTCTAAAAATATTGGTAACTGGAACCTCAGCAGTTGGAATTAAATACAAATCATCGGTAGCATCATGATACATTTGACCTTCTTTGTCTGGCAATTGGCCAGTTCCATAAGCCGATGCTTCATTTACCAAATGCGGCACCTGATATTCTAGATAACCTGCGTCAGTATTTTTATCCAAAAAGTAGGTGATTAAAGCACGTTGCAATTTGGCTCCTTTTCCTTTGTAAACGGGAAATCCTGCACCAGTTATTTTAACTCCCAATTCAAAATCGATAATATCATATTTCTTTACCAATTCCCAATGAGGCAATGCTTCTCCATGCAGTTTTGGAATTTCACCAGATTCGAAAACATTTAAATTTTCTTCTGGAGTTTTTCCAAACGGAACAATATCCGCAGGAAGATTAGGTAAAAGATACATTTTCTGCGTTAACTCATGAGTTAAAACATCCAACTTTTCGGCAGCAGCTTTACTTTTTTCTTTTAACGCAACATTTTTTAACTTTAAAATTTCAGCTTTAGCTTTTTCGCCATTTTTCATTAAATCACCAATATCTTTGGATAGTTTATTGGATTCAGAAAGCGCATTATCCATTTCTGACTGAACACTTCTTCTGTTCTCGTCTAACTCAACAACTTGCGCTACAAGCTCTTTGGCATCCATATTTCGTTTGGCCAAAGCTGTAATTACTTTCTCTTGATTTTCTCTAATAAAGGCTATCTGTAACATGACTTAATTTTTATAAGGAAGCAAATTTATGAAATTGCTTTTTATTAATTGGATAAAGTAAAATATAATCTTTTTGATTGTAAATACATCTAAGATAACTGTTTACACGTATTTTAATATATGTTTATAATTTTGAACTTAAAATATTTAGTATATTCGCAAAAAAAATACACTATCAAAATGAAAAATACCTACATATTAGCCTTTTTATTGTCATTTTCACTTTCTTTCGCACAAGATGACGATGCCGTATTTAACAAAATGGTAGAATCTGAAATGAAATCGGCATCAAAACTAGTAAATTTGGCAGTAAACCCAAACACTACCAATTATGATATTACGCAACAAACCCTTAGATTCTCTGTAGATCCAGCCGTTTACTTTATAAATGGAACGGTGCAAACGACTTACACTGCATTAAGTGATATGAATACTGTAACCTTTGACCTAACCAATCAATTAACCGTAAGTTCTGTCAAAAAAAATAATGTAAATCTGACTTTCATTCAAAACACCAACAACGAGCTTGTTATAACATTACCTACTACACAGTTAGCTGGTACGGCAGCAACTGTAGAAATTATTTATTCTGGCGCACCAGCAAGTGGCGAGCAAGCATTTACAGCCGGTAATCATGCAGGAACACCTGTAATTTATACACTATCTGAGCCTTTTGGCGCAAGAGATTGGTGGCCTTGCAAACAAGACTTGAACGATAAAATTAATAATTTAGACGTTTACATAACTGCGCCATCACAATACAAAAGTGTTTCTAATGGTTTAGAAATGTCGCAAACTGTAAATGGAAATCTGAAGACAACGCATTTCCATCACAATTATCCAATACCGGCATATCTTGTTGCTATTGCCGTAACAAATTATACTATTTACAATCAAACAGCAGGAATTGCACCAAACACGTTTCCTATTGTAAATTACATTTACCCTGAAACTTTTACACCAGCGGTTCAAAATCAACTTGATCAAACTCCTATTATCATGAATATTTTCGAAACGCTTTTCGAAACTTATCCATTTCATAACGAAAAATACGGTCATGCTCAATTTGGTTGGGGTGGCGGAATGGAACATACTACTGTTTCATTTATGGGAAGTTTTGAAAGAAGTCTTATAGCTCATGAACTCGGACACCAATGGTTTGGAGATAAAATTACTTGCGGTACTTGGAGAGACATATGGTTAAACGAAGGTTTTGCCGAATACCTTAGCGGTCTTGTTATTGAAAACATAGACGGAAATACTAGTTTTGTAAATTGGAAAAATTCAAAAATAAATAATATTACCTCAGTTACCAATGGTGCCGTATATCTTACCGAAGCTGAATCAACTAATGTAGGACGAATTTTTAGTAGTAGACTTACTTACAATAAAGGCGCAATGGTAGTGAACATGCTTCGCCTTAAACTAGGCGATGCACTATTCTTTCAAGGTGTTAGAAATTATTTAGCCGATCCAAATATCGCTTTCAAATATGCAATTACACCGCAATTACAGACACATCTTGAAACAGTATACGGACAAAGTCTTCAAGAATTTTTTAATGACTGGGTGTACAAACAAGGATATCCAACCTACACTATTACCGCACAAAATTGGGGTAACGGACAAGCAAAAATTACCATCAATCAAACCCAATCTCATTTTAGCGTGTCGTTTTTTGAAATGCCTGTTCCTGTAAGACTTACTAGTGCTTCAGGCGCGATTTACGATGTTACCTTAAACAATACTACCAACAATCAAGAATTTATAATTCCTGTTCCTTTTCAAGTCGCTAATGTTATTTTTGATCCAAACAAAAATATTATATCCAAAAACAATACGGCTACTTTAGGAAATGCTAACTTTGAACTTGATAAAGCAATTGCTGTTTATCCTAATCCAACTTCAGATGAAGTTCACATTCAATTACCATCAGACGTAAATATTGAAAACTGTACCCTATTCAATAATTTAGGACAAAAAGTTTTTGAATCGACTACCTCCGATTTTTCAATAGCTACGCTAGCAACTGGAATTCATATTATACAAATCACCACTTCTAATGGTACTTTCTACAAAAAGATAATCAAAAAATAATACCAAAAAAATTAATTTAATGAAGTCTTTGAATTCGTTTTCAAAGACTTTTTTTATAGTATCAATTCAGATCTTTTACCTTCGAAACCATAAAAACGATCACTATTCCGAAAATTCCAATAAAAGCAAACGACCACCTCAAACTAAACAATTCAGAAATAAAACCAATAACTGGCGGACCAACTAAAAACCCAAAAAAACTAATGCTAGAAACTACTGTTAATGCCTGACTTGGAGCAACGGTTTTATTTTTTCCAGCCAAACTGTAAACTGCTGGTACAACAGAAGAAACACCCAATCCAACAATCATAAAAGCAACTGTTGCTGGAATTAAATAAGGTAAAAGTACCGCCAAATACAATCCGCCAGAAATTAAAACACCACTTATTTGAAGCAATCGTTTCATACCAATTTTTTCAATTAAGTTATCTGCAAGAAATCTTCCGCTTGCCATCATAATCATAAACGATGTATATCCTAAAATAACTAATGATGGTTTTACCTTTATAATTTCCTTAAAATAAACACCACTCCAATCGAACATAATTCCTTCACTGGCCATGCAACAAAAGCTTATTATTCCCAGCCACACTAAGGAGCTATCTGGTTTAGAAAATAATTTTTCAGATTTTGTTGCACTCTTTTCTTTAACTCGTATTAGAAATTTATAATTCAACGCTGCAATTGCAATAATAATTCCGAAAACAAGTATAAAATGATAGGTTGTTGCAAGTTTCAAGAAAACCATCAACAAAGCAAACAAGGCTCCAGAGAAACCTGCAAAACTCCAAACACCATGAAAAGAAGCCATAATTGTTTTCCCCAAAAGCGACTCTGTATGAACTCCTTGTGTATTTATA
Source organism: Flavobacterium sp. SP2 (assembly GCF_057626655.1). Taxonomy (NCBI): domain Bacteria; kingdom Pseudomonadati; phylum Bacteroidota; class Flavobacteriia; order Flavobacteriales; family Flavobacteriaceae; genus Flavobacterium; species Flavobacterium solicola. The sequence continues at coordinate 453,970 of NZ_JBVHBT010000002.1, forward strand.
GCAATATTGCAAAGATTTCCAAATAATCCAAAGAATAGTAAACCCAAAGCCAATTGCCATATTTCGTTTGCAAGTCCTAAACTAGTCAAACTTAAATCATAAAATACTAAAGCGAATAAAGCAATTCGATAACTGCCGAATCTTGTTACTAATTTTCCAGAAAATGGCATGATAAGCAACTGACCAAGTGGCAGTACAAAAAGCAACTTTCCTAAATCACCTTCGCTTAATTGTAGTGCTGTTTTAATATCGGGAATTCGGCTAGCCCAAGAAGCAAAGGTAAATCCCATAGCAAAATAAAACGAACTTACTGCAAACCGAATCCTATTCAAATATGCGCTCTTAGCCAATTTATAAGATTTTTTAAACTGGGGTTGCTTTTTTAAATTAAGAAGAAAGTTAAGATTTATCAAGATTTAAATAAATTTAAATAGTATAAATCCAAAAATACAAAAACTTTATTTGAAAGATAAGTACTAAATTTATAAACTCCAATACTATTTTGGTTCAAAATTTGCTTAAAAATTACTACAACATTAGAATTAACAAACATTTAAAAGACACATTTGCAATTAGTAAAAAAAATAAACATAAAAACATTACTTTTGCTTTTTATAAAATTACACCACAGAAATTAAATGATACAAGTAGCACAAATTATCTTCATATTATCAGTATTAGTAATACTTCACGAATTCGGACATTATATAGCAGCCAAAATATTTAAAGTAAGAGTAGAGAAATTCTACTTGTTTATGGACGCAGGGTTTTCTTTAGTTAAGAAAAAAATTGGCGATACCGAATGGGGAATTGGATGGTTACCAATTGGCGGATATGTTAAACTATCAGGAATGATAGACGAAAGTATGGACACCGAACAAATGAAACAGCCAGCACAACCTTGGGAATTTCGATCTAAGCCAGCTTGGCAACGTTTAATTATTATGCTTGGCGGAATATTTGTAAATATTGTTTTAGCATTAGTAATTTACACTACAATGTTTTCAACCGTAGGACAAAAATATATCTCTACTAATGTGGTTCAAAAAAATGGACTTGCTTTTGGTGAAGTTGGAAAAAGTGTGGGTTTCAAAAATGGAGATAAAATTGTTTCTGTTGATGGTGAACCAATACAACAAAACTTTAATCGATTAATAATTGATGTTTTATTAAGCGATAAAATAGAAATTGTGAGAAATGATAAAAAACAATTCATCACTTTATCCGATGAACAAAAAGGTTTGATTTTAGGTTCCGAAGGTAAAAATTTCACAGGACCAAGATATACTAACGCAGTTGTAGATTCAATACTTCCAAAATCCGAAGCACAAAAAGCAGGCTTACAAAAAGGGGATAAAATTATTGGCATAAACGACAAAAAATTCAATTACTACGACGAATTTACAGAAGAATTAAAAATTGTCAAAAAACCTGTACAACTAAACGTAATTCGTGCCAATCAAGAAATTAAATTAAACGCAAACGTAAATAAAGAAGGTAAACTAGGTTTTTTCACCGAGTCTCAACTTGATAAAAAAAGTCTGCAAGTCATAAACCATCTATCACTATCTGAAGCCATACCAGCAGCTGCTAAAGAATCTTGGCAATTATTAGTGTACAACGTAAAACAATTCAAATTAATCTTAAAACCGAAAACCGGAGCATACAAACAAGTAAAAAGTCCAATTGGGATTGCGAGAATGTTACCTGATACTTGGGATTGGGAGTTCATTTGGGGCTTTACAGCACTTTTTTCAATAGGATTAGCATTCATGAACCTACTTCCAATTCCAGGATTAGATGGTGGACATGCACTATTTACTATTGTAGAAATGATTACAGGTAAAACTTTGAACGAAAAAGCGGCAGGTTATGTTCAAACGTTTGGAATGATTATCTTGCTGAGCCTAATGGCTTTAACCTTTGGTAAAGATATTTACCAATTGGTAGTCGATAAACTTTTGTAAAAAAAATTAATTTTTTTTACAAATTTATTTGCAAAACCTAAAAAACGTATTATATTTGCAACCGCTTAACAGATGATAAGCGAACAATAAAAATAGAAAAGTTCTTATTTAAACTAAAAATATACAGTTTCCTTCTTAGCTCAGTTGGTTAGAGCATCTGACTGTTAATCAGAGGGTCCTTGGTTCGAGCCCAAGAGAGGGAGCTCTTCTGGATATGCCACCGTAAAGGTGGCATTTTCGTTTTATAACGTTTTCTATATCAAATAGTTACAAGCATGAAAAGCGGTTCGATAATTCAGTTTCAAAAGGTGTGCTTTTTTTGACTACTGATCGAACCGCTTTATTTGGTCTAAAAAAAGACTTTATTCTTTTTCAGATTCTCTCCATCATAATTGTGCTTTCACCCTAGTAAATACTTGATACACTTATATATATTTTCTCATTACTAGGAGAATTTTAACCAAGACAAACTTTTGTTTCACATTCATATCCTAGAAAATAAGTACAAGTAAGCCTACATCAAAAAATTAGACATTTTTATTTTAATATACACATATTAAAACTTAAAAATTGTAATTTTGTAGGTTAGACGCAACTCATTTTACTTGCTTCTCAATAAATTTATTAATGAGTTTAATTAAAAATGTTTCCGAACCATTCTTACAGGGTCTAAATAAATTAGGCTTTGAAGGAGAGGATTTATTATTTTTAGTTGATGAATTAGAGCTTCCTGACCCAAATCTTAACTTCTATTTAGAAACAGCAAGAGAGCTCAAAGCTACTGCAGTGTACTTCCGTGCACAATTAAATGGGAGCTACAAACCTCAAGTTTATCTTTTTGACTTTACCAACAAAGGCCTAGATAAGCAACAAGATAGCATTATTGCCAACATTCAGACAAATCTTTGGAGTAGCGGGGAAGTGCCTTTAGCTTGTTTCTTTTTTAATACTGAAATAAAAATAGTTGATTGCACAAAGCATATAACTAAAGATTTCAAGCCTGAGTATTTAACGTCTAATTTAAATCTTATTGGCAAGTCTCATGACCTATATAATGAGCAATTTGCGGTAAAGATTAAAACAGGGCTTTTCTGGGAACAAGAAGAGCTCAAAAAAAAGTTCAAGTTTCAAAACTCAGCTTATGACACTCTTATAAAAAATATCAGACACGTAAGTGAGGTTTTAAAACAAAATTTTTCTCAATCATCTTCGCTGATTAACAAGATTATTGTACAAGCAATACTTATCAAATACTTAGAAGAACGTATCGACAGTAATGGCAATAAACTACTTTGCGAAAAATATTTTAAAAAGTATGACAACTCTAACACATTTACTGAAGTTCTATGCAAAGGAAAATTTGTTGACTTGTTAATTGATTTAAACAATGACTTCAACGGTAATGTATTTTCTTGGGCTGATGATGAAAAAAAACAACTAAAATCTTTAGACTTAAAAATTTTAGCAGAATTCTTATCCACAGACAAAGCAGATATTAGTTCACGACAAACTGAATTACAGTTTGATTTAAGATACTTTGAGTTCAAGTATATTCCTGTAGAATTAATAAGTCGTTTATACGAAGAATTCCTAGGTGAAGACAAACAAGAAAAAGGGTTATTTTATACACCTTCTCACTTAGCGAAGTTACTTGTTGACGAATGTATCCCATTAAAAAAATATGAAGATTTCAATCTTGATTCTTTCACAATTTTAGATCCTGCATGTGGCTCTGGTATTTTTTTAGTCGTGGCTTTTAAACGACTCGTGCAAATCTGGAGACTTCAAAAGCAAATGAGATTTCCAGATATTAAAGATTTAAAACTCCTTTTAAAAAATATTTACGGTGTTGATAAGGAAGAACAAGCCATTAGATTAGCTTCTTTTAGTTTGAGTCTAGCCCTTTGCAATGAACTGAACCCTATAAAAATTATAAATGAATTACGGTTTGACGATTTAACAAAGGAAAATCTTTTTCATTCCGACTTTTTTGACTGTAAAGCAATTCAAAATAAAAAATTTGATTTAGTTATTGGTAACCCGCCATTTGTAAGGGGAGCTATTTCTGAATACTCTAATAAATGGCAATTAGAAAACAAAAGTGTCAAAATCCCACAAGGACAGATCGCCTTAAAATTCTTGTCAGAAGCTTTTTCGTATTTAAAAGAGAGTGGACTATCTTGTCTTATTATTAAATCATCAGGACTGCTTTATAACAGCACATCTAACGATTATAAAAAAGTTCTTTTCTCAAACTTCAATGTTGTACAAATTTTTGATTTTACTGCTCTGGCTAGAAACAAGTCGCTTTGGGATAACGGAGCAGATGTAGCATGTGCTGCTATTTTTGCAAGAAATGAGAAACCTAATTTAAATAAAAATCTCTTACATCTTACTTTTAGAAGAACTATTGCAACAAAAGAACGTATTTTTTTTGAAATTGACGATTATGACTTTCATTTCATAAACTTACAGACTGTTATTAACAATGAATTCGTTTGGAAAAACAATTTACTCGGAGGGGGAAGAATTAGGAATCTTATAGAGAAAGTCCAAACTCAACCAAAATTAATAGATGTTTTAAATGACAATAATAGTTTTATGGAAGAGGGATTTGAAATTGGAAGTAAAAAAAACCTATCTCCAGACTATATTTACAATATTCCATTTTTAACAACAAAAGGAATTAGTGAAAATGAAATTTATTACGATCTATTATCGTCGATAGATAGAGAAACTAAATTTTCTAAGATTCCAAAGGAGGAAGCTTTTTTAGCACCAAATCTAATTATTTGGGAAAATATTGGGGTAAATAGATTTCCAATATTCCTAAACAACATCTCCTTTTCTTTTAAAAGAAGAATGATATCTATTAAATCTAAAAATAATGATGAATCCTTTCTAAAAGAGATACACAAATCGTTTAACAGCTATTATAACTTCTATAAATTCTATTTTCTCGCATCAAGCGCAGAAACATTAATCAATCGAAACAACACCTTCTTATTAAAGGATTTGAAAAACTTACCATTTATTGAAGATAGTTATATTTTCTCTGATTTTGACTTATGTATTATCGAAGATTGTATACAATTTCAACAAGATTTTTTTATTCATGGTGAAAACTCAATATCAGTCAGATCAATTAGACCTAACAAGTTAAAAAGCATTATTACCAATTACGGAACTGAATTCTCAAGAGCATTAAACACTATTTACGCAGAAAATGAAGGAAGAAAATTCAGATTGACAGATGTTGTAGAACTAAACAACTCTTTAATCGCTACTGTGTTTAAATTTGACATTGAATGCGCAGAACCAAACTTTCATAAAGATTTGTCAGAACTCAATATTGAAAGTTTAACAGACAATGTAATCTTAGAACAACTTTCCATAAAAAGAATTATCAAACTATATCCTCAAAAAGATACTATTGTATTTGTCAAACCAAATCAATACAGGTACTGGATTTCTCTAACAGCATATCGAGATGCCGACAAATGTTTCACTGACTTTTCAAATGCAGGTTTTTAATGATAGCAGAGGACAACATATTTAATTCATCTCAACCCGATATTAAGCTCCCTAAAAACAAGATTATTAGTCTTGTTCAAGAATGCATGATTGAAACTGTTGTACATTTCAAATCATATAAAAAATCTGAATATCATAAGAAAAAAAATCTTAATGAAAATGATTTAACACAACTATACACTAAACAAGCTCAAATATTAATTCGCCAAAAGGGATATCCATTTAATATCGAAGGACAATATCAAGATATTTACAACCAAAGCAAAGGGTTCTCTGATTTCTTTTTTTATCCAAATGAACAAGGCGTTGAACTTTCTTCTATTTATTCTGTAGAAAGTAAAAGACTACCATCACCAGAAACAAACCGAGAAAAAGAATATGTGATTGGAGAGAAAAATAATGGAGGTATTGAAAGGTACAAATCCCAAAAGCATGGAAAAGGATTGTTAGAGTGTGGTATGGTGGGTTTTATTGAAGATAATGATTTTAGTCATTGGCTAACAACAATTAATAATTGGATTTCAGAATTAACAAAAAACCCAATATTAGAATGGGGAAAAGACGAAATGCTTTCTCAAATCCACAACGATATTAATTACTCTATTTTGCAATCTATTGCTCATAGAAAAGGAACTAATGATATTAGTTTAACTCACTTATGGATTTCTATAAATTAGATTACAAAGCCATTTTTTTTGTTTTGAAAGTGCAATATAATTTAGGGTACCTGTCTCCCTTTATTGAGCTACACAAAAATAAAGATTTTTTATCTTTTAGTAAATAATTGTAAAATATAAAATTAAACAAAATATATAGAATGTTAGCAATTCTATATCAACGCCAGTCACACCGTTGACAACTAGTGTTCTGTCGTTAGTCTTTGAAAGCCATTGTCTGTATTGAGTTTTCGTTTCATTGTCTGTCGGCTGTGCGTTGCATTTTTTATTTTTTTAAGGATCGGGAAATTTTTCAAAAATAATTTTGTCTTGCGTTGGCTTTGCAAGCTCTTTGACAAAGTTTTGTTTTGAGCGTTGGCTAGTGGGGCTTTGGCAATGTGCTTGCAAATAGCGTGGTCATTAAATAGGTTTTAATCCTAATTCTTTCAAGTATTTGTTGTGTTTTTCTGTGTTTACTTTTATGCTCTTGTTTATTTCAATCAATTTAGAATTTACCTCTTCCAAGTCAATTTGTATTTCGTCTTCTGAAGTACTCACATATCTTGAAATGTTCAGGTTGTAGTCATTCTTTTTGATTTCATCCAATGAAACTCTACGAGAATAACGCTCTCTTTCATTTCGGTATTTGTAAGTGTCAACGATGTTGTCTAGATGCTTTTCGGAAAGTTCGTTTTGACGTTTTCCTTTTACAAATTGTTCACTAGCATTAATGAACAAAACATCATCTTGTTTTTTACATCTTTTCAAAATCAAAATGCAAACAGGAATTCCTGTCGAGTAGAATAAGTTTGATGGTAAACCAATTACTGTGTCAATGTAATTTTCTTTCAATAGTTTTTCTCTGATTCTTGCTTCTGCACCACTTCGGAATAGAACTCCGTGAGGCAGAATAATAGCCATTGTTCCTTCTTTAGATAAAAAGTGAAATCCGTGCAAGAGAAAAGCAAAGTCCGCTGCTGACTTAGGTGCTAGTCCATATCCTTTAAAGCGAAAATCTTCTGCTAAAGTGTCGTTTGGCTCCCAACGTAAGCTAAATGGAGGATTAGCTACAATAGCATCAAACTCAATTTTTTTGCTCGGATTAATTTCATTAAGCAAATCCCATTGATTGAGCAAAGTGTCTCCGTGGAATATCTCAAACTCTGTGTCTTTCATACCATGCAATAGCATATTCATTCGGGCAAGGTTATAAGTGGTAACGTTCTTCTCTTGTCCGAAAATTTTGCCAATATTTCCTTTAGCCTTCTTTAGTTGAGTTCTTACGTTTAGAAGCAAAGAACCTGAGCCACAAGTAAAATCCAACACCTTGTTCAATTTATTCTTATAACCAGTTATTGGATCTTGTGAATCTAACAGAACAATTTGAGAAAGAATGGTTGAAATTTGTTGAGGAGTATAAAATTCACCTGCTTTTTTTCCTGAACCTGCTGCAAATTTTCCAATCAAATATTCGTAAGCATCACCAAGGGTATCGGTATCAGTAGAAAAGTCCGCAATGCCTTCCGCTATTTTGGTTATTATCTTGCAAAGTTTATCGTTTCTTTCTTTAGGTGTTTTACCAAGTTTTTCAGAATTTAAATTGATTTCAGAGAACAAACCTTTAAAAGAACTTTCAAACGATTCATCTTCAATGTATCGAAATCCTTTTTGGAGCGTTTCTAATAAATCACCGTTTTGAGTTCGTGATAATTCAGTGATGTTGCTCCACAAGAATTTTGGCTTGATAACATAATGCACTTTTTTTCGCATATGTTCCTCAAACTCATCAATGTCTCCTTTATTTTTTTTGTACCAAAGTTCCAAAGGTGGTGGCACTAAGAAGTCTGCTCTCAAATCTTTTGAAGGACTTGGCGGATAATCTTTACCCAATTCTTTTCTTGCAGCTTCTTCATAGTTAAAAGATAAATACCGAAGGAAGAGAAACGAAAGCATATAATCACGGAAATCATCCGCATTCATAACTCCTCTTAAATCATTGGCAATGTCCCAAAGGGTATCGCCTAATTTTTTATTTTGTTCTTTTTGTGTCATTTATTTCACTTTTATGCTAGTATTTCAGGCAATTGAAATTCATATTTATCCGTAAAGGCTTTTAGTATTTTTTTGAATAAATCCTTATTGTCCTCATTCATTTCAACAGGCTGATAAATGGAGTATTTCCCGTGACTTAACAAGTTTAGTGCTCTAGAAAAAAGTACTTCATCGTTCACACCTTTGATGCAACTTGAAAAGTCGTCATTCCCAAAGAATGTAGACGTTTTTTCTAAAATAGCCCTCAACATATTGAAATGATAAGTGTTGACTTGACCATTTTGATCAACCTTTTTTAATTCGGTCAACATAGCTACGTGATGAAAAAATGGTGTTTCATCGGTTGCTCTTAAAATATATCCATCCGTTCCGTTCTTGTGTAGAAAATGACTTTTATGCTCAATCTTCTTTAGTTCATTATACATCACATTATAGAACAATGAATGATGAGAAGAAATGACTACTTTTATTTTATCCTTACCCCTTTTTAATAGTTTGGCTAAATCACTTGCTACTGCAATAGCATTATTGTCGTCAAGTGAAGAAATTGGGTCGTCTATGTAAATATTTTTTACCCACTTATATGGGCCACTACCATCATCATCAATAGCAAGTTCAATTAGAACAAGGAAAATACACCAAATAAAAATATTCTCCTCACCTCTAGAAACTTTAATATCTGACTGCATAATATATTCAGGTTCGCCAGAATCAGGTTTGAATTTTGGATTTTTTACTTGCTTTTTAAATGAAATGGTTTTCTTAGTGAAGTCAAGGTCAAAATTAAAATCAGCATAACGTTCCAAATAACCAAATATTTTTTCATCTAAAGCCAGTTCCTTAAACCCATCAAAAAAAGCAGATTGAGTATTTATAATTAGATGCCTTTCTAAATCATTTTCAAGGTCGTTGTTCCAATGGAAAAGGTCTTCAGTAAAAGCGTTGTAATACAATGTATCTGTTACTGGGTTTTTCTTCCGTTTTTTGCTTATGTTTTTGAACTCCATTGAGAGACGAGTTTTGCCTGTTCCGTTGTAGGCATAAAGCAACACAAAGTGATGGTCGTTTAAATCGTCCCTCAATCTTACTGCAACATTTCTCAATGTTTTGTACTTATATAGTTTTTTTTGACCACTCATTTTAATTAATCATTTTTGGAAACAAACCTTGCATCAATCCATTTTTATGCTTTTTCAATTGCTCTATTTTCTCTGTCTGTTCAGTTATAAGCTCATCTAAAGATGAAAGACAGGAAGCAATTTTTTGTTGCTCTTTTAAATTAGGAGGAAACCAAATTTTGTAATTTTTAATTTGTTGTGCACTAATGTGAGGTATTCCAGAACTTGTATTTACTGCATCTACATATGTTCTAAAATTATCTGAAATGAAAAATTGATAAATAAAAGTAAAATCTGCTCTTTTATTTGCTCTGATTCTCGCTACTCTTTGAATTAAAATTGCATTTTCATCAGTCTTACCAACGAGAGCTACATTTTTCCCAACTTTAGAACCATCCATCGCAATAACAATGTCATTTTCTTTAACAAAATATCTTTTTAATTTTTCTATAGATCCTAAATAGAATTTGTCAATTTCTTTTGAATGCCTTATATATCCTTCCGTTATATTGATGCCTCTTAATATTGCTATTCCAGATTCATCATCACATATTTCCTCACCTTTAAGTGCTATTCCAGAAAGCAAATCAATAAAATCATCCACCTCTTTCAACACCCAAGCACTATCTTTCTCAAATTCCTTAAACCGATACTTTGGCACATTCTCTCTCTCTTGCGGAAAAAGGTTTTGCATCAAACCTTTTTTATAGTCTTTGAGTAAATCCAATTTTTGGTTGTGGGAATCAATCAAATCATCTAGGGAGGCAAGGCAAGAAGCTATTTTTTGTTGCTCTAACTTGTTATTAGCTATTGGTAATTGGCAAGTGACGATTTGACTTGGGTAAATGTGCTTTACTGTCGTTCCTGAAATTAGTTTGATAATTTCCTTTTTGGAATGATTTAGTAAATAGCTTAGAAAAATTGAATTAAATTTTTTTTTGGGTCTCAGAATATTCATATCTCCACCCAAAACAACATCTGCAAGCATTATTGCTGAAGCTTTTGCTAATCCATCAGGTGTTACATCAGAACTTGGCATTAAAATATCTCCAACTTTACTTTTAAATCCTTCTTTTTTATTAGTTTTTGAATAAATGGCAGAAATCACTTCTTTATATTTTGTGAACAACTCACCATAATGAATACAAGAATAAGAGCCATTTTCATCCATATCGGCTTTAGAGAACGTGCCACCTCTGTACACATCACACATATCCGAAACTGAAACGATATCCCAATTTTCAGAGAACTCAGGAAATCGCAATTCGGGTATTAGTTTATTCTTCTTACTCATACGCTGCTAATCCTGAAATTTCACGCCCTTGGGCAAGTTTCTTTAATTGTGGCACTAAGTCTTCCATTAATGCCAATTCTCTTACTCTACGTTCTTTCCAATTCAAATCCAATGGAGCTAAAAGGTCAGTAAGTTTTTCACCGTCAAAAATCATTCGGCTCATAATCTTATCTATGAACTTTTTCAAGTCTGCCATTTTTATGCCGTGTTTGTTCGCAATAGAAGCTATTTCCTTATTGTATTTATCGTCTTTGAAAGTGTCATAACCCTTGCGAAGCGTTTCAACATCTTGTCCGCTCTCCCAATCCAAACTATTGATGTATTCGGTCAAATCTTCTTCCTCTTCCATTAAATTAGAATTTGATTTTAACAAGCTGATCACTTGTGATTTGGTCATCTTTTGCTGGGCAGGTTTCTTCTGTGTGCTGTCTGCAATCAGATTCATTATGTAATCATAATCAATCACGGCAGAAGCAAACAAAACAAATTCAAAATCGAGTTGTTGAATTTCAGGTGGAGCATTTTCACCTTCTTTTTGTTGTACCTCTCTTAATTGCTTTGCTGTTTCTATGTAAGAACTTCGGAACTCCTGCAAGGTATCGTCAGACAAAACGGCTTTGATTTTATCCTTTTGTTGTTCGTCCAAGTCTGTGTATTGGTCAAGCTGTGTTTTGAGGCGTTGCACTTCCTTAAAGTTTTGTACAAAAGCTATTCTTGCTGCATCTCCTTTCAAATTGTAAACTTCTTGTGGCTCGTTCACCAAATTATGTTGCTGCATAAACACCCCTAATTTCTCAACGGCTTCTTTGTATTTGTCAATCATTACAGGTGCGGGGTCAACCAACCAGATTTCTCTTGCCTTGCCGTTGTCTTCTCCTGAGAAAAGTGCAATCGCTTGATTTACACTTTCTTGTTGAGAACGAAAATCTAAAATATTACCGTAAGGTTTGGTGTCGTTCAATACACGATTAGTGCGTGAAAATGCCTGAATCAATCCGTGGTATTTCAGATTTTTGTCCACATACAAAGTATTGAGGTATTTGCTATCAAAACCTGTAAGCAACATATCTACCACTATGGTAATGTCAATTTTGTTTTCGTGCGGATAATCTTTGTTACTGTATTGTTGGTCTTTTATTCGTCTTTGAACATCCTGATAGTACAAATCAAATTCGTTAATGCTATGATTGGTATTGAATTGCCTGTTGTAATCTTCAATAATTTCAGTCAGCGCTTTTTTCTTTTCTTCTGGATTTTGTTTGTTGTCCTCACGTTCTTGTGTCAAATCTTCCTGCAATTGTTTGATGTCTGCGGCATTTTTCTGACTTTGTTGGTCTCCCTGTTTTGCAATAAGTTGAGAAGGTGGCGAAAACACACAAGCAATGTTTAACGGAACATATTCAGGATTTTCTTTTTGCTTTTTCTTTTGTAATTCTTTGAAAAGTTCATAGTACTCAATAGCATTATTGATTGAAGCCGTTGCCAAAACAGCATTGAACTTTCTCGAATTTGTCGCAGCATTGTGTTTGTTAAAAATGGCTTCAGCTACTGCCTGCCTTGAAATTGCTTCTCCGGGTTTTTGATTTTTATTTCCTTTGAAATAATCAATATGAAAACGCAATACGTTTTTATCATCTATAGCGTGGGTGATAGTATAAGAGTGTAGCCTTTGTTGAAAAATGTTCTCCGTTGTTTTGTATGAGGCATATTCTCCTTCTCTTATGCTGTAAGTGGCGTTTTCATCAAAAATGGGGGTACCTGTAAAACCAAATAATTGAGCATTTGGGAAAAACTCTTTAATCGCCTTGTGATTCTCTCCAAATTGGGAACGGTGGCACTCGTCAAAGATGAAAACCACACGTTTTTTGCTTAATGGCTCTAATCGTTCTTTATAGTTTTTCTTGTAAGTACCGTCTAATGCCAAGCCCAATTTTTGAATAGTAGTTACAATTACTTTATCGGCATAATCCATAGAAAGCAAACGCTTTACTAATGTCTCCGTATCAGTGTTTGCCTCCACACTTCCTTCCTGAAATTTATTAAATTCCTCTCGGGTTTGTCGGTCAAGGTCTTTACGGTCAACCACAAACAAACATTTTTCAATTTCGTGATTGTCCTTTAAAAGGGTAGAAGCTTTAAAAGAGGTTAAAGTTTTACCGCTTCCTGTTGTATGCCAGATGTAACCGTTTCCTCTGTTTTGTTTCACACATTCTTCAATCGCTTTTACAGCGTAAATCTGATACGGTCGCATTACAAGCAATTTTTGTTCGCTTTCTACCAAAACCATATACTTGCTTATCATTTCCCCAAGCGTACACTTGCTTAGAAATTTTTCAGTGAATGAATCAAGATGCGTAATTTTTTTATTTGTTTCGTCTGCTAATTGGTATATCGGCAAAAACTGTTCATCCGCATTAAATTGAAAATGCTGAATCTTGTTGTTCGCAAAATAGTAGGTATTGGTTCGGTTGCTCACAATAAACAACTGCATAAAGCAAAGCAATGAATTTCCGTAACCGTTGCCAGTTTCGTTTTTGTAATCCACAATCTGTTGCATTGCTTTTCTTGGTGAAATATCAAGTTTCTTCAACTCGATTTGTACCACTGGCAATCCATTTATCAATAAAATGATATCGTATCGTTGATGACTGTTTTCTGTGTTGATGCGTAACTGACTGATAACTTCAAAGTCATTTTTACACCAATCTTTAATATTTACTAAAGTGTAGTATAAAGGCGTTCCATCCTCACGTTGCAAATATTGTCTTTCACGTAATTTTTTTGATGCAAGGAAAACATCTGAATTGATGATTTCCTCTCTAAGTTTCAAAAACTCATTATCGGATAAGTGAACACGGTTGAGTTCTTCAAATTTTGTTTTGAAGTTTTGTTCAAGAGTTTTTCTGTCAACTATGTCAGGGCGGTAACTATATTTCAGCCCTTTTAATTGCTCTATAAGATTTAGTTCTATTTGATTCTCTTTGCTCATTCTTCTTTCAATAAATCTTTGGCGTTAACGTCTAAAATTTTGCAATTCGGTACTAATCTTCCAGGCTCAGTTGTCTCACATTGCGAGAATAATCGTTAATTGTGTTGTAACTTTTGTCCAACTTCATAGCAAGCCAAGTTTGGGAAATGCCTTTTTCCATTAAGCACTTCTTTAATTCGGTTCATTGAAGCCTAATTAATTTTTAACAGGTCAAAGATAGTAAAATCACACTGTTTGATAGCGTAAATGTCCACAATATTATCGTGGGTGGATAAAAGGCTCATTATATTGACCTGTCCAAGAAATAGATTCTTTTAATTATAAATAAGTCATTATGAAAGAAGAAATTAAGTAACTATACATAAATATATTCGAATTTTTAGTACAAGTCATGTGAACTGGCAAATCAAGCAGCTTTGAATAGACATAATGTTTCTAAAAAGATAGTGAAATTTATCTTAGAAAGATAAACCAAATACTAATGTTTTACAACGAATAATTACATCTGTAAACATTAATTTATTTATTAACTAATAGATTTTATACTTACTTTTCTTTTTAGTACAGAATGAATTGATTGTAATGAAAGTTTTGAAATATCCATATTCCATAGTGATTCATTTTGATTAACAACAACCTGTGTTTTGTCGTATATGTCATACTTTTTTACAAAACAATAGTAAAGAAGTCGGGCCGTAGTTACACGGACTTTTTTTTCCTTGTTAAATAATGTAACATAAAATGAACAAGCTTTATTTTTATGTTGTGTCAATGTTTGCGAAAGAATTTTGTCCTGCATAAAAAACTTCTTCTTACCAGGCGTCCAACCACTTAAATGCTTTACCCTTCCTTTATTTGAAACAAGGTGAGAATCTTCAAAACCCGGTATCGGTTTCCATACTTCGCCGGGAAGATCTGAAAGTGATAAATTCATACAAGCAGGTGGATTATTTGAATCTATTGGTGGCTTGCCTAATTTTTCCCAAAGAGATTTATTAAACACTACTTCTGAGGAGTTTTGCTTTGGAGAGATAATAAAATCTTCTTTTTTTGGTGGTTCATTCTTCAAAAACCATCTGAATCCACCAGCAGTCAGAAACTCTTTATTTATTACATCTTGAATACTTTCGCAACCAACACCTACTGCTTTTTGAGCCTCATATATATTTTCAAAATCAGCCACCAAATTACCTTCTACAGTATACTGACTCACAGGCTTTAAATAGTCAATATTTCGGTTTCTTGCCTTATCATTCTGAAAGGTTTTTAATCGTTTTTCACTTGCTGTAAGCTTTTCTAAATTATTGATATGCAAATGCAGACTATTATCATCTTTAAAAGAAATGACTGCACTACGATCATCCATATCAAACTTTTCAATAAAATGATAATACACCAAACGAGCTACAGACTTTCGGTATTTAACACCTTCTAATGAAAATGAACATTGGATACTATAAAAATTACAATCAAGATATTTGTTATACTGTTTTACAAAAATAAGCTTCATTATCAGCTCAGGCTGAATTCTCTCTCCTCCTTTAAACGAAAGAGTAGCGCGCTCTAAACTTTTCACCCGACCGTAATTGGAAATTGCATAGTTTTCAAAATTTTCTATCAGTTCCCACTTTTCATCAGGTAAATTTTCTAATGAAGTATTTCTAAGAACTTCCTTAACATATTGGTTTTCTATCACATGTATTAAATTCATCTCATATTCAATATCAATTGTTCCTGTTTCAAATATTGCTTTCCAATACATCAGAATGCTTAATTGCATAGCCTCAAACAATCATTATCGTTAAAAGACTTGGTATGACAAATATATAAAAGAATTAAAGTGCTAATATAAATATGACTTAAAATTAATCGTACCAAATAATTATCTCTTGATAATCTGATTCAAAAAAAATATAGTAGGGTAATTTATTATTTAATCCATTTGTAATGTCTACAATAGCACTTCCTACAGCCTTTATCAGAAAGTGAATTAATTTTTTAACAAATGATAAAGGACAAAAAACAGCGGTTGTATTTGACCTTAAGAATTCTTGAGTTCAACAAGTTATGGAGGACTTTTTCGATAGTCTGACAGCAATTGAGAGAATTAATGAACCCGCAGTATCTCTTGATAGAGTCAAGCAACAACTTTTATCTAAAAAATGAAATGCTTAATGTGATTGTATAGCATTATATTTAATAAAAAAGCGCAGAAAGAATTGGCAAGGCTTCCATTTTGAATCATTAATAGGATTATTTCACAAATTGAAATGCTTGTTGAAAATCCATATCCCAATTGACATAAAAAACTTAAAAATTTCAATATTACATGATTTGAATCATTAACATTATATAGAATTAGAGTCGGTAATTATAGAATCATTTACTCCATCAAAAACAATGAACTTAGAATAGAAATTATTAGGATTGGTCACAGAAAAGAAATTTATGATAACCATTAAGAATGGTAATACTCAAGATTTTTATACTGTTTAGCTAGAAGGGTAGTGCTAAAATGACTTACATATACAGTTTTTAGCCAACAAGGTTATCAAATATCTTATAGAATGAAAACTTTTAAGAAAATGATTTATAGTAAAATATATCATATTTGAATATAAATTCTCATAAAATTTACTTAGCACAACAAAATATTATCTTCATAAAATACTAGGTGTAAAGCCATAATTCTTACCCAGCACAATGATACTTGTGCAAACTAAATTGTTTTTTGATGGGGGATTGTCTAAAAAGCTACGAGTTTTTAATATAATCAATTGAACAATGATTAGATTATACTATTAATGACATCAATTTGGAATTTGTTTAAATGTTATTAATCATTAGATATTTTCCTTTTTCTAGCAACTAGAAACAACTATTTTTTACTTGATATCTATACTCTCTTTGTTATGCTTATGCAATAATTGTAAAAGTATATAAATGGAAACATTAGAAAAATGGTTGTATCAACCACAAGAAACGGATGGAACATATAAATTTTCAGGAAGTTTCTTTGCGACAATTGGAATTCAGCAAAGTTTGTCGCAAGATGAAATTTTTGAGATTTATTTGTTTATCAAATCACTAGTAGAAGATAAAAAAGGATTAGATTACCTTCAGGTCTTTATCCATAAAGATACTGGTCAAAAATTATTTTTTATTGACCAACTTAATACTGAAATGATTGAGTCTGGTAAATATAAGTCTGAGGATAATTATTGCACATTATTACTAGCAAGTGAATATTAAACAAAGTAGGAATTCCTACTTTGTTTTTTTAAAAGATAAACCCCTTCAAATTTTCTATTGGATAGAATGAAAGGGTTTAAACTAACTGTCTTATTTTTGATATAGGGGACAAATATAGAAATTTCTTTTACACTACCACCTTACAATTCATTTTCAATGATAAATTGGCTTGTCATCGTATAAAAAATATCTGTAAGCATAAAACTTAATGCCCATCTTACTTTGCTCCCTTTAAGAACAAATAATCCACAATATCATTCGCATTATTGTTAATAGCCATTTCAACAGGCTTATTAGCATTACCACTTCGTGTACATCCTGTCATTTCTATATTTATTTTAGCCCCATTTTCAACAAGCAGTTTTACAAGTTTCAGGTCACTGCGACAAACGGCAAACCATAACGGTGGTTGTCCTTTAGTGTACGCTCCACTTGGAACTCCTAAGTTTACATCTGCTCCATTTTTTACTAAAAACTCTATAATTTCATAGGGATATTCTCTGTATAAAGCTTGAAATAAGCAACCATCACTGTGATTAACTTTTGCTCCTCTACTTATCAAATCTTTTATTTTTTCTAATTTGACATTTTTTTTGTCAGTTAAATAAATGTAATCCCAAAGTGAGTTTACTGAAACCGCATTAGAGCCAATGAACTTTTGAACAAACTTAGCGTATCTATAATCCGTTGAATACGCTTTTATCTTTTCTTTTATAGGCTCAATATCGGCACCATATTTTTTTAATAAACTCATTTTTAAAGTATCTAAATTCTCCAAGGCTATTTCTATTGGATACTTTGAATAAATTATTCTACTTTCTCTACTTTGAGTTCTCATACTCATTGATCCATACTCCGTAAAGAAGGTTCTTAAATTGGGATTAGCGCCATTTATTAGAAAATGTTCTACTACTTGGTTGCTACCACTTTGAGTAACCGAATTTAATATTGGCTCCCCTGAAGAGCTAATAAAATTGTAATTTATACCGTTAGAAGACATGAACGTTTTTACCTTTAATGTATCTTTATCCTTTATTAAATTTTGATACAAATACTTCAATTTAGGATTACTATTACTATCCTTATTTGGGTCATAATCTTCTTTATATCCCGATGTTTGTGGATATTTATCCTGTAACTTAACTAGATTTGGATTTGATTGTTTTTTCTTTCCAAATATTTGTGCATTAGTAGTATTAATTACTAAAAATGATACTAAAATTAAAAATAGTTTTTTCATTTGTTTTTATTTTTTTGTTAATAGATAGCGAAATATCAATAAGCAACGGTATAAGTATTGCCTTTTTCTCCAATATATTGTTCATAAAGTTTTATAGCCGCACTTTTAAAATCACCATTAGAATTTATGTAATCAGAACCCATAACATCTCCTGGGCAATTGGTCCTCCATTCTCCGTTTTTCCTTTTCCCAAGGGTTTCGGTACTGTGTTTAATTCCGTCCTCATATATTATAAATTCAAAGCTCTCCAAACAGTCATAAGCACAAGCATTAGTTTTAACAACCTTAAATTCTACGTTTTTTGAACCGCTTGGGTTGTTTGACGAAGAGTTATCCTCAATTGTAGAGTAATCAGAACTTGAACTTGTATCAGGCAAGTTCGATAAAGCACTAACAGCAAACTCTCCAAGTTTTGTAAGCCCCGTTGAAATATAGCTAGCTGAAGTTGCCGCACTATTAGCATTTGTCATTACAAACTCTCCTGTTCTTACATTAATAGTACCATAAACTTCAAATTGCTCTCTTGGGCAGATTCCACAAATTCCAGCCGTCCAGTAAAGTGTAACTTCCCGTGAATCATTTTTGTAGTCATCGGATTTAAAAGTATAACCAGGACTTGCTCCAGTATTGGGAGAAATATTTGACATGTACATTTTTGCAAACTCATAACCCATTATGTTATAGGCATCAATTTGAGGTTTAAAATAGGCTAGAATCCTATCCTCTTCTTCTTTCTTCTTTCGCTGTTGCTGATCTAAATCTTTTTGATTGGAAGTGTAATCGATAAATTTCCCTTTTGAATCTATAATAGTCTCCTTGCCATTATTTAATACAATCGCTTGATTATTTATAAATCCAGAAATGATTCTTGAATACTCAGGGTTTGATACAAACTCATAATTCTGGTCTATAATTCCAAAAAGGTTGTTTCTTTTATAAAACCCAACACCTCCTTTAATGGATAGAATCTCTATTGTCTCTTCTTTTTTAGTTCCATTTTCAAAATTGCTTTTGGTATATTCGTAAGTGATATAGATAGATTTACCAATTGGCTTACCATTTTCAAATTCTCCATAAAAGCAATTTTGAGAGGCGCTATTTTTATAAAATCCAATACCCGAACCATAAGGCAAATCATTCTTTAAATCACCAGACCATTGTATTTGAGTATTTTCAAATTTATTAGTCTTAGTATTAAATACATAGCCGTTACTTGTTTTGCTCGAGATAATTTCTTGATACGATTTTGACCAACTGCTTTCAGAAACAAATTTTTCAAACACGTAAGCATCTATCTCCGTATTGGGTAAAAACTCAAATGATTTGACTCCACTAAAAAAATCTCCAAATCGATTTACCTTTTGATACGTAATGTTTTTAATGATATAGAGGTTTTTTTGGGCATACTCCGTTATATCTGATTCTTTTACTACAGTACCATTATCAACTACAACTTTATATAAAGCTTGTCTTTCCCTTCCTTTTTCAATTGCTTGTTTGAAAAGTTTCTTTTGAGATAAACCAAATAAAGGTGCTAGAACTAGAAAAAATACAATTATCCTTTTCATGGGGTTACTTTGTAAAATTAAAAGCTAAACATCAGACCTGAGTCTAAATGATATGCATTAAATCCGATACTTAAATCACTGTCTTTTGCAGTTGTTGTTCCTGATTTACCTGCTGCAATACCTGTATCATAGCTAACACCTGAATAAAGAGCCATTTTATTAGATAAGTAAAATTTTATTCTAGCTTTCCCAGATAACGAAAAAAAGAATTTTTCAATTGGCTCACCCGATACATAATTTCCACCAAAACCAGCATATATTGGGAATTGTATTCTCTTTTTATTATTAATCGTGTATCCGTAATAAACACCCGCACCATATATTGTTGCTTTTTGTGTAAAAGAAGCTGGTTCCAAGGTGTTATTTACTCCTAAATCTATTTTATCCAGTTTTATTTGAGCATAATTTCCCTCAAACATTAAAGAGGATCCATCTGATAATTTTTTTTCGTAGAAAAAATGTGCATTTAGATAGTTGCTATAATCCAATCTCATGTATTGTTTGCCTTTCACATCTTCAAAACTTGAAGAATAGTTATTTGAATTTGAAGAAAACTTATATTTTATCCAAGATGTTCCGTATAAACTAACTCCAAAACCTAAGCTGTTTGAGGTTTGAGTTTGCGCCTTTCCAATTGTAGAAATTGCTAAAAATGTTACTGCGAAAATTAAAGTTTTTTTGTTCATTACGTTTTACTTTTAATGTTTGAATGGTAGCAATTTTAAAACAAAAAAACCGTCTGTTTTAGACGGTTTGGAGTTATTTAGTAAACAGGTAATTTGAGCTCATGAACACGGTAAAGTAGCGAGTAAGACTAATTTTATAGTTACTCCAATTTAAAGGTTAATAAAGCTTGTTTTACTCTTTCCAAAAATATATCTCCAATAGGAAGTTCCAAAACAACGCTCTTTAAGGTAAAAGATTCATCAAGTCTTATCTTGCTTTGTTCAGTTACTTCAAAATGCCCAGTTCTGTAATGAAGCGTTATGGTTTTGAGTGTTGTATTTATAGTTTCTGCATAAGCGGTATTGATAATATACGAACGGTGTATCCTTAAAAAGGAATTGGGTAATAAACTTTCTACCTCTTTTAGAGTTTTAGTGACCGTTACAATTTTATCATTAATTCTATGTATATGACAGTAGGAACTATCACTTTGGATGTAAAGAATATCTTGGTGACGAATTATTCTGTGAGCAATTTTATCTTTAATGGTTAAGTGATGTCTAGTGGCAGAGAAATGCTTTTTAAATTTAGTAAGTGCGATAACGAGCTGTGTAGATTCGATAGGCTTGTCTAAGCAAAACAGAACATCATAATTGATTGCTTTTTTAATGTACTTTTCACTATCGCTAATTAGGATAACAAATGGAGGCTGATTGAAAAAAGGAAAAGCGTGTTTAATTATTTCAAAACCCGATTCATTATTTAATTCTGAATTTAAAAAGATGACATTAGGTTGTTCTTCTAAAGTAAGGGCAATACCGTCCGCTACGGAGTTAGCCACACCTTTGCAAATATAGTTAGGAAAGCTATTGAGTTCTTTTATTAACCAATCAGCATCATTTTTTTTATCATCTATAACCACGAAACTATAATTCATTTGCTTTAAATTAAAAAGCTAACTTCATAAAAAATAGTTTCTAAGTCAAGTAATTACAAGCCAAGAATAAGTTAATTTCGAGTTATTTACTAAACAAGTTAAATAAAGCAATAAACCACCTAAAATAGCCTGTAAAACCCAGTTTAATGCAAACTAAAAAGATGAATTAAAGTATCACTTTTCTAAGTGTGATTGAAACTCTTCTAGTTCTATTGTAAATATTTTCATTAAAAACATCTTTTTTTCTTGAAGGAATTGCATGATGCCACCTGTATCTTGACTCTCCTTTCATTATTAATAAGGTTCTTGGAGGTATAAGTAAGGATATTTTAATTGGATTGTTAGAATTCTTATCTTTTATAAAATCCATAGCGCAGCTGCCTGCGAGGGAAAGAGATACGATACAATCGGCAAAACAAGGCTCACAATCAATGTGATGGGCAATTCCCTGATTATCCACATACTCGTTTACAATGACTTGATCGGGTATGAAATCTATAATTCCTTTATTAAATAATTCTTCGGCTAAGGAATCCAGCCAAATGGGGATTTTACCAAGATACAAACTGGAGTCAATACGTCTTGCTTTGTAATCATACTTGTAACCATAGTGTTGTACTCTTCTAGACAAGTCATTGAGCCATAAATTATTATCTATCTGAGATAACAATTCTCTTTCTTGCTCAGTAGTTATAAAATCATAATGTAGTTCCAAACCATTTATTTGACTAGCTAATTCTAAACTATGATTCAAGTCTTCATTAGAATTTGAAAACAAACTTTTTTCCATACAAATCAGCTGAAATACTAAAGATTAAAAAGGTTATACGTATTATAAAATGCATTTCAAAGAGAAAAAGTAGTTAAAAATTTGACAAATCAATTTATAAAGTTATACTAAGGTTGTTTTATTATTAAACATGCTAAATATGGTAAACAGCAGTATTAATTCGTCAAAAGATGAGCAAAACAATCTAAAGGTACATGAAACGGAGTTAACCCAAAAAATAAAAACCCGTTTTGCCAATAGTAATTTAAACTTGAATGAGGCAGATTTTGACTATTTAAGAAAAGTACATCAAGATTTAATCCAAGACTATTCTATGAACAACCTTAGGCAAATAATAAGTCAAATTCCGCAGGATAGAACTGATTTAGCCCAAGTAATTACAACTTTGATTTATCAAGAGGCGGTAAAACAAACTAATTCCAATCAACTGCAAATGGAACAAAAATCAGTTGCAACAGGAGCTGAAATTGCTGATGCTATTTCTGAATCTGTTGATTCAAAAACGCACAAAGACCTCTTGGACATAGACTATTTAAGAAAAAATCATCCTGCATTTATGAAACTGGAACTCAATGCGTGAGAATGGGATTATTTAGACCAAGTAAAATGGAGTTTTATTGAAGACCCAAGCCTGTATAATTTAAAAAGAACTATTGGAGAATTGACTGGTAACGTTTCTTATCTTGCCCAGCCCATCATCTTTTTATACAATCAAGCTGATAAACTTAAACATGAGGTTTTAGACATTAGAATTCTTGCAAAATACAACCATTATCTTAAAACTAAGAAATTCACAGAAGAAGAACTCAATCTTCTGCAATGAATTATAGATCATTTCAAACAAAGTGAAGACTCTTTTGAAAATCTAATGCAAACCGTAAATAATCTGCCTCAAGACAAAAAACATTTAGTATCTTCTGTAGGATATCTTTTCTACAAAGTAATGTTTTCATTCTACTAAAAAGAGTGCATTGAATTGTAAAAGACCTCTTATTCTGAAAATGCTCCAAAAGTGAACATTCCCCAAAAAGTAAAACACTCTTTTTGGGGTTTTTACTTAATGTTTAACTGCAATTTTGCTTTTTTAATAAAATCGAAAGACCAAAGATCATAATCTGTACACTCTTTTAAAAAAACTTTAACCACTACGTACAGTTGATTGTCGTCTGATATCGCATTTTTATCTTCTATAAAACCACTGTACTGATCGTTGTAATCAAAAATATCCTGATGGTAATTCCTTGATTGATTTAAAAGTTTTTTTCTCTCTCTGAGCATACTATTGTAACTTTTAAGAATCTCAATCCTCTTGTGCTCCTCTATAGTTATACCCTTACTTCTAAGTAATAAAAGAGTTCCTGTCATTAAAGTAAAAAATAATGATATCATATAGATTTCTTTATTATCTATCTCCAAGTGAGTACCATAAATCATAAATAGATTAAACAATGGTAAAGATAAAATGGATAAAAAAGCCAATACAAAACTAGTGTTCTTAGAATCTAACTTGCCTTGTGAACCAATAGTTTTTAATGCAAAGTTTACAATTGCATAAGAAAACCCAATTGAAATAACACTCCGAATTATAAGTATAATCAAATTCTCAACAAGAGCCTCTAAATTTACAGCGTGCATAATTAATCCAAAAGCTAAATAGGCTCCAAACGATTCAAATAATATAAGCGCCCATTTAAAAATAATAATGGAATGCATGGATTTAGTATACGAATTAATCTCGGCTTTGGTGACTATTTCCATTTGCTCAAAACTTGAGGTGGTTTTTGCATCTCCAATCACTACCGATGGATTCTCTATAGTATGCTCTATTACAGCAATTCTATTTAAAGCCTTTTTAATTTTTTGAATGGACATATACACTTTTCTTAGCCCAATTCCACTATCATTATCTGATTTTGACATAGTTACTTCTTTAAAATTGTTTCAAAATAATTTTCAAATTCCTGCTCGGTTGTCATATTAATAAAATCTTCTTGCCTTACATAAGGAACAGCACTCGAGAATCCTGGGCGAATAATTTTATTGGTGAGTTGTATCGCCTTATTGTTCTTAGGGAAATTAACCAAATCTGAAAAAGCAATAATCCATTTACTCTTTACCTTACTGTACTTGGAATAATCTATAAAAAAAGAGTTTAATTTATTATCCGCTAGCCTTAGTGCCGATGAACAATCACTACCTTTTGTTGCTCCACTCTTTTTAAGCATTTGGACAAGGGCTAAAAGCAATTGATTTTTACTGCGCTTAAAATCAATATTAATTTGTTTTAAGTCCTGCTTTTGTTCTTCTATTTTTTGTTTAAAATCACTTTTCTTAGAAACAACATCACCTGTATTTTGTCGGTAAACCGTATCTAACATTTCATTAGTTTCTATTTTTAAAAACAATTCTTTGTTGCCTTGAACATTTAAATCAATATAATTGAAAAATAAAACAACATCATTTTTCTCTGGATTTTGATTAGCATACTTTTGAACTTTATCTATTAATTTACTTATATAAAGAGTATCAATATTGATATAGTTCTCCTCTACTCCTCCATCTGAGGAATAACTGTTACTAGACTTATCCAAAATAACATAAAATAAATGAAGCCCTTTTTTAGATGGCTTAACATCTGTCTTTTTGCAAGAAAATAAACTTGCTAAGAGTACAATAAGTAACGTAATTTTTTTCATTTTTTCAATAGTGAGTAAATAAAATAATATATAATAATCAGTACTAATGCTTTAAAAATTAATAACAAAAGAAACCCTCCTATAATGAGTCCTAGTGTGGAAACAGTTAAATCTAATGTAAAAGAGAAGGGTAAAAAAATAACTGATAATAATCCTCCAAAAAGCCCCTGGTTACTTAAAACCGATCGTACTGATGTAGTGATTGTGAATTTTTTAGAAAAAACAAATAATGCATTTGATAAGCTATAGACCTTGGACTGGGTTACCTTTTTAATAGAAATACGCAAGTTATCTTTTAATCTTCTCTCGAAATAATAGGTTTGACCTGATGATTGGTCACTAAAAGGAAATTTCATAAATCCCATAAAATAATTGTTAAAGATTAACCATTACACTCTGAAGCCATGCTAATCCCAATTGATTTACAAAATGTGAAGAAGTGGTAATAGCTTGTGCAAATCCTTCAATTTTGGCAATTCTATAGGTATGTATTTGTTCTTCACAAATAAGCTCCATATCAATCAATTTGGCACTTTGTCCACATCCTTGACATTCCACCCAAGCCTTTTCATTGAGTGACAAAACTCCTCCGCAAGGCATAGAATGTCGCCAATACTGCTTAGTGGAATTAATCCCTTGTGCCAAACACACCGGACAGGACATATAAAGTTCTATTTTCATTTTATCTCCAATGTAGATTCCTCTATTCTTGTTATATGTATGCCAATACCTTGCTCGCAGGCACCGAACTTTTGAATTATTTCTTTTGTTAAATCATATTTTTTAGACAGTTGCTCTTTTATTTCTGAAAAAAGAACTTTTTTAAATTCAACTATTTCGTTAAATCCTTGATAACCATTTAGATTCTCTAGCGCAATATCCTGCTCAAGGGCTATCACAACAACGACACTTCCTTGAGATTGTAATTCACAAAGCATGGCTTTTAGTTTAATTAAAAAAATGGAATGAGCTGAAAAGTACCCTAGATTCTCAATATAAAACACACTTGGTGCTAATTGTCTGGCTCGTTGCAATCGCTCTTGAAGACCTTGGATGGTTTTCTCTAATGAACTAGAAAAAAAATCTGTTACATCCAATCCTATCCACTCGTAATTAAACTTTTGAGCAAATGAACGCATGAGTGTTTTTCTGCCTGTGCCATTGGAGCCTAGAAAAATCAAATTCATAAAATCGGGTCTATGAACAACCGAAGATTTTTCAAGTAAACCAACTTTTTGATGCAGGACATTTAGATATTCTTTTTGAGTTTCTACACCTAATAAATCCTCCCAAACAACTTTATTTTCCATAATATTTGTGCCTCTAAGAGAGGTGGGTGTAATCTTTTTTAAAGTTACAACTACGTCTTCTTTAGACAACTTTATAGGCTCTTGTGGATGTACCAGATTAAACTTTCCGGTTTCTTTATCTACTTGCATCTTTTTACTAATGGCATGCATTACAGATAATCTGTACAGTGAAACTAAATCAGCTCCCGAATAACCATGTGTAATTTGGCTGATGTGCTCTAAAAAAGCAAGATTCAAATCAGGCTTAACAAGCTCATTGTTCTCTAGCGGAAAAGACTTTTGCAAAATATCCAAACGAGAACTTAAATCAGGCAGTGGAATTTCAAACTCCAATTCAAACCTTCCCGGTCTGCGAAGTGCTGGATCTACAGCTCCAAGTCTGTTGGTTGCTCCGATTACAAAAATCCCATTCTCTGAACTCAAACCATCCATAAGATTAAGCAAAGAAGCCACCATAGAGATTTGAAACTCCGAGGAACTATCCATAGTTCTAATGCTGGCTAGTGAATCTATCTCATCTATAAACAAAACACCTCTTCCCCCTTTTGCTACTTGATCAAACTTATCGCGTAATTTTTTCTCTGACTCACCTGTAAATTTAGAACTCAATTCTGGTCCTTCAATACTGACAAATTTAGAACCCAAAGAATGGGCAATGGCTCTTGCAATCATCGTTTTTCCATTGCCTGGTGGTCCATACAAAATCAGGCCTTTGGGCGGCTTAATATCAAAGGAATTATAAATTTCAGGGTAAACTTGGGGGATTTGTATAATCTCTCGTAAGTTTGAAATGATCTTCTGTAAGCCTCCAATTTTATCAAAATCTATTGTTTTTTGTCTGTTTTGTGGCAGACCGTCCAAATGAATAAGGGTTTTTTCAGTAACCCTAAAAACTTCCATTTCTGTAGAACTTGGCTTTGGATAAATTTTAGTAACTTCCCCAAAAACACTTTTATTAACCGATGTTAACATTTTGACTCTTTGGTCTAAATAAACAATTCTGTTGTTAATACTAAAACTAGTTTGTGCAAAATCTATCTCATCTTCACTCCAACTTAACACTTCTTTCTCCACTAGTTTAATCTCCAATGATTCTGCAACAGAACAATTCTGTAGATCTAGTAACGAAATCGTAACAGGACTCTCCTGACTAAAAGCACTTCCACTTGGCAGAAAATTAGGATTTATATAACATCCTGATTGCTCCATTTTAACTTTCTCTATTTTTATAAATACATTCAGTTCCTGCAAGGGCAGGTTGCACTGCATTTTGACAAATTGTAACCCGTCGTCTTTAGAGGTGATTTGATCATACAGATCCTCGCTAATCCATAAAATTTCGCCCGGGATGGGAATTGATTTTAGTAAGTCTCCTTTTATATATGTTAAATTGGTGGTCATAATAATTTTCTTTATTACAAATTGCTCAAAAATGAGTTCAGCCAAGCCACTCCTGTCTCAGTAACCATCATACCCGCAGTACAAAGTACACCTGCAACACCTTCAGGGGTACTACTTATAAATTGAGTCTGTCCATTACTATGGGAAGGACAGCCATACTTCCATTCTGAAACATGATTTTGCCTACTGCATTTATCACACAGATAATGTGCGTTGTCTCCCAATAATAATGTGCCTCCACATTGATTATGTACCCAGCCCGATTTCGGGGTGTGAACACCCCTATCAAAACACACCGGACAGCTTACAACCATCTCAAAAAAGGTGTTTTTTCCTATTGTCTTTGTTTTTAATGCCATATTATTTATTTTTTAATTATTTCTAAATTGTTTAAAAATTTATTCAACCAAACAATGCTCGTTTGATGTACCATCATACTTTTGGGAAAGGAGTAATAATTGACTACTAAATCAAAACTCATTTGTGGTATTTCTGAAGTTGAATCGTGATTGGGACAATGAAAATTTCCATAAGAAACAGGCTTTTGTAAATCACATTTATCACATAAATAACATGCATTATCACCAATGTATATCAAACCACCGCAATTTTTATGTACCCAAGAGGATATCGCAGTCATTACCCCTTTATCCCAGCAGTACATACAACTAGAATTTAATTCAAAAAAAATATAACCGTCCATGGCCTTAGATTGTAATGTCATTATCTTTACTTTTACATCTATTTTAAATTGTTTAAAAAAGTATTCAACCATGCTACCCCAGTATGGTTAACCATCATCCCTACCGTACACAGTGCAGTACTCCCGGTACAATTAGTACTGATAAAATTTCCTATGCAATTAGCGTGTGTGGGGCATTTAAAACTCAACAAAAAGTAAGAAAACTCCTTTTTACAACCATCACAATAGCAACATGCATTATCACCAACATAAATAATACCTCCGCAATTCTGATGTAACCAATTCGATTTTTCTGTTCGAACCCCACTATCAAAACAAACTGGACAACTCACTAAAAGTTCATAATAGGTAGTTTGATTTAATTCGATTTTCTTTGGTTCCATAAATCTATTATTGCTTTAGTCTTCTTAGCTCCGCTATATAATCCAATAAAATAGGTAAAGCATCAAAAGTGATATCCGCTAAATATTTTTTTCTTGTTCTATCAAGAAATAATATAGGTGTGTTTTCTTGGTATAAATTCAAAAAAGCATTGTACAAACGCTCAAAACCTTGCTCGATAGTACCTCTTTGATGTACTGTAAATTCTACTTCCTGTTCACTTAAAAGAAACTTTTGCATTCGTTGCTCCACGATATCTGTAGCTTTTGTTAATGCAATCCAACCTTCTTCAATAGCTTTCCTTTTATCATCTTCTGAATAAGTTGTAATATCATCCGCCTTGAATTGTACATACTTCTCAACGGTTTGTTGTAATTGACTGATATCGTTAACTTGACGGCTTAATGCACTAACAATTGGAATAAAAAATTTATCTACATCATCATAAGCAATATCAGATCCTCGTGCTCCGTACCACATAAATAAATCCGCTAAAAAATAGTTTATAGTTTTAGCCGACAACTCTTGATCATCTGTATGAGAAAGAAAAAACAAGCATGAACATTGTAATTGCAACTCAGAATACAATAATTTTTGCGTTGGAGTAATATGCTGGTCATCATGTAAATCTCTATCGGTGGAAATTGCTGTGATTTGAAGATTATTTTGATTATTTCTTAGTAAAAAACGCTCCAATCGTTCTAGGGCAATAATAACCGAGTGAAAAGAATCATCCGCCGTTTTAAGCCTCATCTTAAGCTGCTGTTGGGTTTGTCCTTTACTCATTTGAATCAGTATTAGAAAGGTTATCAGTGCAATTATCTTGTTCACTAGTTTTTTGAACTGGAGCTGGTATTGCAGTAAATACTTCCATTAAACTTCTGAGGTAATTCCTTAGTTTCTCCTTCCCCACTAACTGTCCAATCATCGAAACGGCAAAAGAATAATCCAATGGTTCGAAACCATCATTTGCCACATCCTCATTGGATACTAATTTCATAGTGAGGGTATTTTGGTTTACTAACCATAGGTCAATACGAGCGACCGAATTCTCACATTGAATATCCCAATTAGTAGTATTTAGTGCTAATGGCTTGCCTGTTATATGATCATGCCAAGATGGGGAATCAATACTTTGCGCCTCGCTAATACCCTCTAAGGTTTTAGGCGCGATAAATTTTAAAAGGAGATTTTCCATAATATAAGATTTAACAGTTACTATTTTACTGTTACAAACTTATCATGGATTACAAAAATTAAAAAGCGGATTTCCCGCAGAATTTAAATGAGTCCTTTTTCTCTTGCTATTTTAAGTAATTGCTCGTTATTATGGACATCAAAGAGGATCATTAATTTGTTTTTTCGCTCTTCAATAGTACGAAGAGCTAGTGGAATATATTGATCCATATCCTTTATTTTAATTCCTTTACTTAAACAGCTAAGTAATTTTAAATCATTAGAATCTAATTTTAGTTTTTTAGTTTCTAATATTTTCTTAACTCCACTACTAAAATATGTTTCATTTTGTAGTACGCTCTCAATGGCTTGTATAATGTCTTTGGTACGAAAATCTGTTTTTAAAAGAAGAGCCTCAGGCGCTGCCTGCTCTAAAATATAATGCAATCGCTCCGCTTGAATGTATAAGGTGGGAATGACTATCTTTATCTTTGGAAATTTAGCACGTAACTTGGCTACTAATCCCTCTCCTGAAATAATCTTAGAATCTTGACCATGTGGTAAACCTACATCTACAAACGCTATGTCAAAAGGCAATATATCTGGCTGAATTTTAATGCAATTTAATGCTGAGTCGATATCATAGGCTTGCGATACTACAAATTTATAGTTTGTAGACATTAGTTCTAACGCTCCTTTATAGGCCTCAACAGTAATTGGATGGTCATCAATAAGTAGAATATGATAGGATTTTTCCATATTATGATAATGTAAATTGTACTTCTATTTTGGTTCCTTTTTCTATTTTAGTTTCTATGTTAAATATAGCTCCTACTGAACTGGCTCTTTTTTGCATGCTCGGTATACCTACACGCTCTTGCATACTAGCATCAAATCCCCTACCATTGTCTATGACCTGCATGATAAGCTGTTTTTCATGAACTTCAAAATTCACTTGTACTTGAGTTGCTTGCGCATGTTCTTGGATATTTCGCAGGGCTTGTTGAAGAATATAATAACAAACTACTTTAATACTATTGGAGATGCTTTCCCAATCTAAATTTTTAGAACTAGTTATCTCTGGAAGGCAACCAATAGGAGCTTGTTGCAAAATTAATTCTTTTATTAATGAATCATAAGAAGACTGTACAATTCTCTGATTGTTTAAATCATAAACTATATCTTGAATCTCCCCTACAACTCCTTCCATCTGATTGACTAAAGAATCTATAAGCGGCTTTATTTTCAGCTCAGATTTTAAAGACAAGTTATCCATTTGCAATTTCATTCCCGATAATTTTCCAGCTACACTATCGTGTAAATCTTCGGAGATACGTTTTTGTTCTGTAAGTTTAGCTCTTTGGGCAAAAACATACTGCTCCAACAATAATTCTGCGATTTGTTTTTGAGACTCTTGTTCCTTTTGATTTATAATTAGCTGCTTTTCCTTTGCCTTTAAACGGGAATAGAGTGTATAAAAAACAACCACAAGTGTTATAAATACAAGTATTCCAATTAAAATTTTTATAAAAAATTTTAATTCTTCTCTTTTAATTAGTTGAAGCCTACCTTGCTCTTTCAGCTTTTGATTGTCTTTTTCTTTTTGTGTGGCTTGGTATCTTATATCCGCAAACTTTTCACCTATTTTCAATTCCTCTTTTGCCAAATAAGCTACAATAGAATTGTATTGGCGCGCATAACGTAATGCTTTTTTATAATGTTCCCTTTTTTGACTGTTGGATTCTAAAACAACAAGTGCAACTAGTGCGTCTCCATAGTTTTTATTTGCTAATGCGTTTTGATAGGCTTTATTTGCATAAACATCAGAAGCCTTTGTATCATCAACTCCTTGATGATATGAAGCTAAATGTAGGTAACTAGTCACAATTCCCGCTTGATGTTTTATACTATCACGAATATAAAGAGCTTTCAATAAATCCGATAGAACTCCCTTATCACCTCGCAAATATTTTAAATACGCATTGTTGTCGAGTAATCTTGAATATTCCTTTGGAAACTGTTCTAATATTTGTTTTGGATAGCTTAATCCCAAGCGGTAAAACTGTGCTGCGTTTTTTAAAAATCCATTCTCTAGGTAACAGGTTCCAATATTGTTATAACTCTGCAAAATTAATTCCTGATCATGATACTTATTTCGTAATTCTAACGCTTTTTTATGATAAAAAACAGACGAACGTACATCTTTGAGTTCATTGTAAACAATGCCTAAATTATTATAAATACTCTCCAAAAAATCAGGTTCAGCAGTATTTAATAACGCTAAGGATTTAAAACAACTCTCTTTGCTTTTTAAATAATTTCTAGTGTTTTTCTCTAGAATTGCTAAACGTAATAACGTCTTTGCAATTTTTATAGAATCTTTATCTTTACTATACGCTCTGTAGCCCTTGTAATAATAATCATAAGCAGCCGTACTACTCTCACTTTTATCATAATAATAATTACCAAGAGCAATATATACTTTACCTTTTATAGAATAACCTCCTAAAATTTCTGCAATGGTGATTGCTTTTTGAGCACTGATTAGCATTTGTTTCTCATTGCCTAAGTCTCTTTGATTTTTTAAATTTTGTAGATAATACTCGTATTTTTTTCGTAAAGAATCTTCCTTTGTCTCAATAGCCAAAGAATGCAAACTGAAAAACAAACAAATAAGTAATGTTCTCATTTTTTTAATTTTAACTTTTTAAATATATAAATTTTTTCTAAAAAAAGACGCCTACCAAATAAATGGTAAGCGTCTAAAACTAACTCTGACTACTCTTTAGTCATCCCCTTTGGGTTTGGAATCACCCTGATTCCCGTGGTCACCATCTTTGGCGAAATTTCCCTTAATTGGAGACTGACTTGTTTTGTCATCTCCTGGCATATGATTTCCTTGGTTCCCGTGGTCATTAGCCAACACCTCTTTGGTAGATTCTAAATCTGATTGATCTGCCTCACAAGAAGTAAATCCCGCTGTTAAAATTGTTAAACCTAACAACAATAACTTAATTTTTGCATTTTTCATTTTAAGATACTTAAAAAAAATTAATAATTTAAAAAGTATCAGCGCTGATGTTAATTACGGTGTCTGGTTTTTATCTGAGTAGAAATTGATCAGGTTTATTACTTAAACTAGAACCTTCCTCCGTTTTTGGTACCGTTTCTAACTTTATAAAAGTCAGATTGAAATTTCTACTGCAAATCAATGAAAGATTTAAATTTTAATTATTGTCAATCCTTTGCCATTCCTGACAAATTTTACTTTCCTGAAGATATACTTCTAGAACAGTTATAAAATCTACTTGAAAAAGCTGGAGTAGTAGGATATTGTGAAAATAAAAAAAGGCTTTCCAAAAGTTATTGAAAAGCCTCTTGTTAAGTAAAAAACTCTTTACGTAATTTCTATTTTACCATGTATGTGATCTGCTTTTACAAGGTTTTTTGCAAAATTTTGAGTTATTGGAAAAAGATACATAGGAACATTAGTTGCTTTTGAGATTTCCACTAGTTTATCTATATTCATCATAGTTAATTGTTGATGAAATCCTTCTACTGAAATTACCGTTTGGTTTGGTAATGTAAAAGCATCTAATAGAGCTTCTGAATCTGATATGTTCCAATTTTTTTGCTGAAATTCAGATAAAATTTTAGTAATAGTGGCATTTTGCGTTAATTTGGTTTGAAATTCATTTAGCTGATTATGAATTGATACCGAGTGGTCTTGAGGGTTTTTGCTGTCACACATCATACCAAAAAATCTTTGTTGACCATTTATAAAAACCTCTGAGAACTGCTCATCTGAGAACTGCTCATCTGAAAAATAAAAAAAAGAAACTTCGTCAGATGTTCTCTCTAGTATTTCTACACCTACCATCTTTTGTATGCTATTAGATAAAAAAATGGTAAAGCTTCTAGTCAATTCCTCTATAATGAATCCATTTTTTAGGCCTGTATTTAGAGTTTTAACTGGTGTTTGCCATCTGTATTTTATGCAACCGGGACCAATTGATACTTTCTTCTTGTTTCTGTATCCAATCTTTTCTAGGTGAATTAAATAATCCAATTCACTTTTGTCTATAACTGTTAGTTGAGTCTGTTGAAAATTAATAATCCCTTTAATTTGTTTAGGAATTACCTCAAAGAGTGTTTGCCCATAAAAAATTTTACACTTTGCATTACCTATAAAAGTTAAATTCTCATCTACTTTTAAATTATTTAACTGAGTCATACCCTTAAATGCAACGTTAGAAAATTCGGCATTTTCCTTATAATGATTGTCTGAAAAACTTACTAGCAAATTATTGAAACTAGAATCTCTTAAGAAAAAAAGTGAATGAAAAACATTTCCTATGATATCAAAACAATTCTCATTTTTTTCAATTGAGATAAAATCCACTTGTTCTTTAAATATACAGTCTCCAATATAAAGGTTTGCCTGAAAATCTTTCTGATGATTAAACTCAAAGTAACCTTCAAATTGACAAAACGAAATTTGAACGGATTGAACTTTGTTTGTATTGAGAAATAAATTATTAGAAAATACAACTTCTTGTTTGAACACACAGTGTTTAAATATTACATTCTGCATAAAAAAACAATCATGGAAAAGAATCTGATGTGAAATTTCTTTTTTTCTAGTCTTTAATCCTTCTATACAGATGGTCTCTAAAAAGCACGCTTCTTGTAATTCACAATGTACAAGAAGTTCCAAATAATCTATGTTATAACTTCTTTTATCAGAAACAAAATTAACTTGACATAAATTAATTTTACTTTTTTTCTTTTGACAAATTTGTCTGTACTTTTTCAGGTAACCAACGAAGTCATTGTCTTTTTTCCATTGAATATCACTACTATGAAAAATACATTTCTGATCGTAATCTAAAGGTAAATCTTTAATAAAATCTCCAAATTGGCAATTGAGGTTTTTATGGTTCGCCTCATTTTTATAAACATAATTACACATATTTATTGCATTATTATATCTCCATTCATAGTATCTGTTTTAGTTATGCTTTTTGCGATAAATATTTCAGTTTTTGTACTTTCATTTTGCTGATATTTTGATAAATATTCCATATAACTACTATATCCTAAATATCTTGATAGTTGAAATCTAAAATCACCATCAGGCACTTTAAAGCCATCATTAGATGAGTCATCCCATTTTTCCACATATTTTTTGTGGTACCGCTCCAAGGTCTTGCATGAAATCGCTTTAAATTTCCAATCTTCATTTTCCTTGATATCAAAAATACTTCTTTCAATATGCTTTACAACTGCATCTCTAACTTCTGAGCCGCACTCTTTTCTTGCTTTTTCAAATACTTCTCTCATGAAGTCTTCAATAACTATACTCTCCATAATTCTTGTTTTTATTTTTTGTCAAAGTTGGAAATAAACTGACAATATCATTTTTAAAAATTTTTAACTACTTGCACCTCATTAAAATAGCTGCCTACAATTTATAACAAAGCTAGAAAAAAAACACAGAAAAAAAATGCGGGAAAAACACATCATTTTCTTTACAATTTTTAAATCACTCACTTATGAAAAAAACACTCGAACTTCTATCGGACTCTTTTATCAAACTCTTTGATGCACTGTTCAAAATCATCTTAACAATCATCTACCTCGTCTTTTACGCCATGGAACAAGTCTGCTCAATGATTGCAAACAAAATTCAAAAAAAACTTTAATCTCATTATTTATGTTCAAAAAGTTAATCAACAATGCTATAGATAAAGCATCCGATCAAATAATCGAAGCTGGCAAAGATTTTCTAGGTGTTAAAAAACCATTTAAGGTAGAATTTGCAAATCCATCTCGGTTAATTTCTGAAAAAGAAAAAGGATTCTGTATAGATGGACTGCGCTTTATTTCACAGGCCAGAAGTAGAGAAAATTATTTGGTGGTAGCACCATCTGGAAAAGGCAAATCCCAAGTCAGCGTTTTCCCATTTCTTCTAAATAATTTAGGGGAACACTCTCTAATAGTAAATGACCCAAGTGGCGAATTATCTCAAAGCATTCCCTATCTTGAATCACAAGGCGTGGATTGCCATGTACTTGATTTTGGTAAAAAATCAGGGGTATACTTCAATCCTCTTTTAGGGTGTAAGGGAAATTTAACACAAATGAGAAAAATTGCCAAAACACTCTTACTGGCCACACAAAAAGAAAGTGACTTTTTTACGCTTTCAGCAACCGATACCATTGTAATGTTCATCCAATATCTTACTGAATCTGAATCTAGCGAATATCAAAATTTAGCCAATGTGTATAGATTACTTTTGGAATACCAAGGAACACCGTCCGTTGTTGAATCACTTCTAGCTGAAAGAGCCTCGGAGGATGTTTTTAGAAAATTAAAATCTCTTAGTGGCTCTTCCGAAAATACTCGTAAATCAATCATAGCAAGCGCACTAGCTGCACTGTCTTTTTTAGGTGATGATCCCCTACTTTGTGATATTACATCACACAACACCATCGATTTTAATGATTTTCGATGCAAACCAACTGCATTATTTGTTCATGTTCCAATTGGAGATGTCGCCTATTATGCTCCCATGATAAGTATCTTTTTTCAAGAATTCTACAGGTACGCTTTTAGCCAGTTACCCAATGAGAATCATAAAGACGTATTCATGATTTTAGATGAGTTCGATACGCTGACCGCCATAGGTGATTACTCCGAAATTATATCGAATAGTCGTAAGTATAGAATCCCGCAACAAATCATTTTACAGAGTGAATCACTTCTTAGTAAATACGGTGAAAAAGCTAAAAACATTCTTAATAATTGTGGGGTTAAATGCTATTATGGCGGCCTTGGAGAGGAAACTTTTAATCTTGAAAAATTAATGGGACAATGCGAAGTAAAAGACAAAAAAACAGGTGCTATAAAAATTAAACCTCTAATGTCAGCCACACAGATCAGAGAAATGTCAGATGAACTTCTTATCATTCCCTCAGGAGAAAAACCAATTAAAGTTTGTTATACTCCAGCATACAAGCAACGTAATCTAGTTCGAAAGTTAAACATTCCCTCTAGACAAAGACAAGATCCACAAATATTGAGCGTGCAATACCTAAATCTAAGTTCTTTTCAATAACCAGCCCATCAAATAATTCTAATTTAAAAACACCATGAAACTAATTACTAAAAAACTAGAAGAGCGTTTTGCTCAAATTGGAGACCAATCACAAAGCCATGACCCTATTGTTGTTGCTAAGTTCTTTAACCCCTGCGGAAGTATGACTTGGTATGCCACTGAATATGATCCTCAAACGAATATTTGTTTCGGATTTGTAACTGGTACAGGTTTCGATGAGTGGGGGTCATTCTCGATTGACGAATTGGAAAGCATCAACTTATATTTAGGTTTAAAAATAGAACGAGATCTTTATTTTAATGAAAAAACCTTTGATGCACTAATGAAACAACTTTGCCAAGAAATGTTCCCCAAGAAAAAAGAATCTAGCAAGGACCAAGACTTGGAACTATAACAACCACAATTATGACGCATCCAACTGTAAGTACTCTTAAGCAGCGTTGCGATAATCCATTATAAAGTATCTTATTTAATCTATATCCTATAATGACAACAAACAACACACCTTATTTTACAAAAAACGATGTTTTGCATTTCCTTATCAGAGAATGTAATCAAGATGCAGCATCACTCTTTCATTTAAAACAAATAAATCCTGAAAAATATCTTGAAATCGTTGACCGGGTTTTCAAAAGATTTACCAATCATTGGATGGATAAACAAACTGGGGAACTCGTCACCGAGCATCCCCAAAATCCACTAATGCAATTTTTTGTATTTGGTTATCCGGGTTATCACACTATAGAAAACCTACAAGATTTAGTTGCTCATATGCAAAATGCACACATATTGAGAACGGAACGCATTTCAGATTTCAATCATGTAATTCACAGAGAAGATCTAGACTTAGATTTATAAATGAAAAAGATGTTCCCCTATAAAAACCTGCACCACTACCTTGATTTGGTCTTTATGGGTATGGATCCAACACCAGAACAGGTTATTTTACAAAAAAAGGTCTATTGGAAAGCGTACAACACCCATCTTAAACAAATCCAAAGAACAAAACAAAAACAAATTACTATTACCCTTGACAAACCACTCTTTGAGATGCTCTTACAAAAAAGTAATCAGAAATCAGTACCCACTTACATCAAGAAAGTACTAGTGGAACATACCCAAGAATATGAAACGGGCCGGATTGTTGCATCGCACGATACAGTTGTTATAGAACAACAATTTTTTTTGGTTATCGATTATCTAGAAGCACTACTTTATTTAAGAAGAACAATTGATAAAGAGGCTGTAACTAAACTAGAAAAAATACTTAAGGAACTTGTGGGTTTATTAGAAGATAAATTTAAAAAAAATGATAATCAAAAGTAAATCCTACAAACACTTAGGTAGCTTCTGCTCTGTGCTCAGTTATATACTTCGAGAGAATGAAAAAGAAGATGGTTTTATCTTAAGTAAGTTTGTTAAAGGCAAAAACCTCTCTAGCGAACAACTACAAAAGCAATTGCTCATAAATGAAGCCTTACGCATCAATAAACGCAAGAATAATGTTGTACTCTATATGGACATACTCTCTTTTCATCCTAAAGATGCCAAGCACTTAGATAACCAGAAATTGTATCAAATCGCATTAAAATATTTATCACTCAGAGCCCCTAAATCTATTGCCATCGCTACTGTACATCGTCACGAGAAAAAGCACATTCATTTACATATTTGCTTTTCTGGAGTAGAATACAAAACTGGTAAATCCATCCGCATTTCAAAAGAAGATTTCAAAAAAAAGGTAAAACTAGAAATGGAGCGGTATCAGCAAGAAATGTTTCCAGAATTGGAGCGGTCCAAAATTCGACATGAAAAATCTAATTCTATTATCATAAAACAAAAAAAAGAGTTCGAAATTATATTGGAGCGAAAATCACAAACTTCTGAAAAACAACAAATCCTGCTACTTCTAGAAGAGGCCTTCAAAACCGCTACTAATGAATCCGATTTTTATACAAAACTAATAGAAAAAGGGTGTCTACTTTACACTCGAGGTGGCAAAATAACGGGAATTGAATCGGTACGTAAATTCCGTTTTAAGACCCTAGGATTCACTCCTGAAGTTTTACGCACACTAGAGCAAAATGCTACCCTAGTAAAAAGAATGCAACTTCTTGAAACTATAGAACAAAACCGAAATGAAAAACAAAATGAACATTACAAATAGACCGCCAAAAAGGGGTCCAGGGGAAATTCCCCTGGCAGGAGGGCATTGTTACAATAATGTAGTGACCGTCACAATGCAATCCTGCAATAAGTGCTAAAGTGAAGCTAATACCTACTATACAACTTCTTTATGTCAAACCTAATTCGTATTTTGCTTGGAATCAAACCTAAAAAATAGTACCAAAAAAGACTCTGAAAAAACTCCTTTTGACGCAAGTAAAACAGGTCGATTTGTCATTGAAAAATTAAATGAATTGGCACTTATTGAATTTCTAATCGCTCAAGAAAAAAAGAAAAAAGTACAAAAAAAATAGCCCGATGAGTAAACGAGTAATCACCTATGCTAGAACTTCTACCGAAGAACAATCCAAACATTCTATAGATCAACAATACGAATCCTTACAAAGGTATTGCGCACATCAAAACTATAGTATTGTAGAGCATTTCAATGAACACTGCTCGGCAAAAGATTTTAACAGACCTGTTTTTAAACAAATGTATGAATTTGCTAAAAAACACAGAAAATCTATTGACGCATTACTGGTTTTACGTTTTGATCGTTTTGGTAGAAATATCATTGAAAATTTTACAACAATAAAAAAATTTCAATCCTTAGGCATTGAGGTAAATTCCATTGAAGACCCCATCGATTTTAGCTCTCCTGAACATAAAATTTTGATGTCACTTTTTTTCTCTGTAAGCGAAGTGGAGCGCGATAAAATAGCATTAAGAACACGTCAAAATATGAATTTTAGTATGAAATCTGGTTTTTGGTGTGGAACTGCGCCTTTTGGCTATTCCAATTTTAGAGACCAAAATGGTAAGTCTACCTTAATTCCGAATGAAGATGCTAAACTAGTAAAATTATTTTTTGATGAATATGCTAAAGGAGTTTATAGCATTGAGCAGGTACGGCAAAAATTAATTCCACTAGGACTAAAACGCAATAGAAACTCCTGTATGAATCTTATTAACAACCCCGTTTATACCGGAAAAATAATTATCAAGGGTGATAAAAAAGAAGATGCTATTTTAGTCGAAGGTATTCATCCTGCTATTATTGAGCAAAACCTGTTTGAAACTTGTCAACGTATCATTAAAAGACATCATAAACCACCTGTTTTAAAATCGTCTCTGATTGATGATGCAATGCCTTTGAGAGGATTTATTTTTTGTCCCAAATGCCATAAATTACTAACAGGTAGTTTCTCTAAAGGAAGAGGAGGAATTAAAAGATATGCTTACATTCATTGCAACCCACCTTGTACAATACGCTACAAATCAGAACCGTTACACCAATTGTTTGAAAAATTACTCTCTCAATTAGCCCTTAAAGATGATGTCAAGAAAACCTATCGAGACTTGCTTAAAAAAAACTTTAACTCCATTCTAAAAGAAGCGCAGCTACATAAAGAATCATTCATCCGAGAGAAAAACAAAATTGAGACTAGAATAGATTCTCTTAGGGATAAATACTTGGATGATGAATTGGATAAAAACACTTTTGATCTCATGAATCATAAACTAAAAATCCGCTTAGAAGAAATAATCTTTGAACTGACCAAACTGGAAAATCACGGCAAAGATTTTGAAAGACATCTTGCCAATGGAATATCATTCTTGCATCACATCGACCAAATTTATCGTGAAGCCTCAACTGGTCTAAAGAAGAAAATAATTAACACACTCTTTCCAAATAAATTATACTTTAATAATTCTAACTTTATAACACCAAAGTTGGATGATATTACTAGTCTAATACTGGATTTAGATAAAGTCGACTTACTTAAAACAAATCCAGCACAAAAAGACCAACCCCTTTTAGCTCAAGATATTAATGTTTAGCATTGCAATGCAAACAATAATAAGCAACTTTAGCGCCCAAGAGCGTATATTTCTCAACAGTACCTTCGATTTCTTTATTACAATCGGGACATCTTTTGCTCAGTCCTTCAAAAAATTTTTCATTAAAATCACAATTACTGCAATAATAAATTACTTCTACCCCAGCTGGAAATTTCTTTTCATCCTTAGCATACATTACCTTATTACAGTAGGGGCAATTTTTACCTTTAGCCATTTTTTTTGTATTTTATATCACTCACAAAACTAGGACTATTTAGTCTTTTCCCCTTGCGGGAAAACCGCTAACTAATCCTTGATGTAGTTACTCTGCATAGGAAACGAAAAGCCTTCTCTAGTATATTTGAAAAGTTTCAAAGACGTAAAGGCATCCGAATTGTACTTTGCAAAACTAACAAGCATATAATAATTCCCTTCTGTATCCCTAATAAAATATCCTTTTATCTTTGGTAAAAAATCCATTTCTAACATTAGATTATCGAAGGGTTGTAATAGTGTATTTGGGCTGTATTGACCAAACCCATTTTGAAGTAGCCAATGCCAATAATCTGGATTTAAATCACTTGCATCAACATCCCAAAAATGCATATTGAAAGCTTCGCAAGTTGGATTTATTTCAAGAAATGTCAATTCGTTGAATTTTTGATCCAAATAATTAAAGGTGTGCAAAAAACTTTTATCCCCTTCTTTGTACTGAATTTTTTTACCAGAAGCAAAATCAATTATTTTATTAAAGCCTGTTTGTTCAAGTAATGCCTCTAGCGTAGCTTTTAGTGTTTTCATAGTGTTATTTTGAAAAAATAAATGACTTGATTAGTAGTGTTGTTTTTCTAACATTTTGCAAGAGAATAACAAGATATAATTTTAAACTCATTTTAATTATCACCATAAAGTTCTTTGAGTTTTCTATCTACAAATCCTTGCAAGAATTTATTAACCTTTCCCGCTACCCAATCTTTTTTCATTATCGGATGCAAAAAATTTCACTGATATTGCTCTAAAACCAATTCTATAAATTCATCATCCATGTACTGCTCTCTTAGTTTCTGTAACTGCTCTTCTTGCTGAATTTTCTTTTCTTGTGTATGCTGCATTTGAAATAACTCTTGCGCTTTATCCTGATTTTTTTTCTTGGTCTTTGACTGCTCTATTTCTATATCTCTTTTATAGTATCCTTTTTGTAAAGCAGTTAGAAAAAATCAAGCCTGATTAGCTACATTATTAGTTTTAAAATGTGACTGACAATTTTTTAAAGTTTCTTGAATATATAACTCATCGTAATATGGAAGTATTTCAGAATCTATAACCGATTGCATGACCCCCAAACTCCTTATGGTATCTAATGGATTGCTCTGGGCAATATCATTAATTGTTCCGATGACTTCATTGCACGTATTACCTTTCAATTTTTGCTTTGGAGTATTTTTATGAATGTAAAAAGTGATTTTCTCCACACGGCGAGAATTCTCTGAAATTTCTTCAAAAGTAAAACTAATATCGGTGTGTTGTAATAAGTCCTCTTGCGCTTTGAGTAAAATACGTGTTTTAAAATTGGCAAATTTGGAATACTTATCTTCAACACCTAAAATCTGTTTTAATTCCTCAATATCAAATACTCTTTTACCAATCCCCTCATACGACTTTAAAAGCTCGTACATTCTTATGGAGTTTCCACTAGAGATTTTTAGAATATTTTTCAAATCATACAACAAAAATTTGTTCTTCAATTGTAATAAATAAGGTTTCATAGCGGGATGAAACGTAGCTTCAAGTATTCCTCTTCCATTTACATTGTATTTGAAAGAGGACACTAATGTGGTTTTCAACTCTTTTTCTTGATTATTCTCTCTAAGTGGAATGGTGATTACTTTTTTGAGCATACTAGTGGTGAGCTGACTAATTTCAGCATAGATTGTTTTTGATTTCAGTTCAAAAGTTTCAATGATATCTTTAATTGGGATTTTATAGGTTTTAAAATCCTCGTCCCTGTCGTCAATTAGACTTACTATTATAGTAAAAAGTCTCATTTCCATAAGGGTAAAACTGTGCCTGGCCGTTACTAAATCATGTGATTTTTTAACTGTAAGTTGTGTGGCATTCATTGGCGCGTTTTATAAAATAAAACATTTATGTTTTAAGCTACAACTCTTAGCTACTGTAATTTTTAATTGTAATATTTCAAGAGTATATCGCCCCGAATTTGTAACCTTAGTGAAGTCCCCAAATTAGTAGCACTTGCTGGCTGTTTTTGAAGCATCCAACCCCAATTTTGTAGCTGATGCAAACCGAATTTGGAATACTTGACCCCATTTATGTTATACTCTGTTCCATTTCTGGTGCCCAATCTTTTCAAAACAGGCTTTACAACTAAGTTTTTACGCACTATAAACAATATAAACATCTAAGTAATGTAACAAATTAAACAAGAAAACTAACTAAATACTTTTTGTTGCTCTTCTTTAATTATTTTGCTAATTTTTGGCTTTGTAGTGCTATTTACTATTATTTGTTTTAGACTTGGTATTATTATGGGAATCAATTTTGGGGTAACGATTAACAAACGCTTGTCAAGGATAATGATAGCTTCAACAAACCTAGTCACTCCCCTGTTAGAATTTTAGTTTTCCTCGAACAACAAGTCCTATAAATAGTAGTAGTAAAATAGTTAGCGCTATACTAACTATTAAAAAAGCGGTGGCTTTATTAGATGCTTTTATAAGTTGCACATACATCATATTAAACTGCGATTGGGCTTGTTGTAAACCATTTTGAAGTTGCTGTGTTTGTTCTTTATACAGCGTAATTACTTCATTGTTGGCTTTTATGGATTCCTCTTGCTGGCTAATTTTTAATTGAAGGGTAAAATTTTCTTGTTGAATCTGCTGAATTTTATCATCCTGCTCTGCCCCGTTTGAGGTCTCTTGCTCTTTTGGAGTTTCTTTTTTAGATTCTGATTCTTTATCAGTTGACTCCCCTTCAATCGATTTTCCCATAGCTGTTGCCATCCTTTGCAAATCCTGCCACTCAATGTAACTACTTTTACCTCTAGTATCAATTTTAGTAATCAGCACAATTCAAAGTTTGTTAACCCGATTATAAAAAGTAGTATAACTTACACCTAGAATTCTCTCAGCTTCTGCTTTTGCAATTTGCATCACTTATTTGGTTATTATTTAAATGCTAACTAAGGGTTATCACACAAGGTAGTACCTTGCATATTACAGGGTTGTCAGTCCCATTGTCCTACTTTTATCAATGTTTTGTCAAAGCTTGTTTTTACGATTGTCAGCGGCTTTGACAGGGGAGTGACAATCTTTGTTTAGTATACCCTTTTAAAGCCATTTTTCAAGAGCATTTTTTTGATACGGTATTAACAAAGCTTTTGTAAGGTTGAAA
Organism: Flavobacterium sp. SP2; assembly: GCF_057626655.1. NCBI lineage: Bacteria > Pseudomonadati > Bacteroidota > Flavobacteriia > Flavobacteriales > Flavobacteriaceae > Flavobacterium > Flavobacterium solicola. The sequence continues at coordinate 498,245 of NZ_JBVHBT010000002.1, forward strand.
CTAGGTTTGTTTTCCCTTAAAGAGGAGTGAGTCAAACTATGTTAAAGGTTTGACAAAGCTTGTTGCTAGACTTGTCAAAGGTTGTTTGTTCTATTGTTTGACTGTGTCAAAATTGTATTCTTAAAGCCAACTTATTCTTGTCAAAACATTCAATGGTGTTTGACAGACCTTTGACAATCCTTTGTGATCATCGTTAATCAATAATCTCATAGCAGAGGAGTCCTACTTATAAAAAACACTTCTTTTTTATAGTTCAATTTTCCCTAAATAAACTTTTTAAAAATCAGTTTTTCAGGATTTTGATTGGCACTTAAATCCGGACACACTCAAAATAGTCTCTTGGAAATAGTCGTAAATTATTCGAATTGGAAACCTTTAACCTAAGACATTTGCCATTACTACTCATTTATATATTTTTAAACTAAAAAAGTAGTACCCAAGCTAGATTAAGAGGTTTGTATTTGATTGACAAACCTTTGTCAAAGTTCTTTCTTGCTTTTTCGTTACAACCTTTAAAACCATTGCTGCTTAATTGAATTAGCTATTAATGCTATCATAAGGGGAGGGACACTCATTCAGCAGATATTGCGAACATCTAATTTGCAAAAGTCGTAATCTAATGGAAAGCTACTCATACGAATGTATTCTGCATCGGTAAGATTACGAGCCTCATTGTAGTATACTGTAGCTCCATTTGAAGTCAGCGTTGGTGCGACAATATGGTCGTAGAGAATATTGGTACTAAAAAAAGCATTATAGGTGTTTAGTTTTCTGTATCTGGCATCCGCAAATTTTAGATTCTGATCCCCATATTCTACATAAGGCCATCTAAGTCTAATGGATTCTCGTAAGGGTTTATACTGAGTAGGGTTTTGATCGGCAATAGTTCCAAAGTATATTGGAGACTGCTTAAAATCCAACTGCAGCTCAGGTAGTTTCAAATCCATTCTCCTTGCAATAAAGAACAAACGCTCACGCGCTTGTGGTACTCCCATCGTTGCGGAATTCAGTGCAAAGAGTTGTACATCGTAACCGTTTTGAGAGAGTTTATCCCAAACAGCAAGGGCATATTTTTGAGATGCTCCAGCTACAAGTCCCATTACGTTTTCCATTAATGCTACTTTAGGTTTTAATTTTATTACTGTATCACAATACACCAGAACCAAATCTTCCAAGGTTTGCTTTTTTTGTCCTTCCTTAAAGACTCTTGGTTTTCACCAATCCTTCTCGCGTTTACCGCTCATCGAGAAGGCACTACAAGGAGGGGAGCCGTCCAAAATATCTAAAGAGTACAGTTCCATAGGCAAATCTTCTCTAAGATTAAATTCTCTAAGGTCTTGCTCGTAATAATACTTAGGTTTGTGGTTCTTTAAATAGACTCTGCTCATTTTTGGGTCAATCTCTACCCCTCACAAATGGTTATATCCTGCAAGTTTATAGCCCATAGTGGAGCCTCCACCTCCAAGAAAAAGTCCAAATACGCTCAGTGAATTACTCTTGGGGTAATCTTGGCTTAATTTTCGGTTGTAGTTTAAATTTTTCATATCTTTTTTTGATGTTGTTAAAAGATATTTCTCTGTTTTTAAATGCCTTTTGTCTGAGTCTTTGCTTGATTCTTAGTCTTTGTCTTTCTCTAGATTTTTTATTCAAGACGCTTCTATTGGTTTTCATATCAAGATTTAGTAAAGAATATAAATACTTCATTTAAATGGGATAGTTGGCTACAAGAATTTCTTTTTTTCTTTTTCATTGGGACACCTTAAGCCTATTTCCTGCTGTAAGTGGCATATCTATGGTTTTGGTATACCATCCATGTTTTGTAACAAACTCCATTAAAATATCAGAAGGGTAGTTACAGAGTAGAAATTTTCATTTTACGTTAACCAGTACATTTAAATCACGCACAAAATGTTCCTTCATATAACCTCCATAATGACCTTGATTTGTGCCAATATATGGAGGGGTCGCAGAAAATGAAGGCCTGTTTATGGTCTCTACTTTCAATTACTTTATGTGCTGGATTATTTTCTATTTGGGTATGAGCTAAACGTTTACTTAATATTTCTTTAAAATTCTCAACCTTGTTTTTAAATGATATAGTAGCTTTATTCTCTCTATCGTATCACCAACTGCCTATCTTACAAGAATATCACATGTTGGTGACAATAAAAAAAGCCCAAGCTCTAATAAGAGGGGAGTCTGCAAAAAGTTCCGGAGTATCGTAAATTAAAAGTGCTTTCTTGTAAGTTGACCTAGAAAGCAGTGTCGTTTCTACTTTTTGTTGTAACGCTTTAAAATTGGTTTTTAGAACGTCGTAAAAATTAACTACGTTCATATTAATGTCGTTAATAATCTCCACAGGGGATTGCTCCTTAGCAAAATACAGCGCTCATCCGCCAAAAAACGGCTCTATGTACGTTGTATGCTCTGGAATTATTGGCAAAATATGTTTGAGCATCTGTTGCTTTCAACCGTAGTAACTTATAGGTGTTTTAATTTTTGTTTGAGTTTTCATTTTAATAATCACGAAAAATAAAGTTTAAAAAAAATAGCTCAGAAACCCCGAGCTATTCATTTGTAAAAAATGATGTTAAAGACAAACCATAATTCTAACTGGATTTAGTCTTTTTTCTCTTCCCCTTTTGGGTCTTCTTTTTTTGTTTCATTTTTTGTTTCATTCTTTTTGGCTTCAATTTTAGCTGATGCAGCTGCTACTGAAGTTGGGATGATGGGATGTTCTGGAGCAAGCGGTAATAAAAACACATCCTTACTCCATTTTTCTGTCATATACGAAATGATAAATAAATCATCTCCTATGAGTTTTAATAATCCTTCATTTTCCATCTCCACCAGATTGTGTTCTTTGGGAACACTGCCGTTAAAGATTTTAGTAATAATTTCAATTAGTTCTTTTCTGGAAAAGAACTTTACCATCTCTGGGCTGATAACTCTGAATTCAGACTCCGCCTTCGATCTTTCTTTTAGTACTAATGAAAATATTTTCATCAGTGATTGCTTGTTTTGATTCATAATTTTACTTTTTTTATTTCTTTTTTGTCAACTTTTATCTTAGAAGTAGCTAAAAACAAATTGTGGATTGATAACCTCATACTTTTTAGCCTTATGATCTTTGACCATAGTATATTCAAATGGCACGTATGGTTTTATCCAAACACTAATAACTGTTCTGTCTTTAGTTTCTTCTAACTCACATCTTGGCAATTGTTTTTCTTTTTGATATCCTTCTGTATCTTGATTATCATAGTGTAGAATTTTAATACGATTCTCATTTACTATTTCATACTCAAGAGTCCAAACGGAGTCAATAAGCCTTTTTGTAGCTTTCATACTTCATTTTTTTTTAGATTGTTTATTCGATTAAATGATCTACACCCATCCTTTTATAAATCTCCAAATTATGGTCGAAAGCGCCTTTACACCTATGATTGGCTTTACGGTTTTTACCTTCTGTCCCGTGACAAATTTGATGCGCTTTAAAAAGCGTTCTTTTAATGACTTCATTAGCCAAATGCGTATCTTGATAGTGTCCCAATTCATTAGGTTTAAAAGGACAGGTTTTACAATGCGACGGCATTACAGGGAGCTTACTTGCATCTATTTTCATTTTTCTAAATCGGTATTAATTAACCAAATTTCATTGGCTTTATCATATCCGACCCACTGGTGGTTCTTGTCATAACCTCTAGAGGCTAATTCATAACGAATGATACGCTCAAGTGGAACTTGATATTGCAAAATAAATCGAAGTATCTCCCCATGAGAAGAACTAAAAAGTCCCATAATTTCTTCCCAATGATTAAGTGGACATTTTTGGGAGCGAAGCGCAGCAATTTGCTCATAGTCCATTTGATTATAATTTTGGGGTAGTGTTATATAAGAACCTTTTCTTCTTCCCTCTTTAGTAACTACTTGATATAATTTTGTTTTTTTGTCTTGAATCACTACATAACTTCTTTTTTGCATTCGGTATTTAAAATTCATCCACAATGCAATATCTATAGCTCTTTGCAGAGATCCGTGCTGTTTGAAGGCTTCACTTTCCATACACTTTGAATTTTTAATTGATTGGATTCAAACGTTCCTTTATTTATTAATTTATCTTTTATCTTTTGAGCATCCTCATGAGTAGCGAAGAAGATTTCAGGCTCGGCTATGTAATGCCTGTATCTTCCTCTTTTGAGCGCTACTAGAATAACAAAATACTTTATGCATTTATTTTCTTTGTTTTCATTATCCATTTTTGTTTTTGTTTAACAAATCGAATTTTCAATTTTTTCTACAATTCCATCACTTTAAGCTCGCCCTCGCAAAACCCTGCTTCAGCTATCAGTAATGCCAACATCATTTGAGCTTCCCACTCTGTTGTATAACGTTTGGCTGGAGTGGTACAAGAATACTTGTCCTCTTCTCTTACAGTAGCATCAAAAATGCCGAATCTTGGAGTAAGCTTGCCTGCTTTTTTAAGTAGCGTGCGAAAGTTACTTCTATCATATTCATCCCAATCGGGTATGGGTTTTTCAGCTAGATAATGGGTTTGAAGTCCCAACTGTTTGAGGGTTGCGTGAACATTATTACTGTCCATCACATAATCCTTCTCTTTTTCGTTATCCCATAGTTGTACAATGTAAAGTAGAATACTTCGCTCACTAGCTATGGCATCTAGTACTTCTTCAGGACTCATTTCAGACAGGTTATACGTTTGTGGGATATTCCCATGATACAACCAGCTGAGAATTTCTAGTAGTTCTTCTTTTGTAAAGAACTTCAAAAAGATGGGATTTACTATTTCTTGTTTTTCTGCCGATAATCTTTTCTCTAGCACACTTAAAAAGTAATGCAGGGTCACACGAATTTTTGCATTCATTTTTTTGTTTTTGTTTAAGGTGGTTTTAATTTTTTTAATTGCTTTAGACAGCTACAACCCTTAGATTTTCGATGTCCCCATTTTGCTCTATATGAAGATTAAAGAGCGCTTTTCGGGCTTCTGTTTCGCTTTTGTACAACTCTATTTGGTCAGCAAACACGCCAATGTTCTCTTGCGCTATTTCTTTTGATACAATCCCATAGCGAGAGTAAGGTTTACCCGCTTCTTTAAGTAAGGCTTGATAGGTTTTGTAATCCGAACTATCCCGCTCTAGAATTAGTTTTTTACTCAAAACATGTCTTTGGATACCCAATTCCTTTAGGGTTTGTTTTACCATTTGGGGAGTGAACTGATTGGGAACTGCTAAGTCAAAGTCATTCCAATTATCAATGATGTACGACAGGATATAACTGTTATCACCAATAATCTCTAACAAATCATCTACGGATACATTTTGCAAATCATAATGCCTATCAATGGACCCGTCATACATGTCTTTAATAATCAGAATCAGTTCCTCTTTGGTTAATAATTCTCAAAAGATGGAATCCACTTTAAGTGTCATCGGTGATTGTATCGTCTTATAATGACTCAGCAAGAAGTATTTGATAACCAAATAATGTTCTTTTTTCATTTGCCTTTGCAATTGCTAAAAGTTTTAATCCCTGTTTTCTACCTCACAATAATCAAGTATTGTTGATAGTAAATGATTGTAATCCTTACTTTGTGCCTCTTCCAAAACGAGTTCTATCTCCTTTGCGCTCCAACCTTCCTTAGTGGCTTGTCTTTTAAAACGTGCCATAATGCCATAGGCGTTTCCATCCACTCCTACTAAATCTAAATTCACTGTTTTGTCTACTAATTTGTTGCTCATTACTTTTTTTTTAAATGGTTACTTTTTTTTACTTTGTTACTGTCTTATTTTTTTCTTTACTACCTTTTTGGGGCTTTAGGATATAAAGGCTATTTTTTGTCGACATACATTTTTTAAGAAAGTGTTTTTAGAGTGCAAGCTGTTTTGTAATTTTTAACTTGACGCCTCATTTTGGCTTACTACTTTTATAAGAGGTTTAAATAGTGCTTCTAAGACTATTATTGCATACGCAATACAATCTTGCTCTTGTTATTAAACCGCCTCTTGCCTCTCTCTTTACAGGTCTTCAAAAATGCCTTCATAAGGGTTTTTATAAAGGTTTTGCCTTAACCACTTGACATTTTTATGCTACTCACTTGCTCATCAAAGTTGACTTGATTTTTGAAGTGTCAATCCATATCTAAGCCACTATCTTTTTTAAAAAAAGTTTTTAATTCTTTAATCCCTCCTACTATGATACATACTATTTTGAATTACATCAAAAACTACATCCTAAACCCATTAGGCACTTTTTTAGCCCTTGGAAACTGCCATTTCCCATAAGCGCACTGCAAAGACACTTAGTAATAACTTGAAGAACTGGATCTTGAAAAAGCCACTATATGAAAAGTTTGTTCTATTACTTGCAAGAGACTACTGCGGAGAAACAGCAGGCAAGTTTAATCCTGCTCGACCCCCACGGGGATATCTCTACTGAACTTTATGCTCTTAAATTAAATCTAAAAAATCCAAGCCGTCTATGGTATATCGACCCGTACTTGGACACTGAAAAAATACCCTGCATAAATCCTTTTTGGGACAAAATTACCGACCCAATACTTGTGGACTTACTATCCCAACAATGGGCTAAAGCCTTCTGTGAGCTCATCCCAGAAACGGGACTGACCCTTCAAATGCAGACCCTTTTAAAACCCTGTCTTTCAGTGCTTTTTGAAAAAGGGGAGTGTGGACTTACCGATTTACAACATTTTATGGACGATACTCAAAATAAGCAACTTGTCCTTCTTGGCACACAATCAACCAATGTGGTCTTTCGCAGCTTTTTTGAATCAACTTTTTTGGATAAAAAATACAGCACAACCAAACTCGCTATTTATACCAGACTACAATATCTTTTGAATAACTACCGTTTTTATCAAATGATGAACGGACCTTGTACCATTGATTTGAAAAAAGCTATGCTTCTAGGCAAAGTAGTGCTGTTTAATCTCTCTAAGTGAAAACTTTGAGAGGACACCTCCAAAGCTTTAGGAAAATTCATCTCGGCTACAGTTCTAAGTATCGCCTTACAAAGAGCCTTCCAAGAGGAGTCAAGCAGAAAAGCCTGTTATCTGTTCAGTGATGAGTTTCAAAATCAAGGCTCTTTAAGCATGGAAACTATCTTCTGTGAGGCAAGGAAGTACCGCCTATATCTTATCGTGTGATGTCAGAGTATCACTCAGCTAGAGCCCTCTCTAAGGGAGATGGTATTAAATAATACCGCCATAAAACTAGTGTGACTCAATGGTCTTCCTGCCTTAAAGGCACAGGCTTTGGATATCGGGGTTGCTGTACCTGAGCTCCAAAAGTTACCTGCCTTTCAGTTTTATCTAAAGTATGACCACCATCCTGCAATTAAAGTGCACAGTCCCTCCTTTTTACTTCACAATGCCAAAAGTTATTTTGCATTGCCAAAAGAGCTCGAATCTATAAAAGAATATTGTCTGAATCAAAGTGGTATCTATAGGGACAATCAATCACAGGCTGAGCAAATTACTATAAAAAGCAAACTAGTACCTCCCGATGAAAATCTAAAGACCAATACCACTGCAGACACCTTAGGAAATTTTGCACCAAAATTTAAGCTCTAACTTTCTAAGGGTAATTTAAAATCTAAAACAAAAACAAAAAATGAATCTAGATTCTCCCTTTGAGCGTATCACGCTCTCTCAACAAAAAATTTTACTGGCTCTTGCTACTTTTAAATTCTTAACTACAGGTCAATTACTTACTTTAGAAGTAATGAGCGATAGAGCCAACATTAATAAAAACATCAGTGCATTAAGGTCTCTCTTTAGACCTCTTTTGGGCTCGGTATCTTTTGGAGTGCATCCAAAGTTTTGAAAACTTGAAAGTGTTCATTATCTAACTATCCATGGCGCTATGCTTCTTAAAGAGTGGTTTGGGCAGCATGTATTGGTACGCTATCCAAAGGGAAGAAGTGGGCTTTTTTTACATGATTACTATCATAGAATAGGCACTGTTAACGTACACTTGGCTTTTAAGAGGCGAGCGGTAGCTAATGATTTAGATTTGCTTTTCTTTTGGACCTACTTTGATAAGCTTACCAGTGGCAAACAAAAAGGATACCGCGCCCAGTCTGCTATTTTTATTAGTGAAAACGAGTATTTGATTGCCGATGCACTTTGCATGTTACAAACCCCAATTAGAGAGGAACTTTATGCAATCGAATTTTTTAATGGAGATAACACCCATAGGGTGCACACTTCCTTATTTACCCATCTTCAAGCCCTTTCTAAAGGAGAACCCAGCAATCAGTTTGGACTAAAGCACGGATCTTGTGTGTTGTGTGTTTTTGAATTAAAAGAGTACAAACTCCATGCAATGAAAAGACTCAGCGAAGACACGCGTTTTCATGATGCCAAAAAACATTTTCTATTTAAATCAGTTGATGAACTATCTCAAGACAGCTTTTTCGATTGGTGGTTATTTGACGGAACTAGTGCCAGCTTGTTTTAGACTTGTAATTCATTGCAAAACGAGTAAAAAAAAGTCTAAAACATTTTTATTATGCAAAAATTTTATTTCGTACGCTATGAATTTGGGTTCGTTTTGGCACAAAGCCCTCAAGCTGCCTCTGATGCTGCTGCTAATGGTAGAGTTAATCCCGATGACAGTAAAGTGCTAATGGTAGTGGCTCAAAAAGCCGACACGCAGCTTTTTCCAAATTTATCTGAAAAAGAAGTAATGACGCGAATTGTGTATCTCCAACTCGCCATTATTTGGACTGTTTCGCACTTTGAGACAAGAGCTCTTAAAAAGGAAAAAGAAGCCGTCGGTAGTATTTATGACCGAAAGACTTTCGAAGGTGCGCTAGTCAAAATGATTGAAAATCATCATCGTGAAGAAGGTATTAGCTGGGTAACGGTAGATTACTACCTAGATAAGTACTGCAAAAAAGATTAAAATTATTCCCTGTTTTTTACAGGGATTTTTTTGTTTATGAAAAATAAAAAAGTTTAAAAAAAACTTTTCTGATAATTTAATTTCTTTTTTTAAAAAGTATTTTGACACTATAATCTCTAAATTATAGTGTTCGTATCTTAAAGCATACCGTTTAGAAAATAACTTAAAAATAATTTATTCAGAGCAAAAAAATTCTGCTTTTTTGAATAGATTTGATGCAGTATTCGGTTTACAGGATATGCTTTTGTAAAAAAATACAAATTTTATCAACAAATTAAATATTGATTTTCAATAGTTTAGAATTTTTGTTTAAAAATAAAATCTAAAACTAACTCTTAAAGATAATTTTAAGTTAGTCAAAGTAAATTAAAGTTAATAGCATTGTAAATTTTTTAACATTACGGTTTTGAAAATTTACTAATAAATGAAAATGTACACTTTTTACTTAAATCTAATCTTTAGGATGTTGACAAATAGGAATTATTTCATTATTAGTAATTCATCATGAAAAAACTATTCTTAGAAATTTATGGATGTAAAATGCTTATTTATATAACATCTCAACTTAGTATTGTTAAATTTAAGAATCATTGCTCATAGAATTTTTTAAAAAGTATTTCAACAAAACTTTCATTATCAACAAAAATACCAACCTATTATTTTAAAATTACTTTTTGGATACTGTTTTATTATTAAATGTAATTTTTATAGCCCAACAGAAATTTCATTTACAAAGTACTGTCGCAAAGCGTAATTAAAATCTTAACCTAATTCTATGAATAAAATCATCCGCTGTTTTCTACTATTTGTTTATTTTAACTCATTTGCTCAAAATCCTGCAAATGTATCTGGAAATTCGATTTGGATTAAAAACACTAAAGAGAGCTCAAGTCCTTTACTCAAAGCCAAAAATGATTCTTTAAATTTTAATTTAGAAGTAACTTTTTCTGAAAAAGAAAAAACAATCATTAGCAAGAATAAACTTAATCCTAACTTTACATTGTTTATTGTTTATAAATCAAATGAAGAAAGTGAAAGCGATATTGTAAACTACACAGTAGGTAATGAACTTTTGCAAATAACCAATAAAAAAGTTTATAGTTCATCAGGATTAGCATACTCAAAACATAAATCTAACAATGGCGTAATTGTAGAATATAGTGCCAATTTAAGGTTTGCCAAAAATTCAAATGTCTGTGTGTTATCTTTCCCTATGGGGAAAAACGATAGTGAAACTTCAGAGGAAAAGAGAACATCGGTATTTGAATTTATTTTTTATCCTAGAATACTCACTGCTACAGAAAAACTAAAAATAGAAAGTTATCTATCTATAAAGTATGGAATATCTCTTGTTGGAGAAACAAACTACTTAAGTTCAAATAGCACTAAAGTCTGGAATATTGAACAAAATGAAGCCTTTAACAACAATGTAACAGGGATTGCTAGAGATGATAAATCAGAACTATTTCAAAAACAATCTGTAAATGCAGCTAAAAAAGGACTACATATAGGCTTTGGAAATTATGACTCTATTTCAAAAGTTATAAAAAATGATTTTGATGATTCTTTTTATTTAGTTTGGGGACATAACAATAAAAGTGTTTCATTTAAACAGGAAGCCAATCAAAGTACAAATGACTCAATAGTTAAAATGGAACGAGTATGGAAGGTGCAATGTTCCTCATCTAATATTAAAGAGAGTCCAAAAAGTTTCGTTTTAATTAAGCCCAGTGATTATTTTATTAACTACAAAGCCAAAAAAGGTTATACGTTGTGGTTAGCAATTACGCCATATTGCTCAGATTCTTTTGATTATAGTGGAGCAATTTTTTACCCTGCTCAGATAAATAAACAAGGCGAATTAGTATTTAATAATGTTGTTTGGGACAAAGACAAAAGTGGTTCCGATGGATTTACTTTTATTCAAGCTCCTGAGTTATTTGTTGTAGATAAGCTTATTGATAGGGATTGTAATTTATCTACAAACTCAAAAATAAATCTAAAAGTAATTGGGGGTGTCGCTCCATTTGTTTTAAATGTAAAACATCAGGGTAACACCTCAAGTTTTGAAAAAAATATTAGAGATATTGAAATTGAATCACCAACCTCAGGTGATTATGAGTTAACTGTGGTTGATGCCCAAAAGCAATCGTTCTCTAAAATTATAAAGGTAAATTCTCTTGAAACCTTAAATGACTTTTCAAGCTCCGATTGGTTTTTAAATCAAAATTCAGAATTAGAACTAGCTCCAGCTTTAAATTTATCGCAATCAAATACAAAATATACTTTTACTTGGCAAATAGACCATAAAATCGTCTCTAATGAGAGCTCCTTAAAAGTTAGCACTCCTGGAGTTTATTCGTTGAAAATAACCAGTGATAAAGGTTGCCAAAAAAACCTTGCTTTCAATGTATTTGAAAAACCAGCGGATAACTATGGCGTAACACTTTATCCAAATCCTGTTAAAGGCTCTGAGCCATTTAATCTGAAATTTAATTTAAAAAAACCAAGCGATGTTGAAATAAAAGTGTACTCTATAACTGGTGCTTTATTAAAATCTGAAAAACTTAGTGCTGTTTCTCAATATAATTTTTCTCAAACATTGCAAACAAGTGGAAGTTACTTGATTGTAATCACAACAAATACACTATCTACCACTTATAAACTTATAGTAAACTAACCATGAAACAGTCAACTAACAAGAGTAATAACAAAACTTTTGGAATAAATAATTCTGCATTAAAAGCAATACATTATATTGTGCTTTTTATCATGTTGCACATTACATTTATTGTACCAGCACAGGGTGTGGTGTTTGCCTATAAAAAAGTTTTTAAAACACTAAAACCGCAAGGAAATCTTAGTCCAAATAATTATTTTCAATTAACTAACAGTTCCTCTGTTGTGCCTAAGATTGTGTATCAAAAACAAATACAGTCCAATCAAAATAGTCCCGTTTTAGCACAACAAGATGATTATTCAAATAAAATTGAAAATACCCCAATAGATTATCCAACACTAATTAGCTCCGATTTAAAGGAAGGAACTATCGGAATTTCAAAACTAGTTCCAATGGATAATCCATCGGATAATTTATTTAAATTCACACTTAATGGATTACCGTCAAGTCAACAAAAAGCAATTCTTACTTACGAACTATTTGGAGTTGAAGATCAAAATTCGGTAGCAAGAAGTATTAATGAACGCTTTTCTATTGGTGGACATTTAGTTAAGTTAAACAATCGGTGGACTACTCAAAGAGAGGAGTTATCTGTTAGTTGGTTAAAAAATGGAGAAAATAAAATTTTGTTTACAACTCCAAAAGGAGCTGATTTTAATTATAAAATTAGAAACCTACAAATAGAAATTACAAATCCAACTTCTGATATTTCCGATGTGGTTGTAGTTCAAAATAATGATATTACTTTAAGTAAAGATAACAAAATCTACATCAAAGGGTTTGTTAAACATATTGAAAACAATGATTTAATTATTGATGTAGAAGGGACAACTTTAAAACAACAATCTTCAGAATTTGAAGGGTTCGTTACCTTAACAAATGAAATAAAAAATAAAAAGTTTGTCGTCGTAAGAGCTTTTGATAAACAAGGATTGTTAGGACAACAAATAATAACTCTAGCTGATAAACTCTTGGATGCAGATGCCTTGTATTCAATAGAAACAAAAAAGTCTTTTGAAAAAATTAATGTTAAAGCATTTGAAAAAACAATAGTATCAATTGAGGGTGCCTCTATTGAGGTAATTGATAGTGCCCTTACTCGAGATAGCGAAATTTCGATTTTTGAATTAAGAAATGTTGATTTCGCTCCTGTTGGAGCTGATTTTACAAATGTTACTAAAAATGGTCTAGCATTTAGATTTTTACCAGATGGTACTACTTTTGCAAAACCTGTAACTATTACACTTGCCTATGAGCCAAAACTAATACCTTTTGGTTATACTGCTAAAGACATCAAAACATTTTATTTTGATACTAAATCTAAAAGTTGGCAAAGTGTTCCTGTTGTGAGTTTTGATGAAAAAAATCATACCATAACAGCACTGACTACTCACTTTACCGATTATGTTAATGGAGTGATTCAAGTTCCTGAGAGTCCTGAGACCAATGCTTATACCCCAACTTCTATTAGTGGAATTAAAATTGCAAATCCTGGAGAAAAGATAAATCTTATTGAGCCTCCAACGGCAAATCAAGAAGGTGATGCTAATTTGTCTTATCCTATTGAGATTCCGGCAGGTCGCAATGGGATGCAGCCCAATCTATCAGTGAGTTATAACAGTTCGGGAGGCAATGGCTGGATGGGTTTGGGTTGGAACATCACAACACCGTCAATAGAATTGGATACACGTTGGGGAGCACCTAATTTTGATGCTACCACAGAAAGTGAAATCTACACCTACCAAGGAGAACAATTACTACTTAAAAATGGGAATAGTTTTTATTTGGCTAATAAAGCAAATCCAATTTCTAGAGTTCCAAATGCTATGTTTTATGAAAGAGTTGAAGGGGCTTTTAACAAAATTCAAAGAGTTGGTTCTACTCCAAGCACTTATTCATGGAGTGTTACTGATAAATCAGGAACCATATATACCTATGGCACTACAGGAGCCACATTAACAAATAATTCAGGAAATATTGTCCGTTGGTTGTTAAAAAAAGTGCAAGATGTAAATGGAAACTTTATGGAGTACTTTTATACTACTAAATCTTTTACAGGGTCAACAATATCAGGAGGAAGACAAATTTATTTAGAACGAATAGAATATACAAAACATGCTTCACTACCTTCTTCCTATTCTATAGTTTTTAATAAAACGACTTCAGTGCCTAAAGACTTAAACGGAACACCAACATCATTTACAAGAGAAGATAAAAGCATAAATGCCCGACTTGGATTTAAAGAAATTACAGATGATGTTCTTGAAAGTATTGACGTAAAATATGGAACTAATCTTGTTAGAAAATATAAGTTTTTTTATAAGCAAGGGGTCTTCAAAAAGACACTGTTAGAGAAAATACGACAGTATGATGGTGTGGGCCTTTTATTCAACGAGCATAAGTTAGAATATTATGATTATACCACTGATGATGGAGGCAAACCGATGTTTGGGAATGAGGTGAGTATAACTGGACTAGCAAATGACGGTGGTGATTTACAAGGTTTAAATTCTACTTCCCTTGGCGCTAGTCACACTTCAAGTTACAATGCTGGTGTTGGAGCTACCGTAGGATTTGTTGATAGTTTAAGGTTTTTTGAAACCTTAATCCCGCTTTCTCAATCAGGTACTGGTGGTGTAAACGGCGGTATCTCAGGAAGTACTTCGTCGGGAAGGATAACGTTTCTAGATGTTGATGGAGACGGTCTGCCAGATAAATTATTCAAATCGGGTTCACTTGGTTATAGAAAAAATTTAGGTAATAATACCTTTGACACTCCAAGAAGTATTCCATCAATGGATCAAATTACAGAATCAGAGTCATTCTCGAAATTTCTTGGAGTGAGAGGAAATTTCACCTCTGGTGTTTTTGCGGGAGCAGAAAGAACTTGGACTAACTCCTACACAAACTCCTACTTGGAAGATGTTAACGGAGATGGATTAATAGATGTCGTGAAAGACAGAAAAGTATATTTTAATTCATTAAACCCTTCTGCTATTCCTACTTTTACAACTCTAAGTAGTAATTCTCCTAATATTATATATCAAGGACTCACCACAGCTCCAGAAGCAACCCAACTTCCTACTCCAATACTAAATAATTTTCCCTATGATGTTGTAAAAGTTTGGCAAGCACCCTATGATGGATCCATAGAAATTACTGGGATTGTTTCCATAGCTACTACTCCTATAGCGCCTTCTGATGGTGTTTATTTTTCTATTGAAAAAGGAAATATTGTTGGGGACATTACCACAACAAACCCAACGTACAACGCAAATGAAAATGCGCTTGTTACTGGATTTCCTATAACTCTTGATTCCACTTTACCTTCAAAAAATTTAAGTACAACATTAAGTGTTACTAGAGGACAACGACTTTATTTTAGAGCCAATACCATAATAAATGATAAGGATGATTTAATAAATTTTGATACTTCACAAATTTCGATCAATTATATCTCAGCTATTAGCACAGTAGCCTCTATGCCTAATATAGAGCAAGTGGATGCAAACCAATTATCATCTGTTAATAATAACGCATCGGAAGGCTTTATTGTTTCAGCAGATCAAAAAATATCCTTACCAAAAAATGGCACGTACAACGTTTCGTATCCTACTTTTTCAATTAATAATCCATTCTACAATGGGACAACAAGCCCAATACCTGTTCCTGAATTATCAGATGAAGTAAAGCTTATAATAGAAAAACATACTAGAACCGTTGTTACAAACCCTACTAATAACAGCGTGGTAACTGATACCGATTTAGTATCAATATTAAATTCAGGAGGAATTCGTATTAAAGTTAACACAAACAATACTATTGATGCATTTGTTATCAATGATAATGTAACCAGTATAGATACTGATAATACAGATAACACTACAACACAAGTGTATTATTTATTTAAAATCGAATCGAATTCAAATGTAGATTGGAAAAAAATTAGCGATTTGTGGAAACCAAAAATAGTAATGCCAATTCCAAATAGCGCAGTACCCGGTTCCACTACTACAGATGTATATCCAGTTGCGAATCTTAGTATTTACAATCAAAAAATAAGAACAACCGATGCATCAGTGGTAAGTGCTACTCTTATTGATAAATATGCCAATTATATTGTTCCACCTACTATGAATACTACTGGAACTACTAGAAAAATTTATCAAATGCAACCTATTTTTCCTATAGTTACTGTTGGAAGCGTTAGGAAAAATAATTTTGGTACTTGTACTACTTGTACTTCTACAGCAGAGATAAGAAAATTATACCTTACTGTTAAAGGAACCAATAAAAACTTACTTTTCCACAATACAAATGCAATTACAAATGCCTTACCTACTGCAGCTCTTCAGCAAACAAATTTGGCTAAATATGAAATAAGTATTAACTATAATGGAGATATTTTATCTACACCAACCACAGGAACTGTAAGTGGTATTAAACGATTTAATACAGTAACTGGTGCATATGATATAGCTATTGTAGGTCCTACATCAACTAGTGTTACTGCAACTGTGCCTCAGAGTACGCTAATCAATGTAATCTTTGATGCGATAAATAGTCCAACAACAGTTGCAACACAAACTAAAAACAACAAAATTTATTTTGAATATTTTACCCAAGACCCTGTAATTGCTAATGCTTTAGCTACTGTTCCTTTTGGTGCATCAAGAATTAGAGCAGGAGCTACGACAGCTTGGAATTATGCCAACAATGTAGCTACAACTGCTCTTTACCCAAATATCTTCCTTAAAAAAGGTAATAATATTTTTGGCACTGATTATAGAAATTGGGGACAGTTTGCTTATAAAACTGAGAAAAGTGGCTCTACTATAGTAAGAATTAGAGAGTCCGAATTAATTCCCAATGCTCCTTTAACTTCAGCACAGCAGAGTGCTGCACAAACAGCAATTACAGCTTGTGGATCCGCTTCACCTCCATTATCTGATGCTGATTATCAAACTTGTATCGAAGAAGCGCTATACCCATCTGCAACCAATCCACTAAAAAGGATCTTCCAGATGATTCCCGATGTCACTTTAATAAACGGTATTTATACTAAAAGATGGAAAGGAACTCAAGACAAAATGTATGTGTCTCAAAATGAGATGAGTCCAAAAAACAAATATGATGAAACAATTGATACACCCATAATTCCAAACCCAACAATCACCGCAACGTCTGAAGCCTTTGGAATAGTAAAGAAAACTAAAAGTACTTCAAACTCTGTTACCCTTGGAGCAGGTATTGGTGCATTTACCAATTCGGGAGATAATAAAGTCTTGAACGATCATAGAGATATAAATGGAGATAATTATCCTGATTTTATTACTGAAAATTCTTTTCAATTAACCAATAAATTAGGAAATCTTTTCCCTACTATAACATCTCAAGGATATAGACAAGAATCCAATGGAACTGGATTTGGAACTACTGTTTCAGGGAGTATTCCTCGATTTAATTACATACCCAAAGGAAGTAATGGAACTACAACCAATCAAAGCTCTAACGCTGGCTCAGGGAAAGATATTGGGTTCAATGGTTCAATTAGTTCTACAACTGATGAATCTAAAAGCATTTTATTAGACATCAACGGTGATGGTTTATCAGATAGAGTGGATGTATATGGTGTCAATTTAAATATTGGTGGTACTTCCTCATTATTTGAAGGTATTACCTCTTGGGGCTATGGCAATGTTCAAAAAGGAACAACCGGTTCAGTTGCTTCTGGAGCAGGTGTTAGTTTATTCACAAATAGTGTTAGCCTTGGACTGGGAATCGGAACATCAACTACTCCCAATCCACTTGCCAACAGTTCAGAAACATTTTTAGATATTAATTCTGACGGTCTTGTCGATAAAATTGAAGGGTCAAATGTTCGTTACAATTTAGGAACAACTTTTGCTTCAACAACAACTTCTATAAGTAATTTTGATAAAGCTAGCCAAAGTCTTTCCATTAATGCAAGTATTAATGCCGGATTTAGTTCTTGTTTCTATTTCCCTATTATAGTTCCTATTACACCTTTCCTATTCTACATTACTGGACCAAAATTCTGTGCGTGTGGTGATGGAAGTTTAGGTTATGGTATTAATAGCGAATCGCTCATAATGAGTGATGTTAATGGAGATGGGTTCGTTGATATTGTTAAATCCAATAACGAATCTGAACTAAAAGTCCGCTATTCCAATATTGGCAGAACCAACATGCTCAAAAAAGTTACCAGACCTCTTGGTGCAACGATTACAATGGACTATGCGGTTAACAATCCTATTACTGGAACTAAGATTGGTAATACCTACAAGATGCCATTCGCTAAATGGGCATTAACTAGTGTGGTAGTAAACGATGGTCAATCAGGCGATGGTGCAGATAATTTAACCACAAAATTCGAATACTTAGAAGGTGTTCAAGATAGAAGAGAACGCACCTTTTTAGGTTTTGGAATCGTAAAATCACACAATATTAATTCTGCCAACACGGTGTATAGAACTTCCGTTTCAGAATATGCTACAGCAACTATTCCTGATTCTGAATTGTATGTGGGATGTTTGGACAATCGCATCAGACAATACTTCTACAAAAAAGGGGTTCCTACAAGATCTTACATGGTAGATGGTCTTGGAAGAATGCATAGTGAAGTGGTATACTCTTACAAATACTACAATCCAGGTATTCCGACACCAACCACAACGGTAGCTGATTACAACACGGCAACAAGTCCAACTATACCGCTAGCAACGGGTACTTTCAACGCTTCAAGTTTTTCTGATAACTCAAGAGTGCTTCCACTTCTTGTAGGAACGAACTCCAAAGTTTGGGAATTTAATAATGAGACTGCTGGCGCTTCCTCGCACATGAAACAACAATTTACTACCATAGATGTATACGATAAATATGGAAATGTAAAACAATTTCAAGACAAAGGTGCCAACTTAACTGATATTGCTGATGATATTAAAGTAAACATGCTTTACTTCTATAATGCGAACAACGTAGTGAACGTTCCTATGGAACATAAAGTAACCAATAGTGGTGTAAACTTTAGAATTAGCAGAAATTTTATCAATTCAACAGGTGATGTTACTCAAATTAGAAAGTACTTAACAACTTCGCTAACAGCAAACTATGCCTTATACGATATCGAATATGATACATTTGGTAACGTGACAAAAGTAATACATCCTAAAGGTGCTTTGACTGACTCTAATACTAGTAGAATGAGCTACACCTATACGTATGATACGGGTACAAAAACTTATATCACTAATGTTATTGATGCCTACGGTTATACGTCTTCTACTACCTATAATTATGGTCTTGGTGTTCCAACACAAACTACAGATTTGAACAATAATGCTATTGTATATAAATACGATACTTTTGGAAGACCAACCGAGGTTAAAGGCCCTTATCAAAACGATTGGACTATTAAAAACCAATATTTTCCAAATCTCACAGTTCCCGTAGCTGTAACTGCGCATTTTGATGATACTGATCAAATTTATACTAGTACTTTTATAGACGGACTATCAAGGGTAATCCAAACTAAAAAAGAACTTCAAAGTTGCAGTTGTCCCGAAGGTAGCGCTTCCTATCGTTTGTCTGTATCAGGCAAAATAGTATATGATGAATTTGGAAGAGCTACACATTCGTACTTAGGTAACGAACAAGAAAATTGTAGTGGTCCGATACTAGATGTTTTAAAACAATTTATTTCATTTCCTAACAACCCAAATGAACTTACTACAGCAACGTATGATTATCTTGATAGACCATTACTATCAACTGTATACGGTCTGTCTGCTGGTGATGCAACCACACAAATGAAGTATACCTATGGAGAAGACCGCTTTGGAGTAATTCAATTTAAAAAAGAAATAATCCTGCCCAACGGAAATGTTTCTCAAAGTTTTACCGACTCTAAAGGCAGAGTTACTTCTTCTAACCAAATTGGTGCCGGAGAAACCTATTGGACAAGTTTTGTTTACAACAAGTTAAATGAACTTCTTAATGTTAGAGATGCTAATGATGCCATAACCTCCTACACCTATGACAATTTTGGAAGAAAACTCACAGTAAACCATCCCGATGCTGGTGTGGCTACTTTCAAATACGATCTGGCTTCAAGACTTAAAGAATCTACCAATGCCAACCTATCATCTGTTGGTCAAAAAGTACTGTATGGTTACAACATCAATCAATTGACAAGCGTTACATTTCCTTCGCATACTGTTGCTTATCAATACGGAGCCGCAGCAGCACCAAATAATGGTGCGGGACGGTTAATTTATCAATCAGACCTTACTGGCGAACAATTTTTTAAATATGGCAAGTTGGGCGAAGTTACAGTCAATAAAAGAACTGTTGTTGACCCACTAGGAGTTTCAAGGGTTTTTGTTACTGAATTCAATTACGATACTTGGGGTAGAATAAAAAGTTTAATCTATCCTGATGGTGAAGTGGTAAAACATACGTACGACAAAGGAGGACTTATAACCCACATTGAAAATACGGATGGCCAAGTGTATTTAAAAAACATTTGTTACAATAAATTCGAACAGCGTGCAACGGTTGTTTATGGTAATAACACCACAACAACCTATACTTATGAACCGCAACAACTCTTGGCTCAAATGCAAGTGACTACGCCATCGGGAAATTCGTTTATGAATAATGGTTATCAATATGATTTAAACAGCAATGTTACTCAAATAGAAAATACAGCTTCTGCAATTTCTCTTTACCATTTAGGTGGTACAGAAATGAAAACGTTTACATATGATGATTTTAACCGCCTAAAACATTCTGAAGGTGCTTGGTACGGAGAAAATGAAGACCATATTTTCACGCTTGATATGGAGTACAATTCATTGCACAATATTCTCTCTAAAGTGCAATTGCATCAAACAGCTCCTGTAGGTACCAACAGTTTTTCTAATACCAACAATAGTGTAAACAATTATTACAGTTACACAGGAGGTGGACAGCCACATGCACCATCGACTATAGATGTATTTGACCCCGAAACAGGAATGCAATCGGAGCAGGTAAACAATACCTATGATTTAAACGGAAACCTTAAAATCATATCGCATGATAATTTAGATACTGGCACATCTACGGTAAGAGAGCACTATTGGGATGAACAAAACCGTCTTCAAGCCATTGTAGATAATGGTGCTGCTTTCCATTATGTTTATGATGCAGCAGGTGAACGCGTTTTAAAAAGTTCTGGTAGTAGTGCGAATTTAGTGATAAATGGTACCCAAGCCACCTCACTTAGTAATCCTGGTACTTATACCATGTATCCTAGTGGCTATGTTGTAGTAGGTCAGCACGACTACACCAAACACTATTATACCGGCTCACAACGTATTGCCACACAAATGGGTAATTTAGCAGCTGTTAACAATTTTGAAACTACATTATCCAAACAAGCAGCGCAAAATACTGACGATTCAATCAAACAAAAAACCACACTAGATGCTAAAAAGGTAGTACTTCAAAAACAACTTACCACTATTTTTGAAAAAGCCAAATTAGCTAAACCTAATTTTACAAGTACTGCAGCACCAATTGCTACTGATGAGGCAGCCTGTCAAGCGCATTATGATGCCTTATTACAGTATTGGTTTAACTTACTTCTACTTCCTCCTGCTAATAATGATGAAGTGGAAGATTGCATTAAACTAATTACCGATGCCTATGCAAGTACCCATAGCTATTGTCAAACCTTAGCAATTGTGAGAACTACAGGAAGATGTTATAGGGAGTTTGAAAAACCAAGGGCTGTGTGGTGGTACCATCCAGACCATCAAGGAAGCAGTTCTTACCTTACGGATTTTACTGGTTCGCCAAGCCATTATTACAATTACTTACCTTTTGGAGAGGAAATGGTGGCACAAAACACGTCTTCTTACAATAATGTTTACAGATTTTCTGCAAAAGAGTTGGATGAAGACACAGGATTGAGTTACTTTGGAGCTCGGTATTATGATCCTAAGTTTAGTATTTGGTTATCTGTTGACCCGCTGGCCGAGAAGTTCCCAGCTTGGTCTCCGTACAACTACACTATGAATAATCCTATCAATTTAATTGACCCTGATGGTAGAGAAGTTGCTAAACCACCTTTAAAAGGAACTAAAGAATTTAATAGTTTTGTAAAGGATATAGTTAATAAAAACAGTGGCCCAGTAAATTGGATTGATAAAGATGGTAGTTGGACATATGATGCAAAAAAACAATCTTGGATAGGATTTGATGAAAGCAAAGGGAATAATATTAGTTTTAATAAAAAAATCATTTCTGACGATGCAAATAAAGCAGCTTCAGCTGTGAGTACGGGTTCAGGAGTAAAAGATTTATTAATAGAAGGAGCAGTTGCTCAAAGTAGTAATACAAAAATTTATAACGTTACTGATGATATTGTATCAGCAACTTCAGGAGTTGGTGCTGCTAAATATTTAAAATATTCTAAAGGAGCTGGAGTTCTTTTAGGAGCTGTAGGTACAGCGTATAGTACAAATGAAGCAATAAATCAGTATCAATCTGGTGGTATGAACGAAGTGATGCAACATAGAGATGGTCTTGATGCAACTGTTGGAGCTGTAGGTTTAGGAGCAACTGCTTTAACAACTTTAGGTATAATAAGTAATCCTGTTGGTTGGGGTATTGGTATTGGATGTTTGGCTTATGGTGCAGGTTGCTTAATATACGATGCAGTAACTGAAGAAAAAAAGTAAGATTATGAAGTTCTATTATATATTATTTTCGGATGCTATAAACAAAATTTTGACTGTTGAAAAGAGCAAAGATTTGTGGAAGTTTTACACACTTATCTTTATTTCATTTGCAATGGGATTAAATTTACTTATGCTGAAGTTTATTTATTTTGAATTAAATACATTTAAACAATATACAATTTTAACTAATCTTAACATTACTGGCTTTCAAAAGATTGATGGTATTTTAACATATTTTACGTTTCATTTGTTTCCATTTTTAATATTAAATTATTTTTTGATTTTTTATAAAGACAAATACAAAGAGATTATTGTAAAATACAAACATTATAATGGAAAATTAATTGGTTGGTACTATGCTCTTTCCTTTTTCTCTTTTCCTGTACTATTTGTTATAGGAGCTATAAAGTATTATTTTTTTGGCTCCCTCTATTGACCAAGTTAAAAAATAGAGTTTTTAGATTATATATAAGTGGTTATGATAAAGGGAATTAATTAACACAAATAGAATACAAGTTATTCTATATCAATACATTCGAATTTTCGAATTAAGCCTTGTAGAAATATTATGTTTCTACAAGGTCTAAAAAAATAACAAAACAAGTGATTTCTGTTTGAATAAAACTTAAATTACAAAATAAATGTTCATTGATTTATTGCCAGATTTTCCCGACCATCTAGGAAGCAGTTCTTACCTTACGGATTTTACCGGTTCGCCAAGTCATTACTACAATTACTTGCCATTTGGCGAGGAAATGGTGGCTCAAAACACGTCTTCTTACAATAATGTTTACAGATTTTCTGCAAAAGAGTTGGATGAAGACACAGGATTGAGTTACTTTGGAGCTCGGTATTATGATCCTAAGTTTAGTATTTGGTTAAGTGTGGACCCATTAGCGGAGAAGTTTCCCAACTTTTCACCATATAATTATTGTTTTCAAAATCCAATAAAGTATGTTGACCCTGATGGTAGAGCAGCGTATTCTCCAATTTATGATAGTAAAACAGGAAAATACTTAGGTGTTGATAGTCAAGGCTTTTTAAGAGGTGAAATTCTTTTTATGGACTCTAGTAAATATAATCAATTATCACAAAATGGAAGAATAAATCATAATGTTGCTGTTAATAATAGTATCTCAATATCTCAACTGCCAAGTAATGAACAAGGAATGAATTTATTTTATAAAGCCGTAAATCACGTTAGCAAAACAATGGATAATTGGTTTTACAATAATAATCCTTCAGAAAATCTTTTTGGAAAAGACATAAAAGTCTTTTCAAATCAATTAGGAATTGGAACTAAAGGATCAAATCCAAAAGGATATAGTATAGGAACCATCGGACAAAATGACTCAATATTAGATGATGGAATTAATCCGGATAAACGAATTGATAGAATATCGATGAATTTTGATTATCGAAACATTATTAATACTGCTCCAAATATTTTTTCACTATTTGAACATGAGTTCTATGGTCATGGGGAAAATGGTTGGAGAAATAAAGTTGGTCAAAGTGAAGACCCACATAAAAAGGTTTATAATTTTCAAGTAAATACATTTAATTTTAGGCATTATGTCAATGGAAAATATAAAGAACTAACTTTAAAGAAAAATAAAGCTCAAGGCAATTAAAAGTATTATTATGAAATCAATAAAAAAATTTATTATAGCTATTTCTTTTCTTTATTTTATCATTGCATGTAATGATAAAAAAAAAGAAAGTAATTTAATAAATATTAAATTTGAGAGCTTTGAAATTGTTTTAAAGAGTGAAATTTCAACAACACCTTTTTACTATTTAAAATTTTCAATAGAAAATCTTAACAAAGAGCAATCAAATTTCTTCTGTGCAAAATCTTATAAAAAAGACACTAAAATTCATTCAAGACTTTATTTATTGGATACTGTTAAAAATCAAATGATTGAAATTTATAGTAATTCAAGACCGATAATTGAAAAAGGTGATAAACAAGATATTTATGCCTCAATAAATTTATATGAAAACAAAGAATATTTTAAATTAAATGATAGTTTTTTCAATGAAAATAACTTTAATGTAGAACCACTTAACAATCTATTTTTAAAGTCACTTAATAATTCTATTATATTCTACCAACAGGATGAACGAGACTTAAATGGATTTATTATAGATATTTCAAAACCAAATCTACTTCAAAAAAATACAATGACTGTTATCAGTAAACCCAAAAAAATTACAAAAAAATGGTACGGGGCTCCCTCTATTGATCTAGACAAAAAATTAAAGAATTTAGATTATATGCAAGTGATTATAAGTAAGACTATTATACAAAGCAGATAGAATGCAAGTTATTCTATATCAATACATTCGAATTTTCGAATTAGGCCATGTAGAAACATTGTGTTTCTACAAAGTTTAAAAAATAACTAAACAAGTGATTTCTGTTTGAATAAAACTTCAATTACAAAATAAACGTTCATTGATTTATTGTAGAGATTTAAAAAAAGTAAAATTATACAGTGTTATGAAGAATATTTTCAATTTTTTAGACTGTTGTCTATGCAGATAACTTGCAACAATA
This sequence comes from Flavobacterium sp. SP2, assembly GCF_057626655.1. NCBI lineage: Bacteria > Pseudomonadati > Bacteroidota > Flavobacteriia > Flavobacteriales > Flavobacteriaceae > Flavobacterium > Flavobacterium solicola. Next base: position 523,181 of record NZ_JBVHBT010000002.1, read on the forward strand.
ATTGCGATTTTCTTCCAATCTTTGTTTATTGGATTTATCTAGTACGATTTTGATATTGGCAAGTTCAGGATTTTCATGGATTTCCTCTGGTGTATAAATTTTATGTTTGTGGCAAGGTCGGCAGTTATTGTAATCTTCAATAAAGAATTTTAGTTCTTCATAGATTGTTGTAGAGAGAATTTCTTTTGTTCTAAAGTAATAACTTTTCATAATTTTGTAGGGACCTTCCACGATAGAATTAGAAAAGGTTACATCTTTTAGAGCAATTTTCTTATTGATGTTTACATGGCAGTTTTTAATAAATTCATGAATGGTTTTATTATTGTTTTCTGTTCCGCCATCAACAATAAGATCTATAGATTGGTTATCGATAGTTACATCAAATTCATTTTTGATGGCTAGCTTTACAGTCTCGGTTCTGATTTTGGAACACTTTTTTGTGGAGATATCCCAAGCAACTATTTTTCTTGAGAAATTATCAACTACGGTGTAGATGTAAAAGATAACATTATCTAGAGTTTTATATTGTGAGATATCCATGTGCCAAGTCTCATTTGGTCGAGTTGCATTAAAAGATCCTTTTTTGCGTGGTTTCTTTTCAAGTTTTCTAGATTTTGAATACCCAAGCCTTCTAGCATATTTATACCAAGTTGATTCCGCCATAGAAATAGCACCATCTCGAAGAGCCTTACCCCAAATAGAACGAATACACCAAGTTTTAAACTTAGAATTATTCATATATTTTTTTAAAACAGTTATTTCTTTATTCGAAATTTGTTTAGGTCTTCGCTTAAAGCATTGCCCAATTAGTGATTTGGAACAAGCAAACTTTCTATCTGATAGCCAAAACGCATATTGTTGCTTTTTAATCATTAAAAAACGAAGTAAGTCTTGCTTAGCAATTGGAAAGTCATCACCTATGTTTTCTAATAAATCAACAAAAATATTTCTATTATCTTTGATAATCTTCCTTAGGCTCTCCTTCCCTATTAATGTTATTAAAGTTATATATAGTTTACCGAATTGAACAAATGCTTTTCTGCTCAAAGCAAGACGTCTATCAAGAAATAATTTGGTATCATCCAATCCTTCCTCTATTTGTGAAACGTAATCGGAACCCAAATATTTATCTGGGCTCTCTCTTTTCCAATAATGAGAAGTAGAATTTGGAATTGATTCTATGAAAGTCTGTGGCAAAAGTTGCTCTTGGAGTCCTAAAGCAAAACAAGTTTTAACTCCAGTGTGGTAGGTATTATAATTCGTTTTCATTTTTCTTTTTACAAGATATGTCAAATTGAAATCTTGTTTTTCTCTACTTTTATTATAAATTTGGGTGCGGTAGCAATTCGAAAATTCGAATTAAAAATATCAAACCCTTGATGGTTCGATGTCCAAGAAGGGTTGATTTTTAGGCTAATATACAAAAAATCAAACGATTGCGGTTCGAGAATCAGTCAGTAGGGGGAGCTAGGGAATTCTTATTTTGAATAAAAAAATATTACAAAAAGAATTGACCAAAATTAAACCCTTTTTCGAACTGGCTATGACTTATTATATAATTTTTATTTTTTAATACAAAAAATAGGTAAAAAAAATGTAATTGCTAGTAAAGTGAAGAATAATCCTCCCATCGAACCAATTGCTAAAGCAAACCAAAACACTTCATTTTGACCATTAATTACAAAAGGCAGAAAACCTAAAAAAGTAGACAATACGGTCATTCCAATAGGAATAATTTTATTTTTGTAAGCTAAAATAAATATTTGAACCACATTTAATTCTCTATTATTATTTTTGATATAATTAAATTCATTAAGCAAAAAAATTGAAGAATTTACTGATATTCCAGACAACAACACAAAACTTGCAAAACCACCTTGATCAAAATTAAAAGCAAATAAATAAAACACTAAAAAAACACCAATAAAAGATATAGGTATAACACTTAAAATTATTAATGGCTGAGTTAAACTTTCAAACAAAATAGAACAAATAAAATATATTAAGACTATAATTAAAAACAACAAATAAATGTAGTTACTTTTTTTCTCATCATTAAAGTCCCATAAATTAGCATCTTTCTCAAATTTATAGCCTAAAGGCAATTTTAGCTTTAATTCATTTAAGCTTTTTTCTAAAAAATCATTGCCAAATTTAAAATTACCCGCATATTGAAATGCTATAATTCTAACATATTCCTGATTTTCTTTATCTATCTTTTCAGCACTTGGCTCTTTAGATATAAAAGCAATACTTTTAAGATTTATAAAACTTAAATCTTTTAATAAAACATCATTTTTAACATTCCATAAATCAAACTTGGAAGCATTTGTACTTTCAAACCTAACAGCTTCATTAATACCATTTACATTAATATACAAATCACTAAACTTTGAAACTACTTTATCATTTATACTTTGAAAAGCATCAAATGAATTGGTTTGATATAACGCTAATTTCTCTTTATCAAATTTAAATTGATATTCAAATGATTTTTTTCTTCCATAAAAACTATTGTCAGTAATAATAACGTTTTGAACACGAGGATGTTTTTCTAATTGGATTCTTAAACTATCAGCCCAAGTGGATAGAACGTTATAATTATAACCTATTGCTTTTAACTTGAAGTTTATTGGTTCATTATCACTGCCACCATTCCTAAATCCATTTCCGACGCCATAAATTTGCCAATCCATCCCACCAAAATCAAGAACTTTTCTTATCAATTGTGACTTTAGTATATAAGGAAAAGCAGAATCTTCAAATTCCTTTTTAAATACAATTTCAATTGTAGCCCTATCTGCACTTTGCACATGTGTGGTAAATTGTTTAATTTGAGTAAATGAATTTAAATAATTATCTAACTCTATAAAGGCTGTATTCATTTGATGAACCGTAGCACCTTTTTCCATTAATGCAGAAACATACAATTTTGTTTCTTTGTCATTTTGATAATTAGCATTTTCAAAAACATAAGTTGAAAACAATCTAAAAGTACCACCAAGATAAGTGTCGCAAAAAGGTCTTAAATTATCAATAAACCATTCATTGCCAATCGTGGAGTTGTATAATTTTTCATACCAATACTTATTCTCTTCTACTTTAACAGGCAACATAAATATCGGTAATCCAAACAAAAGGATAATAGATACAATTGTTAGTTTTTTATACTTTAATAAAAACAACAATATCTTTTCATATAGTATTACTAAAAAATCATTGCTTTTAATTTTTTTTCCTTTAGCAACTCTTAAAGGAAAACGTTTTAATAATGCAGGAATTAATAGTAAAGCTGTAAACAATGAAACTCCTAAGTTAATAATTATAACCCATGCAAAATCAATTAAGTTTTGTTTGTATTTCTCATCTAAAAAATAAATAGCAGATAAAGCACCAATTGTTGTTAATGTTGCTGCCAACAATGGTAAAAACACTTTGAGATTATTATTTTTCCTCAAATGATCCATCATGATAATCGTATTATCAATAATCAATCCGAGCGAAATTGTTACACCTGCTAAAGAATATAACTGTATTTCTATTTTAAAAAGATAATAAAAGATTAAAGAAATAGCTAATGTTGTAGTCATTCCAACTATTAAAATCATCACGTATCTGTAACTTCTGCTAGCCAATAAAACAAACAGAAATAATAGTAGTATGGTATAAAAAGAACGACTATAAATTTTATTTAATTCTTGCGATAAATAATCTGAGGCATTATAAGATTGATTAATACTAAAGGTTTTAGGTAATTGTTGTCTCATTTTTATTACCGATGATTCAACTTCTTGAGCAAGTTTAATTGTATTTACATTTTGCTCAGCATAAACTGCCATAGTTATTGCATTCTTTCCATTTACACGAAAATAATTTTGACTCTCTTGTTCTTTATGGACTACTGATGCAATATCATCTAAGTAAATAATTTTTCCATTAACTTTTTTGATAGGAATATGTGCATTAAATAATGTGTTAGGATTATTCAAAGTTACATTCAAAATTCTATTATTTTCTTCAATAACCCCTAAATCAGAAGAATTATAGCATTCTTGTAAACTAACTATTATATCATTTTTTGAAATATTAAGAAGATTTAACTTATCTGGATTGTAGGTAATAAACCATTCTTTTTGATTTGCTCCATAGACAGAAACAGTACTTACTCCATTAATTGCAACTATAGTTGGAGAACAATTTTGCATAACATAATCCTGAATTTCGCTTGGTGTAGTATCTCCAAATATGGTATAGATTAGTAGAGCATTATTTTGTTTCTCCTCATTTGGTTTATTTAAACTAATAATAGGATAACTAACTTCATTAGGCAATTTATTATACAATTGTCTAATAATGGTAGCAACTTCAAACCTAAGGTTATCTATATCATTATTTTTATCCAATTCCAAAATAATAGTGCCAGTGCCTTCTTCAGAACTCGATATAATTTTTTTTACACCTTGTAACACACTAAAACCAGATTCTAAAACAGACGTTACTTGGCTTTCTACAGAGAAAGACGATGCGCTAGAATAGTCGTAAGAAACTGTCAAAGTAGCATGTTCATCACTTGGGTTTAATTGAACAGAAAGTTGTGGCAACAACATAAGCCCAACAACAGACAAAACACTAAATAAAATGATGATCTTGAATGACGATAAGTGCATTACTAATTTTTGCATAAAGAAAATACTATTTTATTGCAAAGTTCATTTTTTTTTTCAATTAGCACCATGAAGTCGTTTAAACTTTTTTGATTGAAGCAAAAAAATGAGGATTTTTTTCTAGATTTTGGCTTTTTTACTGCATAGCACTACAGGGTAATAAAAAGAAATACATGAATCAGAAAGACATTTTGTAGCCAATTGAAGAAAGTTTAAACGACTTCTTAGGATTAAACCCAAATTACGCATTAGAAATCTATTCCAACCTAAAACTACTTCAAAAATAAGCACTTACTCTTTTTTTAAATCTTAAAATATTAATATATTCCAAAATTTAAAAAAGTCCGTGAGCACTTATTTTTATTGCGTTTTTAGCTTTCATAACGAAGTCTAATGCGTAATTTGGGTTTAAAAAAAATCCCAATAATCAAATTGGGATTTTGTCTTTTAAGGATTTGGCTTAGTACTTGCTCTTTTGCGTTCGCTTTTCTTTACTCCTCCAGCCATTTCATACTGCGAACTATTTTTGCCAAACTTAGTTGCAACCCCTGTCAATACTCTATCATTCCAATCTCTTACAACGTCTATTTGAGCAATACATTCGTTATATAAATCATCAATAGTACTCCATGCGCTGTTATAATTTGCCAATTTGGTGCTCAACAAAGTAATTTCTGTTTCATAATTGGTACCGGTAATACCATTGCCTAAATCGATTTCCGGATCAATACTTTTTACAAATGCTAAACGAGTGACACCTTTTTCTAGGTCTCTCACTCTACTTAATTTTTTTCTTGCCATCTCTTTATAATTGTAAAATTATACTACTATTATAGAAAAATCGGGTTTGTAAAAAATATTTCTCATTATTTTAACATTTTTATAACTTATAAACCTCTTTTTTTTTATAAAAAAGTACTTATTTTATATTTTATAAATATCTATAAATGACTATTTCAAACGTTTCCTTAAAACTAGTCAACGTTTTTTAATAATACTCAAACATTTGCTTTGAACTAGTAAGCATTTGTTATACACTAATAAGGATCTAGCATAAATTAGTAAACTTTTATTAATAATGTTTACTAGTTTATTGTAAACTATTAAGCATTTACAAAAAAATAGTAAACCTTTCTCTATAACGTTAAAGCGTTTATTATATAGTAGTAAGCATTTTTTAATAACATGTAAACATTTACTTTAAATTCCAAAGCATTACTAAATTAAATTTATTAAGTTTTACCAAAAACTGAAATTCTAACAATTACTGTATTTAAAATATTTTCCATTTAATCATTTCATCTCCAATACTTTGCATTTCTATAAATATATTTAAATTAACTATAAACCATTAAAAAATTGCACATCTTTTTAAACCCTTTTACTATTTTAATAAAAAAATAAAATTTTTCTTGCAAAATTGATTTCTTTTTTTTTAATTAGCTCACTAATAATTTTAAAACCGTTTAATTATGAAAAAATTAATTCTTAAGTCTGTTTGCATTTTTGGTGTTTTTGCATTGGGCTTTTCAACAATGTCATTGAGAGAAGCACCTGGAAGTGGTGGAGTTGGAAGCTCATCACACACTTGCTATGATACTTTTAAACTTGGAAACGAATACTACAACGTAAATTGCAACAACTGTGTAGCTAAAAGAAACAGTGGTCATTATGATGAATCAACTTGTAAAACAACTTAATTCAAAGCTATGAAAAAAATATTTTTTAGAACATTATTATCACTAAGCCTTTTCATTCTTGGCTATATTACACTTTCTCTAAAAGAGTTTGATGGAGGAGGTGCATCTACATCACATACTTGTTATGAATTAATAGCTGATCCAGCAGGAGATTACCTAGCTTTTCGCTGTAGTGACTGTGTACAAAAAAAAGCTTTTAGAGCTAAAGGCAGTGGAACATGTAATAAATAAAATTATGAAAAAAATCTTATATAAAACTATATTTATGTTTAGCCTTTTTACAGTTGGTTATCTTACTATGTCTGTAAAAGATGGTGGAGGAATTGGATCTGGAGGAGGAGGGACTTCTGTGACCTGTTATGATGAATTTAAAATAACAGATTTAGAATTTAAAGCTTGGTGTTTAGATTGCAGAGTAAAAAGAGGTTCAGAATTTAAGCTGGAATCACATTGTAACCGATAAAAATAATCACTTATACAAACTTGCCTTACTCACTAATTAAAAAAGTTGTAAGGCATTATCTTTTTTTATGAAAAAATTCTACATCTATATCTTACTATCTATTACTTTTTTTTCTTGCAAAAATGCAGAAAATAGTATACATGTTAATCTTAACGACTTTCAAAAAACAACCAATTTAAAATCAAATAAAATTGAAAAAATTAATCAATTAACGCCATCATCAATTTGTGTTTTTGATTCTATAATTATGGTTACCGATTACACAGAAAATCCAAGATTTCATTTTTACAATAAAAAAACATTAAATAAAATAGGACAATATGGTTTAATTGGCAAAGGTCCAGAGGAATTTAATGAACCAGAATGTAATTGCCAAACCTTCAAGAAAAGCAATTCAAAAGATGAATTCATAATGATTTACGAGTTTGGATATGGTCTAATCCATGAAGTAAATTTAAGTTCTATAGTAAGAAATCAAAAATCTTCAAAGATTAATAAATTTTATTTAAATCCCGAAATCTTTAATGCTGACAATGTCTATTTCATTAATGATAGTGTTTATGGTGAAGCTACAGACAATAAAGATGTTAAATATTTTAAATCATCATTAAAGAATCCAAAATCTTATAAAAAGTTGGGTATTGTAAACAATAGTGAATTTTTATCAAAATTACCTATTGAAGATAAGGTAAATTTAGACAGGTCTTACATGGCTTTTTCTAAAGACAATAACAAATTTATAGCAGCATACCTAAGATACAATAAAATAAAAATATTAGACAATCAACTCAATGAAAGATTTACAATTTTGTATGGAGAATCTGAAACTGAAATAAAGAAATTTAATTTATCATCTCCACAAAATATTTTTTATTTTAAAAGACCTTTTGCTGGAAAAGACTATTTTTATGTTCCATATGTAGGAGTAAAAAATGAAGTTTCAAAAACGCCTAAGGAAATACATGTTTTTGATTACAATGGAAATCCAGTAACTAGGTACCTATTGGACACTCCTGTTGAATATTTTACAGTTGATGAAAAACAAAAAAAGCTCTACGTAATTACTGGACTGGACGATAAACCATACGTAGAATATAACTTATAAAACATGAAAAAAATTGTTAAATATCTTTTTTTGGCTCTATTTATATTTACATTGGGCTTACTGGCAAAAAAAAACAATCTTTTTGACTTTATTGTTTCAAAAAAATCTGAATTATCAATAATTAATGACATTACGAAAGATTTTGGCATAATAAATAAAAATGACCCTGGAATTGTTTTTTTTAAATTTTCTAACACTGGAAATTCTGATTTAATAATTTCTAACATTGAAACTAAATGTGGCTGTACAATTACTGATTGGAATAAAAAACCAATCAAGCCTAATCAAGTTGATAGTATACGTATTGAATATGACACAAGTATAATTGGTCCATTTAACAAACCTATTGCAATTTATTCAAATAGTGATATTAGCCCTATTTACCTACACATTAAAGGTATTGTCAAAGATTAAAGTAAATCATCATAATGAAAAGTAATTTAAAAATTTTTACAATTACATATATATTTTTAATATTATGTTCTTGTTCAAAAAAAACAGAAAAGGAAGATTTAGATAATTCAGCAGCAACCTCAAATATTATCAATGTAAGTTGCATTATTCTTGACAAAAGCAGCTTTCATAAACAAATTATAGCTAATGGTAAAATTGAAGCTCATGATAGAAGTGAATTGCGCTTTAAAACAAATGAGCAACTAGAAAAAGTTTATGCAAACAATGGACAAACAATTAGCAAAGGATCCATAATTGCTAATTTAGAGAATTCACTTTTAAAAAATTTACTTAGTAAAGCACAAATTGATTTTGAAAAGGCTAAAAATAAATTTATAGAAGAACAAATAAACTTTGGTTATGGACAAGTAAATGAAAATGAAATTCCTAAAAATATTTTAAAAACAATACAATTCAAATCTGGATTTCTTGAAGCAAAAAACAATGTTGAAAATGCTGAAATACTATACAACCAAACTATTTTAAAAGCTCCATTTACCGGAATTATTGCTAATTTAAATAGTAAATTTGGTAATTATATTTCATCTTCAGATATTTTTTGTACTCTAATAAGCCAAAATAATCTAGAAGTAATTTTTAATATTCTAGAAAACGAAATGTCTTTTGCAAAAAGAGGTCAAAATATTACATTAACTTCATTTACAAATAGCACTCAAGAATTCCAAGCTAAAATCACTGAGGTCAACCCAGCTATAAGCAAAGAAGGATTTGTGAGAGTTAAAGCTAAAATAACTTCTAACACACAAAATCTATATGATGGAATGAATGTTAAAGTAATTATCAACAACACTACAGAGAAAATTCTTGTTATACCAAAAGAAGCTTTAGTATTGCGTTCTAATAAAGAAGTTGTGTTTACAACAAAAAATGGTTTTGCAAAATGGAATTATGTAAAAATAGTGGATGAAAATAGCTCACATTATGCTGTTAGCGAAGGATTAAGAATGGGAGATACAATTATAATTTCTGGTAACCAAAACTTGGCGCACGATGCAAAAGTAAAAAAAACTTTTATCAGAAATAAATAATGATAAAGTATCTTATACAACGTCCAATTGCTGTCTTTATGACAGCTTTAGCCTTTATAATTTTAGGTACTATAAGTATTTTTAAGATTCCAACTTCGTTGTTGCCTGATATTGCTATCCCAGAAATAACTATTCAATTATCATATCCCAATAGTTCTGCAAAAAATATAGAAACTGCTATAGTAAAACCTCTTAGAAATCAACTACTTCAAATTGCTAATATCAAAGATATTCAGAGTGAATCTAGAGATGGTCTTGCAGTAATAAAACTAACTTTCGACTTTAATACTAATATTAATTATGCATTTATTGAAGCTAATGAAAAAATAGATGGTGCATTACTTTTTTTGCCGAAAGATCTTGAACGTCCAAAAGTTATAAAAGCAGCAGCATCTGATATACCACTTCTTTACTTATCGATATATAATAAAAACAATGATAAAATTGATTTTTTAAAACTTAGTGAGTTTACAGAAAGTATTATCAAACGAAGAATTGAGCAATTACCCGATATAGCAATAGCCGATATTAATGGCGTAGTAAAACCCGAAATAAGCATTAAAATAGATGAAGAAAAAGCAAATAGTTTATCGATTTCACATCAAGAAATAATAAATACTATTAAAGAAAATAATTTTGAACTTGGTAATTTATTAATTCAAAATGGTATATATCAATATCAATTTCGATTTTCGAATCCAGTACAAAATATAGAAGATTTAAAAAATATCTACTTAAAAAAGAATGACAGAATACTACAATTAAAAGATATTGCCAAAGTTAGCATCGAGAACCAACAAGAAAGAGGCTTTGCATTCTACAATAAAGATAGATGTATAAACATAGCGATTATAAAACAAGCTGATGCGAGAGTAAACAATCTTGAAGAGTCATTAAACACAACAATAAATCAATTTAAAAAAGATTATCCACAATTAGAGTTTAAAACAATAAAAGACCAAACAAAACTTCTAAAACTATCAATAGATAATTTATTACAAAGTTTAATTATAGGTTCTTTATTAGCGATAATAATTTTATTTCTTTTTATTGAAGACTTACAATCACCAATAATTATTGGACTTAGCATTCCTATATCTCTACTTTTAAGTTTTTTATTTATGTATTGGTTTGGAATTTCAATTAATGTTATTTCCCTTTCAGGACTAATTTTAGGTGTTGGAAATATGATTGATAATGCAGTAATAGTTATTGATAATATATCCCAAAAGTTAAAAAATGAATATTCTCTTCTTGAATCTTGTGTCGAAGGGATTCAAGAAATCATTACACCGCTAATAAGTTCATTATTAACAGCGTGCGGTATATTTATTCCATTGGTATTTTTAAGCGGTATTAGTGGAGCCCTTTTTTATGACCAAGCAATTGCAGTTACCATTGGCTTAACAGCATCTCTTATAGTTTCAATATTTATAATACCTGTTCTCTTTTATTATATTAAAAAAAGAACTATTAATTATAAACTACCTTTTAGCTTAAATAATATTGAAAATTGGTATGAAAAAGGATATAATTATTTTTTTAATAAAAAGACCTTAAACTTTTCTATAGTTGGTTTTTTTTTAATCGTTGGTGTCATTCTTATTCAAAAACTTCCATACGAAAAACTCCCTAAATTTAGTGAAAATGAAATTGAACTCTTTATAGATTGGAATGAAAATATCACACTAAAAGAAAATTATGAGAGAACAGTATCGTTAAATAAAAATGATTCTGACTTATTTCTTTCTGAGATAGGAGAAACTCAATATTTATTAAATAAGGAGCAAACTAAAAGTCTATCAGAAACCAATATTTTCATTGCAGAAAAAAGCATTGAAAACATAAATAAAACAAAGAATAAAATAGATAGTATTTTAAAAGAAAAATATCCAAATGCTATCTATAAATTTAGTCCTCAGAAAAATTTATTTGAATATATTTTTGGTTCAGATGAAAGAAATCTTGTTGCAAATTTTTATAGCAATAAATCAAATAAAGAAATAAATTTTGCAGATCATGAAAAAATAGCATCTTCCTTAAAATATGGAAAACCAATCGCAACATTTCAAAATCAAATAATTATAGATGTTAATTTTGAAAATCTTAAATTATATTCTGTTTCTTATTCAAATTTATTAGAAACTATCCAATCGTTATTTAATCAGAATACTATTGATAATTTAAAAACGTCTGAAAAATTTATTCCTATAAAAATAAACAACTATTCGAATGCTGAAAATATTTTAAATAACAGCTTTGTTAAAAACGACAATCTAGAATTAATACCATTAAAAAACCTGATAAAAACCATAATCAATAATGATTTTAAAACAATTTTTGGAGATAAATTGGGTACAAAATTAATGTTTACAATACCTCAAAATAAACTAGAAGTAACTAAAGAAAAAATAAACACTGAAAATAATTATAAAATTGAATTTACAGGAAATATATTTGAATTAGATAAATTAAAAGGTGAAATGCTAATAATCCTAACAATATCGATATTAATGCTATATTTAATAATGGCCGCACAATTTGAATCATTAATTCAACCACTAATAATATTAATAGAAATCCCTATAGATATAGGTGGTGCATTATTATTTCTATATCTTTTTAATGAAACGATTAATATTATGTCAATTATAGGAATAATAATAATGAGTGGTATTGTAATTACTGATAGTATTTTAAAAATCCATACCATAAACGAACTAAAAAATAGCGGAATTGAATTAAAGAAAGCAATTAAAATTGGTGGGACTATGAGATTGAAATCAATTTTAATTACTTCATTAACAACTATATTAGCCTTACTACCTGTTTTATTTGGTGACGGCTTAGGTAACGAAATGCAAAAACCATTAGCAATCACATTAATTGGAGGAATGATTATAGGTACATTTGTTAGTCTATATTTTGTACCATATATTTATTATCAAATTTACAAAAAAGAAGAGTAATAGGTAATGCAGTATGAAATTAGTAATTCTGGGGTGTACACATTAAGAAGTACTGGAGAATTAATCACGAAAACTTGAATTCATGCAGGTTCCGATGTTATATCTACAGAATTTCAATTTATAGGTAAAGACTTGGTTAAAGAACTGAACAATATTGCTACACCTATTAAACCTTAAAATAATTAGCGATGAGTAAAAAGTTTTGTGGCTCCCTGTATTGACCAAGTCAAAAAATAGAGTTTTTTAGATTATATATAAGTGGTTATGATAAAGGGAATTAAATAACACAAATAGAATACAAGTTATTCTATATCAATACATTCGAATTTTCGAATAATGCCTTGTAGAAATATTGTGTTTCTACATGGTTTAAAAAAATAACTAAACCAGTGATTTCTGTTTGAATATAACTTAAATTACAAAATAAACGTTCATTGATTTATTGTAGAGATTTAAAAAAAGTAAAATTATACATTGTTATGAAGAATATTTTCAATTTTTTAGACTGTTGTCTATGCACATAACTTGCAACAGTAATTGCGATTCTCTACCAGTCTTTGTTTATTGGATTTATCTAGTACGATTTTGATATTGGCTAGTTCAGGATTTTTATGAATTTCCTCTGGAGTATAAATTTTATGTTTGTGGCAAGGTCGGTTGTTGTTGTAATCTTCAATAAAGAATTTTAGTTCTTCATAGATTGTCGTGGAGAGAATTTCTTTCGATCTAAAGCAATAGCTTTACATAATCTTGTATGGTCCCTCAACGATAGAATTAGAAAAAGTTACATCTTTTAGAGCAATCTTTTTGTTGATATTCACACGGCAGTTTTTAATAAATCCATGAATGGTTTTATTATTGTTTTCTGTTCCGCCATCAACGATAAGATCTAAGGATTGCTTGCCTATGGTAACATCAAATTCATTCTTGATAGCTCGCTTTACAGTCTCGGTTCTGATTTTAGAACATTTCTTTGTGGAGATATCCCAAGCAACTATTTTTCTTGAGAAATTATCAACTACGGTGTAGATGTAAAAGATAACATTATCCAAAGTTTTGTATTGAGAAATATCCATGTGCCAAGTTTCATTTGGGCGTAATGAATTAAAAGAACCTTTTTTGCGAGGTTTCTTTTCTAGTTTTCTAGCTTTTGAATACCCAAGCTTTCTAGCATATTTATACCAAGTTGATTCCGCCATAGAAATAGCACCATCTCGAAGAGCCTTACCCCAAATAGAACGAATACACCAAGTCTTAAAGTTGGAATTATTCATATATTTTTTTAAAACAATGATTTCTTTATTCGAAATTTGTTTAGGTCTTCGCTTAAAGCATTGCCCAATTAGTTATTTGGAACAAGCAAACTTTCTATCTGATAGCCAAAATGAATATTGTTGCTTTTTAATCATTAAAAAACGAAGTAAGTCTTGCTTAGCAATTGGAAAGTCATCACCTATGTTTTCTAATAAATCAACAAAAATATTTCTATTATCTTTGATAATCTTCCTTAGGCTCTCCTTCCCTATTAATGTTATTAAAGTTATATATAGTTTACCGAATTGAACAAAAGCTTTTCTGCTCAAGGCAAGACGTCTATCAAGAAATAATTTGGTATCAACTAATCCTTCCTCTATTTGTGAAACATAATCGGAAGCCAAATATTTATCAGGGTTCTCTCTTTTCCAATAATGAGAAGTAGAATTTGGAATTGATTCTATGAACGTTTGTGGCAAAAGTTGCTCTTGGAGTCCTAAAGCAAAACAAGTTTTAACTCCAGTGTGGTAGGTATTATAATTCGTTTTCATTTCTCTTTTTACAAGATATATCAAATTGAAATCTTGTTTTTCTCTACTTTTATTATAAATTTGGGGGAGGTGGCAATTCGAAAATTCGAATTAAAAAATATCAAACCCTTGATGGTTAGATGTCCAAGAAGGGTTGATTTTTAGGCTTATATACAAAAAATCAAATGATTGCGGTTCGAGAATCAGTCAGTAGGGGGGCAAGGCAACTAATAAAAATCAAACACTTACTGTACGAAATTTAGTCAATAGGGGAAATAATAATCGCTTTTCTAAATTAGGTAAGATAACTAGTTTATCTTACCTAATTATTAACATCAAAAAAATGTAATGAAATGAAATATTTACAAATTTTATATATGTCGCTTTTTTTAATTAGTTGCAAAGATCAAGTAAAAAACGTCAGAATTGATAATGAAAAAGTTTTAAAAGTAAGTAAAAAATATTCAAAAGAAGCTTTCAATTATTTTTATGAAATAGGTTTTTTTGATGAAGGCTTAAAAAAATCGATTCCTTTAAGAAAATGGAATACTAATGTTAAAATATTTATTAAAGGAAATCCATTAATAAATGATGTGAAATATGTAAAGGATTGCATAGGAAAAATAAATGAAGTGAGACTTCCAATTAAATTTATTTTAGTTGAAAATATAAACGACTCAAATGTGTTGATTAATTTTGGGAATATTAAAGACTTTACTAATATTAATATCGATAATACTGTTGATGGATTCGGAAACGTTTATTCCAAAAAACACATAATATATAAAGCCGAAATTTTTATTTTAGATAAAATAATTAACTCTATAGAAAGAGAATCACTGATATTAGAAGAGTTGACTCAAATAGCTGTTGCTGGTGCTGATAGCTTCTCTTACCCCAATAGTGTTTTTTATCAAGGGAAAAATTCACCTCTTAAATATACGAGTTTAGATATTGAAGTTATGAAATTAGCTTATGACCCAATACTTCCAATAGGATATCAATTAGAACAGTTCGAAAAGGACTTTAATAATAAATTGAATTATGTTGATATACATTCAAAATTAAAAAAATATATTACTAAAGAAAAGTTAAAGAAGGAAATACTAGCGGAAATAAGAAATACATGTTTTATAAACAACGAGTTTTTTAAACATCCAAAAGAAGTTTCTATTTACCTTAATGGTTTTAATGAATCCGACTCACTCCTTGTTCAAAAATATATTAATACTATCAATAAAATATCAAAAAATCTATTTCTAAAACTAACTGAAAAAAATAATCTAATTCCCAGTTCAGGCATTTCAATTACTTTAACTCCAAATGACGAGCAAAGTTCTGATACACAAACTTCTATAAAAAATAATAAAGGTTTGGTTTTTAAGCCAAAAAGATACGAAAGCATTGTAGATATTAGTTATAAAAATTCAGTAGATATAAACAAAAAGCATAGTGTTATTTTTAAATCTATCTATAAATCTCTTGGTGCAACAGAAACTAAAAATTTTGACGAGAATTGGTATATTATTGAAAATGATAAAATACTTTTAGCAAAAAAATATAAAGATATTTTAAAAACTATTTATCAAGATGAGTTTGTAGATGGTTTAAAAATAGATGATTTTGATGAAATTATAAATGAAATTTATTAATGAAAATATTAACTGTACATCCTGCTGGTTCAGGAGCATCTAGGTTGATACCTTTATACGTACTAGAAAAAAGATATATATAAATATTAAAAAATATTAAAAAAAAATTACTACCATCGTATTATCCTGAAGAACTAAAAAGAAATGGAATTAATGTACTTGATATCGATACTTCAATTGACCATAATAAACTAACGAAGCTATTAACAAATAACGATAATAATAGTAGTAATGAGAAACAATTGTTTGGTAATGAGTTAAAAAGAAATATTCATAATGCTATAGAAATCACAAAACCTGATATCGTAATTAAAGATTTAGAACCATTTCGCCCTCTACTAAATGCGTTAATATATCTTTAGAAGATTTTTTTAAAGAAGGTTTTGATAACCCTAAATATAAAAGCTTAATTATAAACCATATTAATATTGCCAGCCGTGAACAAGATTGTTTTAACTGAAATCTAATTCTTAATACTAGCAATGCATAATTCAATAAAAAAATATTTTTTAGTATCGAATAAATCTCCAAAGTTTAAGCAAATTTGTAAATTGATCTAAGATTTTCATATTAATATTCTCGTCTTTACATGTTCCGCTGATGCAGTATTCAGGCGTATACAATGAATAAAGTTACAGGTAAATATAATCATCTCAAGAAATCTATTATCTTAATGGAACAAAAAATATTGGATTATTATCAAAAAAAGTATGATAATTGGCATTTTTTTTAAATATCATAGTAATAACTTGTTGTAAACCGCCTTATTGGCTGGTTTTATATTTTTTTTGTTTTAAATATTTTATTGAAGCATAAAATATAGTAATCAAAAAGTATAGTATTGTAAATAAACGCAATATTTTAACAATGTCTTTTTTTGAATATGAATTAAAATGCTTTTCAAAAGAAAGTTTAGCAGTTAAGATGTTACCAAGTTTATTTTCTACCGCATAAAGACCACTTTTTGGCGAACTTATTAAAGCACCATTTTTATCTATTAAAAAATAGGTTGGAAACACTGTTACATTAAAGGATTGAAGATTTTTATTATTAATATTATAAAATGTCCAAATTAGTTTTTTATCTTCTAAAAAGTCCCACGGCTTTCTTTTTTGTTTTAATAAATTTTGTGTCATCTTTTGCGAATCAACACTTATGCTTAATATGACTAAATCATTGTGTCTCTTTAATAATTCAGGATAAAATTTCATTTCTTCAAGACATGGCTCACAACCTGAAAACCAAAAATCAACAAGTATTAATTTTCCTTTGTAATCGTCAATTGTTTTGAGCTCTCCAAACTGATTTCTTAAACCTATTTTTGGGAAATTTGTAATTAATTTTTCTCTGTCACCAATGTTTTTGATATAAAACGTTATTATAAATATTGTTAAAAAAAAGATTAATAGGCTTAAAATATACCTTTTCAAATGATTAATTATTTGATATTTCATTTTTTACAAATCTATTTTGGTAATTGTCATTCTGCAAAATTGCCACTAAATTATTTGGTTTGCACCAGTTGCTGCTGCAAACACTAACCAAAACAAAACTGCAAATTTACTTAGAAAGTTAGAGTTTTAGACACCTGTTTATTCTCCACGAATAACAAAATAGCAATTGCAAACCTAATAGTTAAAACCCGATACTCACCATACATTTATTTTTTTAGCTCATCTCCTTTTTTCAAGCTAATCCCCTTAATACCATCAACAAATTCAATAGGTACTGATTTTAGTCCATCTTCATTATCTGTAGGAACAAGAGAACTAAAATGTAAATGTTCTATAGTACTTTGTCCCGTATTACCAGATAAGGCAATATTTTGTCCACGAGTTACTTTTTCCCCAATCTTTACTAAACTACCATTTTCTACTAAATGAACATATTGAGTAAAGATGCCAGACTTTGGATCGTAAATTGTTAAAAAATTTCCGTATTGTTTCCACTCTGATCCTGTACCAGAATGTTTATATTTATCTACAACTCCAACCACAAAGCCATCTGTTGCTGAGCAAATGGTGTCATTTTTTTTAAGGTCAAAATCTAATGCAAATCTTGACCAATCTGAATTATGCGTGAAATTAGTATTATTTTCTTGGATGATTTTATATTTTTTGTTTGTGGAAAATGGCAAATCAAGTTCGATTACATCAATTTTTTTAGAAATGTCTCCTAATTTTGAGCTAAATCTAATTCGTTCGACTTTTCTAGGAATATTAACAAAAGTCAAAACTGTGTCACTCAAAGAGTTTAGAGTTATTGGTGTTAATCTATCGAATTCCATCTGAGTCTGCTCGTCAGAAGAAAAAAACCATACTCTAAGTGGACAATGCAAAGGATTATCCAACGTAATTTTTAAAGTATCTTTATTATAACTAAGTGATTTCCCGTACTCATATTGATTGTATTTTACACTTGGTAATAAAAGAACGGATTTGCAGCCCAACAATAATGAAATCATTGTCAATATGCAAATTGAAAATTTTGTAGATTGAGTTCGTTTTTTCATAATTGGCTAAAACGTCAGACTGTGAAAAAACATCACAATCCTTCCATCAAATATAGTAAAATAATTGTAAGAAAGTTTGGGTAAAAGCTTTTTTTATCGTTTTTTAATGATTATAAAGCGAGATGTAGAACTGGGAATTGATTCAATAAAAGTTTGTGGAAGAAGTTGCTTTTGAAGTCCCAAAGCAAAACAAGTATTTACACCAGTGTAGTATGCATTATAACTCGTTTTTAATTTTATTTTGCAAGATTTTTCAAATAAAAATCTTGTTTTTCTATGCTATAATTATAAAGATTTGGACGCGGCAGCAATTCGAAAATTCAAATTCAAAAATATCAAACCCTTGATGGTTCGATGTCCAAGAAGGGTTGATTTTTAGGCTAATATACGAAAAATCAAAGCATTGCGGTTCGAGAATCAGTCAGTAGGGGGAGCTTTTTAAAGTCTAACATTTTGTTAGACTTTTTTTTATTTTAATAATTCTGCAGTCATCATATTTTCAATTTTTATAAATCGTTCCTGCTTAACTTCTTTATTTATTTTCTATCTATCAGGTACAATTTTCCACTATCAGTAATTGCATACAAGGCCCCATCTGTTCCTTGCTGTACATCTCGAAAACGTTCTCCTACATCAGTTAATAAGCGCTCTTCACCAACAACTTTATTATTCTCAATAACCAATCTCAAAATATGCTGGCTACTCAATCCGCCAATGAATAAATTATTTTGCCATTCCGGAATTTTACTTCCTTTATAAAATGTCATTCCGCTAGGAGAAACCACAGGATCCCAATAATAAATAGGCTGTTCCATACCTTTCATTTGGGTTTTTCTTTCACCAATTATTTCGCCATCATACTCAATTCCGTAAGTAATAGTTGGCCATCCATAATTTTTCCCTGCAATAATTAAATTCAACTCATCGCCACCACGAGGTCCAAATTCATTTTCCCATAAAGCTCCAGTTACTGGATGAAACGCCAAGCCCTGAACATTGCGATGACCATACGAATACAACTCAGGCTTTGCATTTGATTTTCCTAAAAAGGGATTTCCCTGTGCTGCTTTACCATCAACTGTGATCCTAATAATCTTACCTAAAGATGATTTTAACGACTGTGCTTGAGGTCTTGTTTCTTTATCTGAACGTTCACCTGTACTGAAAACAATACTACCTGTTTTGTCAAATAGTATTCGTGATCCATAATGTAAAACACCTTCATAAGCCGGAGTTGCATTGTAAATAATTCTTGCATTTTCAATGGTCGTTTCATCGTTTGAAAGGCGACCTTTAGCAACTGATGTTAAAGTTCCGTCTTTGGTTTCATTCGCAAAAGTCCAATATACCATTCGATTTTTAGCAAAGTTAGGATCGATAGTAACTCCTAAAAGTCCACCTTGCCCAGAATCATTTACTTCAGGCAATCCTGTAACATCTTCGCCTACTTTACCAACTTTATCTACAATTTTAAAAGTTCCTGCCTTTTGAGTTACTAGCAACCTACCATCAGGAAATGGCGCAATTCCCCAAGGTTTTTTCAATTCATCAGTAACAATCTTGCTTTCATAAACGGTTTTAGTTTTGACAGCTTTTATTCGCGTTTGACCAGAGAATGCTGGTTGATAATCTGAATTGGGTGACTTTGTTTCAACAGATTTTCCTTCTTGTAAAACAACTTTTGGCGTTTGCTGTTGGTTTTTATCTTTACAAGCTACAACCATAATGGAAACTGTTAGACACAAAAAGGTAAGGAATGATTTCATACGTTATACATTTAAAAGTGACAAGAAAGAACACAATAGGTATTGTAAATTTAAAATAGTTAAACTAAAAAAAATTATAACATTCTAAATTAATCTTGCAAAATTAGCGCTTCAACTGATTTTCAATTATTAATGCAATTTCAGTAGTTAACTATTTAATTCAAAAATATCAGTATAAATATTATGTGTGAATAATTTGAAACCTAGTGTAACAATTTTCAATATTGTACACTAATTGGTTATAGAATTATACAACTTCAATAGTAACCAACAACATTATACCATGAAAAACCTAAAAATTTCTCTTGTTGCAGCAGTTGTGCTTATGGCATCATGCAATAAAAAAGAAGAATTAATTTCGGGTATCACCAAGAAAAATATGGATACACTCGTAAATCCTGGTGATAACTTCGATGCCTATGTAAACGGAACTTGGGTAAAAAATAATAAAATTCCTGCCGACAAAACGTCGTATGGTGCTTTCGATATTTTGTACGATCAATCTCAAAAAGATGTAAAAGCAATCATCGAAGAGGCTTCCAAAGGAACTTTTGCAGAAGGCTCCGACGAACAAAAAATTGGTGATTATTACAGCTCATTCATGAACAGAAAAGATCGTGATGCCAAAGGAACTTCTCCGATTCAACCAGAATTAAAAAATATTGATGCTATTGCAAACTATTCTGATTTGGCAGCCTATTTCGGAAAATCTAATAGAACAGGTGTTTCAATTCCTTTCTCAGTAGCCGTTACCGAAGATTTTAAAAATCCAAAACAATATACGCTAATGACTTGGCAAGGCGGATTAGGTCTTCCTGAAAGAGAATACTATTTGCAAACCGATGCTAAAATGGTAGAAACCCGTGCAAAATATGTAGCTCATATTGAAAAAATGTTGCAATTGGTTGGTCTTCCAAATGCAGCAGAAAGCGCTAATAAAATCATGGCTTTGGAAACCTTGCTGGCAACCAACCACATGAAAAAAGAGGAAACCAGAAACACGGCAAAACTATATAACAAATACAGTGTAGCCGACTTAAAAACAGTAATGGCAGATTTCGATTGGAATGCTATGCTTAAAAACGCAGGTATCGACAAAGAGAAAACAATTGTGATTTCGCAAGTTGAATATACCAAAAGCTTAAATAACATAATCAAAAATACGCCAATTGACACTTGGAAAACCTACCTAAAATGGAGTTTGATAAACAACACGGCAAGTTATTTAACTACCGCATTAGACAAACAAAATTTTGACTTCTACGGAAAAACACTTTATGGAACAGAAGCCCAAGAAGAAGATTGGAAACGAGGTGTAAACTCTGTAAATGGTGGCTTGGGAGAAATTGTGGGTAAAGTATACGTGAAAAAACATTTCTCACCAGAAGCTAAAGAACGCATGACTACAATGGTAAAAAACCTTTTAAAAGCCTATGCCGAAAGCATCAAAAACCTTGATTGGATGAGTGAAAACACCAAAAAAGAAGCGCTTGCCAAAGTTGATAAATTCATGATTAAAATTGGATATCCAGACAAATGGAGAGATTATTCTGCTCTAAAAGTGGCCAAAAACGACTTGTATGGAAACGCACAAAGAGCGACTGAATTCGAATACAATCGAATGTTAAACAAGCTAGGAAAACCTGTAGATAGAACCGAATGGGGAATGACACCACAAACGGTAAACG
This sequence comes from Flavobacterium sp. SP2, assembly GCF_057626655.1. Classification (NCBI taxonomy): domain Bacteria; kingdom Pseudomonadati; phylum Bacteroidota; class Flavobacteriia; order Flavobacteriales; family Flavobacteriaceae; genus Flavobacterium; species Flavobacterium solicola. Next base: position 544,986 of record NZ_JBVHBT010000002.1, read on the forward strand.
CTTATTACAACCCAACTTTAAACGAAATTGTATTTCCAGCAGCTATTTTGCAACCGCCTTTCTTTAATTTAAAAGCAGAAGATGCTGTAAATTATGGCGGAATTGGAGCAGTAATCGGTCACGAAATTGGTCATGGTTTCGACGATCAAGGAAGTACTTTTGATGGTGAAGGTGTTATGAGAAATTGGTGGACACCACAAGATTTAACTGCTTTTCAAGGAAAAACCAAAGCTCTAGTTGATCAATATACTTCTTTCAAAGCATTTCCTGATTTAAACCTTAACGGAGAATTCACTTTGGGTGAAAATATTGGAGATTTAGGCGGCTTAAGTATTGCAATAAAAGCATACAAACTAAGCCTAAACGGAAAAGACGCTCCAGTCATGGATGGTTTTACCGGAATCCAACGAGTATTTTTAGGTTGGGGACAAGTCTGGTTAGATAAAAGTCGTGAAAAAGCAATCAGAAATCAAATTGCTTCCGATCCGCATTCGCCAGCTAAATTTAGAATTAATGGTGTTGTACGCAACGTTCCAGAATTTTACGAAGCATTTAAAATCAAACCAACAGATTCGCTTTATTTGGCAGCAGATAAACGTGTGAAAATTTGGTAAACTTTTTTATATCATAGGAAAGCTCAGCAGTAATGTTGGGCTTTTTTTATTTAATGTGAACTTATATCAGATTCTTTCAATTGTAATTTAAGATTAAGGAAACTTATATTTCATGTTAATTTTTGTTTCAAGTTTTAAATTTCCTAACACTAAAAACATTTTAATACAGCTGTTATTAATTATTATTTATTTTTAGAATAACACTGCTTTAACTTTTGACATTGACTTTTGTAAATTATTTAAACAACTAAACTATGTCAAAAAATTACATCAAAACTGGATTACTTTTTTTGGTTTTTCTCTTTAGTACTTTCTCTTTTGGGCAAAACCTAATTCACTACTGGAATTTCAACAACAGCGCTTCTGTCGCTTCAATCACAACTCCTACAATTACTAACGTTTCTGGCGCTTCTTTAAACGCAACAATCACGGGAATCAGTGCCATTGATTTTGCTAATGGAACAGGCCAAAACTTCAATCTTTTGAATTTAAATGCTCAAAACAGTGATGTTTCTGGAACGCATTTACGATTTAATGATCCAATAGGAAGCGCATTAATTTTTGCTTTGCCAACAACTGGCTACCAAAATATTATTGTAAAATTTGCTACACGCCGATCTGGTTCAGGTGCAGGAAATCAACTTTGGTCATATTCTACTGACGGAACTAACTATGTTTCTTTTACAACAATTATTCCAAACAATGGCGATCCAGCATTGGCAACATTAGATTTTTCTGCAATTACTGCTGCGAATAACAATGCTAATTTCAAACTTAAAGTAGAATTTGCAGCTGGCTCTGGAGGTACAGGCGGAAACAACCGCTTCGACAATTTCACAACAGAAGGCGGAACTATTGGCGGTGGCGATACAATTGCTCCGATTGCAACTTTTTCACCTGCTACAGCAACGGCTAATGTTTCTACAACTGTGAACCCAACAATTTCATTCAACGAAAATGTACGTTTGATTAACAATACCGCTATTGATAATACAAATGTTGATGCTTTAATCGAAGTTCGTTTAAACAATGCATCTGGAACTGTTGTACCATTTGATGCAACATTCGCTTCAAATACAATTACAATTATACCATCAACAGCATTGGCTAACAATCAAACTTACTACGTTGCTTTACTACCAAATGTCGTTGAAGACGCGAGTAACAATGCCATCTCAACTTCAGTATCATCAACCTTTACAACTATTGCAATTCAAACACAATTTACTGCTGGTGATTTAGCTTTTGTAGGTTATAGAATGAATGCAACAGCTACCGAAGACGAAGTAGCATTTATTACTTTCGTAGATATTATTGCTGGTACTTTTATCAATTTTACGGATTCTAAATACACCACCAATTCTCCTGCGCTTTGTTCAAACGGAATTGTATGGACAGCAACACAATGTGTACCAGCTGGTTCTGTTGTTACAATTCAAACATCAGCTTTGCTTTCTAATAATGGAACAGTTACAGGTTCAGGTTTCGGTTTAAGCTCTGGTGGTGATCAAGTTATTGTTTACACTGGATCCAATAGTTCTCCAACATTAATTACTGCAGTATCATCCAATGGTTGGATTACAAATAATACGTCTTGTAGTGGAAGTTTATCAAATATTCCAGCTGGTTTGGTTGACGGAATTTCGTCTTTAAACACAACTACATCTCCAGGAAACACTGCTGGAAATACAGTAAATGCTTTCTACAGCGGAACTCAAATTGGAACTCCATCACAACTGAGAACTTCTATTCTTAATCCTGCAAACTGGACTGGTGTTGCTGGTGGAACTGCTGCTCAAATATGGCCAACGTGGAATTTCCCAAGTTCATTACAAGTGCAATCTGTAGCTGTTTTAAACAATACTACAATTCAGGTAACGTTCAATAATAATCTAAATGTAGCTTCTGCTTCGAACATAGCAAATTATTCTGGCGTACCAAACTTAGCTTCGGTTACAATTTTAAACAATGTTGCAACTTTAAATTATGCTACTGGATTTGCATCTGCAACCAATTATACTTTAGTCATAAGTAACATTCAAGATACAACTAATGCTTTAATGTCTTGCCCATATTCTTTTTCGTTCAATTACAATACATCGGTTAGTTTGGCATCAAACTTTGTAACTGTAAATGAAGCTGCCGGAACTGTATCCTTTGTTATAAACTTAGCAAGTCCAACAACTTCTTCAGTAAATTTAGTGGTAAAAACGGCACCTTTCAGCACGGCAAATGCTTCTGATTTTACTTTAGCTACACAAACTTTAAACTTTACAGGTTCTAGCGCTTTAACGCAAACCATCACGATTCCAATTATTAATGATACTACACCAGAACAACAAGCAGAATATTTTGTTTTAAGTCTGGAAAATCCTGTTGGTTTAGCCATTACTGGAAATCCATCTGCAACGATTTACATTATCGATAATGATGATCCAGTGCCTACTCCATCGCAACAAATAGAATTGAATTATGTTGGAAGTTTCGACCCTTCGGGAGCCAATACAAGTACTTGCGAAATTGTAGTTCACGATCCAACATCGCAACGATTATTTACAACTAGTGCTGTTGCAGGATTTTTGGACATTATTAATTTCTCCAATCCTTCAGCGCCAACAGTTGTAACATCGGTAAATATGAATCCGTACGGTGGTGTAACATCGGTAGCTGTTAAAAACGGAATTGTAGCTGTAGCTTCGCCAAACACGGATGAAACCTTAAATGGTTCGGTAGTATTTTTTGATACCAATGGTGTTTTCTTAAAACAAGTAACCGTAGGTGCTTTGCCAGACATGATTACTTTTTCTCCAGACGGAACTAAAGTTTTAACCGCCAATGAAGGCCAACCCAACGCAAATTATTCAATAGATCCAGAAGGTTCTGTAAGTGTAATTGATATTTCTGGAGGAATTCCTGCATTGACTCAAGCAAATGTTTCTACATTATCATTTACCGCCTATAACGCACAAGAAGCTACATTAATAGCATCAGGTGTTAGAAAATTAAAACTAACAAGTACTTTATCGCAAGATTTTGAACCAGAATACATTACTATTAGTGCCGATTCTCAAAAAGCTTGGGTAACATTACAAGAAAATAATGCTGTAGTAGAAATCAATTTGGCTACAACAGCTTACACTGATATTTGGGCATTAGGTACCAAAGATGTGAGTATTCCTGGAAACGGAATGGATATTTCGGACAACAACAACCAAGTACTTATTGCCAACTGGCCAATTCAAGCATTTTACATGCCCGATGCTGTTGCAAGCTATGCTATCGCTGGAACAAACTATTTAGTAACTGCCAACGAAGGTGATGAAAAAGAGTACACAGGATTTGTAGAAAGAACAACTGTTGGAGCAGCAACTTATATTTTAGATCCAGCAATTTATCCAAATGCTTCTGTATTGAAACAAAGTTACAACATGGGACGTTTTAGAGTTTCTAACCTGAGTGGAAATACAGATGCTGATACAGAATTTGAGACTATAAACGCTGTTGGAGCACGTTCCTTCTCTATTTTTAATGCAACTACAAAACAACTAGTTTTTGATAGTGGTGACGATTTCGAAAGATACACAGCAGCCAACTTACCTACACTTTTCAATGCCGATCACGAAGACAACGTTGCTAAAGGAAGAAGTCGCGCTAAAGGTCCAGAACCAGAAGGTGTAACTGTTGCACAAATTGGAACAGAAACGTTCGCTTTCATATCATTAGAACGTGTTGGCGGTGTAATGGTGTACAACATTACCAATCCTAATAACGTTACTTTTGTAGATTACAAGAACAGCAGAAGTACATCAGCTTACGCTGGAGATCACGGACCAGAAGGTATTACTTACATCGCACCAGCAAACAGTCCAACTGGAACAGGTTACATATTGGTAGCAAACGAAATAAGCGGAACAATTACTATTTTTGAAGTCGATGCCAACGCATTAGCAACTCCAGATTTTGATACAGATGCTAAAACATTTGCAATTTTCCCAAATCCATCTCAAAACGGAATTGTATACTTCAATAGAGTTGCTGATTATGAATTATTCGACATTTCTGGAAAAAAATTAAGCGCTCAAAAACAAGCCTTAACAATAGATACATCATCTCTTTCTACAGGAATCTATCTTGTAAAAACCAGCGAAGGAATCACTAAAAAATTAATTATTAAATAAATCTATAGTTCTTAAAATATTAAAACCTCTAACAGCTTTGTTAGAGGTTTTTTTAGTTTACCCAAAACTTAAAAGCAAGACACTTTTTTCTGCTTCTATCTTCCATCTTCTATCTTCCAGCATTCTAAAGTCTATTTCTCTATTATCTATTCTCTCTTTTCTCTTTCCTCTTTTCTCTTTCTCCCAAATTCACTATTTTTGTTAGAATTAAAATCAATCATCATGAAAAAACCAATTGTAGCACTAACTTTAATAGCATCCTATTTTTCGATGGCACAAAACGCAATTAATTATCCTAAAACTAAGAAAGGCGAAACGGTAGATACCTATTTTGGAACCAAAGTTGCCGATCCATACCGATGGCTAGAAGACGACAAATCGGCCGAAACCGCGGCTTGGGTAAAAGCCCAAAATGAAGTTACCTATGCTTATTTATCTAAAATTCCATACCGTGAGCAATTAAAAAATCGATTGGAAAAATTATGGAATTACGAAAAAATTAGCGCTCCTTTCAAAGAAGGAAAATATACCTACTATACTAAAAACAATGGTTTACAAAACCAATCGGTATTGTACCGAAAAGATGCTAAAGGTGTAGAAACCATATTTTTAGATCCCAACACCTTTTCTAAAGACGGAACCTCATCGTTGGCAGGAATTAATTTTTCTAAAGACGGTTCAAAAGTAGCCTATCAAATTTCAGTTGGCGGAAGCGATTGGCGCACTGTTGTTATTATGGATGCCGAAACCAAAAAAGTATTGGAACCAAACCTTACTGACATTAAATTTAGTGGCATTTCGTGGATGGGCAACGATGGTTTTTACTACTCAAGCTACGACAAACCAACTGGCAGCGAACTTTCGGCAAAAACCGATCAGCACAAATTGTATTATCACAAATTGGGAACTAGTCAAAAAGTTGACAAAGTACTATTTGGCGCTGACCAAAAAAGAAGATATGTAGGCGGATATGTAACTGAAGACTTGCACTATTTAGTGATATCTGCTTCGACATCTACCTACGGAAATGAATTGTACCTTCAAGATTTAACCAAACCAAACAGCCCAATTGTAACTGTAGTTGACAATTTCAACAGCGACAATTCTATCATTGAAAATCAAGGGACAAAATTATTTATTGTAACCGATTTGAATGCACCAAACAGCCGAATTGTGACCGTTGATGCAAGTAATCCTAAACCTGAAAACTGGAAAGATTTTATTCCAGAGACTGATAATGTTTTGAATGCATCAACTGGTAGCGGATTTTTCTTTGCCAATTATATGAAGGATGCCGTATCGCAAATTAAGCAATACGACTACTCAGGAAAATTAGTGCGAGACATTGAGCTTCCTGGAGTTGGAACTGCGGGCGGTTTTGGAGGAAAAAAAGACGAAAAAGTATTGTATTATTCGTTTACAAACTACATTACACCAGGTTCAACTTATGCATATGACGCAAAAACTGGAGTTTCTAAAGTGTACAATACTCCTAAAATAGATTTCAATTCTAACGACTACGAATCGAAACAAATATTCTATACTTCTAAAGATGGAACTAAAATTCCTATGATTATTACCCACAAAAAAGGATTGAAACTAGACGGGAAAAACCCAACCATGCTATACGGTTACGGTGGTTTCAACATCAGTTTAACGCCAAGCTTTAGTATTGCTAATGCCGTTTGGATGGAAAATGGTGGAATATATGCAGTGCCAAATCTTCGTGGAGGTGGCGAATACGGAAAGAAATGGCACGATGCTGGAACTAAAATGCAAAAGCAAAATGTTTTTGACGATTTTATTGCTGCAGCACAATATTTAATTGACAACAAATACACTTCATCAGAATATCTTGCTATTCGTGGTGGTTCTAATGGTGGATTGTTAGTTGGAGCAACCATGACACAAAGACCAGATCTTATGAAAGTAGCGCTTCCAGCCGTTGGGGTTATGGATATGTTGCGTTACCATACATTCACCGCTGGTGCAGGATGGGCATACGATTATGGAACAGCCGAAGACAGTAAAGAAATGTTTGATTATTTAAATGCATATTCTCCTGTTCAAAATGTAAAATCTGGTGTGAAATATCCTGCTACAATGGTAACTACAGGTGACCATGATGACCGCGTAGTACCAGCACACAGTTTTAAGTTTGCTGCTGAATTACAAGACAAACAATCTGGAACCAACCCAACATTAATCAGAATTGATATTAATGCCGGACATGGTGCTGGTAAATCAGTAGCGGCAACTATTCAAGAAAATGCCGATATTCAAGCCTTTACATTGTATGAAATGGGCATAAAAGAGCTTATCAAAAAGTAATTTACAATTCAAATACTATCAAATCCAGTAACAAGTTGTTGCTGGATTTTTTTTTACAATTTATTTAGACTCTATCGATTTTGAAGTTATGAAAAGTAATATTCTACATCAAGTATGTCTGCTTTAAAATTGTATCGAGAACCTTTCTAAACAGAAGTTACTAACCAATGAATTACTATGATTCGTCCTTAGTAGTTTTTACAAGACTAATTCCAGAAACAAAAAATACTATTCCTAAAATACCATAAATAATTAAACCCTTAATATCTTTAGTTTCTCCGCTGGTACCAGAAAATAATACTGCTGTATAAATTAAACCCGCAATTCCTAAAAGAGTTAAAATAGTTCCAAAAAGTCGTTTTAAATTCATAATGTTTGTTTTAAAAGTTAAAGCCTTGACTATTGCAAAGCACTAGCAAAGGTAGGCTTACTATATACTACAGCGTTACACAATGAAATTGAAAAGTTATATCATTTAGCAAGTTATTCCAATAAAAAAGGGCCAATCTTTTCAGATTAGCCCTTTACTTTGTGTGTTTTAAAACTTATTTTTTAAGCAACTTAATTTCAGTTTGTTTTCCTGCCGCAGTTACTTTTGCAATATACATCGCCGAAGCTAAATCTGATAAATCAACTACAACTTCTAACGAATTAGGTGTTACTTGTTTCAACAGTCTACCATTTAAATCATAAACAGTAATTGATTCAATTTCTTTATCATATTTAAAAGTTATTGAAGAAATAACTGGATTTGGATAATAATTGAAATTATTTAAGTCGAACGAAGCACCACTTAAAGTTGTAACATCAATACAAGCGCTTCTTACAAAGCATCCATTTTTAGTAATTTCAACAGCATAACTTCCAACAGCAGTAACTTCATAAGACTGTAATGTTGCTCCAGCAATAGGAGTAAATACACCACCAGCACCACAGGTAACCCATTGATACGTTGCTCCAGTTTCTGTAGCTGTAAGTGTGTTATCAATTTGTGAAGTTGCTGTACTTGGATTTGGATTTACTGTTAAATTCAATATTTCAGTAGCACAACCAACCACATTGGTGTACGTTCCGCTTGTAGTATATGTTGTACCATTCACATTCCATAAATAAGTACCGCAAGCAGTAATAGTTGTAGTGTTAGTAGTAGCATTACAAAACTCGTCTGCGCCCATATCTGGAGTTGTAGTACTTCTTGTTTCTCCGTCAATATCCAAAGTAACCGTAGGAATAAAAGTTCCTAAATTACTTAAGGCAGCATTTGTAGTTGCAACTAAATGCAAATCAGAAGCTGAAACGAAATTAGGAACTACATTTACCGAAGCACCATTTTGTCCAAAACCGGTTTGAATGGCAGCTAAATTTGTTCTATCAGCAAGTGCTATAAACCCTAATACACCTTGACTACCACTTACATAATAGTCATTATTGTTGATGTTTGTAAATGCCGTACTTGGTGCTTCACTAGCAATAGCATAAGACTTAGCAGCCGCTGCAACTGAATTGACAAGATTTGTAGCAAAAATATTATTTCTTACATCTAAAGCAGTTACCGCAGAACCAATATGAAATGCAGTAGAAAATGTACCATTTGTATTTCCTGCAAAAGTACCATGACCTAAATTAATAGAGTTATGATATACATTTACACCACCTGTAGTACCAGTAATTCTAAGTCCAACTATAATATCAGTTGAAGCTAAAGAACTCCAGCTATCACCTTTTATTTCGCTAATTACATTGTTTGAAATAGTCAAGTTACTTGCAGCAACTCCAGTATTTACGACGATACCTTTACCTGCATATCCATTTATACCTGTATACTGAATACCACGAATAACATTTGAATCTACTGTAGAATTTGTAACATTTGCAGCCACATCAATTCCAAATGGATTTAAAGCTGTTGTGATAATGTCAAAAATTGTATTTTTAGAAACAAGTAGTCCATTGTTGTTAGATACAAATATCCCTTTAAAGCCAACTCGATCGCCTACAACTGTAGAACCTATTGTATTTTGTCTTATAATATTACCAGTATTTCCAGCAGTATTTCCAGCTACAGCAATTCCAATTTGAACTTTTGAGACAGCGTTATTTTCAATAATAACATTGTTATTTGGCGTTTCTGCTGCACCACCTGCTGTGGTTCCACTTCCACTAAAAATACCTCCAAAGGTTGTCAAAGGCGCATTACCTATTACATTCAAATTCTTAAAAGTATTATTACTTGCACTGTTCGTACTGGATACACTTGCATTCCAAACCACAAAACTTGAAGTTCCTGCATTGGTATTGATAAGAGTTAAATCTTTGGTTGTACCTCCTACTGCATTACTACCATCAATAGTAACATAGTCGGCTCCATTCAAACGAATGATTGAATTAGCGCTACTTCCTGTTAAAGTAGTAACTACTCCTACAGCTGGTTTAATAGTTAAAGTATTAACTGCACTCGCTTGAACATTATCGTTTATTGCTATTGGATAAGTTTCTGATGGGTAAGCAGTATCAATTAAGCTAAAAGTTACAGCACCATTCAAACAAGCGCCATTGTATGCAGTAACTGCAGCAGTAAGTGTTGGATAGTTTCCTGTTACTCCAACAGTATAAACACCTGACAATGTAACTGAATTGGCATAAGAAACAGGTGTTGGTGCTGTAGCAGCAGCTGGTGGATTAGAAGTTAGTCCTAAACCTCCATTTGGAAACGAAGCCAAAATTCCTGTATTATCTTGAGCAACGATATAATAAGAAATTACATCACCTTGAACTGATCCTGTACCTAAATTGAAAGTATACTGATTTCCTCCTATCGAAGCTCCTGTTGAAGCTTGATAAGCACCACTATTAATTCTCCAATACAAAACTGGTAAAGAAATTCCTGTAGTAGGCATCCCTGACAAACTAGTGATAGTTGCTGTTAATGTTCTAGCGCCTGGAGTACAAGAATTTGGCAATGTAGTATTAGTAAAAATTGGCCCACTTCCAAAAGCACCTTCGTAAGCACCCATATCTGGTGTTGTAGCACTTCTTGATACACCTAAAAAGTCGGTTGTTATACCTGCAACAGGTGTTCCTAAATTATCCAAAGCTAAAGCTGTTGGTAATAAATTTGTTGGCGATACAAACGATGGATTAATAGCTACTGAATTTGCATTCTGTCCAAAACCTGCTACCAAAGCAGTCAAATCTGTACGGTCACTTCCTATAAATCCAAGTTGTGCAGATGCAGCATTAAATGTATTAGTAACAAAATAATCGTTATAATTAAGATTTGTAAATGCAGTGTTCACAGCAAGAGAATAAATACTATAATTTTTCTGTGTTGCATTAGTTGCTACTTGTGTATTTACAAAAATGTTATTTCTGATATCTAAAGCAGTTGAACCAATACCAACAAATAAAGCTGTAGTTATAGCTGTACCAGAACCAGCACCCATACTTCCAGTCATATTCACCGTATTGTGGTATATATTTACACCTCCAGTAACTGTAGTCAAAGTTCCTGAACCTCCAATTACTCCGATTCCAATTCCCATAGATGATGAGTTACCAAAACTGTTCCAGTTAGAACCATTAACACCATTGATTACGTTGTTTGCAATCGTTACGTTACTCGTTGCACTTCCTGTACCAATTGTAATACCTCTACCACCATAACCACCTGTTGAAGTAGTTAAAATTTTAACTGTACTGTTTAAAGTAACTGTTGAAGAAACAAAACCTGTTTCTAATGATATCCCTACTGGTTGGGTTGATGCATTGGTTTCAATACTTAAAATATTGGAAGATATTGAACTATTTAAAGCATTCCCTGCTTGAATACCAATAGGAGAAGAAGATGTATTTGTGGAAACAACACTATTTCCTGAAATAATTAAATTATCTAATCCACCAGCGCTTACTGAGGCAGTTCCGTTTGCATATATACCAACTGTAGATACTGAAATAGCATTATTTTGAATTAAAACTGTATCATTATCTGCACCAGATGTTCCAGGTGTTGTACCACCTATAGAAATTCCATAAGTAGTGCCAGATGTTACAGAGGCTGTACTTACATTACAATTACGAACCACATTATTCATAGCACCTAATCCTGCACCTAATGAAGCTATTGAAATAGCAGTTGGCGCTGTAGTACTAGTATTGGTTATAGTAAGACTTTTATCCGATCCACCACTATTACTTCCATTAATGGTTATAAAATCTGCTCCATTCAATCGAAGTAAAGCACCACTCGCAACCGAACCACTAATTGTAGCTGTAGTATTTGGCTTAATAGTTAAAGTATTTATAGCACTTGCTTGTGGATTTGAATTTATAATAATTGGAAAAGTTTCTCCAGTACTATAAGTAGTATCCATCAAATTAAAAGTTACAGCACCACCTAAACAAGAAGAGTTATAAGAGGCAATTGCAGCAGTTAATGTAGGATACGTTTGACCCGCACCTACGGTATAGGTACCTGCCAAAGTGCTAACAGTGTAACTTGAAGGAGTTGTTGGTGGAGTAGCCGCTGCAGGTGGAGTAGCTGTAAAACCACTTGCTCCAACTGCTGGACTAGTTCCAACATTCGGGATAGTTGCATTATCTTGAGCTGCTATATAATAAGAAACAACATCATTACTTGCCGTTGTAGTTCCACCAAATGTAAAACTATAGGTAGAACCACTTACAAATACACCTTGTGTGGCAGTGTAAGGTCCAGCGTTAACTCTCCAATAAACCACTGGTAAACCAGCTCCTGAAGTTGGAACTCCCGCAGCATCTGTGATAGTAGCGGTTAAAGTTACACTAGTTCCAGGATCGCATGCAGTTAATATAGGCGTGTATATAATGACCGGACTTGACAAATCAAGAGGTATACCACTCAATTCCCATGCCCCAATATCTGGTGTAGAAGCACCTCCAGGACAACCTGCTCCAGGACAACGTACTGTTCCTGAAAAATCATCTGCAATTCCTGTTCCAATTCCTCCACCTTGTTCTAATTGTAAACCACTAGTTGTCGGATATTTTAAAAAATCTGTCACCGGATTAGAACCAGTTGTAGATACAAATAATGGATTTTCGGTAATAGAAATACTCTCTCTTGTTGAAGTTCCAGGAGCTGAAGAAATATAAGCCTTATATCCTGCAAGAGTTTGTTGCGGATTAGTTGCTGTTGCAGTAATTGTTTCTCCATAAATCAAATTAGTTGCTGATGGAGTACCTGCAAAATATAAGTTGTTGTTGTTACCTACAGGAAAATTAGTTGCCGTTGGCGCTGATGTATACCGTATTGCCGCAGTGAAACCTCCTGTTGGTCCTGAAGTCGAAGTATTTACAAAAATATTATTTCGTAAATTGTTAACTGGTGTCGCACTACTAAAATAAATACCGCTTGTACCAAAAGTAGTGGTGCTTGTACTAGTTGCAGCAATGTTCACCGTATTATGGTAAATATTATTTGTAGTTCCACTAGCCACAACAATACCGTTTACAGCATTGTTTCCTGTAGCATTTGGAGCTCTTAAATCGCCAATCAAATTATTGCTTATGGTATTAGTACCTGTTGCATTAACATTGATACCTACTATAGTTGGATTTGTACTATTAGAAGACAAATCATAAATAGTATTTTTAGAAACGGTAGCAGCACCAGAATGAGTAATACCGAAAATAGTACCTCCTGTACCTCCTGTTGTTCCTGTACTTCTTATGCTATAGATGTAATTTCCTCTGATGTCTACAGTAGCATTTGACCAAGTGATTCCATTGGCTGAAAAACCACCAACACCACCAGTAGATGTAGAAAAATTAAATATTTGATTGTTTCTACACTGAAAAGTTCCAGCTACAGTATTATTTTGAATTCCATTCAAAGTTCCTGTTGTAGGTGTAGAAAAATTGCTTATTATATTATTATTCCAAATTTCTTGAGTTGCCGATGAAAGATTGTATATACCAGTTATAGAACCTGTCGAAGTTACATTGGTATAACTCAAATTAGTAATTGTATTTCCTGTACAAGTGTACAATCCTACCGGAGTGTTAGCTGTAATACCTCTTAATGTACCAGATGCTCCTGTCATAACAAAATCTGAAATGGTATTATTGGTAATAGATAACGTTCCATTTGGAGAACCTCCTGCAATTACAGGTATAGTTCCAGTAGTAGGATAAGCCGTGTTAGGCACTTGCTGAATTGTATTGGAATCAATATTTACAGCAGCTGCCGTTGAAGTATTTGCAATTGCAGTAAAAATTCCTGATGTAGCTGTTGTATATGAAAAACCAATAACATTGTTATTTATGTTCACAATGTTATTTGCAGCAGTTGAACCAATTCCATTTTCGATTGCAGTTAAAGCTGACGTGGTTGCACCAGAACGAACTGTAACCGAATTATATGAAATAGTTACACTTGCACTAGTTCCTGCTTGTGCAAATATACCTCGTAAAGTAGTAGCATGATTTATTCCACTACCTGTATTATTATCAATACTATTGTAAGAAATATTCAAATCCCATTGATTATTGGCTCTAATACCAGCTGCCGCACTAGTTGCTGCACCACCACCAAAATCAAAAATATTATTTCCCGTAACCTCAGAAAAACCTCCAACATCATTGCTAGAATCACCCAATGTAAAAGGTGTTGCAGCAGCAAATCCAATCAGAGCAATACCATGGTTACCACCATTAATAGTATTTGAGTGAATCATATTAAAGGAATTGGTTCCAGATGCAGCAGTAGGAGTTATTGCAGTTACAGCAGCGGTGGCTGTAGCATTTATAACCAATATAGCAACCGAACCTTCAACCATTGGTGCTGTAGAAGCAGCGTTGTTAATTCTTTGCATATTAAAAATACAATTCTTGATCAAGTTATTACTTGAACCATCGGTCGCTGAAGCCTTAAACAATCCCAAACCAAACTCCATAGTAGCCGGATTAGCAGTATTGGAATCAGTAAAGGTCAGTCCGTCAATCGTAACATAATCTGCTCCTCTAATACTAAAGATTCCGTCAGGAATTGCAGAAGTTGGAGTTGCTGTACCACCGGCAGCGGCATTTAATATCACATCACCACCTGCACCTTTCACAATAGTAATGGTATTGGCACCACTCAGTAAAGGATTTAAAGTCGTGCTTCCTAAAATAAAACCAGCAGCACTAGGTGCAGTTTCTGAAGTATTACCACTTAAAGTTAAGGTAACAGGTCCAGTCATCGCTGTAATCGCATTCAAATCAGTCAAAGCACTGTTTAGCGAAGTGTAGGTTGGCTGCAAGTTAGGCGTAGTACTCGTTGCATTGGTAACCGTAACACCAATTTGAGCACTCGCAAGAGTAAAAGAAAATAAAGCACTAAAAACCAAAAAAGCAGAAAACAATCTGCTACTTTGATTCGTACTTGATACTCTTCCTCTTTTGTTAAAAAGTGTTATTCTCTTTTGTAAATGAGAAATAACAGAATCGTAATTTTTTGTCATAAAACGTAATTAATTTGGTAAAGTAACTGGTTAAAAGTTTATTAAAAGTCAATAAAATTACAAATAAAATCGATTTTATAATGAAATACCGTTTAAAAGCAAAAAAATCCGATTGAATGCAAATCATAATATTAATGAAAATTCATGTGTCTTACTCAGTAACTACAGTACTCAACCAAATACAATCATATAAAAATAAAATTTTATAAAGAATTTAAATTCAATAAGTAACTTAAAATGAAATACTTATAACTTATTATAGTAATAAAAAGAATAGTACTTATTTGTAAGAAAAAAGTCTTTTAATATTTCATTTTAAAAAAAAAAAACAGCTCTATACGAGCTGTTTTTAATTGTATAAATAACACTTCCAAACTACGAAAGTCTGAAACCTATCAATCGAAATTTATTTTGGCAAAGGTGCACCAACAGCAACAGAACACACATGCCCTGCTTGACCGTGTGGTGGATTCATGCCTTCTGGTGTAACCACAGGCGCGTTAGTAGTAGTGGTCATTGTAGTTTTACCATCAGCACTAACAACAGCGTTAGGCGAGTTTGGTACCGTAGCCTGAGCCGAAGTAAACTGCGTAGAAGTTGTAGGTTGTGGTACAGCATTAGGCTTTCCTGGAGGTGAATTCAAAGGAGCGCCAACGGCAATGTCACAACGATGACCTGGCTGACCGTGTGACGGGTTCATACCCTTAGCCACTTTTACAGGTGTAGCTACTTGTTGGGAAACCATTTGAGTAGTAGTTGTTGCTTGTTGCGCAGCAGGATTTGGCACCATTTGTCGCATTATGGTATTCGGATTGCCACCATTAGCATCAGGTTGTACAGGTTGAATTTGTGCAGCAGCAGGATCGGTAACCGCTACGCCATCGGTAGCAACTGCAGTACTATCAGTAGCAGTAACAGTTTCTTCAACGGCAGCCTCTTCCTTTTTGCAAGAAACCAATAATAAACCCACAACAGCTAAACTATAAAGTATTTTTTTCATGATAATTTTATTTTTAACGATTTCAAATATAGTAGTTTTTAAAATATGTTTTGAAATACAACAGTGTTAAATATTAAAATTTAGAGTTTTACATTACTTTTTTAAAATTGACTAAATCTAATTTTTAAGTGTTACACTCAAACACAAAACCATTCTTTTTAAAAGAATTAGTCTCAAAAAAAAACGATTAACTCTTAAATTATATTAGCTCTTCAACCAACCTGTAACACTGAATCGTCTAGAATGAGTAACCAAAACCTCATGCAAAACAGTATCACTTTTAAAGAAAACTGTTGTTCCACGTAGTGGAGAAACCGATTGAGGCATGGGTAATAAATGTAACAAAAGTGCACCACCATCGGCATCTAGCCAATCAGCATTAAGATAACTTACCATCGAAAACTGACGTTGTCCATCACTTTTAAACTGATCTAAATGTGGCAAGTAAAAACTACCTTCTTCATACAACGAATAATGAAATTCATAACTAGTTATTGCAGTAAAACAAGTAGTATTGAGATAGACAATAAATGCTTCTATCTGTTCTAAGAATTGGGTTTCACTAGCGTTACCATGCGATTTATCTAGCCAATAAATCTTATCATTGCGCACTTGAGCATCATTTTTACGCTTTTCATCATTACCTATTGCAGCCAAAACCAAACGTTGTTGCTCGTTCAAAGCCACAATATTTGCCTGAAGACCAGCACACAAATCATCATCTAAAAAATCGGTCCCAACACCATAACTATTGGTCATGTAATCAGCAATCAGGGTTTCAAAATTCACATCCATACCACATTCCACACTTGATTAGACAAGATTGGGAAAGGTACTATTATAAATAAGAGCAAATCGATAAATTAACTTTTAATACAAGAAGTGAATAATCATTCAATCTCTATCTTTCACACTTTAGAAATTAAGTTTCGTTGATCTAAAATAGTTATTCAGAAAACAGTATATAGTATAAAAGAATATTTTTCGCTTGAACAACAAAAAATTATTTTAACAAGCGTTAGTTTTAAATCTTGTAATTTAATGACTTTAAGATTAAAAACTATATTTGTATAATTACACTATGACTAATTTAATAAACGATAAAATTATTTTAATACTACTAGCTGAATAAAGACACTATATGAATAGTATATGACAAAAGTATACCAAAGGTACAGTTGTGGTAGGTTTATAGCAACAAACAAATTTACAATTCATAATTATAACTATTTTCGTAAAACAAAAACTAAAATATGAGAAACTTACTACTTTTAATTTGCATTATCATCACTTCTTGCAAACCTTACACCACAAGAACTTCAGAAAAAGAAGCCATTAACAATACACTAAACGATTGGCACAAAGCTGCTGCCGACGTAAAATTTGATGCTTATTTCAGCGTACTTACAGAAGATGCTATTTACATCGGTACAGATGCTACCGAAAACTGGAACAAAAAACAATTTGAAGATTTTGCAAAACCTTACTTTGATAAAGGAAAAGCATGGAGTTTTACTGCTTTAGAACGTAACATATTTTTCTCTAAAGATGGAAGCCTTGCCTATTTTGACGAATTACTAGACACACAAATGAAATTGTGCCGTGGTAGCGGAGTGATGGTAAAAATAAACAACCAATGGAAAATAAAACATTACGTATTATCGATGACCATACCAAACGAAACTACAGATGATGTGGTAAAAATAAAAGCGCCTTTTGAAGACAAAATCATCAACATTAAAAAATAACTACTTTATTATCAATTTAAAAAGCTCCATTGTGGAGCTTTTTTTATGCCCAAAAATTACGCTATCTTATTTAGAATAATTACAAATTAAAAAAAAATAAACCATTTTAAAACCAAATCTCATCTTGTTCCGTAAATCCAAATAACTAAACAAAATTAAAATGAGAATCAACAAAAAATTAAAAATCGCTTTACTCAGCTTTCTAGGTGTATTCCTATTGCTGTTTGTGGTGTTAGTAGTGCACATTGCTACTGCAAAACCACTTGTAATTGACAATGCTACATTGCAAATAAGCCGAATTGATTTTAAAGAACCCATCGATTCGCTTAAAGCAAAAGAAATTCATAGAAATATGAAAAGCATTGCAGGTGTTAAAAACCCAAAGTTTTATCCTGAAAAGAATGTATTGGTGTATTACCATGATATGAAAATCGCTAATTCTGAGCAGGTTTTCAATCAGTTAATGGCCAAAGGTGCTTACAAAGCCGAAAGGCTAATTATCCCTGTTGATATAGCATCAAAAAAAGTATGTCCAGTGATGAACGACGACAGCTTTAGTGCTAAATTTTCAAGAGGCATACAACGAATTTTTAATTAATCTATAAATACTATTACTATGAAAAATTTATCAAAATTAGCACTATGTGCATTGGTAATTGGAGCTACTGTATTCACATCGTGTAACGATGATGATAATAACGGACCAGCGCCAACTCCATCAATCTACGCTAGATTAGGTGGGACAACTATGGTTGCAGACCCAAACAACCCAGGTCAAATGATCGAACAAGGACGTTTAAGTTTCCGTTCTGTGGTAGACACAACCATCAACTACATTGTGGCTGATATCGTTGCTGGAAATCCAGGAAATTTAGGAGCACATTTTGGACCAATCGCTGGTGAGGTTTTCGGACCAACTATGAACACAACTAACGTTGCTGTTTTAAGTGATAACCTTACTGACTTTTTCTCTTTCAATACAGGAGGAACTAGCGCAGTAAACACGTACTCTGGTTTAGACATGGTTGCGGCTCACAACCCAGCTCAAAACCCAAGAATGGGCGCATTGTCTACAGATGCTAACTACAACACTTTTGTTGGATTTGTTGGCGCTGCTGCAGTAGCTAACGGTGTTCCAGCTAACTCAGAATTATTCGCAGACGTAGTTGCAGTATTGGAATCTTTAAGAGATCCAATCGTTCAAGCACCATAAGAAAAATAAGTTTGTTTTGTTTAGAGGGAAAACGCTACCTGATCTTTTTTGGGTAGCGTTTTTATTTTATACTTATTTTTTTGGATAAACATTATTGTTTAATTGGGCAAACATTTCAACGGTCATGTTCTCTAGGTTGTAATCGTTACTCCAATTCCAATCTTCTCGAGCTGACGAATCATCAATACTAGCCGGCCAAGAATCGGCAATCTTTTGACGAAAGTCTGGTGCATAATCAATTGTAAAATCGGGATAATGCTTTTTAATTTCACTTGCAATCTCTGCTGGTGTAAAACTCATTCCAGACAAGTTGTAAGACGAACGAATCTTCACCTCATCAGCACCAGCTTGCATTATTTGTACTGTAGCTTTTATTGCATCATCCATATACATCATAGGAAGTCCTGTATTTTCAGATAAAAACGAAGTAAACTTTCCTTCAGTTATAGCTTTGTGATAAATATCTACGGCATAATCGGTTGTTCCACCACCTGGTTCGGTACTCCAAGAAATCAATCCAGGATATCGAATACTGCGTACGTCAACACCGTACTGATGATGGTAATATTCACACCAGCGCTCACCAGTTTGTTTCGAAATTCCATATACAGTTGATGGTTCCATAATTGTATATTGCGGCGTATTATTGCGCGGTGTTGTTGGACCGAAAACTGCAATACTTGAAGGCCAAAATATCTTCTTAATTTTTCCAGCCTTTGCCAAATTCAATACGTGAAACAACGAATTCATATTCAAATCCCAAGCAAAAGCAGGGTTTTTTTCGGCAGTAGCCGATAATAAAGCCGCCATCAAATACACATCGGTAATGTGATATTTCTCGATCAAATGTTCGATTTGGTTGTAGTCTAATGCATTTACAACTTCAAAAATACCGTTGTTTACAATATCGTTATTTAGTTTTCTAATATCCGATGCAATTACATTGTCGTTGCCGTATGTTGCTCTAAGTTTGGCAGTAAGCTCGGTGCCTATTTGACCACAAGCACCAATTATTAATATTTTAGTCATATAAAGTAGTTAGTTTGTTGTGACAAAGATAACGATTTCGTAAATGTGATTTTTTCCAGCTTTAGTTAAAGTTTATTCTGATGCTTTTTATACAATTTTTAGCATTTACTTTATCCTACTTTTGTACTTTTGTAATCCGATAGTTGCAACCCATGAAACACAATATTTTATACTTTTTAACGCTTATTTTTTTTGTAGTTTCTTGTAAAGACAACACTGCAGAACTGCGACTAGAACAAGAAAAAGAAGCTCATAAAAAAGAAGTAATCTTTGATAAAATCAACAAAGGTTGGGTTTTTAATACACCCAATCTTGAATCGCTAACCCAATCCAAAGTTAATCAATGGATAGAATGGCGCGCTTTTTTAACCGAAATTAACCAAAAACCGAAAAGTACAATTGGCGCATTTCAGAAAAAAGCTAAAGCACTATCGCAAAAAGTAACCGATTTAAACAACAACATTCCAGCAGATTTTAGTAAACCACAAGTAAAAAGTCGTATCGCAGTACTTACTACCAAGGTGAAATCGCTAGACTTGTTTATTCATCTTAATCAAATTCCCGACCAAAAAGTAGTGCAACTGGTTAAGGAAATCAATATCGAAATAGTATCCTTGCAAAGTCAAATGGAAGAAATGGTAAAACGAACTCTTATTCCACGTGAAGAAGGTGAACCCGATTTTATCAAAATGAAAGATACCACAAGAGCTATTCCAACGGTTCCAGAAATAAAAACACCAGATCAAATAAGAAAAAAATTATTTCAAAAATAACTTCCTTGAGTAAATCTTCAGTAATTGCTTCCTACCAAAAATCGGCTAAAGTTCAACTTTTAGCCAACGAAATTCAACAACGTGATGCCAAGGTAAATGCCAGAGGTTTATTGGGTTCATCGCTTTCATTTGTAATTCAATCGGTATTTGAAAAATCAGAATTACCTTTTCTCTTATTGTTTAACGATAAAGAAGAAGCGGCTTTTCACCTCAACGATTTAGAAAATTTAATCAATTCTGAAGACGTGCTTTTTTATCCGGGATCGTACCGAAGACCTTACCAAATTGACGATGTAGATAATGCCAATGTTCTACTTAGAGCCGAAGTTTTAAACCGA
The DNA here is from genome assembly GCF_057626655.1 of Flavobacterium sp. SP2. Classification (NCBI taxonomy): domain Bacteria; kingdom Pseudomonadati; phylum Bacteroidota; class Flavobacteriia; order Flavobacteriales; family Flavobacteriaceae; genus Flavobacterium; species Flavobacterium solicola. The sequence continues at coordinate 565,691 of NZ_JBVHBT010000002.1, forward strand.
ATAAATTCTAGAAAAAAACCCGCTATAATTGTTTCTTACGCTGAAGCTATTTTTGAAAAAGTAGTTACTCGGAAAGAATTAGAAAAAAATACATTTAAGATAGCCGTTAACGACAAGTTGGCCATCGATTTCATCAACGAAGTCTTGTTTGAATACAATTTCAAACGTGTCGATTTTGTTACGGAACCAGGAGAATTCTCGGTGCGTGGTGGAATTGTAGACGTATTTTCGTTCTCAAACGATAATCCGTACCGAATAGAATTTTTTGGAAACGAAGTAGATTCCATTAGAAGTTTCGATGTAGAAACGCAATTATCAATCGAAAGATTGAAGAAAATTGCCATCATTCCGAATGTTGAGAATAAGTTTTTTGAAGAAAACAGAGAAAGTTTTTTAGAATACATCAACGAGAAAACGGTAGTTTTTATTCAAAATACCGAACTTTTAGTACAGCAACTCGATCGTGCATTTGTTAAAGCCAACGAAGCATTTGAAAAATTATCTAAAGAAATAAAACACGCCAAACCCGAAGAAATATTTGTAAATAAAGAACAATTTCTTAAAAAAGCCAATCATCTTACGGTTGTAGAATTGAGTAATTCACCAATATTTACTATTGACAAAACGATCAAATTCGAAATAAAACCGCAGCCATCCTTCAATAAACAATTTGATTTACTGCTGAATAATCTTAACGAAAATCACTTTAACGGAATTAAAAATTACTTGTTTTGTTCCAATGAAAACCAAGCCAATCGCTTTAAAGAGATTTTCGAGGATATTGACGAAAACAACCACGAAGACAATTTAAAAAAATACAAGTCAGTTGTGTTATCGCTTCACAGCGGATTCATTGACGAAGAAAACCAAATTGCTTGCTACACCGATCATCAAATTTTTGAACGTTACCACAAATTCAATATCAAAAATGGTTATTCGAAAAAGCAAACCATAACCTTAAAAGAACTAACCTCGCTTTCGGTTGGCGATTATGTAACACACATTGACCACGGAATTGGAAAATTTGGTGGATTGCAGAAAATTCAGGTTGAAGGAAAAACTCAAGAAGCTATAAAATTGGTTTATGCCGATAACGATATTGTGTACATTAGTATTCACTCGTTACACAAAGTTGCCAAATTCAACGGCAAAGATGGTGCGCCACCTAAAATATACAAGCTTGGTTCTGGTGCGTGGAAAGCGTTGAAACAGAAAACCAAAGCTCGAGTTAAACACATTGCATTCAACTTAATACAATTATACGCCAAGCGAAGATTAGAAAAAGGATTTGCTTGCGCGCCTGACAGTTACCTTCAAAAAGAATTGGAAAGTTCATTCATTTATGAAGATACACCAGACCAAATTACTTCAACACGCGATGTAAAAAACGACATGGAAACCGACCGACCAATGGATCGACTGGTTTGTGGTGATGTAGGATTTGGTAAAACCGAAGTAGCCATTCGTGCTGCTTTTAAAGCCGTTGACAACGGAAAACAAGTAGCAGTTCTAGTTCCAACAACCATTTTGGCATACCAACATTTCCGTAGTTTCTCCGAACGATTGAAGGAAATGCCTGTGTCAATTGGTTACCTCAACCGTTTTAGAACCGCCAAAGAAAAAGCCGAAACTATAAAACAACTAGCTGAAGGAAAACTAGACATTATTATTGGTACACACCAATTGGTAAATAAAAACGTGGTTTTTAAAGATTTGGGATTGTTGGTTATAGACGAAGAACAAAAGTTTGGTGTGAATGTAAAAGACAAACTCAAAACGATTTCTGCCAATGTAGATACGCTAACATTAACTGCTACACCTATTCCGAGAACACTTCAATTTTCGTTAATGGCAGCACGTGATTTATCAGTAATTACAACACCGCCACCTAACAGATATCCTATAGAAACCAATGTTGTTGGCTTTAATGAAGAGCTAATTCGCGATGCAATTTCGTATGAAATTCAGCGCAACGGACAAGTATTTTTCATTAATAATAGAATAGAAAACATAAAAGAAGTTGCCGGAATGATTCAGCGTTTGGTTCCAGATGCACGAGTTGGAATTGGTCACGGTCAAATGGACGGTAAAAAACTGGAAGAACTAATGTTGGCTTTCATGAACGGCGAATTTGATGTTTTGGTAGCCACTACAATTATCGAAAGTGGATTGGATGTGCCCAACGCCAATACTATTTTTATAAATAATGCTAATAATTTTGGACTGTCCGATTTGCATCAAATGCGTGGTCGCGTGGGTCGAAGTAATAAAAAAGCATTTTGTTATTTTATCTGTCCACCGTATTCTGCTATGACAGAAGATGCTCGAAAACGAATTCAGGCATTAGAACAATTTTCAGAATTGGGAAGCGGATTTAATATTGCTATGAAAGATTTAGAAATTCGTGGCGCTGGCGATTTACTTGGTGGCGAACAAAGTGGGTTTATAAATGACATTGGATTTGATACCTATCAAAAAATCATGAATGAAGCCATTGATGAATTGAAGGAAAACGAATTTAAGGAATTGTATCCAACCGAAAACGACATTGACAACAAAGAATATGTAAAAGATTTACAAATAGACACCGATTTCGAGTTGCTTTTCCCAGATGAATACATCAACAGTATAACGGAACGACTGAATTTATACAACGAACTGAGTTTGATAAAAGATGAAGAAACGTTATTGAAATACGAGCAAAAACTTATCGATAGATTTGGTGCTTTACCAAAACCAGCGATTTCACTTTTAAACAGCATCCGAATAAAATGGATGGCAACCCAACTCGGAATTGAGAAACTCATCATGAAGCAAGGCAAATTGGTTTGTTATTTTGTATCCGACCAACAAAGTGATTATTATGCTTCGAAAAAATTTCAAAAAGTACTTCAATTTGTTCAAAAACAGTCTCATTTGGTAAAAATGAAAGAGAAACAAACACCAAACGGATTGCGATTATTAATGACTTTTGAGAATGTAAAAAGCATTAACAAAGCACTGGAAATGATTAGTTTAATATAACTACAAATAAAAAAAGCCTTGTGAAAAATCACAAGGCTTTTACATAACTAACCTATTTTATTTAGAAACCTAATCCAACTGCCATTGCTGTTGGTTGCACATTAAAGTCAGATACTTTTGTAGCTGCTCCAGTTGCTAGGTTGATAGAGTAAATTGCTGTAGCATTATTTACTTTTAATAAAGCAAATGCTGCATTGCTGCTTCCTCCAATATCGAAACCGCTGTTCGCATCAACATCAACTCCCAAAGGTCCTACTGCAACTAAAGTACCGTTATTCGGTGGATTTTGAGTATACAACATATTAGTTTCAGAATCTATAACATACAAAGTGGTTGTTGTAGATGAAGCAAAATTATTAGTGTAAGCTGCTCCGTTTACAGATGGAGTACCTGGATTTAAGTTACCGTCAGTAAATGCTACTGTTCCTAAATCTGGGTGTAATCTTAAATTTTGTCCTGTATTACTTACCAATCTAATACGATCAACTGTTGGATTAAAATCAAAACCAAATGAAGTACCTGCTAACGCTGGTGACAAAGTTGAACCAACTTGTGCAACAGCACCAGTAGCAGTATTTATTGTTAACATTCTACTTTGATTAGTCACTGCATACAATTGTCCTCTTACTGGTCTAAAATCTAAACCTACTACCGTTTCACCTGCCATTAAACCAGTCATTGCAACCGTTGTAGATGAAGCATTTGTTGGGTTAAAACGAACTAACTCATTAGATGCAGTAGTTGCGAAAGCGATTGGATTAGTTTTGAAAGCTATACTTACTACTGGTGAACTGAATGTACCAATATCTGTAGCTTTACCAGTAACTAAATTAATTTTATATAATTTAGATTGATTGTTGTTGAATGTAACAGCAAGTGCTTGTGAATTATCTGTTAAAATATCCATATCACCAACACCTTGGAAATCTACTGTTAAGTTTCCAACTTCTTGTAACGCTCCATCATTTGGTGGATTTTGTATGTACAATTTATCTGATTGGAAATCGATGTCAAACAACATAGTTGTTGCTGCACCAGAAACACTATTAGTATATCCTACAGCTCCAACACGTGGAGTAGTTCCACCATTGATAGCGCCATCAGTAGCAACAACAGTTCCTAATTCTGGATGTAAACGTAAATTTTGTCCGGACTCAGTTACTAAACGAATTCTATCTACCGTTGGATTGAAATCGATAGAAGCGTTAGCACCATCTAATGCGGGTGTGAATGCTGCAGTTCCTAGTGGTGTTGCCAAACCAGATTGCTCGTTGATGATGTACAATCTACTTGAAGAACCTAGCGCATACAATTGACCTGTTGCTGGTCTATAATCGATACTTAATAACATTTCATTAGCAGGTAAACCTGTAACTGGTGTAGTAGATAATGCAGTTGATAAATTTTTGGTATTGTACTTTACAATTGAATTGTTATTAGACAATGTTGTAATGTTAATTTGTGGTGTAATTACCGTTGGCGGTGGCGGTGGTGGCGGTGGTGTAGGAGTTGTTGAATTATTTTCATCATCATCACTACAAGATGCTGCTGAAAATACTAATGAAGTAGCTAACATTAGTGCTAGTACTCGAAATGTGTAGTTAAATTTTTTCATATTTAATAAGATTTTTTTGTTCATACTTTAAATACGTTGAAAAAACTGGTCTGGATTTTGTAAAAAGTTAAAAAAAAGTTAAAAAAAACATAACTTAACAAAAAATCCGCCAAAAGAGGCGGATTTCTTTAACTTATTTAAGGAATTTACATCTTCAATACTTTGAAATTAACTTCTTTTTCATCAAAAAACAATTTGAAAAAATAGGTTCCTTTTGCAAATCCTGAAATATCGACCGAAGTATTTAGTTCATTAAGCTTTTTGTTATATAACAATTGACCAGCAACATTGTATACAGCTACAGATGTGATGGAACTTTTAGAAATTATATTCACAACATCCGATGTTGGATTAGGATAATAGGTAAAATCAATTATCGAGTTAGCACTCAATCCTAGAGTTGCACAAGAAGTATTTGCTACAAATCCACTATCAACTACGCCTTGATCTGAAAAAAAACGAAGTGTTAACGAACCATCTGGTGCTGTTGAAGTAAAAGGTCCAGGAATAGTTGTACCTGTTGAACCACCAACATTCATCAATTCGGCATTGGTAGAATTACCATTGTGAACATAAATGTAGTCGTAATCCAACTCTAATGAAAATGCCGAAAAACTTAAAGTAATTGCTTGTCCAGCAGTTTGCGGAATCATCACTCTTACACTGTTCTCTTCGTTAGTATAATTTCCTGTTACACCACCTGTGTCACTTATTGTAGTTCCAGCACAATAATTGGTTGACGTTACAAAAATAAGTTCTCTACTAGATGATACCAAACCTGTTGTACAAGTTGGTCTTACCTCGACTACATAGTAGGAATTTGGAATCAAACCAGTAGCAGTAAAAGTATTTGTTGTAACTGTTGTGAAAGAAGTTGGTGAACCTCCAAATAGATAAACTGCAACCTGCCAAGAACTGTATCCACTAGTGATTGGCCACGATATTTGAGCCGAAGTTGGAGTCACACTAACCATTGTTACAGAAGCTATAGTATTGATACAAGTATTGATACAATCGGTGCTTAGACACTGTCCGTTATTTACTGCATTTAAAATTCGTGTAGTTGGCTGCGGACCAAAACCATTGTTGAAATTAATACCTACGCCAGAAACTAAATGACAATAACTCATTATAGTACCTTTCTCTATAGTTGAAGGAATTGGACCAGTTGCACAATTACCCTCAGTATAACCAGCTTGTTGTCCGCAACCATCGATTGCAGTATTATTTCCGTTCCAAGAACATGCATGCGTATGACGCGAACCTAACAAATGTCCAAACTCATGAGCAATAACCATAATCGTAAACGAGTAGGTTGGAACTGTATTGTATGAAAAACTCACGTCTGAATAACTAAAATTATTTTGAGAACAAAGACCATTTATTCCAACAGCGACGCCACCTAAACCACCAGGATCAATTCCTAGTAATTGTCCAAGATCTCCATCAAAAACTGGACGAATTGAGTTGAACTGATATAAATAATCTGAAGAACCAGTTCCAGAGTATGGATCTTGTGTCGTCCAAATAAACATTGATTTTAAGGAAATGGTAATACCATCATTCGTATATAATGTTTGTACATTATTAAAAACCGATGTTAACCAATTAGTTGTGGTTGTAGTATTACTTCCATTACTTGTATACAAATTATAATCCAACTCGAAATACATAGTTACGCATCGCGTACTGTTAGCATTTCTTCCTGCATCCGAATGTGTTTCGTTAGAATGATCTGAACCATCATCTTTCACAGCACACTGAAAATCATTTGATATTTTCAAATTTTGATCGGCATATACGATATAATTTTCAACGTTGTTGGATTTATCTAATTTACCAACTACCACATTACTCAATCCGGTTGCCGATACAACTCCATTAAATTCATTGTTGAAAAAATTAAAAGAGGCTACCGACGTATAATCACCTTTTACAATTCCTCTATAATAAACTCCTTTTTCATAAGGGATATTTTGACTTTTATCTGAATCAACGTGAAAACCTTCTGCGAACAAGTCAACTTGGTACAATTCTATTTTTAAAATTTCATTGTTGTAAGGTATGTCTAGCTCTATAATGCTTGGTTTACTAGCAACTATTTGATTAAGAACAGCAAGGTCAACGTTTGCAAAAGTAGCGTTTGAAACCACATTATTTATTGCATCACTAGGTAAGTCTTGCGTGACATTTAAAACTTTAAAGTTTCTAAAAATAGCTTTCTCACTTTGCAAACTTTGTATTCTTTTAGCAATATTATTTTGAGAAAAAAGCAAAAAGAAACTGAACAATGAGGCAATTGTTAGTATTTTTTTCATAGCATGTAGGTGTTTTTGGCAAAAATAATGCAAATAGTTTAAATATAATTCAATAACTATAAATTTATACGTTGTTCAGATTTAAAAATGAAAAAATGCATCTTCAATATGCTCTATTGAAAACTCTTTATCTTCTTTGCTTATTGCAATAATGTCAAATCTAACAGTTAAATCTAAATCATTGGAAATCACATATTCATTTACGGCTTTAACCAAGAGCTGGATTTTTTTTGGTTTAACAAAATCCTGCGGCAATCCAAAATCAATTGACGACCTGGTTTTTACTTCAACAATGGCAAGAACAGCATCTTTTCTAGCAATAATATCGACTTCAGCTTTTTGAAAAACCCAATTAGTTTCTAAAATTTCATAGCCATTTTTTTGCAGGTATTCTACAGCAAGTTCTTCTCCTAGCTTTCCTAAATCGTTGTGATCTGCCATATTTAATACCTATTATTCTGAATTTATTTCAAAATTTTTTAAAAGTTGTTAATCGAAGAAGATGAAATAAATTCAGCATGACAAAACTTATTCAAAAACTACTTTGCTCTCCAAATCATTCACTTCCATAGAAATTTGTCTACCAAAAATCAATGCGCGATTATCGGCCATATGACCTGCTGGGAAATTATAAATCACAGGAATATTGTAATTTTTAGTTACATCATCAATAATTTGCAAGGCATCTTTTCCCCAAGGAATGTCATTGTCTTTCATTTTGGTCATTCCGCCAACGATTATTCCTTTTAAACTTTCTAGGCAACCGTTTCGTTTTAAGTTGATCATCATTCTGTCAATGTGGTATAAATATTCGTCCAAATCTTCTATAAACAAGATTTTATCCGAACAATCTATTGCCGATAGTGAACCAAACAAACTGTACAAAATGGATAAATTTCCACCAACCAATTCGCCTTTTGCTTTTCCTAATCGATTCATGTTTTCACACGGAACGGTGAATTCTAAAGGTTCTCCAAATAGTGCTTTTCGTAACGTTTCTTTCGCTTCTTCAGATGCTTTGGAACTCACAGGCATAATGCCGTGGATCGAGGCAAAACCCATTGTATTTAAATGACTGTGTAAAACCGTGACGTCGCTAAAACCAACAATCCATTTTGGTGATTGTTTGAACTTTGTAAAATCTAATAAATCAATCATTCGCACAGTTCCATAACCACCGCGAACACACCAAATTGCTTTGATATTTGGATTATCCAATTGCGTTTGAAAATCGGCTGCACGTTGTTCATCAGTTCCGGCGAGTTGGTTGTTGTCTAAACCTATGGTAGTACCAATTACAACTTCTAAACCCCAATTTTTTAACCAAGAAATGGCTGGCTTTAAATTGTCATCAATATTTTTTCTAGCTGTTGCAACTATGGCAATAGTGTCGCCTTTTTTTAGATATGGAGGTGTAATCATCTTTTTTTGAGCTTGGATGTTGATTGAGAGTAAAGAAAATAGGATAAACAATATAGATTTTTTCATTTAGGATTTTAATCTTTAGCAAATGTAAAAATTTTTTCACACGAATTTCACGAATTTTCACGAATTGGATTGTCATTAAGATTTCACGAAAATCTACTAAAAGCAATTTGAATAATTGAAGTGCTTAAAAAAAATCACCACAAATTTCAGCAAATTTCAGCAAATTGAACGATGTTTAAATTTTGAGAAATCGGCTGAAAGCAGATATGAATTTGTGCAATTAATTAAGCATTTTTTAATTCGTGCAAATCGTGTCAACTTCTATATTGCTTTCTTGAAAAAGATCAAATTTAATTCTACCAAAAAGTTCTTCTGAAAACGATTGCCCTAGCCCAGATTGAAGCGGCATCCTTTTTATACCTGTCAGGTTTCTAAAAACCTGACAGGTATAAAAAGATATAGCGGAAAGCTGGAAAAAGCTTCAAATAAAAAACTTATAAACTATAGATTCTATTGCTTATTTTTGCAAAATATATATACAGAATTTAAAATGTTAGAAAATACAACCCGAGGCTTTGCCGAACAGAGCGAAGCTAAAAGATATACAATTACTGCTGCCTTGCCTTATACAAATGGTCCGATTCATATTGGACATTTGGCTGGCGTTTATGTTCCGTCTGATATTTATGCGCGTTATTTGCGACTGCAAGGAAAAGATGTAGCGTTTATGTGCGGAAGCGATGAACACGGCGTTGCGATATCGATGAAAGCCAAAAAAGAAGGCATTACGCCGCAAGAAGTGATCGATAAATACGACGGAATCATTAGAAAATCCTTTCTAGATTTCGGAATATCATTTGATAATTACTCTCGAACTTCGTCTAAAATTCATCACGATACGGCGCAAGAATTTTTCAGAAAATTGTATGACAACAACGATTTTATCGAAGAAGTTACCGAGCAATTGTATGATGCCAAAGCCGATCAGTTTTTGGCAGATCGATTTGTGGTTGGAACTTGTCCGAAATGTGGCAACGAAGAAGCATACGGCGATCAATGTGAAAAATGTGGTTCGACGTTAAATGCTACAGATTTAATAAACCCGAAATCGACAATTACTGGTGAAACTCCGATTTTAAAATCGACAAAACACTGGTTTTTACCTTTAGACCGATACCAAGATTTTTTACAAAAATGGATTTTAGTAGATCACGCTAAAGATTGGAAAGACAACGTTTTAGGACAAGTCAAATCGTGGTTGAATGACGGCTTGAAACCTCGTGCAGTTACGCGTGATTTAGATTGGGGAATTGACGTTCCAGTGGAAGGAGCAGAAGGAAAGAAACTTTATGTATGGTTTGACGCGCCAATTGGATACATTTCGGCAACCAAAGAATGGGCTGCAAGAGAAGGAAAAAACTGGGAAGATTACTGGAAAAAAGACGATACCAAACTGGTTCATTTTATTGGAAAAGACAATATTGTTTTTCATTGCATTATTTTTCCAGCGATGTTGAAAGCCGAAGGAAGTTTTATCTTACCAAATAATGTGCCTGCGAATGAATTTTTGAATTTAGAAGGAAACAAACTTTCTACTTCTAAAAACTGGGCAGTTTGGCTGCACGAATATTTACAAGATTTTCCAGATAAGCAAGATTCATTGCGTTATGCCTTGACATCAAATGCACCAGAAACTAAAGATAACGACTTTACGTGGAAGGATTTTCAGGCGAGAAACAATAACGAATTGGCTTCTATTTTTGGAAATTTCATCAATCGTGTTGTGGTTTTGACAAACAAATATTACGACGGAATAGTTCCGACTCCAAACGAATTTAGTGATGTTGACAATCAAACTTTAGCCGAATTAAAAGCCTATCCAGCAGTAATTTCTTCTTCAATAGAGCGTTACAGATTTAGAGAAGCACAAGGCGAAATGATGAATGTTGCTCGTTTAGGAAATAAATATTTAGCCGACGAAGAACCATGGAAAATGGTAAAAACGGACCCTGCTAGAGTTCAAACGCAAATGTATTTGGCGTTGCAAATTGCATCGGTTTTAACAACCCTATGTGAGCCGTTTTTACCGTTTACTTCTAAAAAATTGACAAAAATTTTAAACATTGAAGTGAACGATTGGAATTTGGAATTTGGAAATTGGAATTTAACAACCGCTGGACATAAAATTGGTGAGGCCGAAATATTATTTTCTCAAATAGATGATGCCGAAATTCAAAAACAAATAGACAAACTAGAAGCTACCAAAGTAGCCAATAAAGCCGAAAACGCCGTGATAGAACCGCAAAAAGAGACAGCAACTTTTGAAGATTTTTCGAAATTAGATTTACGTGTTGGAACCATTATTGAAGCTGAGAAAATGCCAAAAGCCAACAAACTTTTAGTCTTGAAAGTCGATACTGGAATGGATGTAAGAACAATAGTTTCTGGAATTGCAGAACATTTTTCGCCAGAGGAAGTGGTTGGAAAACGAGTAACCGTTTTGGTGAATTTAGCACCTAGAGCATTGCGTGGCGTTGAAAGTCAAGGAATGATTTTGATGACGAATTTACCTGATGGAAAATTAGTTTTTGTAAATCCAGATGTTGACGGAGTTTCTAATGGCGCAATTATAAGTTAATTAATAAACTAATATGAAAGTATTATTTTTACTGTTTACGGTTTTTTTTGGATTAAAATCAGCTAGTCAAGAATTGGTAAAATCGTTGAATTTAAACCTTGACAAATCTACCGAAGCTTTTCAAATTATTGATGAAGAAACAAACGATATAAATTTATTTTTAAACAATAAGAAAACAATAACATCTTTGCGTTTAAATGAAAAAATGATGATTCTTGATTCTTTAAGCGCTGATAAACCTGACAAAAATGCTCAAGTTTTAGGAACAGTTGTTTTTGAAAGAAAACCAACGGTATATTGGTCAATTTCTAATCAAAAAAAAATCATTTCGCAAACTTTTGATTTTCAAAGTTCTAAAACTACTAGTGCTACTTTTGATTTAGCTTTTAAAAATGAAGTTTATCTTAAAGCAATATCGGTAAAAAATCGCTTTGTTGTACTTTCATTACTTAAAGATAAAAATGCTCTTAAATTATATTTACTGAATACAAATGGAAATTTAGAAACAAAAGAAATTAATTTAGATGGGCTTCGATTATATCATCGTTCTACATTATTAGATACTTTTGAAGAAGCTTTTGATCCGTTGGAGAGTTCATATTCGTTGGAGTTAATCGATTCTAAAAGTCCGATTTCTTTATCTCAAAGCGCAAAAAAAAGAAAATGTTATGTAAATAACAACCAGATAAAAATAAGTATTGACACTGACGTTACTTATACTCATCTCTTTACAATTGATTTAGAAAAATACAGCATAGTAGGAAAAACCTATCAAAACACTCCTAACAAATTTTTTAACACTTCCGAACTTAATTCAAATTCTTTTTTAAAAGACGATAAATTGTATCAAATTAAAACAAGTTCTTCAAAAGCTATTTTTACAATCAAAAATCTAGATGATGCTGTACTTAAAGAGTATGAAATTACTAATGATAAACCAATAACATTTAAAAATTCGGAGGTTATTCAAGAAAATGGAAGCATTAATAATAAAAGAACTCTCACTGAAACTAGTCAATTTACAAGAAAAATAAACAACCTCAATGTTGGAATATCTCTTTACGAGACCAATAATCAGTACTACACCACTTTTGGAAGCGTCTCTGAAGTTAAAGAAAGCAAAGGTGTTTTTTATGGTGCAATGTTTGGAGCAGTAGGCACTCTACTTTATTATGCTGTAGCTAATCCAGTTTTAGAAAATTTTAACTCTTATGCCAATAGAAAGGTAGTTTATTTTGATAGTTTACTCGATCAAAATGGAAATCATATTCAAGGTGCCTTAAAGCCATTAGCGTTTGAGAAGATCAGGAAATTTTTATCCGATAAAAAGGACCTAACTTCTCACACGGTTTTTAAATTGGACACTTCTTATTATTTGGGTTATTTCGATGTTAAGTCAAAACAATATTCTATTTTAAAATTTAACGAATGAACCTAAAAGTAATAGCTTTCGATGCCGACGATACTTTATTCGTAAACGAACCTTATTTTCAAGAAGTAGAACAAAAATTCTGTGCCTTGATGAGCGATTATTTGTCGCATCAAGGTTTGTCGCAAGAATTATTTAAAACCGAAATTGCCAATTTAGAATTATATGGTTACGGAATTAAAGGTTATATTCTTTCGATGATTGAAGCTGCAATGAAAATTTCTAATAAAACCATTTCCATAGAAATTATTGAAAAAATTGTTGAATACGGAAAAGAGTTGCTTCAAAAACAAATTGAATTATTGGATGGAGTTGAAGAAACCTTGTCTGCATTGCATGGAAAGTACAAACTAATTGTTGCCACAAAAGGCGACTTATTAGACCAAAGAAGAAAATTGCACAATTCAGGATTAGGTCATTATTTTCATCATATTGAAGTAATGAGTGACAAGAAAGAAAACGATTATCAAGATTTATTGAAGCGATTGGAAATCAATGCCGATGAATTTTTCATGATTGGAAACTCACTAAAATCAGATATTTTACCCGTTTTAGAAATTGGTGGTTACGCTGTTCACATTCCGTTTCACACCACTTGGGAACATGAAAAAATAAGTCATAAAGTGGAACATCCAAAATTTAAAACTTTAGAAAAAATCACCGAAGTTTTACCTATATTATTAAAATAATTTTTTTTAAATCATTAAGAACGTTAAGAAAATTAGGGAATAATCTTAATGAAACTAATACCTTAATGGTTTAAATTTTGACTAGTATATGAAGCAAAAACTAAACCTCGAAACTTGGAATAGAAAAGAACACTTTTTGTTTTTTAAACAAATGCAAGAGCCTTTTTTTGGTGTTACAACAACAATAGATTGCTCAAAAGCTTATGCAAAATCCAAAGAATTGGGTGTTTCCTTTTTTATTTATTACCTTCATAAAACACTTCAAGCAGTAAATGAATTTGAATGTTTTCGATTTCGAATAATTGAAGATGAAATCTACATTTTTGATAGAATTGATGCTTCTGCAACCATCATGCGTGAAGATAAAACATTTGGTTTTTCGTTAATAGAATATGATGAAAACTTGAACTCTTTTGAAACTCTTTCCAAAACAGAAATTGATAGAATTCAATCCACAACCGGACTTTTTACGAGAGAATATCCAGAAAATTTAATTCACTTTTCAGCTTTACCTTGGGTAAATTTTACATCATTATCGCATGCGAGAAGTTTTACTTGGCCAGACAGTTGTCCCAAAATATCTTTCGGAAAAATGATAGATGAAAACGGTAAAAAAACCATGGCGATGTCGATTCACGTGCATCATGGTTTAATGGATGGTTATCATGTTGGACTATTTGTAAACCATTTTCAAGAAATAATGAATCAAGACTAATGATTCCTATTGCTTTTCATCCAAAATACAAACATCCTTTACCCGACGGGCACCGCTTTCCTATGCTAAAATATGAGTTGCTACCGCAACAATTGCTACATGAAGGAACTGCTGGCGCAAACGACTTTTTTGAACCTGAAATTATTGATGATAGTCATGTTTTAAAAGTACACACTTTAGAATATTTGAATAGTTTAAAGCAATTAACTTTAGACGCTAGAGCTGCTCGAAAAATAGGTTTTCCACTTTCTGCGGAATTGGTCGAACGCGAATTGCGGATAGCGCAAGGAACTTTGATGGGTTGCAAAAAAGCATTTAGTCATCAAGTGTCATTTAATATTGCAGGTGGAACACATCATGCTTTTTCTGGCCATGGTGAAGCATTTTGCCTTTTAAACGATCAAGCTATCGCAGCGCAATATTTACTAGACTACAAATTAGCATCTAAAATTTTAATCCTAGATTTAGACGTACATCAAGGCAACGGAACCGCAGAAATATTTAAAAACAATTGCAATGTTTTTACTTTTTCGATACATGGTAAATCCAATTATCCGTTTAAAAAAGAAACTTCTGATTTGGATATTGCATTACAAGATGATACTGATGATGCCACTTACTTATCTATTTTAAACGAAATTTTACCTCAATTGATAGCACAACAAAAACCTGATTTTATTTTCTATCTAGCTGGTGTCGACATTCTAGAAACTGATAAACTTGGAAAATTATCGTGTTCGCTTTCAGGTTGTAAAAAAAGAGACGAACTGGTTTTTTCTATTTGTAAACAACATGCAATTCCGGTACAAGTAAGTATGGGTGGCGGATATTCTCCAGAAATTAAAACTATTATTGAAGCGCATGCCAATACGTTTCGAATGGCAAAACACATTTTTTAAGATATTATCAAAAAAAGAAAAGACCTTCGGTTTTGAAGATCTTTTACTTTTTGATTATTTACTTTACTGCATGTACTAAAGCAATAATTTCGTGTCCGTATTTCTCAGATTTTAGCTCGCCAAAACCTTTAATTTTTCTTAGTTGAATTTTATCAAAAGGTTTTTTAATAGCAACATTTTTTAATTCTGAATTATGACTAATCATATAATGAGGTAAACTCAATTCTTGTGCTTTTTCGTTACGCCATAGTTTGAGTTTTTCAAAAAGGATTTCATCAGTTTCTGATAAAAGTATTTCTTCAGCTGCGGCAGCAACTTGAGTTTCAACCTCATTTTCATAATGAATTAAAACCGACCAGCAACTGCTTTCTGATTCGATAAAATGGGTGTCCGATTTTTTAAAAGTGACATTTTCAAGAAAATCGTTCAAGCTATTTTGATCAAATTCTAAAAAATCGGCATCCATTCGTATGGTAAATAATTTTACTTGCATCGCCTAAATTATTTTCCTAACAATAATATTTCATTGGCAACGACTTCTGTAATGTATCTTTTTTCTCCGTTTTTATCGTCGTAACTTCTGTGTGTAAGTTTTCCCTCAATGGCAATTTCTTTACCTTTTACTACATATTTCTCGATAATTTCGGCTGTTTTTCCCCAAGCGGTAATTCGGTGCCATTCGGTATTTTCGACCTTATCACCGTTTTCTTTGTAATATACGTCGTTGGTAGCAAGTGTAATATTTGCTAATTTTTTTCCTCCTTCAAGATTTTTGATTTCTGGCTCTTGTCCTACGTGTCCGATAAGTTGTACTCTGTTTTTTAATGCGTTCATGGCGTGTAAATTTAAATTGTTATTAAATGATTTATGATGATTGTTGTTTCAAATCAACGATGCAAAGTTGTGACGATTGGCAAATAGTATTCGGTACATAACCATTTAATTTCGGTTGTAATTGTTTGTAAACGTTTGTAAATGGAAATTTATTTATATATTTGATTGATTTTAAAAGAATTACGATGAAATATTTTTGCCTAATATTTTTTTACTTATTTTGTTCTTGTTCAGTAAATAATGAAGATTTAGAGGATTATATGTGGAAATTTTCTGGTGGATTGTATCTCGGTGATGTATTAAGAGTAGATTTTAAGACATTAAAAAATGACACTATTTATCAAAATAACCAACCAAAATATTTTATAAAAACATCTATTGGTTATTTTGGTTATCCAACTGAATTGATAATAAAAGATATTGAAAGTGGTAAAGAAGGACGTTATGTTGGAAAATAATATTTAAACAAGACCAAAATAATCTAGCCCTGATTGCAGTGAAAAGCTCGCGATTTTTCATCGCGACTTGAACGTAAAGCAGGAATAGGGTTGATAAAAATGCCCAAACCAATTGCTCCTAAAAAACTTTGAGAACTATGAGTAAAAACTGTTTAGAATGCAACGAAAAAATTGTAGGCCGCGAGGACAAAAAGTTCTGCAGCGACGGTTGCCGAAATGCCTACAACAATAAAATGAACAAAGACAGTAACAATTATATGCGCAATGTGAATAACAAATTACGAAAAAACTATCGCATTTTGGTGGAAGCTAATCCCGATGGAAAATCGAAAATAAGCAAAACTAAATTGCTGAGTAAGGGTTTTGACTTCGAGTTTTTTACTTCGGTTTTAAATACCAATACTGGAAATACGTATCATTTTATATACGACCAAGGGTATCGATTTCTAGATAATGATTTTTATATGCTGGTAAAAAAAGAATATTAGGATGCAAAAAAAATATACTTCTGTTTACACAATTCTGATTTTATCGGCTTTGATTTTTGGCACTTTTTTCTTTATGATGCCTCAAGGTTATGATACTACCGAAACATCGCTTTCGAAATTTTCTACCAAACGTGCTTTGGAAAAAGTGAAAGAAATCGCTGCGCAACCGCATTATGTTGGCTCTAAAAATCATGAAGTTGTAGCGCAATATTTGTTGAAAGAGCTACAAAACCTTGGGTTACAACCGAGCTTTCAAGAAGGTTTTACAATGACCGAAAAAGGTACGTTGGTATTTAGTAAAAACATTGTTGCTAAAATAAAAGGTTCAGATTCTAAGAAATCATTATTATTATTGTCGCATTATGATTCGGCGCCACATTCTTTTTCGAAAGGCGCTAGCGATGATGCCAGTGGTATTGCGACTATTTTAGAAAGTGTACGCGCATTTTTGCACACTAAAACCAAACACAAAAATGATATCATCCTACTTTTTACCGATGCTGAAGAGTTGGGATTGAATGGCGCGGCACTATTTGTTACGCAACATAATTGGGCAAAAAACGTTGGATTGGCATTAAATTTTGAAGCAAGAGGAAGTTCTGGTCCGAGTTATATGCTCATGGAAACTACTAAGGGAAATGCTAAAATGGTAGAAGCTTTTAGCGATGCCAATGTAGATTTTCCTGTAAGTAACTCCTTAATGTACAGCATTTACAAAATGTTACCCAATGATACCGACTTGACTGTTTTTAGAGAAAAAGGTGGTGTTCAGGGATTTAATTTTGCTTTTATTGACAATCATTTTAATTATCATACAGCGCAAGATTCGTATGAAAATCTTGATCCGAGAACTCTTGCGCATCAAGGTTCCTATTTGGTTCCGTTACTGAATTATTTTAGTAATGCTTCGATATCATCTTTAGAATCTGACACTGAACGCGTTTATTTTTCAGTTCCATTTACTTTAGTTAGTTACCCATTCACTTGGATATTGCCGTTGCTTATTATAAGTTTCGGATTGCTATTGATTTTTACTGTTATTGGATTAGGAAAGCACATTTTAAGAATTGACGAAATCATAAAAGGATTTGTACCTCTTTTTGGAGCATTGCTTGTTTCAGGTTTTATTGCTTTTATAGGATGGAAATTGCTACTAATATTCTACCCACAATACAACGACATTCTTCACGGATTTACCTACAACGGACACGATTATATTCATGCATTTGTAAGTAGTACTTTGGCTATCTGTTTCTTGTTTTACAAAAATACCGGAAAGCGAAATCCAGAGATGAACCAACTCATTGCACCACTACTGATTTGGATTTTATTAAATATTGGAATTGCAATAAAATTGCAAGGTGGTGCCTTTTTATTACTTCCAGTTATTGCTGCCTTATTGGCTTTAGGATTTTACACGATAACCCAAAAATCCAATTGGTTGATAAATTGTATCTTATCACTTCCTACTTTACTTATTATAGTTCCGTTTGTACAAATGTTTCCTGTTGGTTTAGGTTTAAAAATTCTGGTTGGAAGTGCCGTTTTAACTGTGTTGAGTTTTACATTACTACTGCCGTTATTTGGTGCTTTCGAAAAGAAAAAAAGTTGGGCATTATTTTTTACAATTCTCGGAATCGGATTTTTTATTAAAGCACACTTATCATCTGGTTATGAAGTTGGTAAAGCTAAACCGAACAGCTTGGTTTATTTGCTAAACGGCGATACAAACAAGGCGTATTGGACAACTTATGATAAAAATCTAGATGCTTGGACCAAAAATTATTTAGGTGAAAAACCGCAAAAAGCAACCTCATTAAACGCTAATAAATTGTATAGTAAATACGGTTCAGAATTTACCCTGATGCATAATGCTCCGACCAAAAACATAGCAAAACCAACAATTCAATTTGTACAAGATACTATTGTTGGAAAACTTCGTAGATACAAAATTATAATTGTTCCCAACCGAAAAGTGAATCGTTATGATATTTTTTCGAATTCTAAAATTAGTAATTTGAAAGCCAACGGTGTACAAGCAATAGATTTAGAAAGTAAAATTTCGGGTAAAACAAGTAATAAGATTTTAAGCTATTATGTGGTTGACAACATTCCGCTTGAATTGGAATTTTCGACCGATAGCAATACCAAATTAGATATGAATGTGATGGAAAGTTCATTTGACTTACTTACCAATAGCAATTTCAAAATGATTCCTAGAAAAAATTGGATGATGCCTACACCGTTTGTGTTAACCGATGCTATTATAATTCAGCAAAAAATAAAACCAACTATAAAAACTGCTAGTGTAGTTTCAAATTTACCATCAAAAGTTAGATTTGCAAATAAACAAGATAGTTTAAAAATTACAACAGACACAATAAAATAATCATGCAAATAAGTATTTTAGGTTGCGGTTGGCTTGGATTGCCATTAGCAAAATCGCTCCTTGAAAAAGGGTTTCAAATTAATGGATCAACTACTTCGGACGATAAAATTATTGTCTTGGAACAAGCAAAAATTACAGCGTTTAAAATAAATTTATTCGAAGATAAAATTGACGGAAAAATTGAAGATTTTTTAAAAGATTCTGAAGTTTTGATAGTAGATATTCCTCCGAAATTGCGAGGCGATTCGAATGAAAACTTTGTTGGAAAGATAGAAAATTTAGTTCCATACATAGAAAAATCTTCTATAAAAAAAGTTGTGTTTGTAAGTTCAACAGGAGTTTATGCTGATGCATCTACATTGCCGATATTTACAGAAAATGACTTGCCCATTCCAGATACAGAAAGCGGTAAGCAATTATTGAAAGTCGAATCATTGTTGCTAGAAAACAGTAATTTTGAATCAATAGTTATACGTTTTGGCGGATTGATAGGCGAAGATAGACATCCAATAAAATTTTTATCTGGAAGAAAAAATATCGAAAATCCAGATGGACCAGTTAATTTAATTCACCAAAAAGATTGCATCGGAATTGTGGAAACTATCCTCCAAAAAAAGGAAAACGAAAAAGTAATTTGGAATCAAGTGTACAACGCAGTTTATCCTTTTCACCTTACTAGAAAAGAATATTACACCGAGAAAGCTGCTGAACAAAACTTGGTTTTACCCGAATTTTCATTTGAAAAACAATCGGTAGGAAAAACTATTTCAAGTTTCAAAATTGAAGAAAAGCTGCAGTACAAATTTGTAAAAAAAGTATAAAAAAATGGCGCGAAATTCGCGCCATTTTTATTTTCGTTTTGGAATATTACCAAATTCTAACTCTCTTCTCTGGAGCAACGTACATTCCGTCACCTTGCTGAATACCGAATGCTTGCACAAAAGTATCCAAATTTATTAACGGTACGTAAGCACGATACATTGCTGGTGAATGCGGATCGGTTTTAACTTGATTTTTCAAAGCTTCGTCTCTGATTTTTCCTCTCCAAATAGTTGCCCAAGAAATAAACAATCTTTGTTCTGGCGTATAACCATCTATTAAACCTGGATTTCCATTTTCTTTTAAATACAATTGCAAACCATCATAAGCTGCATTGATTCCGCCTAAATCTCCAATGTTTTCTCCTAGAGTAAATTTACCATCTACTTTGGTTCCTGGTAACGGTTCTAAAGCTGAATACTGATCGGCTAACGCACCACCAAGCGCCGTGAATTTCGTTAAATCTTCCGCTGTCCACCAATCGATAAGGTTTCCATCTGCATTGTAACTTGCACCTTGATCGTCAAATCCATGAGAAATTTCGTGTCCAATTACGGCACCAATTCCGCCATAATTTACAGCTTCATCTGCCTTATAATCATAAAATGGTGGTTGTAAAATTGCAGCTGGAAACACAATTTCGTTATACGATGGATTGTAGTAAGCGTTTACCGTTTGTGGCGACATACCCCATTCTGTTTTATCAACAGGTTTATCTAACTTTTCAAGATCTTTTTTCCACTGCCATTTTGAAATACTTTTTACATTATCAAAATAACTTCCACCTTCAGAAGGACTTGTAATTGCTAAAGCAGAATAGTCTTCCCATTTATCTGGATAACCAATTTTTACCGTAAGCTTGTTCAGTTTTTCTACCGCTTTAACTTTGGTTTCTGGCGACATCCAAGTTAGGTTATTGATTCTATTTTCATAGGCACGCATCACGTATTTAATCATTTTAGAAGCTTTTTCTTTAGCTTCGGCAGGAAACATTTTTTCTACATATAGTTTTCCTAAAGCTTCACCAACTGTACCATTTACAACTTGTAATGCTTTTTCATTTCTTGGCCTTTGTTTTAAAGCACCGGTTAATGTTTTTCCGTAAAACTC
Source organism: Flavobacterium sp. SP2 (assembly GCF_057626655.1). Classification (NCBI taxonomy): domain Bacteria; kingdom Pseudomonadati; phylum Bacteroidota; class Flavobacteriia; order Flavobacteriales; family Flavobacteriaceae; genus Flavobacterium; species Flavobacterium solicola. The sequence goes on from NZ_JBVHBT010000002.1 coordinate 586,544, forward strand.
CCAATTGGCAGTTTCAATATCGGTAGATAACTGACTTGATGCACCGCGAAGTAACATCCAACGCATGTAAGCTTTCCAAGAATCTACTTTATTTTCAGATAAAATAGTTTGCAAAGCTCCAATATATCTTGGTTGCGATACGATTATGGTATCCACTTTTTTAAATCCAATTCCTTTTAGGTAGGTATTCCAATCGACAATTGGTAACATTTTTTGCAAATCGGCTACCGATGTTGGATTGTATTGTTTTTTACTATCGCGACGTTCTACTCTATCCAATCTTGGTTTTGACATTTGAATTTCTAAAGCCAAAATTTTCTCAGCATTTGCTTTAGCTACTTCAGGTTTGTCGCCCAAAAATTGTAACATCTTGGCAACATGAAGTACATATTTATCTCTTTTCTCTTTAGAATCTTTGTCTTCAGAAACATAATAATCACGATCTGGTAAACCCAAACCACCTGGTCCAAGACTTACCACATTTCGGTTACTGTTTTTCTCATCAGCACCAACTCCTACTCCAAAAAAACCAACTCCACCACCTTGAGCTTCGGTTTCCATCATCAGTTTTTGTAAATCTTTAGCGTTTTTTACAGCATCGATTTTAGCTAAATACGGTTTTATTGGATTAATTCCTTGTTTGTTTCTCGCTACAGTATCCATAACCGATTTGTACATACTGATGGCTTTGCCTTGATCGGTATTGGACTTGTATTTTGGATTTTTAGTTGCTTCGTTTAAGATGGCAAGTGCATCTTTATCTGTATTTTGTCGCAACTCGTCAAAGCTACCCCAACGTGTTTTGTCGGCTGGAATATCAGTATTTTTTAACCAAGTTCCGTTTACAAACTTGAAGAAATCATCGCTTGGCTTCACCGATTTATCCATTAAATCAAGATTGATTCCTGGATTTTTTTGTTGTGCATTCGATTGGTTTATTGCAAATAAGCTGGCAACAAGCAAACCAAATTTTAAATTAGTTCTACTATTCATTAATTGAGTTTTTAGATTGTTTTTACAAATCTATTTATTTTTACGATAAACTAATGTTAAATTAGCTATAATTACAAAGTTTTACTGCGTGCGTTGGTAAAAATTACAAAAGGAGTTTTGTAACTTTGCAAAAAAATTACAATGCTTTCTATTTTAAAGAAATATAAAATTTTCATCGGTTTTTTCGTCATTTTTTCTATCGTAACTGTTACTGCTTTTTATATGGTTTTGAAACCAAAAAAAATGCTTCCAATTTATAATCCGAGTGATGTAAATCCGGAGTTGGTAGATTCTACCGTACAATATGTTGCCAATAATCATAGAATTCCTGATTTTAAATTTACCAATCAAAATGGAAAAACGATTACTCAAAAGGACTATGAAGGAAAGATTTATGTTGCCGATTTTTTCTTTACGACGTGCAAAAGTATCTGTCCAAAAATGACCAATAATATGGCTTGGTTGCAGGAACAATTAAAAAATAATCCTAAGGTAATGTTGCTTTCGCACTCGGTTACACCGGAAATTGACACGGTTGAAATCTTGAAAAAATACGCATCAGAAAAAGGTGTGATTGATAGTAAATGGAACTTGGTAACTGGAGATAAAAAAGACATTTATTATATTGCAAGAAAATCCTATTTGGCGGTAAAAACTGGCAAGCCCGAAGAAATGTATGATATGGTGCATACCGAAAATTTTGTTTTGGTAGATTCTAAAAAACGAGTTCGCGGTTTTTATGACGGAACCAATCTTGATCAACCGACAGAAAAAGGAATTAAAAATGTTAAGCAATTGTTGGAAGATATTTTGTGGTTGTGTGAAAACGACAAATAAAAGAGAAAGACAACGGCTGATTAGCCCTGATGGCAATGGAAATCCTGTATAATTGCGATTAGAAATTATACAGATTGCATTGTACAGCAGGAATAGGATTGGCGGATAATTCCCGAACCATTTGCTCCTAAAAACTTAAAGTTATTACAAATCGTAAATGTTTTAATACAAATATGTATTTTTGTATTTTAATTCAATCTAAATAAACTAGTGAAACTAACTCTTGCAGATTTAAAGAAAGGTCAGAAGGCTGTAATTTTGGATATTAATATTGACGAAATTCCTTTGAAATTGCTAGAAATGGGATGTTTACCTGGTAATGAGGTTGAGTTGTTTCAAATTGCGCCGTTTGGCGATCCGTTGTATTTTATTTTTAATGATTCGCATGTGGCTATTCGATTAGAAACGGCTAAAGAAATTGAAATTTCGATGGATAATACTTCAATATAATGGCTCATAAAACTATAAAAGTTGCACTTATTGGTAATCCAAATACTGGAAAAACTTCGGTTTTCAATCAGCTTACAGGTTTGCGTCAACAAGTGGGAAATTATCCTGGAATTACGGTAGAAAAGAAAATTGGTTCTTGCAATTTAAACAAAAATGTAAAAGCTACAATTCTAGATTTACCTGGAACGTATAGCCTTAACGCCAGCTCGATTGATGAAAATGTGGTGATTGAGTTGCTGATGAATAAAAACGACGAATACTTTCCCGATGTTGCTGTTGTAGTTACAGAAGTTGAAAATTTGAAACGAAATTTATTACTTTTTACTCAAATTAAAGATTTAGAAATTCCGACAATTTTGGTTATCAATATGAGTGATCAAATGGCCAAAAAAGGAATAGACTTAGATCTTCCGTTTCTTGAAAAAGAATTAAACACTAAAATCGCACTTGTAAGTTCTCGAAAAAATATTGGCATTGATAAAATAAAAGATTTGATTTTAAAATACGAATCGCTTTCAAAAGAACCGTGTTTGAATGCATCAAGTATTGATGAAGAATATTTTAATAAATTGAGAAAAGCGTTTCCAAACCAATTGTTGTATAAACTGTGGTTGGTAATTACGCAAGATGTAAATTTCTTGAACTTAGAACGTAACGAAATTGAAAGTAATTTTACCAAATCGAAGAACGATTTAAAACGATTACAGCAGAAAGAGACCATAAAAAGATACCAATTTATAAACGATACTTTAAAGATTGGTCAGAAAATTGACGTTTCCAAAGCTACGGATATCAGAGCAAGATTGGACCGAGTTTTGACGCATAAATTTTTTGGTTACGTAATTTTCTTCGGAATTTTAATGCTCATTTTTCAATCGATATTTAATTGGTCGAGTTATCCGATGGATTTTATTGATGAAACTTTTACAAGTTTGGCAGCTTACGCAAAAATACATTTGCCAGCTGGAGAATTTACCAATTTAATTGCAGAAGGAATTATTCCAGGAATTGGAGGAATCGTAATTTTTGTACCTCAAATAGCGTTTTTATTTTTGTTTATTTCTGTGCTTGAAGAAAGTGGTTACATGAGTCGCGTGGTGTTCTTGATGGATAAAATTATGCGTCGTTACGGACTTTCGGGCAAAAGCGTTGTACCACTAATTTCTGGAACTGCTTGTGCTATTCCAGCCATTATGAGTGCTCGAAATATTGAAAACTGGAAAGAACGATTGATTACCATTTTGGTTACGCCATTCACAACCTGCTCGGCACGATTACCTGTGTATGCAATATTGATTTCGTTAATTATTCCCGACAAAAAAATTATTGGTTTCTTTTCTTTACAAGGATTAACCTTGATGGTTTTGTATCTATTAGGATTTTTTATGGCAATTGTTGCTGCAATAATTCTAAACAAAATTTTAAAATTTAAAAGCAAATCCTACTTTGTTGTTGAAATGCCAAGTTATAAAATTCCGATGTTTAAAAATGTTGGAATTAATGTTTTAGAAAAAACGAAAGCGTTTGTTTTTGGCGCCGGAAAAATCATTTTGGCAATCTCAGTAATACTTTGGTTTTTAGGTTCACACGGACCAAAAAATACGTTTGGAAACGCGCAACAAATTGTTGAAAACGAAGTGTATTCGAGCAAGTTAAAAATAAATCCGTCGGTTATTGAACGTAATGTGGAAGCCTACAAATTAGAAAATTCTTATATAGGAATTATCGGTAGAAGCATCGAGCCTGTAATAAAACCATTGGGTTACGACTGGAAAATTGGAATTGCTGTAGTTACTTCATTTGCCGCAAGAGAAGTTTTTGTTGGAACCTTAGCCACCATTTACAGCGTAGGAAATAGCGATGATGAAACCACTATTAAAAACAAAATGGCTGCCGAAGTAAAACCGGATGGTTCAAAGATTTTCAATTTTGCCACCGGCGTTTCCTTACTGCTATTTTATGCTTTTGCAATGCAATGTATTTCTACGCTAGCCATTGTAAAAAAGGAAACTAACTCTTGGAAATGGCCAGTAATCCAACTCATTTTTATGAGCGGATTTGCCTATCTAGTGGCATTGTCTGCCTATCAAATTTTAAAATAATAAAACAGTAAATCCGATTTTCTCGTATATGTTTGAAAATTGATGACACTTAAAAAAATTTTGTTTTAAATCTTATTTTTAATTTGTCTAAATAAAATCAATTTGATAATTTTGCAACGTAGATTTAATCTAAATAAAATGAAGAATTTTTTAGTACTTGTTACCGCACTATTTGCACTATCAATTCATGCTCAAGGAGAAGACTTAGCTTCAAATGATACAGTTAAAAGACTCAATCCAGTTATAATAACAATCAAGCAACAAAGTCCTGAGCGCATGCCTGAAGTTAAAGACAATATCTTGTTTTCTGGTAAAAAAAATGAAGTATTAAAGTTATCCAATATTAATGGAAATTTTACGACCAACAATGCAAGAGAAATATTTTCGAGAGTTCCTGGTGTAACGATTTGGGAAAACGAAGGTTCGGGAATTCAAATTAATGTTGGAGTAAGAGGATTAAGTCCTAATAGAAGTTGGGAATTAAATACAAGACAAAACGGTTATGATATTTCATCAGATGTATTTGGATATCCTGAAGCTTACTACAATCCACCATTAGAAGCGGTTGAAACTTTAGAACTTATTCGTGGCGGATCTTCATTGCAATTTGGACCTCAATTTGGTGGCATGCTAAACTATCAATTAAAGCGAGAGACAAAAAAGAAATTTTCATTCGAAACTCAAAATACAACTGGTAGCTACGGATTAATGAGTAGTTACAATGCCATTGGTGGAAAATTAAATAAATTCTCTTACTACGTATACAACCATTCCAGAAGTGGCGATGGTTGGAGAGAAAATTCCGATTATACTGTTCGAAATACTCACGCTTTCTTAGAATATCGATTTACCGAAAAAACAAAATTATCGGCTGAATATACCAATATGGATTATAAAATGCAGCAAGCAGGTGGTTTAACCGACGAACAATTCGATGCCAATTCGCAACAATCATTAAGAGAACGAAACTGGTTTGGTACACCATGGAATTTATTTTCTATAAATTTTGACACCAAAATAAACGATCAATTCTCATCTAATACTAAACTTTTTGGATTAATTGGTGAACGAAATAGCGTTGGATTTACAGCAACTCCAAATACTGCTGATGCAATAGATCCTACAACAAATGATTATGCCAACAGACGTGTTGATCGAGATTACTATAAAAATTTTGGTGTAGAAAATAGAAATATTTACAAATATAGATTTGGTAAAATTAACAGTAACCTTGCGTTTGGAGCACGTATTTACAAAGCAAAAACACAACGATTACAAGAAGGACGAGGAACAACAGGATCCGATTTTGATTTATCAATCGATGGACAATACGGACGTGACATTAATTTTAGCACCGAAAACGTAGCTGTTTTTGCAGAAAATCAATTTAAAGTTACCGAAAAATTAAGTGTTACACCAGGTATTAGATACGAATATATTAAAAATACTGGAGAAGGAAGATTTAGCGTTAGCAACGGAAATGCTGTAGCTTTTCCTGATAAAACAATTTCTCGTAGCAAACCATTGTTCGGACTTGGTGTTGAATATAAGTTTATATCAACCAACATCTATGCAAATATTACACAGGCTTACAGACCAGTATTATTTTCAGATTTAACTCCGCCAGCAGTATCCGATGTAATTGATCCAAATCTAGAAGATGCAAGCGGATTCAATGCCGACTTAGGTTTTAGAGGTACTTATAAAAAATTCTTGAATTTTGATTTTAGTTTGTTTTATTTGAGTTACAATAACCGAATTGGTGGCGTTAGACAGTTTATTAATAACGATCCAAATCAAGGAACTTTTATTTACCGAACTAATTTAGGTGAAACAGTTAATAAAGGTATTGAAGGATTTGCTAATTTAAATGTTACCAAACTTTTGGATGTGGATAAACCTTACGGAAGTTTAGATGTTTTTGCAACTGTGAGTTTCATAGATAGTCGTTACACCGATTTTATAGTTTCTACTGCTTCAGGAACTGCACCAGATGTTACAATAACCGAAACCAACCTTAAAGGTAACCGAGTAGAAAATGCACCCAGATACATTCATAATTTCGGAATTTCTTGGAGTAATAATAACATCTCAGCCACGGCACAATACAAAATGTCGGGTAAAATATTTACAGATGCGAACAACACTGTTGCGCCATCTGCAAATGGATTAACTGGATTGTTGGATAAGTATAATGTTTTCGATTTATCTACAGAATATAAGTTTCTGAAAAATTACAATATTCGTGGTGGAATAAATAATTTATTTGATAAGGAATATGCCACAAGAAGAGCTGGCGGATATCCTGGACCAGGGATTTTACCTGGAGAAGGAAGAACTTTTTATATTTCTATAGGCGCTAAGCTTTAAGATTAACAATTAAATAAAAGTATTATGATACAAATGGTTTTAGTATATATATCACTTGCAATCGCAGTATTCTTTGTGCTAAAACCATTAATTGGCAAAAAGAAACCTAAAAAAAATTGCGGTAGCGATGATTGTGATTGTCATTAATTTTCAAAAACAATAGTAATGTATTTCTTTTTGTCTTTTACAATTACGCCTTCTTTTGGATAAGGGAAAACAGCTATTGACTTGATTTTTTTGGAATAATATTTGGAAAACCATTGCGTATTTTCTATTCTATTTTTCGTGTTTAAAGTCAACGTTTTCTCTTCAACGATTTTCTTGTCGTCATAAACTTCAACTACCACTGAAACTTCGCCTGCCCAAACACAATTTGTTCCTTCTGGACAACGCGAATCGTTAAAAACACTCTTCAATTTTATATGATATCCTTTTTTAGGAATGCATTTTTTGGATGTTGTTTTTAGTTCCGTCTGAGCATAAAATGCTACGCTGCATAGAATTGTTAAGAATAAAAATAGCTTTTTCATTTTCTAATTTTTTACAATCAATAAAGGTATTGAAATTTTATGACGTAACTTATCTACTGTAGTACCAAATAAAATATCTTTAAAACCAGTGTGACCATGCGTTCCCATTACTAGAATATCAAAATCTCCTTCATTTACAATTTTGGCAATCGTTGCATTAGGCTTTCCAAATCCGAGTTTTGAATCGACTTTAAATCCTTTTTCGGTCAACATTATTTCGTACTCTTTCAACAATTTTTCATCAATTGTCGTTTCATGATCTTCAATATTTTCACCATACATAATTGCTCCTATTGTTTCAACAATATGAATCAATGTATAATTAGCTTCTTTACCGCCTATTTCAAATGCACTATTAATGGCAATTTCATCAGCATCCGAAAAATCAACTGAAATAGCAATATTCTTTTTATCATTCGATTCAGATTGAGAAAAATCCAATTTCAGATTGTGCGGCGAATGATTGTCAATACTATGTTTAGCCTTGGTTATAAACGGTTTGAAAACTATGTATAGTAGTAAAAACAAAAATCCGAACGCTAAAGGAACAACAGTAAACCAGAGAATTATTGGGTTTTCTGAAGTTTCTAACCAACCTTGAATTTCGTTATAAACCAATTTCGCATTCAACGAAACAATTATGGAAGCAATAATCCACGATGCAACTTGAGTTGTTTTACTGATATGAAATCCTTTCATTTTTGACTTATCTGAAACAAAATGTATCAACGGAATTATGGCAAAACCTAGTTGTAAACTCAAAATCACCTGACTTAAAATTAGCATTTTCCCTGTAACGCTTTCACCAAATATGGAAATGACAATTACAGCCGGAACGATAGCAATTAAACGCGTTATAATACGTCGAACCCATGGTTGAATTCGTAAGTTTAGATAACCTTCCATAATAATTTGCCCAGCCAAAGTACCTGTAATTGTAGAACTTTGTCCAGCTGCAATTAAAGCAACGGCAAATAAAATTGGCGCATATTGAGTTCCTAAAAGTGGTTCTAAAAGTTTATGTGCATCCTGAATTTCGGCAACTTCAAAAAAACCGTTTTTGTGAAATGTTGCTGCCGCTAATATTAAAATCGCTGCATTTACAAAAAATGCCAAGTTCAATGCAATGGTAGAATCGATAAAATTATATTTCAATGCTTGTTTAATTCCTGCTTTACTTCGGTCAAATTTACGGGTTTGAACTAATGACGAATGCAAGTATAAGTTGTGTGGCATTACAGTTGCTCCGATAATTCCAATGGCAATATAAAGTGCCGCTTCACTAGGAATTGATGGAATCAAACCTGTTAGTACTTTTCCAACTTCAGGTTCTGCAAAAATCATTTCAAATACAAATGAAAATCCAATAATGGCGACCAATGCAATGATAAATGCTTCCATTTTTCGCATGCCTTTATTGATAAGAAAAAGCAATAGAAATGTGTCCAAAACGGTAATCATCACACCTTGAATTAAGGAAATATCGAACAACAAATTAAGTCCAATTGCCATCCCAAGAACTTCGGCTAAATCACAGGCGGCAATTGCAATTTCTGCCAGAAAATACAAAACATAATTGATGGGTTTCGAATAGGTTTCGCGCGAAGCTTGAGCTAAATCACGTTGCGTAACAATTCCTAATCGAGCGCTTAAACTCTGTAAAAGCAATGCCATAATGTTACTCATTAATAAAACCCAAAGCAAAGAATACCCAAACTGACTTCCGCCAGCTAAATCGGTTGCCCAATTTCCGGGATCCATATACCCAACGGAAATTAAATAAGCCGGACCAAAAAATGCGAAAATTTTTCTAAATGTCGATGTTTTTCCTTGCGTAGAAACTGATTCGTGAACTTCTTCTAATGATTTACTCATAGCTATAGTGCTTTTATAAATAAATTTTCTGCAATTTTATTCGATATCGAAATATTTTTTGAATTTAAAATTATCGTCAAGGAAGAATCAAAATCTTCACATGAGATAACTTTTATTGTTGAACCAAGTGAAATCTTCTGTTTATCCAAATATTGAAGAAATTCTACAGATGAATTCTTAACTCCAACACAAACATAGTCCATATTTAATAGTGCTTCGGACAATAAAAGCTTATCAATTTTAACGAGTTCTCCTTTGGCATTCGGAATTGGATCACCATGCGGATCAAACGATGGAAACCCAAGAAATTCATCCAACTTATTAATTAACTTTTCCGATTTAATGTGCTCCAATTCTTCGGCTATTTCATGAACTTCATCCCAAGAAAAATGCAATTTATCTACCAAAAAAACTTCCCACAAACGGTGTTTTCTTACAATCATTTTGGCAGAATAAAATCCTTTTTCGGTCAACGTAACACCTTGGTATTTTTGATAAGCAACCAACTCTTTTTCAGATAATTTCTTCAACATATCAGTTACAGAAGATGCTTTGGTATCCAACATTCCTGCAATTGCATTGGTATTTACTCCTTTTGGAGAAACTAACGATAAATGATAAATAACTTTAATGTAATTCTCTTCTGAAATGGTCATCGTAAAATTTATTTAAGACAAATATAGAATTATATTTTTGTTTTACTAAATATTATTTTTAGATTTGTCTAAATTTTTATTTTGATACATGAAAAATTTATGGGCTTTTCTATTGGTTGTGCCATTTTTTGCATTTTCACAAGAGTACGACACAATTCCAAATAAAAAAGAAAACCAACTCGATGAAGTTGTAATCTCTGGCACTTTGAAAGCTGTAAAACGACTGGAAAATCCTGTACCTGTTGAAATCATTACGGCAACTTTTTTAAAACAAAATCCAACTTCAAATGTATTGGATGCGTTACAAAACGTTAATGGATTACGTCCACAAAACAACTGTAATGTTTGCAATACTGGTGATATTAGAATTAACGGACTTGATGGTCCATATACGATGGTGACTATAGACGGAATGCCTATCGTTAGTGCGTTAGGTAGTGTGTACGGTTTATCTGGAATTCCAAATTCGATGATAGAACGAATTGAAGTAGTAAAAGGTGCCGCATCTACTTTATACGGTAGCGAAGCCGTTGGTGGATTGATCAATATTATTACAAAACGACCAAAAGCCGTACCGCAATTCACGGCCGATATTTTCTCGACATCTTGGCTTGAAAACAACATCGACATTGGTTATCGCACATCATTAAGTAAAAAAGTAGATGTGTTGCTCGGCGTAAATTATTTCAATTACAACAATCCTATTGACAATAACAACGATAATTTTACAGATGTGTCGTTGCAAAACCGTGTTTCTGTTTTTAGTAAATGGAATTTTAATAGAAAATCAGAAAAAGAATTTAGTCTAGTTTCGCGCTATTTGTATGAAGATCGTTGGGGTGGCGAAATGCAATGGAATAAAAGTTTTCGTGGCGGAAGCGAAGTTTATGCTGAAAGTATTTACACTTCACGTTGGGAGCTTTTAGGAAGGTATCAATTGCCAACAGCTGAAAAAATGTTTCTTCAATTTTCACTAATTGCGCACGACCAAAATTCTGTTTATGGAAATTCGATTTTTCTGGCCAATCAAAAAATTGCATTCGGACAATACCTTTGGGATAAAAACCTGAAAAATCATTCGCTGCTTTTTGGTGCAGCATTTCGATATCAATATTACAACGATACTACGCCGGCAACCAATTCTAGCAATTCGTCTGAAATTTATAGCTTGTTTGCTCAAGATGAAATTCAATTTTCTCAAAAATCGAGTATTTTATTAGGTTCACGATACGATTATAATTCGGCTCACGGTTCGATTTTTACTCCTAGATTGGCTGTAAAATGGAAACCAACAACCAATGATATTTTGCGATTAAACTTTGGAACTGGATTTAGAATTATAAATATATTTACCGAAGATCATCAAGCATTATCGGGTTCGCGAGAAGTGGTTTTAACCGAAAATCTAAAGCCTGAAACCTCCTATAACTTGAATTTGAATTACTTGAAAAAATATGTTTTGGATAATTCTGGCATTATCAATCTTGAATTTTCAGCTTGGCACACCTATTTTACCAACAAGATTTTTGCCGATTACGATGTCAATCCCAATCAAATTGTGTACGATAACTTGAACGGTTATTCCAAAATGTTCGGACTTAGTACCAATGCAGATTGGATTACTCCTTTTGGATTAAAAGCAACCATTGGTGCCAGCTTTTTTGACGCCAAAACGAAGCAAGACGACCGAAAATTTACGCCACTTTTCACCGAAAAATATTCTATAAATTGGGCAATTAATTATGAAATTCCCAAGTGGTTTTTATCGTTTGATTATACTGGAAATCTTACAGGAAGTATGCGTTTGCCTTTGCTAGGCGACCTCGATCCAAGACGTGAATATTCGCTGCCGTTCAGCATTCAGAACATCCAAATCACCTATAAAAAAATCCACGATTTAGAAATTTTTTCGGGCGTAAAAAATATTTTGAATTGGACTCCCAATCGAGGAAATCCGTTTATAATTGCTCGTTCCAATGATCCATTTGATGAGAATGTTCAGTTTGACACCAACGGAAATGTAATCCCAACAGCTGATAATCCTTATGGTTTAACCTTCGACCCAACATATGCATACGGACCAAATCAGGGGATTCGTTTTTTTCTAGGATTAAGATACCATATTGATTAATTAACTTTTCATTATCATTTTGGCATTTCATAAATTCTAATTTTGTACTTCACTTTTTCACAAAATTCTAGTAATGCATTTAGCTGTTAGAAATAATAAATTTACCAACTTTATATGTTGTGTTTTAGGAATGTATTTCCTAAACATATCAGTGGATGCAACCGATATTTTATACTACGAAAAAATTGAAAATTTAAGTATTAATAATCAGGAAAGTATCATTGAAATTATAATTGAAAAAGTTTTTGGTTTTGATAATGCCATTGCTGAACAAGATGACAACGATAATTCTCAAAATTCTATTTTCAAAAAAATAAAAACATTAGATTTTACTATTGAAAATGAAAACTCTATTAACTTTTTCAGTAGTTTGATTTCAAATCCAAAGGAAATTAAGAAAATTCAATTTCAGCATATTCCCAATCCATTATTGGAGATTATTTCGCCTCCACCAAAAGTATAATTTGTATCATTTAGTTACATAATTCATTGTTTTACATTGTAAAGCGATGAGTATTTTTATTATTAATTTACAAATTATACCCATGAAGAATACATATTTCAAGGCATTATTATGCTTAATCATAACTGCAAATGTTTTTGCACAAGAAGATAAAAATTTAAAAGATAGTCTGTACATAAATGAGATTGAACACAAAAAAGGAAGGGCTAAAAACCTGCACGCTGAGCCTTTATACATAGATTTAATTAGAGATTTGGGCGCAAGAAAAGGCGAAAAAGAATGGAATGTAGGATTGGGAATTACCGATAACAAAACTCATGATAGCTACACTACATTAGTCGAATATGAATTTGCACCTATTGATAGATTAGGTCTTGAAATCGAACTTCCATTTTCGTTTTATTATCCAATTGATAAGGGTGTTTCAACTCCAAAAAATAAATTAAATAGTTTAAAACTTGCTGCACAATATACTTTTTTAGTTTCTGAAAAGGCAAAAACGTCTTTGGCGTTTGGATACATTCACGAATTTGAAATGAACGAATTTAGCAATTATAAAAAAGAAACGGTTTTCATAGGAAACATATACAATCCATTTTTTGTTGCAGCAAAACGTTGGGGACAAAATTTTCATACCTTGCTTTATACTGGACCATTATTTGAACAACATTTCAACAGCAATTCTATTCACACATTATGGCAAATCAACTCCAATTTTCATTACATGATTGATGGAACTCGAAATTTTATTGGGATTGAATTCAATAAAGAACTTCAAAAACACGATTTTGACATGACTATTCGCCCTCAAATGCGTGTTGGTGTGACCGAAAATCTACTCATTGGTATTGTAACTGGAATTCCTATTAAAAGAGAAAATGAAAGATTTAGCACGTTTTTAAGACTGATTTATGAACCAAAACACAAATAAAAGTATCTTTGTTGTTTAAGAAATAAGTAATGCAACACTATCACTACATTTTCACAGGTTCAGGGTTATCGGCTTTAATGACCGTTTATGAAATGATTATGTCGAGAAAATTTTATGATAAAACAATATTACTTATTGATGAAAATCCCAAAAACGCCAACGACAGAACTTGGTGTTTTTGGGATAATTCTTCGCTTTTTGAAGAAATTGTTTCCAAAAAATGGGATGTGGCACTTTTTGCCGATGAAAACTTTCGAAGAGATTTAGATTTGAATCCGTACCAATATAAAATGATTCGCGGATTGGATTTTTACAATCTAGTTTTCGACTTAATTTCTAAACAAGATAACATTCATTTTGCAAACCAAAAAGTGATTGATTTTGAAGAATTAGGAAATCATTGTATTGTAAAAACAGAAACTCAAAATTACACTTGCAATAAGATTTTCAATTCTATTTATAATCCAAATCTTGTAAAGAGTCAGTCAAAATATCCTTTATTGCAACAACATTTTATTGGTTGGTTTATAAAATCGAATGCAGCAGTTTTTGATATAAACAAAGCCTCTTTCATGGATTTTTCGGTTGAACAAAGAGGAAATACTCGCTTTATGTATGTGCTACCAACTTCATCAACTGAAGCTTTGTTAGAATATACTTTGTTTTCGAAAGACTTACTTTCGAAAGAAGAATATGAAAATGAAATTCAGGATTACATCAAAAAACTGGGAATTACAGAGTACGAAATCGTCGATAAAGAACAAGGAAATATTCCGATGACTTCTTATAAATTTTGGAAACACAACACCAAAAACATCATAAATATAGGTTCTGTTGGCGGATGGACCAAAGCAAGTACAGGTTATACTTTTAAAAATACTACCAAAAAATCGAAAGCATTAATTCAGTTTTTATCCAAAGAAACCGACTTTAGAAAATTTCATAAAATAGATAAATTTTGGTTCTACGATTTGCTGTTTTTAGATGTTTTATATCGAAGAAATGACTTAGGTTCCAAAGTATTTGCGTCATTATTCAAAAAAGGGAATCCAACCTTAATTTTCAAATTTCTTGATGAAGAAACTTCGTTTTGGGAAGACTTACAAGTCATTTGGAAATGCCCAAAAGGGTTGTTTATTAGAGCTTTAATTAGCAGAATTTTTTGGTTTTAACTCTCTATCAAACTATAACAAAACTTTATAATCAAAATTATTATAAAATTGCAATTCTCACTATCTTTGTCCTAGATTTTTATATCTAAAATTTAATATCAAATATCTAATATCAAGAATATGTATCCAGAAGAAATGGTAAAACCAATGAGAGCAGAACTTTCTGACGCAGGTTTTCAAGATTTATATAATGCAGAAGAAGTAAAAAACGCTATCAAAGCAGAAGGAACAACACTTGTGGTTGTAAATTCGGTTTGTGGTTGCGCTGCGAGAAATGCACGTCCAGGAGCAAAAATGAGTTTGGATGGAGCTAAAAAACCAGATCATTTAGTAACAGTTTTTGCTGGTGTTGACAAAGAAGCGGTTGATGCTGCTCGAGAAGAAATGTTTCCTTTTCCTCCATCATCTCCAAGTATGGCTTTGTTCAAAAATGGCGAATTGGTTCACATGTTAGAACGTCACCACATTGAAGGCCGTCCTGCTGAAATGATTGCAGAGAATTTGAAAGACGCTTACGCAGAATTCTGTTAAGACTTTTTACTGTTAGAATTACAACCCTGTCAGAGTTTTGAACTCTGACAGGGTTTTTTAATAAATTATTTTTACATTTGCACCCGAATTCTTCCATTTAGAATTCGAGGCAAAGCCGAATAGGGCGAAGCCAATTCCAACACCTATTTCTCACTTAAACGTTTATAGCATGCAACTGTATAACACCTTAAGCGCAGAAGAAAGAGCCCAACTTATTGATGAAGCCGGACAACAACGTCTTACATTATCTTTCTATGCGTATGCCAAAATTGAAAATCCCAAAAAATTTCGCGACGACTTATTTATCCAATGGAATCAACTCGATGCTCTTGGTCGAACGTATGTAGCCAAAGAAGGAATTAATGCGCAAATGAGCATTCCAGCCGAAAACTTAGAAGCTTTTAGAGAAACTTTAGAAGCTTACGAATTTATGAAAAATATTCGTCTGAATGTCGCTGTTGAGCATGATGATCATTCCTTTTTGAAATTGACTGTAAAAGTTCGTGATAAAATTGTAGCCGACGGATTAAACGACGAAACTTTTGATGTTACCAATATCGGAGTTCATTTAAAAGCCAAAGAATTCAACCAAATATTAGAAGATCCAAACACGATTGTAGTTGATTTTAGAAATCACTACGAAAGTGAAATTGGTCATTTTAAAGGCGCCATTACTCCAGATGTGGAAACTTTTAGAGAGAGTTTGCCAATCATCAACGAGCAATTAAAAGATTTTAAAGAAGATAAAAACCTAGTGATGTATTGCACTGGTGGCATTCGTTGCGAAAAAGCTTCGGCTTATTTCAAGCATCAGGGTTTTAAAAATGTATTCCAATTGGAAGGCGGAATTATCAATTATGCCAAACAAATTCAAGAAGAAAATATCGAAAGTAAGTTTATAGGAAAGAACTTTGTTTTCGATCACAGATTGGGTGAAAGAATTACCGACGATATCGTTTCGCAATGCCATCAATGTGGAAAACCATGCGACAATCATACCAATTGTTTAAATGATGGTTGTCATTTATTATTCATTCAATGTGACGAATGTCAAGCAGCTATGGAAAATTGTTGTTCTACAGAATGTCTAGAAATTACGCATTTACCATTGGCTGAACAAGTTAAATTGCGCAGAGGAAAACAAGTTGGTAATAAAGTATTCCGAAAAGGAAAATCGGAAAATTTGAAATTCAAACATTCAGGCGAATTATCCGACAAACCATTAGCTGTTGCTAGTAAAACAAAAGACATTCGTCAGAAGATAAAAGTAAAAAAAGTACTTCTTGGAAACGTCCAACATTACTACGTAAAAGCTCAAATTGGATTGTTCATTATTGAAAATGACGAATTGAACCTTGGCGATAAAATTTTAATTTCAGGTCCGACCACAGGAAACGAAGAAATCGTTTTAACCAAAATGATGGTAAATGGAAGTGAAAATGCTGTTGCAAAAGCAGGTGATAAAGTTACCTTCGAAATACCTTTTAGAATAAGATTATCTGATAAAGTATTTAAGATTTTAGAATAACTATTTTAAAAATCAACTGATTAAAATCCCAAATTCCAACTGATATTTCAGCCGTGGAAATTGGGATTTTTTTATTGGAATATAATTTCTAAAAATACTATCTTTACCAATTAATCGTTTTATAAACTTAAATCGCTTTTTGGCGATACTACATATATAATTATGGCATGTACAAGTTGTTCAACTTCTGATGGTGGCGCACCAAAGGGTTGTAAAAATAATGGGACTTGCGGCACCGATAGCTGCAATAAATTGACCGTTTTCGACTGGTTAGGAAATATGAATTTGCCTAATGGCGAAACTCCTTTTGACTGTGTTGAAGTACGTTTTAAAAACGGAAGAAAAGAATTTTATAGAAATACTGAAAAACTTACCTTAAGCATTGGAGATATTGTTGCTACCGAAGCTTCACCTGGTCATGATGTAGGAATTGTAACTTTAACTGGTGAACTTGTAAAGGTTCAAATGAAGAAAAAAGGTGTCAATCACACAAGCCCAGATGTTGCAAAAGTATACAGAAAAGCATCTCAAAAAGATATTGACATTTGGAGTGAAGCTCGTGATAAAGAAGAGCCGATGAAGGTAAAAGCACGAGAAATTGCTATTGCTTTAAAGTTGCAGATGAAAATTTCTGACATCGAATTTCAAGGTGATGGATCTAAAGCAATTTTTTATTACACTGCAGACGATCGCGTTGATTTTCGTCAATTGATTAAAGAGTTTGCCCAGTCGTTCAAGACTCGAATTGAGATGAAGCAAGTTGGTTTCCGTCAGGAAGCAGCTCGTCTTGGTGGTATTGGATCTTGTGGAAGAGAATTGTGTTGTTCTACTTGGTTAACCGATTTTAGAAGTGTTAATACCTCTGCAGCACGCTACCAACAATTGTCGTTAAATCCGCAAAAATTGGCTGGACAATGTGGAAAATTAAAATGTTGTCTCAACTATGAATTGGACACGTATCTTGATGCTTTAAAAGATTTTCCAGATTTCGAAACCAAATTAGTTACCGAAAAAGGTGATGCCATTTGTCAAAAACAAGACATCTTTAAAGGCTTAATGTGGTTTGCATACACTAATAATTTTGCAAATTGGCATGTATTAAAAATTGAACAAGTCAAAGAAATTGTTGCTCAAAACAAACAAAAAATTAAAGTTTCTGCATTAGAAGATTTTGCAATTGAATTGGTTGTAGAGCAAGAAGTTACCTTTAATAATGCAATGGGACAAGAAAGTTTAACACGATTTGACCAACCAAAAAAGAAAAATAACAACAAAAACAGAAATAAGGTCTCGGCTAAAAATTCGCCAGATCGCAAGCGACCTGATGAAGTAAATCAAAACAAAGCCAATCCAAACCAAAATAAAATAAATCCAAATCAAAATAAAATAAATCCAAATCAGAATAAAAACGCCAACCCAAATCAGCAAAAAGCCAATCCAAACCAAAATCAAAATAAACCAGCTAACAAAAAACCAATTATCATAAAAAAGAATGAAGATTCTAAATAACCTTGTTGTAATTTTAGTAGCAATTTCTATTGTCTCCTGTGATGAAAAACGTGTTTTTGACGAATATAAATCGGTAGGAAGTGCTTGGAATAAAGACAGTATTGTCGCCTTTAAATTGCCTCAATTAGATGCAGCAAAAAAATACAATTTATTTGTAAACATTAGAGATAACAACGATTTTCCTTATAATAATTTGTTTTTAATAGTGTCGTTAGAACAACCTAACAAGAAAGTTAAAGTAGACACCTTAGAATATATGATGGCAAATACTGACGGAACATTGCTAGGTGACGGATTTACAGATATAAAGGAAAACAAACTGGTTTATAAGTTAAATGAATCTTTTTCGCAAAAAGGAGATTACAAAGTAAAAATACAACAAGCTGTAAGACAAACAGGCAAAATTGTTGGAGATGCTGAATTAAAAGGAATTACCGAAGTTGGTTTCAGAATTGAATCGATAGAATAAAATACTATGGCACAAAATAAAACAACTCAAAAAAAATCTACACAAGTACGAGATATCAATTACTACAAAAAGAAATTCTGGAGACTTTTCTTCTATGCTTTTGGTGGAATATTTTTATTTTTCTTATTTGCCTCTTGGGGATTATTTGGCGCGATGCCATCTTTTGAAGATTTAGAAAATCCAAATTCTAATCTTGCAACCGAAATTATTTCTTCCGATGGTGTTACACTTGGTAAATTCTACAACGAAAATAGAACCGCAATTAAATACAAAGATTTACCTAAATCACTTGTAGACGCCTTAGTATCAACCGAAGACGAGCGTTTTTACGAACATTCAGGAATTGATGCCAAACGAACATTTGGTGCCGCTTTACGACTAGGACAAAATGGAGGTGCAAGTACAATAACCCAACAATTAGCCAAAAATTTGTTTCATGGCGAAGGATCAAAATTTTTACCTTTTAGAATCATTCAAAAAGCAAAAGAATGGATAATTGCCATTCGATTGGAAAGACAATATACTAAACAGGAAATCATTGCTTTGTATTTAAATCAAGTAGATTTTGTTAATGGCGCAGTTGGAATTCGCTCTGCTTCAAAGGTTTATTTTAGTAAAGAACCACGTGATTTAAATGTTGAAGAAAGCGCAATGCTTGTAGGAATGCTTACCAATCCTTCACGATTTAATCCAAACCGCTTTCCAGACAGAGCATTAAAAAGAAGAAATATTGTGCTTGGACAGCTAGTGCGTAACAATCATTTGGAAGAATCTGCCAAAGCACTATTAGAAAAAAAACCTATAAAGTTAGATTTTCATCCCGAAAGTCACCTAGATGGAACTGCAACTTATTTTAGAGAATACCTTCGCGATTACCTTAAAAACTGGGTTAAAGATCATAAAAAACCAGATGGCGAAGAATATGACATCTATGGCGATGGCTTAAAAATCTATACAACTATAGATTCTAAAATGCAAGAACATGCTGAAGAAGCTGTAAAAGCTCATATGAAAAACCTTCAAGAGGAATTTTTTATTCAGCAAAAGAATAATAAAAATGCTCCTTTTATAAACATTACCGATGCCGAAACTCAGAAAATCATCAACCAAGCGATGCGTAATTCTGAACGTTGGAGAATTCTAAAAGCCGAAGATAAATCGGAGGAAGAAATCATTGCATCGTTCAATGTAAAAACCAAAATGACTGTTTTCACATGGGATGGTGATAAAGAAATGGAAATGACTCCGCTAGATTCTATTCGCTATTACAAGCACTTTCTTCAAGCAGGATTAATGTCTATGGAACCACAAACTGGCGCTGTAAAAGCTTGGGTTGGCGGAATCGATTATAAATATTTCCAATACGATCACGTGGGTCAAGGTGCAAGACAAGTAGGTTCGACCTTCAAACCATTTGTTTACGCTACAGCCATCGAGCAACTCGGAATGTCGCCTTGCGATACCATTATCGACGGACCGTTCATGATCCGAAAAGGCCGCCATCACGTAACCGAAGATTGGGAACCACGAAATTCCGACCAAAAATACCGTGGTATGGTTACCTTACAGAGCGCTTTGGCCAATTCCATCAACACGGTTTCGGCCAAATTAATTGATAAAACCGGACCAGAAGCTGTCGTAGAACTAACACACAAATTAGGAATTAAATCCGAAATACCTGTTCAGCCATCAATTGCCCTTGGCGCAGTCGATATAACAGTACAAGATATGGTTGCCGCTTACAGCACATTTGCCAACCAAGGTGTTTACATAAAACCACAATTTATTGCTAGAATCGAAGATAAAAATGGTGCTGTGGTTTACGAACCAACTCCAGAATCGCACGATGTGCTTAATAAAGATATAGCCTTTGCAGTAATAAAACTTCTAGAAGGCGTAACCGAAAGCGGTTCGGGTGTACGATTAAGAACCGAAAGTGGCGGAAGCGGTGACAACCGTTGGACAGGATATCCCTACATGCTAAGAAACAAAATTGCAGGAAAAACAGGAACAACCCAAAATCAATCAGACGGTTGGTTTATTGGTATGGTTCCCAATCTTGTAACTGGCGTTTGGGTAGGTTGCGAAGACCGTTCGGCACGATTTAAAAGCATCACTTACGGTCAAGGTGCAACAGCAGCATTGCCTATTTGGGGTTATTTTATGAAAAAATGCTACGAAGACAAAGACCTACAAGTATCTAAAGACGATTTTGAAAGACCTGATAATTTATCTATAAAAGTAGATTGTTGGCAACCACGAAAAGTAGTAGTTGTAGACTCAACAGCCGTGCAAGAAGAACAAAATACCGACGAATTCGAACTTTAATTTTCAGGAGCTAATCCAGCTATCCGTTCCAAGATTTCATGAAAAAAGTACGTTTTTCTACAATAAAAAAAGAGCTTCCAAGGTCGCTTTTTTTCATCAAGAAAAACACTACTTTTTTTCATAAAATGCTTTTCACTGCTATCTGGGCTAGACTGTTGCAAAAAACAAACCTATAATTCATACTAAACTATGATCAATAAAAAAGTAAAAAACGTTAAAGAAGCACTTCAAGGTATTGAAGACTCAATGACCATAATGCTCGGCGGATTCGGCCTGTGCGGAATTCCAGAAAATTCTATTGCCGAATTAGTAAAAAAAGGAACCAAAAACCTAACTTGTATTTCCAATAATGCCGGTGTCGACGATTTTGGTTTGGGTTTGTTGCTACAAAAGAAACAAATTAAAAAAATGATTTCTTCCTACGTAGGAGAAAATGCCGAGTTCGAACGTCAAATGCTTTCGGGTGAACTTGAAGTAGATTTAATTCCGCAAGGAACTTTAGCCGAACGATGTCGAGCAGCACAAGCAGGAATTCCAGCATTTTTTACACCAGCAGGATTTGGAACCGAAGTTGCGGAAGGAAAAGAAGTACGTGAATTTAATGGCAAAATGCACATCATGGAACACGCTTTCAAAGCCGATTTTGCCATAGTAAAAGCATGGAAAGGTGACGAAGCAGGAAACCTTATCTTTAAAGGAACAGCAAGAAACTTCAACCCATCAATGTGTGGTGCAGCCACCATAACAATCGCCGAAGTAGAAGAATTGCTTCCAGCAGGAAGTTTGGATCCGAACGAAATTCATATTCCAGGAATATTGGTTACCCGAATTTTCGAAGGAGAAAAATACGAGAAAAGAATAGAACAAAGAACCGTTAGGAAAATATTTTAGTAATTATTTTTTAGATATTCTGTAAACTAAATATTTTCAACAAAGTAAATCTTAATAACCTTAATTTCTTAATGGTTTAAAAAAGAAACATTTTATGTTAGATAAAACTGAAATTGCAAAACGTATTGCAAAAGAATTAAAACACAATTACTACGTAAACCTAGGAATCGGAATTCCAACACTAGTTGCCAATTACATTCCAGAAGGAATTGATGTAGAATTTCAAAGTGAAAATGGTGTTTTAGGAATGGGTCCATTTCCGCTTGAAGGCGAAGAAGACGCCGATTTAATCAATGCAGGAAAACAAACCATCACAATGTTGCCTGGTGCAAGTTTGTTTGATTCAACATTTAGTTTCGGGATGATTCGTGGTCAACATGTAGATTTAACAATTCTTGGCGCCATGGAAGTTTCAGAAAACGGTGACATAGCCAACTGGAAAATTCCAGGAAAAATGGTTAAAGGAATGGGTGGCGCAATGGATTTGGTTGCCTCTGCAGAAAACATTATCGTAGCCATGATGCACGTAAATAAAGCTGGCGAGAGTAAGATTCTTAAAAAATGTACCTTACCTCTAACTGGTGTTGGTTGCGTTAAAAAAGTAGTTACCGAATTGGCCGTTTTAGAAATCACTCCAAATGGATTCAAATTATTAGAACGCGCACCAGGAGTTTCTGTTGAGCACATCATTGCTTCAACCGAAGCTGATTTAATTATTGAAGGTGATATTCCTGAAATGGTAATTGATTAGTGTTATACTATTGAACCATTAAGAAATTAAGGTATTTAAACTTAATGAAACTTAACTTCTTAATGGTTTAAAAATAGTTGTATTACTGATTCTTATTTAAATACGCTAATAAAACTTCGTTGGCATTCCCAAAACTAGGAAATTGCTCCACAATGCTCACGGCACGCTTTTTATTCAATTTGTAAGTCAAATCAAATTCGGTTGTAAATAAAATTGCCGATAAAAACGGATTATTTATAAATTCCAACAACCTATCAAAAGCTTTTTCGATGGAATGAATTTCGAATATTTCTTCCTTTTGAAATTTGAATTTTAATTCCAGTTTCAAAACATCCTCATCCATAATCGGACGCACATAAATATTCATCAATTCGGTATTTCCAATGGTTTTTGCTAAGGTCAATTTAGCAAAAGTCCCATCTTCTAAACTCGATTTAACTTTAGAATAAAACTCAGAAAAGGTTTCTTTAAAAGGCATGTTTATTTATTTATTTTTTGACACGAATTTCACAAATTGATTCTGCTTACTTATCACACGAAAAACAAATTAGTGACATGAAAAACACAAACAAAATTTCGTGAAAATTCGTGGAATTCGTGTCAACTTTTTATAAGTTAGCAAAGAAATCATTTCCTTTATCATCAGTAATAATAAAAGCTGGAAAATCTTTTACAGTAATTTTTCTCACGGCTTCCATTCCTAGTTCTTCAAAATCTACAACCTCAACTTTCAAGATATTATCTTGAGCTAAAATTGCAGCTGGTCCACCAATGGAACCCAAATAGAATCCTCCATAAGTTTTACAAGCTTCCATCACTTCTTTTGTACGATTTCCTTTAGCAAGCATAATCATACTTCCTCCAGCTTTTTGGAATTCTTCTACATATACATCCATTCGTCCTGCGGTTGTTGGTCCGAAACTTCCTGACGCCATTCCATCTGGAGTTTTTGCTGGTCCTGCATAATATATCGGATGGTTTTTGAAATACTCTGGCATTGGTTTTCCAGCATCCAGAAGTTCTTTGATTTTTGCGTGAGCAATATCTCTTGCAACAATTAAAGTTCCGTTTAACTTCAAACGAGTTTTGATTGGATAGTTTGATAATTCAGCTAAAATATCGGCCATCGGACGGTTCAAATCAACCTCAACTGGAGCTTCCAAATGTGGTGGAACTTCAGGTAAAAATTGTTTCGGATTGGTTTCTAATTGTTCTACAAAAATTCCATCTTTAGTAATTTTCCCTTTGATATTTCTATCGGCAGAACACGAAACACCCAATCCAACTGGACAAGAAGCTGCATGTCGTGGCAAACGAATTACACGAACATCATGTGCAAAGTATTTTCCACCAAATTGCGCTCCAATAGCACTTTCTTGACAATATTCTAAAACTTTCTTCTCCCATTCTACATCTCGAAATGCTTGACCCGACATATTTCCTGAAGTAGGCAAATTATCAAAATAACCCGCAGATGCTTTCTTAACCGCAGCTAAATTAGCCTCTGCAGAAGTTCCTCCAATTACCAAAGCTAAATGGTATGGCGGACAAGCAGAAGTTCCTAAATCTTTAATTTTATCACGAACGAATTCCTCCATAGATTTCTCGTTCAATAGTGATTTTGTTTTTTGGTACAAAAAAGTTTTGTTGGCAGAACCGCCACCTTTTGCTAAAAACAGAAATTCATAAGAAGCTCCTTTTTTGGCATAAATATCTATTTGAGCTGGAAGATTAGAACCCGAATTTTTTTCTTCAAACATTGAAATCGGAACAATCTGCGAATAGCGCAAATTCTTCATTTGATAGGTATTGAAAATTCCCTTTGATAACCATTCGGCATCATCGGCTCCAGTAAAAACGTTTTCACCCTTTTTAGCCATAACAATAGCTGTTCCTGTATCTTGGCAAGAAGGCAATTGACCATCTACAGCAACTACAGCATTTTGCAATAAATTGTAGGCAACAAATCGGTCGTTGTCAGTAGCTTCTGGATCATTCAAAATATTATTTAACTTTTGCAAATGCGAAGTACGTAACATAAATGAAACATCATTCATGGCTTCTTGAGCTAATAATTCTAAACCTTTGGGATCAACCGTAAGAATTTCTCTGTCTCCAAATTGTTCTACTTTTACGTAGTCAGAGGTAATTTTTTTGTATTGCGTATCGTCTTTTAAAATAGGATACGGATCTTGATATATAAAGTCCATTATGAAATATTTTTGATGTGTAAAGTTACGTATAACCTGCAAAGTTTCCAAAACCTTGTAGGTTTGTTTATTGTTGTTTTTAAGATTTATACCTACGCGGTTTTGGAAACCTTGCAGGACTTTAATTATTTATTCAAAAGTAAATTTTTCTGTTAAAAAATCATTTTTAAAATTATGACAAATGATAAAATTGTCAACGTTGTCAAAGTAACTCAAAACTTCAGTTCTAGCTAACTTGGTTTGATTAGTGGAAATAATTGATTGAAATGAAGAAAACTTATAAGTTTTATAATCTATATTTAAGTGATGTTTCGGATTTAGATGAATATATTGAATAATGTTTCTTACCTAATTTTCATCTTGAATTTTTATCCTTTTAAAATGTTTTTCGAATAAACTACCTGTTCTATTGTTTTGTTTATTAAAGGCCTTTGCATAAGAATTAAAAAAATTTGAAAATGCTTGAGTTACTGCCTTTTCATTATCAACTAATTTGATAAGAAAATGGAAATGATTATCCATTAAACAATAAGCAAAAACTTCTATCTTACCGTTTAAATGTTTTGAAAGTAATTTTAGAAAATAGGATTTGTTATCATCGGATAAAAAAATATTTTCACTATTTATTCCTCTATTATAAATGTGGTAGAAATGGTCTCTTTCTAAAACTTCTAATTTCATTGACTTTCATTTATACCTACAAGGTTTTGGAAACCTTGCAGGAAAACACTAAAAAAACCAACTAGCCACAAAAATTGCCGTAATCACACAAATTACATCTACTAAAAGCATGGTGCTTAAAGCGTATCTGGTGTTTTTTATATTTACCGAACCAAAATAAACGGCAATAACATAGAACGTACTTTCGGCGCTACACTGAAAAATAGAACTCAATCGTCCAGTTAAAGAATCGGCTCCGAAAGTATTCATTGAGTCAATCAAAAATCCTCTTGAACCAGCGGAACTAAAAGGTCTTAGCATCGCTACCGGAAGCGCATCGGTGATTTCTTTGCTCACTCCCATAGTAGAAAAACCAAAAGCAATCCAGTTACTAACAATTTCGAACAAACCGCTATTTCTGAACAACGAAATTGCTACTAACATTCCTAAAACATAAGGAAAAATAGTAACGCCAGTTTTAACTCCATTGTTGGCCCCAACCACAAAAGCTTCGTAAACTGTAGTATTTGCTTCAGTAAATTTCTTTTCTTTAACGAACGATAAAATCAATGTAAAGGCAATTATTACAACCAATATCAATGCGGAAAGATTCGATGTAAAATAATTTTTACCTATTAAATCTAAATGATTCACATACATTAATAAACCAATAATTGCAGCAATTAATACCATCAATCCGACTACTAACGAGGCACTTTTAAAGTTAATTTTTTGCTTTACACCTACAATAAGAAAAGCTGCAATTGTTCCAATAAAAGAGGTAATTATACAAGGTAACATTACATCAGCTGGATTTGCTGCGCCTGCTGCAGCACGATAACCAATTATTGAAGTTGCGATAAGTGTAAGTCCTGAAGCATGCAAACACATGAACATAATTTGCGCATCACTGGCTTTATCTTTTTCGGGATTTATCTCTTGTAAACTTTCCATTGCTTTTAGCCCGAATGGTGTTGCAGCAGAATCTAATCCTAAAAAATTGGCTGCAAAATTTAAAGTCATATACGATATTGAAGGATGATTTTTAGGAATACTTGGAAAGACTTTTACAAATACCGGACTCAATAATTTTGCTAATTTTTCAGAAGCTCCAGAAATAATTAAAAGTTCCATCAATCCGCAGAAAAATGCTAAATAGGCCATTAGAGGCAAAATTAAATCCAATAATGTACTCTTACAAGTGGGTAAAAGTCCATCTGATTTTTGAACTCCACTATAAATTTTTACTGTTTGATTGTTATAAACATAAGTAGAATCGGCATTCAAAGTATCTCTATTTACAACATAGGTTTTGTCATCAGACTTTTGAATACTGTCTTTAATAAAAACTGGAATGTCGTTTAGGTATTTCTCTGACACTAATATCTTATCATCTTTCTTTCCGTTCAAAACATGATCAATTGTGTAACTGTTGCCAGAAAACAAACTGAACATTACAAAAATTATTGATGAAATAAAGATAACGAGCCAAAATCTGCTTAATACCATGGTTTGTTTGTTTTTTGTAAATGTACTTATTCAATTGCAAATTCAAAAATCAAATTCAATTTCAAAAGTCAATCTCAATATCAAAAATCAATCTAAATTTTAAGATTGACTTATTTTTTATTAATTTTCATTTTTGATGCAATTGCAATTAATTCTTCAACTTCAATTACTAGAAAAGTCCGAATTTCCTGATTACCTTCGTTTATATAATTTAAAATTTTTAACGAATTACTAGACTCTTTTAACTCTTTAGCCACTAGCGTTAACTTGAATACTAAATCTTTATCCGTTATTGTTCCTTGCGATTCACCACGGTTTAAAGACGAACTTCCTGATGAACGAATAAGCTGATTTTTATACTACTCGTTTACATAGCTTTTACCCAATTTTCTAGTAAAGAAAATACATTCTCCAGCAAAACGAATTAATCTATCATCAAAATTAAAAATTTTCTCACTAAAAGGATTCGATTCTGGCATATTAATTTAATAGTTGATTTTTGAAGTTGATTTTTGAAGTTGACATTAAATATGAGTAATTTCGTCTTCTATCAATAAATCTTCTTTTCTGAAGCGAAGAAAAACTTGGGCGACAGCAATAACATCTTTTTCGCAATAGGTTACAATTCTATCAATATCTTTTTCAACGTAAAAAACATGACCAACTTGACTTCCGTCAATGTCGCCTTTTGATGAAGGAATTCCGAGTATTTTGGTAAGTAATTTTAAGGAAGTAAAATGTTTATAATCGCCAAATTTCCATAACTCAAGTGTGTCTAAATGTTGGATTTCCCATGGCTTTTTTCCAAATAAATTGAGCTTATTTGGAATGTCAACTTGATTGATAATCATTCTGCGAGCAATGAATGGTAAATCAAATTCTTTGGCATTATGACCACACAAAATATTTTGAGAATTATTGAAATGATTGTTCAACAAATTATTGAAATCTAATAATAATTTTTTCTCTTCACCAAAAAAAGAAGTAACTCTAAAGTTTCGAATGTCACCTTTAGTTACAAAATACCCTACCGATATACAGACTATTTTACCGAATTCGGCCCAAATTCCTGCTCGGTCATAAAACTCTTCTGCAGTATAATCCTCTTTTCTTTGGTATTGCGTTTTTAATTCCCAAAGTTGTTTCATTTCTTCGTCTAACGAATTGAAATTTTCTTCTATTGGAACAGTTTCAATGTCAAGAAATAAGATGTTGTCTAAGCGTATTTTTTCTATCATGATTATTCACTTCATTTTACTATAAAACGAATTTACATAAATATTGCTTC
Organism: Flavobacterium sp. SP2; assembly: GCF_057626655.1. NCBI lineage: Bacteria > Pseudomonadati > Bacteroidota > Flavobacteriia > Flavobacteriales > Flavobacteriaceae > Flavobacterium > Flavobacterium solicola. The sequence continues at coordinate 614,728 of NZ_JBVHBT010000002.1, forward strand.
AATTGAAAGATTTATAAATTAAAAGTATTTTCTTATCTTTTTAATGAAAAATTCGCTTTAAATGTTTTGGCAATTCCATTCTCAATATAATCAACCGTAAACCAATAATCATCAGAAAACATAAGTTGTCCGTTGTAAGTTCCATCCCAACCAGCACTATTGGTAAAAATTTGTTTTAGCAATTTTCCAAATCGGTCATAAATTAAAATTCTTGATCGTTCCGCCAATCCTTTAATATTCCAAAAATCATTACTACCATCACCATTTGGTGTGAAAAAGTGTGGGTAATTTATTATTGTTGCCGTTGCAGTTAAGTTGGTACAAAACGTTTCGTCTACAACCGTTACAGTATGAAATCCTGATGGAACTGAAGAAAAAACATTGGAAGTTTGAAAATTAGAATTATCTAATTGATATAAAAACGGACCATCACCTCCTACTACAGTAACAGTAATTGTTGGATTGTCACTAAATGTTCCTGTTTGATTAATTATTAAACTTTCGCCTTGAATGGATTCGCTGACTGTTGCAAAAACCTCATCAGAACTGCAACCTGTACTATTATCAGTAGCTATAACAGAATAACTTCCAACTTGATTGGCATCAAATGAACTTCCTGAAGCGGTTGGAATTAGAACGCCATCAAAATACCAAGAAAAACTGTAATCGGTTGAATTCAATCCTGTTGATAAGGTGTAAAATTGCGATGCAGGCGTACTCGAATTATTCAAACAAATCACTCCATCATTGATAATCGGATTTGGCAAAGCATGAATTACCACATTAATTTCAATAGTCGTTCCTGCACAACCGTTATAAAATGGTGTAACAAAATAAGTCGCAGTTCCATCAGAATTTGCAACCGATACAACTTGATTAATTGCAGCACCTGAACCTGAAGTTGCGCCAGATGTTCCGTTTTGAGTTACAGTCCAAGTATAGGTTGTTCCAGCTATATTTGAAGCTAAAGCAATATTCAATGTTTCATTGGAACAGTAATTTAAATTGCCCAAAAAACTGGCTATTGGAGTCGGATTGATAGTTACTAAAGCCGAACTAGAAAGTGATTGACTGCATAAAGTCGAGCCTGGAAGTGCAGCGTCTATCAATTGAAAAGTAGTATCCGTAGTAATATTGGATACCGTAACAGATGCCAAACCAGTTGCGCTTAAAGTTACGTTTTGGCTAGTTGCACCATTTTGCGAATACGAAACAATAGCGTTCGGTGTTCCGCTAAAATTTAATGTACTTGAACCGCCTGAACAAACCGACGATGGATTTGCGCTAACTGAAGCCGTAGGCAACGCTGCAATAGAAATTACAAAGTTTTGAGACAATGGTTGTGTGCAAGAATTTGCTCCAGATGATACAATATTTGTTAATGTATAGGTGGAACCAGAAGTTAAATTAGGTGTTGTTACTGTTGCGTTTCCATTAGAATCTAAAAAAACACTTTGAACAGCACCACCATCAACAGTAAAAAACACATTTGCATTTGAGGTTCCTGTAAAAGTTAAAACAGTAGTTGAACCTGAGCAAATGGTTGAATTACCAGTTATAGTAGCAGTTGGAATCGGATTCACAGTAATTGGAAATAAAAAATTTAAAGTGGCCACACAGGTGTTCAAGACATCCGAAGTTGCATTGACAAAATTATAACTTCTATTCGTAGTTAGGACTGGAGTTGTAATAGTAGCAGTACCAGATGAATTAATTAAAACTGTTTGAATTGAACCACCATCAACCGTGTAACTTACAGAAGTATTTGGAGTACCGTTAATATTGATTGTTGCAGAATTCCCAGAACAAATAGATGATGTTCCTGTAATTGAAACAGTGGGTAACGAAACAATTGTTAACGTAACTGGTGTTCTTGCACTACTTTTACAATTGGTGGTTATGGTATAACTTTCGGCATAAAAAGTTCCGGCTGCAGTAGGTGTATAAGTTAAGGAGTTGGCTTGTAGCAAATTTCCTCCTGTTGCTGCATCATACCAATTCACACTTGTTCCTGCATCAGAAGAAACCGATAATGAAGGTATCGCTTGGTTAGCGCAAATGGTAACATTACCGCTGTTTACTGCGTTATTTGGTCCAGCTAAAAATGAAACTGTAAAGACATTGGATAATGTTGAACAAAAGTTGTTGTTTAAATTGGCTGCATCTTGGGCAACTTTGGTTCTAAAATAGGTAAGAGTTGATAAATTTGGTGTTGTAAACGTCGAAGCATTAGCTCCAGCGATATCTGTCCATGTAGTTCCATCGAGACTGGATTGCCATTGATAAAAGTAAGTAGCCATTCCAGTTGTTGTTGCTTGAAGTGGAATAGAAACTGGAGTAGTACAAGTCGAAAAAGTAGTTCCTGCACTTGATGGACTAGATATTGTGGTCAAGTCGCCACATGATCTAAACTCAATATCGTCTATTGCTAAATCGTTTCCACATCCGCCCAAACCATTATTTTTCATTTTTAAAACTACCGATGTCTGATTTGTAGTAGTAAAAACCAAGGCAAATTGTTGCCAAATAGGCGAAGATGTTCCTATAATATTTCCTGTATTTCCTGCACCTAAAAGTACTGTTTCGGTATCATTCCAAATTTCAAATTGAACGTTTATAGGTATTTCATTAGCGCCACAAAAACCCGAACCAGGATTATAAATATTCATCAGCCAAGCCGAAAATTCAAATGTAGTGTTAATGCACAATCCTGTAACTGTTCGTTTATAAAACTCTCCAGATGTACTTGAATTAGCATTTACAATTAAAGCCTTTCCGTTCGCACCATCTGTAACATCAGGTGTGTGGTCAAGCGAATAATGCCAAGTACTATATAAATTGGTTCTGTAATACAAGGTGTAAAATCCATCATTAGGATTTCCGGTTATATAATTGTAATTGGTAGTACCTGCTGGTAAGGCTGGTCCGTAATTAAGTCCGTTTCCAAATTTTTCACTAAAAATTGCGGCACCTTTACTTCCTGTACAAAATCCTAATTGGGAATAACTGTACGAGGAAATAAATGCAAACACTAGTAAAACTATTTTACTAAAATAATTCATGATAACAGAAATTTAGAATAAGAGTAAAATGATTTATTATTGTTCTCTGTTAATGTAAATCCAACCTGATTTTGTTTCCAAATCCGAAAAATCAATAACATAATAATAGGTTCCGTCTGGCAATTCATCACCTTTATCTGATTGACCATACCACTCGTCTCGATATCCTGATTTGTCGTAGGCTACTAATCCGTATCTATTGAAAATTTTCAAATTATTTACATTATAAGAAGACAAGTCGAAGTTGTCGTTTCTACCATCGTTATTAGGCGAAATTCCTTTTTGGATTGAACAAAACGGAGCAATTACATTGATAGTTTCTTCTGTACTACAACCATTTTTGGTAATTATTAATTTATAAATTCCTGGAGTTGTAATAATCACTGAAGATTGGTTTCCGATATTAGTATTAGAAGGATTGAACCATTGATAATTTGAATTGGATGTTGCATCAAATTCTACCGCTGATAAAGTATAGCTAATTCCATTACAGCCTTCAGAAATCGAAAAATCTGGTAACGTATTTACTTCTATTGTCAAGGTAGTTGTCGAGGCACATTGTCCGGCAGTTGGTGTAAAAGTATAAGTTGTAGTTGCCATATTATTTAATGCTGGCGACCAACTTCCTGCAATTCCATTAACCGATGTTGTAGGAAGAGCAGCAATTGTTGAACCTTGACATACTGGATTTATTGAGGTAAAACTAGGCGTAACAAGAGGATTAACTACTATCGTCAAACTAGTTGTTGTAGCACACTGATTGGCATTTGGTGTAAAAGTATAAGTTGTTGTTGCCAAATTGTCTAATGGCGGTGTCCAAATTCCAGTTATATTATTTGTAGAAGTTGTAGGTAAAGCATTTAAAGTACCACCTACACAAATTGGATTAACAGGATTAAACGTTGGAACAGTTTGTGGAGTTACGGTTACGGTTACCGTTTTCTGGTACAAACAAGTTACGGTTTCTACTAATGAAATGTCGTCTAGAGCAAAGTCATTTCCGAAATCGGCAAACTCTCTATCATAAATACAAATATCGGCTGTGGTACTACTTCCTGAATTCCAAATATGTGAAACCAATGTCCATAAACCTGTGGTCGAAGGCGCTGTAACAGGCGGTGCTAATGAAACTCCGTTGATTAGAACTTCTAATCTAGCTGGATTTTCTGGCGCAGCCGAAGCTACGTAATAGGAAAAAGTATAACTGGTGTTGGGTACAACGGCAACTGGTGTTCCAGCACACCAAGCTTTTATACCACCTGTAGGATCGGTTGAACCATCAAAAACCATAAGGTTTCCAGTTCCTGTAGTATGATCGCCAAAGGATGCAAATGCCGTAAACCATGCATTGGGATTGGTAACAATATCATAAGAAGATTGTACGCCAAACGGATTTGGATTGGTTACTTGTGTATAGTCAGTCGTAAAGCCATTATTCCCTTGTGAAAAATTTCCGTTAAAAATTAAATTTGTTGTAGAAGAAGCGGTTCCAGAAGTTACAGTATAAGTTGTAGTAACAGCTGGACTAACCGTTTGGTTTGCATTATTAGGATTTGTAATCGAACCATCTGGAGGATTTGCACTCCACGTGTAAGTTCCTATTCCACCACTTGCAGATAATGTTGTCGACTCTCCATTACAAATAGTAACTGGATTACTCAAAACTAAATTATTTGGTACAGTAAGCACAATGTTAGATTGCGTATAAACTTGACCTGTTGCATCAACTGCTGTTACAGTATAAGTTCCTTCAGTCAAACCAGTAAAAATTCCCGTCGTATTAGATTGAGTAGAAGTTCCAGACAATGTATAGGTTCCGTAAGGCAAAGAACCTCCAGATAAATCTACATCGATAGAACCATCAGTAGCATTAGGACAAGTTGGATTTATTGAAGTATAAGTTCCTACAAATGGTAAGGCGCCTTGCGTAATTGAAAAATCATCAAGGGCAAAATCGTTACCAATTGCTCCAGCATTTAAAGTTCTTAATCGAATCAAAATATTATTTGCCGTAGCTGTAAAAGAATAACTCACTTGTTGCCAACCCTCAGATGGCAAAGGTGCCAAATTGTTCAATGAGGAAGGATTTATATTGGTTGCATTTACAAATATCAAACCTATATTCGATCTTGTAGCAACATCTGAAGTTACTTGATTAGAAACTGACTTTATCCAATATCTAAAGGTATAGGTTACACCAGCTGTAAATCCACCAATGGCACCACCTGTATCGCTTGTTGTCCAAATAAACTTATTGGCAGCTGTTGCGCCATCCACTACTAGCATATTTCCTGTACCTGTGGTATGATCGCCACCAGATAGGAACGAACTATTCATCAAAACAGGATTGGTAGTTCGGGCATAAAATCCAGGATTACTTGTTCCTGTTAACGGATTGATTACTGTATAATCGTGAACAAAAAACCCAACACCACTTCCGCCACTTTCAAAGTCGCCATTGTTTAAAATGTTTTGAGCATTTGTAGTGTTACTTACAACAATTATTAACAACAAGAATAATTGTATTTTCTTAATAAAAAACGAGTAGTGTGTTCCCATAACTTAAAATATTTCATAATTCATAAAAATAAAGCATATTTTTTTTGATAATGAAAATTCTACGCTATAGAAACTATACAAAATATAATTTTAACATAGTGAGTTAAAAAAGTTAGACTTACAACATGTAAACCCAACAAAAACAGCAGTGTTAAAATAGTCTTTTGAAAAATGTTGTGGTAATGTTTAGGTAACGAAAACGTTGTAATTAGATTGTTTGCGTAATTTTTATACTAAAAAACCAGGCAAAATATTGAAAATAAAAATTAAATAAATAAAGATTCCTTAAAACAAAGATTGTTGTGTAGATGGATTTTCATGCTCCAACAACCATTTCTTGCGCCATAATCCACCAGCATAACCTGTAAGCGAACCGTCTTTACCAATCACTCTATGGCAAGGAACAACTATCCAAAGTGGATTTTTACCATTGGCTGCTGCAACCGCTCTAATGGCTTTTACATCGCCAAGTTTCTGAGATAATTCTAAATAGGACATCGTTTTTCCATAAGGAATAGTACCTAATTCTCGCCACACTTTTTGTTGAAAATCGGTTCCTTTTGGATTCAACTTGAACGTAAAATCTTTTCGTTTTCCTTCAAAATATTCCTGTAATTGATGCGTTGCTTCTTGAAGATGCACTGGGATTTCAACAGAAACAACACCTTCCGACAAGACTGATATTTGGGTAATACCGTTTTCATTACCCTCAATTTTCGTGATTCCAAGAGGTGATAAAATATGAACAATATCCATTTAGAAATTTGAGAAGTTCCTTATATAAACTTTTTGAACCACTTCAGAATGAACATCTGCTGGCAAATCGCGACCACAAATATCTTGTTGTCTTAAATTCAAAGCCATATTTTTATAGCTTTCAATTCTTCGCATATCCTTAGACCAATTGAAATTTTTAGGTAATAAATTAATCTTGTCTGTATTTAAGTAACTTTTCCAAGATGTTTTTCCTAACAGTTGAATGCTGTATACGGCGACAGTATCGGGTTTTTTTGTGGTAAATAAAGTTGTAGAAAGCGTGTTTTTGAAACTTATAAAAGGTGATTTTATCTGACTAGTTGCAGAAGAAAAAATCAGTACTAAAATAAAAGTAAAATATGCTGATTTCATAATTCATTTGATTTTAGTAAAGATAAAAATTTAATTAATTACAAATGAAGATTTTAAAACAAATTCTTATTTAGAATGTAAAATAAAATCTTCACTTATCATCAATGTCAAAAGACTATTTATTAAGAATTACCGCTGCTTCCTTAGCAAAATAAGTCGATATTAAGCTGGCTCCAGCGCGTTTGATACACATCAGCTGTTCCATCATAATTTTGTCATGATCCAACCAACCTCTTTCGGCAGCAGCTTTAATCATGGCATATTCTCCAGAAACATGAAAAACCGTAACCGGAACATTCACAGCGTTTTTAACTTCACGAACGATATCCAAATAGGCAATTCCTGGTTTTACCATAACCATATCGGCACCTTCTTCAACATCCATAAGAGCTTCTTTAATGGCTTCGATGCGGTTGGCGTAATCCATTTGATAGGTTTTTTTATCTTTCGGAATTTCAATATTATCAACTGGCGCAGAATCTAACGCATCTCGAAATGGTCCGTAAAATGCCGAAGCATATTTGGCTGAATAACTCATGATTCCAACATTGTGAAATCCTGCAGCGTCTAAACCTTGGCGTAAACGCAAAACACGTCCGTCCATCATGTCGCTTGGCGCAACAAAATCGGCTCCAGCTTCGGCATGAGAAACTGCCATTTTTACAAGTGCTTCGTTGGTAGCATCGTTAGCAATATCGCCATTTTCTATTATTCCGTCATGGCCGTAAATTGAATAAGGATCTAAAGCAACATCGGGCATTACAATCATTTCTGGACAAGCTTGTTTGATCGCTTTTATAGCTCTTTGCATCAATCCATCAGGATTCCAAGCTTCTTTTCCGGTATTGTCTTTCAAAGATTCGTCTACTTTTACATAAATGTTTACGGCGCGAATTCCTAATGCGAAAAGTTCCTTAACTTCTTCAACAGTTAAATCTATCGAACGACGGTAAATACCAACCATTGACGGAATTTCTACTTTTACATTTTCACCTTCTGCAATGAACATTGGAAACATAAAATCACTCGGACTTAACGTTGTTTCACGTACTAAACTTCTAATAGATTCGTTAACACGCAGTCTTCGGCCTCTTTGTAATGGGAACATAATTTTTATCTTTATTTACTGAATGCAAAAGTACGTAATAAATTGATTGCAAGTTTTAGTAGCCATCAAATTAAAGAAACTTTAAACCCTGTTCAATTACTAGAAAATAGTTTGAAATTTATATATTTGATTGTTTTGGCGATTTTATATTAAACTAATTTATGTCGAAAAATTAAATCCTAATTCAAATTAACAAAAATGAAAATAATAGCACTTTATACATTATTATTGCTAACGAACATTTGTGAAGCGCAAATAATAAATATTAAAGATAATGGAACCGTTTTTGATGCTCCAGGTCAATACTATAAAGATATTGATAACGTCTTAAATCCGTTCGAAGGAACTTGGAAATACACCAACGAAACCACATCTTTAACTATAGTTTTAGAGAAAAGAGTGAACCAAGAAGATGGTATGACACATGAAGACCGCTTGATTGGAGAATACCTATATGTTAAAAATAATTCAATTATAATTAATACGATACCCAATTTATCATCAACATCACAATTTGCTGGATCTTATTCAATATTTGGTAATAGCGTTTTAATAAACAGCTATTTCCCAGTATGCAACGATTGCGCTGCTGGTGAACTACGTTTAAATTTAAGCATATTTGATAAAGATACACACCGTTTTAGAGATATAATTGTAAAAAGAATTATGGTAAATGGTCAAGAAGCGTTAAAATTCAAAATAACAGGTGTTGGTGGCTACTACCATCAAGATTCGCCACCAAGTGACAATTATATTTTTCCATCTGGAGAGTACATTTTAATAAAACAATAATTTAAACAATAATCCAAACTTTTCGAGTTTGGATTTTTTTTATTTAAAAACTAGCTAAATAATTACATTTTAATTTCACAATAACTTTCGCAACCTCATCCATATAAAAATTCCAAACAGAAAAAAAACGAAATTAATTTTTAGTGCATCTGCCTACAAATAAAGACCTAACCAAGTACGCCAACTAAATTTTGTCAATTGTTTAAAAGTCATTATCATAAACTACTTTTACATTAAAAAAAAACTTAATTTTACGGAGTTAAAAGCCAAAAATTTTAGAAAAAATGAGTTCAGAAAAAGAAGCAAAATTAAAAGCATTACAACTTACGCTAGATAAACTAGACAAAACCTACGGAAAAGGAACTGTAATGAAAATGGGCGACAAAGCCATTGTAGAAGTAGAAACAATTTCGTCAGGATCATTAGGTTTAGATTTAGCACTTGGTGTAAACGGATATCCTAAAGGTAGAGTAATTGAAATTTATGGTCCAGAATCTTCTGGAAAAACAACGCTAACACTTCACGCTATTGCCGAAGCACAAAAAGCGGGTGGTATAGCCGCATTTATAGATGCAGAACATGCATTTGATCGTTTTTATGCCGAAAAATTGGGTGTAGATATTGATAACCTTATTATTTCGCAACCCGATAACGGTGAACAAGCATTGGAAATTGCCGAAAATTTAATTCGATCTGGTGCTATTGATATTGTGGTGATTGACTCGGTTGCCGCATTAACTCCAAAAAGTGAAATTGAAGGAGAAATGGGCGATTCTAAAATGGGTTTACACGCCAGATTGATGTCGCAAGCCTTAAGAAAACTTACAGGAACAATTAGCAAAACCAATTGTACCGTATTTTTTATCAACCAATTAAGAGAAAAAATTGGAGTAATGTTCGGAAATCCAGAAACTACTACAGGTGGAAATGCCTTGAAGTTTTATGCATCGGTTCGTTTGGATATTCGTCGTTCGTCTCAAATAAAAGATGGTGAAAATGTAATTGGAAACCGAACCAAAGTAAAAGTGGTAAAAAATAAAGTAGCACCACCATTTAAAACAGCCGAATTTGACATTATGTACGGTGAAGGAGTTTCTAAAACTGGTGAAATTTTAGACTTAGCGGTAGAATTTGAAATAGTTAAAAAATCAGGTTCATGGTTTAGTTATGGCGAAACCAAACTAGGTCAAGGTCGCGATGCAGTAAAATCGTTAATCAAAGACAATCCAGAATTGGCAGACGAACTAGAAGTGAAAATAAAAGCTCAAATTAAAACCTTGGCTGAAGCATAATACTGAAAATCAGTTCAAATAATTAAATCACCTCTAAAAAATGAGGTGATTTTTTTTTATCTTTATACGCAACCTTTTTAACAAACTTGCATCTACATACATAATAACTAAACAATAATGAAAAAGATATTTTTTTTACTAGCATCGGTAATCGTAATGAGTTCTTGCAGTATTGGCGAAGATCCACAAAGCGAATTTGTACTATTGCCAGTTTCAGAAGTAGAATTGCCAACGGCATACAAGGTGGATAGTATTTCGGTTTTTAATCTAAAGTACACAAGACCAACCGATTGTCATATTTTTGACGGAATTTATTACGATGCTGTTGATTCAACAAGAGTAGTAGGAATTAGAGCAGTAAAATTACTTCAAGGTGGTTGTTCACCAGATGATCAAACCATTTACGAAGTTCCGTTACGATTTAAACCAGCCGTTTCTGGAACTTACAATTTTAAGTTTTGGCTAGGAACAAATAGCGCAGGTGTTGATGAATATTTAAATACAGAAGTAATTGTACCATAAATAAAATCCTTATATATTGGATTTAGAGCAAATTATAAATGACTGTAAGAAAAATGATATTAAAGCACAAGAACAACTGTATCGGCAATTTTCGCCCAAGTTGTTTTCTGTTTGCTTGAAATATTCGCGCAGTTATGCCGAAGCTCAAGATCATTTACAAGATAGTTTTATTATAATTTTTAGTAAAATTAAACAGTATCAATTTAAAGGTGCTTTTGAAGGTTGGATAAAGCGAATTACAATAAACAACATTCTGCAACAATACCGTTCGGCATCATTTTTAAACTTGGTGAACGAACCCATTGAAGATGAAATTGTAGAAGTCGAAGTTGAAACAGAAGACATTTCATTAGAATTTTTAATGAAAATTATTCAAGAATTGCCTGATAGATATCGATTGGTATTTAACTTAAATGTAATTGATGGTTTTACACATCAAGAAATAGCCGACTTATTAAAAATATCGGTAGGAACATCAAAATCAAATCTATCAAGAGCCAAAATGATTTTAAAAGATAAAATAGAAAACAATACAGGCACGTATAAAATACCATCTGTAAAATGAAAGAAAGAAAAAATTTAGACAGCCTCTTTCAAGAAAAATTTGAAAATTTCGAAGTCCTTCCACCAGAAAATGCGTGGAATAACATCGAATCAAAATTAAAAGAGAATAAAAAGAAAAAAAGAATTATTCCGTTTTGGTGGATGTATTCTGGTGTTGCGGCATTAATTGCGCTTGGAATATTTTTTATGAATCCCAACAACAAGAATTTAGAAGATGTACAAAATCCAATTGTAAATCAAGAATCGAATGCTGATACTAAATCCAATTCTAACAATGATTTCAACCCACAAAACTCAATAATCAATGCACCTGAAAAAACAGAAAATGCAACTGACGAAGTGGTAACTACAATTTCTAAAGAAAATAATAGTAGCAATAATAATCCAACTTATAATAACAAAACTACTCTGAAATCTAATTTTAATGAAAAATCGAGTTCGTCTACATCAGTAGTTTCAAACGCTATTGCGCGCAACAATTCTAAAATTTCAAAAACAAAATCTACGGTAAATTCTACTGCAATTGCAAGCATAAATTACAATACTACAACTAACAGTACTTTGCCAATTGGTACTAATTCAAATAATAATACAAAAAATACAAATTCAGTTACCGACGACAAACTTGTAATTGAAACTGAAAATAAAATCGTCTTCACTACTGATATCAAATCAGTTGACGATTCCATTAAAATTGATTCGACAAAAATTGCTATAGTCGAAAAAAATGCGCTGGAAGAATTGCTTAATGAAAAAGGAAAGAAAATTATTGCAGAACAAAAAATAAATAGGTGGCAGGTTACCTCAAGTCTTGCTCCTATTTATTTTAGTTCAACTAATAACGGTTCACCTTTAGACTCAAAATTGCAAAACAACAGCAAGTCGTACAACACCAATATCAGTTATGGTGTCGGGGTAAATTATGCATTAAATAAAAAACTAAAAATTAGAGCAGGCGTGAATAATCTAGCCGTGGACTACAATACCAACGGAATAGTATTTTTTCAAACCAATAACGCAGCAAGATTAGAACATGTAAAAACCAATGAAAAAGGAGCCGTAATTCAGATTGAAAATAAATCGGACAACAAATTGCCTACACTTAATCTAAATGGAAGCGAGTTAAACAAGTTTAATAGTAATTTAAATCAACGTATTGGATATATTGAAGTGCCATTAGAAATGTCTTACCGTATTGTTGACAAAAAGTTTGGTGTTGACTTTATTGGAGGTTTAAGTACAATGTTTTTAAATGAAAATGAAATTTCAATTCAGACTAATGGATTAAATATGGCAATTGGTGAAGCCAACAATTTAAACCAAATTCATTTTAGTGGAAATTTAGGAATAGGCGTAAAATATGAATTTATAAAACGATTTGAAGCTCGAATAGAGCCAATTTTCAAATACCAATTGAACACTTTTACCAACGACGACGGTAATTTTAAACCGTATGTTTTTGGAATTTATTCAGGAGTTAGTTTCACTTTTTAGGTTAGGTTATTTAGTTAAAATTAGTTAAGTAGTGTTATTGCTTTCGAGTGGTAACTGAAAAGAGCGCCTTAGTTAAGCGCTCTTTTTTATGAATTAAATTTATGCAACTGCTCTAAAATTACAGCTCTAGTTGCTTCTTTTATAGTTTTTCTATCTTCCGATTTTTTATCTTTAGTTTCAATAAATCGATGAACTCTAGCTCTCATTATTCCGGGACTTCCACTAAAAAACGTATAGGAAAATCGCTTTTTATTGTCGGCAAAAGTCATTGGAACTATCGGAATTTGGTGTTCTATTGCCAAACGAAAAGCACCGTCTTTGAACTCGTCCAAAAGTACCGACTCATCTGGAACGCCACCTTCTGGGAAAATACAAATACTCAACCCTTGGCTCAATCGTTTCTGCGCTCTTTCAAAAACTTCATGGCGACTTTTCGGACTATTTCTGTCGACCAAAATACAAGTGCGCTTGTAGAAAAATCCAAAAAGTGGAATTTTTACCAACTCCATTTTGCCTACAAAAACAAACGGATTTTTAACGATGGCAAGCATCAACATAATATCAGCCATCGAGGTATGGTTGGCGGTAAGCATGTAACTTTTGCCTTCTTCCAATTCTTGTTCACGAACTACTTTATAGTTAAAACCCATTCCGTACAAAATCACTTTAGCCCATATTCTAGCCATGATAAAGAAATACGGATACCATTTTTCTTTCAGAATAGAAAGTACCAAAAAAGGTAACATCACCAATATCGGAATGGCCATTAGAATGTAAAACCAAACGCGATATAACGTCCACAAAATTATTTTTAAAATCCTCATAGCGTCAAAAATAAGTTTTATTCCTCAAAATACGCAACAATTGGGTTTAACTTTCACAAAAACTTTAGTTACTTTGCAGTAAATATAAAAGTAGCATGTCAAAAATACTTACAGGCGTTCAAAGTACAGGAACGCCACATTTAGGAAATTTACTCGGCGCCATTATTCCGGCTATCGAAATGTCTAAAAATCCCAACAATCAATCGTTTCTTTTCATTGCCGATTTGCATTCGATTACACAAATAAAAGATGGCGAAACGTTACGCAACAATACGTACAGTACAGCTGCAGCTTGGCTTGCGTGTGGTTTAGACACAAATACTGTTACGTTTTATAGACAATCGGATGTGCCACAAACAGCCGAATTATCGTGGTATTTAAGTTGCTTTTTTCCATTCCAACGATTAACATTAGCACATTCTTTCAAAGATAAAGCCGATCGACTAGAAGACGTAAACGCGGGTTTATTTACCTATCCAATGTTGATGGCTGCCGATATCTTATTATATGATGCCAATTATGTTCCTGTTGGAAAAGACCAAATGCAACACATCGAAATTACACGTGATGTAGCTTCAAGATTCAATCATTTAATGGGTGAAACATTTGTAATTCCAGAAGGAAAAGTACATGAAGAAACCATGTACATACCGGGAACAAATGGTGGAAAAATGAGTAAATCTGCCGGAAATATCATCAATATTTTTCTAGATGACAAAGCCTTGAGAAAACAAGTAATGACGATAGAAAGTGACAGTACACCACTTGAAGAACCTAAAAACCCTGATACTTGTAAGATTTTTGCAATTTATAAAATTTTGGCAACCGAAGATCAAATTGCTGCAATGCGCCAAAATTATCTTGGCGGAAATTACGGTTACGGTCATGCAAAACAAGAATTGTTTGAACTAATTTGCGAGAAATTCAAAACCGAAAGAGAAAAATACAATTACTTCATCAACCATAAAAACGAAGTTGACGAATTGTTAAAAAAAGGCGCTTTAAAAGCCCATGCTGTTGCTAACGAAGTGCTGAAAAAAGTAAGAATAAAATTAGGATTTGAATAATCACTTTTTAGAATTTAATTTTAAAAAAACAGTACCAATATTCGTTTCAATTAAAATAAATCCTCAGTGAAAAATTAAATTTTTGCTGGGGATTTTTTTATAAAACATACATTCTAAAAAAATAAAAAAATTACTCATTTTACGGTTTCCCGTAAATTGAAACTAAGCGCTAGTTGTAAGTTTGAAAAAACACATCGTAAGTCCTATGTTAAATATTGAAAACCAGCACAAAGAACTGGTTCTAAAACCGTACCTTCATCTTGCTTTACTAAGTATTAATTTAAAAAACTTCTTTTAATGAAAACAAAATCTATGTTACTAACCCTGCTGTTTGTCTTTATGTTTTCTTGCGACAAACAAGAAAATGAAACAATAAAAGGTGAACTATTTTTTAAACTAATTAGCTACGGTAATCTATCAAATCTATCCGATGAAAAAATAAAAAAATTTGAAAAGCAAATAGACAGCATTTACAATCTCACAGGATCAAAAAAGGATGAAAAAATCATTAAAGATTTAAAAAAAATTAAAGATTTAAAATTATTAAGAAATCCGTCTGCTACTATAATCTTAAATGACAAGAAAATAATAACTGTATATTTTTCTGCAACAGAATATGAAAAAATTGAGAAATACACTTTAGATTATTTAAAGAAATTCAATAAAAAAATATCTTTAGAGGTACAGGTTGAAAAACTGGATTCCGACTTATATTTTTCTGATAAAATCGTTAATGTAATGGAACTGAATGGAAATACAAGGTGGGAAAAGTAACCTTTGCTAAATTTTAAATTATGAAAACTATATACATATCGTTACTGCTTTTCCTAAGCAACGTTATATATGCACAAAATACCACTAAAATAAAGGATAGTATCTATTTTAATATAAATTGTAAAAGTGAGCTGTCGTTGTTAAAAATTAAAAAAGAAAAAAAACAATATAGGATTTCATTTCATGTTAACGGTGATAGTATCGCTTTTTTGGGTAAAAAAATAAAATTTACCAAAAAAAATAATCAAACTAAATTTATAAATTGCAATGAAATGTCTAAGTTATCCATGAAGCAATATATAAATATAATGGAAAACAAGATAGTTTACATTTTTAAAAATAATAAAATGTTTTACTTAGTCGATGAAATGACTTACTATAAAAGAGGCCAAGATTAACACTATAAATTTTACATTACGGAGATTATGAAAAAAATATTTTTAACTACTTTTTTATTATTAGCGAACTTATTATTTTCTCAAGATTATATAATAATAGACTCATTGAAAATAAATGAAACTAGTTACAAAACTATGCATATCAGCGATGGTAAATTAAGTTTTTACAAAGCATTTGCAGTAATCACTTTAGCCGAAAACGAACTAGATACTATCAAAAATAAAATAATTCAATGTTATTTAAACGGTAAACATGAATATACAGAAATGCAAAATTATAACATGTATATTCAGAGAGGTTACGATAATTTAATCAAAACCTGTAATTAATATGAAACTTATATTTTTTTATATTTCCTTATTGTCATTTTCAATTGAAGCACAAACATCAATTGAGCAAGAATTTATTTCTACTATTTTTGCAAAAGAAAAAAATCAAAACATTGTCTATACCGATAGAATTCCCAAAAATGAATTTGAAACTATTATACAAAAATTAAAGAAAAATATAATTTTAAAAATTAGAAGGAATGATATAGAGCCTGATACAAAATTGAAATTGACTGAACAAGAGATTACTTATATAAGCAATGAATTTGAATGTGCGAATAACCATAATTGGTCAGCACAAAAACTACCGCAATATAAATTCTTATCAAGTGATACTATAGCCAAATTTCCAGATAAATATTCGCATTTGTATTTCTACAATTTTACAAAACCGGTTTTTTTACGTGAGAATACTATTGTAGTTTTCTATTATCAATCAAACGATTGGGGTGCACTACGAGTATATATTAAAGAAAACAATAGATGGGATAAGTTTTATACACTTTACACGTGGGTAGGATAGTCGCAACCTCAGACTCCGCAAAGCCTAAAACTTTGCGGAGTTTTTTTTATTTTAAATAACCTCAAACAATTTCCCAGGTTTGTATGATTATTTTGTTAGGTATAAATCAAATAGCTCTAGCCCGACAGGATTTCAACACCAGGTAATGGCACAACATTATCGTGACATTATTAAGCAAGCTCTGAAAGAGTACGACAATAATGAACATAATGAAGGTTTTTATGAAACCCTATCGTGGTTTGGGCTAAAAAACACAATAGCATGGAATAATCTTACGCCAGCAGAAAAAGCACAAATTAATCTTAATCTTCAAAATATCTATCAAAATGAAGAACATTGCAATTAATTTTCTCTTTATACTTTTTTCTTTTTTTTGCAATGCTCAAAAAATTGAAACAAAAAAAATTTATCCGAAATTTAATGATTTTGAATTGTAATTATGATTTTGAATTAAAAAGAATAAATGATAAAGAAATAATTTTCAATCTTTGTGGTAAAGCAATTTTTTTTAATAAAAAAAAAGCAGATACTCTAAATATTTTTATGCTGAAAAATTATAAAACACTAACATTTGAAGAAATAGAAAAAATGGAAAAAAATGGAGGATAGATAATAAAAAAGCACTAATAAAAAAATGGGGCAAGTTGTATCCACCGTATGATAAAAATTCAATATTTCAAACCTATATAATAGCAGTAATTAATAAAAAACAATTTGTTATATATCCTGTTTCGTGGCAAGGTCTGAATGTAGCAAAATAAAATGTTGCTATATAAAAACCAAACCTGCAATTATGGGCACTTTTTTAACGCAAACGGTGGCGTAAAGGAAATTTTATTTATGAACTAACTTAAATTTAACTAATATGAAAACAGTATTTACAATTGTATTTGTTCAAATTATAATTACATCTTGTTCTTCTTTAAAACAAGAAGATGAGAGGCAATATGTTGAAGAATTTAAGTATAGATATTTTCAACAATGTATAAAAAAAGGGTTTAACAATTCTACTGAAATTAATACTCTATTTGAAATTGATAAAAGCGGATATAGCGAACCTATTTTAAGTGATCATTCTTATGATTTAATTAATAACTTATCTGACATTTCATATGCAAAAATGAAAGCAGATTCATTAAATTCAATCGGACGAAGAGCTGAAGGAAGTGCAGGAAAACGAGTTTTTTATCCCACTTTAAACGAGTTTAAAAGTAAATGGCTGGATTCAATAGCTAAAGCGGAATACAGAAAAAAGGGATATTACAAACCTAAATAAAAAACAAACAACTCCGCAATTTATATCTAAATTTTGCGGAGTTGTTTATTCATTCCTTTCTTTGACTTACATTTATAAAAACATCAAGAATTTTTATTGCTTTTTTAGCTCTTCAATAAGCACCTCTTGCTCTTTAGCAATTTCCTTAAACGATTTCTCATTTTCCGATTTGCTATCGGAGTTGATACTTATAACACCGTTTTTTTCTATAATTTGAACATCGTTGGTAAATCTAAAAGTTTCTCGTAGTAACTCTTTACTGTTTTTAGCCAACTCGGTAAATCTTGGTTCTACAATAGAGCCTAATCGTACATACAACTTTTCATTTTCGTTATGAAATGAACCCAATCGTTTTCCCACATAAAAATAAAATGATCGGTTGTAATTGCTAGTTAAATCCAGTTTAAATGTTTGCTTAGCTTTAATGAAATACGCTTGTTTTGCCGTATTTATAGTATCAAATGCTATGGCATTTTCCATCAAAATTACATCGTAGTTGGTTTTGTTTTCAAATTTCATAAAGTTATCTGAAGTAGAAACAAACTGTTGTTTGTAAAACGTTTCAAACGGATTTTGTCCGGTTTTTATCGAATCGTTATACGTTACATTTCTTAATTTATACTTGTTGAAATCTACCAAAAACATCTGAAAAGAATCAATCTTGGGTTGTGCTTCTACATAATATCGGTCTAAAACTTGTTCTCCGACTTGCGGTGGCTCTTCATAGATGGTGTTATTATCAATATTTACATTGTCATAATCGTAACTGCTTCTATCGTCAGAAGAACATTTGTTAGTATAAAACGCCACTCGAATTAAAATAAAAAGTACCACGGCAAATGTTTTCCAAGAAAAACCCGACTTACTTTTTTCTTCTTGGTTGTATCTACCAGCTTTATTATCTAAAACCACTCTTTTATTACTAGCTAATGTTTCTTCGAGATCGTCGTCAAAAGCGGCATAACTCGACATTGAAACCATGGTGGTTCCGGCAAAGTCTGAACTTTTGGAAACATTATAAATATCTACAATTACGTTTAGTAACGACTTGACTTTTTCATCCAATTCTAACGTGCTAAAATGAGAAAGAAAATGATAGAAATTTTCTTGTTTTATGAAGAGTATCGGAGCATAATTCTGTTCTTTAGCATACAATTTCGACAAGGCAAAATCTAATTTTCCTTCGGCTTTTTTGGCAATCTTGTACAATACATCTTCTGGAAAATAATTTTTATACACCAGATAATCGTTCATTTCTTCAAAGCTGTTATCAATAAGTTTTTTATCGAAAAAAAGCAGTAATTCATCTGCAAGATACAGTTCTATAAAATGCCTAACAGCTTCATAATTTACCTCAATATTTTCTTTGGGAAAACTATCTCTAAAATAGCTTTTCTTCGCAAAGAAATTATACAAAACCCGATTGTTGGCAATAAATTGAAACTCGTTAGGATAATTTTTTAGAGCATTAATAAGGTTGGAAGCCACATTAACCTCAATATCTGGATTTATTTTTCGCTCAACATTAACTTGCTTTTCTATTCTAATAATTTCTTCCTGCGATAAACTACTAATGGTATTTTTATCAATAGTGAGCTTTTCAAATAATTCGATGATGTTCATAAACTTCTGTTGTAGTTGAAACAAAAATAAAATTTTAATATTTACAATACTTATTTAAAATCGAATTGATTCACATTTTCCATTGATGAGTTTGGACCTTGCTCATACAAATGCGCTGAAAGGATTGAAAATTTATTGTTTTTTTCCACAATTTCAACATCATTTTCAAATCTAAAATTGTGTTTAATAATGTCTTTTCCGATACTAGGTTGTTTTAAAAATCGATATTCACTTATAGAATCGCGTCTTTTAACATAGGCGTCATTTTTGGCATAAAACGATGCTAAATTTTTCCCAAAATAAAAGGCATAATTTTTATTGAAATTTTCCTTAACATCTATATTTATATGGTCTTTAGACCTTAAATAATAGGCATGATTAGGAAGTTCAACAGTGCTACTTGGCATTGAGTTTTCTAAAATAATAATGTCGTAAGATGTAGTATTGGTAAATCGAACACCACCTTCACTTTTACTAAAATTAGTGCCGAAAAAATAATTGGCCTGAAACGGATTCTCGCCAGTTGCAAACCTCATTTCCTGAATGCTTTTGGTATCTATTGAATCAAAATCTGTTAGATAATTTACAAATTTTGCAATTCTTAATTCATTTGTATAATTTCGAATAACTTGCTCGCTATTTATAGTAGTATTTCCGTCATTAATATACATTTCATTGCTCGGATAAGGCGATGAAGTAGAACTAGAAGAACCACAATTTCTTAAAGAACCAAACAAAGCTATAATTGGAAAAAGAATAGCCAAAACCACCCTAAACGAAAATCCAGACGATTCTACAATAGTAGGTGCTTGTAATTGATTTGCACGAATGTTTCCTCCATTTCTAACTAAAATTTCCTTAAATTCTGGAATAAAAGCATCATAATATTCCATTGATAACATACAAGAAATGGCAAATTCTGAATTGTTATTTGTCTTGTAAATTTCGGCAGCAACTTGTAACAACGATTGCACTTTTCTATCCATTTCTAAAGATGAAAAGAAGGATAAAAAATCGAAAAAACTCCTTTGTTTGCAGTATCTGACTGTTTCAAAATCAAATTTTCTAGTAAGTGTATCCAGTGTAAGAAGAATTTTATCATTGGTTTTTACTGCCAAATGATACATAAAATCATCTGGTAAAAATCGATGAAACTCTAGTAAATTATTCATATCATCAAATCGATTCTCAATGAATTTTTTGTCAAAAAACAACCGCAATTCGTCTTCTAAAAAACGACTTATAAATGCCTGAATTTTATCATTTTCTACGACAGTTGATTCATTCAAAAAGTGATCTCTGGAATATGTGGTTTTGGCAAAAAAATTATAAAAAACCCTATGACTTGCAATAAACTGAAATTCTAAAGAGTAATTTTTCAGTGCATCAATTAGGTTAGAAGCCACTGTAGCTTCAACTTCGGGATTTATTTTTCGCTCAACATTTATCTGCTTCTCAATTCTAATGATTTCATCGTTCGATAAACCAATCGTTTTATCTTTATCAATAGTAAGCTTTTCAAATAATTCGATGATGTTCATAAAATTGACTTGTAGTTGAAACAAAAATAGAATTTAAAACGTTTTATCCTAAATCAATTACCATAAAAAAACAAAATAATTGTAAATTGGCTACCAAATCAACTTTAGCAATTACCCTAAAATGGAAGCCATTATCAACCAGTTATTTGAAATTGAAAAGAAAGCAACCGAACAAAACATTGATGTTTTTGAACGAAATTTAAACCGAATTCAGCACGAGTTGGAAGAATTGGGCTATAAAATCATTAATCCAATGGGAACCATTTACGACGAAAGAGATGCTTCTATAGATGCTAATTTGCTTACTCCAAATGCCACAAAAATTACCAAAGTTTTAAAACCAATAATTTACAAAATCGAGAATAATGGCTATGCCTTAGTTCAAAAAGGTGTGGTTATTGTTGAATAATTATTAATATTGTTATGAAAAACATATCTATAGGAATTGATTTAGGAACAACCAATTCTGCCATTGCAAAATATG
The DNA here is from genome assembly GCF_057626655.1 of Flavobacterium sp. SP2. Taxonomy (NCBI): domain Bacteria; kingdom Pseudomonadati; phylum Bacteroidota; class Flavobacteriia; order Flavobacteriales; family Flavobacteriaceae; genus Flavobacterium; species Flavobacterium solicola. The sequence goes on from NZ_JBVHBT010000002.1 coordinate 636,089, forward strand.
AAAACGGAAAAGTAACCATTTATAAAAATCCGGTTGGCTTTAAAGATACCATTCCGTCGGTAGTATCGTTTAGAAAAGGACGCATCCAAATTGGCGATAAAGCACGCGAACATTTTTTATCCAATTCTGAAAATGTATTTGCCTCGTTCAAACGAAAAATGGGTTCCGACGAATCGTATTTTGTAAAAGATTTAGACAAAACCATTTCTCCTATAGAACTTTCGTCGATGGTTTTACAAGAATTAATCAATTTTACACAAGCCGAAAATCCAAAATCGGCAGTAATAACGATTCCCGCATCGTTTGATACCATCCAAACCAATGCAACCAAAAAATCGGGTTATGCTGCAGGATTTGAAGAAGTGGTTTTATTGCAAGAACCAATTGCGGCGTGCTTGGCATATTCGAATTCTCAAAATTTAGATGTTTCATCCGAAAAAAAATGGTTGGTTTACGATTTTGGTGGCGGAACGTTCGACGTTGCATTGGTAAAAATTGACGAGCGTGAATTGAAAGTTATCGATCATAAAGGAAATAATTTTCTTGGCGGAGTTGATTTGGATACTTTATTCGTAGAAAAAATTATTTGTCCTAAAATTGAAGCACAAACGCAGGAAAAAAATCTTTGGAACACCATGATTTCTGGTGAAGATGCTACCTATAAAAAACTATATTTCGAATTACTTTTTAAAGCCGAAGAAGCCAAAAAAGAACTTTCGTTAAAAGATAAAACCAGTATAGAAATTGAAGTTGACGACTTGGACATTTCATTGGATATCGAAATTTCTAAATCAGAATTTGAACAAATTGTACAACCAAAATTTGAAGAATCGTATCAACTGACTGAAAAACTGATTAAAGAAAATGGTTTGCGTTTTTCTGATATTGAGCGTATTATTCTTGTTGGTGGTACAACTTATATTCCTTTTATCCGTCAGGAATTACAAACTAGAAGTCAGATAATTGTTGATGCTACCATTGATCCAACAACTGCTGTGGTTCTTGGTGCGTCGTTTTACGCAGGTTCAAAACCATCTGAATTGGTAGAAACAGAAACTACACACGAAACAATTTCTCAAATAGATGCTTTGAATGTTGAACTTATTTACGAACCAAGTTCTAAAGATAAAGAAGAATTAATTGTGGGTGTTTTACCTCCAAATTTTGACGGATTTTACAGAATTACGCGTGGCGATGGCGGATTTGACACCGGAATTTTAAAAGTGAATCAGAAAATTGCTGAGTTTGTTCCGTTATTAGAAAAAGCAACCAATATTTTTTCATTGTTTGTATACGACAACCAACAAAAACAAATCTTTCAGAATTCTTCTATTCAAATCACCAACGGACTTTATAACATTTCAGGACAACCGTTACCCAACGATATTTGTTTGGAAGTCGACGAAGAAAGTGGCAAAACTTTTATGGAACGAATTTTCAAGAAAAACGATATTCTACCGCTTAAAAAAACCATTTACAAAACGTGTTCTAAAAATATTTTAAAAAATTCTGACGACAAACTTATCATCAATATTGTAGAAGGCAACGCCGGAAGCATGATTGGTAGTAATCTAACCATCGGTTATATCGAAATATGCGGTAAAGATTTTCAGCAAGATTTACTAAAAGGTATGGATGTGGAACTGAATTTTAAAATTTCGGAATCACGCGATTTGAGTGTTACCGTATACATCAGTTCGTTGGATTTAGAAATCAAAGAAGTTTTTAATCCGCACGAACGTACAGTTTCTTTACATAAACTAACCGAGGAAATTAAAGACGTTTTAGACGAAATAAACTATGAAATTGAAGAGCAAGAAGATGAAGAAAACTATGAATATCTTTCTAAATTAAAACGAATTCACGACCATTTGGCGGTGCTTTACAATGAATCATTAGAGATAGAAAACGATAAATCGACCGATAAAAAATACCAAATTGATGAGATGAAACGCATCACCATTCAGGAATACGACGACTTGGTTCGACACAAGCACGTCTTGAATGAACTGAGCGAATATACGCATACTAAAGAAGTTTTTGAAAGTTACTTGGAACGCGCCAACCCGAAACAAGTTGAAGAATATCAAAAAATCATCAAGAATGAAGCCGAAATTTTGCAGTCGAATAACAAATATTTAATTCGTAAAAAAACCAAAGAATTAGACAATTTGTTGGATAATATTTACCTCAAGCAAGACGAACGATTTATAGATTACTTCTATCATTATCGTTTTATGGATGAAGATGCTTACACCAATGTGGATAAAGCCCGAAAGCTTACCGAACTTGGCGAGAAAGCATTAGAAAACAAGAATTTATTAGAGCTAAAATCCATATGCAGTCAGTTTTGGGAATTGCTAAAAGTGAAACCTAAATATAAGGATGACTTTAATAATTTTGATGGGAATTTGGGGTTGAAGTAATCTAAATAACTTCAAATAGTTTTCCTGGCAGCGGACGAATCACACCTTTCAACTCCATATTCAATAAGGTTGAAGAAATTTTAAAAACCGGAAAATCACATTCGAGAGCAATTACATCTAGTAGTTGCTTTCCGTTTTTTTGGAGGTAATCGTAAATTTTTTGCTCGTCGTTTTCAAGTGTGACAAAAAGTTGTTTTTGAATTGGTTTGTCATTGCGAGCTTGCGAAGCAATCTCCCAATTCAAGATATACATAATATCGGCAGCAGATGTTAGTAAATTAGCGCGTTGTGTTTTTATCAAGTTATTGCAACCTTGACTCAATTTATCTGATGTTCTTCCTGGAACTGCAAATACATCGCGGTTGTAATCGTTGGCAAGATTTGCAGTTATTAACGAACCTCCTTTTTCGGCACTTTCTATGACAATTGTAGCTTGACTCATTCCTGCAACAATTCGATTTCTTTTTACAAAATTTTCTTTTTCAGGATTGGAAGTACTCCAAAATTCGGACATGAAACCACCGTTTTCTTCCATTTTGGCAACGTACTTTTTATGCACTTTGGGATAAATCTGATTCAAACCGTGTGCTACAACTCCGATGGTTTGCAAATTATTATCCATTGCGGCTTTGTGTGCTACAATATCTACGCCATAGGCAAAACCACTTACAATTATTGGATTTAAAGGTGCTAAATCTTCAATCAATTTTTTACAGAATTCGGTTCCGTAAGACGTGATTTCTCTTGTTCCGACAATACTGATGATTTTTTGATTGTTCAAATTGATGTTGCCCGATGTAAATAATAAAATTGGTCCGTCTATGCAATGTTTTAATTTATCTGGATAGTGTTCGTCTTTGAAGAAAAGAGTATTGATGTTATTTTTCTGAATGAATTGGTATTCGGATTCGGCTTCTTGAAAAACCTTTTTATTTTTTAAATTTTTTATTAAAACTTGTCCCACACCATCAATTGATGCTAGAATATTGGACTTGGTTTTGAAGATTTCTTCGGCGCTTCCGCAGTGGTTGAGTAGTTTTTTGGCTACGATATCTCCAACTCCATCTATTTTTAGTAAGGCTAATAGGCTTATAATTTCTTGTTCGTGCATGGTAAATAATTGAATTTCAAATTAAAGAAAATTATTTGAAATTGTTAACAAAGTTTGTTGATAAAATTTTGCGTTTGACCTAAAATAATTAAATTTGTTGTTATGAAGATTGAACAATATATTTCGCAATTATTATACCGTTACCAATGTGTGACTGTTCCGGGATTTGGTGCTTTTTTAACCGAAATCCAATCGGCACATATTCACGAAGGTTCGCATTCGTTTTATCCACCAAAAAAAGTGGTTAGTTTTAATGCGTATTTAAAAAATAACGATGGTTTACTTGCAAGCCATATTGCACAATGCGAGAAAATGTCGTACGAGGTTGCGGTTACTGCTATTGAAAAACAAGTTGTTATTTGGAAAAACAAGTTGCAAGATTTTGAAGGTCTTGTGTTAAAAAATATTGGTGAAATTGTATTGAATGCAGACAAAAATTTGGTTTTCGTTCCTTACAACCAGGTGAATTATTTAACTGATTCTTTTGGGTTATCAAGTTATGTTTCGCCAACAATTAAAAGAGAAGTTTTAAAAGAACTTGCGTTAAAACAGAACGATGTTGCTACAGTAAATGAAGAAGCAATTGTTCTAAATCCTGAAAGAAGAAGCTACAATTATCTAAAATATGCTGCTGTTTTTGTTTTAGGACTTGGTGTTTTAGGAACTTTAGGTTTTAACTATTACGAGACTAAAGTTGCTCAAGATACCTTGCTAGTTCAAACCAATGTTCAGAAAAAAGTAAACCAGAAAATTCAAGAAGCTACTTTTTTCATTTCCAATCCTATTCCAAGTGTTACCCTAACTGTAAAAAGTGATAAATTACCGTATCATATAGTTGCTGGTGTTTTTAGTAAAGAACAAAATGCGACTAGAGAATACAATTCGCTATTGAAATTGGGTTATGAAGCCAGACGCATTGGCGCTAACAAAAAGGGATATTTTCCTGTTCTTTACGGAAGTTTTTCTAGTTATGCCGAGGCACAAAAAGTAATGGATAAAATTAAGCAAACGCACAATCCTGAAGCTTGGCTATTGATTGAAGAATTATAAAAATTGTCCCGATTTTTTCGGGATTTTTTTTGGTTTTAAATCAGAATATGAATTTTCACTATTGCCTAGCCCAGATAGCAATGGAAAGCTTTTTAAAACAAATGCTAACTTTTTCTTGGCTGTAAATTGCGACCAACGGAAGCACATTTAGAGCTTAGAAAAACAGCAATTTGGTTTAAAAACTTGTAATGGATAGCTGGAAGTTGCTTCTTAAAAAAACAAATAAGTATCTTTGCAAAAAAAAACTTATGACTCCTAAGAAAGCTTCTGAATCTTTAACGATATTAACCGATTTAGTTTTACCGAGTGAAACCAACCCATTGAACAACCTTTTTGGTGGCGAGTTGTTAGCAAGAATGGACCGCGCCGCCAGTATTGCTGCCAGACGTCATTCGAGAAGAATTACGGTTACGGCTAGTGTAAATCACGTAGCTTTTAACAAATCGATTCCGTTGGGAAGCGTTGTTACGGTTGAGGCGAAGGTTTCTAGAGCGTTTAAAACATCGATGGAAATTTATATTGATGTGTGGTTGGAAGACCGAGAATCTGGAATTAGAACTAAGGCAAATGAGGCAATTTACACGTTTGTTGCCGTAAATGAAACTGGAAGTCCTGTAGAAGTACCGCAACTGATTCCTGAAACTGAAGAAGAAAAATCACGTTACGATGCGGCTTTGAGAAGAAAACAACTGAGCTTGGTTCTTGCCGGAAAAATGAATCCGCATGATGCTACCGAGTTGAAAGCGTTATTTGTATAAACTTTTGAATACTAAAATTATAAAAAAAGAGAACTAAAATTTAGTTCTCTTTTTTGTTATCTGCTAATCCAAGTTGCTGGATTGTTGTACGTTGTGTTTTGGGAAATGATGAATTTCAAAATTGTTTTCCCTTCGGCATTGGTTCGTATTTTTCCTAAACTTTGCTTAGTTGTGACTTTGTCGCCAGCACTTACGGAAACGCTACTTAAGTTTTGATACACCGTGAAATAATCACCATGCTGAATAAATACAGCTTTGTTTAATGGTGAAATGGCTACTACTTTGGTTACTTCTCCTCCAAAAACAGCTCTTGCATTGGCGCCGCTATCGGTTGTGATTTCGATACCACTGTTGTGAATTACCAACGATTTGTACACTGGATGCGGCTGATCGCCATAACCTAGCGTAATTGCACCTTTTTCAACTGGCCAAGGCAAGCGACCTTTGTTGGCTTTGAAATTATTGGATATTAATTGTCCTTCTGGTGTAAGTACTATTTTGGTTGAATTTTCAATAGCTTTAGTTTCGGCCGCAGTTGTGGTTTTAGGATTAGCTTTGGCGTTAGCTGCTGCTGCTTTTCTGTTGGCTTCGGCAATGGCGTCTCTAATTAATTTCTTTATTTGAGCATCTATTTTTTTAGACTCTTGTTGCTTTTTCTTGATTTCTGCAGCGATTTGGTTCTTGCTTTTCTTTAAAGAATTGGCAATTTTTTCTTGATCGGCTTTTTCTTTTTCTAAATCTTGACGTTGCTTTTCTTGTTCGGCAAGCAATTTTTCTTTCTCGGTTTTTTGTCCGCTAAGTTTTGCGTTATAATCGGTTAGTTTGTCTGTTTTAGATTTAATTTCCTCGCCTTGCATTTTTCTATAATTCGTATATTGTTTCATATACTGCATGCGCTTGTAGGCTTGAAGGAAATTTTCTGATGATAACAAAAACATCAATCGGCTTTGCTCTGATCGGCTTTTGTATGATTTTATAATCATCTCGGCGTAGTCTTCTTTTAGCTCGACCAATTCTTTTTTAAGCTTGTTAATTTGAACCTGATTGATGTACATATCATTGCTTAACAACTTGGTTTGTTTAACGGTAGTATTGATTAATTTCTCTTTTAATCCAATTTTTTCTTTTTGAATTTGCAATAATTTTACTGCTGATTTTTCTTTCTTCCTAACGTCTTGCAACATCATTTCTTTCTCGCGAATTTCTTCTTGAAGTTTGGCTTTTCGTTGCTCTAATTGTTCTTGCGTAAGCTGACTCCAACTGAAAGTTGAAATTAATAAAAACAGGAAAGTGTAAATCAGTTTTTGCATTGTTGTTGAGTTATAGCAATTAAAATTAGGGTATAATGAAAATCTTAATGCGTTTTGGTATTTTATTTTTTAATATAAATTCGTTCATAACCGTCAGGAACTTCATAAGGAAAAGATAGCTCTTCATTAAAGGATACTGATTTATATTCGATATCAATTTCGGTTTTTTTGCCTTTTTGATTGGCATCAATTTGCATATTGGTTGGCAAAATCATCGTTTCATATTTCTTAAAATCTGGAAATAAAACTTCTAAAGAACGATCTTGTGATGGCTGCGCTATTTGTTGTTTTTTTACCAAAAAATTATCGCTTTCGAAATAAAATGATTTGAAGGTTTTGCCGTCGGAATTGTCTTCTAACTTATATAGTTTTTCTGCAATAGAAACCAAATATTTTCCTTTGGATAGATCATCTAATGCTTTTCCAAGAAACATATTTTGGATTTTATTAAAATCTAAATCGGTTCCCAACCACTGACTAATTCCAGCATAATCGCCTTCAAAATAGGTATTGCTGCCTTTCTCGTAGTATTGAACTGATGTTGGAGTTATTAATGCTTTGGCCGCCGTAAAACCAAGGAATCGAACACTTACCAATATTTTTTCGTCTTTCTTAATTCGAATATCTGCCGTTACGCCAAGCGATTGTTTATCGTCTTTATATTTGGCTGATGATTTAATATACAATGTAGAAAAATCATACTTATTGTTATTGTGATTTTCGATAATCTTGCTCGCAGGTAGCAATCCATTTGCGCTTCCTTCAGCTAATAACGCTTTGGATTTACAGGAAATTATTAAAAAAACGAATGCTAGACCTATATATTTCTTCATTACTTTTTATTCTTTTTTATTAATTCGTTGGCTTTACTAAAATAGCTTTCTTTCTTTTTCATATCGCCAAGTCCGTTGTAAGCTTCGCCTAACTGAATGTTGAAATTAATTTCCAAAGTTACGTTTTCCAAAACTAAATCTAATCCTGATTCTAAAACGTCTTTAGCTTTTTTATAATTGGTTAACTGATTTTGTGCTAAACCAGCATAATAATACAATTCGGGTTGTGTTGGAAATAGCTCCATTTTACTTTCGGCAACTTTGGCCAATTTATCAAATTCTAACCCATCCGTGTAGGCTTGAAGCAAAAGTAAAATGGTTTCCATGTCATCATTTTGATTTTTCAAATGATTTTCATAAAACTTAATTGCTTTTAGATTCTCTTTTTTAGCCTGGTAAAACTTTCCAATTTCTTTAGCAACTTGAACCTCTTTATCGTTGTCAAAATAAGCAATAGCTTTTTCTAAATCGGCGTCAAACTGTGGGTTGGTTTGTGTATAAATTAGAAATTCATTAAACATTCGGTGCTTAATTTTCCTGTCAATTTTATCGCTTGCCAATACTTTGTTCATTGCTACAACTGCTTTTTCACCATCATTATTGTTGATGTGAAATTTAAACAAGCTTACTTGCGCCCAATCGGAAGTTGGAATTTCTTTTTCTAATTGACGTGCAACTTCGTTAGCTTTTTCTTCTTGATTGCTTTTGGAGTACAAATATATTAGTGAAATATAATTGGCTTCGTCTTTAGGATTCTTTTTAATTTGATCTAATAAATTTTGCTTTTCTGAACCAGCATATTTCGAATCTTGTAGAATTTGAAGTTTATAATTTTCACGTTTTTCGGATTTGCCAAATTTATCATTGAGCTCATTTATTAATGCAAGTGCTTTGTCAAATTGCTGCGTACTCATGTAAAGTGAAGTTAAATCTTCTTTGTACTCTTCTTTGAATTCTATAAGCTTTTCGACAACAATTATGGCTTGATTGAAATCTCTAGTGTCATAGCACACATCGTACATTCCAACCCAAAACCACTTGTTTTTAGGATCAATTTGGGTTGCTTTTTCAAAATTATCATAGGCATCTTTGTATTTCTTCTGAGCCAAATAATTTTTTCCCAATTCAAAATAAACGACCGCATTTTTAGGTTGAATATTTTGGCATTTTTCTAATGCATCAATGGCTTTATCGTAGTTTTCAATTCCTTTTTGCTTCAAAGATTCGTAGTAATAATTTTCGAATTCGTCGGAAACCGCTGCAATTTCTTCTGGTTCGGTTTGAGCCAAAAGTACCTTTGGAACGAAAAACATTCCAAAAAGAAAACTGTATAAAACTATTTTTTTCATCAATTATTTATTCTAAAACGGAATAATCGCCAATACTTACACTTGTAAAATTACCATCGAAACTCGCATGATTTCCGATCATGGCATTGTCCAAATTGGCATTTTTAATATGTGCATGTGTTTGAATCAAACTATTTTTAATTGTACTGTCAATTACGTGACAACCTTTACCCAACGAAACATTTGGACCAACCGTAGCGTTTATCACAACCACATCTTCACCAATGTAACAAGGTGGAATGATAGTTGCATTTTCTAATTTTACATCAGCTGAAACTAAATTTTCGCCATCCTGATGCAAAAACCCTAACATTCTTGAGTTGGTTTCTACAGTAACATCTTTATTTCCGCAATCCATCCATTCATCCACTTTTCCTGGTACAAATTTCATGCCTTTTGCCATCATTTGTTTGATTCCATCATTAATTTGGTATTCGCCACCATGAATAATGTTGTTGTCTAAAACCGATTGCAGTTCATTTTTAAGAACGGCAATATCTTTGAAATAGTAAATTCCGATAACAGCCAAATCAGAAACAAATTCTTTTGGTTTTTCCACCAATTCGATAATCTCACCGTTTTCGTTTAAATTCACAACGCCAAAAGCTTCGGGTTGGTCTACTTGTTTTACCCAAATAACGCTATCGGCTGTGGTATCTAAATCAAAATCGGCACGAATTAGAGTATCAGCATAAGCAATAACCGCCGAACCACTTAAGGAATCTTTGGCACACATAATAGCATGTCCTGTACCTAACGCTTCATTTTGATAATATATTGTTCCTTTAGCGCCTAATTTTTGTGCAATTGCAATTAAATCTTCCTCTACTTTTTTACCAAAACTTTCGTGTATGATGAACGCTACTTCTTCAATTGGTTGATTTAAGACTCCGGCAATATCTTCTACCAATCGGTGTACAATTGGTTTTCCTGCAACTGGAATTAATGGTTTCGGAATTGTTAATGTGTGCGGACGCAATCTTGAACCACGACCTGCCATTGGTACTATTATTTTCATTGTTTTATATTTATTTTTAACTTCAACATTCGTTATTCATCATTGAATATTCAACATTTTTGAACTTGGAATATTCATTAACGAATTTTGAATTTTGAATTATTTGACTACTTATTTCTATTCCTTGAAGTTTCAATACTTTTTACAAAAATCGATATTAATTCATCATTTTCATTTACCGCTAGTACTAGATCTTGTTCATTTTTTAAATATAATTTTGCTCTATGAATTATTTTTAAACAAGAATGTGTCTCTCTTAATTCTTTTAATACGACAGACATTTTATGAATAAAATCATTTCTTGATTCAGCGCTTTGAGCTTCACTATAATTTAGAGACGGCGATGTACCTGATCTTACAATTTGTCCTGATAAATGATTTCCTGCTTTTGTAGCTTTTAAATTGTCGGTAATAGTAATGATTTCTACTGCAAAATCAATTAGTCTTTCGTGTAAATCAAATTTTTTCATGGCTTGTATAAATTATTTGCGGTTTATATTTTTTTTGAAACTTCGCCATTCGTAATTCATCACTGAATATTCAATATTTTTTTGAACTGAGAATATTCAACAATGAATTGTGAACATTGAAGTGTTTCCTCTACTTCACTCCAGTACTACCAAAACCGCCTTCACCTCTCGAAGTTTCGGATAATTCTTGAACTTCAATCCATTCGGCGCGTTCGTGTTTGGCAATAATCAATTGAGCAATGCGTTCGCCATTTTCAATCACAAAATCTTCATTCGATAAATTTACTAAAATTACTCCAATTTCACCACGATAATCGGCATCGACTGTTCCTGGAGCATTTAAGACTGTAACACCTTTTTTAGCAGCCAATCCGCTTCTTGGACGTACTTGTGCTTCGTAACCGATTGGTAATTCTATAAAAAGTCCTGTTTTTACAATAGTTCTTTCTAATGATTTTAAAGTAATTGGTTCAGATATATTGGCGCGCAAATCCATTCCTGCCGAAGCAATGGTTTCATAATTTGGTAAATCGTGGTTTGATTTATTGATGATTTTTATGGTCATTATTTTGCTTTTCTTTTTATGATTTTAAGTAATGTTTCTTTTTCGTTATAATAGATGAAATAGGTAAATATCACTATTAATGTAATTCCAACAAAATAATTTTCTCTGAAGAAATAGAATGATAGAATGGAAAACAGAATTGAAATTCCTAAATATCCACTTATCTTTTTCATGTCATAAGGAATTGGATAATATTTATTACCAAGGACATACGATATTATCATCATGCTTCCATAGGCTACAATTGTACCGATTGCCGAACCCATATAACTGTATTTTGGAATCAGGAGATAGTTTAACAACAAAGTGAAAATCGCACCAACAATTGAAATGTAGGCGCCAATTTTTGTTTTATCTGTTAACTTATACCAAACCGAGAGATTATTGTAAATTCCTAAAAAGAAGTTTGCTAAAATAATTAACGGAACAACCTTCATGGCTTCCCAGTAGGATTCGTCTTTAATCATTATTAGTTTCAACAAATCAGCAAAAACAATAACTGTTAAAAGAATTAATGAACCAAAAACCACAAAAAATTTGGTTATTGTAGCATAGGTTTGCTTCGCATTTTCATTTTTTGCATGGCTAAAGAAAAAAGGTTCTATTCCTAATCGAAATGCGGTTGCAAATAAAACCATAAATAATCCTAGTTTATAACAAGCTGCATATGCTCCAACTTCTGATTTACCAATATTTTTAGGCAAAAGGTATTCGAGTATTATTTTGTCCAAATGTTCGTTTACCGCAAAAGCAATTCCGGCGATTAAAATTGGAAATCCATAGAGCATCATCCTTTTCCAAAGTTGTATATCTAGCTTCCATTTAAGATGAAAATAATTTGGCGAAAGCACTACGAAAGTTGCCAAACTTGCAATAAGATTTGCCATAAAAATATAGCCAATTTGAAAATTTTCAAAATATAATGTAGCAATAAATGAATCAGGATAATTGGAAGCAATTTCTGGTAAATACAAAAGGAAAAACAAGTTTAAAATCATATTTATTGCGACATTTCCAATTTTAATAAAAGCATATACAATTGGTCTTTGCTCTGCTCTTAATTTTGAAAAAGGAATAATAACCAATGCGTCTAAAACTAAAATCCAAATAGCATAGGTTACATATTCTACATCAACATTTATCCAGCTTGATAAAAATTTTCTAAAAAAAAGCGAAAGAAATAAAAACCCTATTGATGTCCAAAATATAGAAATCGTAGAAGTTTGGATGACACCTTTTTTATTTTCCTCCGAATTATAAAAACGGAAAAATGCAGTTTCCATTCCATAAGACAAAATTACATTGAAGAATACCATGTAAGCCAAAAGAATAGTCGTTTCTCCATAATCGGCTTTTACAAGTTTGTCCGTATGCACCATTACCAAAAGGAAACTCAACATACGTGGCAAAACCGTTGCCAAACCATAGATTAATGTCTGCTTAAAAAGATTTTTATATAAACTCAAAGTGATTTTTTTATGGTGTAAAAATAGGGTTTTCGATACAAATTTTCACTAATTAACACGAATTTAATGCAGCACCAATTTTCATAAAACTTTATTCTTTTATTTCAAAAGCTACTTGATTTTGAGTTTCATTTGGCTCCGGAATGTCTTGTTCTGTAAGTGTTTTTAAAGTTTTTTTAGAGAGCTTCTTGATTTTTATAATTCGGTTGGCGTGATTCTGAACACACTTTTCAAACAGATTTCTTACTACACGAGCGTTTCCAAAGCTTTCGTTTTTCTTTTCATGAAGCAAAACAAAGGTGTCGTTGAGTTTTTCTTTGGCATCATCTGTAATTACAAAATCAGATTTTTGGGCAACGGACTCAAAAATCTGCAATAACTCGGAAGGAGAAAAATGATCGAATTCGAAAAATCTATTGAATCGCGAACGCAATCCTGGGTTGGATTCGACAAAAATTTTCATAGGTTCAGTGTAACCAGCAACAACCAAAGCTAAATCGTCGCGATGGTCTTCCATGCGCTTGATTAACGTATTTACTGCTTCTGCGCCATAATCGTTTCCTAAAGAATTTTGAGTTAAGGCGTAAGCTTCATCAATAAACAATACACCACCTAGACTTTCATCAACCACTTTGTCAACTTTTAAGGCCGTTTGACCCACAAATCCGGCAATCATTCCTTCTCTATCGGTTTCGATTAATTGTCCTTTGGAAAGAAATCCCAAATGTTTGAAAATTCTACTCAACAATCGTGCAACGGATGTTTTTCCAGTTCCTGGCGGACCAAGAAATACCGTATGAAGTGTAATTTCGGTGTTTTTTAATCCTTCAGAAGTTCGTTTCTTTTGGATTTCTAACAGGTTTATCAATTCTGAAACGTCTTTCTTTACGTTTTCCAATCCTATTAGTTCGTTCAGTTCTTTAAGAACTTTTTCTAGCGAATCGTCTTCTGGAAGTTGGTTTTTATCAGAATTGGATTGAAAAAACTGATTTACCACAGCATTGTTTTCAAATGATTTATCAAATGAAAACTGTAGAAATTTATAAAAATGCTGCTGTATGTTTTCTAAATTTGGGTTTCTATTTTCGGATAAAACTTTGATAAAATCACTTGAATCTACAGTAGAAATTGTGTTTTCAACTTTTACTTTTTCAAGGAAATTTTTAAAATTTGGTGAAGCTACTAATTTATCAAATTCACCTAAATTTTTAGCATCCGCAAAATGATTGTTGCGTAAAACATCATAATAATAAGCCAACGTAAATTGCGATTTATCGGTTTCTTTTTCGCCCAATTTTCTATAAATTGAAATACAATCGGAAAGAAAAAAATGTTCAGCTTTGAATAATAATCCGTTTTCAGAATTTGATTTTACAAGCTCATTTATCTTTTGAATAAACGAATCATCAGCATTTAAAACTTTACAAATAGCCAAGATTGAAAGTGTTTCTTGCTCTAATTGTTGTAAAAAAGTTGTAGTAAAACCCATGTTTTATTGTTGTTAAAAACCCACAAGATCAAAAGAAGACCTTGCAGGATTTAGAATTTTATTTGTTTTTAAATTTACGAATTCATCATTTGAAGCGCAATTTCTTTGTACAATTTATCGTGATCTTCACATTTATCTTTCCAACAAATTCCCATTTCACGCAAATCGTATTTGGCTACAATACTTCCATAAGTTTGCTTTTTTCCGCCGACTGTTGGATAACCAATTACGTAAATCGCTTGAGCCAATTCAATTGCTAATTCAATATCGTGTGTCGAAAAAATCACCGTATTTAAATCGTGTGATGAACTTAACAAATCAAATGATTTCTTCACTTCTTCAATATTTCCGATATCTAAACCTGAAAAGGGCTCGTCTAAAACAATTAATTTATCAGATGAAAAAAGCTGTTCAATAATAGCTGTTCGTTGTCTTTGTCCGCCAGAAAGTTCGTTTGGATATTTGTCTCTACACGATTCCAATCCCCAATCTTTAATATAATTTTCAATTTTAGCATCTTGCTCTTGAGCCGATAAAGTGGTCTTTCTCAACGCAAATTTCAAGGTTTGAAGAACCGTTTTATGTCGGAACAACGTATACTTTTGATCTACAAATCCAATGTCACCTTCACTTACAGGTTTTGCCGCATTTAGCTCCTTACTTTCAAAATCTTTGATTAAAATTTTACCTGTATTTGGATGAACTAAACCAGTTAATGTTTTAAAAAACGTAGATTTTCCGCGTCCCGATCTTCCAACAACGGCAATAACTTGTCCGGTGTTATCATGTTTTGGTCTAACCACGTTTTTTTCAATTAAACTAACATCTTTAATAATTGTTACGCCATCGTATACTACGCTAAGATTTTCAACGTACAAAAGTGTTTCTCTAAATTCGAATTCCATAGCGTTATATTTTTGAATATCTGAATACTGATTTTCTTAAAAAATTGAAGAACCAATCCAATCCCAATCCTATTAAAAGGATAATGATTTGCAAAGCAATAATTCGACCGTGATTCATGAATTTATCAGAATTTTTAATTAAAAATCCTAATCCTCCAGAAGCTACTACAATTGATTCTACCGTTACTAGCATCATCCAAGTAATGGCTAAATTTTGACGAATTACATCAATCACATAATCGATTCTTCCTAAAACTATTACTTGCCAAAGAACTTCCCAACGGTTGCATTTTAAGGTTTTGGCATGATCAAATTCTTCTTGCGGAATGTCTTTAATAACTGCAATTAAAGATGTGGTCAAGAACGTTGTCAAGAAAATTACCAAGATCCAAACTTGCATATTTCTGGCGTCATGCACCATTAATGTGATGTAAAATGACAATCCGGTGAAAGGTAAAAATCTAAATTTTGTTACAAATTCTGCTACAGGTTTCATTAACGGAATTGGCCAAGAATAGGCAAATAACAAAGCAATAATAGTTGCTAAAATGATAGACAGAAAACAAAGTTTTAGCGATTGAAAAACATGAACTACCAATCCTTCTTTGTACAATTCTGAAAAACCTGTTAGTACTTGGCTTGGCGTTGGAAACAAATGTTTGGTTCCAGACGAACCTATAAACCAAATTGCAAATAATACAACAACCCAAGAAACTAAGATGATAGTTCGTTGTATTTTGGTTGTGTTTTCAAAAGGGATAAAATATTTTAACATCAAAAAAAGAGTTAAAAAAAGCTACTTAAAATTATAAGTAGCTTTTAGTTATTGAATAAAAAATTATTTTAAGAACGTAACTACAACTCTTCTGTTTTTAGCTTTTCCGCTCGCAGTACTGTTGTCAGAAATTGGTTCGTTTTGACCTTTTCCATCAATTAATTGGAAACGATTGGAAGGAATTCCTTTTTGTGTTAAATAATCCACAACCGATTGTGCTCTGTTTTTAGACAATGATAAATTTGAATCTGGATTACCAACATTATCGGTATGACCAACGATTGTCAGTTTAGAGTTTTCAGCCTGAATCAGCAAGTTGTAAATTCTCTCTAAATCTTTAGATGAATTGCTTAACACTTCGGCACTTCCAGAACTAAAGTTAATTTGCCATTCTCCAGAAGCCATAACTTCAGTAGCTTTTGCAGAATAATCTGATTTATCTGCCGCAGAAGATTCAATATCGTTGATGTTTTTTAGATAAAATAAATTGACTGCTTCGTCATAAGGAACAACTTTTCCAACATTTTCATTAAATCCAAACGGATTCAATTCTGTTAAATACGTTCCAACTTGATTGTAAACCGCTTTGTATCGGTTAACGCCATCAGACAATCCAAAATATTGCATAGCATCAGCATAATTAAATACTTTTGATCCACCCATATTGTACGTCAAACCGTTTTTAGTTCCTTGTTGTCCTTTGAACATTTTGTACCAGTATTCTGCATTTTCAATTTGGTACGTATCAGCAACTGCTTCAGAAGCTCTAACTTTCCAATCTTCGTAATTCTTCATTTGATTGGAAGCTGTCAATGCCGATTTTAGAATATTGGTAACAATTTCTGGATTTTTAGCTGCCCATTCTTTAACTCCGATAATCGCAGTTGGCATTTGGTTGTTGAATTCTTTTGTAGAAACGATATCTACAAATCCTGTAAGTTTGTCAAAAACTGTTTTATCACCAGGTGTCCAAGTTGCACAACCGTCAATTTTTCTGTTAACAGATTTTCCTGTAAGTTTTCCGTTTACAACTTCTTTTAAAGAAACTGTCCATCCTGTAGTTTGCGATTTTATTAATTCTTCTGCCGATTTCATGTAATCATCATTTTCTGATGGATAAATATTTACAGCATCAGCATCGTACGTTGTTGGATCTGGATTTACTTTTAAACCATTTGCAAAACAATAATTAACAGTCGTTACCCAATCTCCATCTCCAAGAACAGTAGAAATAACGGCACCTTTCATAGATTTTGGATTAGATTTCCAACTTGGTGGACCGATTAATTTATCTTCACCGTAACTCATACCCACAACACCCATAACTTGTAGATGGTATTTGTCTTTTCCGTATTTTTCATCTAATGATTTTTGCACCGAACTGATGTAAAATGGCGCACCATCACCCATAATCATAATTGCAAAAACACTTTTATCTGATGTTGGAAAAGCTTCACCTTTATCAAATTCTTCAATAAATTTCATTTGCATGTTACGAAGTTCTGAAAGCCAATCCTGACGAATAATTTCAAGATTTACTCCGTTTTTTTCCATTAATGAACCTTTGGTAGTTTTTGGACCACCATTAGAAACTATAATTCCAGATTGTCCGTTCCAAGCATAACCTGCTATTCTCACTAAAGGTTTGTCTTTAACTTCAGTAGAAATTTCTTTAGATGGCAATGCTATTTTGGCCGCGTTGGTTACGTTGTTTACATCTGTGCTGTTTAATTCTATTCCATTTAATTGTTTAGAAACTGCGGTTTTCAAACCTGGTGAAATAAAATAAACTGCAGTTAAAATTGCTCCAACTCCACCAAGAACTATTAAAAGCTCAGAAAAAGTGGTTAATTTAGTTGTTCGTAAAATTTTTCCCATTTGTATTTAAAAGTTAATTTGTTTTTGTTTTCAGTTAAAAAATATCTCCAAAACCACCACTGTTCAACTTATCGTCTTTAGTGATTTTATAATTTGGACTTGTGTATTTAGTAGAATCTGGAATGGTGTTGTCACCAGTTTTAATTTGATCTGCCAACGAATCCAATCTTGAATACAATTCATCATTATCTACAGAATATTTAGATGTTAATGCATCAATATCGATTAGGTTTTCAGATGTTCTAGCAATATCGAGAGCAATTGTTGATGTAACGACCTCTAATGCATATTCTAATTCCCAATCTTTGGTGAACATCATTGCACTTTTGGCGCTTTCCGTTGCTTCTTTCGCGTTTTTAGCAAATTCGAATTCCTTTTTTAGCATTACGACTGTGGCATCAAAATCGGCAATTTTTATATCAATTGCAGTTCCGGCAAGGGTTAATTTTCTGTCCATTTTACCAAGAACATTGGCTCTAACGCCATATTTTTGGATGAAACTTTTGCTTTGTTCGTATTGGTTTGAAATTCGTTGCGAATCGGAAAGTTTTCTTGCTAATTCACTTTGTAAAGCAACATATTCGTCAGTATCTTTTGCAGCTACACCATTTATTCGCACCATTTCATCCATGGCAGATTTCAATTTTTCGGATTGACGTTGCAAACTCAAAACTTCTTCTTGAAATGATTTGGCTTCTTTTTCAGATTTTGTAGCTTCAATTTCCATTTCGTTTTTCAAACCTTTCAACTTGGCTTTGGTGTTTTTAAAAACTTCACGGTTTTTTACCATTTTCTGTTTTTGCTCTTCCAATTCATTAAACGGATTGCTCTGAATTAAAGCTTTGTGCAAATTTTTGGTCATAAAACGCAAACCTTTCATAATCACTGGAAACATCATCACTAAAAAAATTAGAAAAACTCCAGTTGCCGACAATGCAATTGCTTGACCCAACATTGTGAATAACGGCGGAATGATGTACGTCCAGGTTAGATAACCACCCACTCCTAAAAGTCCGAGAGCTAGAATCCAAAAGATAGATTTTTCGCCTTTTTTTAATGCGTTTGAACTTAATGCAATTTCACCTTTAGACTCATCAAAATGTTTAAGAATTGGAAGTTCTAAAAGTGTTGTTTTTTCTTGTGCAAATTTATCCATTGATTTTATAAGTATTGATTGATACCGGTTACGATTGTATTAATTGAATCTAAAATTTTCTTTTTGGCTAAATTGTTAGCTTCGATTTTAAGTTGAATTTCGCTGAACTGCTCTTTATTTTTAAAGTCTATTTTTTCAAGTTCGGCTTTGTTTTTTTGCAAATCATTTTGAAGTTGAGCGATTTTAGATTCTAAGTCACTTATCGTTCTTGTTAGATTTCCTTTTTCGGCTGTGATTGCATCATTTAAATCTTTCTTTCTAGAATTTCCTGTAGCATCATATTTAGCATGAACCTTTTCAATTTCATCTGTATAGTATTTACTTTTTTCTAAAAGAAATGCTTTTGACAATTGTGGGTTGATCGTTTTTCCCATCGTAAAAGCCATTTGATAGCTTTGTGGATTGGTTGCTCCCACAGAAATTACCGATTTATACATTTCATAAAAGTCAAATCCAGTTTGATTTAAGGATTCAAAACCTTTTTCATAGACAGCAAAAATTTCGTTTAGAAAAGGATTGTTGGTTGCGCTTTCGGTTGGTTGAAATGTGTTTGGACTTTCTGGAAATTTATTTACATCGGAAATTGGTGTGTTAACAGTTTCTTGTTTTGAAGTGTTCTCTGCTTCTTCGTTTACAAAAAGACTTTTCCAATTAAAATTTTCTTTTGCCATTTGGTAGATTTTATTTTTAGATAAATAGGTAATGTTAAAGTTATACGAATATATGATTAAAAAGTTACTAATTTTTAGATAGAAATTTTTATAATTGTGAGAATTCCTTTAAAATTAAGAGAATCCGTTCTCATCAATTGTTTTAATAAAATGAAAACCTCTTGGAACATAACCTTGATTATAGTAAAATTTATGTGCATCAAAGTTTCCTGTAAACGCATCCAAAACAACACAAGTACAATCTAATTCTTTGGCTTTCTCATCTATAAATTGAGTTAATAATTTTCCGATACCTTTTTTTCGATACTCTGGATGGACTATAAAATTGTCAATTTCGATATATTTTCCTGTCCATAATTTGGTTCCAAACCAAAAACCGGTTAATCCCACACAAGTTGCTCCATCAAAAGCTGCAACTTGTTTGTAATTTTTTGGAATCATATCCGAAAGAAAACCTTCATATCGTTCAATAGTCATGTTTGGATATAGAAATTTTATGATTTCTATTTGTGAAATCATTTCCTGGACAGATGATAAAACTTGTAATTTCATTTTTTGGTTGTATTCAGATATAAAAATAACAAAAAAGAGCCAACTACTGTTGACTCTTTATGAATTTATTTGAACTAAAAATTATCCTTTCAGGGCTTCGGCTCCACCAACAATCTCCAAGATTTCGTTAGTAATTGCAGCTTGACGCGCTTTATTGTAAGTTAATTTCAATTGATTTCTCAGTTCGGTTGCGTTGTCTGTTGCTTTGTGCATTGCAGTCATACGCGCTCCGTGTTCAGATGCAAATGAATCACGAATTGCTTTGTACAATTGTGTTTTTAGCATCTTAGGAATTAAAGTTTCTACAATTTCTTCTTTTGATGGTTCGAAAATGTAATCACCTGAAGAAACTGGTTGATCAGATTTTATTGGTGCAAGCGGTAAAAACTGTTCTACTTGAACAATTTGTGTGGCAGCATTTTTAAACTGATTGTACACAATTTCGATTTTATCGTATGCTCCAGATGTAAATTTATCTGTCAAAATTTGAGCAATTTCAGCTACATTATCAAATGTTAAATCATCAAATATTGTACTTTTATTTGCAATTACAGTATTGGTTTTGCTTAAAATATCATTTCCTTTTTTACCAATAGCAAAAACATCAACTTGTTTTCCCGCATAAAAATCTGCTCGGTTTTTAGCCTCTTTGATTGCATTGGTATTAAATGCACCAGCTAAACCTCTGTTAGATGTAATAGTAACGATCAAAACTTTGTTAATCTCGCGTTGTTTGGTAAAATCGCCACCAACTTCTCCTTCAAGAGTTGAAGAAAGATTTTGTAATAATTCTGTCAATTTTTCGGCATAAGGTCGCATAGCTGTAATTGCATCTTGTGCTTTTTTCAACTTTGCAGCAGAAACCATTTTCATCGCAGATGTGATTTGCATCGTTGATGAAACAGAAGTAATTCTATTACGTATTTCCTTTAAGTTTGCCATTTTATATTAGTCTAATGTCGAAAGTTATAAAGTCGAAAGTTTCTAGAAATCAATTAAATGACTTTAAGACTTTTGACTTTACAACCTTTGACTTAATTATTAGTATTTTGCTGATAATTCTTTTGCTACTTTTTCTAAAACATCGGTAATTTCATCTGTGAATTTACCTGCTTTAAGCGCATTTAAGGTATCTCTGTGTTTGTTGTTCAAAAATTCGATGTAATCTCTTTCGAATTCTTTTACTTTTTCTACAGGAATATTTCTCAATAAATTTTTAGAACCAGCGTAGATAATTGCAACTTGATCTTCTACAGTATACGGATCGTTTACTGCTTGTTTCAAAATTTCAACGTTACGTTTTCCTTTTTCAATTACGTTTAAAGTAACTGCATCTAAATCTGAACCAAATTTAGCAAAAGCTTCTAGTTCACGGAATTGTGCTTGGTCTAATTTTAATGTTCCAGCAACTTTTTTCATTGATTTAATCTGTGCGTTACCTCCAACACGAGATACCGAAATACCTACGTTGATTGCAGGACGAACTCCAGAGTTGAATAAATCTCCATCAAGGAAAATTTGTCCGTCTGTAATCGAAATTACGTTTGTTGGAATATAAGCAGATACGTCGCCAGCTTGCGTTTCGATAATTGGTAAAGCAGTTAAAGAACCACCACCTTTTACGATACCTTTCAAGTTGTCTGGCAAATCGTTCATGTTTTTTGCGATATCATCATCGGCAATTACTTTACAAGCTCTTTCTAATAAACGAGAGTGTAAGTAAAAAACGTCTCCAGGATAAGCCTCACGACCTGGTGGTCTTCTTAATAAAAGAGAAACCTCACGGTAAGCAACAGCTTGTTTAGACAAATCGTCATAAATAATTAATGCAGGACGACCTGAATCTCTAAAATATTCTCCAATTGCAGCTCCGGCCATTGGCGCGTAAACTTGCATTGGCGCAGGATCAGAAGCATTTGCAGCAACAATAGTTGTGTAGGCCATTGCTCCTTTTTCTTCTAATGTTTTAGCAATCAAAGCTACAGTTGAAGCTTTTTGCCCAATTGCAACATATATACAAAATACTGGTTGACCAGCATCGTAAAATTCTTTTTGATTTAAGATAGTATCGATACAAACGGTAGTTTTACCTGTTTGACGGTCACCAATAACCAACTCACGTTGTCCTCTTCCTACTGGAATCATCGCATCGATAGATTTGATACCTGTTTGTAAAGGTTCTGTTACTGGCTGACGAAAGATAACTCCAGGAGCTTTTCTTTCTAATGGCATTTCAAAAAGTTCACCACCAATTGGTCCTTTACCATCAATTGGCTCACCTAGTGTGTTTACAACACGACCTACGATTTGCTCACCAACTTTTAAAGAAGCAATACGTTGTGTACGTTTTACAGTTGAACCTTCTCTGATTCCAGTAGATGGTCCTAAAAGTACAACACCAACGTTGTCTTCTTCTAAGTTCAATACGATAGCTTCTAGTCCGTTTTCAAACTGAACTAACTCACCATATTGAGCATTTGATAATCCGTAAACACGAGCGATACCATCACCTACTTGTAGTACAGTACCTACTTCTTCTAACGATGCACCAGATTCAAAACCTGATAATTGTTGTTTTAATATTGCTGAAATTTCAGCTGGTTTAATTTCCGCCATTTTGATATATCTTTAATGGTAATACTATTATTTATAATCTATCTGAAAATTCTTTTCCGTATTTTTCTACCAAACGTTCCACTTTTTCAGAATTAAGTGTTCCATCTTCGTTAACTACTTTTGCATTGTACAGTAACTCTATGCAATCTTTTTGTGTTTTTTGAACTTCAATTTTTTTCTTTTCACCTAAGAAACTTATCTCTACATATCTTAGTGTTCCTTCTGGATTAGCTTGTGTTCTTGGTTCTGCTCCTTTTACAGAAATAAATTTAAAAAAAATAATTTCTTCATTTTCCTTATTAAGAAGTGAACATGTAGATTGAAAAGTACCACAATCTTGGTATTTTAACCATACAACTTCATCTACTAAAACTTCTCCTTTTTTTAATTTTATTTTTTGAGAAAAACAAGACAAAGAAAAACAAGAAAACAGAATTAAAGCTATAAAATTAATATTTTTCATATTCTAATTAATTAGCAAATTCTCTTTTTAATTCTTGTAACTTGCTAGCAACAGATGCGTTGTATTGCATGTCGCCTATTCTTAAGATAAATCCACCAATAATTGATGCATCTACTATATTTTCAATGGTAATTTTCTTATCTGAAAAAGTAGCAATTTTTGCTAAAACTTGTTTTTCTAATTCTGGTGTAATTGCAAAAGCTGTTGTTACAGTTGCAACTTGAACACCATTAGTAACATCAAATAAGTTGTTATATTCTGAAGCAATCGAATGAAGGATTTCAAATCTTTTGTTTTCTAAAAGTAAATCGAACATTTTTTTAGTTTCAGGTTCAACCGAAGCAAAAACTTCAAGCAAAGCTGATTTTTTAATGTCTTGTTTTACAATTGGATTCGATAAAAATTCTTTCAACTCGCTGCTTTCCTCAATTGCTTTTACAATTGATTTCATATCATTATTTACAGCTTCGGCCTTTTTGGCTTCGGTTGCAAATTCTAATATTGCTTTGGCGTATCTAATCGCTGCTCTTGACATATTGATTAGTTTAATTTAGCGTCACCCAACATTTTCTCAACCAATTTAGTTTGAGATTCTTTGTTAGATAATTCGTCTCTTAATACTTTTTCTGCAATTTCTAATGACAAAGATGAAACTTGATTTTTCAATTCTGCCATAGCTGCATTTTTCTCAGAAGCAATTGCAGCTTTCGCTTGCTCAATCATTTTTTCTCCTTGAGCCGCTGCTTCCGCTTTAGCATCGTTAATCATTTTTTCTCTGATTTCACGAGCATCTTTCATCATTGCTTCACGCTCTGATCTTGCTTCTGCCAATAATTTTTCGTTATCTGCTTGAAGATTTTGCATTTCTTTTTTTGCATTTTCTGCAGAAAGTAATGCATTTTTAATTCCTTCTTCTCTATCGTTAACCGAATCAAGAATAGGTTTCCAAGCGAATTTTTTTAATAATAGAATCAATCCAACAAACAATACTGTTTGCAAAATAAATAAACCAAACGAAAACTGACCTAATAATTCTTCCATATATATGTATTCTTAAATTAGAATTTGAAAATTAATAAACAACTGTTGTAACCAACCGTTACAACAGTTGTTTGTTTTAATTATTTTACTGCGAATAACGCTGCAAAACCAATACCTTCAATAAGCGCTGCTGCAATAAGCATAGCTGTTTGAATTTTTCCTGAAGCTTCTGGCTGACGTGCAATTGCATCCATCGCTGATCCACCAATTTTACCAATACCTAAACCAGCACCAATAACGATTAATCCAGCTCCAACAAGGTTAAGAGTTCCTTCCATAATGTATATATATTTAATTAAACATTCAATTTATTAATGAGCTTCTTCATGATGATGCTCTTCTTTAGCTGCGCCAAAATATAACGCAGTCAGCATAGTAAAAATGTAAGCTTGCAACAAAGCAACCAAAATTTCTAAAATTGACAATACAAAAGCTAATATAAATGATAGCGGACTTCCTATTGGGCTGTTAAAAGTATACATTAATGCAATAATACTCATTAATACAACGTGACCAGCCAACATATTAGCGTACAAACGTATCATTAACGAAAATGGTTTAATGATTGTTCCTAAAAATTCAATTGGTGCTAATATGATTTTCATTGGCACTGGTACACCAGGCATCCAAAATATATGACCCCAATAATTTTTATTAGCTGTAAAGGTTGTGATCAGATACGTAATGATAGCTAAAGAAGCAGTAATTGCAATGTTTCCTGTAACATTTACTCCAAGTGGCGTTAAACCAAACATATTTAAAAACCAGATAAAGAAAAATACTGTCAATAAATGACTCATATATTTCTTGTAATGTTTTTCACCAATATTTGGAATAGCTATTTCATCTCTAATATAAAGAACTAAAGGCTCAAAAAATCTACCTGCACCAGTAGCAATACCTCCATTATTTTTATAAGATTTTCCTAAGTTTCTAAATAATAATAACATAATTAGAGCGACAATTAGAATCATTACAATACTTTTTGTAATAGAAAAATCTATAGGTTTTGTATTTGTAGTATGACCTTTATCGTCAACATTGAAAGTTCCTTTAGCATCTGTATTATAAATCATACCGTTATGATGATTTATAGCAAAATATTTACCGTTTGATTCTGCTACGGCTTCACCATGATGAAACTCAGATGACATAAAGAAATGTAATCCATCTTCCCATAAAATAACTGGCAACGAAAAGCCAATATGCTTTTCATGTCCTGACTCTTTTCCATAAGAAAAAAGGTGAAAATCGTGAGAATCTAATAAGTGGTGTTGAATAAATTCAGCTCTTTCTTCTTCTGGCGACTTCGCTACTTCTTCATGAGAAGCACCTTCAGTTTTTGCAACTTCGTGAGCTTCAACAGCAGTTGAATCATTTGTAGGATTTGCACTGGAAACTAATGGCATAAATGCTACTAGCAATGCTGCGATAAAATGGAGTGGTTTTTTTGAAATCACCATAACTTTATTTTACTTAAATTTTAAGGTTTCTAAAATTTGGTGCAAAGGTACATTTTTTATTAATATTCCAAGTAGATTAAAATATTTTTTTAATTGAATTTGCAGATTTAACGATTGATTATTGCTTTTTATTTAATAATCGAATAGCTATTAACGTCTCCATTGCTAAAAAAAGAATAAATACTATAAAAAAATTGACTCTTTCCACCGAATTTTCATAGCTAGAAGATACAATGTTGCGAAAAATAAAATATAAAACACCAACTTTTACAGTTGTCATGAGCATAAATGTCATTCCTACAACATCTTTATTTTTTGAATTTACAACAATTGATGTAGTCAAAATTATGACAGAAAAAAGGGTTAGAATACAATATATAAATTCTAATGATGTGCTAAACAATTTAAAATTTGATGAAAAAAAATCGCTTTGTAAAATTATTCTATTGATAAAAAAAAATACAATTGCTACAGACAAAGTAGCAATTAGGGTTTTAAAAATTTGAAGTTTCATTCGAGTTATTCTTCGGTTTTACCAAGATCTTTAACTTGCCTGTACACATTATACAATGCTAAGAAAACGCCTAATAATGTTATAGTTTTAGTGTAAATTTCTTTAGGATTTGGATATTTTTCGTCCAACCATTTTCCGGCATAAGCAAATATAAAAATGATTACGCCCATCTGAATGGGAATGTTGATTAACGCCAACCACTTGTTACGCTGTTTTTTCTTCGGATTGCTGTCCTCCATTTGGTAATAAGTTTTTTACATTGGGTTTCATCTCGCAACTTGCGAAAAATTCGGCTCCAGGTTCTACTGATAATTTTCCACAAATAACTTCTCCGTGAATACTGGCTTTCGATTTAAGGTTTAAGATTTCTGTAACTTGAATTTTTCCTTCAAACTTTCCTTCAATATCGCAGTTTTTACAAATGATATCCCCTTTTATACTTCCTGCTGGACCAATTACAAGCTTTCCTTTTGAATGAAAGTTTCCAATTAAATGTCCGTCCAATCTAAAATCGGCAGGTGATGTTATTGTACCTTCAATAACTGTTCCTTCGACTATTCTATTAGTTTTTCCTAATAAATCGGTGTATGACTTTGGTTTTTTATCAAACATAACATTTATTTTTTTGGCGCAAGAGATGGCGGACCAATATTGACACCTGGTGGTGCAGCACTATCATTAAATCTTGAATCGCCTTTACTTTGCTGTTGTTGCTGCTGATTGAGCTGCTGCTGATTATTTACAGGATCTTGTTGCGACTGATTAGCATTTGGTTTAGGCTCTGCTTTTGTTGCGTTCAATGATTTTCTAACTTCTTCAATAGTAACCACTTTTGGTTTTGCCTCTTCTACAGTTGTAATTGCTAAATTTCGTTGTACTGGTGTGATAGTTTTGTTTAACCAATCTCCAGTACTATATTCGTCAAAACTCTTTTTAATTTGAACTACTTTATAATTTTCTGTAGCAATTACGTAAGCGGTATCCTGAATTTTATATTCCTTAAAATCTTTTAATACTTGTGAAATTCCTATCGCGCTTTCTTTGGTTTTAATTCCGTGGATTACAATAAAATTTTTATCTATTGTATAAATATCTTTGGACAATGTTAATCTTTCGATGGTGCGTTCTTTGGTAAACTTTGATAACTTTTCAAATAAGGCAATAGTATTTTTATCTTCCAAATTATCTGCAACATATATAATTTTCCAAGAGGTTGGAAATTCTGAATTGAAACTTAATGACTCTAAATACGGGATTTTTGTATTAATAAAAACTTCAGTTTCTTTGCCTTCTTCACTATTAGGATAGGTTAACGCAAGGTAGTTTAATGCTTTTTTATACTCGGCTACACCTTTTAATTTACCTATTAAATTGGCTTTTAACAGTTCAAATTTAGAAACGATTTCTTCACCTGTATACTGTTCGATTGCCAATTCAGTTTTTATTAATGCTTCTCTTAATAATCCATCTTCGTATTCTTTATAAATACTATCATAGGCTATTTCTGGTGAAGTTGCTAATGCAGCGTTAGAGTTTGGATTGCTTATTATTTGTGCATAACGCGAATCTGGAAAATCAGATACTATTCTCGATTTCATAGCTGCAGCTTTATCTTTATCTATGATTTCGTAAATTTTATATAAGTTGTACATTGACGGTAAAATCAATCGTTCTTCTGGATTATTGGCTAATAATTTTTCTAGCTTATCAGCAGATCTTTGATATTCTTTAAATTTCTCTTTATAAATTACACCCAATTGATAGTAAGCGAAATTTCTTTCTTTAGATAAACTGTCTAAAATTTTAGTTTCTATAGGAATGCCTTTTGTGTAAAAATCAGTAGTGTAGCGTTCGTCAACTTCTTTCGTGTTTCCATTTTTTCCATCTGGATCATTTTCTGAAATTTCTTCCGTTTCGTTTTCTGAATTCTGCTTCTTCTCGCTCGACAATCTCCAATTTTCTACCAGATTACGTTTACCCCATTTTTTTACAAATTCTAACTTTCCGTAAGAAACTGTAGCTGGATTATAAAAATAAAAAGTACTTCCGGTAGTATTTCCAAAATTCGTTTTGATAGTATTGTCAGCAGGAGGAAGATTAGAATCTAAACCTTTACCATCCGATTTAAAGTCGCCATTATTATTTGCTTCAAGCTGTTCTCTAAGTTTTGCTTCTTTTAATTCTAACTTGCGTTTGGCTTCGTCTTCTTTTTTTAATTTATCAATATAATCTTGATAGTACTGATTTCTTTCAGAAGTTGACATTGCTGCAATTCTTAAGACACTATCATTAATCTGCGCAATACCCTCATATTTAATTACATCTTCAAGATTGGTTCTTTTTTTGGTAATTAAATTAAACTCTCTTGTTCTAGGTTTTAATGAAATCAAGGTACTATCGTAATATTTTCCAGCAGTTACGTATTTGGCTTTGTTGAAATAAATTTCGGCTAAATTGCGGTGGTTGGATGCAACTAGATATTGATCTTTAGGATTGGCGCGTAACGATTTGTTGTAATATTTAACAGCTTCCTTAGTGTTTTTAGATTTATCATAAAACAAAGCAACTTGATGGTTCAATACATCTAAAAATGGACGATTTTCTCTGTCCTTCAACAAATTTCTATATTTTTTTAAAAAAAGTGTAGTATCGCCATTTTTAAAATCGAATTGTTGTGCTTGCATCGCATGTGCTTGAATAACATACACTCGAGAAGATTTTCGTTTCATGTTGATAACCTCTTGAAAAGATGCAAAAGCGCTATCTTTATAACCTACTTGATCATAAATTTGTCCCAATATAAATCGGTAGCGCGCTTTTTCTTCATTGAGTTTGGTATAATCGGTAGCAATTTTAAGTTTGGCAATAGCACTATCATTTTCTTTTAAATTTAAAAATGCTTGCGCTAAAGTAGCATTGGCATCGGCAAAAATTTGATCTTTAAATTTTATTTCTTTTAAAAGTTTTCGAAGATTTGTAATAGCTAATGCATCGTTATCCATGCGCATATTAGTTTTTTCACGCCAAATTTTTACCTCATATATTTTATCTGAGTTTGGATATTTATACAAAACGTAATTAAAAGCTTCTAGCGCCGGCACAAATCGTTGATCGTAATAACGCGCTTTTCCCAACATTAAATGAGCTTCGTCCATTTGGCTGTTCTTTTCGCCACCATCGATATTCATAGAATGTTTTTGAATGGCTTTGGTAGCCTTTTCTTCGGCTCTATCAAAATTTGCATTTTGAGTTTGCCCTGGTAAAAACTGCTCTGAAACTTGCATGCGCTCAACAGGAAGCGTTTCCCAAAAGTTGTCGTTGTATTGCAATTTTAAATCTTCGATACCTTTGTCTAATGCAATTCCTCCGTTGTAGAGAATGTTATATTTAGTACTTAGTGCATGAGAATTTCTTGAAACAAAATTGTTTTTTTTAGTAGAACAAGCCAAAATAAAGGCTAGTGTTACAAAGGTAAATGTATATTTTAATGTAGTGGTTTTCAAGGTAAAAAACGTTTTAATCATTAACTTAAAAAAGTCGGTTTTAGTATAAATGACTGGTAAAAGTACGTTTCTTTTTGATATGGTAAAATTTTAAGCTGTTATTTTTTATAATTACCTTACAAGTAAGCACATTGATGCAGGAAGGACAACAATGAAAATCCTTTTTATAATTGTCTTGAAAATCAATTTAAAAGTTTGAAACGAATAGCTTGACCACGAAAAAAATCGTAGTCAAGCCGATTATATTTTAAACTGCAAAAAATGCTTCTAATTCTTTTAAAGTTTCTGGTGATGTTTCGATGTCTTTTACAATTTCACCTTTGTTTAAAGCTACAATTCTGTTGCAAACTTCAACGGTATGAACCAAGTCGTGAGAAGAAACTAAAACGGTAACTTCCGGATTATCACACAATTCTTTGATTATTTTCTTTAACCTATTTACAGTAGTTGGATCTAAATTGGCAAATGGTTCATCCAAAATTACAACTTCAGGATTTCCGATTAAAGCGGCAATGATTCCTACTTTTTTCATATTTCCTTTAGACAAGTCACGCAAGTATTTTTTACTTTTCAAGATTTCTCCATTAAAAAATTCTTCGTGTTTTGCTAAAAGTGAATCAACATCAGCTTTATTCTGACCACGCAAATCGCCAATAAAATAAAAATATTCCTCAGCTGTTAAATATCCGATAAGGAAACTTTCGTCAATAAATGCTGCTGTGAATGGTTTCCAAGCTTCGCTAGTATTTACCTGGATGGAATTGTTTTTTATGAATCCTGTTGAAGGTTGAATTAAATCTAATAGCAAACTGAAAAAAGTAGTTTTTCCTGCGCCATTATTTCCTACCAATCCAAAGCTTTGTCCTTTTGGAATTTCAAGGTTGGTAATGTTTAATACTTTTACTCCGTTGTTATATGTTTTTGATAAATTGTTTACTTGTATCATTTTTAAAATAGTTTAAAAGTTTATGGTTTAAAAGTTTATAAGTTTCAATAACTGAAGACTAAAAACTTAAAACTGAGTACTAATTTTTTTGTTTGTATGCTGCGATAGTTGCGTATTTTTCTCTTTTGTAGATTTTTTCGATTTGATTGAAAACATAATTTCTAAAAGCAAACCCTATAATTCCTGCCAAAGCCACCAATAATAATCCGATGTTTTGCGAGAAGAAATAATTTCCTATTGCATATAGCGCCATCGGTACAAGCATTTTTGGAATGGCAATTAACATTGTTTTGAAATTGAAGGCTTGCTTGTCGCCAAACGCTCCTTTACCTGTAGATAGGTCGATTGGTGTTTTCACAAATGCGCCACCTAGCATTACCAAATGCGAGTTTACACCAATATTGAAAATCGCTCCAACTACAATTAATAAATAGGTTTGAACTCCAAAAAACAAATAAAACGATGCTAAAATTGTTGAAACTAATGTTCCAATAACCATCAACCACCATTTAGAACTAATATATTCTCGGTATTGTATGTTTTGACTCATCATTAACTGATAATAAGCGCTGTCCCAACTTGGTACAAATTGTCCAAAAGTGAAAAGAAATCCTCCTGAAACAAAAATTCCGGCAAAAATTTGAAACATCGGACTTTTATAAGCTTCTATCGAATTGGTAAAAAATAACAATCCATAAAATATGAATAAGAAACTCATCGTTAGTGTAGTTTTAGAACGCTTGTTTCTTAACAATAATCGAAGGTCATTTTTTAAAAATGTTCCTAAAGTTCCAAATTGATCAAGAAAAGAAAAGTTTTGTGTTTTGGCGATTTCGCTTTTCTTGGCTAAACCTTCATCCAAATTCAAATTACTTTTAAAATAGTTGAAAGCAAAATAATAGGTTGCAACAGCTAAAACTATCGGAATCAAAAACACAAAAACCGTTTCATACATTCCTTGAAAAAATGGCTGTGTGTAAAGTGTTATGTCGAAAATCTTGTAATATTGTGACAATCCTAAACCTGCAACAATTGCCAAAACAGAATAAAATACACTGTCTTTATTATTGATTAAAACATTCACAAAATTGTTAAAATAGAAGAGCGACATAATTCCTAAATGCCACAAAATTACATTCAAAACAGAATAGCCATTCATCATCAAAACAATAGAAAACGGAATAAAGAACAAAGAATGTGACCAATTGAAAAAAGACAACGCTGTTTTTCCTAGAGTAAAATGAACAATCGTATTTCTTTTAATAGGTAAAGTCAATAATGGCCTAATGTTTATAACCGGCATCTTTTGAAGAAAATACCTTATAAATAAATCTACAGCAAGATAATAAATCATAAATTTATTTACTGTTGAAAGCGGTTCCAATTCTGCTTTTTCTAAAATAAAGAATGCTCCAACTCCCGCAGCAATAAAAATCACCATAAAATAAATCGCAAAAAAACCTATAAAGATTTTCATTGCAATGTTAGTTCCTAAGGATGCCGAACGAAGGAATGCCTTCCATTCGAGCATGATAAAATGTTTGAACATAGTGGATTGTTTTTTGGTTGAAGTATTAGATGGTGGATTTTAAAATTTGTTACAAACATTTTCAAACTTTAAATAAAAGTAAATAATTGCTATTTCTTACCTTTGTAAAAATTACTTACAATGTCAAATTTCTATAAATTACAAATAAAGGAAGTAAAACGCGAAACACCTAACGCCGTTTCTGTAGTCTTTAATGTTCCTTCTGAATTACAATCGGCTTATCAATTTATTGCAGGTCAATATATTAATCTTAAACTTACACTTGACGGACAAGAAATTCGTCGTGCCTATTCTATTTGTTCTTCGCCAGAAAGTGGTGAATTAAGAATTGCAATTAAGTCGGTTAAAAATGGGCATTTTTCAAAATTTGCTAACGAGAATTTGAAAGTTGGTGATATCATAGAAGTAGGTCAACCTGAAGGAAAATTTACTTTTGAACCACAACTTGACCGACAAAGAAACTACGCGGCTTTCGTTGCAGGAAGCGGAATTACACCGGTGATGTCCATTTTAAAATCAGTTTTACACAACGAAAAAGACAGCACTTTTGTTCTAGTTTACGGAAATAAAAATAATGAAGAAACCATATTTCATCAAGAATTACACGAATTGCAACAACAGTATGTAGGAAGACTTTTTGTGCATTATGCTTACACGCAAATTAAAGTTGAAAACGAACTTTTTGGCAGAATTGACAAAGCCAACGTAAACTTTGTTTTGAATAACAAACACAAAGAAAAAGAATTTTCAAAATTCTATTTATGCGGTCCAGAAGAAATGATTAATTTGGTATCGACCATTTTAAAAGAACATAATATTGCCGATAAAAACATCAAATTTGAATTGTTTTCAACGTCAACTTCGGCAGAGAAAGAAATTGCTACTTCTGAAAACGGTCATACTAAAATTACGGTTTTAGTTGATGGTGACGAAGCAACATTTGAAATGAGTCAGAAGCAAACTTTATTGGAAGCTGCTTTAAAACAAGGCATCGACGCACCTTATTCTTGCCAAGGTGGAATTTGCAGCAGTTGTTTAGCACGAATTTCAAAAGGTACAGCCGAAATGAAAAAGAACTCTATTTTGACTGACAAAGAAGTTGCTGATGGATTGATATTAACTTGTCAAGCGCATCCAACAAGTAGTGAAATATTTGTAGATTTTGATGATGTTTAAACTCAGTTTTCAGTTGCGTAGGTTGCGTTTAATTTGATTTTTCTACCTAAGCTTCGTCGAAGGATTTAATTATTTTAAATAAATGAAAAACAAACTCGAAATATTTAAAAAAGCTCAAGACCTTTTGGAAGAACCAGAAGTTCAAGAGCTTTTGGAATATTGTGAACAATTGGAAGACGAGTTGATTGATTTCAAATTTGAGAAAAATAAAAACAAAGAATTGATCCTGCTCGACATGATTAAAGAAGTTATAAAAGGTTGCAACGCCATCGAAAAAGAACAGCTAGAGCACGAACGTTTTGGTTATGAAGCGCCAAACTATCAAGCCACAATTTCAAATTTGAAAACTTATATTTTAGAGATTTGTAGAGATAATCAAATTTATTTATGATAAAAAGTTGACACGAATTGCACTAATTTTCACGAATTAAAAATTTTACAAAATATTCAATTCGTGAAATAATTTACCATCATAAATTCGTGTAAATTGTTGAAATTAGTGTGAAAAATTATTATTCTGCCAACTGCGACTGAACACTGAAAACTACTTTTTCCACAGAAATACTTCGCATTACATCATCATAACCAGCAATTTTTTTATTTCCATAAACCGAAGTTGGTAGTAATGGATATTGATTTCTATCAGAAACCAAGCAATTCTCTAGAGGTTGATTGAATGGTGAAAAACCAGCAAACGGATGCGTTGCACCCCAAAGTGTAACAACTTTAATGCCCAACATAGCTGCAATATGAGCGTTTCCAGAATCCATGGAAAGCATTACATCAAGGTTTGAAATAAGGTGTAATTCGTGTTCTAAATTTAATTTTCCGGCAACTACAATTACATTTTTTTTATTCTCAGAAAACGTGTTTAAGATTTCGATTTCCTTAGTTCCTCCACCAAAAAGGAAGATTTTATTATTTTGGTTAGATGCTAATTCATCAATCACTTGTTGCATTAAATCTTGTGGATACACTTTCGTGTCGTATTGTGCAAAAGGTGCAATTCCTATCCAATTTAAATTTTGCTTTTCGCCTGAAATCGCTAAAATTGCATTCGATAAAATAGCTTTTTTTGGAAAATTAGGTGAAGATAAATCAACAACAAAACCAAGTTTAGAAAAAGTTTCAACGTGTCTTTCAAACATAGATTTTAGTGGTTTGAAAATCTTGTTTTCTAAGCGAGTGAGTTGCTTTTTTTCTTTTCGTCCTTTATTTGTAAAACCCACTTTTTTTCCGCTCAAGGCAAACAGCAATCGGATTACTTTAGAACGTAAAACATTATGCAAATCGGCAATCGCATCAATGTCCAACTTTTTCAAATCAGAGTACAATTTCAATAATCCTAAAAAACCTTTGTGCCGATCTTTTACATCTACAGCAAAGAAATTAACAGTATCGATTCCGTCAAAAAAAGGTTTAAAAAAAGGACCCGAAACTATAGTGATTTTCACGTTTTTATTTTGCTCCACAAAAGCTCTAATAACAGGAACTGTCATAGCAACATCGCCCATTGCTGAAAGGCGAATTACGGCAATATGTTTAACTTTTTGTTGCAATTAATATGTTTTTTTAAACCAGTAAGGTATTAAGAAAAATTAAGAAAAAACTTAATGCAACTTAATTCCTTAATAGTTCAAATATAGGTTAGCTTACTTTTTATTCTGATACAAAACTGGATTCAAATCATCATCGTTGTACATCTTCATTTGTTTGTACACTTTCATGAATTTATCACCATTTTCAATATCGGTCAATAAATCGTCAATTGCTGTTGATAAATCGGTTCTTTGTTCCAAAAGAACGTTCAATTTTTCTTGACATTTATCTCTATGTTCTTGCGAAGCTTCTGCACGTGTTGCTTCTTCGCTCATGTGATAAATTTTCAAAGCCAAAATTGATAATCTGTCAATAGTCCAAGCTGGCGATTCAGAATTGATTTTAGCTGTTGGCTTAACTTCAACATGAGCATATTTTTGAAGAAAATAACTATCAATATATTCTACCATATCAGTACGCTCTTGATTGGAAGCATCAATTTTTCTTTTCAAAGTTAATGCTGCAACCGGATCGATATTTGGATCACGAATAATGTCTTCATAATGCCATTGAACCGTGTCAATCCAATTTTTAAAATACAATAAATGTTCTATTTTATCCTTTGGATACGGATTATTAATAGGCTGGTTTACATTATCGTAAACGTGATAATCCTTGATACTTTGTTCAAATATAGAATAGGCAAATTTTGAAAACATAATTATTAATTTTATTTTATTTCATACAATTCGACCAAAAGGTCTCGAGTGCAAAGATAGTTTTTTATACTTTTACGTCATCATACAAATTTCGACTTTATGCAAATTCATTACATATCTGAAAACAATAGCATCCTTAATCATTTTTTGGCC
This sequence comes from Flavobacterium sp. SP2, assembly GCF_057626655.1. Taxonomy (NCBI): domain Bacteria; kingdom Pseudomonadati; phylum Bacteroidota; class Flavobacteriia; order Flavobacteriales; family Flavobacteriaceae; genus Flavobacterium; species Flavobacterium solicola. The sequence continues at coordinate 671,553 of NZ_JBVHBT010000002.1, forward strand.
GAAATTCGTGATGTGAATATTCAAAAAGACAGCATGCGTTTCAGAAAAAATATTGAGCGAATTGGCGAAATTATGGCGTATGAATTGAGTAAAACTTTAGAATATAAGGCTATTGATGTTCAGACACCTTTGGGAGTAAAACACACTACAACTATTGCAGATAATGTTGTTTTATGTTCCATTCTTCGGGCAGGATTGGCATTGCATCAAGGATTTATGAATATATTTGATAATGCCGAAAACGGTTTTGTTTCTGCTTACCGACATCACCCAAAGAACGATGCTGATTTTGAAATTTTGGTAGAATACCAAGCCGCGCCTTCATTTGAAAATAAAAATCTGATTTTAATTGATCCTATGTTAGCAACAGGTCAATCAATAGTAGCTGTTTTTAACAAATTAATGACCGAACAAACTCCTAAAGAAATTCATATTGCCGTGGTAATTGCAGCGCCGGAAGGCATTACTTATCTACAAGAAAATCTGCCAAAAAATTGCCATTTATGGGTTGCCGCACTGGATGAAAAACTAAATGAAAAAAATTATATTATTCCTGGACTTGGCGATGCGGGTGATTTAGCCTACGGTAGTAAATTATAACTGAATAAAAAACGACAATAATCCTAATAATAAAGCTACCGAAAGAATAATTTCTTGCTGCCATTTACTCTTGGTAAATTCTATAGTATTGGTTGCAAGGACTGCCATTGGAAAAAAAGTAAATAACAATAAGTTATTACTTTTATTTGACGAAATTAAAAAAACTGTTATCCCAATAAAAAAACTAAAAACCAACTTTTTATAAGACGCTTGAAGGTTTAAAGGTCTATTTGTTAAAGCAAAAATCATAGGAATAACAAAAAAAACGGTCATTACAGCATAAATAGACAAAGCCAAATTTTGATAATTATTGGTAAAATAATCCAATTTAAAATTTGTTGCCTCATGCATCAAATACTTTTGAATTGCCGACGAATCGAATAATAAAGCATAAAACACAAATAAAACAATAGTTGTAAATAGTGCAACAAATGGAATTAACCAATTTCGATAATCTCGAGATACGTGAAAAATTATAGAAATATAAACCACCAAGAGAAATAAAATACACCAAAAATTAAATAAACTTGCTATAAAAATCCACAAAGAAGCATCAAATATTTTTTCTTTTGGCGCTTTTAACGTTTGCAACGAAACCAATCTTCGTAAAGCTAGCAAAACAAAAAAATTAGCCAAAATTAAATCAAAATCATTCCAAACATTTGGAAAAAAGAGCATAAAAATGAAAAAGAAAAATAGTGTATAACCACTATCTTTAGTGAGTCCATTTTTTTTAGCAATAAAATTCACCAAGAAAAAAGAAGCAATAATTGTACCCAACAAACCCACTTTTTTTATCACATCAACCCAAGTGTTTGTCGACGCTACACCCTGAAATTGATATAAAAAAAAGAACCCTAATACTAAAATTAGCATTAAAGAATAATTAATTGGTGTAGATTTATTAAAAACGCTTGTTATCATGCGGATATTTTATACTTTTGTGGTGTAAAGATACTACTTGTTTAAAAAACGAAATGAGTAAGAACTATTTTTTAATAAAAAAGTTTCGCCACATCGATTTACATTGAACACAAAAACAAATAAAATTTAAAGAAATGAAAGCATTTTTCGAAGGAATACAATCACTATTTGTAGATTTTTTATTTATACCTCACGATTTTTTCAGAAAATTAGAACTTACTACTTGGTTTGGTGCTAATATTATCAATTGGATTTTTATGGGAATCTGTGCTTACTACATTGTATACTGGATTAAACAACTTCGCATTTTTGACGATGCTGGTACAGAAGGCCAAGATACAACTGCTCACTCCTTCTTAAAGTAAGTCGAAACCGATATCTTTTCTAAAATACATCTTATCAAAATGTAGCTGGTCTATGTTTTGGTAAGATTTTTTTATGGCTTCTTGAAAGCTTTCGCCAAATGACGTAATGGCAATAACCCGACCACCATTTGTCACAACTTTTCCATCTTTTACTGTAGTTCCTGCATGAAAAGCAATAGAATCTTCAATGTTTTCTAGTCCTGTTATTTCAAATCCTTTTCCGTAATCTTCAGGATATCCACCAGAAACTACCATTATTGTTGTGGCACTTCTGTCGTCTATTTCTAAGGAAACTTGATCTAATGTTTGATTTCCAACTGCTTGAAAAAGTTCTACCAAATCCGATTTCAATCTCGGAATTACAACTTCCGTTTCTGGATCGCCCATTCTTACATTATACTCTATTACAATTGGTTCGCCTTTCACGTTAATTAATCCAATAAAAACAAAACCTTTGTATTCTATTCCGTCGCTTTGCAAACCAGCGATTGTTGGTTTTACAATTCGGGTTTCAATTTTTTCCAATAAAATAGCGTCTGCAAAAGGAACTGGAGAAACTGCACCCATTCCACCAGTATTTAAACCAGTATCGCCTTCACCAATTCGTTTATAATCTTTCGCCGTTGGAAGTATTTTGTAATTTTTTCCGTCGGTTAATACAAAACAGCTCAACTCAATTCCGTCAAGAAATTCTTCAATAACTACCTTTGCGCTTGCCGATCCAAATTTTTCATGAACCAACATGTTTCTTAATTCCGCTTTGGCTTCTTCTAAATCTTGAATAATCAAAACACCTTTACCAGCAGCTAATCCATCTGCTTTAAGTACGTATGGCGGTTGTAATGTTTCTAAAAAATGAAATCCTTTTTCTACAGTATCTTTTGTAAAACTATCATAAGCTGCAGTTGGAATTTTATGTTTGATAAGAAATTCTTTAGCAAATTCTTTACTTCCTTCTAATTGCGCTCCAACTTTTGACGGACCAATTACAGGAATATGATTTAGTTGAGAATCATTTTTGAAGTAATCATAAATTCCGTGAACCAATGGATCTTCTGGGCCAACAACAACCATATCCACTTTTTCAGCTAAAGCAAATGTTTTTATAGCATCAAAATCTAAAATATTTAAAGAAACATTCGTCGCAATTTGAGAAGTTCCAGCATTTCCTGGAGCTACAAAAAGCTTAGAACATTTGTTAGATTGTAACATTTTCCATGCTAATGCATGTTCGCGTCCGCCAGAACCAAGTAGTAAAATTGTCATTGTGTTGTGTTTATTGTTTTGCAAAAATAGTTTGTTTTCAAAAGAATTTATAGCTAATTGGTAGAAAAGTTTATGTTTTTAGTATTTTTGAACAAAATAGATTTTTTGTGTTCCAACTTTTCAATTTATCGCTCAAGTTAAATGGTTTTTCGATGAAGGAAGCAAGTGCTGAATTTAAAAAAATTCAATCCATTTCTGATGTCGATTATGAAAATTATATCGATTCTAAACGAAAAGAAATTGTTGCTTATCATTTAAAAAACAATAACTCATATCGAGAATTTGTTGGAAAGTCTGAAATAGAAAATTGGAACGAACTTCCAATAATGACCAAAAAGGATTTTCAAAAACCTTTATCTGAAAGACTTTCTAACGGATTTACTACAAAAAATGTTTATGTAAATAAAACTTCTGGTTCTAGTGGCGATCCATTTGTTTTCGCGAAAGATAAATTTTGCCATGCCTTAACTTGGGCCAATATTATTAATCGATTTGGTTGGTTTGGTATTGATTTTAATTCGTCTTTTCAAGCACGATTTTACGGAATTCCGCTGGATTTTATTGGAAACAAAAAAGAACGTGTCAAAGATTTTTTAAAGAAAAGTTATCGCTTTTCAATTTTTGATTTATCAGATGAAATTCTTGAAAAAGTGTTGCTAAAATTTCAGGATAAAAAGTTCGATTACATTAACGGTTATACATCTTCAATCGTTTTATTTGCGAAATTTCTTCAAAAGAAAAACATTGTTTTAACTTCGGTTTGTCCCACTTTAAAATGTTGTGTCGTTACTTCCGAAATGCTATTTGAAGAAGATAAACTATTGATGGAAAAACAATTTGGAGTTCCAATCATCAATGAGTACGGTGCTTCCGAACTGGATTTGATTGCGTTTCAAAATACAAATGATGAATGGCAAGTCAATTCAGAAACCTTATTTATAGAAATTTTAGACGAAAATAACAACGTTTTACCCAACGGAAAAGAAGGTCGAATTGTAATTACCTCGTTATACAACAAAGCACATCCATTTATAAGATATGATATTGGTGATGTTGGAATTTTGGACGAAAAAAGCACTATTAAAAAGCCGATTCTGAAAAAATTGATTGGACGAACCAACGATATTGCTATTCTTCCAAGCGGAAAAAAAGCACCTGGATTGACGTTTTACTACGTAACCAAAAGCATTATTGAAGACGACGGAAATGTAAAAGAATTTGTAATAAAACAAACAAAAATCGATACTTTTGAAGTGGAATATGTAAGTGAAAATGCATTAACAGAAGGTCAAATTCTAACTATTGAAAAAGCAATTACCACCTATTTAGAAAGTGGTTTGACGTTTACATTTAGTAGAAAAGAAAAATTACAACGAAGTAAAAGCGGAAAATTGAAGCAATTTGTTTCGATGATGAAATAAAATATAAACCATTTAAAATAACTATATGAGCCAAAATTTAATTATTTCAGAAGAAACGATTTCAGATAAAATTTACTTTATCAGAAATCAAAAAGTAATGTTAGACAGAGATTTAGCATTGCTTTATGGCATTGAAACTAAAAGATTAAAAGAACAAGTTAAACGAAATATAACAAGATTTCCTGAAGACTTTATGTTTGAATTAACAAAGGATGAATTTGCAAATTGGAGGTCGCAAATTGCGACCTCCAATTCCGAAAAAATGGGTTTACGTTATGCACCAATGGCATTTACAGAACACGGCGTTTTAATGTTATCAAGTGTTTTAAATAGTGATAAGGCAATTCAAACCAATATTCAAATTATGAGGATATTTACAAAAGTGCGTCAAATGCTTTTAGACACAACCGATTTGAAAATTGATATCATGCAAATTCAAAAGAAATTAGAAAATCATGACAAAAATATTGAACTAGTTTTTAGTTATTTGGATGAATTGACAGAGAAAAAAGTAGATGAAAAACCAAGAAGGAAAATTGGTTACAAACATTAATTTTTAAGGTCACAAATTGTGACCTTAAAGAAATCTAAATAAATTAACAGATACTGAAACAAGATTGAAAATACAATTCAGATGATGCAAAGATTCTGAAAAAAATTCAGAATAAATGAAAATCACTATAATCGCAGGCGCAAGACCCAATTTCATAAAAATCGCACCAATCATTAAAGCTATTGAAAGGCGACAAATTGAAGAAGAAAATCTCTCTTTCAGATTGGTTCATACTGGTCAACATTACGATAAAAACCTCAGCGATACTTTTTTTGAGGAGTTGAATATTCCGCATCCTAATGCCAATTTAGAAGTAAAAAGTGGTTCGCAAGCCGAGCAAACTGGAGCAATAATGGTTGCATTTGAAAAAGAATTAACTCAAAATCCATGTGATTTGGTTTTGGTTGTTGGCGATGTCAATTCGACTATGGCTTGTGCAATTGTAGCCAAGAAAATGACTATAAAAGTAGCGCATGTTGAAGCCGGAATCCGTTCGGGTGATAGGACTATGCCAGAAGAAATTAACCGAATTGTTACCGATAGTATCACCGATTATTTCTTTACAACCTCAACTTCAGCATCAGAAAATTTATTGAAAAATGGGGTTCAATCCAATAATGTCCATTTTGTTGGCAATGTGATGATTGATACTTTATATCAGAATTTAAATCGAATTTCGGCTCCGAGTTTTTGGAATGAATTTGAATTAAAAACTGGAAATTACATCATTTTAACTTTGCATCGACCATCCAATGTTGATGAAGAACAATCGTTGATTGATTTATTGGAAGGAATTGATAAAATGGTTGGCAACAAAAAGATAATATTTCCAATTCATCCAAGAACAAAAGCCATTTTGGGTGAAACCAATTTGCATTTGAAAAACATTTTATTTGTTGAGCCGCAGGGTTACTTAAATTTTATGTACTTGATAAAAAACAGTTTTGCTGTGATTACCGATTCTGGCGGAATTTCTGAAGAAACAACGGTTTTAGGAATTCCGTGTTTTACAATGCGAACCACAACAGAAAGACCAGAAACTATAGAAATCGGAACCAACAATCTGGTTGGAATTTCTATTGAAAATCTGGAGAATTTATTTGGAGAGTTTCTTCAAAATGGTGCTAGAAAAGCTGGAATTCCTGACCTTTGGGATGGAAAAGCATCTGAAAGAATTATTGCTATTTTATTAGACACAAATTTCACGAATTAACACGAATTCTGAACGCTCAGATTTCACTAATTTTTAATAAACAATAACTTATCCTAAAAGAAACACGAATTGAAACGAATTTTTGACCGTTGAGATTTCACGAATTCGAGTAATAAATAAACAATTATAATTCGTGAAAATTTGTGAAATTCGTGTGAAAAACAAATAAATCTGTGTAAAAAATAAATGAAAGAAATCCTAATCATATCCAATTATTATCCTCCTGAAAAAGGTGCTGCTGCTAATAGAATTGAGCAGTTGGCATTGAAATTGAGTCAAAATAATTATAAAGTTTCTGTAATTTGTCCGTTAGGAAATTATCCAAAAGGCGAATTGTTTCCTGAGTACAAAGGAAAATTTTCTGTTACTGAAAATCGGGATACTATTACGGTGAAACGACTTTGGATTTACCCAAGTGTGAGTAAAAATTTACTTGTTAGAATAATTTCTGTTTTGTCTTTTTCGTTGAGTTTGTTTTTTTATTTATTGTTTAAAAAAACTCCAAAAAAAGTAGTTGTTCAATCACCACCATTATTACTTTCGTTTATTTCAGTTTTTGTGCTTTCGCTGAAAAATAAAAAGATAATTCTCAATATTTCAGACCTTTGGCCATTGGCTGCAATCGAATTAAAAGCTTTAAAAGAAAACTCGTTTTCCCATAAATTTTCCTTGTTTTTAGAACGATTTATTTATAAAAAAGCAACCTTAATCATTGGTCAATCTAATGAAATTATTACTCATATAAAATCTATTTTTCCTGAAAAAGAATGTTTTTTATACCGCAATTTTCCCGATCATAAAATTGAAAACTTTGATTTGAAATTGGAGGAAAGTCAGCCCATAAAAATCTTTTATGCAGGACTTTTAGGTATTGCGCAAGGCGTTTTGGAATTGTGTGAGAAAATAGATTTGAGATCCGTACAGGATGAAAAAATTGAATTACACCTCTTTGGTGACGGCGCAGAAAGAAATCAAATAGAAGCTTTAATTTCGTCTAAAAAAGGCAAAAACATTTTTTTTCATGGCATGATGGAACGTAACGATTTACACGAAAAATTGAAATCGTTTGACATTGCCATTGTTCCGCTAAAAGTTCGAATTTATGGCTCAGTTCCTTCTAAAATATTTGAATATGGTTCGCTTGGATTTCCGATATTGTATTTTGGTGGTGGCGAAGGCGAAACTATTGTGGAAGAAAATAAAATGGGTTGGGTTGCTTCGGTTGAAGATTATACAGATTTGAATGAAAAGCTGAAATTAATTTCAAATTTGAATAAATCCGAATTAGATTTAATGAAAAGAACGATATTTGATAATAGTAAAAAAGCTTTTAATTTAGACAATCAGATGAATTATTTGATTGAAAAAAATGTTTTTTAGTAGGCTTTATCTTCGCCTTTGAATATGTTTATAACGGTTTGAATAATAATTTTTATATCCATTACAATAGACCAATTTTCGATATAAAAAACATCAAATTTGATTCTGTTAATCATGTCGTCATCTGTTTCAATTTCACCACGATAACCTTTTACTTGTGCTAATCCCGTAATTCCAGGTTTTACATAATGTCGAACCATGTATTTTTTTATTTTTTTTGCATATGCTTTATTTTGTGACCACAAGTGAGGTCTTGGACCAACCACCGACATTTCTCCGAACAAAACATTTAAAAACTGAGGAAGTTCATCTAAGCTTGTTTTTCTCATAAACCTTCCAATTTTAGTTACTCTTGGATCATTTTTAGACGCCTCTTTTTCGGTTGTTTCGTTAATGTGCATCGATCTAAACTTGTAACAAAAAAATTCATCTTCATCAAGTCCAGGACGACCTTGCTTAAAAAAGACTGGTCCTTTAGATTCTATTTTAATTAAAAAAGCAATGATTGGAACAAGCCAAGAAAGCAAAAAAACAATTACAAATAATGAAAATAAAATATCAAATCCTCTCTTTATTCCTTTAATTGTTGGATTATGCAGTTGTGTTTTTTGCAAAGAAAGGACCGGAAAAAGTTCGTAATAATCAATTTTTAAATTTTTTGAAAATATCTCTTTTGTATCAGGAATAAACTTGATTGTTTTATCATTATCATCAGTAAACTCTACTAACTCTTTTAATTTTTCGTCTGATATTTCGTTTAAGGAACAATAAATTTCATCAACTTTGTTATCGATTACATAATTTTTTAAATCCTCAAGTTTTCCTTTTATTTCATCATTTTGTTTTTTGTCTGAAAAATAACCTAGAAAGCGATAACCATAATCTATACGGTTTTCAAATACTTCCTTCAACCGAATTGCTTCTGGTGTATAACCAATTATGACAGCGTTTCTAAAATTATTTTTAGTTACTATTCGATATTTTTTTAAGTAATAGAATAAAAAATATTTGAAAGAAACAATTAACAAAAAGCTAGAAATCATGAATAAAGCAATTGCTCTACCACTAAAAATTGTTGTCTTTGCAAATGGAAAAAAAGCAATAATTACCAGTAAGAAAATAACCGATTGCTTAATTAATTTAGAAATAATCTCAACAGGAGTTGTAAACCTATATATATTATAAAATCTTACTATAAACGCAATGACAACCCAAGCAAAAGACTGATATAAAAGATAATACAACGTATTAAGATTTAGATCTTTAAAAAAATAAAGACTAAAAATTGCAATTACCAATAAGTCTAATGCAACACTTATTGGCCTAATGTATTTAGAATATCTTCCTGTTTGCTGTGCAACCATATTAATGAATATATCCTTTAAAATCTTTGTGTTCTTCTTTCAACAATTCTTCGGATGAAAGTGACTTAAAATAATCATAGGTAAGTTTCATTCCTTCTTCTCTATTCACTTTAGCTTCCCATCCCAAAATTTCTTTGGCTTTGGTTGTGTCCGGTTGACGCTGCATCGGATCGTTTACAGGCAACGGATGATATACTACTTTTTGATTAGTACCTGTAAGTTTAATTATTTCTTCGGCAAAATCTTTAATAGTAATTTCGTCTGGATTTCCAATGTTTACGGGAAGAGAATAATCAGAATGTAAAAGTCTAAATATGCCTTCCACCTGATCGGTTACATAACAAAAAGATCTGGTTTGTAAACCATCGCCAAAAATAGTTAAATCCTCTCCACGTAGTGCTTGACCTATAAAAGCTGGAATAACACGACCATCGTTGAGTCGCATTCTTGGTCCATAGGTATTGAAAATTCTAACTATTCTAGTTTCTACACCATGAAACGTGTGGTATGCCATGGTAATAGACTCTTGAAAACGCTTGGCTTCGTCATATACACCACGAGGTCCAATTGTGTTTACATTTCCGTAGTATTCTTCAGTCTGCGGATGAACTAACGGATCGCCATAAACTTCTGATGTTGAAGCTATTAAAATCCTCGCCTTTTTTACTCGGGCAAGACCTAATAAATTATGCGTTCCAAGTGATCCAACTTTTAAGGTTTGAATTGGAATTTTAAGATAATCAATCGGACTTGCAGGCGATGCAAAATGTAAGATATAATCTATATTTCCTGGTACATGCACAAACTTAGTTACATCATGATGATAAAATTCAAAATTTTTATCTTTAAATAAATGCTCTATATTTTTTAAATCTCCGGTAATAAGATTATCCATTCCGATGACATAGTATCCTTCTGCAATAAATCGGTCGCATAAATGGGATCCTAAAAAACCTGCGGCTCCAGTAATTAAAATTCTTTTCATAAGCTTATATAGATTGGGAAATCTTTTTTACATTAAATAAACAATACAAAAGTGTGAAAAACACTACACCTCGTTGTCTCCATAAGAATGATTCTGTCAAAAATAAACTTATCATTAGAACTGCAAAAGAAAAATGTATAAAATCTTTAGTCTTTATTGCATTTATTAACGTTATGATTACCATTAACACCAAAATTACGAATCCAAAGATACCTAACTCTGCAAAATTTTGGATGTATTGATTGTGAAAATTAAAAGTTTCATAACCTGGATACAAATTATGCTCTATTCTTTTCTCTTTTAATTTTGCCCAAGAAGCGTTTAAACCAAACCCTGTGAAAAAAATGGGTTCTTCATTTAGGAACTCTTTAAATATTCGTAATTGATAAACACGCATTGCAGTTCCGGGAAAATAATCATTTGCAGAAAATTTATCTTTAACCCAAGCATCTTTTATACTTACATTGTATACAAGTCCTTTACTTTCTTCTTCTTTATTTAACGATATCTTTTCGGTATTGGATTCTATTTCAATCAAAAATCTTTTTTTAATTGTTGTAAACATAATGGTACCAAAAATTACAGTACCAAAAAAAACTGCAATAAGTTGACTTTTTTTCCAATTTAATTTACCAAAAAATAAAGTATATATCAAAAACAATAGAACAAAGATTACTGTAATGTTTTTGGAAGAAAGTAAGACGATGAAAACAGCCATCAAAACCAATCCAATTATATCAAAAATAGTTTTGTCTTTCTTGATGAAAACAATAAAAAATGCAATCGAAACATATACTGAAACATGAATTGCATTTAAATCTAATGTAACCAATTCATGATAGAAAAAAACACTTGAATCTTTTAAAATTATGAATCGTATAAATGCCTTTAGTAGATAAAAAATGGTGTATCCTAAAAATATATAACTATAATTGGAGAGCAGTTTTTTGATTTGAATTGTATCAAACGATTGAAAAATAAAGCAAATCGGCAACAATAACAATGGAAGTTCTTTGGATAAGGCCTGAAAACTGGTTCTAAAATTGATACTCCACATCAAAGAAATGACCATTAAAATATATAATAAAATTGGAAGGAAAACTGCTTTTTGAAAGTTTGGAACAGCTTTTTTACTGTTATAAATAGTTTGCAACACAAATGCTATTATTGCAAGACTATTGAAAATATAAGGCAGCGGAAGTGTAATAAATATAAGTGTAATGAAAAAAACAGATGTGTTTTCTATTGCCTCATTTTTTACCTTTTGATAAACATTGTTCCAATAATTGAAGGTATTCGCCATTTATTTTATTCCAATTAAACTCATTTACTATTGCGTCAAAATTATTTTGTATCCAATGTAAACTATTCTTTTTTTCGGTGTTTAAAAGAATATTTTTTACTTCATTGGAATTCTCGAAATATAAGGCATTTTCTTTTAAAATACCTTTATTAAAATCGTTATGGTGTGCAATTATAAGAGCTTTTGACGCCATCGCCTCTAACAACGATGGATTTGTGCCTCCAACGGAATGACCATGAAAATAAAATTTAGAAAAATAACGTAAATTATTCAAATGATCTAGATTATAAATTCCTCCTTTAAATTGTATGTTGGCGTGATTCTTAAATTTCTTCTTTAGATATTCTCCGTATTTGGTTTCATGTTTTCCGACAACCAAAATTGGAGTTTTGTCTTGACTTAAAACCACTCCGTCCAATACCATTTCAAGATTGTTCTCAGGTTCAAAGCGAGCCATAATCATGTTGAAATTTTCGGGTTCAATGTGATATTGTTTTAAGATTTCAACATTAGGATTCTCAAAAGGATGTGCGCCGTAAGCAATATAAGTGGAATCCTTATTATATTGTTTTTTAAGAAATTTTTCAATTCCTATAGAATCTGAAATTAAATAATCGCTCGAAACTGCTGCAAGTCGTTCTGCAAATTTTAAAAACTGTTGTACTGGTTTGGAATATTTAGACCGTTTCCATTCCAATCCATCCATATTGGTAACAATAATAGATTTTTTAGGTAATAAAAAGAACCAAATTGAATTACTAGTATAACCCAATTGCAAAATGATATCAAAATCTCGTTTACGAGAATCCATAATACAATTATAATCATAAATAAACTGACCAAATGTGCCCAATTTATGTTCAGGATCGTTGATATGGATAAGGTTTACACCGTGAAAGTTTTTCTCTTGATAAGGATGATTGTGAGAGTTATAGCAGTATACTTCATGTCCTTTCTCAACTAAATAAACCGAAAAAAATTCAGCAAATTGCTCGAATCCACCATAATAATTGGGTATTCCTCTAGTTCCGAGAATTGCTATTTTCATTTATTTGCTTCTTTTTCGATAGCAAAAATAAGTAAATTTAGTAAATTTTCAAGTGTAAAAGATTTGGAAAATTTCAAATACAATTTCAATGTTAATAATGAAATATTAATTAAATTATAAACATTTATTTCTACATTTGTGATGTAAACTATTTATTCATAGTATAATGATTAATTTTGACTTTTTAGAAAGCAATTTAGATGCATTGCGTATTCAATATTTAACAGCACAACCATTTCCACATTTAATTATAGATAATTTTTGTGACGAGGAAAAATTATCAAAAGCATATGAAAATGTACCTGAACTTAATAATAAAAGTAGAGATCACGGCTTTGCAAATAATAAATTTGAAAAATCAAATTATAAAGAAATTTGCCCTGAATTTTTAGAACTATATACTGATTTATCTTCAGAGCGATTTAATAGGGTTTTAACTTTTATTACTGCAAAAAAAACATTTGTAGACCCAAAAAATTTTGGTGGCGGTCTTCATCAAGGTAAGAAAAATAGTTTTTTAGACATGCACTTGGATTTTAATTATCATCCTTTAAATAAAAATTGGTATCGAGAATTAAACTTATTACTATACTTAAACAAAGATTGGAAACCTGAATATAAAGGTGAACTAAAAATTAAAGATTTAAGAACCAACGAAGAAGCAGAATTGGCTATACCTTTTAATAGATTGATAATTCAACAATGTGCGCCTTATTCGCTACATGGTTATGATATGACTAATTTTCCAGAAGGAAGATACAGAACTTCTATTGCAACATATGCTTATCAGATTCATGAAAGACTTATTGAAACGCCTAGAACAACTGATTGGTTTCCTAAAGAAGATGCGTCAGCTTTAAAAAAACTATTTGCTAAGAATTACAATGTTTTGGTAAAAACCAAGAACAAGTTTTTTGGAAGCGCAACTGCCAAAAACCAGTAAATTATTTTATTTTAAGTAGTGTTTCATTAAAAATTTTGGCTGACAGTTTCCAATTATAGCGTTGTTTTATAATTTCTACTTTTTTATCTATCTGTTTGTCTTTCTTATTTATAACCATAAGTAATTTTTCTTGAAAATCTTGCTTATTGTATGGATTAAAGAAATAGTAACCCATAAAATCAAAGTCAGACATTGCTGTAGCATTAGATGATATTGTTGGTATTTTTGCTGCTATTGATTCTAATGGTGGAATTCCAAATCCTTCTGCTACTGAGGGATATATTGATACAGATGCACCTCTTAATATTACTATCATTTTAGCAAATTCAAGTTTTTTAAGGATTGCGATTTTTTGCTTTATTTTATCTTCTAAAAGATTATAAATTTTTTCATATTTTTTATTCTTAAATGTATCATCTCCAATGAATACTAAAGAATGATTTTCATATAATTTTAAATCCACAAAAGACTCTAAAACTAAATGATGGTTTTTTCTAGGTTCCCATCGGCTAATAAAAATTAAATAATCTGAAATTCCATATTGTTTAAAAACTTCTTCTTGAATTTCTTTTTTACTATATTCTTCATAAAAGATACTGTCAATTCCGTTTGGCATTACCGTTACATCAGAAACTTTCAAATGTTTAGTGATTTGTTTTTTAGAATATTCTGAAACAGTAAAAACTACATCGGATATTTTAGCACTAAATTTATAAGTAATGAAACTCTGAATTCTGTTAAGTTTTGGAAAATATTCGGGAAAATCTTCAAAAAGAACATCATGTGTTGTGACAATATATTTACATAATTTAATTGGCGCAACACGATATTGAAAATGAGCAAAATGAACTTTGTGTTTTTTAATTATAATGGGGATTTCAAACAGTAATCTGAAAATTGGATTTTTAGAACTGTATTTTATAAAAACAATGTTTTCGTGGTCTCCAAAAACTGCTCTTAAGTTTTCAATATCAGCAGCTGCAAAATAAAAAACTTTGCTTTTATCTTTAATCAATTCTAAATATAAACCCTGAATATAGGTTCTTGTACCTTGAAATCCTTTGTCAAACACATGGCAATCAACAAAAAAAATTGTCTTGGAATTATTCATTATTATTTTAATTAATGCACTGTGTTATAAAATAGTTAGACTTTGACCAATACTGTTTTTAATCTTGTCAGTAGTATTTGTTTCAATGTCGAAAACATCTAAGTTTTCTATTGTTTTTAATCTATCTGAATGTCTTAAAAATGTAAGCGCACCTTTTTCATTTTTAGAATCTCTGTTATCCGATTCGTTATAACCTTCAGTAGGAGAAAATATTTTGAAAGGTGTAGAAAGATCCTTTCTAACAAAATAAGCATTTACTCCAGCACTAGTTGTCCCTACAAAATCGTAGCCTTTTTTATTTGCCAGATGACAAAAAGCGGCTAAAGATGCTCCGAAATACAATTCCGAGTAATGTTCTTGACTCCTAACAAAATCGGACTTGTAAGGAACTGTTATCTTTTTTTCGCTCCCAAAAGCTGAATTATATTCACAAATTACAATTCTTGGATTAATAACGTCTATTGCATCCCAAACCCAATAATCATTTCCATCAATATCAATGCTCAATAGTCCAATATCTTTTACGTCTGTATAACTGCCTATTAGTTCATTAATATTCTCCTTAGTTATAAAGCTTTGTTTAGCTACAATGTCGTACTTCCAATAAATAAAATCATTTTTAATAAATTTTATGTTTTTATCACTTCCATCAATAACTAATCCTGACCAATTATTATTAATTAACAAAAATCTTGTGTTAGATTCTGTATAGGTTTCTACGCCAAACTCTACAAATATTTTATTTGGTATATCAATTTTGCTAATTAAATATTGAATAATTCCATCTTCACCACGCTGTGAAAATACTTGAAATTCTACTTCATCTAATGAATTTATTGCAGTTTTTTTACTGTTTATTTCAGAAAGGATTTTTGCGTTTAACATTAATGATTTATGCACTTCATAATTCATTTTCTGGTAAACTTTTTTGTACAAATATTTTATATAATTTTTCATTATTCTTTTTTGTCGCTATTTAAACTTTAACTTTTATTAATCAAATCCAACTATTGTATTTACAGATTTAACTTTATTTTCAAAATACAATGCACCGCCTAAAATAAAAAGAATTGCGTCTTTAGGAATATAAATTCCTGTAATAATTAGTGATGTAAATAAAAAATAAACTCCTATTGTAGATATTAAAATTTTAAAAAATAGAATTTGTTGGTTTGCACTAAAATGATAAATTCTTCTGTAAAGATTAATTAAAAACAATAGATAAAATAAAACTCCAAAAATCCCAATTTTATATAATATAAAAATATAGCCATTGTGAAGTACCGATATATATCGCATTCCATTCTCTCCTAAAGGTGCTTTAAATTTCAAGTTGACTAATGAACCATAACCTGTTCCAGTTATAAAACTAGACGGATTGTCTTCCATCAAATTTAGTGCTCTTTTCGCTTCATAAGCTCTCCAATGATCCCATAATTCTCTATGATCTTCTCTATTTACTTTGGCATTAAAAACTTCTCCAGGCGCCATCTTTATTTTGTACAATAAAGCCTCTATTCCTTTAGAATTTCTTTCAAATTTTACAGTTCCTAAATAGGCGTAAAATAAAAATAAAGTTGCTATTAAAATACCAATAATCTTTATCGATTTTGAAGTTAACTTAGCATATCCAGAAAACGAAAAGCCCAAGATAAAAATCATACCCAGCATTGTTCTAGAAAAATAAAGAATAATAGATACAATTAAAATGGAAAGAATAACTTTTTTATAAATTGGTTTCTCAAATAAGTCAATATTGTATTTAGAGCTGAACAACAGCATATACATGGCAAAAATTTCAATAAAATTATCCAGTCCAAATTCTCTTGCATCTTGAATTGAACCGCTTATTAAACTTGAAAAAAACAACACGCCAATCAAATGAACTACAGCAGTTACAACAGCAACTTTAATAATTGTTCTTATAAATATTGAGGGACTATTGATAGATTTAAATGTTAAATAACCTATAGATATTGCAAATAAAGGTTTGATAAAATGTGTAAGATCTTTTATAAAATTAACAATTAAATAATCATTCCAAAAAAAACCTAAAAAGCCTAGAACAAATACAATAGCAATTGGAAGCAACGTTTTTAAAAATCTTGAAGATACAATTCCTTTCCCAGATACTATTAATAGTAAAAGAAAAGCAAATTGAATAAGCAAATTTATCCTAAATGAAACGATATAGATTTCACATAAAACAACTATCGAAAACAGTAGAGAAAGACTTATTTTAGACTTCAAAATCTTTTTTTGCCAAATATAATTTATAATTTTTGTTTGAATATATAAAGTGAATAAATATATTTTCTATAATAAAACATATATTTGTCGTTAGAATAAAAAAATTGAAATGAAGAAAGCTTTAATTACTGGAATTAATGGACAAGATGGTTCTTACCTAGCCGAATTTTTACTTGAAAAAGGCTATGAAGTTCACGGAATTATAAGAAGAAGTTCTACTTTTAATACCGAAAGAATTGAACACTTGTATATAGAATCTTTAATTCGTGATTTACACCAGTCTAAAAAAATACAATTGCATTACGGCGACATGACCGATTCCACTAATTTAATACGATTAGTACAACAAGTTCAGCCTGATGAAATTTATAACTTGGCCGCACAATCTCATGTGAAAGTTTCATTTGACATGCCCGAATATACTGCAGAAACGGATGCAGTTGGAACTTTAAGATTACTTGAAGCTGTTAGAATTTGTAATTTAGTTGAAAAAACCAAAATATATCAAGCTTCAACTTCAGAATTATACGGTAAAGTTCAGGAAATTCCGCAAAAAGAAACAACACCTTTTTATCCGCGTTCACCCTATGGTGTTGCGAAACTGTATGCCTTCTGGATTACTAAAAATTACAGAGAATCGTATAATATTTTTGCCGTAAACGGAATCCTTTTCAATCACGAATCCGAACGAAGAGGAGAGACATTTGTAACGAGAAAAATTACTCTTTCTGCATCAAGAATTGCACACGGATTGCAAGAAAAATTATATTTAGGAAATCTGAATTCTTTAAGAGATTGGGGTTATGCTAAAGATTATGTAGAATGTATGTGGCTCATGCTTCAACAAGAAACTCCTGAAGATTTTGTTATTGCAACAGGTATACAACACTCCGTTAAAACTTTTTGTGAACTTGCCTTTCATGAAGCTGGAATAGAACTAGAATGGCAAGGTGAAGAAGAAAACGAAAAAGGCATTTGTAAAAAAACGGGTAAGGTTCTGATAGAAGTTGATGCCAATTATTACCGACCAGCAGAAGTAGAAAGTCTTCTTGGCGATCCAACAAAAGCAAAAACAGTTTTAGGCTGGAATCCGAGTAGAACCTCGATAAATGAACTTGTAAAAATTATGATGAAACATGATTTAGAATATGTAGTTCGTTTTAAAGATCGTGAATCTCTAAAATTATACGAATAGTATTTGTATTAATATTGTAATGCTATGAAGATTTTCTTAACTGGAGGAAACGGAATGGTTGGAAAAAACATTCTCAACTATTCTGAAGCCAAAAATTTTACCTTTTTTCATCCGTCTAGTAAAGAATTGAATTTACAAGATTACAACGCTGTTGATGAATTTATAAAAATCAATAAACCCGATTTTGTAATTCACGCCGCTGGCTTAGTTGGCGGAATTCAAGCCAACATTGCCAATCCAGTTAACTTTTTGATGGTTAATTTAGACATTGGAAGAAACATTATTCTGGCTGCTAAAAATAATAATGTAAAACATTTTATGAATTTGGCAAGCTCGTGCATGTATCCAAGAAATGCTGAAAATCCGCTTGCAGAAGAATTAATTTTACAAGGAGAATTAGAGCCAACAAACGAAGGTTATGCCATTGCCAAAATTGTATCTACAAGATTATGCGAATACATTACAAAAGAAGATAACAGTTTTATATACAAAACTATAATTCCGTGTAATCTATATGGAAAATACGATAAATTTTCGCCCGAACATTCTCATATGGTTCCAGCAGTAATCAACAAAATTCAAGATGCTGTACAAAATAATAAATCGGAAATTGATATTTGGGGTGATGGCTTATCAAGAAGAGAGTTTATGTATGCTGAGGATTTAGCAAATTTTGTGTTTTATGCTATAGCAAATTTTGATAAAATGCCACAAAACCTTAATGTAGGTTTAGGATACGATTACACTATTAATGAATATTACAGCGTTATTGCAAAAGTTTTAGGTTACAATGGAACATTTGTACACGACTTGACCAAACCTGTTGGAATGAGACAAAAATTAATTGACGATACCAAACTGAAACAATTTGGATGGAAACATTCGACTTCTCTTGAAGAAGGAATTGAAAAAACTGTTGACTATTTTAAAAAATACGTTTTATAATGATAAAATATCCATTAGCATCCTCAACTTGGGATGAAAAAGAAATAGAAGCAATACAATCTGTAATTGCCAAAGACATGTACACCATGGGCGAAGGTGTAAAACAGTTTGAAGAAAATTTTGCAAAATTTGTAAACTCAAAATATGCCGTAATGGTAAATTCAGGTTCCTCAGCCAATTTGCTTGCTGTTGGAGCTTTATTTTATACCAAAAATCCTAAGTTAAAAAGAGGTGATGAAGTAATCGTACCAGCTGTTTCATGGTCTACAACGTATTATCCTTTATATCAATACGGATTAAAATTAAAATTTGTTGATGTAGATTTAGAAACATTAAACTTTGATTTGGAGCAACTGGAAAAAGCAGTAACTGAAAATACAAAGATGATTTTGGCCGTAAATTTATTAGGAAATCCTAATGATTTTGATGCCATAAATAAAATTATAAACGGTCGCGATATCTTGTTAATGGAAGATAATTGCGAATCTATGGGTGCTGAATACAAAGGAAAACAAACCGGAACTTTTGGAATTGTTGGAACCTATTCTACATTCTACTCACACCACATGGCAACCATGGAAGGCGGAATTGTCGTAACAGACGATGAAGAACTTTACCATGTCTTAATTTGCATTCGAGCACACGGTTGGACAAGACATTTACCAAAAGAAAATAAAGTGTCTAATAAAAGTGATGATTGGTTCGAAGAATCATTTAGATTTATTTTACCAGGATACAATTTTAGACCTGTAGAAATGAGTGGCGCCATCGGAATTGAACAATTAAAAAAACTTCCAGATTTCTTAGAAAAAAGAAGAGAAAATGCAGTTCTTTTTAATTCATTGTTTGCTAATCACAACGATTTTTATATTCAGAAAGATATCGGCAACAGCAGTTGGTTTGGGTTTAGTTTTATTATCAAACCAGAATCAACTTTAAAAAGAAGCGATATTGTAAAAAAACTGGAAGCTAACGGAATTGATTGCAGACCAATTGTAACTGGCGATTTTACTAAAAATGAAGTGCTTCGTTTCTTTGATTATGAAATTTTTGGTGAAATGAAAAATGCTCAATATTTAGATAAAAATGGATTTTTCGTTGGAAATCATCAAGTTCCATTAAACGAAGAGATAAAGCATTTGTACGATGTTTTAAGTTCTATTTAATATCATGAAAAACTTTACATTAATAAAAACCAATTTTAATCATCACGTTTCGATGGATTTGTATCACGAATTCGAAAAACGAATTATTGATAAAAAAAACTGGGAAATTATAAACGGTGTAAACAATTGGCAAGCATTCATAATCAGACAATATTTAAAAGTATTTCCGCCGTTAAAATTTCCTTTTTTTAGTAAAAGAAATTATGTAGTTATTGGCTATCAAAAAGAAAAGTTTTTCCCTTATTTTCATTATAAATCCAATCTCAAAACGCTTTGGATGTATGATGCTTGGGAACCCTTATTTGACGAAATTGAAAAATCAGTCAGACAATATAATATCAACTTGCTTTTTACAGCAAGCAAGCAATCTGCGGATTATTTTAACTCATTAAATATTAAAAAGTTTAAAGCCGAATGGATTCCAGAAGCTGTTGAGTCAGAAAATTATAGATTCGTAGACTATAATAAAAGAACTACAGATGTATTACAATTGGGCAGAAAATGGAATGAGTATCATGATAAAATTAAACCAATAGAAACTAGTTTTGTTTACAAATATGAAAAGCAAGCTGGGCAAATAATTTTTAAAACTCGCGATGAATTTTTAGAAGGATTAGCAAATTCTAAAATATCAATATGTGTTCCATCTGATATTACTCATCCGGAACGTACTGGCAAAATTTCTACGTTAACCAACAGATATTTGCAGTCCATGGCCTCAAGGTGTTTAATTTTAGGTAAATTACCTTACGATATGCAGTTTCTTTTTGATTACAATCCAATCATTGAAATTGATGAAGAAAATCCGATAGACCAAATCAATAGCATTCTTGAAAACTATTCTTCTTACATTCCATTAATTGAAAAAAATTATGAAATCGTTGTAAAGCATCATAATTGGAATGCAAGAATCAACCAAATGGAAAATTATATTTCTGATATAAAACTCTGATTTTGCAGAAAAATAAAATAATAAAAAACTCTCTTTCGGCAATTATTCAAGTAATAGTTGTTGGCTTAATTTATTTGCTTTTGTACCGTTATTTGCTCGATACTATTGGCATTGAGTTATTAGGAGTTTGGTCGTTAATTATTGCAACAACATCATTAGCACTAATTGCAAACTTTGGTATCAGCACCAGTATTATAAAATTTGTATCTACCTATTACACACGTGGAGATTTTGAAAGTCTCAAAAAATTAATCTTTACTTCCTGTGTTTTTATATTGATAGCTTACATCTTGATCTCTGGTGTAATATTAGTTTTAGGAAATTATATATTACCCCATTTCATAGAGAAAAATTACATTAACATTGCTTTAGAAGTTCTTCCCTACTCATTAATTAGCCTTGTTATAAATGCAGTAAGCGGCGTAATAAGTAGTTGTTTGGATGGTATTCAAAAAAATTATATAAAAAGTTATATCTTAAGTTTTAGTTCTATTTTATTATTTGGATTAAGTTTACTACTTACGCCACATTATGGATTGAAAGGTTTAGTATTTGCACAGATTTTACAAGGTATTTTAGTCCTTATTTTATCTTTTTACTTTATTTCTAAACACCTCAAAAATGTACTTTCGTTTCGTTGGAACTGGTCTAAAGAATTGTTTAAAGAAATCATAAACTACGGATTAAAAATGCAAGCACTGTCATTCATGCAAATGTCTTTTGAGCCTGTAACTAAGGCTTTTTTGAGTAAATTTGGTGGACTTGCTATGGTTGGTTATTATGAAATGGCAAGTAGGTTAGTTTCGCAATTTAGAGGATTAATTGTCAGTGCAAATCAGGTTATTATTCCGGTTGTTGCAGAAGCTAAAGAGCGAAATGACAATTCGGTTAAACCGTTGTATATTAAAACGTTCTCAATTATTTTATTTATAAACATACTTTTAACATCAGGTATCATTATCGTTGCACCGATTATATCCTATTTATGGATTGGTAAACTCATTCCTTTCTTTTTATTTTCAGTAAGTATAAACGCAATTGCAGTTTTTGTAAACATTTCGAGCAATCCGGCATACTTTAGTTATTTGGGAGAAGGAAAATTGAATTGGTTAATTATATCCTATGCGGCGATTGTAATTATAAATTCAAGTTTAAGTTACTTCTTAGGGAGTTATTTTAGCGGTTATGGCGTTGTATTAGCTTGGAACTTGGCTTTTACTGTCGGTTCTTTAATAGTGGTTTTTTCATTTCAAAAATCTAATGGTATTTATTGGAAAAATGTAATCTGTAAAAATGATATTTATATTATAAGTTTTGCTGGACTATTTTCTTATTTTGGATTTCAGACTGCACTTAATTATTTAGAAAATACAACAAATTTATTGTTTATTTGCATTTTCATACTAGCTACGGGTTTTTACATATTTGTAATTTTTAAAAACAAAAACTTTATCTTTATGAAAAATGAAATACAAAAGTTTTTAAAAAGAAATGAATAAGCCTTTTTTTTCAATAGTTACAGCATCTTACAATAGTGAAAAAACAATTTTTGATACTATTACTTCCGTTTTAAATCAAGGTTTTTCCGATTTTGAATATCTAATAATTGACGGTAATTCATCTGATAGAACACTTCAGATAATAAGGTCATTTGAAAATCAGTTTGCAGGAAAGAACATTAAATACACCTATATTTCCGAAAAAGATAACGGAATTTACGACGCTTGGAACAAAGGCATTAAACTAAGTTCTGGTCAATGGATAAGTTTTCTTGGTTCAGATGACATGTATTATCCAGATGCTTTAGAAAATTATTTTTATCAGATAAATAAAAAATCCGACACAAACTATATTTCTTCAAAGTTAGAACTTATTAATTCTAAAAAAGAAATTTTAACTGTTTTCGGCAAGCCTTATGTATGGGAAATACTTATTAGAAATATGGAAATTGCTCAGGTAGGTTCTTTCCATAAAAGAGAACTTTTTGAAAAGGTTGGGTTGTTTAACGATAAATATAAAATTGTTGGTGATTTTGATTTTTACATTAGATGTAAAGAATTTATCAAACCAAATTACTTTGATAAAATTACTGCAAAAATGCTTAACGAAGGTGTTAGTAATCAAATTTTTAAAGCATTAAAAGAGGCTTTGGATGTAAAATTAAAACACAAAAGCAGTTCTCCATTAGTTGCTTATTTCGATTTTACCACAATATTTTTAAAGTGTTATTATAACAAATTAATCAAAAAAAAATAGGAGCTAATTGCTCCTATTTTTTTATTTTTTACTGTATAATTTCAAAATCTCAGCTTTCAAATCCATCGTTGCTCCGATAATTGGATCATAAGGTTGACCTTCGATAGCATTGATTTTTGCAGTACTACTTGCAACATCAAACTCTACTTGAGCATTTGGATAAAAATATTTAAAAAATTGAGCTCCTTGTGCAGTAAATGATTTATCAAGGTAGTTTATTCTTAATTCTTTAAAAACAACTTGTTTTAAATCTTTATTGGCTCCAATATCAAATCTTAACGACATTGGTGCAGCGTCAGAAGGTAGTATAAAAACTAAATCTTGTGCTTCTGGCTTACCTTTAACTTCTATAGTAACTGCTTGTTCTGGTGGAAAAGCTTCTGCTCCGTCCTCGTTATAAAAAATTTGAAATACATCATCTTTTTCTACAATAGCGTTAACTGTTATTGTAAATGGAATATTGGTTGGCGTTTGAACTTCATCAGTTTTTTCAGTTTTATCATTCTTACATGAAGTAAACAAGATTAAAACAGCTGATAGTGATAGGATAAGTGATTTCATTTTTGTTAATTTTTATGCAAATATATAATATTTTATTTTTGAAATTATAAAACAATTGTTTTTTCACATAATTTAAAATAAGCCTTTTTAGTATCGAGATTATTGATTAGAATTCCTATTTTATATTCACCTCCAGAAAGGCTGTTTTTTTTGATTTTTAATGTAAATCCAGAGTTGTCATAATTAAACTTATCATTGTTAGCCTTTGTAACATCTTCTCTTATTATCATGTCGGTCTCAAAGGCGTAATATTTATTATTTTTTATTAAAACTATCTTTATTTGTGTCTTTCTAGAATCGTTATCTTTTATTGCTGCCCAACCATTAAGTTTTAAAATATCATTTTTTAATTCTACATTTTCAACATTAAAAATAATTTCGTTAGAGTTTTCAGGTTTTTCCTTTAATAAAATTGGTGTTTTATACGTTTTTTTACCCGGCTCAGAGATTCTATCAACAGCACCTTTATGATATTTACCGTTTTTATCTTTTATTACCAATGAAATTATGTATTTATCTTTTGGTAATTTATCTGTAAAAATATCTAATTTAAATCCCGAATTATCTAAATTCTCTGCTTTCGCAGCACTTGTTACATCGCCTCTTTTTACTATTTCGGTAGGAAAAAGATAGGTGTTAGACTTACCAGATAATCCTATAAAAATGGTATCTTTAGAATTGTTTTTTACATTTTTTAAATGCGCCCATCCTCTTGCTTTTATAACATCCT
Organism: Flavobacterium sp. SP2; assembly: GCF_057626655.1. Taxonomy (NCBI): domain Bacteria; kingdom Pseudomonadati; phylum Bacteroidota; class Flavobacteriia; order Flavobacteriales; family Flavobacteriaceae; genus Flavobacterium; species Flavobacterium solicola. The sequence goes on from NZ_JBVHBT010000002.1 coordinate 696,084, forward strand.
CTGAATTTGAAAAATCTTCTAAATTAAATTTCATACTATCAACCGATTCCCATTGACCATTAAAAACAATGTATTTAGAAGTTACTTTGTATCGGTTTTTTAAAGAATCTACGTATTTTATATTTTCCTCTTGTTCTTTGTACTCTTTCTTTAGCTTGTTTTCTTTAGAATAAAGAAAAATAAATTTGTCTAATCTTTTAATGTTTACTTTATCTTTATAAATAAGCACATTAAAATCTTTTATGTTTTCTGCATTAGTAACATAAACTCTGTTCTTTTCAATTTCACCTCGTTTAATTTGATTCAAAATTGTGTCGTTAAATGCTCTTCCACCAGTAACATTTTCACGAGCTACATATCCTATGGAAATTGGTTTTTTGGATTGTAATGCTACATACATTAAATCTTGATAATCCATTTTATATACCATATTATTGGAATACGCAGGATAAGTAATGATTTCGTCAAAATTATCAATAATTAACTTCCATTTTTTTTCGTCTAATTTTGAAACAAAAGTGCCGCTTTTTAAATCTCTTGATGTGATAAGATTTTCAATATCATAAATTTGAAGTATCGTTAAAAATAGTAGAACAGTAGTTATAGCAATCGATTTTATTCTGGCTTTACTAATAATTATAATTGACATAATTATCATTAAATAATAAAAGGGCCAAGAAAATCTTCCAACTGCTCTAAATATATTCCCAACTTTTTTTATTATTCCCAAAGTAGGGTAAGAAAATAACACTTCAGTATTTATTGATACTGTATTAGTTATTGCAAAAATTAACATTAGAAAACAAAGTCCAAAAAGTGGTAAAACAAATAAATATTTTTTATTAATTTTCTTGGTTGCTAAATGATATATAAATATGATAATTGAAATTACAACGATTACAATTAACCCTAAACCTAAATAAGCAAATCCTTCATGTTGTTGCTCGTTAATCATTCCCAATTGAGGAATAAACTTTGAATAAAAACCATATGAATTATAAAATGAGTTTAGATTGAAGGAATAAATGGTACCATAAATATCTCCAACGTCCAAATCAGTACTGTTATTAAACTCTATCATTCCAAATAGTATCCAAAAAAGAACTGCAACTGCAATTGATAGCAATGGCAATATAAAAGCTTGTTTTACTGAAACAGTTTTGTCAAAGAAAAAATTCTTAATAGCTAGAATTACAACAAATCCTACTGTCATAATTGCTAGATAAGGATTAATTGCCGCACTAAGCAACATTAACAAACCTTGTTTTTTAAAGTTACTCACTACATTATGTGTTGTGGTAGGTTTTAAATAGTAATAAAAAGAACCTAAAAACAGCCAATGAGTACATGCCGAAGCCTGCATTCCTCTAAAAATTAAAACTGGGTTGGTAACAACAAGCACACAAGCTAAAAGAATAATGTAGTTATTTACATTATACAATTTTAGTATTTTTTTTGTATAGTAAGCTGAAATATACATGCAACTAAACAACCAAAAACCATAATATTGAAAATTTTCTGGCAAGACAGCATCAAAAATTTTAAGTAAAAATGCCATTAACGGTATTGAGTCCGTAAAACCAACATTTGTTCCTACAGGATAGTAAAAATTATCCATTTTACCCAAAGGAAATTGCCATGGTTCATTCCGGTAATAAGCTGGACCTAAATAATGTTGTCCCCAATCGTGGTAAGCATTCAACAGCCATCCTGTGTTAGAAGGTAATAAGGTAAATAATCCGTAGGCAAAATGGTAGGCTACTAATGAGATAAAAAGTAGCATTAAATACAACTTGGTGTCGTCTTTTTTAAGAAATTTCAGCATATATTTTCATAAAATAAATTGAGGTAAATTTATGTATTTATTGCATTATTATTCAGAAATAAAAAATAAAAAATATTTATACCTTATTAATTAAAAAAGTTAAATTTGAAAAAAATAATAAATGCATTTTAATAAACTATCTATTGTAATTCCTGCCTACAATGAAGGGCCAACAATTTTTAATATTTTAAATAAAATTAAAAATGTATCGCTCATAAACAATATCCAAAAAGAAGTTATTATTGTGAACGATTGCAGTACAGATAATACTGCAGCAAGTGTCTTAGAATATATAAAAAACAATGCCGATTTACAAATAAGCTTCTATGAACATGCAGTAAACAAAGGCAAAGGAGCAGCGCTTCATACCGGAATTAAAGAAGCAACTGGTGATATAATAGTTATACAAGATGCCGATTTAGAATACGATCCTCAGGAATATAATATCCTCTTAAAGCCAATCGTAGATGGCTTTGCCGACGTGGTTTATGGAAGTCGTTTTATGGGAGGAAAGCCACATAGAATTTTATTTTTTTGGCATAGCATCGGTAACAAGTTTCTTACTTTTTTAAGTAACTCGATGACTAATTTAAATTTGACCGATATGGAAACATGCTATAAAATGTTCCAAGCTAATATCATAAAACCGTTACAACTTAAAGAAAACAGATTCGGATTTGAACCAGAAGTTACTGCAAAAATTTGTAAAATACCTAAAATAAGAATTTACGAAGTTGGTATTAGTTACTACGGAAGAACTTTTCAAGAAGGAAAAAAAATAAGTTGGAAAGACGGATTTAGAGCTATTTATTGTATTATAAAATACCGATTTTTTAATTGATAACAATCCAATTTTCGAGAATCTCTTTCTGCTAATATCTTAAAAACAACAATATAATTTCTTTTAAAACTCTAATTATAGATTTCCAATTGAGTTTTGATCCTTCTGCATGCTTCCATTCCAAAAGCGGAAATTCTTTTGCGTTTTTTAATAAATCGGCGTTTTTTAATCTCATAAAAACCTCAACGTCAAAAAGCCAAGAAGTATAAAATGGTTTTGAAAAAGCTACTTTTGCTAACGAAGTTTTTACTATTTTGGCGCCACATTGGGTATCATAAATTCCTAGCTTTAGCCTTAAATTAAGTACCGTTACAATTATTCTACCAATAGCGTGTCGGTACCATTTTCTTTCAATTTTAGCGTTTAATAATTTAACTCTCGATCCAAAAATAAACTCTGATTGACTACTATTTAATTCATCTAATAACCTAACTATTTCTGAAGTTGGAGTAGAAAAGTCGGCATCAAAATATCCAATATAATCATACTTTTCTAATTCGATTATCTTGTTAACTGTTTTATAGATGGTTTGTGCTTTGCCTTGGTTTTCTGCATAATTTATAGCAAAACATCTGTTTTTATATCGCTCTTGGATTGAATTAATGAGAGCACTTGTATTGTCTGAGCTTCCGTCGTTTGCAAAATAAATATCTACAAAAGTAGCATTTACTAAATAGTTGACGTACTCTTCTTTAAGTCGCTTAGCTTCATTGTAACACGGTATGATGATGGCTATTTTTTGCATAAGCAATAGGTTGATAATCCTGGTACTAGAATTCCTAATTTCTTTAAAAACAAACTTACGATAAAGTCGGTTTTTAAAATTGTATTAATTATAAATCCTTTAGTTTTACTTCCTGTCCAATTGTCTATAGATGCCTTTTTGTCTTTTTTCAGCACTTTATCCATCCATCTAAAAAGTAGTAATGAGGTAAAGTAATAGCCTTTGTCTTGTATGTAAAATTGATTTGTAGAAAGTAAATTTTTGAGCTGAGTTAAGGTATATCTTCGGTAATGTCCTAATAAAACATCGTGACTAGAAAATACCGATTGAAAAGCGGGTACTGCGAAAAAGTAGTAATTATTCCCAGTTTTTAAGTAATTTAGAATCTCGCTTTCGTTTTGTAAATGCTCTAAAACATCCATACATAAATACAATGTAGTTGCATCGGTAGCATGATCACTATAATATTGATCTAAATTAGGAATATAATTTACTTCGCTACTGCCATAATTTGTTTTTAATTGACTCACAACTTCTGAAGTGTAGGCAGTATCTATTGTAAAATATTCTTTGGCTAAATTTTCTTCAAGAAGTGAATGGATAACATATGCATCGCCACCACCTATATCAACAATGCGCTGAATTGGAAATTCAATCTTAGATTGTTGCAATAACTTTAATAACACATTTTTCCTAGAAACTTCCCAAGGATGTCGCTCGTATTTTCCTTTATTTTCTAGTCGTGAAAATTCTGAGATATCCATTTATTGTGGCGTTGAAATTAATCGTTCGTACCACGCAGAAATTTTGATTCCGAAAACAGTTTTAATCTTGCTTTTATCCAAAACACTATAGGCTGGTCTTTTGGCTGGTGTTGGAAAACTAGTTGTGGGTATGGGTTGCAAATTTATACCAATATTGTTTACTTCAAATATTTTTTGGGCAAAGTCATACCACGAACATTGACCTTCATTGCTGAAGTTGTAAATTCCAAAATCATTTTGGTTACTTAGGACAATTTTTATCAAAACTTCGGCTAAATCAACAGCGTTTGTTGGTGTTCCAATTTGGTCTGATACTACAGATAAACTATCTCGTTCCGACGCCAATCGAAGCATCGTTTTCATGAAATTATTCCCAAATTGCGAATAAACCCAAGAAGTTCTTATAATGAAATAGTTGTCAAATGTTTCCTGAATGGCTCTTTCTCCGTCTAATTTTGTCTGTCCGTAAACTCCAGTTGGATTTGGAAAATCTTCTTCGGTGTAAGGAGTTGTTTTACTTCCGTCAAAAACAAAATCAGTAGAAATATGCAATAATATTGTTGAAAATTCTTTGCAAACTTCTGCTAAGTTTTTGGCTCCAGTTACATTAATAAGGTATGCTTTTTCTGGTTCGCTTTCGGCTTTATCAACTGCCGTATAAGCTGCTGCATTTATACAAAAATTTGGTTGGTATTGGGTAAAAATCTCTTCGCATTGCTGCTTATTAGAAATATCTAAATCGGATGAAGAACAAAAAACAAAACCTATTTCTGGGAATTTATCAGAAACAGATTGTATAGCCTGACCTAATTGTCCTTTGGCACCGGTTACTAAAACTACCATACTTTTTTAGCATTTTTTAATGTTGGAAGTACGGTGTCTTTTTCAGAAATCAATAAATCGGAAAAAGGAAAATTCCAATTGATATTAACTATTGCATCGTTGTAAATTAATCCGCCTTCTGACTCCTTGTTGTAAAAATTATCGCATTTGTAAAAGAAGGTAGCAGTTTCAGAAAGTACTAAAAATCCGTGTGCAAATCCTCTTGGAATAAAGAACTGGGTTTGATTTTCTGACGATAATACTACTGAAACATACTGACCATAGGTTTCCGACTGTGGACGAAGATCTACCGCAACATCTAAAACTTCACCTTGAATTACCCGTACTAATTTGGCTTGCGCATGTTCTCCTGTTTGGTAATGCAATCCTCGTAAAACACCTTTAGATGAATACGATTGATTGTCTTGGACAAAATGAACGTTTGCTCCTACTCCATCTAGGAATGTTTTTTCGTTAAAACTTTCCATGAAATAGCCTCGTTCGTCGCGAATAATTTTAGGTTCTATTATAAAACAACCTTTTAGTTTTGTTTCTGTAAATGTCATATTTAATGTCAAAAAAATCGAATTCAATGTCAAAAATTCAATTTATTTTTATTTTGAAAATTTTATTTTTCTTGTAATAAACTCATTAGATGAACGCCGTAACCACTTTTTAATAAAGGTTGTGCTAAGTTTTTTAACTGATTAGCATCGATAAAACCCATTCGGTAAGCAGCTTCTTCTATTGCTCCTATTTTTAAACCTTGCCGCTCTTCAATAACTTGAACAAATTGTCCGGCTTGCATCAACGATTGAAATGTTCCTGTATCCAACCAAGCTGTTCCTCGGTCAAGAATACTTACTTTGAGATTTCCTCTATTTAAATACTCTTTGTTTACGTCTGTAATTTCAAGTTCTCCTCGATGGCTTGGTTTAATATTGGCAGCAATATCAAGTACAGTATTATCGTAGAAATAAATTCCTGGAACGGCATAATTGGACTTCGGCTTTTCTGGTTTTTCTTCTATTGAGAGTACTTTTCCGTTGGCATCAAAATCTACAACACCATAGCGTTCTGGATCATGAACATGATAGGCATAAATTATTCCACCATCAGGATTGTTATTAGCTTGCAACAATTCGGCTAATCCTGTTCCGTAAAAAATATTATCTCCTAAAATTAAAGCAACTTTATCATTTCCTACGAATTCTTTTCCAATAATAAATGCTTCTGCAAGTCCGTTTGGATTTTCTTGAACAGCATATTCAAAACGGCAACCTAGGTTTTTACCATCGCCTAATAATTGTTTAAACAAAGGCAAATCGTGTGGTGTAGAAATAATTAATATTTCGCTTATTCCTGCCCACATCAACGTTGACAATGGATAGTAAATCATTGGTTTATCATAAATGGGCATCAATTGCTTACTTACAGCAAGTGTTAACGGATGCAATCTTGTGCCAGAACCTCCGGCTAAAATAATTCCTTTCATGATATTATAATTTAGATTTTGCTAATTGTTTTTTGTAAAACGATTTAAAGATCGAGAAGCTAATGAATAGGAATACAAACAAAAACGGTAGTACAAGTTTCATTTTATTATTCAGTCCTGAATTGTTTTTGATGTTAGTTGAAATACTTATATCTTTAACTATTCGGTCGTAGTTCAATACTTCCATTCGATGTTTGCCTTGTTCGGTAATTAATGCTTCTTTAGTTTTTATGATATCGTTGAGCTGTGTGTTATCACTAATATTTACAAGTCCATTGCTTTTACTAGCACCATTGGATTTTTTAAAATTTCCAAGAAAATCATCTATTTGTTTGATGATAGAATCATTCTGTTGGTTTTTAATTTTGATATTATTCAAATACTCTTTTCTCATTTTCTGAAAATATTCAGAGCTGTTTAAATAATTTAAAAGTGGTTCTACAAAAGCATCGTTGGATAATTTCTTAGTAGTACTGATTTTTAACAAATGGAATGGATAATTTTTGCTAGTTAATTTATCCTTAGCAATTTTAGTAATATCGCCATCTTCTGCCATTAATTTTATTAGTTCAAAATTTTGTTCGTTATTACTAATGAACTTGTAAATATCAACTACCGGCTCTACTTCTACAACTGCAATTTTTTGGGTTTCTTTAAACCCTAACTTTTTTAAATATACTGTATCGCCTTCCATAATTTTGGAATTCAACAGATTTATTTTAGAATATAAATAATCATTAGAACTAAAATTAGGCGTAACAATTATTTCGCTGTCATAATTTTCGCTATTGCTATCTAGAAAAATTCCCAAACCCACTCCAAAAACAAATAAAACTACAAGAAGTATTAAATTTCGTTTTAGAAATAAAATTCCATTAAAAACCGAAGTAGCACAATTCTCGAAAAACTCGCCTACTTTTTTTGAAATTTGAGACAAGTCAATTTCTTGATTGTCGTTATTGACTTGAGGATTTGAACTCATAAAAAGTGAAATTAATTTACGTTAAAAATTTGTTCTAATATTTTAATTGTAATCAAGTACGTAGGCTTTACTCCTGTTGTTCCCAATCCTCCAGAAGCTAGTGTGCTTCCTGTTTCTAAAGGATTATCTGAGGCATAGTAAGCGTATCTAACTTTTACATTTGGATTGATACTTTTTCTAATTTTAGAAGCACTTTGAATTGCCTTTTGATAATAAGAACCTTCCATTTCCAATCCAATTGCAGCCCAAGTAGATTCGTGAAAAAACTTAAGCAAATCTCTGTTTTGCAACGATGTTCCTAAAACTGTAACCATTGGTCCAGCAAATACTGGAATGTCATTTCCTTCGAACATTTCAGGTTTTAATTCGTTTTCAAACGAGTAGTTGTCGGCAGTTCCTTCATTAATGTGCGCATTTGGAATCATGATATCGCCCTTTCCACCTTCCAAAATTCCGGCTTTACCCATAATAGAAACCGATTCAACATTAATAAACGTTTTGTTTTTTCCCTCTTTATATGGTTTTAACAACTCGTCAATAGTTTCATAGGCTTGTTCTCCAAAGGCATAATCCATAACTATTAAAACTGGTGCTTGTTTAGCAATTTTAGCCTTCGGAAACGATGATTTAGTCCAATCAATCTTGCCTGTATCAAACAATTGTACATCAATATTGGTTCCTGAAGTATCTGGTATAAATATCATACCTTGTTTCATAGCCGCTTCGGTTACTTTATCGCGAACATCATGAGCACCTGGCTTGCTAAGTTCTTCGTAAATGTAGAAATCAGACTTGTCTTTGAACTTGGCTTTATGCACATTTGGAGCAAAAATAGAGTTCATAACACTGTGCATGTTGGCCGAAATAATATGTATTGGACGCTCTAAAAGATCATTTATTTTAAGAACTTCTTTAATGTTATTGGCCCAAATTTCTCCGTGAATGTGATGTCCAAGTCGCTCTCTTAAAATTGGACTAAAAGTAATTGTACGTTTGTTATTATCAATTACTTCTTCAATAGCTAATTTCCCTAACCAATAAATTACATGAAGAAAGCGATCTGGTTTTTCGGTTGTAGCAAAAGCATCATAAATATCTAAAACTTCAGAAAACGTTCTTCCCAATACATTGGCCGTATGTGAAATGGCTTTTTCTTTTTCGATTAAAGTTAGTTTCTTCGTTTGTAACGCTGCTTGTTCTAGTTTTTGCCAATCGCGAGTTACTTCGTTATTGTTTTCATCTATTAAAACCCGATCTTTTATCTTGTGTGATTCGATGAAAATAAAGGTTAAGTGCGTTAGAATATCATAAATATCTGATCGGCCTCGGGTAATTTCAACGTTCATTTGCTCTTCGTCAATACGGTAGCAATTTCTTCTACGTTTAGGAGGAACAATAGCTTTGAAGTGCGATTTAGAATAGCCTTCGTCTGAAGTTAAGTTGATGTAACGGCATTCTTCAATTCCAACAGGAAGTCTTTCAATTACATACAAAAGTCCTGATAATTCTACTTTTTCTTCGGCAATACTACCGTAAATTTCTGGTCGAAGCGCTAGTAATGCTTCTCTTAAAGTGTCTCCTGAAACACCCATTGGTTTATAGAAACCTCTGTTAAATAAATGCCTCATGGTAATGTACAATCGTTCGATAGCTGCCGACGATTCTTGCGCTCTAGAACGCGAAATGTTTTTAATTTCCTTCATTAAATTTTGTTTTTCTAACCTGCAAAGATAGGGTTTTTATATTTTAGTTGGTTAGTATCAATGTTATTGCTGGCTCGTTTACCATCATTTTTTCTCCTGGTTTACCATTAGCTTTGGCTTGTTTTATCCATTTTCCACCAGAGTAACTGTATAAAAATTCTCTTTCTACATGATTGTAAAGCAGTAACGGAAAATAAGTTGTTGTAGTTTTTGTTGTGTTCGTATTGGCGTCGATGGTAGTTTTTTCTACTTTATTTTTTTCGATTAATAGCTTTTCAAATCCTACAAAAATTCCTGTTTTAGGCATTCTTAGGTTAAAATCGGCCACATTAATTAGAAATTTTTTTGTTCCACTTTTTACTGTTACGATAAAATCTTTTTCCAGCAACTCTTCTCCTGGAAAACCATTTGCATCTACAGCGTAAAAATGAACTTTTACGGTTGCGGTTTCAATTTTACTATCCGTAAATAAAGATACTTTTTTAATGTATTTTGTTTTACTATACGATGGCAAATACGGGAAAAACTTGGTGTCTAATTTTGGGCCATTTTCAAATGCTTGATAAGTTGCATTTTTTGTTTTTCCGATTTCAATTTCCTTGGTTTCTAGTTTTTTAGAAATGACTACTTCGTCCAACTGAAGCTCTTCTGTTTGCAATTTTACCTCCATATTGTTTGAGGCTTTTACTGTTATCTTTTTAAATCCTAAAGCAGAAAAAATCAGATTTTTATTTGGTTTCGTATTGATGATAAACGATCCATTTTCCTCGGTTGTTGCTCCAATATTTTCATTTTCAACCGCAATATTTACATAAGGAATGGGTTGTCCGGAAATGCTGTCTTTTACAACGCCTTTTATTTGAGCGGAGATTGAAAATGATGCTAATAATAAAATGTAAAGTAGATTTTTCATAATTTTTTGTAATACCTAGTAGGTTAAAAACCTTTAGAATAATTTATCAGCGATAATTCTGTCATTAGAAAGTCTAGGAATTTTGTTTTGACCTCCTAATTTTCCAATAGATTTCATGTAATCTTGGAATCCGTTTTTAGAAACTTTTGTAATTACTAATGTTCTTAAAACGTTTCCAACTAGTAAATCATCGTAATACGAATTCTGCTTTCGCATGGAACTGTCTATAGCTAAAGCAAATGTTTCTAAATCTTCTGGTTCATTTTCAAATTCAATAAACCATTCGTGATAAGGCAAACCAGAAGCTGGATTTATTTGCGGCGCAACTGTAAATTCATTTACTCTGACAGAAGTTTTTTCCATTGCTTCTTGTAAAGCTGTTTCAACTTCTTTACCTATAACATGTTCGCCAAAAGCCGAAATGTAATGTTTTATTCTACCAGAAACGATAACTCGATATGGTTTTAAACTTGTAAACTGAACAGTATCGCCAATATTATAAGCCCAGAGTCCGGCATTGGTAGAAATTATCAAAACATAATTCACGTTAAGTTCTACTTCGCCAATTGTATATCTTCTTGGATTGGTTGTAAAAAACTCTTCGGATTTTATAAATTCGTAGAAAATTCCAGCATTTAAAAGCAACAACATTCCTTTTTCTTTTTGCGAATCTTGGTAGGCAAAAAATCCTTCGGAAGCAGGAAATAACTCAATCGAATCGACTTTTCGACCAATTAAATTTTCAAATTTTGCGCGATACGGTTCATAATTTACGCCACCATAAATAAACAAATTGAAGTTTTTAAACAATTCGCCAACCGGTTTGTTGGATTTTTGACTGAGCTTTTCGAAATACATTTGAACCCACGACGGAATTCCAGAAATAACCGACATGTTTTCGTTAATGGTTTCATCAACAATGGCGTCAACCTTGGTTTCCCAATCTTCAATACAATTGGTTTCCCAAGAAGGCATTCGATTTTTTTGTAAATATTTAGGAACAAAATGCGCAACAATACCGGATAATCGACCTAGTTTTATTCCGTTTTTTTCTTCCAAAATTGGACTTCCTTGCAGGAAAATCATTTTGCCATCTACAAATTTTGAATTTCCAGTTTCGTGAATGTAACTCAAAATTGCGTTTCGTGCCGCTTGAATGTGAAAAGGCATGCTTTCTTTAGTAAGCGGAATGTATTTGGCACCCGATGTTGTTCCAGAAGTTTTAGCAAAGTACACTGGTTTTCCTATCCAAAGTACATTTTCTTCGCCTTTTACAACGCGGTCTACATACGGTTTTAGTTGTTCATAATCTCGAATTGGAACATGACTTGCAAAATCTGAAAAGGATTTGATGTCGGAAAAATTATGGTCTGTTCCAAACAGAGTATCATTTGCCTTGAGCACTAAATCCTGGAAAACTCTTTGTTGCGCTTCCACAGGATTGGAAGCCCATTTCAAAGTTTTTTTATGAATTTTCTTTGCGAATATTTTGGCCGCTATCGATTTTATTGACATGAATTAGGTGTTGGGAAATTTTGATTTTATAGCTTTTTCTGTAAAATAAATGATGTACACTATCGAAAATAGTAGTATGCTAAATCCAAGTATTGTTTGGCTTGAACTGTTTAAAACAAAACGTTTTTCTATAATAAATACAAGTACTGATAGCATGCCGCAATGCCACATTTTGACCGCTGCAAACTTTTGTGCAAAATCCCAAGTTTGCTGCGATTTCATTGAATTTGTAGTTTTGTATCCATATACAACGTTAATTTTTTTCGGAGGAAAATAATACAACAATATGCCGAAACAGAGGAACAAAATGGCTAGGAACAAAGGCATTTCTAAAAGTTGGTTATAAAAATCCATTGTATTATTTATTAGTTTTTTTTACCTTTTCAGATTTTAATTTTGCTTCTTCATCGGCAACTTCCTTTCGTAATTTAAGTTCTGCTTCGGTTGCGGTAAGTTGCAAATCGGGTAAAGTATCCACAGAAATCGCTAGAATGGAATCTTTATTGACTTTGGCATATTCCAAATCACCATTCAGTACTTTTTTTATTGATTCGAGATAGATTTCGTTTTTTTTGATTGCAAAAGCTAAAGAATCTGATTTTAATGCTAATTCGGTCGCCTCTTTTTTAATTTTGGAAGAAGTGTAACCCGGAATATATTCTCGTAAAGGTGTGAAAGCTATAATAAAAGTAGTTACTGTGATGATCAAAATTGCACCAATTGTTGCCACCACAAAAACATTCATTAAGGTTAATTTTAAAGAAAAAATTTCTTCGAAAGTATCTTCGTTCAAAATAACCAAACGATTTTTTGTAAAGAGTTTTTTTCTTAATACTTTCTTTTTTAAGCGTTTTTCAGACATAGCATTTGATAATATACAAATATAGAAAATTTAGTTGTGCTGATGTGTTTCTTGAAGATTAAGGTTTTTAAAATTCAATATTAGTGCGAAATATGTTATTTAACGAAAATTAACTATAAATATTTGGATTAAAAATAAAACAATATCAATTTCTTTTTACCTTTGTGGCTTGTAACTGATTACAAATTTGCGAAAGCAATTAATATATAGCTCATGGGAAGATTAGGTCCAACAGAAATAATTTTGATAGTTTTGGTAGTAGTTTTACTTTTTGGAGGTAAAAAAATTCCAGAATTAATGAAAGGATTAGGAAACGGAATTAAAGAATTTAAAAACGCTTCTAAAGAAGATACTGCAACTGCAACTTCTAAAAAAGAAGAAACTAAAGAGTAGGTTTTTTTATTTTGGGAAAACTAGGTGTTTTAGAGATTATATTAATTCTTGCGATAGTAGCAATACCTATTATTGTAATTTTGATTATAATTTTTTTAAGAAGAAATAAAAAAGACTTAATGTAAAACAAAAAAAGCAACTTTATGAGTTGCTTTTTTGTTTTATAAAATCATCGTCAACTGAATTCGTTTTCTGTCTTCATCAACCTCTACGACTTTTACTTGAACGTGTTGGTGTAGTTTTACAACTTCGTTTACATCGGACACAAATCCTTCTTTAAGTTGCGAAATGTGAACCAATCCGCTTTCTTTGATTCCGATATCAACAAAACAACCAAATGCGGTGATGTTATTGACAATTCCGGGTAAAATCATTCCAGTTCGCACATTTTTTATTGAAGTTACCGTTGGGTCAAATTCGAAAACCTTAGCGGATTTTCTTGGATCTAATCCTGGTTTTACCAACTCTTTTAATATGTCTTTTATTCCCAAAATTCCAATGGTTTCGTTGGTATAATTCTCGGGTTTTATTACTGCTATTTTTTCTTTATTGGCAATTAAGTCATTGGTTTTTAAACCTAAATCTTTTGCCATTTTTTCAACAATTGGATAGGCTTCAGGATGTACTGCCGAATTATCTAACGGATTTTTTCCCTCTTTAATTCTGATAAAAGCTGCAGCTTGTTGATACGCTTTTTCTCCTAAACGCGGTACTTTTTTAAGCTGTTTACGATCTTCAAATGCGCCATTTTCTTGACGAAAAGCCACGATATTTTCGGCCATCTTCTCTCCTATTCCAGACACATAACTCAACAACGATTTGCTCGCTGTGTTGATATTGATTCCAACCGAATTCACACAACGAACTACAACCGAATCCAATTCTTCCTTCAATTTTACTTGATCTACATCGTGTTGGTATTGCCCAACTCCAATAGATTTGGCATCAATTTTTACCAATTCTGCCAACGGATCGGAAAGTCGTCTTCCTATAGAAACCGAACCACGAACGGTAACATCGTAATTTGGAAATTCGTCACGAGCGATTTTGCTAGCAGAATACACCGATGCTCCAGCTTCTGAAACTACAAAAACTTGTATAGGTTTGTCGAATGCAATTTTCTTGATGAAGAACTCGGTTTCGCGAGATGCGGTTCCGTTTCCAATAGAAATTGCTTCAATATTATAGGCATTTACCATCGAACGGATTTTTTTCATCGCCATTGCACTTTCATTTTGCGGTTGATGCGGATAAATGGTTTCGTTGTACAATAAATCGCCTTTTTCGTCAAGACAAACAATCTTACAACCACTTCTAAAACCAGGATCAATGGCTAAAATTCGTTTTTCTCCTAATGGTGGCGCAAGTAAAAGTTGCCCTAAATTATTGGCAAAAACATCAATTGCCGTTTTATCTGCTTTGGCTTTGGCTTCTTGCAATGTTTCGTTAGAAATTGCGGGTTGCAATAATCGTTTATAGCTGTCTTCTATAGCTAGTTGAACATGATTGATCGACGGACTGTTGCCGTTTTTGATAACCAATTCATCAATTAGATCATAAACTTCATCAAGATTAGTTTCAATTTTTAGTTTTATATAGCCTTCATTTTCTGCACGCAACATTGCTAATAATCGGTGCGATGGCGCTTTGGAAATTGGTTCTGACCAATCGAAATAGTGCTTGAATTTTTGAGCTTCTTCTTCCTCGGCTTTCTTTTTTACCACTTTAGTTTCGATTACTGCTTTTCGATTGTATAATCTTCGTAAGCTTTGACGAACGGCAATATTTTCGTTAATCCACTCGGCAACAATATCCCGAGCGCCTTGCAGTGCTTCCTCTTCATTTTCTACATTATTATTAATGTATTGCGTTGCAAGAAAATCTACATCGTCATTTTTTTGCGCCAAAATTAATGTTGCTAATGGTTCTAATCCGTTTTCTCGAGCCACATCGGCGCGCGTTTTTTTCTTCTTTTTATAAGGCAAATACAAATCTTCAATTTCTTGTAAATCGAATGATTTTTCTATTTTAGATTTTAATTCAGGCGATAATTGTCCTTGTTCTTCAATGGTTTTTAGAATGCTCTCTTTACGCTTCACAATTTCGTCGAATTGCTTCGAAAGTTTGGCAATAGCTTCTATTTGAACCTCATCTAGATTGCCGGTTTGGTCTTTTCGGTAACGAGAAATAAACGGAATAGTGCAATCTTCTGATAGTAATTTTAAGGTTGCTTCAATGTTTTTTGGCGTAGTGTTTACTTGGCTTTGTATGAATTGTATTTGCGTCATTATGTAAACTAAATTATTTTTTTGGTTTTAAAACTAAGCTCGCTTTAGTAAAATCTGATGCTGCATTGATAACTTTTCTATATTCTGAATACAAATTTTTATCGTAGGTTATGTTGTCATAATTCTCGACAATATCTACGATTACTTGATTTCCTTCTACTTTTGCAGTAGATTTAAAAGCACATTCTTGACCGTTACTACTCGTCATTTTTTTATCGATAAGTAAATCATTATAACTTTCAACTTCGTAACCTGACGGAATGTTGAAGACGATTTTGTGCTTGTAAATTTTAGCATAGGATAAATCAACATCAAATTTTCGTTCGGTTTCTTGATATAAATCGGTCTGTTTTCCTATTACTTTTCCAAGGTTAATAATAAGAAGATTTCCTGCATTTTCAACTATTGATTCGATTAATTCGGCATTCAAATTCATGATGTATGGTGTATTTGAATGGTTGTTTTTAAATTCTTGATTGTCAAAAGTATATTTTAGTAATTTAATATCTAATTCTTTAAAAGTTCTAGCTTTAATAAAATCTACAAGTTCTTTTTCTTCTTCATTTTCCTTATAATATTTTACCGAATTTCTTAGCAATTGTGCTTCAAATCCTTGAGTAGCATAGGTTTTATCGACAGTAGCTTTAGCAAAATCTTCCGATAAGGTTACCGAACTTTTAGACTCCATAATTGTAAAACTCGCTGGTGCTGTAGAAAATGTAATTTGTTCACCGGTATAACTTTTTGCTGGATTGTACAAAATTCCTTTAGAACCTTGAATTTCATACATTGGATATCCATACGACAAGTATTTCTCGTAAGGCGATACAAATTTTTTAGTTTCTGGAATGTAATACATGAACTCGTGAGTAAGCGGCACAACATGCTTGGATGTAGAAACTTCTCCAATAAAACGTGACATTCCAACAGCAATTTGATACGGAATTTTTAATTCTTTGAAAGCAAATCCATACAAGTCAAAAATATCGCTTGCCGTAAGTTTGAGTTTACCTTCATTTAAGTTTTTAATTCTTTTCTCTTTTTCTCCACGCCATACAAAGTCAAAATTTTCTTTTATGTATTCGTCAATTTTAGTGACTTTCTCGTCGGTTGTACCAGTAGAAACATTTAGATTTTCGATAAAATCTTTGGCTTGTGTTTTTTTAAAATTGGTAAATGTTGGCTTCTTAAAAAATTGTGGTAAGAATGAACCCCAAACTAAGTTGTCTTGTCCAGGAACGCTAATCATGTAAATCAACTTGACTAAATTCTTAATATTTTTAGAGTTTTTTTCTTCGATAAATGGTGGAATATTTTCGGCAACGGCTATAGATTTTCCTTTTTCAACTTTCTTTCCAAATTCGGAAGACGCAAAAGTTTCAAAAATAACGCCGTCTTTACTTGTAATAAATTCTGCATATAAAACAGGTATGTCTTTTTGATAAATTTCTACACCATAAGGACTTGGCATTTCTTTTAGTATAAAATAATATTCTAGAATATCTCCAGCTTCTACACCTTCAAAAACAATAGATTTTACTTTATCAATTTCTGCTTCAACGATTTTGTCTTCGGGCAAAACTTTAATTTCACCATTAGGCTTGATAATTCTAGCATGAAAATCTCTTAAGGTTCTAATATACCCATTGTCTTCGGCTTTAATTTTATTGTATTTATTAATTTCTTCCGCTTTGTTTATTTTAATTGCACAATGATTCATTACAAATGATGCAAAGGCATAATAACCTACTCTTGTGTGTATCCAACGCTTGTCTAATAACACAACTGCTGGCTGGTTTTTATACTCTTCTGGAATTGTTTTAAAAACAGGTTTATCGTCCCAAGAATAGCTTTTTATTTCTTGTGAAAAACTAGTAATGGTAAGTAACAACAAGGTTAGTGATGCGATTTTTTTTATCATTTGGTTAGAATTATAGATTGGTTGTATTGTTTGTTTAGTGTTTTTATAAAGTTGTTCCATTTTTCAAAATCTGGTTTTTCTAACAATAAGATTTTAGATTCTACCTTTTGTATTACAATTATTTTATTGTTTTGAACTTTGTATTGAACATCAAACGAAGCCAAACTAGTTTCGTTTTTAGCATTTTCGGGCATGAATTCTACTTTATATTCGTTAGGAATTTCATATTGATACTGTATTTCATAGGCATAGTTGTATCTTTTTTCTATCGGAAATTTTCTTTTTTCAATATCTATTTGAGTTTCTTTTAGAGGCAAAATAATAATCGGTTTTAGCAATAATTTTCCGTTTACATTTTTTACCGCATCATCCAATTGAAAAGAAAATTCGGCTTTTGACGGTTGTAATTGATAATCGTTTTTAGATAATGTTGTAGGTGATAAAATTATCTTAGGATTGGATTCGTTGATCACATCTTTCCAAATCTCGTTTTGTTTTTGAGCGTAACTCGAAAGAAAATTTAGTAAATCGCTTTTAGGATAGCCATTAATTAAGGCAGAAGCAGTTCCTTTTAATGATGTTCCTTCAATTTTTAAATCCAATGCTATAGTTGTTTTGTTTTCTGATGCTGGAATTACAGGAACTTTTTCTATTTCAAATTTTTCTGATTTACCAATCAAGGCTTCTTTTCCTTGAATCATCGATGTAGGCATTGGAAACGGACAAAACTTATCGGTAGCATCAATAAAATAATTTTTCCCATCCAAAATTAAATTGGTTATCATGTGATTGTCTACTTGTGGTGTTGGAACATCTTGATAGGTATATGGTTTTGCTCTTGTTCCTATCCAAGTTAAACTGGACTTTAAATTAGCATATTTAAACATTTCATTCAAAATATTAGCCATGTCCTTACAATCGCCATACAATTTCGAATATACATCGGCCGCTTCTCTTGGTATAAATCCGCCCATTCCATTTTCAAAGGCAACATAATGCAAGTTTTGTTGTGCCCAATAATAAATGGCTTGTGCCTTTTCTACATCAGTGGTTTTATCTTTTATTAAGTTTAATGTGGTATTTTTTAGATTGGTTTGATCGGTTTTATTAATGTCTTGTACTAATGAATTGTACCAATTGTATAAGTTTTGAGTACTGTTTAAAAGTTCTTCTTGAACTCCGTTCTTGTTGTATTTTTTTATGTAATAAATAATATGAGGTTGAACATACAATCCGCTTGGCATGTCTTCTTCTGCTTCAAATTCTGGAATTTCAGTACCAGTCCAAGTATAGGTATCTATTGAACCTGCAGTGGTTTTGGTAAATTCTATTTTATCTTGATGATCACCAAAAATCTTGTACCCAAGTTCAATATTAGAATCACATCTAACAGTAAGTTTGCTTGTTTTGGTTTTTATAGGATTTTGAAATCTAAAATAAGATAAAAATCGCGGTTGTTTTAATTTGTTTTTATACGAATACTCAATTACCGAATTGTCTTCTACCATAGGCATAAAAAACTGCTTTATTTTGGTATCGCTTTTAAAAATATTATCGTGTTCCGCATCAAATTCACGAATAGAATAGGAAGATAAACTGTGCTTTTTATTAGTTTTTAAAATGGTTGTAGATCCTTTTATATCTGAAACCTCATTAAAACTATCGTATGGAATACTAATTACATATTCGCTTTGGTTTTTGCTTTTAGCAATCAACCTGCTTTCGTTAATAACGGATTGTATATCTAAACTGTTTTTATTAGAAATGGTAACAATTTCGTTTTTATAGATTATATGAGATTTATCTTGAGCATATAAAGAAGTAACTGCTAATAACAGAATATAATACTTTCGCATAGTTTTTTTTAAAAGTAAAAATAAAAAAGTTTTTCAGTTGATAACTATCAAAAATAGAAATAGTACAGAAAATAGCTTAAAATCAAAGATTCCATTTATTTTCTATACTACTTGATATACTGGTACTGTATTATTGACAAGCTATTTTATCAACTCGAGTAGCGTGTCTTCCGCCTTCAAAATCGGTAGTTAAAAAAGTATCTACAATTTCTACAGCTTGTTGAATAGAAGTAAATCGCGCCGGAATACTTACCACATTTGCATTATTATGTTGGCGCGCAAGCGCCGAAATTTCTTTAGTCCAACAAAGTGCAGCACGAATTCCTTGGTGTTTGTTGGCTGTCATAGCAATTCCGTTTCCGCTTCCGCAAATTACAATTCCTAGTTCTGCTTTTCCAGAAGTTACATCGGTTGCAACCGGATGACCAAAATCGGGATAATCAACACTATCAAAAGTATCGGTTCCGTGGTTTAAAATTTCGTGTCCTTTTTCTTGTAAATAAGCAACAATTGCTTTTTTATAATCTGGACCAGCGTGATCGTTTCCGATAGATATTTTCATAATAAATTGTGTTGTAGTTGTGGAAACAAATTTAGGTATTCTTATTTGTATTTCTATTTGATTTTTACCAAAAATATAACTCACTGATTTCCTTGTATTAAGGAAAAAGTGTTGATAACAATTATTTATAAGTAGTTGTAAATCATTACATTTTATTTAATTGAAATGTTAAAATTATACATTGTTAATAGTAATTTGTAATTCGTTGATAATCAGTTAACGTTAAGTTAACATTAATTGTTAACAACTTTGAATAGAAATTTAGAAGTTTTTCTTGGTTGTATGTAAATAAATTGTAATCAAAAATTGACTTTAAAAATCCAAATATAGTTTGAGGAATTTTTAGAAAAGTTATCAATACAAAATTTTAGTTTTTCAACAGAAATCAACAATCAAAGTTATCTACAAAAAATAGTATTTTAGACTTGTTAACAACTGTTGATTGTTTCTAAAAATAGCTTCAAAATGAACGATTTACTTTCTTAAAAGTATGTTAATAAATCGGTATAAAAAACTACAACTTGTAAATCAAGTTTTAAAATTTAAAGTTATTGTACAAATTAACACGCTATAATAACCACCAAAAATTTAATTAAATTTAAAATCTTTTTTTGTTGTATTTAATATATGTTGACAACTTTCAAAATTTTTAGAGAAAAAGAATTTGAGATTCCTACGGAATGATAAAATTGTATTTTAGACAATATCTAAATTAGTATTTAAATCGTTTAATATTTCTTTTACAATTTCGATATCGTTGGGATGAATTTTTAGATGGATGCCGCCGTATGCAAAACTCGCTAATGGATCGATAGCTATTAAATTTTCATTTTGGAAAAAATACTCTATTTCTCTGTGGTCTAAGACCGATTTTAAAACTGTAATTTCATAAGCAAAATTGAAAGTAGCGATTGTAATGAATTCAGTCATTTTAATTTTTTTATAAAGGTACAAAAGTTATTTTTTCAATAAATCTAATCTCTATTTTCTATTTTCTATTTTCTTATTTGTAATTTTAAACCTTATTAAGAAAAAGATTATGAGTAAATTCCCAAAAAAGTTTGGAAAAAAAGAGAAAACGTTCTCTGAAAAGATTTTAAAAATACTATCACAAAACGCAAATAAACCATTCAATTACAAACAAATATGTGCTGTTTTGGAATTGACCGATACAAAAAGTAGAAACGAAATTATCAAAGATTTAAAAATTCTTGCTTCACAAAAAGTTATTATTGAAAGCGAACCAGGAAAATATTTAGTGAAAGCCGTTTCACAAGATTACTACGAAGGAACGATTGACATGACTTCGAGAAAAACAGCCTATTTTATTTGCGATGAATTTGAAGACGATGTTTTTATTCCGACCAATAACTTGAATCACGCTTTAGATAAAGATAAAGTTAAGGTTTATGTTTACAATCGTCGTCGTGGTAAAAAGCCTGAAGGTGAAGTAATTGAAGTAATTGAAAGAAGTAAAACTGAATTCGTTGGAGTTATTGACATTCAAAAGAATTTTGCTTTCGTAACTACTGCCAATGCTAAAATGTACACCGATATTTTTATTCCAAAAGATAAATATAACGGAGCGGAACAAGGCGATGTTGTTGTTGTAAAAATTGAAGATTGGCCAAAGAAAGCCGATTCACCTTTTGGTTCGGTAATCAATGTTTTAGGAAAACCTGGAGAACACGATACCGAAATTCATGCGATCTTAGCAGAATATGGTTTACCATATGATTTCCCAGTTGAAGTTGAAGTTTTTGCACAAAAATTAGATACCGCAATTCATCCTGAAGAAATTGCAAAACGTCGTGACATGCGCGATACATTGACGTATACAATTGATCCAAAAGATGCCAAAGATTTTGATGATGCTTTATCATTCAAAAAATTAGACAACGGAAATTATGAAATCGGAATTCACATTGCCGATGTATCTCATTATTTGCAAGAAGGAACTATTCTAGATGAAGAGGCTTCCAACCGAGGAACTTCAGTTTATTTAGTGGATAGAGTTGTACCTATGTTACCTGAAGTTTTGTCGAATTTTGCTTGTTCATTGCGTCCGAATGAAGAAAAATATACGTTTTCGGCTATTTTCGAAATCGATCATAAAGCAACCGTTATCAATCAATGGTTTGGAAGAACTGTAATTAATTCTGACCAAAGATTTTCTTATGAAGAAGCACAAGTAATAATTGAAACAAAAGCTGCTACAATTCCCGCCGAAATTTCGTTAACTGGAAAAGAATACAATGCATCCGATGAAATTACTGAAGCGACTTTAAAATTAGACGAACTAGCAAAAATTCTCCGTAGAAAAAGAATGAGTGAAGGCGCAATATCCTTTGATAAAGTAGAGGTAAAATTCAATTTGACAGAAGATGGCGAACCCGAAGGCGTTTATTTCAAAGTGTCTAAAGATGCCAATCATTTGATCGAAGAATTCATGCTTCTTGCTAATAGAAAAGTTGCTGAATATATCGGAAAACAAAAGAAAACTTTCGTTTATAGAATTCACGATGAACCTAATGAAGACAAGCTTTTTGCAATGCAAGCGTTGATTTCTAAATTTGGTTATAAGATAGATTTACGCGATAAAAAAGACATTTCTAAATCGTTAAACCAATTAATGTCAGACGTTAACGGAAAGAAAGAGCAAAATTTGATCGATACATTGGCAATTCGAACAATGAGTAAAGCCAAATATTCAACAGAAAATATTGGTCACTACGGATTAGCATTTGATTATTACAGCCATTTTACATCGCCTATTAGACGTTATCCCGACGTTATGGTACATCGTTTACTTCAATATTATTTGGATGGCGGAAAATCGGTTTCTGCAGAAGTGTATGAAGAAAAATGCGAACATTCAAGTAATATGGAAAGTTTGGCTACAAATGCAGAACGTGATTCGATTAAATACATGCAGATTAAATACATGCAAGATCACAAAGACGAAGAGTTTTTGGGCGTAATTTCTGGTGTTACCGAATGGGGAATTTACGTTGAAATTGTATCAAATAAATGCGAAGGAATGTGTAGAATTCGTGAAATAAAAGACGATTATTACACGTTTGATGAAAAACAATATGCACTTGTAGGCGAAATTTCTAAGAGTTTATTACAATTAGGCGACGAAGTTTACGTTAAAGTAAAGAACGCCGATTTGGTTAAAAAGCAGTTAGATTTTACGTTTATTAGAAAAAATGAGTAATTATGAAATCGCTATTAATAACAAGTTTGCGCAAGCATACACCAATAAATAAAAAAGCGATAACATATATGACCAATAACAAATAAATTTTACATATATGAAAAAGTTAGTTTATAGTTTATTATTTATCAGTTCGATAGCATTTGCTCAAACTGAAAAAGAAGTTGGAGATTTTAATAAAGTGACCTCATTTGATAAAATTGATGTTACATTAATAGCGTCAGACGAGAATAAAGTAGTTCTTACAGGAAGTAATTCAGAGAAAGTTGAATTAGTAAATAAAAATGGAGAGCTTAAGATAAGAATGCCAATAAACAGATTATTGGATGGTGATAATATATCGGCAACCGTTTATTATAAAAAAATCGATGCGGTAGAAGCCAATGAAGGTTCAAGAATTTCTAGTAATGATGTTTTTAAAACTCCAAGTTTTGATATCATTGCCAAAGAAGGAGCAGAGGTAAAAGTTGCTGTAGAGGTAAGTTCTATTACAGTTAAAACATCTTCTGGAGCCAATGTTACCATTTCTGGAAAAGCCAATTCGCAAACTGCTGTTAGTAATACAGGTGGAAATTTAGATGCCTCAACATTAAAAACAGCTACAACTAATGTGACAGTAAATGCTGGTGGAAATGCCGAAGTTAACGCATCAGATGTTGTAGATGCTAAAGTTCGTGCAGGAGGAAAAATTATTGTTTTTGGAAAACCAAAGCAGCTAAATGAGAAAACTTTTGCTGGAGGAAAAATAGAGCAAGCCAATTAAATTTTTATATAGATTATAAAAAATGGATTATATTTGTTTAAATACAAATGTGATCCATTTTTTTTATGGATTAAAATGAAACTACAAATTAAATGATTCAAGATATTTTGATGGCAATTCCGTTGGGAATTTTGCTATGTTTTATGATTGGTCCTGTTTTTTTTATTTTATTAGAGACTGCTGCAACTAAAGGATTTAGAGCAGCATTGGTTTTTGATTTTGGAGTTGTTACAGCCGATTTTATTTTTATCGCAATAGCTTATTTTAGTAGTTATCGATTGATAAATAGTATCAAAGACGAACCAGCATTATATATTTTTGGAGGATTAATAATGGTAACTTACGGAGTAATATCTTTTATAAAATTAAAAAGAGCCGCCAAGTTGCAAGAAGAAGTTATAGAACTTGAAATCATTAAGAAAAACTATAGAAGTCTATATTTTAAAGGATTTTTATTAAACTTTATAAACGTTGGCGTACTTGGATTTTGGTTGTTGATATTCATTACTTTCGGACCACAATTAGAACTAAAAACTTCACGATTAGCAGTTTTTTTTGCCTCTGTAATTCTTACGTATTTAATGGTAGATTTAATTAAAATTGTACTTGCTAAGAAGTTAAAAAACAAAATGACAGCTACTAATATTTTAAAGATTAAGAAGTTAACAAGCATTTTGTTGATAATTTTTGGAATTTCAATAATGATGCAAGGTTGGTTTCCAAGCGATCAAAAATTGGTTAAAGAAGCTTTAGAGAAGATAGAACCGAAGCGGTAAACTCATTTATATGAAGAATATAAATATTTTAATTTTTCTACTTTTCACACTTTCATTTTATGGACAAAATGATACGATATTCGCTGAACAGGAATTAAAGATTAGTCAAGTTACTGTAAAAAGAAATAATATTATTTACAGAGGTATAAGAAATGAAATTTTTATAAAAGTTCCTAATCCTGAAACATTAACAGCTTCATCAACAGGTTTAACTATCGAAAGTAGCAGATTTTTTATTTCACCAGGAAAAGGGAACGAACAAACTTTATTTTTAAGTTTCAAGAATAATGAAGGGAAAATTGTTTTTGAAAAACATATTTTTAAAATAAAGCAATTAAAACATACTTTGGGAATTATAAATGGAAATAATTGTACTAATTGTATAGTTTTATTAAAAAGAGAAGACTTAAAAAACGCAAAAATTTCAATCATAATTCCAGATTTTAAAGAATTTGATTGTGGAAGTTTTAGAATATCTTATTATTCAAAAAAAGACAAAAAAACAATTGTTTTATATAATGATTTGAATATTTTATCAAATGAAAATTATACTAAATTATTGGAAATGAAGGAAGGAGAAAGATTTACTGTTTTTGATATAACTAATAAATTTAAATGTGATAGTTGTAGCGAATTTGTAGAGGTAATACAAGTAGAAATAATTGATTAAGAAAATTTTTTAACTGAGATCATTTTAACAAGAGACATAACTCGGATTCGAACATATCTTTAATCAATTTTTTTCTAAAAATTCATAACAATAAACTCTTTTCGAATGATTGTATTTTGTGAATCATCGACCGGATTCTAACATAACTTTAATCAATTTTTTCTAAAAATTTAAAACAAAAAACTCTTTTCGAATGATTGTATTTTATAAATCATCGTCCGGATTTGAACATAACTTTAATCTATTTTTTCTAAAAATTTAAAATAAAAAAAAAGAGACACATTTCTGTATCTCTTTCTTGAGGCATCGTCCGGATTCGAACATATCTTTAATTAATTTTTTCTAAAAATTTAAAATAAAAAAAAGAGACACATTTCTGTATCTCTTTCTTGAGGCATCGTCCGGATTCGAACCGGAGTAGGAGCTTTTGCAGAGCCCAGCCTAGCCGCTCGGCCACGACGCCAATTTATTTATTGGACTGCAAATATATAAAACTATTAATAATTAGCAATTGTTAATTAACAATTTTTAAAAATTCGTAATTCGTAATTTTTAATTCGTAATTATTTCTAATTCCTGTATTCTTCCATTTCAATGGTAACCGCTTCAACATCACCACCAATAGGAGGATTTAGTTTAGAAACATTAACAATTATTCTTGAAACAGAAGCAATTTCTTTAAAGATTCTGGTAATGATTCTGTGACCAACATGTTCTAATAAATTCGATCTAATTGCCATTTCTTCTATAACAATAGCATTCAAAAGTACATAATCAACCGTATCTTTAAGATCATCTGTTTCAGCAGATTTTCTCAAATCGGTTTTAATTTCCAAATCTACTCGGTAATCTGATCCTATTTTTCCTTCTTCAACAAGGCAACCGTGGTAAGAAAAAGTTCTGATATTTTGTAATTTGATGGTTCCCATTTATTTAGTATTCAGTGTTCAGTAATTAGTATTCAGTTAGAAAAATTTAAAAAATAATGCATCTATTCTCTATTCTCTATATTCTATCATCTAAATTTTTATCTTTGCTAAAATTACAAAATAATTATGTCAACCGAGGAGAAATCACTTCATTTTATAGAACAAATTATAGAAGACAGTTTATCAAGCGGTTTCGCTCAGGATAAGTTGCGTTTTCGTTTTCCGCCTGAGCCAAATGGGTATTTACACATTGGTCATGCCAAATCTATTTGTCTAAATTTTGGTTTAGGATTAAAATACAATGCGCCTGTAAATTTGCGTTTTGACGATACTAATCCGGCCAAAGAAGAGCAAGAATATGTTGATGCTATCAAAGAAGATTTACTTTGGTTGGGCTTCAATTGGGCAGAAGAACGTTATGCTTCCGATTATTTTCAGCAGTTGTACGATTGGGCAGTTGCGATGATTAAAAACGGAAAAGCTTATGTTGACAGTCAATCGTCTGAAGACATGGCAATTCAAAAAGGAACGCCTACACAACCTGGAGTTGATGGACCATATAGAAATCGTTCGGTTGAAGAAAATTTGCAATTATTTGAAGCAATGAAAAACGGAGATTTTCCCGAAGGAAGTCACGTTTTAAGAGCCAAAATTGATATGGCTTCTAAGAATATGTTGATGCGTGATCCTTTGATGTATAGAGTTTTACATCGTCATCATCACCGAACTGGAAACGATTGGAAAATCTATCCGATGTATGATTATGCACACGGCGAAAGTGATTATATCGAACAAATTTCACATTCAATCTGTACGTTAGAATTTGTAATGCACCGCGAATTATACAACTGGTTTTTAGATCAAATATATGATGCTACCAAAGTGCGTCCAAATCAATACGAATTTGCTCGTTTGAATTTGAATTATACTGTAATGAGTAAACGAAAACTATTGCAACTTGTTGAAGAAAAGGTTGTTAATGGTTGGGATGATCCAAGAATGCCTACTATTTCGGGTTTACGTCGTCGTGGTTATACAGCAAAATCTATTCGAAATTTCTGTGAAACTATTGGTGTTGCCAAACGTGAAAATGTAATTGATGTGTCGCTTTTGGAGTTTTGTTTACGCGAAGATTTGAACAAAACTGCTCTGAGAGTTATGGCAGTTTTAGATCCAGTGAAGTTGGTCATTACCAATTATCCAGAAGGAAAAGAAGAGTGGTTGGATGCTGAAAATAACCAAGAAGATGAAAGCGCAGGTTTCAGAAAAGTACCATTTTCAAGAGAATTATACATTGAAAGAGAAGACTTTTTGGAAGTTGCTCCAGCTAAATTTTTTAGATTAAGTATCGGAAACGAAGTACGTCTTAAAAATGGTTATATCATTAAAGGCGAAAGTGTTACTAAAGATGCAAACGGAAACATTACCGAGATTCAAGTAACGTATGATGAAGATTCGCGTTCGGGAAGTGGAAGTGAAGCCAGTCAAAGAAAAGTGGCCGGAACATTACATTGGGTTTCTATTTCGCATGCTATTGAAGCTGAAGTTCGTTTGTATGATAGATTGTTTATTGATGAAGCACCAGATGCTCACAAAGAGAAAAACTTCTTGGAATTCATGAATAAATCGTCATTACAAATCGTCAAAGGATTTGTAGAACCAAGTTTAGCTGATGTAAAAGCAAATGATAAATTTCAGTTCCAACGAGTGGGTTATTTTAATGTAGATAAAGATTCAACTGCTTCTAAATTAGTGTTTAACAAAACTGTTGGACTAAAAGATGCTTGGGAAGAAAAAGGTAAAAAAGAGGAAAATTTATTGATGAATACCTTAAAGGAACTCAATAAATATGTGAAAGAAAAAGATGAAAACGCTGCCGAAATTATCTTAAAACCAATTATTGAAAACATAAAAAGTATTGATAATTATAGTTTGATTATTAACACAATTCTGAAAAACATCAAGAACGATAATAATGCGTTGTTGTTTGCTAATTTAGTATTGAAACATTCAGATAAAGTTTCGTCAAAAGATATCGAAATCGAACAACTAACAAAATTATATTCGATGTCGTTGAAAAGTCAATTGTTCTCCGCTAGAATTTCAGCGATTGAAAATTTGAAAAATGACGAAGTGAATTTAAAAGATTTTCAATCACAATTATCAGAATTAAAAAATTCAGAGAAGAATGAAAAAGTTTTAGAATTGTTGAAAACTGTTTAATTTTAAACTATAGAATTTATAAATGAAAAACTCACTTTACAGTGGGTTTTTCTTATTATTAGTAATATCTATTATTAATTAATTATCATAGAAATTTCTAATCAAAAACGACCTTCATAAATCAGTTTTCATCGATTTTTTTAAACTTTTGATGTCATTTATCGTCTTTAAATAAATCTTTTAATTGTCGCCTTTAAAATAAGTTTTACCCATTTAACGGCATCTTAACAAGTAACTTTTAATTTTTTTGTAACTTTATAAAAACAAAATCAAAATTTATGTCAAACAACAGCGGAAATGGCGCATTAGCACTTTTAGTTGGTGCAGCAATTGGAGTAGGTCTTGGAATTCTATTTGCTCCAGAAAAAGGTTCGAAAACTAGAGAAAAGATAAAAGACAATTTTGACGATTTAAAAGATCAAGCCAGAGATAAATGGAGTTCGATAGAAGTAGACACAAAAGAAAAATTTTCTAAAACCAAATCAGATTTTAAAGATACGGTAGAAGAGTTTATTTCAAGTTCCTCTGTTAAAGCCGAAGAAGCAATTACATTTTTGGAACAAAAATTAGCAGAGCTTAAAAAACAAAACGCTAAACTTCAGAAATAATGGCTTTCGAAGAACTACAAGAAAAATCAGAAGCAATTCAAGAAAGCGCCAAAGCATATATCGACAGCACAGTTTCGTACTATAAACTTTGGGGTTTTAAAGTTGCCATGAAATCAACCACATTGATTTTAAAATTTGCATTGATTGCTTTTTGCTTACTGATTGTTTTATTGTTCGTTTCGGTTTCTGGCGCATTGGCTCTAGGCAATCTATTTGGCAGTTACTCATTAGGATTTTTAACAATCGCAATTGTATACCTTGTAATTGCTGGATTATTGTTTTTGATTAAAGACAAAATAGTAGAAGGACCAATCTTAGAGAAATTTTCAGAAATATTTTTTAATGATTAATTTATGCAGAAGAAAAAATATTCATCCTACGCTGAAATTGAAAATGATTTAGAAATTCTAAAACTAGAAAAAGAAATTAATTACAAGAAGTTACTTCTAAATGTTGATAAAACTAAAGAGAGTATTTTTCCATCACAGTCGGTTTCTAAATTCTATGGTTTATACAAAAATGTATTTTCTGGAGTGTACGGAACGGTTTTAAAGCTTGCAATTCCATACCTTATTAAATGGTTAATAAACAGAAAAAGAGGCAATTAAGCCTCTTTTTTATTTGAAATAAATTCTATTTAAACTTCTTCAGTTGGATTTGAAGTATCACTCGGATTGTAATCTGTTGAAGTAGTATCATTTTTAGATTTTACTCTTTTAGGTTGATTTTTCATCGTTTCACCAATTTGGTTACTTGCCGAAAAACTTGCCACCATATTATTCAACATATCGCTTCCAGCTTGTGGAGAATTTGGTAACAAAATCAAATTCGAATTGGTATCTGCACCAATTGCCTGTAAAGTATCGTAATGTTGCGTCACAACAATCAATGCCGACGCTTCTTGTGAATTTATTCCAACCGAATTCAATACTTCAACACTTTCTACCAATCCACGAGCAATTTCTCTACGTTGGTCGGCAATACCTTGACCTTGTAATTTTTTACTTTCAGCTTCGGCTTTTGCTTTAGCTACAATTCTGATTCTTTGTGCTTCACTTTCGAATTCTGCAGCCGTTTTTTCTCTATCGGCAGCATTAATTCTATTCATTGCATTTTTCACCTGAATATCTGGATCGATATCAGTTACTAATGTGTTGATAATATCATATCCATAAGTCGTCATTGCTTCGTTCAATTCACGTTTTACCGCAATTGCAATATCATCTTTTCTAACAAATACATCATCCAAAATTAACTTTGGTACTTCTGCACGTACTACGTCAAATACATAAGCTGTAATTTGATCGTGCGGATATTCTAATTTATAAAATGCCTCATATACCTTATCTTGAATCACTTTGAACTGAACTGAAACTTTCATTTTGATAAACACATTATCTTTAGTTTTGGTCTCAATCAATACGTCAAGTTGTTGAATTCTGAGGTTTACTCGTCCAGCAACTCGGTCAATAATAGGAATTTTAAGCTGTAATCCCGAATTTCTAATACTTGTAAATTTACCAAATCGTTCAATTACAACAGCTGTTTGTTGTTTAACAGTAAAAAACGAAGCAAATAAAATAAATAATCCGAAGACTATTAAAACAATAATAAATGGGTTCATATGGAATAATTAAGTTGTTAATACGATAATTATACGAGAATAACTTATGTTTGTTACAAATTATAATTTTATAATGAAGAAATCTTTTTTTTGTTTACTCGCTTTATTTCTTTCTAATACAATTTTGGCTCAATATGGTCAAAAAGACGGAAATCGAATCGGTATTACTGCCGGAATTTCGCAATCAAATTTATTTACAGATAATTTTAATGCCAAACCCGGAATAGGATATAATGGTGGACTTTCAGTGAGAGGAAATTACTATAACAATTGGAGTATGATTTTCGGAATGCAGTTTTTTCAAAACACCTTTTCGTTAGAAACTACTTCGTTAACGTCTCCTTTCAGGGAAACCGAATTCAGTTTGAATGGAGTACAAGTGCGATTATTACTGAGTTATAACGTGGTTAAAGATCATGTATCGCTTGATTTTGGTCCTGTTTTACAAGTAAACGGAAAATTAATAGTTAAAGATACAGACGAAACGAATATTATAAACGGAACGTTGCTTCAAGCGCAACAAATTCTAGATATAACCAAAATTAACGGAAATTTATACCTAGGATTATCAGCTGGAAACCGACGTTTAAGAGCGGTACTTTTTTATCAATATGGCGTAAATAATATCTTGAATAATTTAAACAAAGATGATGGTTTACGCTTGTTAAATGGCAATAACGATTTGAAAGGAAATTTTGGAACGGTTAGTGGTCAGATACTATTTAATTTATAATTTAATCTTTAAAAATAAACCAATGAGAAAACTTTTATTAATTATTTCCCTATCATTTTTTCTAGTTTCTGAAGCACAGACAACCATTTTAAAAGAAGATTATGTAAGAGGTAACAAACCTGTTAATTATACATATTTAAGAAAAAGCAAAAAGATAGTTATAGAGAAAGGTAAAAGGATTGGCGGTTTAATTGCGGGCTCTAAAACTACAGGAATTTTTATGTATGATTTAGACGGAAAAAAATCAACGATTATTGAAAATGCAAATTTATATTCAACTCAATTTTCTAATACTGAGAAAACGTTAAGAGTTCATGATATTACTGGAAGTATTTTTAAACCATTGGAAATTTATTTTGTAAACAATAAATTTTCAAAATCATACAGTATGATAGAATCAGACGCGTATGCCAAACAATTTCCATATTACAACAACTTCAATGATAAATATACGTTTAAACTAATAAATCAGAAAAATTCGCAAAAAATAGATTATCAAAATGATGTTTTAAGAATCCAGAAAGTTGATAATATTACTAGAAAGAGAAAAATCAGTAAATTTATCAAGCCAAATGTTGATAGATTAATAGGTCCGGGTTATGTTCAACCTAGTAAAAAATTAGGATTAAATTTACTTTTTATAGAGGACAATATAGATTTTATAACTAAATCAATAACATCGGATTACTCAACAACTACACTTTATAAAACATCATACTCGCCTATAACTGATAGTATTGTCGGAGATATTTCGTTTGAAGTAAAACTTACCGACGGTAAAACATTGGTTTATTCTAATAATGGTGGCGGATTTACAGATACTTATCCAAATAATGATCTTCCTTTTTTCAATGATGATTTATCTATAAATAGCTTTATAATTGATAAAGAAACTGGCGATATATTTATCTATGGATTATATGGCGACAAAGTATTTAAGCTAAACGATGAGGCAAATCCAAAAGGATACTATGTTTTTAAATTTGATAAAAATGGCAAGAAAATATGGGAATCGGTAAATGCAATTGATGATAAAAAATTTAATAAAGACCATTACATGTATTTTACCGATACAAGTTTGTCTGTCATAAATAATAAATTATGTTTTTATGCATTTATAAACGAGCATGCAGAGTTTGTACACTACGGAATTATTGATAAGGAAACTGGAAAGGAAGAAAAGTCAAACAAAGTCGTTTTTCATGAAATAAAATCATCGTTTAAAACTGGAAGTGAGTTTTTTAAATTAGATTTTAATATTGAAAATGTCAAAGAATTAAATGATAAAAGGTTTGACATTGAAGGTATAATTGCCTACGATTTGCATCCAAAATTTGCTGAATATGTAAAAAGTGCAGTGTCAAAAAATAATCTACATTTCTCGACTGTGTTTACAGATATTGGTTTAATTGTTGTTGAAACAGATAATAAAACTTATTACAAGGCAACTCACTTTAAAGAATAAGAAAAGTCCCGATTCAATCGGGACTTTCCTTTTTTATAAACTAGCAATTGCTTTTTCCAATCGCTTGATGGTTTCTTCTTTTCCAATTACTTCGACAATATCAAAAAGATGCGGACCTTTCAAAGCACCAACCAAACTCAATCGGAACGGTTGCATTACTTTTCCCATTCCAATTTCGTTTTTCGTCATCCAGTCTTTTACAGTAGTTTCAATATTTACCGAAGTAAAATCTCCAATATTTTCTAAAACAGAAATCAGTTGCTGCATTAATCCTGGTGTTTCTTCTTTCCAATTTTTAGCAGCTTTTTCATCGTAAGATGTTGGTGCTACAAAAAAGAAATCACTCATTTCCCAAAATTCCGAAACGAAATTAGCACGCTCTTTTATTAAGGAGACAATTTTTACCAGCTTTGTCATTCCGAACGAATCAGAGATTCCTTTTTCAGCGACAATAGGAGCAAAGGCTTTCGCCAAATCGTCGTCCGATTGTTTTTGCAAATACTGATGATTGAACCATTTGTTTTTCTCAGGATCAAATTTTGCTCCAGCTTTATGAACTCTATTCAAATCGAATTTTTCTGCCAATTCTTCCAGCGAAAATAATTCTTGATCGGTTCCATCATTCCAACCCAATAAAGCTAAAAAGTTAACAACTGCTTCTGGAAAAAAACCTTTTTCTCTATATCCATCCGATTTTATCATGCTGGAAGCATCTGTCCATTCCAAAGGAAATACAGGAAATCCCATTTTATCTCCATCACGTTTGGATAATTTTCCGTTTCCGATAGGTTTCAAAATCAATGGTAAATGGGCAAATTCTGGTGCTTCCCAACCAAAACTTCTGTACAATAATACGTGCAACGGCATCGATGGCAGCCATTCTTCACCGCGAATAACATGCGAAGTTTCCATTAAATGATCATCAACAATATTCGCTAAATGATAAGTTGGCATTCCGTCACTTTTAAACAAAACTTTGTCGTCTAGTAAATTGGTTTCAAATTTTATATCGCCACGAATAATATCTTGCAAATGCAATGTTTCATCAATCGGAGTTTTAAATCGGATAACGTAGTGTTCTCCTGCAGCAAGTCTTTTATCAGTTTCTTTTTTAGAAATTACTAATGAAGTATCCAATTTTTCACGGTTGCTCCAGTTGTAAATAAAAGTTTTTCCTTCAGTTTCATATTCTTTTCGTAAACTATCCAAAGCTTCAGAAGTATCAAATGCATAATAAGCATTTCCTGAATCAATCAATTGGTCAGCATATTGTTTGTACAAATCTTTTCGTTCTGATTGTCTGTAAGGTCCAAATTTTTCATTCGTTCCAATGGTTTCACTTGGCGCTATTCCCAACCATTCCAATGCTTCCATGATATATTCTTCGGCACCAGGAACAAATCGGTTTTGGTCGGTATCTTCAATTCTCAAATAGAAAACACCACCATTTTTCTTGGCAAATAAATAATTAAATAGGGCAGTTCTAACACCACCAATATGCAAAGGTCCAGTTGGACTTGGTGCAAAACGCACACGAACTTGTTTAGACATTTTTTTTGTATAAAATTAATTCAATATGCAAAGATACAATTTCAAAAATCAATGGCAATTTCAATTTCAAAAATCAATTTCAAAAATCAATTTCAAAAATCAATGGCAATTTCAATTTCAAAATCAATTTCAAAAACCGATTTCAAAAATCAATGGCAATTTCAATTTCAAAAATCAATTTCAAAAATCAATTTCAATTTCAAAAGTCAATTTAAATTATTTTTTTTAATTATATGTTGAAGATTGAGCCTTTAAATTGAGATTGATATTGCCATTTTCATTGCCATTGATATTGCTCGTTTCTTTTGAAAGATTTAACTTTTGTGCTTCGTATAAATTTGTAATTTTATCGGTTATAAACAAATTATCAACAATTTTGGAGAATCAAAATATAATTTACAGTAAACTTGAACAGTTTATTAAGAAGTTTTACACAAATGAATTACTACGTGGAACAATTTTCTTCGTCGGTTTGGGTTTGTTGTATTTTATTTTCACACTTTTTGTCGAATATTTTCTTTGGCTTAAGCCAATGGCAAGAACTGTCTTATTTTGGATGTTCGTTGCAGTAGAACTTTTTTTATTCTTTCGTTTTATTTTGTTTCCAGTTTTTAAACTTTTTAAACTTCAAAAGGGAATTGATTTTGACGAAGCTTCCAAAATTATTGGAAATCATTTTAACGAAGTAGGTGATAAGCTAACCAACTTTTTACAACTTTCAGATGATAAAAATAAATCAGAATTATTACTAGCTTCAATCGAACAAAAAGCTTCAAACTTACAACCAATTCCTTTTGGAAATGCTGTTAATTTTGGAACCAATAAAAAGTATTTGCCACTGGCGATTATTCCAATTTTGTTTTTTGTTTTCTTTTTGATTTCAGGTAAAATTGATATTATTTCACAAAGTTTCAACCGTGTAGTAAATTACAAACAACAATTTTTGCCACCAGCGCCTTTTGAATTTCAAGTTTTGAACAGGAATTTACAAACAGAGCAGAACCAAGATTTTCTACTTAAAGTTAAAACAAATGGTAAAATCGTTCCTGAAAATGCTATGATTTTTATTGGTGATGAGAGTTATTTTATGGAAAGCAATAAGGCTGGTGAATTTCAATTTGTCATTCCAAAACCTAAAGAAAATCTTGAGTTTCATATCGAGGCTAACGACGTCTCTTCAAAAGATTATGAGTTGGCAGTGGTAACCGTACCGTCTATTTCTAATTTTGAAATGGTTTTGAATTTTCCATCCTATCTGAATAAAAAATCTGAAGTAATCAAAGGAACTGGAAATGCTGTTGTACCTGAAGGAACTAGAATTACATGGAGAATGAACACTTTAGCAACTCAGAAAGTAGACTTTGTGGTTGCTGCTACAAAATATAATTTCTCTAAAAAAGACAATCAGTTTTTATTATCAAAAAATATTACTCAAAATACAGATTATCAAATTCTTACATCCAATGATCTGGTTCAGAATCATGAGAAATTGAACTACCAGTTATCGGTTGTAAAAGATCAATATCCTACAATTACTGTTGGTAATGCTCCAGATAGTTTGAAAATTGAAAAAAATTATGTTTTAGGTCAAGTTTCAGACGATTATGGATTGTCTAAACTTGCTGTTGTTTATTATCCAAAAGACAAACCTAATGCAGCGAAACGTGGAACTATAGCAGTTAAAAGAGATAATTATGATCAGTTTGTTTTTGCGTTCCCAAGTAATCTTCCAGTGGTACAAGGCGTTTCGTATGAGTATTATTTTGAGGTATCTGATAATGATGCGCTTCACAATTTCAAAACTACTAAGTCATCAGTGTTCTCTAATCGTATTGAAACTGATGTCGAAAAAGAAGATCAGATTTTGCAACAGCAAAGTGATAATATTAACTCGTTATCTAAATCTTTAAAAGCCCAAGACAAGCAGTTGAACGAGATGGAGAAATTACAAAAAATGGGTAAGGAAAAGGAATCTTTGGAATTCAAAGAACAGCAGAAAGTTAATGATTTCCTTTATAAGCAAAAACAGCAAGAGGAGATGATGAAGAATTTTGCTGAAAAAATGAAAGATAATTTAGATAAATTCCAATCTGAAAAAAGTGATGAAAAGAAAGAATTACTAAAAGAACGTCTTGACAAAGTTGATAAGGATTTTGAAAAGAATAAAAAACTATTGGACGAACTTCAGAAGCTTAATGAGAAATTGGATAAAGAAGAGTTGTTCGAAAAGATGGATAAGCTAAAGCAGCAAAGTAAAAATCAAACCAAAAGTTTGCAACAACTTGTTGAACTTACTAAGAAATATTATGTAGAAAAAAAGGCGGAGCAAATTGCTGATAAATTAGAAAAGCTTTCAGAAAAGCAAGATAGTTTATCTGAAAATGAAAAAGAAAATTCGACTGAAAAGCAAGATGAGATTAATAAAGAATTCGATAACATTCAAGAAGAATTAAACGATTTGAAGAAAGAAAATAAGGAATTGAAAGCTCCTATTGAATTACCTGAAACTGCGCCAAAAGAAAAGAGTATTGATGATGATTTGAAAAAAGCTTCAGATGAATTAAAGAAAGAATCTAAAGCCGGTGCTAAACCGAAACAAAAAAGTGCTTCCAAGAAGATGAAGGAAATGAGCCAAGATATGGAGGCTAGTATGGAAGGTGGAGAAATGGAACAAATGGAGGAAGATATTGCTATGTTGCGTCAAATTCTTGACAACCTTTTAGCATATTCTTTTTCTCAAGAAGACGTAATGGGTCAATTTAAAGGTTTGAAAAGAGGTTCGCCATCGTTCAATAAAAACCTTAAAATTCAGCAAGATTTAAAACAGCAATTCAAACATGTTGACGACAGTCTTTTTGCTTTATCACTACGTAGACCAAAAATTGCTGAAGAAGTAACTAAGGAAGTTGGTAATGTAGAATATAATGTAGATAAAGCAATCGAAACACTTGCCGATGCTAATGTTTCAAAAGGGGTTTCGCATCAACAATTTGCTACAAGTTCTTCAAATAAACTTGCTGATATGTTAGCTGAAACCTTAACCAACATGCAAATGTCGATGTCCATGTCAGGTTCAGGAAAAGGTAAGGGCAAACCATCGCCAGGAAAAGGTTCTGGTGGCGATTCACAGCTCCCAGATATTATCAAGAAGCAGGAAGGTCTTGGTAAAAAAATGAAAGACGGAATGAATCCTGGTGAAAAGCCAGGTAATAAACCTGGAGAGAAACCAGGCGAAGGAAAAGACGGCAAGTCGGGAGAAAAACCTGGTGGAAAAGACGGAAAAGGAAAAGACGGAAAAGACGGTAAATCTGGTTCAGGAAGTTCAGGTCAAGGGAATAAAGATGGAGAAAATGGCGAGGATGGAGAAGGAGATGCTAAAGCTATTATGGAAATTTATAAAGAACAGCAACAACTGCGCGAAGCATTGCAAAATGAATTAAACAAGCAAGGCTTAGGCGGTCAAGGTCAAGGAACTTTAGATCAAATGAAGCAAATTGAAAAGCAACTTTTAAATAAAGGTTTTAACAATGAAACGCTGCAGCGTATGTTAAACTTAAAGTATGAATTGCTCAAATTAGATAAAGCTATTCAACTTCAAGGTGAAGAAAAGAAACGTCAGGCCGAAACTAACAAGAAAGAATTTAATAATACTTCGAGTGCTTTACCAAAACGTTTACAAGATTATTTGAATAGCGTTGAAATTTTAAACAGACAAACATTACCTTTGCGCTCAAATTTCAACCAAAAGGTTCAAGAATATTTTAAAAGCAATGATTAGTTTTAATTACGAAAGTGATTTTGAATTAGAAAACGAGAAACAAATATCAAGTTGGATTTCGTCCGTAATTCTATCCGAAAACAAAAAGGAAGGTGATATCAATTACATCTTTTGCGATGATGAATATCTATTAAATTTAAACGAACAGTATCTGGATCACGATACATTGACCGATATAATTTCTTTCGACTACAGTGTAGGAAATGAATTACACGGAGATATTTTCATTTCTATCGAAAGAGTTCAAGACAACGCCAAGGATTTCGCGGTAACTTTCGACGAAGAATTGAAAAGAGTACTTGTTCACGGCATTTTACATTACTGCGGCTACAAGGATAAATCAGTAACAGATGAACAGATAATGCGCCAAAAGGAAGACGAAAAAATCAAGATGTTTCACGTGGAACATTAATGACTTTTCAATTTTTTAAATTGATGCGATTGGATTTTTCAGAATGATTTTTACAAACGTTCCACGTGGAACAAATACAATTGATTTAATAATTATGATTTATTCGTAATTTTTAATTCGTAATTTTTAATTAATTTATGTTTAATACATACGATGTTATAGTAGTTGGAGCAGGGCACGCAGGTTGTGAAGCAGCAGCAGCGGCGGCAAATTTGGGTTCACAAACTTTGTTGGTAACAATGAGTCTGCAGAATATTGCGCAAATGTCTTGCAATCCAGCAATGGGCGGAATAGCCAAAGGACAAATTGTGCGGGAAATAGATGCGCTTGGCGGTTACTCTGGAATAGTTTCAGATAAAACTGCTATCCAATTCAAAATGCTTAATAAGTCAAAAGGTCCGGCAATGTGGTCACCAAGAGTGCAGTCAGACCGAATGCGATTTTCTGAAGAATGGCGATTGATGTTAGAGCGTACACCCAATCTAGATTTCTATCAAGAAATGGTTTCAGGTTTAATTATCAATAACGGTAAAGTGGAAGGAATAAGAACTTCTCTAGGAATTGAAATCAAAGCCAAATCAGTTGTTCTTACCAATGGAACTTTTCTAAATGGATTAATTCATATTGGAGAAAAGCAATTTGGTGGAGGAAGAGCTGGTGAAAGTGCAGCCTACGGAATCACAGAAGATTTAGTAAAAGCAGGTTTCGAATCGGGTAGAATGAAAACCGGAACTCCACCAAGAGTGGATGGACGTTCGTTAGATTATTCTAAAATGAATGAAGAACCAGGTGATGTTCGTCCAGATAAATTTTCGTATTCAGACGAAACCAAACCGTTAGTTCATCAACGATTGTGTCATATGACGTATACTTCGTTAGACGTGCACGATATTCTTCGAGAAGGATTTGATCGTTCGCCAATGTTTAATGGTAGAATAAAATCTCTCGGACCAAGATACTGTCCTTCAATTGAAGATAAAATAAATCGATTTGCAGATAAAGAAAGACATCAACTATTTATAGAACCTGAGGGTTGGGATACGTGCGAAGTTTATGTAAATGGATTTTCAACATCGCTTCCAGAAGACATTCAATTTAAAGCTTTGAGTTCGGTTGCAGGATTTGAAAAAGTAAAATTCTTTCGTCCTGGATATGCTATTGAATATGATTATTTTCCACCAACGCAATTAAAACATACATTAGAAACTAAATTGGTTGATGGTTTATATTTTGCCGGACAAATAAACGGAACAACTGGTTATGAAGAAGCTGCTTCTCAAGGAATGATGGCTGGAATTAATGCAGCATTAAAAGTTCAAGAAAAAGAGCCAATGATTTTAAAGCGTGATGAAGCTTATATCGGAGTTTTAATTGACGATTTAATTACAAAAGGAACAGAAGAACCCTATCGGATGTTTACTTCTCGTGCAGAATACAGAACGCTTTTGCGCCAGGATAATGCCGACCAACGATTAACGCCAAAGTCATTTGAAATTGGTTTAGCATCTGAAAAAAGAATGCGTCGAATGGAAGAAAAATTTGCTGCAAGTGATAAAATGGTTACTTTTTTTAAAGAAACTAGTGTATCATTAGCTGAAGCAAATCCTATT
The DNA here is from genome assembly GCF_057626655.1 of Flavobacterium sp. SP2. Taxonomy (NCBI): domain Bacteria; kingdom Pseudomonadati; phylum Bacteroidota; class Flavobacteriia; order Flavobacteriales; family Flavobacteriaceae; genus Flavobacterium; species Flavobacterium solicola. The sequence goes on from NZ_JBVHBT010000002.1 coordinate 735,912, forward strand.
CTGGAAGAAAAAGAGAGTTCTCCTATTGTACAGCAAGATAAAATGTTTAAGATATTTTCGCGTCCTCAAATAGATTTGGAAGACTTTTTAAAATTCGAAAAGGTTGCTAATTATGTTTCTGAAAATAATTTGGATAGAGAAGTTTTAGAACAAGCCGAAATCCAAGTTAAATATTCGGGTTATATTGAAAAAGAACGTGCAAATGCAGAAAAATCAACACGATTAGAAAACGTAAAGATTCCAGAAGATTTTAATTTTGAAAGCATCAAATCAATGTCGATAGAAGCAAAGCAAAAGTTAGCGAAGATTCGTCCAGCAACAATTGCACAAGCATCAAGAATAAGCGGAGTTTCTCCAAGCGATATATCGGTGTTATTAATTCACATGGGTAGATAGGGAATATTAGATTTCAGATATTAGATTGCAGATATTAGATTGCAAATATTAGATTTTAGATTTCAGATGTTAGATTTTAAATTTTAGATATAAGATTTTAGATGTTAGATTTCAGATATTTTAAATTTAGTATGATAGATGTCTAATATTTAAAATCTAATACCTATTAGTATTTTTGTTCCACGTGAAACTACGCTGTGAAGTCAAGGATACAAAGACTTCAGCAAAATAAATTTTTTCATACCATTAAAAATTCGTAATTCGTAATTTTTAATTATTTAATTAAATTAATGGATTTATCAAATACAAAACATTTTTTAAATGTAAAAGACCATTCTGTTTCGCAAGAAGTTTTTGAACTTCTTTACAATCAAGAATTGGATATGTTGGTTACGCATCCGCAACCAAGTTTAGAAAAACTTCCTAGTTATTATGAAAGCGTAAATTATATTTCGCATACCGATGGAAACAAAAATTTATTTGAAAAAATGTACCAATTTGTAAAATCAATTGCATTAAAAAACAAATTAAAACTTATCAATTCGCAATCTCAAAAAGGATCAATTTTAGATATTGGAGCAGGAGTTGGTGATTTTTTATCTGTTGCAAAAAATGATGGTTGGCAAACTACTGGAATCGAACCAAGCGAAAAAGCAAAGGCAATTGCTATTTCTAAAGGAGTTTCATTTGTAGAAAATTTGTCGCAATTGCAAAACAATTCATTTGATGTAATTACCATGTGGCACGTTTTAGAACATGTTCCAGATTTAGAAAATCAAATTTCAGAATTAAAAAGATTGATAAAACCATCGGGTACAATTATTATTGCGGTTCCAAATTTTAAATCATTTGATGCAAATTATTACAAAGAATTTTGGGCCGCTTATGATGTTCCAATTCATTTATGGCATTTCTCTAAAACGGCAATTCATAAATTATTTGCAAAACAAAATTTAGAATTGGTCAACGTACTTCCAATGAAATTTGATAGTTTTTATGTAAGTTTATTATCCGAAAAATACAAAACTGGAAAGATGAATTTCATCAGGGCTTTTTTCATCGGATTGAAGTCAAATTGGAAAGGAAGTCAAAATTCGGAATATTCTTCACATATTTACGTCATAAAAAACGCTAAAAACTAAAATAAAGCTCGTTTTTAAACAAAAACAAGTATAAATGTGAATCAATATAAAGAAAAAGAGAAGCTTGTTTAAATTGCTTTATTTGAATCGGGTTTTAATAGAGTTTAATTATTTTAAAAAACAAAGCAATAATAATTACCAATAGTCATAAAAAATAGCCAAGATTGTAATTTTTATTCATTACAAACTAAATTTTTATATTTTTGGCAAATATTAAAAACAACAAAAATCAATAAATAGAATAATGAAAAATTTAATTGCAATTTTAGCACTATCAATTACTGTTTTATCTTGTAACCAATCGTCAACTTCTGGTGAGTACAAAACGGCATACATTGATACGTCTAAATTAATGGAAGAAAGTACCGAAGCTAAAGATATCGAAGCTAAATATAAAGCAAAAGCGGAAGAAATGGGTGCCGAGTTAAAAGTAGAAGCTACTAAATTGGAAGGTGAAAAAAATTCATTTCAAGCAAGCGCACAAAAAAATGGTCAGGTATGGGCTCAACAAAAATATTCTGAATTACAACAAAGAGAGCAACAATTGCAATATGCTCAGCAAGGAATGTTGCAACAACTGCAAGGTGAAAGCGGTAAAGAAATGGACAGCTTGGTTAGTAAACTTAAGAAAGTTTTCAAACAATACGGAAAAGAAAAAGGTTTTGACTATATCTATGGAACAGGAGAAGCTGCAACAGTTTTATATGCTAAAGATAGCTATGACATTACAAAAGATGTTATAAAAATTGTGAATGACAAATACAAAACAGAGGGTAAAAAAGAAGAAAAACCAGCTGACACAAAAGCGGAAGAAAAGAAATAATTCTATTCTATCTAAATAATTAATTCCAAATTCTAAAACTTTAGAATTTGGAATTTTTTTATTTGTAAATTGATATTCAATATTTTACATTTGTATTTCTAAATAAAAGCCAAATGGAATCCATATCTGCCGAAGCAAATTATGTTTTACGCTTCATTAATCAAACCAATCGGTCTGTTTTTCTTACTGGAAAAGCAGGAACTGGAAAAACAACTCTTTTAAAAGAAATTCTAAAATCTACTCACAAAAATACAGTAGTAGTTGCACCAACTGGAATTGCAGCGTTAAATGCCGGTGGTGTTACGATCCATTCCATGTTTCAGTTGCCCTTTGGTGGTTTTATTCCCGACAGTAATGTAGAAGGTCAGTTTACAGAAAGTGTAAAATTTGAATCCAAATATACGTTACGACGTCATTTTAGAATGAGCGCAATTAAAAAAGCAGTCATTCAAAAGATGGAATTGCTCATTATTGATGAAGTAAGTATGCTGCGGTCTGATTTGCTCGATGCCATCGATTTCATGTTGCAAAGTGTACGCAAAAAAAAGATTTCTTTTGGTGGTGTTCAAGTACTTTTTATTGGCGATTTGCTTCAACTGCCACCAGTAATTCGCGATGACGAATGGCGAACGCTTCGTAAATACTACAAAGGAAAATTCTTTTTCCATTCGCATGTTATTCAGCAAAATCCGCCTTTGTATATTGAGTTGTCTAAAATTTTTCGTCAGACGGACGAAGTCTTTATTGATTTACTTAACAATTTAAGAAACAACACTATAACTCAGAGTAATGTTTCATTTTTAAACCAATATGTACAACCTAATTTCGATTTAAAAGCCAATAAAGGTTACATCACTTTAACGACACACAACAGCAAAGCCGATTCGATTAACTCACAATCAATCAATGATTTAGAAGGTATTTCTAGAAAGTATAAGGCTAGAATTGTTGACGATTTTCCAGATAAAATATATCCATTAGACGAATATTTAGAATTAAAAATTGGTGCTCAAGTAATGTTTATTAAAAACGACTTGTCATTTGATAAACATTATTTTAACGGAAAAATGGGCGTAATATATTCATTATCAGATGATGAAATACGAGTTCATTTTCCAGAAGAAAATAAAATTATCGAAGTAGAGCGATACGAATGGCAGAATATTCGCTATTTCGTAAATCCAATGACCAAGGAAATTGAAGAGGAAATATTGGGAACATTTACACATTACCCAATAAAATTGGCTTGGGCAATTACCGTTCATAAAAGTCAAGGCTTAACGTTTGACAAAGCTGCGCTTGATGTTTCGCAAGTTTTTCTACCAGGACAAGCTTATGTCGCACTTTCGCGTTTACGTTCTTTAAATGGCTTAATTTTGCTTTCTCCGTTACGAATGAATGGCATTTCTAACGATGATGATGTGATGGATTATGCCACTAACAAAGCATCGGCAGAAATCTTACACACTACTTTACAAAACGAAACCAAAGGTTATATCCATAAGTTTCTCAGAAATAGTTTTGATTGGCATGAATTGGCTCAGGAATGGCGCAATCATAAATTTAGTTATTTGGATAGTGATAAATCGGCCAAGTCGAAGCACAGCAAATGGGCTACCAAACAAATGGAATTCTGCGAAAATCTTATTGATCCAGCGAGTAAATTCATGTCGCAATTGGATAAATTATTTCGTGATGAAAATGTAGACTTCAAATTTATAAACGATAGAATAGTAGCAGCTTACAATTACTTTTTTGAAAAATTGGACGCGTTAGTTTATGAGCTTTTATACAAAATTGAAGAAGTAAAACGTATAAAACAAGTCAAGCAATTTTACGATGAATTGATGGTTTTAGAAGAACTTCAAGTAAATGCCATTTTGCGATTGATGAAAGCCAAAAAACTAATTGAAACGGTAATTGACGATAAAGTTATCAGTAAAGAAAGCCTGAATTCGCAAGAAATAAAGGCTTACAAAACCATAAAAGTGGAGCGAGTTTATGAAGATTTCAAACGCAATAATGCCAATTTGATTGAAGATAAAGAGAACGTTGGTTTATACGCTCCAAAGAAAAACAAAGCTGAAAAAACACCTAAGAAAGCGACTTCGCAAATAACTTATGAGCTTTGGGTTGAAAAAAATTCGATTGCCGAAATTGCACTTTTGAGAAAACTAACCGAAGGAACAATTTACGGTCATTTCACTAAATTGATTCAAGATAAAGCCGTTAGCATAAAAGACGTTTTGCCATCCGACAAGTTAGAAGCATTAGAAAAAGCCTTTCACGGTTACAAAGAAGAATCTTTAAATCCGTTAAAAGAACAAGTTGGTGATGCCTTTTCTTGGGAAGAGTTGCGAATGTTTAAAGCGAGTTTGAATAGTTAAAATCGAAGTTTTCTTGGATTTTGATAAGAAGAGAATACATCTAGAATGTAAATTCTTGAAGGTTCTATTCGGTATATAATTTTAAAATTCCACTTAGGAAAAAACCGAATGAATTCAGAATTATAAATCGGATCCATTGGGTTTTTTTCTGGAAGAATATTTAATTTATCCCCAATTTCAAAAAGTGAATCCAAAACTAATTCTGCGTTTTGCGGACTTTCTTCAAAGATATAATCATATAAAGCTTGAAGCGAAATTAATGCTTCATCCGACCAGAAAACTGGTTTCACTTTCGAATTATTTTACTTTTTGCTTCTTCAGTTGTATAACCAATAGTTCCAGAATCTGATGCAATTATTATTTGATCCAAATGATTTTTATATTCTTTAACCGTAAATGGTTTTCCAGAAGTCGAATAGCTGTAAATATCATTGTCCAATAAAGCTTCTATTTGAGACAATAGATTATTATTTTGAACATCTAATATTCTGTGAACTATGTTTTTGCGTTGTGTTTCTAGATCCATAATAACAAAATTAGTTAAAAAAAGCTTATGATTTTTAACTCAACCAATAAACCGCTAAAACCGCTGGAACAAAATATATTGCAATGGTTCTTGCGCCATCATAATCTTTAGCCAATCGCTGTCCTAGTAGTAAGAAAATCAAAGTTATACAAGAAAAAACTGCTCCATAAAAACCGAACATTCTTCCACCATTTAGGTACAATTCGAAGATTCCGACAATGCTTAAAATTCCAGCAATAAGTTCAAGAAATAGCACAATTCCAAGTGAAAGTGGTACCACATTTTTTAGAATCGACTTTGCAAAATGTTCTTTAAGCCAAGAAATATTGTCATTCCAATGAAAAACTTTGTCGTGCGCAGATGTAATAAAAGTTACAGCTAGAAAAACCAAAACGATAACAGATGCAGTATTGTTCATAATAAGTAGTTTTATTTTCGATGAATTAATCGAGTTAATTTTATAGATAAATCGGTTAGAATTATTTTGGCATTACCGTTGCGTTCTATATGATAAATAGCATCAGAAAGTTCATTAAAAATTTCTGAAATATTACTTCCATTTACGAAAGGAGCAAAGTTTTCTAGTTTAAATTTTTCTACAGTTGGTTCAATATAAACTAGTTTTTCTGCTTGGTAATTTAGTAATAAGGCTTGACGAAACATTTCTACACAATAGTTCAAGAACTTTTTTTGTGCTTCACGTCCTAAACCAGCAATTTGCTCGCTCCAAGAAATTAAATCCTGAATTGCAGCAGCATTTCCTTTGGCTCTAAAAGCAGCGCGAACCCAATCGACAAACCATTTTTCAAAAGGCAATTCGTCATTATCTTCATGTAAAATATGCAATGCTTTGTTATAATTTCCTTGTGCTTGATGTGCAATTTTATTCGCTAATTTTTCATCGACAGAATTTCTAGAAATCAATGCATTGGTAATTATACTTTCGGGCAAAGCATTAAAATGCAACACTTGACAACGAGAACGAATGGTCTGGATTATGTCTTCTTCATTTTCAGAAATCAATATAAAAACCGTTTTGTCGGTTGGTTCTTCCAATAATTTTAATAATTTATTGGATGCTGCAATATTCATTTTATCGGCCATCCAAATTATCATTATTTTGTAACTTCCTTCTAACGATTTTAAGGATAATGCTTTCAAAATTTCTTGAGCATCATCTACCCGAATTTCTCCTTGCTTATTTTGAACTCCCAAAATTTTATACCAGTCGAACAATCCGCCGTAAGGATTTTCAGTTAAAAACTGACGCCAATCTTGAATGAAATCTAGGCTTTTCGGATTTTTTTTAACATCTTCAGTAGTTACTGTTGGGTATACAAAATGCAAATCGGGATGCGAAAGGTTGTTGAATTTTAAATTACAACTACTATTTTCACCTTCATTTTCAGCACCAGTATTTTGACAAACTATATATTGCGCATAAGCAATGGCCATAGGTAAAGTACCAGTGCCTTCGGGACCAATAAACAACTGAGCATGTGGAATTCTACCTTCACTTGCGCTTTTAATCAAGTGATTTTTAATGTGTTCGTGACCTAATAGTTCTGAAAAATGCATAAGCAAAGATAACAGAAAAATTCATTTACAAACATGCATTTTATCATACTTTCACGAAAACATTGTTTGTAACTTACACAAAATTGACACTCAATTTTCTATAAAAATCAAATTCCCTATATTTGCTTTTTTAATTAAAATATTGATCATCAAAATGAAAACTGTAAACGACTTCAACTTCAAGAATAAAAAAGCACTAATTCGTGTAGATTTTAATGTACCATTAGACGAAAATTTTAAAGTAACCGATGTGAATAGAATCGATGGTGCAAAACCGACTATCGATAAAATTCTTGCTGATGGAGGAAGTGTAATTTTGATGTCGCATCTTGGACGTCCAAAAGGAAAAGAAGAAAAATATTCGTTAAAACATATTGTTGAAACAACTTCAGAAGTACTTGGAGTTGAAGTGAAATTTGCAGAAGATTGTCGTGGTGAAGTAGCACAAAATGCTACTAAAAATCTACAACCAGGCGAAGTTTTATTATTAGAAAATTTACGTTTTTATCCTGAAGAAGAAGCTGGAGATGTTGCCTTTGCAAAAGAATTAGCGTCTCTTGGAGATATTTATGTAAACGACGCTTTTGGAACTGCGCACCGTGCACATGCATCAACAACAATAATTGCCCAGTTTTTTCCAGAGCATAAATGTTTTGGCTTACTTCTTGCTAAAGAAATAGAAAGTTTAAACCGAGTATTAAATAATTCAGTTAAACCGGTAACTGCAGTTTTAGGTGGATCTAAAGTATCTTCTAAAATTACCGTTATCGAAAATATTCTGGACAAAGTAGATCACATGATTATTGGTGGCGGAATGACTTTTACTTTCGTGAAAGCACTTGGCGGAAAAATAGGTGATTCTATTTGTGAAGATGATAAAATGGAATTGGCATTAGAAATTTTGAAAAAAGCCAAAGAAAAAGGAGTGCAAATTCACATTCCAGTTGATGTAGTTGCTGCCGATTCTTTTTCTAATGATGCACAAACGCAAATTGTTGATGTTCGCGAAATTCCTGACGGATGGCAAGGTTTAGACGCTGGTCCAAAATCGTTAGAGAACTTCAAAAAAGTAATAATGGAATCTAAAACTATACTTTGGAATGGACCTTTGGGTGTTTTTGAAATGGAAAGTTTTGCAAAAGGAACCATTACTTTAGGTGAATTTATCGCAGAATCTACTCAAAATGGAGCGTTTTCATTAGTTGGTGGTGGCGATTCCGTTTCGGCTGTAAAACAATTCGGATTAGAAGAAAAAATGAGCTATGTTTCTACTGGTGGCGGCGCGATGCTAGAAATGTTAGAAGGACAAACCTTACCTGGAATACAAGCCATTTTAAGTTAAAGTATTGATTTTTAACAATAAATAGACAATTTAATACGTTATTAGTCGGTATGTTTGCATTGATGAACGTGACTTTAAAATATTGAAAATATAAAATATGACTATAAAAAATAATCTAACAGCAGTTTTGTTATTAGCTTCAACAGCATTTTACGCCCAAGAAATTACTACTCAAGATACCGTTGTTAAACAAGAAATAGTAGTAAAACAAGAACCAAAAATATCCTTTTTAGATTCAATTAAAAAAACTTTTGTAAACGATGAAATGGCCTCATGTGTAGACAACATGTGGACCAAAGAATTGAGTTCATTAGACGTTTATGAAGACTTATTGACAGACATTAAGAATGTAAATCCTGATGTTAGCGTTGATTATGAACTTCCTACCGAATTACTAAAAGAACGTTTGAAGTTATTGGACGAGAAATCTCCGTTTAACATTGAATACAATATCGGATTAGAAAACGTAATCAAATCGTTCTTAAAAAATAGAAAAAAAGGATTTGAAAGATTGATGGGAATTTCTCAGTTTTACTTTCCAATATTCGAGGAAGAATTGGCTAAGAAAAACATTCCGCTTGAAATAAAATATCTTGCGGTTGTAGAATCAGCTCTAAATCCAAGAGCAGTTTCTAGAGTAGGAGCTACAGGATTGTGGCAGTTTATGTATCAAACCGGAAAACAATACGGGCTGAATATTTCAACCTACGAAGACGAACGAAGCGATCCTTTGAAAGCTAGTGCTGCTGCTGCTCAATACATGACCAATATGTACAAAATTTTTGGCGATTGGGATTTGGTTTTAGCATCTTATAATTCTGGTCCTGGAAATGTTGCCAAAGCTATTCGTCGTTCTGGTGGACAACAAAATTATTGGAACATTAGAAAAAATTTACCTAAAGAAACACAAGGTTATCTTCCAGCTTTTTTAGCTACAATGTATATTTTTGAATACCATAAAGAACACGGAATTGTACCTAACAAAGCAATTGCAAATCATTTTGCCACCGATACAGTGATGGTTAAAAATCACATGACCTTCAAGCAAATTTCAGATTTATTAGATATTTCAGTTGATGAATTACAATTTTATAATCCTTCATACAAACGAAATGAAATTCCGTTCGTTACAGGTGATAGTAATTTCTTAAGGCTTCCAAAAGATAAAATAGCAATCTTTACTTCTAACGAAGATAAGGTATATGCTTATGTAAAATACCAAGCTGATCAACGTGAAAGGCCTCATGAAAGAATTGCATCGGTAAAACAAAACGATCCTTCAAATCCTTCTAAAGACGAAAGTGAATTTACATCAAGAACCAAATACCACAAGGTTAGAAAAGGTGATAATCTAACTGAAATTGCCAACCGATATGATGTGACGGTTACACAAATTAAAAAATGGAACGGTTTAAAAAGCAGTAAAGCACCACTAGGTAGAAGCCTTAAAATTATATCTACTGAACGTGTTGCGTATAAAGACAATAAAGAAATAGTAAAAGATACCGTTGCTAAGTCTGAAAATAATGAAGTTGCAGTTTCTGAAAACAAATTAGAGAAAGTTTTTAAAACAGAAAAAGTAGTTACTTACAAAGACGTTGTGAAATATCACAAAGTAAAAAGTGGCGACAACATTGGTGAAATAGCTTCTAAATATGATGTTTCTGCAGCCGATATTAGAAAATGGAATAAAATTAAAGGAAACAGTATTATCGCTGGTGCAAGCTTGAAGATTGTAAAAAATGAAAAAATCACTAAAACTGTAAAAACAGAAGTGAAACAACCGTTGACAGTTAAAAATACTGCAATAGCTGAAAACACTAAGAAAGCGAAAGCAGAACTTAAGAAAGACGAAAAAACAGCAACAACAACTTCAGATTATTATGTGGTTGAAAAAGGTGATAATTTAAGCGCTATTGCTAAGAAAAATAACGTTTCGGTACAAGAATTAAAAGACTGGAACAATTTGCCAGACAATAATGTAAAATTAGGTTCTCAGATGGTTGTTACTGGAAGTACAATTGCAGAAACATCAGAAAACAAAGAAACTAAATCAATAGAACACACCGTTGCAAAAGGTGAATTTTTAGGAACAATTGCTAGAAAGTACAATGTATCTATAAACGATATTTTAGAGTGGAATTCACTTTCTGATACCAATATTAAACAAGGTGATAAATTGATTGTTGGAAAAGAAGTTGCTTCAGATTCTAAAAATAAAAGTAAAAAAGAGTACGCAGCTGTAGCTAAAAAATCGAATGAAAAATTATATCAAGTTCAAAAAGGAGATTCATTATTTAAAATCTCACAAAAGTTTCCTGGTGTAACCGTTTCAGATATTAAGAAATGGAATAATATTACAGGCGAAGGAATTCATCCTGGAATGAAATTAAAAATTAACGGATAATACCAAAAATCTTCTATAAATTTGGGCTTTATTTCTAACTATGAATAAAGCCCATTTTTTTTGTCTGTTACTTATCGTACTATTTTTTTCATGCAACGAAAAAAAGTCGCGAAGTACTACCGAAATTTCAGGAAAAATCAATACAGTATCTGTAATTGTTGACGATCAGTTATGGAATGGCGAAGTTGGCGATAGCATTCGAAATAAATTTGCATCACCAGTTTTAGGACTTCCGCAAGAAGAGCCTATTTTTTCTTTAAATCAATATCCCGTAAAATTACTTGAAGGCTTTATGAGTAACAGTAGAAATATTATTGTTATAAAAAAAGAAGCCAAAAGCCAATTTCGAATAGTTTCCAACGAGTTTTCTAAGCCACAAGTAGTTGTTCACATTTCAGGCAAGACGGTTCAAGAGTTGCTGGACTCTATTCAATCTAACGATTCGTTAATTGTAAATACGATTAAAGAATCGGAAATAAAAACACTACAAAATCAAATCAAAGAAGATTCGATTGTCGACACTAAAAAAATTTCTGAAAAATTTAATATAAAACTTACGATTCCCAATAAGTATCGAATGGTAATGCATGGAAAAAAATTCATGTGGTTCAAAAAAGAAATAACTAGTGGTAGCTTGAGTTTAATTATGTATCAAATTCCGCTTTCAAGTTTAAAAAACGATTCTAAAGCCATAAATCGTATTATTAAGATTCGGGATTCTATAGGAAATATTTACATTCACGGCGCTGTTCCAAAAACACGAATGATTACCGAACCTGCTTTTGCTCCTTATTTTTCTAAGACTAAAATTTTTGGAAGAGAAACATTTGAAACCAAAGGTAATTGGGAATTGAAGTACGATTCGATGAGCGGTCCGTTTATTAATTACGCTATAATTGACAAAAAAAACAACCGAATACTAGTTCTCGAAGGATTTTGTTATGCACCATCAAAGCAAAAACGAGATCTTATGTTTGAGCTGGAAGCAATAATAAAATCGGTACAATTTTTAAAGAAAAAATAATTACAACATGTCCGAAACAATAAACTGGAAAATAAAGCCATTTAAAGAACTTTCTTTGCAAGAACTATATAAAGTGCTTCAACTGCGATCTTTTGTCTTCGTAGTAGAGCAAAATTGCGTTTATCAAGACATGGACGGTAAAGATGAGAAAGCCTTGCATTTGATTGGCGAGTATAACAATCAAATTGTAGCTTACGCCAGATTATTTAAAAGCGGCGATTATTTTGATGATGCTTCCATTGGTCGTGTCGTGATTCATCCCGATGCGCGGGATAAAAAGTTTGGTCATGACATGATGAAACAAGCCATTGCGGGAATTGAACACAATTACAATGAATCCAAAATTACCATTTCGGCACAGCTGTATTTAAAAAAGTTTTATGAAAGTCATGGCTTTGTTCAAACCAGCGCAATGTATCTGGAAGATGATATTGAACATATTGAAATGAAACGCAACTAATTACAATTTCACAATTACAATTTCTACCCGTTTGTTGAGCAATTCAGCTGTATTCGGGATAGGAAATTTTCTGCCAAAGCCAGCATGTGCCATTCTGTTTTCAGATATTCCTTTAGAAACTAAGAAATCATAAATTTTTTTAGCTCGAGTTTCCGATAAGTTGTTTTTTCCAGATTCCACATCTCTAGCATCTTTAAAAGCTGTGCTAATGCAGCATACATGACCGTGAATTTCTATTTCAACTGTTGGATGTTCTTTCAAATAAAGAAAAATTCTAGATAATTCTTTTTCGGCAATTTCGCTGTCCTCAAAGTGCGTCAAACTACCTTTAAAAACAAGGTTTTCGATAAGAATTTTATCACCAATTTTCAGCGTGTCATCAAGCTTTTTATAACCTATGTATGAGGTTAAAAGTGTTGGAACATCTTTTTTAGTTTTTATAGAAAAATTAATTTTTAAAGTCGATTTTCTATTGTTTTTTCTAATTTCATCGGTATTTATACCGGATGAATTTAGTTCAATTTCACCATTACCTTTGAGTGCATCAACTTCAAGATTGTAATTGTCTTGAAGGTATTCTGCAACTGCATTGGCTCGTTTTAGCGATAGAGTTTTATTGGCTTCAGTACTTCCAATATCGTCACAAAATCCGTTAATTTCAATACTTGAAATCAACATTTCTGAATCAGAAAAAAATGAATTCAATGTTTTTTCGGCATCTTGGTTGATTGAGAAATCATTTGAACTGAAAAAAACAGTAACAACTTTTTGTTGTTCTTGTGCGAATCCAAAACGTGTAACTAGTAACAATAATAAACCAATTTTTTTCAAAATCATATTTTGGTAATTACAAGTTCTACGCGTCGGTCGTATTCAGGATTTTTTCCTAGTGGTACGGTGTTTCCGTATCCTTTAAATTTCATTCGGTTTTTAGAAACTCTTCTAAAAGCAAGGTATTTATAAACCGATTCGGCTCTGTTTATAGAAAGATGGCGTTTGCGTGTGTCTTTATCGATGGCGTCTTTTTGGTTTAAAGGAGTACAACATACATGGCCTTGAACTTCAAACTCAATATTTTTATATCTTACCAGTAATAAAGCTACTCGGTCTAGTTCGGCTTTGGCTTTCAAGCTAAGTTTGCTACTGCCTTTGTCAAACAAAATGTTTTCAAGGTAAATGTGGTCGCCAACTACATGATCTTTCTGAATGGTATTGTAAAATCCAGATAGTTTTAATTTCGGTAATTCCTTAAGATTTAAAACCACATCCACACGACGGTTTTTAGAGCGTTTTTCGGGAAGATTATCTACAATATCATCGTCAATTAGTATTCTTCCTTTTCCTTCAATAGTGACAATAATTTTGTTTTTTATACCGTTTTCTAACAATTTGTTCTGAATGGTATTTGCTCGGTTGGTAGACAATTTAAAATTATAAGCATCCTTGCCAATATCGTCGGTGTAACCGTAAATTTGTATGGATTCTATTCGGGTTGAATCAGTGTTTTTTATAAAATCGACGATGTCCTTTGCCTGTTTTTCGTCTAAGGAATATTTATCAAATTCAAAGTAAGCCGATTGAACTACTTCTTCTTGAGCTTGAAGAAATCCTAGGCAAAGCAAAGGCAGAAATTTTAAAAAGCGAAGCATTATTATTGCAAGATTTTGTTGTACTCTGAGGTATTGGCCAAAACTTCTTTTGCCTTACTTATTTCAAAGTTGTTCTTGGTGTAATATTGATACAAACCTTCTTTGTATTGGTATCTTTTGATGATTTCGTCTAACATTATTTTTTTAATTTCTTTTTGATTTTTATCCAATAGCGCTTCTTCACTTTTTTGTAAAGCGGTAAGCAATTGGTTGTATTCTGATAGAATTGATTCGTCAATTTTTTCCTTTTTTGCTTTTTCTAAAGTATTTTTTAAAGCCAATTCAGTTTCCGTGTCAAATGTGTATTTTTCTCGTTTTAAAAATGCTTTAAAATCTGCAAAATCTGCATCGGTAAGTGTTGGAATTTTATCGCCGAGTGTTGGATTTTTAAAATAATAATAAGTTACATAATTAAAAATTCCGTCGTTTTTTTGAAGCACTTCAGCAATGGTGCTTAGCTTGGTTTCTGCTAGTTCAACATCGGGTTGAATTCCGCCTCCATCATAAACTGTTCTTCCTTTTTTGGTTTTAAAGGCGTTGTATTTTGAAGCATCGGTACGTACCGCTTTTCCGTCTTTATCTTTATGCCAATAATCTAAAGCTTGAATGCATCTTCCAGAAGGTGTAAAATACCTTGAAATAGTCACTTTTACTTGCGTTCCATAGGTCATATCAATTGGTCTTTGAACTAATCCTTTTCCGAAACTACGACTACCAACAATTACTGCGCGGTCTAAATCTTGCAATGCACCAGCAACAATTTCTGAAGCTGAAGCACTTTTTCCATCAACTAAAATTGCCAAAGGAATGTTTAAATCGTTCGGTTCGCGTGTGGTTTTATAAGTTACATTGTATTTTTCGTTTTTAGATTTTGTGGTCACAATTACTTCACCTTTTGGTACAAATAAATTACACACATTTACCGCTTCGTTTAGTAATCCACCACCGTTTCCTCTTAAATCCAAAATTATTTTTTCGGCACCTTGTTCTTTTAGTTTTTCTAAGGCTTCTTTGGTTTCAGTTGTGGTTTTTCTGTTAAAAGTGGAAAGCACGATATAGCCAGTTTTATCGTCGATTTTGCTAAAAAACGGAACGGCTTTAACATCAACTTCATCTAGAATTAATTGTGTAGTTAAGGTTTTTCCTTGACGGATGTATTTGATATCGACTTTAGTGTTTTTCGCACCTTTTAGCAATTGTGAGGCATCGTCTTTAAAATCGGCTAAAAGTACATCGCCAATTTGAATTATGGCGTCTCCAGCTTTTAGTCCGGCTTTATCGGCAGGATAATTTTTATAGGGTTCTTTTATAATAACTCGATCATCTTTTCTAGTAATCATTGCTCCAATTCCGGTATACTCGCCAGTATTGTTGATTTTGAATTTCACAACATCTTGCTCGTTGAAATAATTGGTGTATGGATCTAAATCGGCAAGCATACTTTTGATAGCAGTATCCATAAGCTGTGACGGATTTATCTCGTCAACATAGTTTTGGTTTACAGTTTTAAAAAGCGTTGTAAATATTTCTATTTGCTTGGCAATTTCGAAAAAATCGTCTTTGAAACTCGTACCAATAAAGAACATTCCAGAAGCTAAAACTGGAATTATATATCTTTTTTTAAATTGTGGAAGCATTGTGATTTTGTCTTTTTAAATTTTTTGAACCTAACGAAATTAGTAAACTAATTTAAATATAACGCATTATCAATAAAAAATTATGGTGTTGAGGTATTTATCTCGTTAACAGCAATCACCCATTTTTGAAACAACTGAATTGTTTTTTCATGAATTTCTTGATAAGTCAAACGATCTTTGGTTTGATAAAAAAACATTATCGCATAGGATTGATCTAAATTTTCATGAATGATGTGCTTGTTTAAGCGATAACATTCACGCAGAACGCGCTTGAAATAATTTCTATCAACGGCGTGTTTGAAATGTTTTTTAGAAACTGAAACGCCAAATTTTAATTTTTCGTTTTCGTCATTTGTGGCAACATAAACCAATCGCAGCGGATATTTGGTTACCGATTTTCCTTTAGAAAAAAGTAAGTCTATTGATTTTTGGCTCTTAAGTTTTTCTTTTTTTGGATAGGTAAAATCCATAATTTTAATTATAGATGTTGTAAACAAATTTTACTTCAGAATAATTGATGTAAAACTGCATTCTATTTCCTTCTTTTTTTCGGGTAATTGCCAATATTTTACATTTCGAACCATTATTATCAATACATTCAAATGGGACAATTTTGTCGGTTTCAGTTTCAATTTTTTCTCCATAAGATTGGATTGTAAAAACTTGAATTTCTGGAGAGTTTACTACAATCCTGTTTTTTTTGCCGTCAATTGTTATTAATATTTCAGCTTTTACAAAATCGGACCATTTTCCCCAACTTCCTTTGGCATTTTTTTCGACTACGCTAACACTACTGGTTTTCAGTGTTATGGTTTGACATAAAGCCGAAGTTGTAAAGGAAAAGAAAAGAAAAAGTATTAAAAAATTTTTCATTAGTAAGTAATTTTAATCTTGTGTAAATCTACAAATTCTATTCTAAAAAAAAGCGCTCTACTATTAGAACGCTTTTGCCTTTATTTTATTTCGAAACTATTGTTTTCCTTTTTCACATCTGCCATTAATCCTAATGGATCAATTGTGATTTTTTTGATGGAAGTTTTTCCTTTTTCAATTTCAAAGAAATAGTTAGGATTTCCCCAAGCCCAATCTTTTAAAACAGTTCTTTTTATTGCAGGAGTTGGGTTTTCTTTTTCAAAACTCATCATGCGTAGCGGAATGTAAAAACTTTCTTTTGTACCATCAGTGTATTCTACTAAAATATCAATTGGCATTGGCATTCTTCCAATTCGTTCTAATGAAACTCCAGTTCTTTGAACGCCATCGGTAGCACTTTCTACATTTTTAATTCCGTAATCAATCGTATTTAAAGTTTCAGTCCAATCTACCAAATACCAATCTAAATTTGCTCCAGAAACACGTTCGGCTGTTCTTTTAATATCGTTTGGAGTTGGATGTTTAAATTTGAATTCAGAATAGAAACGTTTTACTGTTTTCATCAAATTTTCTTTTCCTAAAAGATATTCTAATTGGGTTAAAAACAAGCAACCTTTTACATAAGATGCAATGCTATAACTTCTGTTTTCATCATAGCGATCGGCATGTGTAGAAAGTGGTTGTTCTTTTCCAGAATTTGCTAAAGCAGCATAGGTTTTATAAGAACCTAAGAATGGATTTTCAACTTTTTTGTCAGACAAATCGTTTAGAGATAAATCCTCTATAAATGAGGTAAATCCTTCGTCCATCCAAGAATGTTTGCTTTCGTTGGTTGCTAAAACATGTTGAAACCAAGAATGACCCATTTCGTGCGCAATTACACCTACTAATCCGTCAAATGTGCCTTCGCCTAGAATTAAAGTACACATGGCATATTCCATTCCGCCATCGCCACCTTGAATTATTGAATATTGTTGGTATGGATAATTACCCACAACTTTATTGTAATATTCCATTATGGCAACCGTTTTTGGTTGTGCCTTTTTCCAGTTTTCTAAAATTTTTGGATTGTTTTTATATAAAAAATGCAGTGTTGCACCATTTGGAACTTGTACTACATCGTGAATGTAGTTTTTATCGGCCGCCCATGTAAAATCGTGAACGTTTGGAGCTACAA
Source organism: Flavobacterium sp. SP2 (assembly GCF_057626655.1). Classification (NCBI taxonomy): domain Bacteria; kingdom Pseudomonadati; phylum Bacteroidota; class Flavobacteriia; order Flavobacteriales; family Flavobacteriaceae; genus Flavobacterium; species Flavobacterium solicola. The sequence continues at coordinate 753,333 of NZ_JBVHBT010000002.1, forward strand.
AGTGCCATGTTAATGTTTTAGTTTTTCTTGGAATTTTAACTTCAACACCTTTTTCTTGATAGTTATAACCAATTTCATTTGGGTTTTGTAAATATCCGGTTCCTCCTAAAATATAATTTTTATCGATGGTAATTTTTACATCAAAATTTCCCCAAACTCCATGAAATTCTCTTGCAATGTAAGGATCGGCGTGCCAGCCTTCAAAATCGAATTCGGCCATTTTTGGAAACCATTGACTCATAGAAAGTTCAACGCCTTCTTTATTATTTCTACCAGAACGACGAATTTGTAGCGGAACTTGTCCGTCAAAATCTAAAGTAAAAGTTGTTGATTTCCCCGGTAAAATTGGTTTTGCTAAAGTTACTTCGAGAATCGTTTCTACTTCTTTTGCTACAGCTGAAACGCCATCTTGTTTAAAATTACTAACGTGTAAATATCCAATTTCGTTCGGTTGTAATTTCGAAATTCTACTTTCGTTTTTGGTGGTTTTATCGTCAATTTTAATTTTGTTTACCATTCTTCCATCTGGATCTTTTACGTTTTGCAAACGCATGTCCATTTCGCTTCCTGGTTGAAAAGCATTGTTGTACAAATGATAAAAAACACGCGATAGTGTATCCTGAGAATTATTGGTGTAAACGAGTTCTTGAGTTCCTTTGTACTGATAGGTTTTTACATCCATCGTCACATTCATTTTGTAATCAACGTGTTGTTGCCAGTAGTTTGCGCTTTGTGAAAAAGCGTTTGCGGAAGCAAGAAGTAAAAGAATTAGAATTTTTTTCATAGTAAATTATTTAAACACAAAATTCACAAAAAATTATCAATACCGCTGATAAAATTTGTGAATTTTGAGAAGTTTGTTTTAGGCTTTATTTTTTAGACATTTCTGCAGCCATAATTAATGCGTTGTAGGCGTTAATAATTTTACCCGATTTGGATGCATTAGTAAATGAAGTTGCTTCTTTATTTTCTCCTAAAGCCACTTGTGTAGAAATTGGAGTTCCAGAATCCATCAAGATTTTTTTAACTTGAGAAGCTGTAAGTTTAGGATAGTACGAACGAATTAATGCTGCAACACCAGCCGCATTTGGAGCAGCCATTGAGGTTCCGTTTTCGTATTTGTACTTACTGTTTGGAACTGTAGCATAAATTTTTACTCCCGGAGCAAAAACGTCAACATTTTTTGATCCAAAATTAGAAAAATCGGCTACTAATTTACTGCCGTACTCAAAATTTAAAGCACCAATTGTAATTAAATTATCGGCTATTTCGACACCGTCTTTTTCGTCTGTTGGGAAATTTGGCTCTACATCAATATTCTTTGAATCGTTTCCTGCAGCATGAACTATTAATACATCTTTGCTTGCAGCATATTTTATAGCATCCCAAACCCAATCCGTGTGTGGTGAATAATCTTTTCCAAAACTTCCATTTATAACTTTTGCTCCGTTATCTACGGCATAGCGAATAGCAAGCGCAATGTCTTTGTCGTATTCGTCGCCATTTGGAACAGCTCTTACAGGTAAAATCATGATGTTTTTAGCTACAACTCCATCACCACCTTTATCATTTCCGCGTATTTGTGCAATGATTCCAGCGACATGTGTACCATGTTCAGCATCTTCTACATTTGGACCTTTTACATTTCCGTTTCCGTAAAATTTATTGGTCATATCATCTGGATTATCACCAGTTTTTCTACCGCTAAAATTCACATTCAAGTTATAGTTTACTTGACCATATACATAATCAATATATGATTTTATTTCATCTTGAAATCCTTCACCAGCTTGAGTTGCAATGCTAGTCATGATCATTTTACTTTTGCTAAGTGAAGCATCAGTTGTTACGATAGCTTTTAAATCAGCCATTGTATATTTTTCTTTTTTCAAATAAGCTTTAACATCTTTATCCGCCTTAGAAATCATATCAACTTGAGGTTTTTGTTGCATGATTTCTGCAAGTTTGGTATCCAATTCGGCTTTTGCTCTTTTGTAAGTTTCCGATCCATCATCGCCTTTTTTAACAATTCTTGTTAATTCTAGGTTTTCATCAGTTGCTTCGCCAAGAAAATTCCATCCGTGAACGTCGTCTACATAACCATTTCCGTCATCGTCTTTATTATTTCCAGCAATTTCTTTTTTGTTGGTCCAAATTTTTCCTTTTAAATCTTCATGATCAATATCCAAACCAGAGTCGACCACTCCTACAATTATTTGTTTACCTTTTTTACCTTTCAAAATTTCGGCGTAAGTTCTATCAACACTCATTCCTGGAACAGTATCTTTAACTAAATCTAGATGACTCCAGCGTTTTAAATCTTCTTCTTTTAAAGGATTAGTTTTTAAAGGAGTTTTGTCAATATTTGCAGGATTAGTAGAAACTATTGGAGCCAATTTAGGACTACAACCTGAAAGAGCAATTGTAAGTATTGCCGAAACAAAAAGCGGTTTAATCAAATTCATTTTCATTGTTTTTTAGTAAAATATGGGTTTAAAAGTATTCTGTTTTGTTATAATTTAAAAATGATTAACATTAGATTAAGATATCTTCACACTTGAAAACTTCTTTCAATCGAATGCCTTTTTCGGTTTTTTCTACGGTTATAATTTCGTTATGTGCGTCGTGTTCTAACAATACATAAAAATTATTCTCGGCACAATTTTCTAAAAATTTCGATTTTTCAGGCATCGTTAAAAGTGGTCGTGTGTCGTAACCCATAACGTACGGCAATGGCAAATGTCCGGCAGTCGGAATCAAATCGGCGCAAAAAACGATGGTTTTATCTTGGTATTGAATGTGCGGGATCATCATTTTTTCGGTGTGACCATCAACAAAGAAAATTCCAAAATCCAGTTCTGATTTTTCTAAGAAATCTCCTTCAGGTCTTTTTATGAAATTAAGTTGGCCGCTTTCCTGCATTGGCAAAATATTTTCAGATAAAAAAGAAGCTTTTTCACGTTGATTGGGTTTGGTTGCCCATTCCCAATGATTTTCATTTGTCCAAAACTTCGCATTTTTAAAAGCTACTTCGTAACCGGTTTTGTCTTTGTTCCAAATTACACTTCCACCACAATGATCAAAATGCAAATGGGTCATGAAAACATCGGTGATGTCATCGCGATGAAAACCATACTTTGCCAAGGATTTGTCTAAAGAATGGTTTCCCCAAAGTGAGTAATAACTAAAGAATTTTTCGGACTGTTTGTCGCCCATTCCGGTATCAATCAAAATGAGTCGGTTACCTTCTTCAATTAACAAACATCTTGCGGCAATGTCTATAAGATTATTTTCGTCAGCGGGATTGGTTTTATTCCAAATCGTTTTTGGTACCACGCCAAACATTGCGCCACCATCTAGTTTAAAATTGCCTGATTCTATAGGATACAGTTTCATTTATTTTTAATAATTTCAAATTGGATTGCAATTTAATGGTTTAAATTTTATTTCGTACGCTTATTTGCGTATTTTAGAAGTGTTTTATTATTTTTAATATTGTCACTTAATAAATTGGTAAGATGAAAAAAAGAATTGGCATTGTTGAGGACAACCGTGATTTGCGAGAGGCATTGGCAATGATGATTCAGTTTACCGAACACTTTGAACTTGTTGCAACATTTGAAAATGCAGAAGAAGCGATTGAAACCGTTCCAACAATAGCTATTGACGCTTTACTGATGGATGTAAATTTGCCCGGATACAGTGGTCATGAATGCGTTTCTATACTTAAAACCCGAAAACCATCACTATTGTTTTTGATGTGTACATCGTATGAAGATGATGACATAATTTTTAAAAGTTTAAAAGCTGGAGCAAGCGGGTATATTTTAAAAACAGAAGGTCCAACAAAAATTATTGATGCGCTTAATGATCTTTTTGATGGCGGAAGTCCAATGAGTAGTAGTATTGCAAGAAAAGTTGTTGCCAGTTTTTCTAATTTTCAGAACAAAGAATTGGAAACTTTGACAAGCCGTGAAAAAGAGATTTTGAATCTTCTTGCCACCGGTCAAATGAACAAAGAAGTCGCGTACACATTAGAAATTAGTATTGGAACGGTGCGCAAACACATTCAGAATATTTACGAAAAACTCCATGTTAATACCCGTGTTGAAGCGGTAAACGTGTATCTGAAACGCTAATACTTGCGCAGCATGAAATTTTTTTTATCCTTCTTTATTTGTTTCATTGCAACATTGACATTTTCTCAAGAAAAAGTTTCGGCATTAGTCTTGGGATTTGAAAAGTGCAAAGAGGTTTCTTGTAAAATTGATCAAGCACTCCTTATTTCAGAATATTATCTGGAACTTGACGATATCGCTGCATCTCAAAAGTGGCTGAACCGCGCTAAAAATAGTAAGCCAAAAAATTTAAGTATCAAACAGCAATATCTAGTAAACAGCCTGCAGTCGGAGCTTTTTTATTATATGGGATTGTATCAGTTTGGACTCCACGAGGCTCAAAAAGGAGTAGAAATTTCAAAGGAGATGAATGACAGTTTGTATATTGCTAATTCGTATCTGATGGAAGGTATCAACTATTTTGAAATTCCTAACATAAACAAATCGGAGAAAGCACTGCAACTTGCCAAGAATTATTTCCCACAAAAAAATGTATCTAAGAATAAACGTTTTCAAATCAACAAGGAATATATTTTTAACAATATTGCACAGTTAAAACTGAAAATTTCTCAATTGGATTCCTGTTATATTTACAATAAAAAAGCATATGGAATTGCACAAAAATCTGCCAATTTTCGCTGTATTGCCAATGTAGAACGTACATTTGGCGAGTTGTTTATGAAAAAAAGCCAAACCGATTCTGCACAAGTATATTTTGAGAAAAGTGTAGCAACTTCCATCAAAGCAAAAATTTATGACACTGCTTTGTTGGGCTACTCCAATTTAATGCAATCGACAACTGATGACGCGGTTAAAATAAACGTTTTTTTTAATAAAGGTCAGCAGCTAATTGAGAAGTACAACGTAAATATGGCCTTTCAGAAACAATTCTATCAACAAGCCCTTCCAATTTACAAGTTAAGTGACAACAAAAAAATGTTGCTTTCGATTCAGGAGAAGTTGCTTTTTCTAGATCAGAAAATTAATTCTAACGGGAATATTTATATTCAAAACATTACAAATCAATATATTAATAGCGAGAATAAATTATTACAGTCCAAAATTAATGATCTTGACAAACAGAAGAACATTAGAATGTGGCAATTACTTGCAACCTTATTTTTTGTACTAATTTTACTGCTTGCCATTTTGATAATCAGAAGGAAAAACAAACTTCAGAAGTCACTTTTGGATCAGAAAAACGAGATTAGTAAAGACCTTCACGACGACATTGGAAGCGGTATAAGCAGTATTTTAATTCATGCCGATTTGCTCCTGAAAAATTCCGAAGCGTCTGAAAAGCAAAAATTTTTAGCTTCAAAAATCAATTCAACAGGGAAAGAGGTTTCCCAGCGGATGAACACTTTTATCTGGTCGTTAAATGCTGATAATAATTCCTTACGGCATTTTGTAGAATATGTAAAAAATTACGCCATAACTCTTTTTGAAGGCACTGCAATTCAATTTGTTTTTTCCGAAGATAATGTGTTTGAAAATCAAATTAAGATAAATGGAACCATTAGAAAGAATTTGTTTTTCTGTATCAAAGAAATCCTCAATAATTCCTTAAAACATTCTTCAGCATCAGAAATTAATTTTAATCTAAAGCTTTCTGAGAAGCACACGCTAATTGTTCAAATACATGATAATGGCACAGGTTTAAAGAAGGACAATATTTTTGGGAATGGCTTAAAAAACATTCAAAACAGAGTCGACTTTATGGACGGTAAATTCACTACTAAAAACGACGGTGGTCTTTTTACAGAAATCACCATTCAGATTGGTTTTTAAGTTAAACTTCTAAAATCAATAAATGACATATACGCCAAAGGGCGTATTTTTTTTGTTTATAACTCGTGTAAAACCGTCATAACGCACTAAAAATCAATATTTTCTAAGTTTTACACTACTCTCAATTACGTATTGTACACCTTTCTGTTTTACTACAATTTTACAATCAGTTAAAATTGAAAAAAGCACTTTTAAATTTATTTATTATGAAAGGTATTACTCTACTATGTATGTTTTTTTGTCTGTCAAAACTTGTGGCACAAAATGCAACCGTTGCATCTGGAGGAAATTCTTCAGGTTCTGGCGGATCATCAAGCTATTCTATCGGACAAGTATTTTATTCCAGTACTACCGGTTCGAATGGTTCATTCAGTCAAGGTGTGCAGCAACCCTTTGAAATTTTTACATTAGGAACCGACGAATTTCCTGAAATACAATTAACAATGGCTGTTTTTCCTAATCCAACTACATCATTGGTTATCTTATCGATTCAAAATTACAATTCCGAAGAACTAAATCTTCAACTATTTGATATAAATGGTAGAATAATTCAATCGCAAAAAATTACTCAAACCGAAACGCAGATTTCTATGGAAAATTTGTCATCCGCAATCTACCTGTTACAGGTTTCAGGCAATAACAGACCAATAAAAACTTTTAAAATCATTAAAAACAACTAAATATGAAAACAATAATCAATTCTATTTTTCTTATTTCTTGCTTCCTTTCTGTTTTAACTATTCAAGCACAAGCACCAAACAAAATGAGCTATCAAGCAGTTGTTCGTAATGCTTCTAATGTTTTAGTCACCAATCAACCTGTTGGCGTTAGAATTACTATTTTAAGCGGATCACCAACCGGAACAGAAGTTTATAAAGAGTTATTTAACCCCAATCCAGCTACCAATGCAAATGGTTTAGTAACTCTTGAAATTGGCAGCGGAACTCCAATTACCGGTTTATTTACAAACATCAATTGGGGAGCCAACACTTTTTTTGTCAAAACAGAAATTGACCCAACAGGTGGAACTAATTATTCTATAATAGGAACAAGCCAGCTACTTAGCGTTCCCTACGCATTTTCAGCAAAAGAAGCTACAAATAATTGGGGCTTAAACGGAAATACTAATGCAACAACTTCAAGTTTTATTGGAACATCTGGTTCTACTCCTATCGTGCTAAAAATAGGTACAAGATTTGCGGGAAGATTGATTAGTCAAGGCGGCCCAAACGGTTTCAATTGTTCCTATGGTGTTGATGCAAATCCACTCAATGGTGGATCATCTAATACGGCAGTTGGAGGTTTGGCACTTGCACAAAACATCATAACAGGAAGCGCAGAACTGACAGGATTTAGTAATACAGCGGTTGGATTTGCTGCACTTAATAATGTAACAAGCGGCAGCAATAATATTGGTATTGGCACGAGCGCACGAGTTGCATCTGGTACAGCATCAAACCAAGTAAGAATGGGTGATATCAATATCACTCTAGCCACTATGCAAGTAGCTTGGTCGGTATCGTCTGATAGCATATGGAAAGAAAACATTCAAACTTCTTCGCTTGGTTTAGACTTCATTAAAGATTTAAAACCGGTTTCCTACACTAGAAAAAATGATGCAAGCAAAAAAACGGAATATGGTTTTATTGCACAAGAATTAGAGAAAAGTCTTACTCATTTTGAAGCAAAAAATAATGGTATTATCTCTATTGACGACGAAGGAACTTATAGCGTTCGATACAACGATCTTATGGCTCCAATGGTTAAAGCTATTCAAGAACAACAAGCGATTATTGAAAAATTAAAAGAAAAAATTGAACAACTAGAAAATGAAAAATAAATCATATCCTTTTTTACTGGTTTTGTTTGTCACAGTGACTTTAATTTCGTGCCAAAGCAAAGAAAAAACAGAAGCTTCTGCATCAACTAAAAAAGTGGTAGAAACTAAAAAATTGCTAGAAAGTAAATTTTCAGGAAAATTTTCAGGCATTTTTAATGGAAGTGAAATAGTTGTGACTCTTACTTCTCAAAATAATTCTGATAAAATTGAAGGTGAACTTTGGATGAATAACGAACGAGCAACTATTAAAGCTGCCGAAAGTAATGGCGTTGTAAGTGGATTAATTGTAGAAGACACTACCAATAAAACCTATGCCATAAAGATGGAGTTTGTTTCAGAAAAACTGCGGTTGTCCATGACATTTCCAGAATATAACAATCAATCTGTTACTATAGAATTGGATAAAGACAACTCCGATAAAAAAAGTTACGATGTAAATCCCAGTAAAACTAGAAATGCAAATTTGGTAGGAACTTGGCGTTATACCGAAGTACTAAGCAGTGGTTCGGGCGAATTTTATGCCTCGTTTGCAACCGATTATTTCATTCAGTTTCTTGCCAATGGCGAATGCATCACTTGGACAGGAAAAAGTGCAGGAGGAACAAACAGTGCCACATTCGAAAGTGACAACGCCAACAATATAGAACGTGTACAATGGCATACCAAAGAAAACAATTTATTGTTTGTAAATCCGCAGACGCAAAAAGAAGTTAGCATCCCTTTTTATGCTGAACAAAATCGAATGATGCTTAAAGGAAGCGTGAATAGAGTATATACAAGAGTCAATTAAAATTTAAATAACCAATAAAAGCAACAATATGAAAACATTACAAACCCTTTTCTTATGCCTTTTTTCCTTATGGATGGCAAACACACAAGCACAAAAATTAGAATTAAAGAAAATTTCGGCAACAGATTTTGCCAAATTTAAAACTTTAAAGAAACCAAAAGTGCTCATTCCCTATGTCAATAAATCATCCAATTCTATAAAAGTTTACAAAACAAATCAAAATTCAGAAAGTGATAAACTAACAGAGAAACAAAAGCCTACTTCAAATGGAGATAAAAACTGTGCGCCAGCAGAAATTTCATATAAACTTTCTTCAGATAAATTAACACCAGTTAGTTCTACAATGAATATTAAACTAGGAAATGTTTTTGATTTAAATAAATTTCGATCTGGTAATTACAGTGCTATACCTTACACATTACTCAATGACGGAGCATTAACCATTGGAGGAGGCTCAACCTCAAGCCAAGTTTTTGGAATTCTTCCTAAAGGAATGACCAATCTAGAACTATACGCTGAGGTAAATAAAATTACTAGAGGAATGCTTACTGAGCCAGAAACAAAACAATTTATGGTTCAAAAAATGGAACGCAATTTTAAATTAATTTTCGCTAGTTCAAGAAATCAGCTTAATGCAAATTTGGGTGTTTCCTATTCAGATGTAACTGGAAATGTAGCTAAACTAAATACAAAATTAGATATTTCTTCTGACAGTCAAACCTATACTGCTTTTTATAAAGAGGAAAGTTATTCAGAACAACTCGTTATGACCGATAAAATAATGGATTCCACCAATCCAGATCTAGTATATGTAAGCAAGGTAATTTATGGTCGTTTAGGATTTTTTGAATACACAACTACCAAGAATTTACTAAAATTTGGCATGGATGCTAACGGTGGATTTAACTATTCGGGAGCAAAATTTAGTTCAGATTTAGATGTTAGTACCGTTAAAAACGACGAAAGTGCACAAATGACCGCATTGCTTTTTGGAAATACAGGAACTAGTAAATTACCCACTAGTAAACAAGAGTTTATTAATTGGGCTAATGAAACGCCTTCTACAAATGCTATGGTTCCTGTAGGTTTTATATTGTCATTTGTTGATGATAACTCTACCGCTTATTTCGTAACAAGTGGCTCAGATCCAGTTCAAGTGTGTGCACCAAAACCTGAAGGAAACCGAAAATATGATGTTAAAATTAAACTTTCGCATATGGAGCTTAAAGGCGTTTGCGAAGCACCTTTTGACGACACTGAAGATATTTGGGGAAAACAGGCTATTACGTATCTTCAAACTATAAAAGACGGTAAATCAGTAACCAAAGTTTCTGAAGATAAAATTTTATGGGAAAAAGCAGATAAAGATGGTGTTAAAAATGCTCTAAAAGATAAAGATGTGCTGCGCATAAATAAAGAATATGTAATGACCAATCTTACAGAAGAGGAAGTTAAAAATTTAAACATCTGGTTTGGAGGTCGTATGTACGATTACGAGCCGACAGGTTCTCCTAGATACAATTGCAAAACTTGTAGTGAACCACAGGAAAATCCATATAAGGCGAAGTTTAGGGTAAAGGAAAACCCTACTACTATAAAATCAATTGATGAGCTTATCAAAGGAGCAGATTATAAAGATTTAGATACCGGAAACGAAATGACTTTGGTTTATAAAGAATGCAGCAGTACCATTAATGTTGTATACAAACTACAGGTAAAAAGTTATTAAGTGATTTAGTTCAATAAGTTAAAGTGTCAAAATCCTTTTTCATTAATTTGAAAAGGGATTTTTCTATTGAATAAATCTATGCAATCATTCGTTATAAAAATGTTAGGAATTATGTAAAAAACGAAATATGACGTATCTTTGCAGTTAATTTAGACAAAATCAAAATAGAAAATGATAAAAGTATCTGATGACGCAAGTAAAAAAATCGTTGCTATGATGCAAGAAGACGGTTTTGATGCAGCCCAAGATTACGTTCGTGTTGGCGTAAAAAGTGGTGGTTGTTCGGGTTTGTCATATGAATTAAAATTTGACAAAGAACTAGGCGAAAACGACAAAGTTTTTGAAGATAATAATGTAAAAATAGCCGTAGAAAAGAAATCTTTCTTGTATTTAGCAGGAACAATTTTGGAATTTTCTGGCGGATTGAACGGAAAAGGATTTGTATTTAATAATCCAAACGCGAGTAGAACTTGTGGTTGCGGAGAATCGTTTTCACTATAGTCAAACGTCGAAAGTTATCATGTCGAAAGATTTGCGCTGGCTTTATGACCTTAGACTTTTAAAATTTAAGACTAACAAATGAGTAAATATACCGAAGACGACTTAAAAATAGAGTTAGAAACTAAAGAATACGAATATGGTTTTTATACCGATTTAGATTCTGAGACATTTCCTATTGGGTTAAATGAAGATATTGTTCGTGCGATTTCTTTGAAAAAAGAAGAACCGCAATGGATGACCGATTGGCGTATTGAAGCCTTTCGTGCTTGGCAAGAAATGATTGAGCCAGAATGGGCAAATGTTACCTATGAAAAACCAGACTTTCAGGCAATATCCTATTATTCAGCACCGAAAAAAGCCGACCCTAATAAAACTTTAGACGACGTTGATCCAGAACTTTTGGCAATGTACAAAAAGCTGGGAATTTCTGTTGACGAACAAAAAATGATGAACAATGTCGCTATTGATATTGTTGTAGATTCAGTTTCTGTTGCTACAACTTTCAAGAAAACATTAAACGAAAAAGGAATCATTTTTTGCTCTATTTCAGAGGCAATTCGTGAATATCCAGACTTAGTTCAAAAATATTTAGGAACCGTTGTTCCACAAAGAGATAATTTTTATGCTGCTTTAAATTCGGCTGTTTTCTCTGACGGAAGCTTCTGTTATATTCCAAAAGGCGTTCGTTGTCCAATGGAATTATCAACTTATTTTAGAATTAATCAAGCAGGAACAGGTCAATTTGAAAGAACACTATTAATTGCCGATGAAGACAGTTATGTTTCGTATCTTGAAGGTTGTACTGCGCCAAGTCGTGACGAAAATCAATTGCACGCAGCAGTTGTAGAGCTTATTGCTTTGGACAATGCTGAAATAAAATATTCTACCGTACAAAACTGGTATCCAGGAAATAAAGAAGGAAAAGGTGGCGTATATAATTTCGTAACCAAAAGAGGAATTTGCGAGAAAAGTGCCAAGATTTCATGGACGCAAGTCGAAACTGGTTCTGCAATTACTTGGAAATATCCATCGGTAATTTTGAAAGGCGATAATGCTGTAGGCGAATTTTATTCGATTGCAGTTACCAATAATTTTCAGCAAGCGGATACTGGAACGAAAATGATTCACATCGGAAAAAATACAAAATCTACGATTATTTCGAAAGGAATTTCAGCAGGAAAATCTCAGAATAGCTACCGTGGTTTGGTCCGAATTGGAGCAAACGCTGATAATGCGAGAAACTTTTCGCAATGTGATTCGCTTTTGATGGGAAATAATTGTGGAGCACATACGTTTCCGTACATCGAAAGCAAAAATACTTCTGCCAAAATCGAGCACGAAGCAACAACAAGTAAAATTGGTGAAGATCAAGTTTTCTATTGCAACCAAAGAGGAATTCCAACAGAAAAAGCTATCGCGTTAATCGTAAACGGTTTCAGCAAAGAAGTATTAAATAAACTTCCCATGGAATTTGCGGTGGAAGCTCAGAAGTTACTTGAGATTTCGCTTGAAGGTTCGGTTGGGTAATTTGAAAATGCGCTAATTTGAAAATTTGAAAATGGAGGCAAAGGAAAATGTCATTATAAAGTTAACTTTTCAATTTGCATTAGAAATAGTTAAGTATTGTGAAGATTTACAGTTGGCCAAAAAGTATGTAATTGCAAATCAACTCTTAAAATCTGGGACATCAATTGGAGCAAATATCAGAGAAGCACAGAATGCAGAAAGTAAAGCAGATTTCATCCATAAATTTAAAATTGCCGCAAAAGAAATAGAAGAAACAATATATTGGTTAGAACTTTGTAAATATTCGGAAAATTACCCAAACACAGATGAATTAATCGAACAAATAAATAATATATCACGAATAGTCAATAAAATAATAATAACATCAAAACAAAAATAAACTTGGAATTTCCAAATTTCCAAATTATTAAATTTCCAAATTAATTATGTTATCAATAAAAAATTTACACGCTTCAGTTGAAGACAAAGAAATATTAAAAGGAATCAATCTTGAGATAAATGCAGGAGAAGTTCACGCAATTATGGGTCCAAATGGTGCTGGAAAATCTACACTTTCTTCTATCATTGCAGGAAACGAAAACTATACCGTTACTGATGGTGAAATCCTTTTGGAAGGTGAAGATATTTCAGAATTGGCTCCAGAAGAAAGAGCGCACAAAGGAGTTTTCCTTTCGTTTCAATATCCTGTTGAAATTCCCGGAGTTTCGGTTACCAATTTTATCAAAACATCGATAAACGAAACCAGAAAAGCCAACGGAAAAGAAGACATGCCAGCAAACGAAATGCTGAAATTAATCCGTGAAAAATCTGAATTACTAGAAATTGACCGTAAATTTCTTTCTCGTTCGTTAAACGAAGGATTTTCTGGCGGAGAAAAGAAACGTAACGAAATTTTCCAAATGGCGATGTTAGAGCCGAAATTAGCGATTCTAGACGAAACCGATTCTGGTTTGGATATTGATGCGCTTCGAATCGTTGCAAATGGTGTAAACAAGCTTAAAAATCAAAACAACGCTGTGTTAGTAATCACGCATTACCAACGTTTGTTAGATTATATCATTCCAGATTTCGTTCACGTTTTAATGGACGGAAAAATTGTAAAATCAGGTGGAAAAGAGCTTGCATACGAATTGGAGGAAAAAGGATACGACTGGATTAAGGCAGAACTAGAGGTGTAAAAAATTAGATTTGAAACCATTAAGAAATAAAGTTTCATTAAGCGTAACACCTTAATTTTCTTAATTTCTTAATGGTTTAAATAAAATATTTGTGATTTTTAAAATCCCAACTAAAAATATGGAATTAAAAGAAAAATTAATCTCGTCTTTTATGGCGTTTGAAGAGAAGATTGACGTGAATTCCGATTTGCACGATATCCGAACTTCGGCTATAAAAAACTTTGAAAATAAAGGTTTTCCAACCAAAAAAGAAGAAGCCTGGAAATATACGTCACTGAATTCAATTCTAAAAAATGATTTTTCAGTGTTTCCAAAACACGAAAATTCAATTGAATTCTCAGATGTAAAAAAATATTTCATCCACGAAATTGACACGTATAAAGTCATTTTTGTAGACGGAATTTTCTCTTCGTTTTTATCGTCAACAACGCACGATGGACTGGATGTTTGCTTAATGTCATCGGCATTATCAAAGCCAAAATATAAGACGGCAATCGATGAATATTTCAACAAAATTGCTAGCAAAGATGAAAGTTTAACTACTTTAAATACCGCTTTCGCAAATGAAGGCGCGTACATCAACATTCCAAAAAGCAAGGTGGTAGAAAAACCAATCGAAATCATTTATTTCTCTACAGGAAAAGAAAATGCACTTTTGGTTCAGCCAAGAAATTTGGTAATTGTGGGTGAAAATGCTCATGTTCAAATAATTGAAAGACATCAGTCGTTAAATGAAAATCCGGTTTTAACCAATTCAGTTACCGAAATTTTTGCTCAAAAACGTGCCATTGTAGATTATTACAAAATCCAAAACGATTTACAATCTGCGAATTTAATTGACAATACTTACATCGCTCAAAAAGAGCAAAGCCACGCTTCGGTTCACACGTTTACTTTTGGTGGAAATATTACCAGAAACAACCTGAATTTCTATCATCAAGGCGAACATATCGATTCAACTTTAAAAGGAATTACGATTATTGGCGACAAGCAACACGTAGATCATTACACGTTGGTTCAACATGCAACTCCAAATTGTGAAAGCCATCAAAACTATAAAACCATACTAAATGATAGCGCAACAGGCGTTTTTAACGGTAAGATTTTTGTAGAAAAAGAAGCGCAAAAAACCGATGCTTTTCAGCAAAACAACAACATTTTGTTAAGCGATAAAGCAACCATAAATGCAAAACCACAATTGGAAATTTTTGCTGATGATGTAAAATGTTCTCACGGTTGTACAATTGGTCAACTAGATGAAAGCGCCATGTTTTACATGCAACAACGCGGAATTCCAAAGAAAGAAGCCAAAGCATTATTGATGTACGCCTTCTCAAACGAAGTTATTGAAAGTATCAAAATACCAGAATTAAAACAACGAATTACCAAAATTATCGCTACTAAATTAGGTGTTAATTTAGGGTTTGATTTATAAAAAAAAGGTTGTCAATTTTGACAACCTTTTTTGTTTTCCTTTAATTCAATAGGTAACTCTCAATTGTTTTTTCCGTTACAGAGTTGTCCGAATTTACAGTAATAAAATTGATAATACCGATATTTTCGGCAAACCAATACTCTTCATTTGCGTTGCTAATTTCTCCATTAGCATTTATATTAATATTTATAATTGTTTTAATCACATTAGGATAAGTAATTCCTCCTAAAACTACTTCGCCTTTAAAATAATTAGTAGCAGTATATTCAATATCAAAGGGTAAAGTTCCAGATTGTCCGCCACCTGAAAAACTTAATTTGGGAGAAATTGATCCTGTCCATTGTTGATTTAAATTATAATCATCTTTTAAAATCGGCACTTCGTAACTAGCTATAGTTGCTGTAATTCCTTCAACATTGAAAGATGTTTTTCCAACTTTTAAAAAATAAGTAGCGCCTTTTTTTGCAAAATATTGTTGCGCATCAACTTCAGAACTGTCATCTGTAAATTCATAATATTTTTTTCCGCTAAAATTAGCTGTTCCAATAATTTGAATTTCATTAAGTAAACTCTGATCTTGGTCCAAATACGTCCAAGTATTGTTTACAGATAAAGGTAAAAAATCTCCAGTTGTAGTTCCAAATGATTCGTTATTACTATCATCATTGCTACAAGACGTAAATGTCATTGCAGCAAAGACAAACAATACGGTTAAAATTCTTTCTGTTTGTTTCATGATTTAATTTTTTTGCGAATATATAGAAATTTAATTTAGAACTTTATTTCTTAATACTATTCACAATCTCGCTTAAAAATCCATTAAAATCAAATGCTGGATTCTCTTTCAATCCCATTCGCACAATCACCAAATCGTGACTTGGAAAAACAGCTACCATTTGCCCTTGAAAACCACTCGCATAAAACATATCTTTTGGAACATTTGGGAAAAATCCACGAGCGTTTAACCAAAATTGACCTCCATAGCGTCCGTTGGAAGTGTTGGTTGGCGTGGCTACAAATTTTGCCCAACTTTCGTTAAATAATTGTTCGCCGTTCCAATTTCCTTTGTGTAAATAAAGTAATCCAAATTTTGCCCAATCTCTTGTAGTTGCCCAACCATAGGACGAACCAACAAAATTTCCAGTCATATCGGTTTCAACCAAAGCGGAGTTCATTCCAATTTTATCCAACAAAGACGAATACCAAAAATCTAAATATTCCTGATGCGTTTTAAACTGATTGCGTAAAATTTTAGACAATAAATTTGTAGTTCCAGAGGAATAATTCCAATGTAAATTTGGTGGAAATTTAGCTGGTTTTTCAAGTTGCATTTGTCCCATATCTTCGGCTTGAAAAAGCATTTTTGTAGCATCACAAATTTTATCATATTGCTCTTCCCACTCCAAGCCAGAATTCATGTGAAGCAAATCTTTCGTGGTAATTATAGCACGTTCATCTTTTTGCCATTCCGCAATTGGAGCAGGTTTGTTGATGTCAAATTTGCCTTGTTTTTCAAGAATTCCAAAATAAGTAGCGGTAATACTTTTAGTCATCGACCAGCCCAAAATTCTGGAATTTTTATTGAAATCAGCAGCATATTTCTCTGCAATTATTTTATCTTTATAAATCACGATTACCGAACGAGTTCGTTTGTCTTTTTCACCTTTTTTGTCAAAAGCATTAGCGACAGCAGCATTTAATTTTGCATAATCAATGTTTGAAAAAACAGTGTCTTTAGGTTCATTATTACCATAAGGAAAAGGTAAATTATTATTTAATTTGTTTCTTTTCGGAACTTCATAAGGTTTAGCAACATCAAAATCATCGTTTATTAACGTCGCACCAAGTCCTTCACGGTAAATTGCTTTGCGTTCTTTTAATCCAAAAACAGTTGAGGTTACGGACTTTTCAGTAGCGTTAATGGTATTTGTTGCCCAATCAATTTTTGGAATATCGTTGTCACCACGTTCTATGATTTCCAACGATCGATTGTCATTGAAATGTCCTGAAGCTACGCTTTTTGCAGAAAATCCAGAAATTAAATCGAGTTGCGGATAAATTGCAATTTTTAAATAAACCAAAAGCAGCAATACTAAAACAGCAACTATTTTTAGGAATTTTTTCATAAAAGTAAATTTTCAGCAATTTAGGAAATTATTTTTTGAACCACATAGAAACATAGATTTTGATTTTTAAATTTAAGGCATTTTATTATATTAAAGTTTTCATAGCTATGTTGAACTGCAAAGTTGCTATTTCTATCTTTTTTAAGATTTTCAATCTATGTTTCTATGTGGTTAAAATAAAATCTTAAGATTGCTAATCATTCATTAATTATTAACAAACGTTTGATAAAATTCCACTGCAATTTGCGTACTTTTGTATTTAGAATTTTTATAAATAAGATGTTAGACATAAATAAAATAAGAGCTGATTTTCCGATACTTTCACAAAAAGTAAACGGAAAACCATTGGTGTATTTCGATAACGGCGCAACTTCGCAAAAACCTCAAGTTGTGATTGATGCCATTGCCAAATATTATCAGGAAATTAATGCCAATATTCATCGCGGAGTTCATACGCTAAGCCAATTGGCGACAGATGCTTATGAGGTTTCTCGTGGTAAAATTCAGAATCATATTAATGCAAAATTTCCTTACGAAGTAATTTTTACTTCAGGAACTACACATTCCATCAATGCGGTGGCAAATGGTTTTGCATCGCTTTTAAAAGTTGGTGATGAGGTTTTGGTTTCGGCATTAGAACATCACAGTAATATTGTGCCTTGGCAGATGCTTTGCGAAAAAACCGGAGCAACGTTAAAGGTAATTCCGATGAACGATGAAGGCGAATTGATTATCTCAGAATTTGATAAATTGCTTTCAGATAAAACCAAAATTGTAACGGTAAATCATATTTCAAATGCTTTGGGAACTTTGAATCCGATAAAGTATATGATTGACAAAGCGCATGAATTTGGTGCCGCTATTTTAATTGACGGCGCGCAAGCAGTTCCGCATTTAAAGCCAGATGTTCAAGAATTGGATTGCGATTTTTATGTTTTTTCAGGACATAAAATTTGCGGACCAACAGGAACCGGAATATTGTACGGAAAAGAAGAATGGCTTAGAAAATTACCGCCATACCAAGGTGGAGGAGAAATGATAAAAGAAGTTACGTTTGAAAAAACTACGTATGCCGATTTACCTCATAAATTTGAAGCTGGAACGCCAAATATTGCTGGCGGAATTGTTCTTGGAACAGCAGTGGATTATTTGAACGAAATTGGATTTGATAATATCGCAGCTTACGAACATGAATTGCTCGAATACGGAACTGAAAAATTACTGGAAATAGAAGGTTTAAAAATCTTTGGAACAGCGAAGGAAAAAACTTCGGTAATTTCGTTCAACATCGAAGGAATTCATCCCTACGACATTGGAACGATTATTGACAATAAAGGAATAGCAGTACGAACTGGTCATCATTGTGCGCAACCGATTATGGATTTCTTCAAAATTCCGGGAACTATAAGAGCAAGTTTTGCCTTTTATAACACCAAAGAAGAAATTGATTTTATGGTTGATGCAATTAAGAAAGCTAAAACAATGCTGTTGTAAAAAATTAAAATTATGAGAGTAGTATCTATTTTATCGTTTTTATTTATGACTTTAATAAGTTGTAATTGTCAGAAAAAAGCTGTTGAAGCAAGTTCTGAAACTTCAGTAAATGCTAAAGAAGCCAACGCCAATATGGAATTAATTTACACTGCAAATACAAGAGGTTTTTATCAAAAAATTACAGTAAAAGATCAGGAAGCATTTGTTTCTAGCGATAGAAATTCAACTGAAATTGGTCAAAGTCTAAAAATTTCTGATGCCGATTGGAAAGAACTTTCTGCTTCTATGAATAATTTAAAATTAGACCAATTGGCAACCTATAAAGATCCAACTCAAAAGCGTTTTTATGACGGTGCGGCAATTGCAAATTTAAAAGTTGTTGCCAACGATAAAGAATACCAAACGGTAGATTTTGACAACGGATTTCCTCCAGTTGAAATTGAAAAATTGGTAAACAAAATAACATCACTTGCTAAAAAAGAATAATGAGCATAAAAGAAATACAAGACGAAATTATTGATGAATTTTCAATGTTTGACGATTGGGATGAACGTTTTCAATATGTAATCGATTTGGGGAAAAACCTTCCATTAATTGATGAAAAATTCAAAACGGACGAAAATACCATTAAAGGTTGCCAATCGAAAGTATGGTTAAATGGAGAAAAAACAGAGGACAAAATTGTCTTCACTGCTGATAGCGATGCCATCATTACAAAAGGAATCATCGCCATTTTAATCAGAGTTTTTTCAAATCAGAAACCTGCTGATATTTTGGAAGCTAACACTGATTTTATTGACGAAATTGGATTAAAAAGTCATTTATCGCCCACACGCGCCAACGGATTGGTGTCGATGATAAAACAAATAAAAATGTATGCTTTGGCGTATCAATCACAGAATTAAATATTTAAACCATATAAGAAATTTAAGGTCATTTAAGCTCGATGGAAATAACAAAAACTTATTTAAAAGATTTGGTTTATCAAGTTAATGGCGCTGCAATTGAAGTTCATAAGAATCTTGGACCTGGTTTATTAGAAAGCATTTACCATAGATGTTTAGAGAAAGAATTATCTATTAGAGATTTTAATTTTAATACAGAATACATAATTCCAATTAACTATAAAGGATTGCAAATTGACGCAAATTTAAGATGTGATTTATATATTGAAAAATGTTTGGTGGTAGAGTTGAAATCGGTTGAAAAAGTTTTACCTATTCATGAAGCACAACTTTTAACTTATATGAAACTTATGCAAGTACCGATGGGATTAATAATTAATTTTAATGTCACAAATATTTACAAAGAAGGACAAAAAACTTATGTAAACGAAATTTTTAGAACATTACAAGAATAAATACAAAACAAACTTAAATGAACTTATATGACTTATATGGTTCAAAAAACAGTTGAAATTAAATAAAAATGGAAGAATTTAAAGACGAAATAAACTTAGGAGAAGACGTAGTAAAAGTGTTAAAAGGAATCTACGATCCAGAAATACCAGTTGATATCTACGAATTGGGATTAATTTACGACGTAATGATCAACGAAGACAACGAAGTGAAAATTCTAATGACATTAACTTCACCAAATTGTCCTGTTGCAGAAACTTTACCAAGAGAGGTTGAGGAAAAAGTAACTAAAATAGAAACCATTAAATCATGTGAAGTAGAAATTACTTTCGATCCGCCTTGGAGTAAAGATTTAATGAGTGAAGAAGCTAAACTTGAGTTAGGAATGCTTTAAGTAGTCATAAAGTCCAAAGTCTTAAAGTCGAAAGACGCACTTTATAAATACTTTAAGACTTTCGGCTTTTGACTTTAAGACTCCAAAAAAATGGCAAGAACGCAACCCAAATCCTTAAACGACAATCAAAAAATCGGATTTAGAACTTCTTTCGGTTCGCTTTCGTTTATACCTCGTTTTTTTAAGGAAATTTGGCGCACCAATAAGAAATTATTTCTCGCGTCGGCGTTCTGCAGGTTAGTGGCTGCGTTATTGCCCGTTGCGATTTTGTGGGTTGGAAAAATCATTATTGATGCCATAATTCAGATCACCTCACACGGAGAAACTGATTATTCCAGACTTTGGAAATTCGTTGCTTTGGAGTTTGGCTTGGTTGTACTTTCCGATTTAGTTGGTCGTGCTATTTCGTTAACAGACGGAATTCTTGGCGATCAATACAACATCAATAGTTCGGTTAAAATCATCAAAAAAACGAATGAAATTGACATCAGTTTATTAGAAAATTCTGAATTTTACGATAAATTGGATCGTGCGCGAACGCAAACTGCCGGTCGTGTAGATTTGATGTCAAATGTTTTAGGTCAGGCGCAAACTACTATTTCGATTATTTCACTTGTCGTTGGATTGATTTATTTTGAACCGTATCTTATAGTTTTACTAGTTCTTAGTATCATTCCTTCGTTTATAAATGAAGTTCGTTTCAGTCAACAGCAATATTCGTTAGCACGAAGTTGGACCTCAGAACGACGCGAATTGGATTACCTTAGATTCATTGGTGCCAACGACAAAACGGCCAAAGAAATCAAGCTTTTCGGCTTGACCGATTTCCTTGTAGAACGATTTCAAACCTTGGCAACACGCTATTTTAAGTTAAATAAAACGCTGGTTGTAAAACGTTCGAGTTACGGATTTCTGTTCAATGTTTTGGGTTCGTTAAGTTATTATGCAGCATATATTTTTATAATTTACAGAGTACTTTCAGGCGTAATTACACTTGGTGAACTTACGTTTCTATCAGGAAGTTTCAATAGACTGATGAACAGTCTGCGTGATTTCTTTTCAAAATTTACGCGGATTTCCGAAAGTTCATTATATCTAAAGGATTATTTCGATTTTCTCGATATTTCATCAGAATCCAATACAAAAGAAGATGTTCCGTTACCGGATAAAATCAAAATCGGATTCGAATTCAAGAATGTTTATTTTGCATATCCAGAATCGGACAATCAAATATTAAAAGATGTAAGTTTCGAAATAAAAGCTGGAGAAAAAATTGCATTTGTTGGACAGAATGGCGCTGGAAAAACTACGCTTACCAAATTAATTCTCCGTTTTTACGAACCTACTTCGGGCGAAATTTTATTGGACGGAATCAACATCAACCGATACAATAAAGCCGATTATCAGGAATATTTTGGCGTACTTTTTCAGGATTTCTTTCGCTATGAATTTTCGGTTAAGGAGAATATTGCGATTGGAAAAATTGATGAAATTGACAACCAGCAACGTATAGAAAAAGCCGCAGAATTGAGTTTGGCAGACGAAGTAGTTTCTGAATTAAAATACGGTTACGAACAGCAACTTGGCAAACGATTTGTAAAAGGTCAGGAATTATCGGGCGGACAATGGCAGAAAATTGCGTTGGCACGAGCCTACATGAAAAATGCTGAAGTGATGATCTTGGACGAACCAACATCGGCACTGGATGCCAAAGCCGAAAGCGAAGTTTTTGAACGATTTATAGGATTAATTAAAAATAAAACCAGTGTTATTATCTCACATAGATTCAGTACAGTAAGGCAAGCAGACCGAATTATAGTCTTGGAGGAAGGACGCATTTTAGAATCTGGAACGCACGAAGAATTGATGGAAAATAACAAGTTGTACGCACAATTGTTCACATTGCAAGCCGAAGGTTATCAATAAAAAAAGTAGTATGGAAGACGAAATTATAAATAAAGTAGCCAATTCTGTTCTCGAAGTTTTCGATTTGGAAGATTATTATCAAAACGGAATTCGAACACAAATTGACATTTCTCAATGGCTTTATGAAGGCTTTCTTTTAAAGGAAAAAGACTTTCGGGAAGCGTTAAAAAATCACGATTGGTCGCAATATCAAGATCATTATGTTGCAGTAAATTGCTCAACGGATGCTATAATTCCGGCTTGGGCAAGTATTTTAGTTACAGTATACGCAGCGCCATTTGCCAAAAAAGTCATCAGCGGCAACTTGGAAGATATTGAAACGGCATTGTATCAGGAAAAACTTCCAACTATTGATTATTCGTTCTATCAGGACAAACCAGTTATCTTAAAAGGTTGTTCTAAAAAACCAGTTCCGCAAAGTGCTTACTTACTTGCAATTCAGTATTTACAACCATTTGCAAAAAGTATTATGTATGGAGAAGCTTGCTCGGCAGTTCCATTGTTCAAAAAGCAGAAGTAGCACATGCATTTGGCTATCTAATTTTAACATTTTAACAGTTTTAGTATCTTTGCATTTCTAATTCAAAACAATTTAAAGATGAAAAGAACTTTAATATTACTAGTAATGGTGTTTTGCGTAAGCTTATTAAATGCACAAAACACTGAAAAAGAACTGGCTCAGAATACTGAAAAAGCAGTGAAAACACTTCAGGATACTACTCTTGGTTGGACAAAAAAAGGTAATATTATTTTCCTTTTCAATCAGTCCAACTTCAATAACTGGGCTGCAGGAGGTGAAAATAATATTTCGGGAAATCTTGGAATCAACTACGATTTCAATTACAAAAAAGAAGATTGGACTTGGGATAATAAAATTTTGGCTTCCTACGGATTAATCCAGTCCAAAAATTCAGAATTCGAAAAAAAGACCGATGACCGATTGGAATTCAATTCAATAGCTGGAAAAAAAGCATTTGGAAATTGGTATTATTCTTTCTTTCTAAACTTTAGAACACAATTTACTAAAGGATTTGTTTACGGAAAAGATGCAAACGGAAAAGAAATTAGAACCGAAAACACCAACTTTCTTTCGCCAGGATACTTAACTTTTGGACCTGGATTATTTTGGAAAAAAAGCGACAATTTAAAAGTAAATTTGGCTCCAGCAACTTCAAAAATCACGTTTGTTGATAAAGATTATACTTCAATTCCAGGTTATGTTGATGGATCTTATTTTGGTGTCGATGCCAATAAGAGCTTGCGTTACGAGTTAGGATTTTATGCTTCGGGTTATTACAAATTCAACATTATGGAAAACGTATCTGCCGAAAACACCTTAAACCTATACAGTAATTATCTGGAAGATCCACAAAATGTAGATTTAGATTACACCTTGTCAGTTGTAATGAAAATCAACAAATATTTCTCAACCAATCTTGCGTTTCAAGCCGTTTACGACGACAATGCCTTTCGCGGATTGCAAACCAGACAGGTATTTGGTTTAGGCGTAAACTACGGATTCTAATTAATAGTTTCATAATATAAAACCGCTACTCGTTAGCGGTTTTTTTATGGCGAATGGCCGCGCTTTCCATTGCAAGTCCTCACAAAAAAGCGGTGGTTCTAAAGTTTAAAAAGAGCTTCCGTTGGTCGCTTTTTTAAACCAAGAACCACACGCTTTTTTTGTTCCGGGCTTTTCATTTTAATCGCTATCGCAACCAGAATTACTCTACAATTATATCTTTAAAATCAGGATATAAGAATTTATTATAAGGAAAACGAGTAACATGAATTTCGCGTACTTTTTCATAAACACGTTCTCTAAATTCTTCAAAATTTTCTTTCTCAATAGCCGATATAAATAATGCGTTTTCACTTCCCACTTTGCTCATCCAAGTTTGTTTCCATTCTTCAAGAGTATTGTGTCTGTTGGTTTTTTCGGTCATTAAATCATCTTCCTCAATAGTCAAATGTTGGTAAGCATCAATTTTATTAAAAACCATGATTACCGGTTTGTCGCTGCATTTAATATCCTGCAAAATCTGATTTACCGATGCAATATGATCTTCAAAATCGGCATGAGAAATATCCACAATATGAAGCAATAAATCGGCTTCACGAACTTCATCAAGTGTGCTTTTAAAAGATTCAATTAATTGTGTTGGTAATTTTCTGATAAATCCAACTGTGTCTGAAAGTAAGAAGGGTAAATTGCCAATTACAACTTTTCTCACAGTCGTATCAAGCGTGGCAAAAAGTTTGTTTTCTACAAATACTTCACTTTTACTGATGACGTTCATCAAGGTCGATTTTCCAACATTAGTATATCCAACCAAAGCCACGCGAACCATGGCGCCACGATTACCGCGCTGCACCGATTGTTGCTTGTCTATAGTTTTAATTTTTTCTTTCAATAAGGAGATTCTATCACGAACAATTCGTCTGTCGGTTTCAATTTCAGTTTCACCTGGACCACGCATTCCAATTCCACCTTTCTGACGTTCCAAGTGCGTCCACATACCAGAAAGTCTAGGTAGTAAATATTGGCATTGTGCTAGTTCTACTTGCGTTCTCGCATAGGAAGTTTCAGCACGTTGAGCAAAAATATCCAAAATAAGATTTGTTCTGTCTAATATCTTGGCATCAATAATAACCTTGGAAATATTTTTTTGCTGTGAAGGCGATAGCTCATCATCAAAAATCACTGATGAAATGGCATTTTCCTTACAATATAATGCAATCTCATCCATCTTACCTGTTCCTAAAAAGGTTTTCGGATTGGGTTTGTCCATTTTTTGCCAAAAACGTTTAACCACTTCACCACCAGCAGTGAAAGTCAAAAATTCAAGTTCGTCGAGGTATTCTACCAACTTTTCTTCGCTTTGATTTTGGGTTACCACGCCAACAATTACGGTCTTTTCAAAATTTGTTTTTTCTTTTTCTAACATATCAATTATTATGTAGCAAATTTAGGCAATACAAAGTAAATTTATCGAAATAACCAAATAAAAGTAATCATATGTGACAATTAAAATAGTTAAATATTACAATTTGTTAACTTTTTTCATAATTTTTGTTAAATTTGGGGATTCAATAATTTCAAACAAACATATCAACTAACTAAAAAATTCATTAATGAAGAAAATTACTTTACTATTAGTTTTTTTATTTCTTTCATTTTTTGGCTTTTCTCAGGGATTGCCATTAGAAGGATTTGAAAATACAATTGGTCCAGATTTACCTTCTCCGACCACTCCTACGGATTGGACTTTAGGATCTGGAACACCAGGAAATCAATGGGCAGTATTTGACAACGGTACTGGACTTACCAAGCGTTGGGATATTGTAACTGCACCAGCCAATGTTTATGCAGGAACCAATTCTACATTTATTGATGTTGAGAATATCAATGCCAATAACACTTCAGAAGATTACTTGGCAACGCCACTGATCACCGTTCCGACTAATGGTCAATTACGATTTTGGACACGAACAGGTTCTAACGGAGATCAAGGTTCTATTTTTCAAATTAAAGTAGCACCTGTTACAGGAACTCAAATTAACCCTGCAGATTATACCTTAATCCAACAATGGACGGAAACTTCCCTTACAACAGCATTCAATACTTATGAAGAGAAAGTTGTTAGTTTGAATGCCTTTGCAGGACAACAAGTTTATGTAGCTTTTGTTAGAGTTTTCACTCAACCAACAGCAGCTTTAGGAGGTGATAGATGGTTTATTGACAATGTTCAAATTATACAACAGTGTTTAAATCCAACTGGTTTAACAGCTACAGCAGTTACATTTAATGGTGCAAGTTTATCTTGGACTAGTCCAGGAGTAACTTCATGGGAAATTGAAGTTTTACCAGCAGCCAATGTACCAACAGGAGTTGGAGTGCCATATAGTGGTGCTTTGCCTTATGTTGTAACGAATTTATTACCAAATACAAATTATCAATTTTTTGTACGATCAGTTTGTGCTCCAGGAAATCCAAGTGGATGGGCAGGTCCAATTAACTTTACCACAACAACAGCACCGCCTGTTTGTGGAGGTAACTTTGTTGATGCCGCTGGTCCAACTACAAACTACGCCAACAATAGTGATTCAACAGTAACTATTTGTCCTGTTACACCAGGTGATCAAGTAACCGTTACATTCACTGCTTTTAATACAGAAGCTACTTGGGACGCCTTATACGTTTTTAATGGTAACTCAATTACCGCACCACAAATAGCAAGTGCCAATCCAGCAGGAAATGTACCTGGAGGATTAGCAGGAGGATATTGGGGAACTGTAATACCAGGTCCATTTACCTCTACAAGTCCTGACGGATGTTTGACTTTTAGATTTAGAAGTGACCCTTCGGTAAACAATCCAGGATGGATAGCCAATGTAACTTGTGCGCCACCTCCAACATGTACCAAACCAACCAATCTTGTTGCTTCAGGTGCCACATCTACCACGGTAAATTTAGCGTGGACACAACTACCTAATCCAAACAGTAGTGTTGCTACAACATGGCAAGTATTGGCTTTACCTTGTGGTTCGCCATTACCAACACCAGCATCTACTGGATTTATAACAGCCTCTACAAATCCATTCGTATATACAGGATTGACAGCTGATACGTGTTATAATTTTTATGTAAGAGCAGTGTGTTCTCCAACAGAAACAAGCGATTGGTCTGTAGGAGCAACAGCAACTACTCAAATAACACCACCAGTATGTGGAGGAACTTTCACAGATCCAGGAGGAGCAAATGCTAATTATGCTAACAACGTAGATAATACAGTAACCATTTGCCCAACTACACCAGGCGATGCCGTTACCGTAACTTTTACATCA
>NZ_JBVHBT010000003.1:0-379355 GCF_057626655.1 Flavobacterium sp. SP2
TTATGTAAGAGCAGTATGTTCTCCAACTAGTTCAAGTAACTGGACAGGACCAAGAACAATAACTACTCAAGTAGCACCACCAGTATGTGGAGGAACTTTCACAGATCCAGGAGGAGCAAATGCTAATTATGCTAACAACGTAGACAGTACAGTAACCGTATGTCCAACTACACCAGGAGATGCCGTTACGGTAACTTTTACATCATTCAATACACAAGCAAGTAACGATGGATTATATATTTTCAATGGAAATTCAATTGCAGCACCACAAATAGCGAGTGCTAACCCAGCAGGAACTGTTCCTGGAGGTTTAGCAGGATCGTATTGGGGAACTGTAAATCCAGGATCGTTTACTTCATCAAGTCCAGACGGATGTTTGACATTCCGTTTTAGAACTAGTGCTGCAACAGTAGCTGCAGGATGGGTTGCTAACGTAACTTGTGCACCAGCACCAGCATGTCCGCAACCAATCTCACCAGTAACTTCTGCACTTACCTTTAATTCTGTTACCTTAGCTTGGACAGAAACAGGAACAGCAACAGCTTGGGAAGTACTTGCCTTACCATGTGCTGCTCCAGCTCCAACAGCAGCTACAACAGGATTTGTATCTGCAACAACCAATCCGTTTACACTAACAGGATTGAATGGCGATACTTGTTATAATATTTATGTAAGAAGTGTTTGTGGCGTAGGAAACGTGAGTGCTTGGACAGGACCAAGAACCGTAACAACACCTATTGCACCACCAGCTTGTGGCGGAACTTATACCGATCCAGGAGGAGCAACAGCTAACTATGCAAATAATACAGACAGTACTGTAACAATCTGTCCAACAATTCCAGGACAGCAAGTAACTGTAACTTTTACAGCTTTCAACACAGAAGCCAATTGGGATGCTTTATACGTATTCAACGGAAATTCAATAGCAGCACCACAAATACCAAGTACCAATCCAGCAGCGAATGTTCCTGGAGGATTGGCTGGAGGATATTGGGGTACTGCAATACCTGGACCATTTACAGGTGATGCAGCAACTGGATGTTTGACTTTTAGATTTAGAAGTGACGGTTCGGTGAACAATCCAGGATGGGTTGCCAACGTAACGTGTGCACCACCACCAACATGTCCAAGACCTACAGCAGTGACTGTAACAGCAGTTACACAAACTAGTGCACTAGTTGGATGGACCGAAATGGGAACAGCAACACAATGGGAAGTATTGGTATTACCAGCAGGTTCACCAGTACCAACGTCTACTACAACAGGATTTGTTACTGCAAATACAAATCCATTTCCTCTAACAGGATTAGCATCAGGAACACAATTTGTAGTATATGTAAGATCACATTGTAGTGATACAGATATTAGTTTATGGTCTAATCCAGGAGTAGTTTTTGCAACTTTAATTACAAATGACGAATGTGCTAATGCCGTTACCGTTCCAGTAAATCCAAACACTACTTGTACTTTAGTAACTGGTGGTACTGTAATTGGAGCAACCGCTTCAACAGAACCAAATACTTGCGGTGGAACAGATGATGATGATGTATGGTTTCAATTTACTGCAACTACAACAGCTCACTCTATATCTTTGAACAATATTACTGGAAGTACGACGGATTTGTATCACGTACTTTACTCAGGAACTTGCGGTAACCTTACCCAAATTTATTGTAGTGATGCAGAGTCTAGTAATGCCACTACATTGACTCCTGGTCAAACTTATTATGTACGAGTTTATACTTGGACTGCAACACCAAATCAGACTTCTGCATTCAACGTTTGTATTGGAACAATACCACCACCAATTTCGGCAACGACAGCAGGTTATACAAATGTTCAATTAATTGAAAATGTTTTATTAGGAACAACTTGTGCGAATGTTACTAACGTAACATCATCATCAGGAAATAATTTTGGCAGTGTAAACGGTATTGGTTATTTTAATCAAAATGGCTCTTCATTTCCGTTTGCGGAAGGAGTTGTTTTAAGTTCAGGTGCTGCTTCAAGTACACCAGGACCAAATACTACAGGTTTGAGTGAAGGAACTACAACATGGGTTGGAGACACTGATTTAGAAGCAATTATTTTAGCTGCTACCGGATTACCAATGAACTCAAGAAATGCATCTAAACTAGAATTTGATTTTGTTCCATTAACTGATCAAATTAGTTTTAATTTTATATTCGCTTCAGAAGAATATGGAACTTTTCAGTGCGATTTCTCAGATGCTTTTGCATTCTTACTAACAAACGTAGCTACTGGAGTGACTACTAATTTAGCTGTAATTCCTAGTACAACAATACCAGTTTCAGTTGTTACAATTCGTAATCAACTTTACAATGCCGCATGTGCTTCAGCTAATCCAGCTTTTTTCAGTCAATTTTATCAATTGCCACAAGGAGTTAATCCATTAGGAGCACCAATTAATTTTAATGGTGTTACTGTTCCTATGGTTGCAACATCACCAGTTACCCCTGGTGCTCAATACCATATTAAAATGGTTATTGCCGATCGTTCTGATACTGCTTTTGATTCTGCTGTATTTTTAGAAGGAGGAAGTTTTGATATTGGAAATATTGAACTAGGTCAAGATTTCTTGCAAGCGGATGGAACTGCTCTTTGTGCAGGAGAAACATTTACTTTAAACAGCGGTTTAAATCCAGCACAGTACTCTTTTGTTTGGACTTTAAATGGAGATGTTATTCCTAATCAAACGGGACCAACCTTAACTGTAAGTGTAACTGGAGAATATGGTTTAAGCGCTTCTTATATCAATACAACTTGTTCTTCAAGTGATTCAGTTACCATTGAGTTTTATGATGCCATTACAGCAGGAACTCCTAACAATCTTATTGCTTGTAACAGTTTAGGATTTGCTCAATTTGACTTATTTTCTAACAATGCTTCTGCTTTAGGAACCTTAGCACCAGCTGATTATTCAGTAGTTTACTATTTAACTGCTGCTGATGCTGCCGCAGAGGTTAATCCATTACCGCAGTTTTATACTAATACCGTTCAATTTAGTCAGACTATTTATGTAAGAGTTGAGAATAATACAACAGGTTGTTTTGCTATTAATCCATTTAACTTGATTGTTCAAGACTTAACTCCACAGTTTACTGTGACTCCGTCGTTCTCTATTTGTGCCGGTTCAACAGGTACTATTACGGTAACTGGTACCAATTATGATCCAGCACTTGTAACGTACTCTTGGACATTAGATGGGACACCGATAGCTGCAACCACTGCAACCATTTCGGTTACTGATGCTGGCGTTTATGAAGTCACGGTTAATAATTCTGGTTGTACTGCTACAGGAAGTACTACGGTTAGTGTTGTACCAGTCGTAAATCCTACTTTCAATCCAATTGTAGGTATTTGTCAAGGTTCGGCATCACCAGCATTCCCAGCCGCTTCACTTGAAGGTGTTCAAGGAACTTGGAATGCTACAAGTATTAGTACTGCTACAAGTGGAACAACAACTTACATTTTCACACCAAATGCAGGAGTTTGTGCTACTACAGGAACTTTATCTGTAACAGTTGATCCATTACAACCAACTACATTTGCACCTATAGCTGCTATTTGCCAAGGTGAAAATGCTCCATCGTTGCCAACAACTTCTTTACAAGGAAATCAAGGAACATGGAGTCCAACATCAATAAGCACTACAACAAGTGGTACCTTTACGTTCACTTTTACACCAGCTTCTGGAGTTTGTGCTAGCGTTGGAACGTTAACAGTTACGGTATCTCCATTGCCTCAGTTTGAAATTACTGGTGGATGTGAAGGAACAGTTTATGTATTAGAGGCAACACCTTTGAATGCTTCTTACAATCCACTTACAGCTACTTATGAGTGGAGTAATGAAATTGGTGCAGTTATAGGTAACTCAGCTACAGTTAATGTTACTCAAAACGGTGTTTATACTTGCGTTGTTACTGCTTCTGAAACGTCATGTTCTGAAGAAGTAAGCTTTACAGCAAATGAAACAACTTGTACTATTCAAAAAGGTATTTCTCCTAATGGAGACGGACTTAATGATGCTTTTGAACTAACTGGTTTAGGTGTTAAAGAGTTGAGTATTTATAATAGATACGGTACCAAAGTTTATTCTAAAACTAGTTATACAAATCAGTGGGTTGGTCAATCTAGTAATGGAAATGAATTGCCAGACGGAACTTACTATTTCGTGATTGATCGAGTTCAAGGAGAAACAAAATCAGGATGGATATACATTAACAGAGAAAATTAAAATTAAAATGATAAATTATATTAAAATGAAGAAATTATATTTCATAGCCCTAGTTGCTCTGTTAGCCGTTACGGAAGTAAATGCACAGCAAGATCCTCATTATACACAGTATATGTATAATATGAGTGTTATAAATCCAGCGTATGCAGGTTCGAAAGAGAATTTGGCTGGAGGATTATTGTATAGAAAGCAATGGGTAGAAATAGAAGATGCACCAACTACTGGAACGTTTTTTGTGCACAGTCCTGTAGGCAGAAATGTTGGTTTGGGATTGTCTGCCATAAGCGATAAAATTGGACCAGTAGAAGAGAACAACGTGTATGCAGATTTCTCTTATACTTTAAATTTAGGTGGTGAACGAAGACTTGCTTTCGGATTGAAAGCAGGAGCTACTTTTCATAGTGTAGGTTTATTCAGTCAGATTGGGAACGGTAACGTTCCTGATCCGAATGACCCAGCATTTCAAGAGAATTCAAGTCGTACTTTCTTGAATTTAGGAAGTGGATTGTTTTACTACACTAATAAATATTATGTTGCATTTTCAGTGCCTAACATGTTAAAAGGTAAATATCTTGATTACAACGGAAGACAATTTGGAACTGAAACACTTCACTATTTCTTAACAGGAGGTTATGTTTTTGATTTGAATCCTAATGTAAAATTCAAACCGTCTACCATGATTAAGTCGGCATTTAACACACCAACTTCGGTTGATTTTTCTGCAAACTTTATGTTTAATGACAAGTTTGAAATAGGTGGTACTTACCGTTTGGAAGATTCTTTTGGTGCGATGGTAAATTATGCTATTACTCCAAACATAAGATTGGGTTATGCCTACGATCATATTGTGTCTGATTTAGATATAACAACACCTTCATCTCACGAGGTAATTTTGTTGTTCAACTTGAACTTCCCGAAAAAAGTTTCACAATCACCACGTTATTTCTAATCTAAAAAGACAATTAAAATGAAAAACCTATATATAGCATTAAGTTTTTTAGCAATAAGTTCCTCTATCATTGCTCAAAACAAAGACACTAAAGCAGCAGATAAGCTGTATAATCGCTACGAGTATGTTGATGCTGCCGAGGCTTACAAAAAACTCGTAGATAATGGTAAAGGTGACGGATATGTTTACAAACAATTAGCCGATACTTATTACAATATGTTTAATACTGCAGAAGCTGCTACATGGTATGCTAAAGCTGTTGAAACCAATCAGGATGCTGAAACTTATTTCAGATATGCTCAAATGTTGAAAGCTGATGGCAAATACGAGGAAGCTAATAAGCAAATGAACAAGTTTGCTTCTATGGCTCCAAATGATTTGCGTGCTAAATCATTCAAAGAGAATCCTAATTACGTTCCAAAAATACTTAGTAAAACACCAGGATATACTTCCAAAGCTTTGGATATCAATGGAGATAAGTCGGATTTTGGTGCTGTATTGTCTGAAAACACTTTGTATTTTACAAGTGCGCGAAACAGTGCAAGAAGAAATTACGGATGGAACGAAGAACCTTTTTTAGATATTTATAAATCTACTTTAGGTGATAGTGGTACTTTTTCTGAGCCAACTACAGCTTCTGAATTGAACTCTAAGTTTCATGATGGACCGGTTACTGTGTCTTCAGATGGTACAACTCTCTATTTTTCTAGCGATAGTTTTAGAGAAGGTACTTTTGAAAAAGATAAAGTTAACAAGTTAAAACTTGGTAGAAATAATATTTATGTTGCTACTAAATCAGGTGATTCTTGGGGTAATATTAAGTCATTACCTTTTAATTCTAAAGAATTTTCTACTAGTAATCCAAGTTTGAGTGCTGATGGAAAAACGTTGTATTTTTCATCTGACATGCCTGGAAGTTTAGGTGGTGTTGATATTTGGAAAGTTTCAATAAATGGTGATACTTATGGAGCGCCAGAAAATTTGGGAAATAAGGTAAACACTGAAGGTAATGAGAGCTTTCCATTTATTGCTGATGACAACACTACTTTGTATTTTGCATCAAGTGGCAAGCAAGGTTTAGGTGGATTGGATGTTTATCAAATCAATTTGGCTAAAGGTACCGATGCTGTAAATATGGGAGAACCAATTAACAGTAAAAAAGATGATTTTGCTTTTACCTTTAATAAAGCCAAAAATTTGGGATTCTATTCTAGTAACCGTTCTGGAAATGATGATATTTATGCTGCTACGCCAATTTGTGCTGTTGAAGTATTTGTAGTTGTTACTAATGCTAAAACCGGTGCGATTTTATCAGATGCTAAAGTTTCTATCTTGGATGACAAAAAGAACATTATTGCTACTGAGCGTTCCAATGCTAAAGGAGAAGTTACTTATAGCGTAGAATGTGATAAAACGTATTCAATTCAGGCTTCAAAAGATGGATTTGAAGGTAATGCTTTTGCAGTTGCTAAGAGTAAAGGTCAGCAAGTTAAAGTGGATGCAGCATTACAGCCAATTGATGTAATTGTAACACCTACTGAAATAGTGTTGAAACCAATTTACTTTGAGTTTAATAAAAGTAATATTACGCAAGAAGGTGCATTCGAGTTGGATAAGTTAGTACAGGTTATGAAAAATAACGAAGAGTTGGTTATTTTGGCTAAATCGCATACTGATAACAGAGGAAGTGATTCTTACAATATGAGTTTGTCTGACCGTAGAGCTAAATCTACCGTACAATATATTATTTCAAAAGGTATTTCTGCTTCTAGAATTTCTGGAAAAGGATACGGTGAAAGTGAGCCTAAAGTTGCTTGTGGCGAAACTTGTACTGAAGAGCAGCATGCTGAAAACAGACGTTCAGAATTCTTGATCGTTAAATAATTTTATAGATTAATAGTAGAAAAGGTCGAGCATTGCTCGGCCTTTTTTTTTCTTACATTTTTTATTAGTTAGATACAATTTTGAAAGCATTAGATTTATTTTTAATATTCATTGCACATTAATGCATTCTATATTCTTAATCTTTACATCCACAGTGATTTTAAAGTTTTAAATAATATCGTTATCTTCTTGAAAGGATTCAATAATTTACTATTACTTTAGTTAAAAACTTTTGTTGGTAATCAAGATGTATTTGTAATTTGATAAATCTTTAATAACAACGAATGAGTATTAGATAGTAATCATTATTTAATACGTCAAGAAAAGAATAGTTTAATAGAAAGTTGGTTCAAAAATTAACAAATCAATTTAAAAAACTAATATTTAATTACATAAAGTGTTACAGTACTAAGAGTTTTTCAATATACATTCGTATTATTTAATAAAAACATTGCTCATAATGCTTTTTGACTCGTTTTAGGCTATTATTCTCTAAATAACAAATACTTTTATAGATGCTTGTTTTATTTTGTTCTACAAGCCTAATTTATCCTTCTGTTATATAATTATGTTATTTTAAATAGTAATGCATTCAGTTAAATGAATTTTGAATAGAAAATTGGCTCAAGTTTTTTGAATTAAAATCAAAAAAGGCTTCCGAATGGAAGCCTTTTTAAGGTATTTGAGCTATTGTAAATTAATTTACGACAATATTATCAATTTGCATATTTGTTGTTAATGCTGGTGTTGATAATCCTGATCCTTTGTATTCAAATATAAAGAAACCGTTTCCAGTAACATTTGCTGGAATTGCAAACACGCCGCTATTAGTAAAAGTAGCTGTTGATGTATTTGCAGTTGAGAACACAAAGTTAGAGGTAATATTTACTAAAGTTGCGGTCGAAATGTCTGCACCTGGTTTGTAGTTGGTGCTGTAATATACTTTTAATGTTTCACCTACATAAAAATTCGTTCTTCTTTGGAAAGAAAAATTATTAGCAGCAGTCATGTCAACAGGTACAATAAATAAGGTTCTATTTACTTCTGATGGCGTTCCAAAAGAAGACATCTCGATGTATTTATTATTACTTAATGTTCTAGTTCTCCATGTTTTTGAACCTAAAACTAAGCGGTATATTCGATACGACCGAAAATATCGTATTTAATAAGAAGGCATCCTGTTTCTAATGCATTAAAAGGTGAGATGTTTGAACTAGTTGTAAAACTATATCTTGCGAATTATAAACAATAAATTCCAATTGTTTACCAGTATTTTTTTACCAAACAGTTTCTAGTGTCGTGCTTGTATTGATAACATAGTCCATCAAGTCGACTAGTATCAAATTTGTATTCGGTTTTTGTAATAGTCGGAATTAAATGCTATAAATTCACAAATTGATTGTAATAGTAGGTGCCTTGTTTTTGGTGATTCTCAAAAGTTCGACTTAAAATTAATTTTCCCTCTTGATTTTTAATTTCTTTTTGTATTATCGTTTTATGTGCGTATAAACAATTTTCATTTTTAACTACTATTTTATAAAATGTATGTTGTTAATAATAAACAATAGGTTCTTTCAAAGCAGTGTGGTATAAGTCTAAACAAGAGTTCCTAGTAGCATTCGCTTTATATACTGCACTTCATGTATTATGTTAGTAAAATATTCATATTTACCTCCTTTCCATTTCCTATTGCCCATTCTATTCCGTGAGCGGGATTACTTTTTAAATTTAAAATTATTTTTTTAAGATGAAAAACGTTCAATTAAATAAGTTGCTTTTATTTCGCTAAATAGTTCTTAAATTTTGCGAAAAAATTGAAATGATATAAAGAAACCAGTTTTTTTAGAAACTGGTTTCTTGGATTTTTTAAAATTAACCGCAGTATGGATTTTCATTTGTTCCCATGCAGCGTTGTGGTGCATAACAGATTACAATTGGCTGGTTTGTGTCGCCAGGATCATTACATATTGTTGGTCTACCTGGACCACCTCCTACAATAGTTTGTTGTTCTTTTTTAGAAAGTTCTGATGTTCCTTCTAAGTTCAAGATTGATTTTTTCATGATTATAAATTGTTAATAGTTAATTACCCAAGCATTTTTAGTCAGTTGGGTTTCTGACTTTTTCTATTTTATTTATGCTGTCATTTGCTGTTCCTTTATATCTTCAATGAAGTATGAGATTTCTTCAATATCGTATTCATTAGGATAAATTTTGTTATTCAAAATTTTTATTGGTGTAAATTTTAAATTATTCTCAATACACCATTCATATTGTTGTTTAATTGTCTGTTTTACTTTAATTGGAATTGTTTTTTGTTGCCATTTTGATAACCAATCAGTGACTTTCATCTTTTTTAAATGCCAGTCAGACAATGCTTCCTCTACCATTTTTGGATTTAATTCTTTTATAGTTTGTATGTTTTCTACAATTGTTAGGAATGGATTATTGTCATTATCTGTATTAACATTAAACAGAATTTGTAATTTAATATCATTTGGAAATTTTTTAGCTAATAGAAATCCTTTTTCAAAAGCTTCATGACAATGACCACAACTAGGGCTTAAGAACATAGATATATTTATTGGCGCACTTATGTTTCCTATTATTATTGGACTTACTAATGAAATATTAATTGAATTACTTAGCTCTGATTGAAGTTTTTTAAAAACTGAAAAATTTCTTTTAAACTTTTTCATTTTTATGTTTTCTGACTTTAAATCTTTGTTTTTTTCAATAAAGCTTTTAATAAAAACCCAAATACTTAAAAACACTGTAAAAATAAATATGTATTTGATACTAATAACCAATCCAATTTCTAAAACATCTAGTGTAGCAATCCATAATATTGCTTGAATTGTCAATAGGGAAGAAGTTAAAATACATAAGACACATATTTTTTTAACTTTTGCTTTTTGTATCCAAATTAGATATAAAATTAAAGGTATAGAACAAACACTTAGTATTCCAGAAATTTGGATTGACGCAGGAATGAGTAGTAGTGAAAAATAGTTTATTGTAAAAAATAGTATGGGTAAGTCTGATATACCTAACCACGAGTTTATTTTGCCAAATTTTGAATTTATAACAGAACTACATGAAATATTTTCATTAAAATTACATACACTGGAAGATATTTCTGAACTATCCTCGTACTTTTCGCGAAGTATAAGGATGCTTAAAATTAAGCCAACAAATGATATACATAAAAAAGCCAAATGTAGTGCTGATGTAAAACTAAATATCGCAGCTAAAAGCAATATTCCTAAAGGTATGTAATACAGTAAATTTATTTTGTTATTATTATAATTTGTGTTCTCATTTTTGTCAATTGCAATAACAATATTTTTCCAATTATTTAGAAATTCTATCTGATTTATTCTTTTTCGGTATGTATCAGATTGTATATATATTTTTTCATCATCTTTTGTAGCAATAATTAATTCTGAAGTTCCAGATGATGAATTTATGAATGTTAAAAAGATGTCAGGTAATTTAGAATAATTATCGTTTGAAACTTTTGCTGCTACACTATCAATTCCAACAAATGTCATTGCATCTGTAATTGCAAAAAGACTTGGATAATCGGGATGTGACATAAAAGTTTCCTTGTAGTCTTCTAATTTATGTCCATAACCATTCTTTTCTAAATATTTTAATACTTGTGTAAGCATGATTTTTTTTATCAAATCTCAAAAAAAAAGAATTAATTTCATCGATTCGGGTAATATATTTAATTAATATGCCTTAATAATTTATAAATTATTAAGGCAATATCATGTTTTAAGTATCTGTAAAACAATACTTTACACTGAATATACGTTTTCATTTATTATAATTTCAATGTCGATTTTCTTTAACGCTATATTTGAATTTAATCATTAACTTAAATTAAATTAAATGGAAAATCGTACGGAAAAATTCGCAAAATTCGTAAAATTTGTTTTGGCGCCTAAAGAACAAATTAAAATTTTAGGTGGTGAAACTTCATCACCACAACTACCACCATTAATTGAATATGATGAACATGGAAATCCAGTTCCTAGCAAAGGAAATGGTGGTGGGTAATTTTAAAATTGTTTTATTTTGATTCGGAATTTATGCCTTTTATAAATTGGGTAGGCGACATGCCTACCCTTTTACTAAAAGATTTAGTAAATGAAATTGCATTTTTAAATCCAACACTTTCAGCGATTGCTTGCGTAGAATACTTACGATATGTTGGATTATTTATTAGTTGATTTATGACATGACTAATTTTTAATTCATTAGCATACTCGCTAAAAGTTTTATTATAATGTTTGTTTACTACATAAGACAGGTATGTTGTATTGGTTTTTATTTTTTTTGCTGTGTTTTGTAAAGTAAAGTCTTGTGTTAGATAAAACATTTTTTTTTCAAGAAGTATTAATTTTTGAATTATTTCGGTTTCTTTATCAGAGTCTATATTTAACGTAGTTGAATTTTTTGAAGAAGAAGTTATTATTTCTTTTTTAAATTCAAACTGTTTAATTACGTCTTCAATTTTATTAGTTATTTCTCTTTTTTCATTTATGTTTTTCATAAGTAAAAAAATTAAAATAAAAATTATAAAAAAGAGACCTGAAATACTTGAATATTGAAGTGTTTTAGAATATTTATACTTTTTTTGAATAGCTTTCATATTTTTTTTAAACTTATTATTTTGTGATAAGTAGTTTACTTCTTTTTGCGCTTCACTCATTTCTGATTCATATTTTTCAAAATTTACCAAATACAGTTTAGAATACTCTAAAGCTTTTTCTTCATTATTATAATTTTCATAAATTTTAGCTAAATAGTAATTAGTATTTATAAATTCTAAGTCATTTAAAGGATTTAGCTTGTAAATAGAATCTACTTTATTAAAAAAAATTAGGGCTTTATCAAATTTTTTCTGTTCAAAGTAAAGATCGCCAAGATTGTAAGCTATATTATAGTGCTTACTTTCATATTTATAATTATTTGTTAATTCCAATAAATTAATATAGAGTTTTTCGGCATTGACAAAGTCTTTTTTAACTTTATAGATTGTTGCCATGTTACTTTGTGCTGTAAGTTTGTTATCTAAAAGATTGTTAGAATAATTCAGACTTTTTTTGTAATAATATAAAGCAGAATCTATTAGCTTTTTTTTGGAAGTATCATTATAGTAGGCGTTTTCAAATGTAACTCCAAGTTGTAAGTTAATATTACTTAGCGTTGTTGATAATTTTTCTTTTGAAAATGAGTATTCTGACTTTGAAATTAATTTTTTAGACTCATGTAGAATTTCAATTGCTTTTTTATAGTTACCTATTTCGTTTTGAATTAATGAAATATTATTATTAAATATTATAACTTGTTTTCTATCCGATATACTTTCTGATAATTTTTTTCCATTCAAAAATTCTCGGTAGGCTTTTTTTAAATCGTGCCTTTTCCAACTTATAAGTCCAGCATAATTTTTTATAAGTGCATGAATTCGTGTCTTTTCTCTATTCGTTGGAACCTTATTTAAATTATTCAGACTGTTTAAAAAGTATTTATCAGCCAGTTTATTTTTCCCTTTTATTTGGCTTATGTAGGCTTTTAGCGCATTTGCAAATGATTTGTGAAGGTGATTGTTTGATTTTTCAATAACTTCTGAGTATTTATAAGAACTGTCAATATCATTATTTAAGTATATTCTTGATTTCTCTTCTAGAATTAAGTATTCTGAATCATTTAATATTTGTTTTTTTTGACAGAAAACAAGTGAAGACATTATAAGAAAAGTCAAAGCAATACAAATCTTCATTTTAAATGTTATTGATTAATAACAAAGATACAGTTATCTTTAATTTCGAAAATATTAAAAAGTTAATTTTTCCAAAATAACCAAAAACTCGCTAATTCAATTTTACAATTTTTACTAGATTCATATTAAAATTGTTTTAAAAACAAAAAAGGCTTCCATTCGGAAGCCTTTTTAAGGTTATTGAGCTATTGTAAATTAATTTACGACAATATTATCAATTTGCATATTTGTTGTTAATGCTGGTGTTGACAATCCTGAACCTTTGTATTCAAAAATAAAGAAACCGTTTCCAGTAACATTTGCTGGAATTGCAAACACGCCGCTGTTGGTAAAAGTAGCTGTTGATGTATTTGCAGTAGAGAACACAAAGTTAGAAGTAATATTTACTAAAGTTGCGGTCGAAATGTCTGCACCTGGTGTGTAGTTGGTGCTGTAATATACTTTTAATGTTTCACCTACGTAAAAATTTGTTCTTGTTTGGAAAGAAAAATTATTAGCAGCAGTCATGTCAACAGGTACAATAAATAAGGTTCTATTTACTTCTGATGGCGTTCCAAAAGAAGACATCTCGATGTATTTATTATTACTTAATGTTCTAGTTCTCCATGTTTTTGAACCTAATACCGGATCGTTTACATATTTTGGAAAATTGTTTTGACCTGTAGTAGCCGAACCTGCAGTATAGCTCTCAAAGTTTTCTGTAAAAGCACCTGAAAACTGAATATTATTTCCAACTATTGGTGGGTAAATATCTGCTCTTGGAGCAGTAAGTTTAATGTCACTTTCGTAACGTACTATAAATTGGAAATCAGTGTTAAATTTAGATAAAACACCACGAATTTTTCCACTTCCTGTTGGTACTTGATTTCCTGTAAAAGGTGCAAAACTACTGAAACGAATAATTCTTTGCGTTCCACCAGTTAAAGCAGTCAACAAATGATTTGTTGCGCCTCCACCAGAATCTACATCATAATACGTTCTGTTGATTGAACCATCTGCGAACTGTACAGCGTCCAATTCAACTAAAGTGTTTTGATTTGTATCAGTATAAGCTTGAGCAAGTGTAAGCGTTCTAACTATTGTGTTTTCAGCTACTTTAGTTGCCGATGGGAACAAAAAGTTCTTCCATTCGAAAACTGAAATTCTACCAATACCACCTTCAAATAAAGATCCTATTTGTAATGAACCAAAAACTCTAGCAGTGTATAAACCTTTCAATTTTATATACACTTTTCTTCCAGGTGTAAAACCCTTTCCGTATAGCGTTGTAACGTCGATTGGCACACTGAATCCGATTGGAGCCGAACCATCTGTTGTAATCGATTGGAATGAAATTGACTTGTAAAAAGTACCACTCTCATCGCTAGATGTAACATACGCTTCTATAACATCGTCTGCAGTATATTCTACAGGTGAGTTCGTAGCAGCGGCATTCACAGCTGCAACTGTAGTAGTTGTAGCTAATTCTGTTGTATTTAAGGTTTCATTCGGTGTAGCGTATGAATCGTCATTTACACAACTTGATATCCCTAAAGATAGGGTAAGTAATAATACTGATTTTAAAATTATTTTTTTCATAGTATTTATGATTTATTGTTTAGTGTAAACTCTAATTGCATCTACTTGGTAGGAACCGTCTAACGCTGTATTAGTTCCTGAACCTTTAACTTTAAAAGCGATGTTTACAGTACCAGTGTATCCTGATAAATCAATTTCTCCTGATTTAATAAATGCAAAATAGGTACTTGTAGTTGTAGGTAAAGTTGCTGGTAACGGCTCCCAATTAGCACTTGTTAAATTGGTTCCATCATAATCAGTTGCAATAAGTACTTCTAATGAATTTGAAGATGATGTTACAAAACTTTGAGAAGATTGAAATTGTAAAATTTCGTTTTCGGTTGCGTCTAGATTGATATCTGGCGAAACCAACCAACCAATATTAACTGCTTCGTTAGACTGAAACGAACTGAATTCTGCATACGGATTTCCGCTAAAAATTTGCTCTTTCCATTTCATAGTTCCAACTTCAGCAATATTTTCCCAGCCTGTATTATCAAGGATTGTATTGTCAACGGCACCTACGGCAAAATCTTCAGTAAAAATAAGTGGCGTAAAATCAGGATTTTTAATATCATCTTCTGGCGAACATCCAGTTAAGGATACTATTGCAGCAAATCCTAAGATTGAAAGTATTTTATTTGTTTTCATAGCTTTTAATTAAAAGTTGATGTATAGGTTTAAGAAGTAGGTTCTTCCATATCCATAAAAATATTTAGGAGCAAATGCAGGCGTGCCACTAGATACATCTTGATTTACTTCTCTAAAGTTTGCATTTCTTGTTTGTTCAAAACCACCTGTTTTATAAATTACGTCAAAAACGTTGTTTACAGTTGCAAAGAAACCAAAAGTATTTCCATTTACTCTCCAAGATTTACCACCAGTTAAGTTAACTAGAGTAAAATTATTGAATTTTTCTTGTTTCAATAATTCTTTTGCTCTTTCGTTGGTAGCTTCTGGCAATGGTAATCCGTAAGGATCATTTGGATTATTAAAGAAATTATCAGTTCTTAATAACGAAGAAACGTCTAAATAATTATCAGCAAGGTAATTTGCGTTAGCGCCAATCCACCAGAATTTAGGATCTCTATATTCTAAACCAATTGAAGCAGCAGTTTGTGGTCCGCCAGACAATCTATATCCTTTCAATTTTGCAGTACCAAATTCGGTAGTAGGATTAGTATTAGTTGGACTTGCTAAGTTGTCATTATTTAATGAAACAGTAGGATTGTTGTTGTAAGTGTATTCTCCGTATGCTGCTGAAGCACTAACTTTGATAGTAGAAGTTACTTGGTATTCCATACCCAACTCTGCACCAATGTTTTGTTTTTCGATATTGGTAACCGTTTCTGCAACAAACGCATCTCCACCGTCTCCACCATCATCACCAAAGATTCCTTCTCCGTAGAAAAATGAAGTTTCGGTAGCATTTTTAGTGTTAGAGTAATAAGCAGTTAATCTTGATTTGAATTTTGGCATTCTTACAATGT
The DNA here is from genome assembly GCF_057626655.1 of Flavobacterium sp. SP2. Classification (NCBI taxonomy): domain Bacteria; kingdom Pseudomonadati; phylum Bacteroidota; class Flavobacteriia; order Flavobacteriales; family Flavobacteriaceae; genus Flavobacterium; species Flavobacterium solicola. Next base: position 15,934 of record NZ_JBVHBT010000003.1, read on the forward strand.
AGCTAACATCTCCACTTGTAATTTGCTCTCCAGTTAAACCTTCGATTGAATTATTATTTAAACGTGCATTTGGAAATACATTTCTAAGTGTAGGCGCTTTAGTTAAGTAAGCTGCATTTACATTAAAGAAATGTCTACCAGAAAGTTTGTAGGTTAAACCACCTTTAAAACCAAAGTTTTCATAGATGTATTTGTCTCCTTTTCCGAAAGAGTTGGTTGGATATAATCCGTTTCTGTATAATCCTTCTCTTTGGTATTGTGTTCTGTTGAACATTTGAGCCAAATAGAAATCAACTTTGTTGTAAGTAAATTTAAATTGTGTGAAGGCATCAACAGTGTTTGCTAACAAATTGTAGTTATAACCAAATTTATCTCCAACAACAACTTGTCTGTTAGGATTATTCAAATCTGATTGTTGTTCAGAACCCGATTGAAAGTTATCGTAATCTCTGTAAAATTGACCTCCTAAAAGATCTAAAACATTTGCAAAATTATTTGATTTCAATTTTCTAAATGTAGCTCCAGCATTTACAACGATGTTATCTGCCAATTGTGAACTTAAAATAGAGTTTGCGGTCCATAATTTATCGTCTGTTCTGTCTTCGTACAAGATATAAGCACTGTGTCCATCAGACGTTTGGTTGGCTTGGTAAAGTGCATTCCAATCAATTTGTCTGTTTGCCAGGAAATTATTTCTCGCAGCGATACCATTTGCAACATTTTCAGGAGAATCTCCAATAAAATCGGTATAGTCATCAAGATTGTATTGCGAAGTGTAAAAACTTGGAAGATTTCTGTAATACGTTGGATCTGGATTATCAGAACCTTGGTTTTCAATTCTACTACTTCCTATTTTACCATATTGGTGTGTAATACTCGTATTTAAATTAGTTTTATCAGAAATTTTCCAGAAGTGGTTCAACATCAGGATAGGCTCGTTTACATCTCTATCTCTAGCGTTTCTTTTCTTACCGTCTTGATAACCCCAATATGAGTTGTATTTGAATCCAGCTAATTTTGAAACTTCATCGGTATTTGGAGAGTTTCTTCCACGGCTATTTTCAGCATAAATTGAAGTGAAGTTTATAGAGTGTTTTTCATTAAATTTCTTTTCAACACTTGCAAAAAGCGAGTTCGCAGAATAATCGGTACCTTCAAAGTAACCTTCTTGAGCCCATCTTCTTGAACCTGAAACTACAAATGCCCATCCGTTAGTTTGCATTCCCGAAGCATGCGTTGCCATAGTTCTCCAGCTGTAATTAGTATTTGTTCCTGAGAACGAAATTCTTGTACCTGGTCTGTAAATAGAAGCACGTGTATTGATTTCTTGTGTTCCAAGAATTCCTCCAAAAGTGTAATCAGACGGAGCAGTACCAGATGTAAATTCCTGATTTCTTGTAGCGTCATTCAATCCACCCCAATTTCCCCATTGCGGTCTTCCATCATATATTTTATTCATCACCACACCGTTAATCATTGTGGTTCCGTTTTCGTTGTCTAGTCCACGAATTCTAAATCTTGCCAATCCCCAATTAAAGGCAGCAGCTTGTTGGAAAACGTCGCGAGAAGCTTGTAACAATCCTGCGGTACTTTCAGAACCACTGTTGTCATCACCCAAATCATTTTCGGTTATGGTTATAAGGCTTAATTGTTGTTCTTGAGTAATGTCCTCATCTAAAACAATGGTGCCTAAATCTAAAATTTTTCCTTCTTCTACATCAACTGATAGTAATTGGTCTTTATAACCACTACTTTTAATTCGTACCAATTGCGTTCCAACAGTTGCATTTTTAAACGTAAATTTTCCTTCAAGATCTGTAACCTCAGAAAAATTTGTGTTTTGAATTGAGGCAACAACATTTTGTAATGGTTTTTGTGTTTTTGAATCAATCACTTTACCAGAGAATCCAGTACCAGCTTGAGCAAATACAAAAACAGTCTGCATTACAAATAAAATACTAAAGACAAGTTTTTTCATAAAATAATTAAGTTAATTTTCTATTCGTTAAGTCTTAATAAAAACTTAACAGCCTGCAAATGTACATTATTTTAATAATATTACTACTTTTGGCTCGAAGTTTGTAAAAACTTAATTTTAAATTAATATACGTTTTATGAAAATTAAAAATTTAATTGCTGTTTTCATTGTTTTATTCGCAGTAAATGGCGCAAATGCACAAGCAAAAAAATACATTGTGCATACTGTGGCTTTTTACAATTTGGAAAATTTGTTTGATACCATCAACGGAACAAATAATGATGAAGAGTGGTTGCCAAATGGTGCTCAAAATTGGACATCAAAAAAATATAAGAAAAAACTGGAAAATATGTCGCGCGTAATTTCTGAGATTGGAACCGGTGAAAACCCTAACAATTCGCCTACATTTTTAGGTGTTTGCGAGGTTGAAAACCGAAGAGTTTTGGAAGACTTAGTGAAGCAACCTAAATTGATCAATCGTGATTATGGTGTAGTTCATTTTGACTCGCCAGATAAAAGAGGTATTGATGTTGGATTGTTGTACCAAAAAAGTCATTTTAAAGTAACAAGCTATTCTAATATTCCTTTATTAATATATAGAGATGATCAAAAAGAAACTTCCAAAAAAGATAAAGAAGAAATAACCGATGATCAAATAGTAGAAGATAAATCGTCGAAGCGTGTTTATACAAGGGACCAACTATTAGTTACAGGTTTTCTTGATGGTGAAGAGATTAATATTATTGTAAATCACTGGCCGTCACGTTCTGGTGGTGAAAAGAAAAGTTCTCCTTTTAGAGAAGCAGCTGGAGCATTAAACCGAAAAATTATCGATTCATTAATCAAAGTGAATCCGCTTGCAAAGGTTATCACAATGGGTGATTTGAACGATGGTTCGTATAATAAAAGTGTCAAAGTAGAGCTTGGTGCTAAACTTAAAAAAGCCGAATTAAAAGAACCTCGTGATATTTACAACCCATTTGAACAAATGGCTAAAGAAGGTAATGCCACTCTTTTTTATAGAGATTCAGGAGATATTTTCGATCAAATAATGGTATCACAACAATTTGTAAACCCAGAAACCAAGTCATTTAAATATTGGAAAGCTGGAATTTATAATAAACCTTATCTAATTCAAACTACAGGACAATATAAAGGATATCCGTTACGTCATCAGTCTAACGAAGTAGGTTTTAGTGACCACTTTCCGGTATATTTGTATTTGATTAAAGAATTGAATTAATAGTACAAAAGGTTAGTTAACGCTAACCTTTTTTCTTGCCAAAAAAACTATAAATTTTAACAAAATGAAAACAATTTTAAGCCTTGCCTTAGTACTGATTACTTCATTATCATTTTCACAAGAAAAGATAACGACTTCACAAGCAAAAGAAAATTTAGGTAAAGAAGTTATCCTGAAAGGAAAAGTTGCTTCCATCAAATTAGCAGCAGAAGGAAGAACTACCAATTATATAAACATAGATAAAGCGTATCCAGACAATATTTTCACAGTTGTACTTACCAATAAATATCTTGAAGAGCATAAATTAGACATTTCCAATTCCGTTGGAAAAGAAATAACCGTGAAAGGAACAATTTCAGTCTATGAAAAAGATCCAAAAAAGATTCCACAAATTTTCAATCCACTCGAAATTGAAATTAAATAATAGTTGTAAAGGTTAGTTCACGCTAACCTTTTTTTATTTTAAAAAGACAAAAAACCTTTGTGCCTTTGCGTCTTTATGGCAAAAAAACGTAACTTCGTATAAACAAATTTCTCATGGCAATTGCAAAACCGTTCAACCTCAATAAATGGATAGAAGAAAACCGCCATTTACTAAAACCACCAGTTGGAAATAAAAATATTTATGTCGATTCTGGCGATTACATTGTTATGATTGTTGCTGGTCCAAATGCCCGAAAAGATTATCACTATAACGAAACTGAAGAACTTTTTTACCAACTCGAAGGCGACATAAAAGTCATCATTCAAGAAGACGGCGAACGCAAAGAAATGAGTATGACTAAAGGCGATATGTATCTCAATCCAGCCAAAACACCACATTCGCCTGTACGATCCGAAGGTTCAATAGGATTGGTAATTGAAAGAAAACGCGCCGGAAAAGGCTTCACCGATGGATTACTTTGGCATTGCGAGAATTGCAACCACAAATTGCATGAAGTCTATTTTGAACTGCACGACATCGAAAAAGATTTCCTACCCCATTTCAAGCAGTTTTACAATTCTAAAAAATTAAGAACTTGCGAAAATTGCGGAACAACAATGGAATCCGACCCAAGATTTATCGATAAAGACAAAGACTACGAATCATAAGTTTAAAATGGTAACGTCCTTACTTTCCTTAATGTTTTAAGTTTTTTCTGAAGCTATTCCAGTTATACATTTCAAGTCCTCACAAAAAAGTTCCATATCTATTGCTTTAAAAAGAGCTTCGGTTGGTCGCTTTTATAAAACTGGAAACGGTAACTTTTTCATTGTTCTGGGCTTTCCATTTCAAATGAAGTTCAACTGATATAAATGAAAATAATTTCCAGTGAGGTAATCTGGGCTAATTCGTAAAACTCCTATAAAAACAATCTTTTTTCTATCAAAATCATATAAATCATAATTAAAAGCACACAAAATTTGACAATTAGTGAAATTTTGAAGGAATTTTAATTCGTGTTAATTCGTGAAATTTGTGTAAAATCCACTATTTTTACCAAAAAATTATAAATTACTAATAAAAACATACAAATGGCATCAATTGCACAACAATTCGGAATGACCGAAGCCTTGGCTCAACTAGGCGTAAAAGCCATCAACGAAGGTACATCAACAGGACAAAAGAATTTTTCTAACGGAGAAATCTTAGAAAGTTATTCACCAGTTGACGGACAATTAATAGCATCAGTAAAAACTTCAACTCCTGCGGATTACGAAAAAGTAATGCAATCTGCAATTGAGGCTTTCAAAACATTCAAACTAATGCCAGCGCCACAACGTGGAGAAATTGTACGTCAGTTTGGAGAAAAACTTCGCAAAAACAAAGAAGCTCTAGGTAAACTAGTTTCTTATGAAATGGGTAAATCATTACAAGAAGGTTATGGTGAAGTACAAGAAATGATCGACATCTGTGACTTTGCAGTTGGACTTTCTCGTCAATTACACGGATTAACAATGCACTCAGAGCGTCCAGGTCATAGAATGTACGAGCAATACCATCCGCTAGGAATTGTCGGAATCATTTCGGCATTCAACTTTCCAGTAGCAGTTTGGGCTTGGAACACAGCGTTAGCATGGATTTGTGGTGACGTTTGCGTTTGGAAACCATCAGAAAAAACGCCACTTTGTGGAATCGCTTGTCAAAATATCATCGCAGAAGTTATCAAAGAAAACAACCTTCCAGAAGGAATTTCGTGTCTTATCAATGGCGATTATAAAATTGGAGAATTACTAACTTCAGATAAAAGAGTTCCTTTAATTTCGGCTACTGGTTCTACTAGAATGGGTAAAATTGTGGCGCAAACTGTTGCTGCTCGTTTAGGAAAATCATTATTAGAATTAGGCGGAAACAATGCCATTATTGTAACTCCAGATGCAGATATTAAAATGACGGTAATCGGAGCAGTTTTTGGAGCTGTTGGAACCGCAGGTCAACGTTGTACTTCAACTCGAAGATTGATTATCCACGAAAGTATTTATGATAAAGTAAAAGATGCTATTGTTTCGGCTTACGGACAGTTAAAAATTGGAAATCCATTGGACGAGAAAAACCACGTTGGACCGCTTATAGACACACATGCCGTAGAAATGTACAACAAAGCATTAGAAAAAGTAGTTGCTGAAGGTGGAAAAATACTTGTTGAAGGTGGTGTTCTTTCTGGCGAAGGTTACGAAAGTGGTTGTTACGTAAAACCTGCTATTGCAGAAGCAGATAATTCATTCGAAATTGTACAGCACGAAACTTTTGCTCCAGTTTTATATTTGTTAAAATATTCTGGTGATGTACACAGTGCTATTGAAGTTCAAAACGGAGTGGCTCAAGGATTATCATCGGCAATTATGACCAACAATTTGCGAGAAGCAGAAGCCTTTTTATCTGTTGCTGGTTCCGATTGTGGAATTGCTAACGTAAACATAGGAACTTCTGGAGCAGAAATTGGTGGTGCTTTTGGTGGTGAAAAAGAAACTGGCGGCGGAAGAGAATCAGGTTCTGATGCTTGGAAAATCTACATGAGAAGACAAACCAATACCATCAATTATACAACAAGTTTGCCATTGGCACAAGGAATTAAATTTGACTTGTAATTTTGATAAATTAATAAGAACATAATATTGAAAAAGCGTCCTGAAAATCATTTTAGGGCGTTTTTTTTGATTTAAAACGCAACTATTTTTAGAAATTTGCATCTTACAATTAAACAAACAAATTTACTTATATGAAAAAAATTATTGTACTGTTATTTTGCATGCCTTTACTTTTGGCATCGACTTGTGAAGATGAAAATGAAGAGGAAATTTTTTGTACTACAGAAGCAGTTGCTGCATTAAATGTATCTGTAAGTTTAGGAGCATCTAGTGCGATTACTAGTGATGGTGTAACTGTTGTTGCAACCGATGGTAATTATTCAGAAACATTAATTGTAAATGATGTTAACAATCCCATCTTTGTCGGCGCTTATGAACGACAAGGAAATTATACCATTACGGTTTCAAAAGAGGGTTATCAAACCTACACTTCTGAAATTATTTCCATAACAAGAGACGAGTGTCATGTGATTCCGGAACAAATTCATGTAGTTTTAGTGGCTAATTAAATTCAATTGCTTATATATAATGTAAAAGCGTCCCGAAATTATTGGGACGCTTTTTTATTTGTGTAATTTCAACTCGAAATATTTGTGTAAAAACTACTTTGTTTTCTTTACATATTGAGTTAAAATAAATATACTCTGGTTTTCCACACGTCCTTCAATAAGGTTGGCATCGTCCCAAACTAGTTTTATATTGTGCACAGCAGCGCCACGTTTTGCAGTGAATGTTGCGCCTTTTACATCTAGATCTTTCACCAAAACTACAGAGTCGCCATCTTTTAAAATATTTCCGTTAGAATCTTTGTGCATAATTTTCCCTTCGTCATCATCGGCTTCTCCTGTTGCTTTTGCCCATTCTAGAGCATCTTCATCAAGATACATCATTTCTAACATGTCGTTGTTTTTCAATCGTGCGTGCATACGCCAAGAAACAATTTGAACCGGAAGATTTTCGTTCCACATACTATCACCCAAACCACGCCAATCGTTAGCATTGGTAGTTTCGGGATTTTCTATTTGATCTTTTAATGTTTTGGTTATTAAAATACAGTTTTCTGGAATGTCTTCGGTTTTTGGTTCTACTAAATACACAACTAAATTTTCGTCGCTTCCGCTGATTTCACATTTAGAACCACTTCTGTCTTTTAATCTTTTTTCGGTTACTATACTCATCTTTATAAGTTGAAAGAGGCACCAATTTGAAATACAAATTGATTATTAAAACGCTCATATCCAATTGCATCTGGATTGAATTTAGCTAACGGAATTCCAGCTTCAGAATATAAACCGAATCCATTGGTAAAGAAATATCTTGCGCCAACGTGTGCTCCAAAATTACGCAACCCTATGTCCAAACCTGGATAAAAGTCAAATTTATCGCTAATGTCTAAAACGTTTCCAATATTAGCATTAAAACGTGCTTTGATATCGAATCGATCTTCAAATTTTGGAGTTCCAGCTGCTTTAGTTGTGTTTAGTAAATAGGACGTTGCAAAACCATAGGAAATATTTTCGCCAACACCAAAGTCTAATGTGGCTCCAATTCCAGTTGCATTTTCTTGCATTGTCGCTCCAATTTGAAACTTGGCATCACCTTTTCCTGTAAACGCTTGTCCAAAAGAAAACCCTACGGATAGTAATAAAAGGAATGTAGTTATTTGTTTTTTCATGATATTAAATTTATAAATAGGTAACAAATATAGCAATTCAGTACAAAAATTAGTATCATAATTTCAAATCTTTGTTATATAAATAGCAGTATTTGTAAAGTATCAATCTTATTGATTTTAAAAAAAATTAATGAAATTCAGATTCTAAAAGTTCTGTTTTTTTTAATTCCTTCCTTTTTCGTCAAAATACAAAGTATGTAGTGGTTCGCTTTGCCAAAATTGTTTGGTGTCTACATCCATAATCGTTAATGGGCCTTTAAAAGCTGCGCCTGTATCTACATTCCAAATGCAGGCTTTTTGCACTGGTAGTGTCACTCCAATTCTTGTAGTTGGCGTATGGCCAATATAAATTTCTTTATACAAAGTAAGCCGCTTTGGATAAAAGTCGCTCGATTTATCAAGATTTTCGTCTAATGATAGTGCGGTTTCCCACAGGGTTCTGTCCCAACTAAAAAATCTTGGATAATATTCGTATTCTACGCCATTCATGTTGGTAAAACCTGCATGTACAAATAATCGGTTTTGGTCGTCCAAATGATAGTTTACTAATGATTTTAAGAATTCAATATGTTCTTTTTTTTTGGCTTCAGAAACGCTGGCATATGCGTTAACTGTTGCTTCACCACCATGATTGTACCATTGCAAATTATCGCTGCTTTCATTTAACCAATTCAGCAACAATTCATCATGATTGCCACGAACGAAAATGCAGTTTTGCTTTTTGCCTAAATCAATTAAATAATCAATTACTTGTGGCGATTGGCTCCAGCCGTCAACATAATCGCCAAGGAATATTAAAGTATCGTTGGTGGTAACTTTGGCTCGTTCTATTATTTGATGTACTGCTCGTAAACCTCCGTGAATGTCTCCAATTACTAATGTTCTATTCATTTTTTCCATATTTCATCTTTCGCAAAATACGCATAACTTCTTTAAAACTCAAATAAACAACACTTTTCGGATGATTTTTTAATAACGGTTTTGCATCAATTAATAATTGCCGCGCATCACCAAATCCGTTGAGGTAACAAATCATTAAGGTAGAAGGTAAATTTTCCAAATCTTTTTCTTCTCGGTCGGATAATGGTTGTCCTTTCGATAGTTTAGAAAGCAATACCAAATTAGAATTATAAATGTGATACAACATTTTCCGGTTGTATTCAGGTGGTTCAAACAGTAATTGATTTTCCATTTTATAATAACCGTTATCATAAAAGCGAATGGTTACTTTCTCCAGAGGATAATAACTAGTTTTGTCATTCAGCCCAAGCGGAACGTGCTCTACAATGGTAAAACTGTCATCGTCGAACGTAATCGTAACCACATCCAAAGCCGAATAAAAAAGTTTAATTTGCTCGTTTATCAATTCAATATCAACGCGTGAAAGGTAATTGGTGTTTCGAATCCGTTTTGGATTTCCAGCCCAACAGATGACAAATAATTCTTTAAAAACTTTATATTTTGGCGAAATGTCTTTATGTCTAAAATTCATAAAATCAATTACGCCATCCAAGGTATACTCAATACTATTTCTAGAATTGTTTTCAATATCAATTACTGAAGACGTATTTTGATAATTGGTTTCAATCTCAGTTTCTAATGGAATGGAGTTGCTGCCAATTCTAATAAATTTCTGATTGGCGAAAATGGTATGAATGTTTTTTTTGAAATAGGAAACTTTAGATTTAGGTTTTATAGTTACTAATCCGACTACTTTATCTTTGGGCAAATTAGGAAAAGGTACATTTTCGTACTGAATTTTAGGCGGATTTTCCAAAAAAGCATTCACTAGATTTTGTATGCGACTGTCGTCAAAAAAATCATCGCCTACTATTTCATTGTCTTGATCTTCAACACCTACAACAATATAGGAATTATTAGTTGGATTAGAATTGGACAAAGCGCAAATGTGTTTTAAAAACTTGGCTTTTCCTTCGCGAGAATGCAAGTTCAACTGACGCTTTTTATCATAAAAACTGCACTCATCGTTGTGAGCTAAAAGGTTTTTAATCAAAAGACGCTTGTTTATCAAAATTATTTAAGATAGTAGATTAACGATTGCTGATTTCAGATGTTTAGAGTCTGTGATTAACTTTTACTTCTAAAATATTTTCATTATTCTGTTTTTTTTATAGTTACGTTAATTTAAAATTCAAAATTTCTAATTAATCACGGTTGCAAATCTAAAATCCAAAATCGCTAATCATCATTCATAAATCGTTAAGGTACTCTGTTCCCAATACTTTCCGTCCAAATGGCAAACCAATCTTCTTGGTCTAATTGTAAATCGGTTGCTTTCTGCAATAATTGAATTCGTGCCACATTTACAGTTCCAGCAACAGGAATCACTTTTGACGGATGTTGCAAAATCCACGAAAGCAAAATAGTGTCGGAGCCAACATGGTATTTATCAACCAAAGATGCCAGCAGTTTTTTCAGTCTTCTAGTTTGTTCCGAATCTTCTCTAAAAACAGTTCCAAGCGGATTCCAACTCATCGGTCTGATGTTGTGAAGCTGCATATAATCTAAACTTCCGTCTAACATTGGCTCCAAATGTGTTGCCGAAAACTGAATTTGATTGAATCCAATTTCGGTTTTTTGACGAATCAATTCCGATTGCGATGGTGTAAAATTAGAAAGTCCAAAATCAATAATTTTTCCTTCTGATTTGAGTTTTTCAATCGCTTCGGCAATTTCATCAGCCTGCATCAACGGACTTGGTCTGTGCAATAAAAGCACATCAAGAAAATCGGTTTGAAGATTTTTTAGCGAATTTTCAACACTCCAAATAATGTGTTTTTTAGAATAATCGTAATGCTTAATTTTGGTAGTTCGGTTCTTCGAAACCATTTGAATTCCGCATTTTGAAATAAACTGAATTTTATTTCGATCAATATTACTTTCTGCAAATGCTTTTCCAAACTCGGCTTCGGTTGTATAATCGCCGTAAATATCGGCATGATCGAATGAGGTGATTTTGTTTTCAATGCAAATATGCATTAAATGACTCATTTCTTGAGTAGATAATTTTTTGTCCCAGATTCCCCAATTCATGGTTCCGGCAACAATAGGTGAAAGTTTTGTAGTTGTCAATGTAAAAATATTTAAATAGTGTAATGAAGAGCGATTTGATTTAAAACTCTAAAATTACTAAAACAAAATCATAAATCATCCTTAAAAAGCGCTTAACTGCATAAGTTTTAACGCATTCTTAACATCTCTTTTATAATAAAATAATCAATTTTGAAATGTTAAAATTTTACACTTAATTGCAGCCTTTAAAAAAAGAAATATGGAAGAGAATATTGCGGCTTTAGACATTAGAGCAATCAATGAAAAAATAGAAAGAGAAAGTGCATTTATTGATCTATTGACCATGGAAATGAACAAGGTGATTGTAGGTCAAAAGCACATGATAGAACGATTACTTATCGGGCTTTTAGGTCAAGGTCATATTTTGCTTGAAGGTGTTCCAGGATTGGCAAAAACTTTAGCAATTAATACACTATCACAAGCCGTTCAAGGAAGTTTTAGCCGTATTCAGTTTACACCCGATTTATTGCCTGCAGACGTTGTTGGAACCATGATTTACAACATCAAAGCCAACGAATTTTCTATAAAAAAAGGTCCAATCTTCGCCAATTTCGTTTTGGCAGATGAGATCAATCGTGCGCCAGCAAAAGTACAATCGGCTTTGCTTGAAGCGATGCAAGAAAAGCAAGTTACCATTGGCGATACTACTTTTAAATTAGACAAACCATTTTTAGTTCTAGCCACTCAAAATCCAATTGAGCAAGAAGGTACATATCCTTTGCCAGAAGCACAAGTAGATCGTTTTATGCTAAAAACGGTTATCGATTATCCTAAAATGGATGAAGAGCGATTGGTAATTCGTCAGAATTTAAAAGGAAGTTATGAAAAAGTAAATCCAGTTGTTTCGGTAGAGCAAATTCTAAGAGCGCAAGAAGCTGTTCGCGAAGTATATATGGATGAAAAAATAGAAAAATACATCTTGGATATTATTTTTGCAACGCGTTATCCAGAAAAATATAAATTAGAATCTTTAAAACCATTAATCAGTTTTGGTTCATCACCTCGTGGAAGTATCAATTTGGCAACAGCTGCCAAATGTTACGCTTTCATAAAACGTCGCGGATATGTAATTCCTGAAGATGTTCGCGCCGTAGTGCATGATGTATTGCGTCATCGAATTGGTGTTACTTACGAAGCCGAAGCTGAAAACGTGACTTCAATGGATATTATCAATAAAATTGTAAACGAAATCGAAGTACCTTAAATCAGATGGCAGATTTCAGATTACAATACGTTTAATCTGAAATCTGCGTTCTGCGTTCTGCAATCTGAAAAAAATGGAAACAAAAGACCTATTAAAAAAAGTTCGTAAAATAGAAATTAAAACCCGAAGATTGAGCGATCATATTTTTTCGGGCGAATACCACACGTCTTTTAAAGGTCGCGGTATGACTTTTTCTGAAGTGCGACAGTACCAATATGGAGATGATATTCGAAATATCGATTGGAATGTAACTGCACGATATAACGAAGCGCATGTAAAGGTTTTCGAAGAAGAACGAGAACTTACCATGATGCTGATGGTTGATATTTCTGGCTCTGAAACTTTTGGAACCCAAAACCAAATGAAAAGCGAAATCGTAACTGAAATTGCAGCAACAATGGCATTTTCGGCAACCCAAAACAATGATAAAATTGGATTGATTTTGTTCTCAGACCAAATCGAATTGTACATTCCGCCTAAAAAAGGAAAATCGCACGTATTAAGAATTATTCGAGAATTAATAGAGTTTCAGCCTAAAAGTAAAAACACCGATTTATCGCAAGCATTAAAATTTTTATCTGGAACACAAAAAAAGAAAGCTATTGTATTCTTGATTTCCGATTTTATTGTGGATGATGATTACGAGAAAACACTGAAAATTGCTAGTAAAAAACACGATATAACCGGAGTTCGGGTTTACGATATCCGAGAAGAGAAAATGCCAAATATTGGTATTGTCGAAATGGAAGATGCCGAATCTGGTGAAATTATGATAGTAGACACGAGTTCCAAACAAAACCGATTGAACTACGAGAAGCACTATCAACAAAAAGTAAATCAGTTTAAAGATTTATTTTCAAAATGTGGTTCGGGTGTCATTAATACAAGAGTTGACGAAAGTTATGTAACCAAATTATTAGGATATTTTAAATCTAGATAATGATTTTAGATTGATGATTAACGATTTTAGATTTAAGATTTTTGGCGTCGTTCGTGATTAATTTTGAGTTTTGGGAATTTTAATAGCAAATGGATTTTAAAAAGTAAAAAAGATTAAAAAGTGACTGAAAAACGATACAATACCAGAACATAAAATTAATCATTGTCGATTGTACTACTTCTGCAATTAAAATTCGTTGATCAAGAATCAAAAAATAAAAATGAATAAACAAGAATTGGTAGAACGATTAATTGACTTTGCAGCTTTGATTATTTTGTTTACAAAAGATATTGAAAAGTGTTATGCAGGAAATCATTTAATGGGTCAAATTATTCGTTCATCAACATCTCCTGCATTAAATTATGGTGAAGCTCAAAGTGCAGAAAGTAAAAGAGATTTTATTCATAAAATGGGAATATGCTTAAAAGAATTAAGAGAAACTTTTAATTGTTTAAAAATTATTGAAAAGGCAAAATTAACTTCTAAAACAGAACAAATTAATGCTGCCAAAATAGAGGTTAATGAATTAATTTCAATATTTGTTTCAAGTATTAAAACTGCTAAAAACAATAATGACAAAAAATAAAAAATGAAGAGCGACAAAGTTCCAGAAGTAAAAAATAATCAAGGTTGTTCGTCTCACTTCTGAAATCAAAAATCGTTAATCTTCAATCAAAAATAAAATGAAGTTCAAAATATATATACTATTCTTCCTGATATCAACTTCGCTTTTTGCTCAAAAAGTGACTACTTCTGTTGATACAACTAAAAATAAAATTGGTGCCGAATTCAAGCTAACCTTAAAAACATCGGTAAATCAATCTGAAAAGGTAAAATTTCCTGACGCCAAAAATTTCGGAGCATTAGAAGTTATTCAATCGTATAAAATTGATACTATCAAAAACAACGACAGCTACGAATTGGTCAAAAAATACGGATTAACACAATTTGATTCAGGAACATATACCATACCAAGAATTAGAGTGTTAATCAACGGAAAACCTGTTTTTTCAGACAGTATAAAAGTTGAGGTTAGCAATGTAAAAGTAGATACTTTACGTCAAAAAATGTTTGATATTAAAAGTATCGAAACAGTTAAGGAACAAAGTACTTGGTGGATTTACGTTCTTGTAGCCTTAGTTTTCATTGGCTTGATTCTATTGGGAATTTGGTTGTATAAGAAATATAAAAATCGTCCAAAACAAGAAGTAGTAGTTTATAAATCGCCAATAGAAAAAGCCACCTCATTACTACAATCATTAGAAAGTAAAGAGCTTTGGCAACAAGGTGAAGTGAAAGAGTACTATTCTCAGTTAACCGATATCGTTAGAACGTACATCGAAGAAGAAATTCAAATTCCAGCAATGGAAAGTACAACGTCGGAGTTAATTTTAAGTTTGAAAAAAACGGCTTCACAAAAGAAAATGAAACTTTCTCCTGAAACGTTGAAGAATTTGGAAAAGGTTTTAAAACAAGCCGATTTAGTAAAATTTGCGAAAGTAAAGCCTTTGGATTTTGAAATTGAAGAAGATAAAAAACGCATCACATCTGCAGTTGTAAAAATCCACGATTCTATTCCTGTAGTTGTTGAAGAAAAAGACGAACTTATTGCTTTTAACGAGAAACAACTTGAAATCTTGCGTTTAAAAAAGTTAGCCGATAGAAGGAAAAAAAGAATTATTACCGCCTTTGGAATTTTCTTTGCAGTTCTTTTTGTTTCAACAACTATATCAATTTTAGTTAAAGGTTTCGATTATACCAAAGATTTAGTTTTAGGAAATCCGACCAAAGAGTTATTAGAAGGTGAATGGCTTTACAGCGATTATGGAAATCCAGGAATTAAAATAGAAACTCCACAAGTTTTAAAACGATTGGATGCCGAAAAAGTACTTCCTAAAAACGCAATGGCATTAATTAAAGAAATGCAACTGTTTGGTTATGGAAGTTTAAATTCTGATTTTTCAATAACACTAGCTACTAAAAAACTTAAAAAACCAGTTGAAATCAATTTAGAACAATTGGCCGATGAAAGTATCAAAGTCATGGAGTCGCAAGGCGCGTCGAATATTATTTTGAAACAAGAAGATTTTAAAACCAATCAAGGCGTTGAAGGTAAAAAAGCGTTTGGAACCTTTGTAATGATTGATAAAGGAAATAAATCGAGTGAGAAATTATATTATGAAATGCTGTTCTTCAAACAAGATGGCGGCATTCAACAAATAACCATTACCTACAAAGAAGGTGATAAATATGGAGCTGAAGTTTCGGGAAGAATTTTGAATTCAGTAGAACTTAAATACGCGCAAGAATAATGGGAACAATATCATTTTTAAATCCAGAATTCTTTTGGTTGTTTCTGTTAATTCCAGTAGCAATAGCGTGGCTTTTCTGGAAACGTAAAGAACAATCGGCAACCTTGAAAATAAGTTCGGTAAAAGGTTTTAAAACATCAAAATCACTTTTAGCTACCTTAAAACCGTATCTTTTTGTTTTAAGATTAATTGCTTTAAGTTCTATAATTATAGCTTTGGCACGACCAAGAACTGTAGATATAAGCAGTCAAACCAAAACTACCAAAGGTGTTGATATTGTAATGGCAATCGACCTTTCTAGTAGTATGTTGGCCAAAGATTTAAAGCCAAATCGTATGGAAGCGTTGAAAGACGTAGCTTCAAAATTTGTTGAAAACAGACCAAACGATAGAATAGGAATTGTAGCATATGCAGGTGAAGCGTATACTAAAACGCCAGTTACAAGTGACAAAGCTATTGTTCAAGAAGCCATAAAAGACATAAAATTTGACAATGTTTTACAAGATGGAACTGCAATTGGTATGGGATTGTCAACAGCTGTAAACCGATTAAAAGACAGTAAAGCTAAAAGTAAAGTTATTATTTTACTAACCGATGGAGTAAATAATTCGGGTTTTATTGAACCAGAAATGGCTTCTCAAATTGCAAAAGAATTTGGAATAAAAGTGTACACCGTTGGAATAGGAAGTAATGGAATGGCCTTATTTCCATATGCTTTGGCACCAAATGGAGATTTTTTATATAAAAACATGAAAGTTGAAATCGACGAGCAACTCATGAAAAATATTGCTACTAATACTGGCGGAAAATACTTTAGAGCAAGCAGCAACAGCAAACTAGAAAGTATTTATAACGAAATTAATAAACTGGAAACAACTGAAATAGAAGAACTTAAATTTTACGACTACGATGAAAAATTCCGACCATTTGTATGGATTGCAGGAATTTTGCTACTTGTAGAAGTTGGTTTGCGAAATACTATTTTTAGAAGTTTTATTTAAAGAAAATTAAAAATTGGGAATTAAGAATTAGTAATCATTCTTAATTTTTAATTTTTAGCTTTTAATTGAAAAATTATGTACGAATTAGAAGAAAAAGGATATTTTTATTTACTGTTAGTAATTCCAATTTTGGTCGTACTATTTCTATATGTACAAGTTTGGAAACGCAAAAAACAAAAAGAATTTGGTGATTTGGCTTTACTTGAAAAGTTGAGTCCAGAAAAATCGGTGTTCAAGCCAGTTTTAAAAATTTCGGTTATACTTCTCGCATTTGCTTTTTTGATAGTAGCATTGGTTAATCCAAAAATGGGTACAAAAATTGAAACAGTAAAACGACAAGGAATTGATATTGTTTTTGCTGTAGACGTTTCTAAAAGTATGCTTGCCGAAGATGTAGCACCCAATCGATTGGAGAAAAGTAAGCAATTGGTTTCGCAATTAATAAACCAGTTGGGAAGTGATAAAATAGGAATCATTGCTTATTCAGGAAGTGCTTTTCCAGTTTTGCCAATGACGTCAGATTATAGCGTTGCCAAAATGTTTATGCAGAGTATGAATCCCGGAATGATATCATCGCAAGGAACAATGATTGACGATGCCATAAATCTAGCACGAGAAAAATTCTTCGTAAAAAAAGAAAAAACCAGCAAGCTCTTAATTATTATTTCGGATGGTGAAGACCATTCAGAGCAAGCTGTTGACGCTGCCGAGGATGCCAAAGCAGATGGTATAAAAATTGTTACAATTGGTGTTGGGTTAGAAAAAGGAGGAACAATTCCGTTAAAAAGTTTAGGACAAGGAAGCGAATTGCAAAAAGATCAAGACGGAAATGTAGTGGTAACTAAGCGAAATGCTGATGTTCTTGATAAAGTTGCCAAAAGTACCGGCGGAATTTACATCGATGGTAATACTACCAAAGTCGTTCTCGAAAAAATAAAAGATTTGTTGGATAAAACGCAAAAAACTGATTTCGAAGGAACTCAAATGGCCGACTATAAGTCACAGTTTCAATGGTTCTTGGGTTTCGGATTTATACTTCTGTTTTTAGATATTTTCTTCTTAGAACGCAAGACAAAATGGGTTAAAAAGATGAATTTATTCAACGAGGAAAAGAGATAATCGTATAGAGAGAAAAGAATAAAGATGACAGATTATAGAAATTTAAAGATTTAAACAATTTGTGTAATTTGTGGTAAAAAAATAAAATATTTTAAAAATTAACGAAATAAATTAAACACCAATAATTTGTGAAAATTAGTGTAATTCGTGGCAAGAAAATGAGAAAAATACTTTACATACTATTTCTAATAACTTTTGCAGCAAACGCGCAAGAGAAAGATAAAAATTTGCCAAAAGGTAACGAAGAATTTCAGGCAAAAAAGTATGCTGATGCTGAAACTGAATACAGGTTGTCTCAGGCAAAATTTGCCAAAAAAGCACAATCATCTTATAATTTAGGAACTACAATTTACAAACAAAAACAATCTTCGGAAGCGAAGTATCAATTTCAAAAAGCGATTGTCGATGCCAAAACACGACCAGAAAAACACAAAGCATTTCATAATTTTGGAAATACTTTAATGAATGAAAAAAAATATGACGGCGCGGTTGAAGCTTATAAAAATGCGTTGCGTAATAATCCAGCAGACGAAGAAACACGATATAATTATGCTTTAGCTAAGAAAATGCTAAAAGAAAATCCGCCTAAAAAAGACGACAAGAAGGACGATAAAAAAGATAAAAATAAGGATAAAGACAAAAAAGAGGATAAGAAAGAAGACAAAAAAGACGATCCTAAGAAAGACAAGAAAGACGATAAAAAAGACCAAGGCGACAAGAAAGATAACCAAGATCAAGGTCAAAATCCGCAACCTAAACCCAATGATGTTTCGAAACAAAAAATCGAAAACTTGTTGAATGCCGTAAATAATGAAGAAAAGAAAGTTCAAGATAAAGTAAAAGCACAAAAAGTAAAAGCGCCAGTTAAGAACGAAAAAGACTGGTAAAATTAATTGAAAATGAAGAAGGCACTTTTATTGTTTTTTACAATCATTACATTTTCTGTTTCAGCACAGGTAAAATTTACTGCCGAAACTGACAGAAATTCCTATGCACTAAACGAAACCATCCAAATAGCATTCGAAATGAATGTGGATGCCGATAATTTTAGATTGCCTAAAATGGACGCTTTTAAAGTTGAAGGACCATTTTTAGTGATGCAAAATTATAACATTAATGGGCGTCGCGGATTTCTTAAAACGTACAAATATTTTTTAACCGCGAAGAAACAAGGTGAGTTTGTAATCAAGGAAGCTCAAATTGAATACGGCGGTAAAACCTTCACCACAAATCCCATAAAAATTAAGATTACCAAGGCAATTCCAATGCCTAAAAATCCGAATCAGAACAACCAAAACAATCAGTATTACGACCCGTTTGACGACCCGTTTTTTAATCAAGGTCAAAACCAGCAACAAGCACAAACTAATTATGGCGAAGGTGTATTTCTTGTCGCTGAGGTTTCTAATAAAAATCCGTACGTAAACGAACCTATAAAAGTAGTTTACAAAATATATTTCGATCCACGAGTTCAAATTGGCAATGTTAGTGATGTAAAAAAACCAAAGTACAACGGTTTTTGGAGTCAGTTTTATGATTTTAATCGTCCAGCAGTTCAAGCCAATTATAAAGGAAAAATATATGGAATGTCAATTCTGGGAAGTTCAATTTTGTATCCATTAGAATCTGGAAGTAAACCCATTGAACCTTTTTCGTTTGAAGCTGAAATAGAATATCCAACAAATGAACGGGATATAATAGGAAATCCAGTGTATGCCAAAACTCGAAAAAGATTGTCATCTGGAACACAATTATTAAACGTAAAAGCATTGCCAACTGCTGGTAAACCTGATGATTTTTCGGGTGCTGTGGGAAGTTTCAGTTTTGATGTTACGCCTTCAAAAACTACATTAAAAAGTGGCGAATCATTAGATTTGGATGTTTCAGTATCTGGAAACGGAAATCTAAAATTATTCAGTCTTCCAAAACCAATTGTTCCCGCAGCATTGGAATTGTACGATCCTAAACACGACGAAAATGTGCAAACGCCACTTTCGGGAATGATAGGTTCTATAAGTGATAAATACTCGATAGTGCCGCAGTATAAAGGAAACTATCCGATAAAACCAATGCGTTTTAGCTATTTTGATTTAAAAACTAAATCCTATAAAACGATAACTTCACCACAAATTGTGATTAATGTTTTAGACGGACCAGATTTTGCTTCAGCACAAAAAGATACTTTGAAAAATGCAAAAGGTAAACAAGAAGTTTCTAAACCATTTGCAACTATTAAAGCAAAAACTGTTTTTGTAGCAACTAAAAGAGACGATTTTTTAGGGTCTAAATTGTTTTACATGTTATTGTTTCTACCCTTTGTATTAATTCCTGTAATCGTAATTATTCGAAGAATAAAAGAAGCTAATGACGCCGATATTGTTGGAAATAGAATTAAGAATTCCAACCGATTGGTTAAGAAATATTTATCAGAAGCCAAGAAGCAACTTAAAAATAAAGAAGCGTTTTACATTGCATTGGAACGAGCGATGCACAATTTCTTAAAAGCCAAGTTGCGTATTGAAACTACCGAAATGAGTAAGGAAAAAATCACTGATATTCTGCTTTCGCGCAAAGCAAATCCAGAAACGGTAACCGAATTTATAAATCTTACAGAAAACTGCGAAATTGCACGATATGCACCAGCAACTAGTGTTAGTATTCAGCAAGATTTTGAAAAAGCGATAAGTATAATTTCTGAATTAGAAAAACAGATAGCTTAACCACTAAGTACACAAAGTAGGCACAAAGTTCACTAAATAAACAGTATGACAGAAGACGGTATTTCTAGAATTGTTTTTGAAGCAGCTTTAAAAGTGCATAAAGTTCTCGGTCCAGGTTTATTAGAAAGTGCCTATGAAGAATGTTTATTTTATGAATTAAAAAAATCTAATTTAAAAGTCGAAAAGCAAAAACCACTTCAGCTTGTATATGAAGAAGTTAGATTAGAAATAGGTTACTGTATTGATATAATTATTGAAGATAAATTTATTGTTGAAATTAAATCTGTTGAGGTTTTAAATGATGTTCATTTAGCACAACTTTTAACTTATTTAAGACTAACAAATTGTAAATTAGGTTTACTTATCAATTTCAATGTAAAATTATTAAAAAATGGAGTTAGAAGAGTTATAAATGGAACAATATAAATTAGTGACCTTTGTGCCTTCTTTGAGAACTTTGTGGTTAAATTTTTAAATATGAAAAAAATAATTGTTTTACTATTCCTTTTCCAACTTTCATTTGCTCAAACAGCATTTGATAAAGGAAATCAATTGTACAAAAACGGCAATTTTCAGGAAGCAATTGTCAATTACGAAAGTGTTTTGGCAACTGGAAAACAATCGGCAGAATTGTATTTTAATCTAGGAAATAGTTATTACAAGTTGCATCAAGTTGCGCCAGCTATTTACAATTTTGAAAAAGCATTGCTGATTAATCCTGAGTATGCGGATGCTAAAACCAATTTAGAATACGCCAAGAAATTAAAAATAGATGAAATAAAAGAAGTTCCAAAAGTTGGATTTAGCAAACTTATTCAAGATTTTACCTCAAGCTATAGTTATGATGCTTGGGCTTGGACTGCTGTAGCTTTAGCGTTTGTTTTTCTACTGTTTTTTATTGGTTATTATTTCTCGCCCAAAGCCATTGTAAAAAGAACTTTTTTCACAGGAATGTTTGTTGTATTACTTGGAATTATTGCAACAGTTTCGGCAGGAATATTTGAAAAGAATAGCTATTATAATGATAAACCAGCCATTGTATTTGCTGAAATTACGTTGCTAAAAAGTGAACCTAAAATTTCAGGAAAAACCCGATTTACGTTGCATGAAGGAACGAAAGTTCAAGTCTTAGAAAGCAGAGCTACATGGAAAAAAGTACAACTTTCCGACGAGACTATTGGTTGGGTTGAAAGCGATGCTATTCGAGAATTGAAATAAGTTTTACCATATTTTGCATATTTTGTGTAATTTAGATTTCTCAAAACCAAAAAAACTTTCAATATGGATGCTATCGCTTACATTATCTTAGGAATATATTTATTGTTTATACTCTACTCAGTATATGAACTATACAACAATAAATATTTAGCTGTCAAACACAAAACAAATTATTATTTCATAATATTTGCACTTCCTTTTTTGGGTTCCTTAATTTATTTTTTTACAAAAAGGAACTATCAAAAAGCGAAAGTGTAACCTTTAAGACTTCGCTCTCAAGTCTTTAAACCAATTCGTCAAAACAGGCAACATAAATTCAGACGTTTTTAAAATCGGATTAAAAAACAGGGATTTTTCTTGAGTTTCTTTACTAATTAATACATTGTCAAAATTCACTTTTTGAAATAAACTCAGAATAATCCCGAGTAGTAAAATCATTTTTAATACCGCGAAAACGGCACCACCAAGCTTGTTCAACCAACCTAAAAACACAAAACTGGCAACTTTAGAAAGCACTTTTGCAAAAAAGTAAATGGCGATAATTACGATAATTAAAGTTAGTACGAAAGCGAAAACTTTCACCGATTTGGAAGTTCCATCGCCAATAGCATTTCCAACAATGTAAGAGAATTTTACGGCAATATAAATTCCGATAAAAAAGGAAACCAGCGAAGCAAATTCTACAAAAAGACCGTTTTTTAAACCTTTAAAAACGCTAAAACCAAGTAAAACAGCAAATACAATATCAATAAAATCCATAGAATATTTTTCAAATTACAAATATAGTCGAAAATCCAAAAGACAAATTCCAAATTCCAAAAATTCAATTTCGATACGCTATCTTTGCAAATCATTTTCGATTTTAACAAAATCACATTTTCAAAATCGTTAATCTGAAATCAAAAATCACATGTCAAGAGATATACAACTAAAAGAGCGATGGGAAAAGCTCGTTAACCTATTATCAGATCAGTTTTCGCAAGGAGAAAATCTTGATTTAGATGCCATAATTTATCTAATTGGAGTTCAAGAATTAGGTAAATTCAAACAGCTTTTTAAGAAAGATGAAAAGGTCAATCTAATGCACATTGCCATTTGCCGATTATTAGAACCCTACGGATATTACGAATTCGATTTTGTAGATAAAGACGGTTGGCCTCATTACAAAATAAAAGAAGAGTTACCACCTTTAAAAGCTGGGGAACAAACTATCTTAATGAAAGACGCTATAGTGAACTATTTTCTTGAAAAAGAATTTATAGATTAGCTTTGTTTTTTTAGAAAAACCTTCAACTCGCAACACGAAACTCGCAACTTTTAATTAATTTTGCACCTTTACAAAAAGACCGATGATAGATAAGATTAAACAACATATCGAAGAAGCGAAAGCATTCAACACCAAAAACAAAGAAGCTTTAGAGCATTTCCGTATTAAATATTTAGGAAGTAAAGGACTTTTGAAAGACTTTTTCAACGAATTTAAAACTATTCCTAACGAGCAGAAAAAAGATTTCGGACA
The DNA here is from genome assembly GCF_057626655.1 of Flavobacterium sp. SP2. NCBI lineage: Bacteria > Pseudomonadati > Bacteroidota > Flavobacteriia > Flavobacteriales > Flavobacteriaceae > Flavobacterium > Flavobacterium solicola. The sequence continues at coordinate 39,025 of NZ_JBVHBT010000003.1, forward strand.
AGTAATTAATTTGCTAAAAACGGTTGCTGAAGAACGCGTAAAAACCATTCAGGAGGAACTAGAGAGCAAAGAAGAAGTAAAAGGCATTTATGGCGATCTATCGCGTCCAGGCGAACCATTGGTAATCGGTTCACGTCATCCAATATCTATTGTAAAAAACCAAATAATCGATATTTTTTCAACCGTAGGATTCAATGTTTCTGAAGGTCCAGAAATAGAAGACGATTGGCACAATTTCACTGCATTAAATTTGCCAGAATATCATCCTGCAAGAGACATGCAAGATACGTTTTTCATCCAAACCAATCCCGATGTTTTATTGCGTACACACACCTCATCGGTTCAAGTGCGTTACATGGAAAACAATAAACCGCCAATTCGTACCATTTCTCCAGGAAGAGTTTTTCGTAACGAAGCCATTTCGTCACGATCACATTGTATTTTCCACCAAGTAGAAGGTTTGTATATTGACAAAGACGTTTCGTTTGCCGATTTAAAACAAACCTTGTTATATTTCACCAAAGAAATGTTCGGAAAATCTAAAATACGATTACGACCAAGTTACTTTCCGTTCACCGAACCAAGTGCCGAAATTGATATTTATTGGGGTTTAAAAACCGAAACCGATTATAGAATCACTAAAGGAACCGGTTGGTTGGAAATAGGAGGTTGCGGAATGGTAGATCCAAATGTTCTAAAAAATTGCGGAATCAATCCAGACGAGTTCTCAGGATTCGCTTTCGGAATGGGAGTTGAGCGTATTGCAATGTTACTTTATCAAATTGGCGATATCAGAATGTTTTATGAAAACGACGTTCGTTTCTTAGAGCAATTCAAATCACATATATAAAAGACCAATAGATAATTGACAGATAGATGATAGATTCATCTGCTTGTCTATTATCTTTTAGTCTATCCTCTATTCACTCAAAAATGAAAGCAGACATCACCATACCAGAAGTAGAAAACGTATTCCTAGCAGCAATCCACGAATGGAGCGATGACTTCATGGAAAAAATTTGGAATGTATATTTAATAAACGATTCTGACTTTAAAATAGAATCCGTAATGGTAGTTTCTCAAGCATCTGGAACTTTAGATGGCGAAATGAAGAAAACATCATTATTACGCCATGCCTTTATCGAAATACCGCCAATTTCTTTCGTTAAGGTAGAAATGATAGAAAAAAGTGTCGTACAATTAAACAATGAGTTTATGGTTACTTATTTTATTGGTAACACGTTGTATGATAAAAAATTTATTTTCAAAAAGCATTTTGATACTTCGATGGAAATAGAAGAAGTACCACTTTTATTTGTTGATGGATTTGTGGTTAGGTAAACCTCTATTGTTTGTCAATTTTTTCTCGGGATTGTTTTCCTTTCCAATTAAAATAGCCTAATATAAAAATTCCAGTAATTAGATATACTGCCGCCCGAAAGTAGAAATTGAAACTTGAAATTTGCTCTAAAAAAGGCTTTTCTTTAAGTTCGAACAATGTCATGAATATAGTCATAAATATGCCCCAAAAACCTCCCATTTTTATTTGATATTTCCATCTTTCACTCATATCTAATCTAGTTTATCGGTAAGTTTTTTAAATACGGTTTTAGCATTTTTTCCTTCATAAAGAATTTCGTAAACGGCATCAATAATAGGTGTTTTAGCACCATAATTTTGGTTAAGTTCCCAAGCGCTTTTGGTGGCATAATATCCTTCGGCAACCATACTCATTTCCATCATGGCACTTTTTACAGTATAACCTTTACCAATCATGTTGCCAAACATTCGGTTTCTAGAAAAAACAGAATATCCTGTAACCAATAAATCACCCAAGTAGGCAGAATTATTGATATTACGCTTCATTTTGTGTACTTTTCGAATGAATTTTTTCATCTCACGAATTCCGTTACTCATTAACACCGATTGAAAGTTATCGCCATAACCCAAGCCGTGAGCCATTCCTGCTGCAATAGCGTAAATGTTTTTGAGCATGGCAGCATATTCGGTTCCGATAATATCATCAGAGATTTTGGCTTTAATGTAATTACCTGATAAACATTTGGCTACAATTCTGGCTTTTGATGCATCACCGCAGGCAATAGTTAAGTAGGAAAGTCGTTCAAGTGCCACTTCTTCGGCATGGCATGGTCCAGTTATAACGCCAATATCTTCGAATGGAATATTGTAGATTTTATTAAAATGTTCACCCACTATTAAGCTTGTTTCGGGTACAATACCTTTTATGGCTGAGAAAATAACTTTTCCAGTCAAACTAGTTGTTAGTTTTTGTAGTTCGGCGCCAAGAAATGCTGACGGTATTGCGAATATTATATAATCAGCATAATCAATTGCTTCGTTGATGTTGCTGGTAAGTTTTAGTTTTTTTATATCGAACTCAACCGAACTTAGGTAGTTGGGATTGTGGTGCTGTGTTTGTAGGTGTTCTATTGCAGATTCGTTGCGCATGTACCACGAAATTTCGGGAAGGTTTACACACAGCATTTTGGCTATTGCTGTTGCCCAGCTACCGCCACCAATTACTGCAAATTTTGGATATTTTGTCATTACTATATCGTTTGATTGTCCAAAAATAACGATAATTTATGGGTTTGCCAATACATTAAATTTAGAAATGACCTTTATTGATGGTTTAGCCCAGACCGAAATGGCAAGCTTTTTTGCCAAACGGTCTAGTTTTTCTTAACCAAAAACTGCGACCAGCGGAAGCACGTTTTTGGTTTTAGAAAAACAGATTGGTTGGTAAAAAACTTGCAATGTAGGGCTGGACTAGCTGTAAAGTATTTAACTTAATTTTATGATTTTCAATGTAATAATGTGATTTTATCGACGTTTATAATAGAGTTAGTTAGAAAATATATTGAGTTAAATTTTTGTTTTGGGGTTGAAAAAAAGCGTTCAAGAACTACTTCTTGAACGCTTTTTGATTTAATATAATTACTTGTACTTCTAGTAACTCATTTCTACAATTTCTCTTACTTTCTCTAAAGTGATATTTTGTTTTTCACCCATAGCTTTCCAACCTCTTTCTTCGAAACGATTTACAATAAAATCGGCTGTTTTTTCTATGTTTTCAGCGTTTTCTGAGATTTTGGTTTTCATTCCCATCGTATGAAAAAATTCGACTGTTTTTTCGATCGCTTTTTCAGCTTTCTCTTCTACAGAAGTTCCTGTGATGTTCCAAACTCTTTCGCCATATTGTGCTAGTTTGTCTTTTTTGGTTTCAAACATTACTTTGTATAAGTTTGGACCAATAATAGCTAAGGTTCTTGCGTGGTCAATTTCATATAAAGCCGTTAATTCGTGACCAATCATGTGCGTTGCCCAGTCGCTCGGAACTCCTTTTTGAATCAATCCGTTTAACGCCATTGTTGCGCTCCAAACAAAGTTAGAAGCTAATTTGTAATCACTTGGATTTTCAACTACACTTGGACCAACTTCGATTAGAGTTTTCAAAATGCTTTCGGCAAATCTGTCTTGCAATAATGCATCGTGAGGATAAGTTAAATATTGTTCCATTACGTGAGTAAAGGCATCAACAACGCCATTTTGTAACTGTCTTTTTGGTAAAGAAGTAATTACAGTTGGGTCAACAATTGAGAACTTTGGAAACAAAGCGCTTCCGCCAAGTGTCAGTTTTTCTTGCGTTGCCTCAATGGTTACTACGGCGCCAGAATTCATTTCAGAACCTGTTGCTGGTAATGTTAAAACGGTTCCAAAAGGAATCACTTTTGACAAATCGGTGAATAAAATTTTCTTTTTAAGAATGTCAACTGCATCGCCTTCAAAATTGACAGCTGCCGAAATGAATTTCACACCATCAATTACGCTTCCGCCACCAACTGCCAAAATAAAATCGATTTTTTGCTCGCGAATAATTTGTACCGCTTTCATCAACGTTTCAAATCTTGGATTGGGTTCGATGCCACCAAATTCAACAATTTTAAATCCTTGTAAAGCTGCAGTTACCGCTTCGTGAACTCCGTTTTTAAAGATACTTCCGCCACCATAAGCCAATAGAATTTTAGCATCTTTTGGAACTAATGTAGCTAATTTTTCTGTTTGTCCTTTGCCAAAAACATAATTGACAGGATTGTATAATTCAAAGTTTAACATTGTATTATTTTAATTGATTTAATAATTTTTGCGCTACAAGTTTAGATGAAGCCGGATTTTGTCCAGTAATTAATAAACCATCTTCAACGGCGTAAGGTTGCCAGTTTTCTACTTTAGAATAACTTGCACCATTTTGTTTTAACGCATCTTCCAATAAAAACGGAACTACTTTTGTCAATCCAACAGCTTCTTCTTCATCGTTTGAAAAACCAGTAACTTTTTTTCCTTTTACCAAAAATTCGCCGTTAACTTTTACATCTTTCAAAACTGCTGGTGCGTGACATACAAATCCGACAGGTTTGTTGTTGGTATAAAATGCTTCAATCAAAGCAATGGAGTTTTTGTCTGTAGCTAAATCCCACAATGGTCCGTGTCCACCAGGATAAAAAACAGCATCATAATCTGCCTGATTTATATCGGCTAATTTTAAGGTGTTTTTTAATTTTGATTGCAATTCGGTATCTTTATCAAAGCGTTTTGTATCTTCTGTCGCAGCCGATGGATCTTCACTTTTTGGATCAATTGGAGGTTGTCCGCCAAGTGGAGTTGCAATTGTAATTTCGATTCCTTGATCTAATAATTCGTAATATGGCGCAGCCAATTCTTCGGTCCAAAATCCTGTTTTTTCACCTGTATTTCCTAATTTGTCGTGAGATGTAACCACGAATAATACTTTTTTCATAACTTTTTCTTTTTGATTTTTAATTTGTGATGTGTTGTTATCTTCCGATTGGTTTTTGCAACTAGAGAATAACAAAGGTAGTAATACCAAGAGTTTTATATATTTCATATCTTCAATTATTTGTTACAAAATTACTTTGTTTTGTAGTGTTTAGAAATGATGCAACGCACAAATTTAGTGTGATGCAACTCACTTTTTTGAGCCAGAATTGAATCTACTCAATGTTTCGCGTGACACACCAAGATAAGAAGCAATGAATTTTTTGGGTACTTTTTGAAAAAGTATAGGATTTGAAAGCAATAATTTGTCGTAACGTTCTTGCGGATTATTATTAAGCATTGATAAAATTCGCTGTTGCAAAGCGACATAACCTGAATTGGATTTCCTTCTAAAAAAATGTTCAATTTTATGCATTTCTGAACATAGTTTTTCTCGGTTTTCTAGTGACAATGCCAGTAACTCACAATCTTCAATACAATCAATAAAAAGTGTAGCATTGGTTTTATTAAAATAGGCCTGAAAATCAGTAATCCACCAATTTTGAGTAGCAAATTGAAGGATGTGTTCCTTTCCATTGGAATCAACATGATAGGACTTTAAACAACCATTCAGAACAAAATAGTCATTTTTTACAAGGTCATTTTCCTGAATAAGAAATTGGTGTTTTTTGAGTTTTTTGGTTTCAAAATGAGACAAGACGTACTCAAATTCTTCATCGGTTAAGGATGTTATTTCTTCTATTTGTTGACGGAGAATATGCATTTTTTAGTATTTGTTTTACAAAGATAACAGATAGCTTTTATTAATAGAAATCTTTTATATTTGTGTAACATATACGCATTTTAAAATGACTGAAAATCAAAATATAAAAGTTGCAGTTGATGCCATAGTTTTTGGATATCAAAACGGAAAATTATACGTTTTATTAATTGAACAAAAATTTGGAAGCGCAACCTCCTATTGGGCTTTGCCTGGCGGTTTGGTTCACAACAACGAATCGCTTCAAGACGCGGTACAACGCGAATTGAAAGAAGAAACCAACGTTTCAGTAAATTATCTAGAACAATTGTACACCTTTGGCGATGTTGTAAATCGTGACCCAAGAAATCGTGTCATTTCGGTGGCTTATTTTGCTTTAGTTGATTCATCGAAATTTAAAATCAAAGCCGATTCTGATGCCGAAAACGTACAATGGTTTGCTGTTGATGAAATTCCAAAATTGGCATTTGATCACAATGTAATGATTAAAAATGCTGTAGATAGATTAAAAGCCAAACTATCGTATCAACCTGTTGGGTTTGACTTATTGCCAAAGGAATTTCTTTTTTCAGAATTAGAAAATTTATATTGCATCATTTTAGGGAAAGAGATTGACCGAAGAAATTTTAGAAAAAAGATTTTAAGTTTCGGAATTATCGAAGAAACCAATCAATTTTCACCAATAAAAACAGGACGTCCAGCGAAATTATTTCGATTTAATTCTATAAAATATAAAGCATTTCTTGACAACGGTTTTCATTTTGAAATCAAATTAGCGTAAATTTTACGCAAAATATTTTGCAGAATAAAAATAACATTCTATATTTGCGTAATAATAACACAAACTAAAAAACTATGGTACTTAATTTAGATAAAAATTTCAAACCGTTTGCATCAGAACAAGAGATCGAATTTCAAAGTTTTACATTTTCTGGAGGTGAACCACACATTAAAATCAATTCCAATTTTGATGTAAATCAAGAGGTTACAATTACGCATCGATTAAATTCGTTCAATGATTTCGGACTTTTAATTTTGGCAGTAGATGCGTTAAAACGAATGAATGTAAAAGTAATTAATGCATTTATTCCTTATTTTCCGGCTGCGCGACAAGACCGATTGATGATTGCTGGCGAACCACTTTCAGTAAAAGTTTATGCTGATATTATCAATGCATTGCAATTAAATAAAATAACTGTTTTTGATCCGCACAGCGAAGTTACACCTGCCTTATTGAATAACGTAGAAGTAATTTACAATCATGAATTTATTTCAAAGGTTCTGAAAATCATTGGAAAAAACATCAAATTAATTTCTCCTGATGGTGGTGCATTGAAAAAAATCTATAAAGTTTCTGAATATCTTGGCGGAATTGATGTGGTAGAATGCAGTAAAAGTCGTGATGTAAAAACGGGAAAATTATCAGGATTTAAAGTATATATCGACGATTTAAAAGGAATGGATTGCCTAATTGTAGATGATATTTGCGATGGCGGAGGAACATTTATTGGCTTGGCCGAAGAATTGAAAAATAAAAATGCAGGAAAATTATATTTGGCCGTTAGCCACGGAATTTTCAACAAAGGATTTAACGAAATGAATGCCATTTTCGAACGAATATTTACTACAAATTCGTTTAAGGATTTTGATGAAGAGAAGGTGGAAGTGATTAAAATTGAGTTGTAGGATGAACAAGAATAACAGGCTAGAAATAGCACAGGAAACACTAAAAATTATAGAAAACGGATATTATTTTGTTAATGAGAACAAGATTGATGTCAGTCAAGAAATAAAAAATAATATTGATAACACTTTTACAATTTCACCCAATGATTGGACTGATATTGTATCAAAATCCATTAAAGAAAACGATGACCAAAGTGTAATTGAAGTAAAAAATTGTTCGTCGATTGAGGCTATTGTTTCTGAAAGTTACTTGAAAGTTGGAGTTTTGAATTTTGCTTCGGCAAAGAATCCTGGTGGCGGATTTCTTGGTGGTGCATCAGCGCAAGAAGAAAGTTTGGCGCGTTCATCAAGTTTATATTCATCACTTATTAAAGATAAAAAGATGTATGATTTTAATAGAGAGATTAGTACTTTTCTATATTCAGATTATATGATTTTTAGTCCAAATACTGTTTTTTGGTTTGATGACACTGGCAATACATTACAAAATTTTGTAACTGTTGATGTTATAACTGCTCCAGCACCAAATAAAGGAGCAATGATGCAACATAATAGAGACTACGAAATCAATAAAATTGAAACCGAGTTTTTAAAAAGGATAGAGTATGTACTACATTTGGCAAATCAGCAAAATATTGAGTGTTTAATTCTCGGAGCTTGGGGTTGTGGTGTATTCAGAAATGAGCCCGCAAATGTTGCAAAGTTGTTTAAAAAAGTTATTGAAAAAAAGTATTCAAAAGCCTTTAAAAAAATAGTTTTTGCAGTTTACGATACTTCAGAAAAAAAGCAAACTTATAATGCTTTTGTTGAGAATTTACAATAATATAAAGTTTATGAAATATAATATGGAATTGCAACATGAACGATAAATTAATACATAGCGCACTTTTCGGATTAGCAGTTGGTGATGCTTTAGGAGTTCCGGTTGAATTTGAAAGTAGAGAAACTTTAAAACGTTTCCCAGTAAAAAGTATGCAGGAAAATGGCACGCACAGACAACCAATTGGAACTTGGAGTGACGATAGTTCGCTTACATTTTGCTTAGCAGACAGCCTTTGCAATGGTTATAATTTAGAAAATATTGCTGCAAAATTCCTTCAATGGAAAAATGAAGAAATCTGGACGCCACACGGACGCGTTTTTGACATTGGAATTGCCACTCACTTTGCTATTAACAATATTTCTAAAGGAGAACAACCCATATTGTGCGGCGGTATTTCAGAGCAAGATAATGGAAATGGTTCTTTGATGCGCATTTTACCGCTAGCTTTTTATCTTAAAAATGAGCAAGACACAACTGTCATTTTTGATAAAGTAAAAGAAGTTTCATCAATTACCCATGCTCATTTTCGCTCTGTTTTCGCTTGTTTTATCTATATAATTTATGCAATTGAATTGATTAAAGGCGAAAATAAATTTGAAGCTTACAATAAAGCTAAAAGTATTATTTTAGATTTTATTTCAAAAAATGATTTCAACAAAAAGGAAATTCAATTATTTGATAGGATTTTAAAAGGTTCTATTAATGAGTTAGCAGAAGAAGAAATTTATTCATCAGGATATGTTTTGCACAGTCTTGAAGCTAGCTTTTGGTGTGTTTTAACTTCAGAGTCTTATCAAGAAACGGTTTTGAAAGCTGTAAATCTTGGGGAAGATACTGATACAACTGCTGCTATTTCTGGCGGATTAGCTGGAATAATTTATGGAATTGATGCTATTCCGAATGATTGGTTGAATGTTTTAGTTAGAAAAAATTCTATTGAAGATTTGTGCAATAGATTTAGCAAAGCTTATGAAATATAATATTGAAAATATAAATCCAAGCAACAAATTTCTATTTTTTTGGGGTCATCAACCTTCAAAAGATGGAACGGTAACAAAAACCTGTTTAAGTCAATGGAGGGAAAGTTCTTTTACAGTTGATGGGCTCGAATATAAAACAGCCGAACATTGGATGATGGCCAAAAAAGCACTTTTATTCAACGATGAAACTATTTTTAAGATAATAATAGAAGTAAAATCTCCAGCGGAAGCAAAGAAATTAGGGCGAGAAGTTCAAAATTACAATGATGAAATCTGGTTGAAAAACCGGTATGAAATTGTAAAAGAAGGTAACCTCCACAAATTCAGTCAGCATCAGGATTTAAAAGAATTTCTGCTAAATACCAAAGAGAGAATTTTAGTTGAAGCGAGTCCAGTTGATGCTATTTGGGGAATCGGAATGGCAAGCGGTCATCAAGATATAAATAATCCGAAAAGATGGCGTGGGCTAAATTTATTAGGTTTCGCATTGATGGAAGTTCGAGATGAATTAAGAAAGTAAAAAACAGTTTAATGAAAATTCAAGTCATAAAAGGAGACATAACCACAATCGAAACCGATGCAATTGTAAACGCTGCAAATACTTCTTTACTTGGTGGCGGCGGTGTTGACGGTGCAATTCATAGAAAAGGAGGCGCTAAAATTCTAGAAGAATGTAATGACATTCGAAACAGACAAGGCGGTTGTAATGTGGGCGAAGCTGTGATAACTTCTGCTGGAAATTTACCTTCTAAATATGTTATTCATACCGTTGGTCCAGTTTGGAATGGAGACAAAGAAGAAAAGAAAAAATTACTAAAAAATTGTTATCAAAATTGTTTAGAATTGGCAGTGAGAAACCAAATTAAAACAATCGCATTTCCGAACATTAGTACTGGAATTTATCATTTTCCAAAGGATAAAGCTGCGAAAATCGCAATTGAAACTGTTTCTAATTTTAATCAAAAAGATAAAATTGACGAAGTTGTTTTTGTTTGCTTTGATGATGAAAATTACGATTTATATAAAAACATCATAAAATAAAACCATGAACCCACTATTATTAACCGACGGTTACAAAGTTGACCACAGACGTCAATATCCAGACAATACAACACTAGTTTATTCAAACTGGACACCAAGAAAATCAAGAATTGATGGCGTAGAAGAAGTCGTGTTCTTCGGATTACAATATTTCTTAAAAAAATACATCATCCACGATTTTGAAGAATACTTTTTCAAACGACCAAAAGCCGAAGTTGTAGCTCAATATTCCAGAAGAATCAATAATTATTTAGGTGAAAATCTGGTTGGTACAAAACACATTGAAGACTTACACGATTTAGGATACATTCCGATGGTTTTCAAGGCTTTGCCAGAAGGCGTTTCGGTTCCAATCCGTGTTCCGATGTTTACGATGTACAATACCAAACCTGAGTTTTTTTGGTTGACCAATTATTTTGAAACCTTACTTTCGGCGGTAATCTGGTTGCCTTGTAATTCGGCTACAATTGCAAAACAATACCGAAAAGTTTTAGATAAATATGCTTTAGAAACTTCTTCAATTCCTGAATTTGTAAATTGGCAAGGACACGATTTCTCGATGCGAGGAATGGGCGGAATTGAAGCTGCGGTAACATCGGCAGCCGGGCATTTATTGAGCTTCACGGGAACAGATACAATCCCGGCAATTGAGTTTTTTGAAGATTATTATAATGCTAATTCCGATACAGAATTAATTGGCGGTTCAGTTGCTGCAACAGAACACTCAGTGATGTGTATGGGAACAACTGAAGGCGAATACCAAACTTTCAAACGATTGATAACCGAGGTTTATCCAAAAGGAATTGTGTCAATAGTTTCTGATACGTGGGATTTGTGGAAAGTATTAACTGATTATTTACCACGATTGAAAAACGAAATTGTTGCTCGCGAAGGAAAAGTGGTAGTGCGTCCAGACAGTGGTGATCCAGTGGACATCATCTGCGGAAATCCAAACGGAAAAACTAGTGAGGAACAAAAAGGTGTTATTGAATTACTTTGGGATGTTTTTGGCGGAAGCACCAATGCAAAAGGTTACAAAGAATTGATTCCGCAAATTGGCGCGATTTATGGCGATAGCATTACAGTTGAAAGAGCTACGCAAATTTGTGAACGACTAAAATTAAAAGGATTTGCATCAACTAATATTGTGTTAGGAATTGGTTCATTTACCTATCAATACAATACACGCGACACGTTCGGATTTGCAATGAAAGCCACTTATGGCGAAGTAAACGGCGAAGGAAGAGCCATTTTTAAAGATCCAATTACCGATGATGGAACTAAAAAATCAGCCAAAGGTTTGATGAAAATCGAACTCGAAAACGGACGTTATAAACTTATTGACGAAGTTTCTTGGGAAGAAGAACAACAAGGCGAACTGAAAGAAGTTTTTAGAGATGGAAAATTGCTGATAGAACATTCGTTGGCAGCTATTCGAAAAAATATTATTTAGTTGTCTATCAAACTAAAAATATTTATTTAAATAACCCTATTATAATGAGTTGTAATAGGGTTTTTGATAATAAAAGGAGTTATTCCTCGTAGTCTCTTTTCAATTTTATGTAATGAATTGACAAGTATAATAATGTAGCCAAAGGAAATAAAAGTAGTAGGAAACAAGCGTAAAAATTATTTTTCTGAATTAAATAAAAACTAGCGTATAAATGAACTGCTACATAAATTAAGTTAAAAAATAAAATCAAAATAATTGTTCTTTTTAGATTGTTCATCATTCTATCAATATGAAAATCCTTTCCTTTTTTAAATTCATCCCATAAATTTTCTTCAATTCCATACAAAATTTCACCGTATACTATTAATAAAATGATACTAACGAATGGAATATAAATTATAGAATATTGAAGTAAAGAAGGTTCTATTAGTTTTGAAAATTGCAAATTTAAAATAATTGCCACGCACACAATAATTGCTACAATCGATGAAATCCAATTTTCTTTTAAATAGTTCATTTACTTCCTGTAAAAATTATTATCATCGACATAGTGCCAAACTTTTTCAGATAGTAACGGACGAATATTTTGTTTGTTTTTGATGCCGTTGCGAATAAAAGTAGACGATATTTCTACAATTGGAGCCTCAATTTTATGAATTCTTGGGTGATTTTTTAAATCTAAATTTTCTAATTCTTCTGAAATTCTTGGGTAGATATAAATGTCATGGTTTTCAAGTATATACTCGTAGTTTTTCCATTTATGAAGCGATTTCAAATTGTCTTCACCCATAATCAAAGAAAACTCGTGTTGTGGGAATTTATCTTTCAAATGTGCCAAAGTATTCACCGTATAATTAGGCTGAGGTAATTTGAATTCAATATCCGAAGGTTTAATTTTGGGATACTCTTCAGTAGCCAAATTCACCAAATGCAATCGATGGTAATCATCCAATAAAGTATTCTTCTGTTTCAACGGATTGTGTGGCGTAACCACCATCCAAATTTGCTCCAAATCGGAATGTTCTGCCATGTGATTGGCGATGATTAAATGTCCAATGTGAATTGGGTTGAAGGTTCCGAAGTAAAGTCCTATATTCATTTTTTTATCACAGAGTTTCACCAAGTTTTTCACAAAGTATCACCAAGTTTTGTGTTTCTTCGTGTAAACTTTGTGAGACTTTGTGCAATAATTTTATCTTGAAATAAATTCTTTCACCAACTGATAGGCATCGTCCTTAGCCACATCCAGATCATAATTCTTGATAATCGTGTCAAATTGTGGTGCTGTTGCTAATTCAACGTGTGCTTTTGCGATACGCATATTAATTTTTTCCTCACTTTCGGTGGAACGTTCTTTTAGTCTTCGTTTGAGTTCGTCAACACTTGGTGGTTTTACAAAAACAGCTAAGGTTTCTTGAGGAAATTTGTGTTTGATGCGCAAACCACCCGAAACATCAATGTCGAAAATTACGTTCTTGCCTTTTGCCCAAATGCGTTCGACTTCACTTTTTAAAGTTCCGTAATAATTATTGGTATACACTTCTTCCCATTCAACAAATTCTTCGGCTTTGATGTGTTTTTTAAACTCTTCCCAAGTGATGAAATAGTAATCTTTTCCATCTACTTCTTCACCTCGTGGTTCGCGTGTTGCACAAGATATTGAAAACTCTAAATTCAAATCTTCCTGAGCCAATAAATGCCGTACTATAGTGGTTTTTCCCGAACCTGATGGCGCTGAGAACACTAATAATTTTCCTTTGTTCATTCTTAAACTTTTTAGTCCTTAGTTTTTAGTGCTTAGTCCTTAGTGTTTAGAACTTTGTACTAAGGACTAAAAAACTAAGGACTAAAATCTATTTACTTACAAAACATTCAAAACTTGTTCCTTAATTTTCTCCAATTCATCTTTCATCATCACCACCAATTTCTGCATTTCAGAATGGTTAGATTTGGAACCCATGGTGTTGATTTCTCTTCCCATTTCTTGCGTAATGAAACCAAGCTTTCTTCCGTTGGCTTCTGTTCCTGCAAGAGTTTCTATGAAATAATTTAAATGATTTTCCAGACGAACTTTCTCTTCCGTAATGTCGTATTTTTCTAGATAAAATATCAATTCTTGCTCAAAACGATTCTGATCTACATTCGCCTGAAGTTCATCAAGCGCAGTTTTTAATCTGGTTTTTACCGTTTCAATTCGTTCGGCATCATACGCAACTGCATTGTTCATTAGCGTCATGATATTGGCAATTCGATGTAGAAATTCTTTTTCTAATGCAACACCTTCGTCTCTACGAAATTGCATCATGTTTTCTAGCGATTGATCAATAACCGATTGAATTTCCTTCCAATCGTTTTCGTCAATCTCGTCGCGTTCGGTTTTTAAGGCATCAGGCATTCGTACTGCCATTTTCATCAATTCAGTTTCATCTGCATTTGGAACGACTTCTTTCATTTGGTTGATGTAACCTTTTACAATTGGCACATTGATTTTAGACGATGTTTCTTCGCCAGTAATTTCGATATACAACGAAAAATCAATCTTTCCACGTTCCAATTTTTGCGAAAGCTGGTTGCGCAAACCCAATTCCATTTCTCTAAAAACAGATGGCATTCTAGTATTTAAATCTAAACCTTTACTGTTTAGCGATTTTATTTCTACGGTAATTTTTTTGGTAGGTAATTGCAAAGAGGCTTTCCCAAAACCAGTCATGGATTGTATCATTCTTTTATTTTATAGACTTCAAATATATGAAAATGTTTTTAGTAGTTTGCTTTTTAGTTCTTAGTCCTTAGTTTTTTAGTCCTTAGTTTTTAAAGCCTAATCAATAGGAATTAGTCTTTACAAAAGGACTATTTTCTACTACAAACTAAAGAATCAAGAAATGCGAAGTAAGAGCTAAGGACTAAGCACTAAAAATCTAAGTACTCTTTTTCTGCGTCACCAAATAAACTCCAACAAATATTAAAACTGCCGAAATTATTTTGATCCAAGTAAGTTCATCTTTCCCCAAGCTGATTGCAAAAATCGTAGCAAATAATGGTTGCAAGTAAATGAAAACAGCAACAGTTGTTGGTTTCAATTCGCGCATAGAAAGTAAATTCAACAAATATGTAAAAAAGGTTGAAAACAAAATAACAAATCCAATTTTCCAGTAAATATCAGTTGGAACTATTGCACAATTTATAGCTTGAAATTCATTCCATCCGAAAGGTAAAACCATAATAAATCCGAAGGTATAAATCCATTTTACAAAGGTAAAAGCGTTGTATTTATCCATTAATTTTTTAACGATAATTAGATAAAAAGCATAAGAAACGGCGTTTATAAAAACTAATAAATTTCCTAAAGTTGCATTTGGAGCATTCACCATCGATTTTCCATAGAGAATTAAAGTTCCAGTTCCGATAAGCCCTAGAATTAATCCGAAAACTTTACGTTTTAGCATGCGTTCTTTCATGATTATTGCCGAAAGAACCAGCACAATCATTGGGGTTGTTACCATTAAAACCGCACCCATTATTGGCGATGTATAACTCAATCCTTTGAAAAACGTAAGCATATTCAACGCCACACCAAAAAAAGCAGCTGCAATAATTCTAGGAAAGTCACCAAGTGCAATTTTTTCTTTTGGACCAAAAAAAGAAACCAACCAAAATAATAGGGTAGCACCAAAAACCCGAATTACAATAAACCCAAACGGTTCAATGTACTTTGGCATTACGTCTTTGGCAATGGTAAAAGTCAATCCGTAAATGATGGAAACAAATGTCGCGGCGATTAACGCCCAAGTTCTTTTAGACATTTTCAAGCGCTTTCATTACTTGCAAAATGTTTTGTTGCGTGTTTCCAATATAAATTTGGTCTTGAATTATAAAAACTGGTCGACTAATAAACGTATAATGTTCTAAAATGTACTTGCGATAATCGTCTTCTGTCAAGTTTTTATTTTTCAAATCCATCGACTTATACAACTGTGCTTTTTTGCTAAATAAAGCTTCATAACTTCCAGAAAGTGAGCGCATGTATTCCAATTCTTCAACCGTAATTGGGTCTTGCTTTATGTCGTGATACTTCAAATTCGCACTTTTCGGCAACGATTTTATAATTTTTCTACACGTATCGCAACTCGCTAAATAGTATATGGTATCAGTCATAATTTTTTCTTTTTGCAAAAGTAAGATTTTCAATTCATTTCAAAGATGTTAACCATTAAGATATTTAAGAAAATTAAGTTTTACAATTTTTCTTAATGAACTTAACTTTCTTAATGGTTTAAAAAACAAAAAACTCGCTATTTTTGTAAAAAAATTATAATAAATGAGCACTTTTACCAAAGAAATACACATTCGTTGGGCCGATTTAGACCCAAATTTTCACGTCCGTCATTCGGCATATTACGATTTTGGAGCGCAACATCGTGTCGAAATTCTCGAACAATTAGGAATGACAATGCGCATCATGCAAGAACAACATTTTGGACCAATATTGTTTCGCGAAGAATGTGTTTTTAGAAGAGAAATGCGAATGAATCAACAAGTTTTTATATCTACAAAAGTGGGCAAAATTAAAGAAGATGCTTCACGTTGGACTCTAATTCACGAATTTAAAAACGACAAAGACGAATTGCTCGCAACCATCACTGTTGATGGCGCTTGGATGGATACCAAACTAAGAAAAATTGCCAATCCAACTCCGCAAATTGCCATTGATGTTATGAATTTAATGCCAAAATCAGACGATTTTACGCAATTGTAATTAGAAGCTATTTCCAGCTATCCATTGCAAGTTTGTACAGGAAAATTACATTTTTCTACGACTAAAAATGCGCTTCCGTTGGTCGCAATTTTCAGTCAAGAAAAATTGTAATTTTCTTGCACAAAGCTTTTCATTACTTTCTGGGCTAGGTTTTTTGTAGTTCAATTCATGTTCAATTTTAAAACAACTTTGTGACTTACCTTCTTCGAGGCTAAAAACAATCTTTATATCTTTGCAAAAAATAAAAAAAATGAAATTCAATACCAAAACCATACACGGTGGGCAACATCACGATCCAAGTACAGGAGCGGTTATGCCACCAGTTTACCAAACGTCAACTTTTGTACAAAACAGTCCAGGACAACCAGTAAATCCTGATTACGAATATTCACGTGCGGCAAACCCAACACGTTCAGCATTAGAAAATGCCTTAGCAAGTATCGAAAACGGTGCGCGCGGATTAGCATTTTCATCAGGATTAGCTGCAACCGATTGTTTGCTAAGATTGTTCAAAGCCGGTGACGAAATTATAGCAATGGACGATTTATATGGTGGAACGTATCGTTTGTTTACAAGATTATATAAAGATTCAGGCATCAAATTTCATTTTGTTGACATGAATGATTTGGAGAAATTTCAATCTTTAATCAATGAAAATACCAAATTGGTTTGGGTAGAAACACCAACCAATCCATTAATGAAATTGGCAGATATTGCAGAAATCGCGAAAATCACAAAAGCTAAAAAAATTCTTTTTGCTGTTGATAATACCTTTGCAACACCGTATTTACAAAAACCATTAGATTTAGGTGCTGACATTGTAATGCATTCGGCTACAAAATACCTTGGCGGACATTCCGATGTTATTGCTGGAGCTTTGGTTATGAAAGACGCTGCACTTGGTGACGAATTGCATTTCAAGCAATTTGCAACTGGCGCAACACTCGGGCCAATGGACAGTTTCTTGGTGCTTAGAGGAATAAAAACCTTGCATTTACGTGTGCAAAGACATTGCGAAAACGGAATGAAAGTTGCTGAATTTTTAAGTAATCATCCATTGGTTGAACGAGTTTATTATCCAGGTTTACCAAGTCATCCGTTTCATGAAATTGCTAAAAAGCAAATGAGTGGTTTTGGCGGAATGGTTTCGTTCACTTTCAAATCAACTTTAAAAGCAGACGCTATTAAATTCCTCGAAAGTCTAAAAGTTTTTACATTGGCAGAATCTCTTGGTGGTGTTGAAAGTTTAGCCAATCATCCGGCTTTAATGACTCATGCATCCATTCCAGAAGACAAGCGTTTGGAAGTCGGAATTACCGACGATTTAGTACGGTTAAGCGTAGGTGTCGAAGATATTGACGACTTACTTTCTGATTTAGAACAAGCTTTTAAATAAAAAATAAAAACCCGATTCAAAAATTATGAATCGGGTTTTTTATGTTTACTATTTCATTTTATTGAAGGTAATAAATATATCCAAAGTTCAACCAAACATTCCAATCGTTAGCTTTGTTTTCGGTATAAACTCGTGGGTCGGGATTTAAACCATCTACCCAGTTAGAGAAATAATATTGAAATCGTAAATCTACCATCAAATCTGAAAGCTCGGTCAATTTATATCGTGTTCCAACACTCGATACTACAGACCAGGTTGTTCCACCTTTTCTATCAAAAGCATCAATATATTTAATTGGAGTTACAGTTGGCAAATCACCTAATCCTGGACCAAGTTCTGAATATGATTTTGGTTTGTAAGAGCTAAAATGTCCTCCTAAACTGATGAATGGTGCCCAACTTCCTATTGTTGCCGTGAAATCTCTAATGCTTAACGGGAAAAATTCAAGTTGCATACCGATATCTGTAACGGCAGTGCTTCCTCTCATTGCTCTAAGCTGTCTAGCTGTTAGTGAAGTTCTTTGTGGTTCAACCCATTTTCCAAAATGTTGTAAATTGGTTTTGTTATAAGAAATTTCACTTCGCAATTTAAAGTGATCGTTAAAGTAGGTTTCTGGAGTATAACAATTACATTCGGCTTTGTAAGAAAAATTCAAGTAGTGTATTAATCCAATTCCAAAACCGGTATTGCCAGAATTGGTAGAAAAATCATACCGCTCACCATAATCCGATTGAAATGCAACTGGACCAACAATTGCCCCAATTTCATGAGAAAATCCAAATTGAGCAATTACTTTATTTACTGAAGTAATTAGAAGTAAGCAGATTATAAAAATAGATTTGGGTGTCTGCATAGTATTTTTAAAAGATTCAATTCTCGACAAATATATAAAAACATCATTCATTAATAAAATAAAACATTAGAAATCAATATATACTTACGAAAAAAATCATAAAAAGTTTTAAAATGGCATATTTTAAATACGTTTCTTTAAATTTCTTTAACATTAATATAAAAAGAAAGAGAATTTCAAAAAAATTATCGCACTATTCTTATAAAATGTATCTTTGTCGGAAATTAACGAAAACGTTTTCTTAAACATTAATAGTATAAAATTATGTCACAAAGCATCAACAATTTTATTGAAGCGGTAGCTAAGAAAAACCCTAACGAGCCTGAATTTTTACAAGCTGTTAAAGAAGTAGCTGAAACTGTAATTCCATTTATTGAAAAAAATAAAAAATACGAAGGCAAAATGCTTTTGGAAAGAATGGTCGAGCCAGAAAGAGTAATCATGTTTCGTGTAACTTGGGTTGACGATGCAGGAAATACTCAGGTTAACCGTGGTTATAGAATTCAAATGAACTCGGCTATCGGACCATACAAAGGTGGACTTCGTTTTCATCCTTCTGTAAACTTAAGTATTTTGAAATTTTTAGCTTTCGAGCAAACGTTCAAAAATAGCTTAACGACTTTGCCAATGGGTGGAGGAAAAGGTGGTTCAGATTTTGATCCAAAAGGAAAATCAGATAATGAAATAATGAAATTCTGTCAAAGTTTTATGACCGAATTATCTAAACATATTGGCGCAGATACCGACGTTCCAGCTGGAGATATTGGTGTTGGTGGAAGAGAAGTAGGATACATGTTTGGTCAATATAAAAGACTAAGAAACGAATTTACAGGAGTTTTAACTGGTAAAGGAATTTCTTTTGGTGGATCATTAATTCGTCCAGAAGCAACCGGTTATGGCGATGTGTATTTTGCACAAAGTATGTTGCAAACTAAAGGCGATAGCTTTACAGGTAAAACTGTTGTAGTTTCTGGTTCTGGAAATGTGGCTCAATATGCTGCGCAAAAAGCGACGCAATTGGGTGGAAAAGTAGTTACAATGTCAGATTCATCAGGATATATTTATGATGCTGACGGAATTGATGCTGAAAAATTAGCATACGTTATGGAAATTAAAAACGTAAACTACAGCAGAATTTCAGATTATGTAACTAAATATCCGAATGCAAAATTTGTTGCAGGGAAACGTCCATGGGAAGTGAAATGTGATGTAGCTTTACCTTGTGCAACTCAAAACGAATTGAACGAAGAAGAAGCAAAAGCATTAATTGCTAACGGTTGTATCTGTGTTGCAGAAGGTGCTAACATGCCATCTACACCAGAAGCAGTAACTGTTTTTCAAAATGCAAAAATATTATTCGCGCCAGGAAAAGCATCTAACGCTGGTGGTGTTGCAACTTCTGGATTGGAAATGTCTCAAAACTCATTACGTTTAAGCTGGACAACCGAAGAAGTTGACGAAAGACTTAAAAATATTATGTTGAACATTCACGCTTCTTGTGTAAAATACGGTTCTGAAGAAAACGGATACGTAGATTACGTAAAAGGAGCAAACATTGCAGGTTTCGTAAAAGTTGCCGATGCAATGCTAGCACAAGGAATAGTGTAAATAGCATCAAAATAATTTTATCTAAAACCTTCTTTCTTAATTGTAAAGAAGGTTTTTTTATTTTGCAAATATGAAACTAGTAGTAATTTCGTTTTATAGTATATTTGTAACACTAAATTTATTGCAATGTTTAAAAAAGGTTTTTTTCTTTTAACGTTCATTTTTATATCAAATTGCTTTGCTCAAACCAATCAGCTTTGGCAAGGTTATTTTTCGTATAATCTTGTTAAAGACATCGCAGAATCGCCAACTACATTATATGCGGCTTCAGAAAATGCACTTTTTTTAAAAAATTTAAGTTCCAATTCTCTAAAAACAATCAACTCTATTGATGGGTTAAAAGCAGAAACAATTTCAGCAGTTTATCACAGTAGTACCATAAATAAAACTTTTATCGGAAACACTAACGGATTATTGTTGGTTGTAAATCAAGACGGAACGGTATTGTTTAAAAATGGTATTGTAGAAGAGGTTCCGGTTTCTCCATTTATAAAAAGAATTAATCATTTTTACGAATACAATAACAAAATTTACATTTCATGTGATTACGGAATTACTGTTTTCGATCTAACCAACTTAGAGTTTGGAGACACCTATTTTATTGGCGATAATGGAGCTTCAATTAAGATTCAGCAAATAACCGTATTTAATGATGAATTGTATGCCACAACACAATTTAACGGTATAAAAAAAGCAGCTGCTTCTAATCCTAATTTGGTTGATTTTAGTCAATGGCAAGTTTTTGACGGAGGTTTTTGGACAGGAGTTGTAACTTTTAACAATCAATTAGTTGGTGCCAATGCCGATGGTAGAATGTACCGATTTAATGGCAACGTAGCAGTAGAATTTGCAAATATCAATCAGTTTGCGCTAGATATTAGAGTATATCAAAGTAATTTGATTGTTAGTAATGCTACAAATGTGTATGTTTATAACGAAGCATTTCAACAACAAGCGCGTGTTCAAAGTTTTCAAATTACAGAAATTCCCGTAACTTTTTCATGTGCAACAGTAATTAACGGAATAGTATATATTGGTACGAATGAAAATGGTATAATATCAACACCGCTTGCAAACCCTACAAGTTTTGAGTTTATAATGCCAAATGGTCCAGTAAAAAACAATGTTTTTCGGGTAAAAAAATCCAATACAGCGCTTTGGGCATTGTATGGTAGGTACTCAAGATTGTATAATCCGTACGATCCAACTCCAGGTGAATTTCCAATTAGCAAATTTTCGTCTGATTTGGGTTGGACTAGTATTCCGTATTCCGATTTATTTGGAGCAAAATCACTTTCCAACATCGCTTTTAGCCCAAATAATCAAAATGATTTCTATGTAAGTTCCTATTTTTCTGGACTTTTAAAGATTGAAGATGAAGTGCCAACTCAAATTTTTAATAATACCAATACAGGTTCTAACGGTTTAGAAACTTTAGTTTTAACTCCTACTCCTGATCCAAATTATATTGATATACGAGTAAACGGACCAGTTTTTGACAAGGAAGGAAATCTTTGGATGACCAATAATTTTGTAGAAAAAGCATTAAAAGTATTGCGCGCCAATGGTCAGTGGCAATCCTATGATTTGTCCGATATTATTCCCGAAACATTAAATGAAAGTTATGCTATTCCAGTTATAGATAAAAATAGTACAAAATGGTTGCCAACGCAACGTAACGGATTGGTAGCTTTTAACGAAACTGTAAATAAATCTTTAGTCATTAAGAACGATACACAAGGTAATTTGCCTATTGCCGATGTTCGTTGTGTTGCAATTGATAATAGAAATCAAATGTGGATTGGAACTGGAAAAGGATTGCGAATCATATCTAGTGTCGATCAATTTTTATCCCAAGATGAAATAGAAACCAGATCGATTATTATTTTAGAAGATAATTTGGCACAAGAACTCTTTTTTGAGCAATTTATTCTAGATATTGCAGTCGATGGCGCAAACAGAAAATGGGTGTCAACAGCGGGTGGTGGCGTATTTTTGGTTTCTGCCAATGGTCAAGAAACCATTTTTAAATTCACCAAAGAAAATTCGCCATTACCAAGTAATGATGTGAATGATATCGAAATTGACGGAGTTTCAGGCGAAGTGTTTTTTGCAACCGATAAAGGGTTGGTTTCTTACAAAGGAACTTCGACAAAGCCAAGCAACGATTTGCAAAATGTATACGCCTATCCCAATCCAGTACGACCAGGATTTGATGGAACGGTAAAAATCGCGGGTTTAACATCAAAAGCAGTTATTAAAATTACGGATATTGAAGGTAACTTAGTATACGAAACCACATCTGAAGGTGGAACAATCGAATGGGATACCAAGGCATTTGGTAAATACAAAGTCGCATCGGGTGTTTATATGATTTTGGTTTCTGCGGAAGATGGCATTGATACTACAGTTAAGAAAGTGATGATCATCAGATAATATGTTTGATATAAATAATTACAATAAAGAGGAAAAAAAGGTTTTATCTGCAATAGGTTTATTGTTTGTTGTTTTTTTAATTTTTAGAATTATCTCACAAAACTATTATTTAGTAGATTCATTAGAATATCTTGAAATTGCCAAAAGTATAGCCTCATTATCATATTTCAATGATAATTTAGATTATACATTACTTACAAAAAGACCTTTTTTTTATCCTTTAATTTTAGCTTTTTTTTATCGTTTTCATATTATAATACTTATAATCTTTCAAACTGTCGTCTCGTTTTTTTCGATATTAATTTTGTTTGATATTTTAAAATTTTATAAGATAACTATAAAACCATATTTGATATTTTTTTTTCTATTTACACCTTCTATTTTTATATACTCACAATTAGTGATGTCTGAGTGGATATTGTTTTTTCTATTAATTTTATTGTTTTGGTTATTAATTAAAGGTTGGAATAGAAAATACTTTGTTTATGTACAAATAATTACTGTGCTTTTGGCATTTACTAAACCAGTTTTTTATCCATTTATATTTATAAATTTTGTTTATTTTTTCTTTTATTTTTTGAAGAGTAGAGTTTTTAGTTTTTGGCTATTTTTTCCCATACTATCTCTTTTCGCTTATTTAAATTATAATGAATATAGAACAGGATATAAACATTTTTCGTCAATAGAAAACATCAATTTAATTAATTATAATTTATACTATTTCAAATCTTTTACCACTTCAGAGAAACAGGCACGTCAATGGAAAGATTCTGTTTATGATGCTAAATTTCAAAAAATGGATTTTAGAGAACAAAATGAAAATTTAAAAAGTATAGGGTTTAAAGAAATAAAAGATAATTTTATTAGCTATTCATTTTATCACACTATTAATGCTTTAAGAGGAGTTTTGGATCCGGGCAGATTCGATTTAATGACTTTTTTTAAAAAAGAAGATGGTAAACAAGGGTTTTTAGAAATCTTAAATGGCACAAAATCATTTTCTTCATTATCAAAAAATCCTTATTTTTTGATTTACATTTTATTGATACCAATTTTCTTATTCGCAATTTTTAAATGGTTCTATTTTAGTAAAGGATTGCTTGCCTTGCAAGAAGATTTCTATGTGTACTACATTGTTTTACTTTTTTTCTACTACATTATTGTAACTGGGCCAATAAATTGTTCAAGATTTATGATGCCTGTTCAAGGAATAGCTTTTGTGATTGCAGTATTAGGATTTGAAAAACACTTGAATAATAGAAAATTATAAATAATGAACAACCTTGACAAATTCATTCTAATAAAATTAATAACGAATTCCAATCGTAATTTGTAATTCTAAATTCGTAATTAACAGTATGCTAGTCAAAACCAAAGCCATCGTAATTTCTTCATTAAGGTATCAAGAAAAAAGCTTGATTGTAAAATGTTTTACGCAAAGTGATGGTTTAAAAAGTTACTTTGTACAAAGTGCCTATTCTGGGAAAAAATCCAACCAAAAAATTGCTTATTTTCAACCTTTAACTATTCTTGAAATAGAAGCCAATCACAAAAATAAAGGCACATTAGAACATTTTAAAGAAATAAAATTAGCTACTGCTTACCAAACAATAAATTCGGATATTTTTAAAAGTACCATCGTTATTTTTTTGTCCGAAATGTTACATCATAGTATTCACGAAGAAGAAAAAAATGAAGATTTATTTACTTTTTTAGAAGCGGCGCTACTGTGGTTAGATACGCACGAAGAAACATCCAATTTCCATCTGATTTTACTATTAGAAATCACAAAATTCCTTGGATTTTATCCAGATAATTCCGAAGCAGATTTTAAACATTTTGAAATGATTGATGGCATTTTTTCGCCATTTCAAGGCACCAATTGTCTTAACGAGCACGAAACATTTCTTTTCAAAAAATTAATTAATCTAAAGTTTGATTCCAATCAAAAAGTCTTTGCAGGTATCGAACGTCAACTACTCCTAAAAATTCTCTTAGATTACTATTCCATTCACATTGACGGATTCAAAAAACCCAAATCACTTGACGTTTTAAAGGAAGTTTTTAGTTAGAAGTAACTAATTTTTAATAATTTTTCTGTTTTCAATTTTTCCGTCATCGAATAATAAATTCAAAAAATATATTCCTGAATTCACTTGAGTAAGTTTAGTTTTTAAATCATCTTTAACAGATGTTTCAATAATTTTTTTGCCTAAACTATCATAAACGTTAAATACAGTTACGTTTTCAGATGTTTCAATATTTAAAATAGTCGAGAATGGATTTGGATAAATTACACTTCTACTTTTAGAAAAACTTTCATTATTTAAATAAGCTACACCACAATTTGTAAAAGATGATTGCGTTACATTTGTCAAGTTATTCAATGTATTGGCCAGTTGAACTCCATTACAATTGCACGATATTAGCTTTTGCTGGTTAACTTCTGTAATGTTAAAGACATTAAAATCAATAAAAATCTGATTTAGCGCAGCGTTGTTCGTAGTAACAATGCCATTGGTAATATTTTGAAAACTTCCTACCGAATTATTTATAAGAGTATAATAAACTTGATTTGGGATGCCAGGTAAATAGTCTACTGCAATAACACCTTGATTATAATTTTCTAAATCTTGTGTAAAAGCGGGGTTTGTACTAGATGAAATACCATATAACTCTACTGCGTTGTAGTTTTGATTTTGAGTACTACATCCATAATATCCTACTTCTGGAACGGTTATAGAATAGGTGGTAAAAATAGTTTGTAATCCGACATCGTTAAATTGACGCGGACAAGATACAGGCAAGCCTACACAATTTGTATTTTGGTAATGAGAATATGTTGTGTTCGGCAAAATAACAATCATTTTTGGTTGTTGATTTTGACCAAATGATAATAATGAAGACAGTAAACTGAAGATAGAAATTATGAATGTTTTCATATTAAAACGTTTAGAATTCAAATTTAAGATAATATTTATAAAAATCGATTTTTATATGCAACAACATACCTTTTTCTGATTTTGAGAAACTTTAGGACTTTCGACATTAAGACTTTCGACTTTATGACTAAAATTTACTACTTTCGCAAACTGATTTAAGAATACGACAAAATGAGCACAAAATTTACTGAATACAAAGGACTTGACTTGCCAACAGTAGCGTCAGAAGTTCTTGATTTTTGGAAGAAAAACAACGTTTTTGAACAAAGTGTAACTTCGCGTGAAGGTGCAACTCCGTATGTGTTTTTTGAAGGTCCACCTTCAGCAAACGGATTACCTGGAATTCACCACGTGATGGCGCGTGCTATTAAAGATATTTTTTGTCGCTATAAAACGCAAAAAGGCTACCAAGTAAAACGTAAAGCGGGTTGGGATACACACGGTTTACCTGTTGAATTGGGAACTGAAAAAGAATTAGGAATCACCAAAGAAGACATCGGGAAAACCATTTCGGTAGAAGAATACAACGAAGCTTGTAAACGAACCGTTATGCGTTATACCGACGTATGGAACGATTTGACCGAAAAAATGGGTTATTGGGTTGATATGGAAGATCCATATGTGACTTACAAATCCAAATACATGGAAACCGTTTGGTGGTTGTTGAAACAAATTTACAACAAAGACTTATTATACAAAGGTTACACTATCCAACCGTATTCTCCAAAAGCTGGAACCGGATTGTCTTCACACGAAGTAAACCAACCTGGAAGTTATAGAGATGTAACCGACACAACAGTTGTGGCTCAATTTCAAGCAAAAGCAGAAACTTTACCAAGCTTTTTACAAGGTTTTGGCGAAGTTCACATTTTAGCTTGGACGACAACTCCTTGGACTTTACCATCAAACACTGCGTTGACCGTTGGTCCAAAAATCGATTATGTTTTGGTGGAAACGTTCAATCAATACACTTATCGTCCTGTTAAAGTAATTTTGGCCAAAAACCTTGTCGGAAAACAATTCGGAAAAGGATTTTTTGCCTCTGTTGAACCTTCTGATTTTGAAAATTTTAAAGAAGGCGATAAGAATATTCCATACCAAATCTTATCAGAATTTAAAGGTGCTGATTTAGTTGGAATCCGTTACGAACAATTGATGAAATTGGTTTTACCATATCAAAATTCGGAAGATGCTTTTAGAGTAATTTCGGGCGATTTCGTTACTACCGAAGATGGAACTGGAATCGTTCATACAGCGCCAACTTTTGGTGCAGATGATGCTAAAGTTGCCAAAGAAGCAACGCCTGAAGTTCCGCCAATGTTGGTTCTTGATGAAAACGGAAATCCTGTTCCTTTAGTTGATTTACAAGGTAAATTCATTCAAGGTTTAGGGAATTATTCTGGAAAATACGTTAAAAACGAATATTACAACGATGGCGAAGCTCCAGAACGCTCTGCCGACGTGGAAATTGCAATTCAATTAAAAGAAGAAAATAAAGCTTTCAAAGTCGAAAAATACGTTCACAGTTATCCACATTGTTGGAGAACTGACAAACCAATTTTATATTATCCATTAGATTCGTGGTTCATCAAAGTAACCGAAATCAAAGATAGAATGTTTGATTTGAACGAAACCATCAACTGGAAACCAAAAGCAACTGGTGAAGGTCGTTTCGGAAATTGGTTGAAAAATGCCAACGATTGGAACTTATCGCGTTCAAGATATTGGGGAATTCCATTGCCAATTTGGAGAACCGAAGACGGAACCGAAGAAATCCTAATTGGTTCGGTTGAAGAATTGTATGCTGAAATTGAAAAGTCAATCGCAGCTGGTTTTCAATCAGAAAATCCATTCAAAGGTTTTGTTGTTGGAAATATGAGCGAAGAAAACTACGATTTGGTTGATTTACACAAAAATGTAGTCGATAATATCGTTTTGGTTTCGCCATCAGGAAAATTAATGAAACGCGAAAGTGATTTGATTGACGTTTGGTTCGATTCAGGCGCAATGCCTTATGCGCAATGGCATTATCCATTTGAAAACAAAGAGTTGATTGACGAGAATAAAGCATTTCCAGCCGATTTTATTGCTGAAGGTGTCGATCAAACTCGTGGATGGTTTTTTACATTACACGCTATCGGAACATTAGTTTTTGATAAAATTGCTTATAAAAATGTAGTTTCAAACGGTTTGGTTTTGGATAAAAACGGACAAAAAATGTCGAAACGTTTAGGAAACGCCGTTGATCCATTCACCACTTTGGCCGAATATGGTCCAGATGCAACTCGTTGGTACATGATTTCGAATGCCAATCCTTGGGATAACTTGAAATTTGATATCGAAGGTGTTGCAGAAGTTCGTAGAAAATTCTTTGGAACATTGTATAATACTTATTCGTTCTTCAGTTTATATGCTAATATCGATGGTTTTAAATATGAAGAAGCCGAAATTCCATTAAACGAAAGACCTGAAATTGACCGTTGGATTTTATCAGAATTACATACTTTGATAAAAACGGTTGATGAAGCTTACGCTGATTACGAACCAACAAAAGCAGCAAGAGCCATTTCTGACTTTGTTCAGGAAAATTTAAGTAACTGGTACGTTCGTTTGTGCAGAAGAAGATTCTGGAAAGGCGAATACGGAACAGATAAAATTGCGGCTTATCAAACGCTTTATACTTGTTTGTTGACTGTTGCCAAATTGAGTGCGCCAATCGCTCCATTTTTCATGGATAAACTTTACAGAGATTTAACACAAGCAACACATTCAGAGGAATTTGAGTCAGTACATTTGGCGAAATTTCCAAATTCGGTTGAAAACTTTGTTGATAAATCGTTAGAGAGTAAAATGATGAAAGCACAGACGGTTTCGTCACTAGTTTTATCGCTTCGTAAAAAGGAAATGATAAAAGTGCGCCAACCGTTGCAAAAGGTTATGATTCCTATACTTGACGAAAATCAACGTGCTGAAATCGAGGCAGTTTCTGACCTGATAAAAGCCGAAGTAAACGTCAAAGAAATTGAACTTTTAGACGATGCATCGGGCGTTTTAGTGAAGCAAATTAAGCCAAATTTCAAGGCACTTGGACCACGTTTTGGAAAGGATATGGGATTGATTTCTAGTGATATACAAAAATTTTCGCAAGATCAAATTAACGAAATTGATAGCAAAGGCGAGCTAACACTTGTTATTTCAGGAAAAAGTATAACTTTAACTTCTGAAGATGTAGAAATAGCAACCCAAGATATTCCAGGTTGGTTGGTTGCTAATGCTAACGGAATTACTGTTGCTTTAGACATTACTATTTCTCCAGAATTAAAGCAAGAAGGTATTGCTAGAGAATTGGTAAATAGAATTCAAAATATTAGAAAAGATTCGGGATTTGAAGTTACCGATAAAATACGAGTACAATTGCAAAAAAGTGGCGAATTAGAACACGCAATAAACAATAACGAAGACTATATCAAGTCGGAAACGTTAACAGAAGAATTAAAATTTGTTGATAATTTAGAAAGTGGTATAGAAATTGAGTTTGATGAGATAAAAACAAAAATATTAATTTCAAAATAGTATAAAATGATTACAGATGAAATTGCAAGATACTCTGATGCTGATTTAGCCGAGTTTAAAGAAATAATTTTAGGAAAAATTGCTAAAGCTCAAGCCGATTTAGATTTAATCAAAAGTGCTTATATGAATGATTTGAATAATGGTACTGATGATACATCGCCAACATTCAAAGCTTTTGAAGAAGGCAGCGAAACCATGAGCAAAGAAGCGAATTCGCAATTAGCAATTCGTCAAGAGAAATTTATTCGTGACTTGAAAAATGCGCTTTTCCGTGTAGAAAATAAAACCTACGGTGTTTGTAAAGTAACCGGAAAGTTAATAGGAAAAGAAAGACTAAAAATCGTTCCTCATGCTACAATGAGCATTGAAGCTAAAAATTTACAACGATAATATATCGTTAAAATATAAAACCTCGCTAATTGGCGAGGTTTTTTTTGTTTAGACTATTTAAAAACTGATTTCACTAATAGGAATCAATGTAAAATTCGCACCATAATTGTATTGTATGATTTTGTTATTTCCCACAACAACTAAATGACTGTCCATCGGAATTACATCTTTTACATTTTCATTGTACGTATTTTCTAACGTTAAGTTAGCGCTGTTTGCGGCATTAAAAACCTTCAAACCATTTGTACCACAACATACATACAAAACACCATTGCGAATACCCAATCCATAAGGTTGATTTAGTAAAGTTGTTGAAAGCAAAGTTGGATTAGCAATATCAGTCACATCGATCACATTCACTTGATCTTCAATTGCACCACAACTAGAACCACCGCGAACGGTAATGTAAGCCGTATTTGCAAAAACTACAACTGGATCGCAAGCCGTTGCGTGAGAAAAACCTCCAACAAAATTTGGGTTGAATTCATCCGAAGCATCTACTGTATACATACCAGAAGTGGCACCAACAAATAATGTTTCTTTCTGAATGAATAAGGTTTCAAAAACACCTCCATTCATCCATGTATTAAGATAAACCGATTTGTCAAAAAACGTGTTTTCGGGATTCGTGATGTTAAATACATTTAATTGATACGAATCTACGGTGTAAAGCGCATTGTTATTGATTTGAAACTTAGCATAAGAACCGCCTGTTCCAACGTTGTTTGCAGCCGAACTTTCAAATCCAGCCAAGGCATCGTTTGCAAAAACAACCTCTGAATCATTAGGTTTATTTTTTAATTGTAGTTGGAATCCGGTAATGATTTCTCCTTCAGCTGGATAAACTGTGTAATCATAAAATGCAGCTTCCGTTGGATAGGTTGGACTAAATGAAATAGAATTTTCTACCGTTTGTACTAACGTGATATTGTTGATGTTAGAAATATCAAATACTAATAAATCTACAAAATTATCGGCATACAGATAATTGCCTTTTACCGCAACATCATGAACGCCTTCCAAATTAATGAAGGCTGTATTTACAGGCGCTGCAGGATTTTGATTGTTATAAATATGAACGCCTTCTTCCTGAGCAATGTAGAAAAGATAATTTTCTGAAACGTATATTTTACCGTCCGAACTAGTTGTTTTAGCTCCTGTAACCGAAACATTCGATCTAATTTTTGTTAACGATTTTATGGTTGGAACTGCAAATTGTACTTTCTCAGAATTAGAGTCGTCATTTTCGCAGGAAGCAAAAATAGCGATTGCAAAAACAGCAATTAAATACTTTAACGTTTTCATAGTTAATGATTTATAAATTGTATCAAATGTAATAAATTATTTTTTACACTTTAACAATTGTTCATGTGAATTCAAAAAATAGTGTTAAAACTGTACAACTATTTAATTATCAAGTATAAAATGTTGTTCGTTATTGCCAAATTATCTTTTTTTATATTATTTAATTGCTATTTTTGCACATCAAAAAAATAAAATAATGAAATTAAGTAGTTCCATATTATTAATTATTTCAATTCTAATTGTAGACCAATTTTCAAAAGTCTTTGTCAAAACTAATTTTTACTATGGTGAAGAAGTTGAAATTTTAAGTTGGTTTAAAATTAATTTTATAGAAAACGAAGGAATGGCTTGGGGAACTGTAATTCCGGGTCAATATGGAAAACTGTTTTTAACTATTTTTAGAATTTTTGCTGTTTGCGGAATTGGTTATTGGATGTGGGATACATCAACCAAAAGAAGATCTAATTTTTTAAGTGTGGCAATAGCACTTATTTTTGCAGGTGCTTTAGGAAATATTATTGATTCTGTTTTTTACGGCGTAATGTTTGACAACAGTACCAGTACTCATTTAGCTACTATTTTTCCAGAAAACCATTATGGAACTTGGTTTTATGGTCGTGTGGTAGATATGTTTTATTTTCCAATTTACGAAGGTACTTTGCCTTCTTGGATTCCAATTTGGGGTGGCGAAAATTTTAGATTTTTCAACGCTATTTTCAATGTTGCCGATTTGGCTATTTCAGTTGGTGTAGGAATCTTAATTGTATTTAATAAACGCGCTTTTGCACCTGTGAAACTTCATCCTAACGTAACGTTTCTATCTCCAGAAGAAGAGCATAAAAACAATTAAAATTGGTAATTTTTTAATGGTGTTATACAATAATCTAAGGTAACATCGCCTGCAAAAGAATCGGTAATTACATCTTCGGCTTCATAAAACGACAAACCTATTTTAATTGTTTCGGGGTTACATTTGGATAAAAATTTATCGTAAAAACCTTTACCATAACCTACTCGATTTCCTTTTTTGTCAAAAGCTAAAAGCGGAATAAATACGACCTCAATTTTGTTTTCAGGTACTTCAATTCCATCAATTGGTTCTGGAATATTGTAGTTGTTTTTTATAAATTTAGTGTTGTCTGTTAACAAATAATGCGACATTTCTAAAGTTTCAAAATTACTTTTAGAAACCACAATTTCTTTATCTTTTCCTTGCAGAATATGCAGAATAAATTCGGTGTTAACCTCTTTTTGTTCTTCTATGTTTAGAAATAGATGGTAATATGTTTTATCCCAAATAGTCAATTGAAGTAATGCATTGGCAATGGCCAAACTTTTTTCTTCAATTTCTTCAGTTGATAGTTGATGTCGAAGTTGTTTGTATCTAGTTCGTAACTCTTTTTTTTCCATTTAGTAAAAGTAAAAAACGCATTTGCTTTATGAAAGAATTAAAGTTAAATTTGTTTGAAGAAAGAAGAACAATCTATTTTCTATACTTTTTATTCTATTTCTTAAAAATGACCCATCCATCGCTCGAACTTCAAATACAAACCTTACCAGATAATCCTGGTGTGTATCAGTATTATGATAAAGACGGAAAAATTTTATATGTAGGAAAAGCAAAAAATCTCAAAAAACGTGTTGCTTCCTATTTTAATAAAATTCATGATACCCGAAAAACCAATGTGTTGGTTAAAAAAATTGTTACCATAAAGCACATTGTGGTTTCGAGTGAGCAAGATGCTTTACTGTTAGAAAATAATTTAATTAAAAAACTACAGCCGCGTTTCAATGTCTTGCTTAGAGACGATAAAACGTATCCGTGGATTTGTATTAAAAAAGAACCTTTTTCAAGAATATTTCCAACTCGAAGAATGATAAAAGACGGTTCAGAATACTTCGGACCATACACTAGTTTTAAAACAGTCAATACCATTTTAGAATTGATTAAAGAGCTATATCCTTTACGAACTTGCAATTACGATTTAACCGAAAAGAATATAGATTCAGGTAAATTTAAAGTCTGTTTAGAATTCCATATAGGAAATTGCAAAGGAGGTTGCGAAGGTTATGAAACATTAGAAAATTACCAACGCCAAGTTGATGCAATTCGCGAAATTTTAAAAGGAAATTTTAAAGAAAGTCTTAAAGATTTTAAAATAAAAATGCAGCATTTTGCTCAAGAAATGCAATTTGAAGAAGCCCAAAAAATCAAAGAAAAGATTGAGGTTTTGATGAATTATCAGTCGCGTTCTACAATTTTAAATCCAAAAATTTCTAATATTGATGTGTTTTCAATCATTTCAGACGAAGCAGTTGCCTATGTCAATTTTTTACAAATAGCGCATGGTGCTATAATTCGTTCGTACACCTTAGAGTTAAAAAAGAAATTAGAAGAAACCGACGAAGAACTTCTAGAATTAGCAGTTATTGAACTTCGAGAGCGTTTTAACCTGCTTACCAGAGAAATAATTTTGCCGTTTCCGCTAGACTTTGGCGACAAAATAAAAGTTACAGTGCCACAATTAGGCGATAAAAAACAAATATTAGAACTCTCAGAACGTAACGCCAAATACTATAGATTGGATCAATTAAAACAAATTCAAATTATCGATCCAGAGCGTCATACCAATAGAATTATGGCGCAAATGCAAAAAGATTTACGATTGTCGGTAGAGCCAAGACACATAGAATGTTTTGATAACTCTAACATTCAAGGAACCAATCCTGTTGCAGCCTGCGTAGTTTTTAAAGACGGAAAACCATCCAAAAAAGACTACCGCCATTTCAATATTAAAACAGTTGAAGGTCCAAACGATTTTGCCTCGATGGAAGAAGTTGTTTACCGACGTTACAAGCGGATGTTGGACGAAAATCAACCCTTACCGCAATTAATAATTATAGATGGTGGAAAAGGCCAACTGTCATCAGCCTTAAAAAGTATAGACGATTTAGGACTTCGCGGTAAAATAGCTATCGTTGGTATTGCAAAACGTTTGGAAGAATTGTTTTACCCAGGTGATTCGGCTCCGCTATATCTCGATAAAAAATCAGAAACACTCAAAGTAATTCAGTTTTTACGTAACGAAGCACACCGATTCGGAATCACATTTCACCGTGACAAACGTAGCAAAGCAGCGCTAAACTCATCGGTAGAAGAAATTCCTGGAATTGGCGAAAAAACCATGCTAACGTTAATTAAACATTTCAAAAGTGTTAAAAGATTAAAATTAGCCACCGAAAAGGAAATTTCTGAGGTCATAGGTGGATCAAAAGCCAAAAAAATTACCGACTTTTACCATAAAAAAGATAATTAATAGTTGTAGCAAATGTTAAAGGCATACTTTCAATCCTTATTCCCGCTATCCACTGCAATCGTTTTCTCTACTTGCCATAATCTGGCAACTAAAGAAAAACGATTTTCGTTGCTATCGGGGCTATTTTATAATGGTCTTTTGCCAAAATCAGTATTCCAAATAAAAAATACCGTCTACAAAGCGCAATTTGCCAATTTTATCATCGTAATTGCTACACTACTTTTGTTAATTCCTCAAAACAGTGTTGCTCAAGATACAATTGCAAGAAAAAAAATAGGATTGGTTTTAACAGGTGGTGGCGCTAAAGGTTTTGCCCACATCGGAGTTTTAAAAGTATTAGAATCCGCAGGAATAAAAATAGATTACATTGGCGGAACAAGTATGGGTGCTGTTGTTGGAGGTTTGTATGCTTCTGGCTATAATGCAAGTCAACTCGACTCCATCTTTAGTACTACCAACTTTGATGAACTACTTCAAGATTATATTCCAAGAACATCTAAGAGCTTTTACGAAAAACGAAATGACGAAATGTACGCCATTTCACTACCATTCAATAAGTTTAGCATTGGTGTTCCCATCGCATTATCTAAAGGATTATACAACTATAGTTTGCTCACACGACTAACACATAAAGTTCGTCATGTGAGAGATTTTGATGCTTTGCCAATACCTTTTTTATGCATCGCTACAAATATTGAAACTGGCGAACAAGAACTTCTTAATAAAGGATATTTGCCACAAGCACTATTGGCAAGTTCATCATTTCCAACACTTTTTTCACCTGTTGAAATAAATGGAAAAATGCTCATAGATGGAGGTGTTGTAAACAATTATCCTATTGACGAAGTTAAAAAACTTGGAGCAGACATTATTATAGGTGTAGACGTTCAAGACGGACTAAAAGACAGAAATGCACTTAAAGAAGCAACTCGAATTTTAGTTCAAATATCCAATCTTTCCATGATAGAAGGGATGAAAGATAAAGTAAAAAGAACGGACATCTACATAAAACCAGAAGTCGAAAAGTATACTGTAATTTCTTTTGATAAAGGAAAAGAAATCATTAAAAAAGGAGAAGAAGCAGCGTTTCAAGTTTTTGAAGAGTTGAAGGAAGTTGCTCAAAAAAATACACCTTACAACAGACCCGATATAAAATGTATAAAAGACAGTATTTATATTAATTCAATTTCAATAAATAGTTTAAAAAATTATACAAGAGCCTATATTATTGGACAACTTGGGTTTAAAGAAAAAACTAAAATAAGTTACGACGATTTAAAGAATGGCGTAAACAAGCTTGACGCATCGGGCAATTTTAACAGTATTTCTTATCAAATAAATGATAATAGTCTTGGAGAAGAACTTGCGGTAACCCTTACTGAAAGTAGCAATAAAACATTTTTAAAATTCGGATTACACTACGATGGATTGTATAAAAGTGCTGTGTTGGTAAACTTGACTCATAAAAAATCACTGTTCAAGAATGACGTGCTTTCGGTTGATTTAGCACTTGGCGATAATTTTAGATATTATTTAGATTATTATATCGATAACGGTTTTTATTTCAGCTTCGGTTTTAAATCTAGATACAACCAATTCAACAGAAATATTTCGACTACGTTTGGAAATGGCATTTTTGATCAGCCAGGATTTAGTACTATAAACGTTGATTATTCAGATTTTACCAATCAAGCTTATTTGCAAACCGTATTTGCTCAAAAGTTTCTAATCGGAGCAGGATTGGAATTCAAGCATTTAAAAGTAGAATCTAAAACACTAGAAAATACGCAAGCAATTTTTGAAAATAGCGATTACACAAGTGCGTTTGGATATATAAAATACGATTCATTTGATAATAAATATTTTCCTAATAAAGGTTGGTATTTCAATGGTGATATACAATCCTACTTGTTTTCTAGTAATTTTACTAATCAATTCAACCGATTTTCAATTGTTAAAGGTGATGCAGGTTTTGCTAAAACGTTTTTAAAAAAGGCAACCTTTAAATTACAATCAGAAGCAGGTTTTGCAGTAGGTGAGCAAAGTGTTTCAACACTAGATTTTGTTTTAGGCGGCTATGGTTTCAATACCATCAATAATTTCCGACATTTTTATGGGTATGATTTTATTTCAATTTCTGGGAATAGTTATATTAAAAGTGCTGCAACTATAGATTACGAATTTTATAAAAAAAACCACATCAACTTTTCAGCCAATTATGCTAATGTTGGCAACAAACTTTTTTCAACAGGAAATTGGTTTTCAACTCCAGAATTTTCAGGATATGCAGTAGGTTATGGTCTCGAAACTGTAATTGGACCAATTGAAATGAAATATTCGTGGTCGCCAGAACTACCAAAGGGTTATTTGTGGTTTGGTGTAGGATTTTGGTTTTAAATTCGTATATATTTATTTTTTTTGTGAAATATTAAACAAAAAAAGTATATTTGGACAGATTAATAAAAAAGATACATTATGTCTATTTGGAGAGTTAAACCTGTTTCTGCGTTTGAAGCAGACATGAAAAAAAGTGAATTAAAAAAAGTATTAGGAAAATGGAGCCTTACTGCAATTGGAGTAGGAGCGATTATTGGAGGCGGTATTTTTGTGTTAACTGGAACTGGCGCTTACTATCATGCTGGTCCAGCATTAGCGTTATCTTTTATTGTTGCAGGTGTTGCATGCGTTTTTGCAGCATTATGTTATTCTGAATTTGCATCAATATTACCGGTTGAAGGTTCGGCTTATGCTTATGCTTATGGTACTATTGGAGAAATATTTGCTTGGATAATTGGTTGGGGCTTGATTTTAGAATACGCCATGGGATCAATGACGGTCGCCGTTTCATGGTCGGGGTATTTTAATAAACTCCTTAAAATGTTTGGTATAAAACTGCCAGAGTATTTAACAACTGATCCTGCAAGCTACACCGGAGAAGGTTTTTCGATGAATTTACCAGCCTTCTTAATTGTAATTTTTGTAATTTCAATTTTGATGAAAGGTACGCAGAGTGCTGCAAAAGCAAACAATATGATTGTACTTTTAAAGGTATCCGCAATTATTTTTGTTATTATTGCTGGGTTATTTTTTATTGACACTCAAAATTGGTCTCCATTTATTCCAGAGGCAACTCAAATTGTGGAGAAAGAAACAACCCATAATGCCTACGGTTTTACTGGTATTATTTCTGGAGCTGCAGCGATATTTTTTGCTTATGTAGGTTTTGATGCGGTATCAACACAAGCTGGTGAAGCTAAAAACCCTAAAAAAGATGTGCCATTTGCAATTATTGCATCTTTATTAATATGTACTGTTTTATACATTTTAGTATCGTTAGTGCTAACAGGTATGATGAATTATACCGATTTTAATCCGCTAGGTAAATATCCTGATGCTATTAAAGCGCCAGTTGCTTATGCTTTTGACATTGCTGGTCAAGCTTGGGCAGGATATATTATTACAATCGCAGCTACTGTTGGATTGATATCAGTGCTAATGGTAATGATTATGGGACAATCAAGAATATTTTTAGGAATGTCGAAAGACGGATTAATTCCACAAGTTTTCTCTAAAATTAATCCGCTTTCTGGAACGCCAAAAACAAATTTAATGATTTTAGGAGGTGTTATTGCTGTAGTTGCAGCTTTTACTCCAATCAATAAATTGGCAGACATGACCAGTTTCGGAACATTGTTTGCGTTTACTATGGTTTGTATAGCGGTATGGATTTTACGTGTAAAGCAACCCAACATTGTTAGAACATTTAAAGTTCCTGCATTGCCAGTTATTGCAATTTCAGGAATATGTATTAATACTTACCTAATGATAAATCTTAGTAAAGACGCTCAATTACTTTCCTTAGGCTGGCTAGCAATAGGTATTGTAGTTTATTTCCTTTACGGAATGCGAAATGCTAAACTAGGCAAAGAAAATCAAGAATAAATTTAAGCCACTTTTTAGTGGCTTTTTTTTATTTTTTACGATATTTGTATATGATTATTTCAAAAAACTGGGCCGAATTATTAATACACCTCAAATTCCTCATCAAGAGAAATCCTGAATGAGAATATCGCTTTTTGATTGTTAGTAAAGTTAAGTGCTACTTAAACTTTTAAACTTTAAACTTTTAAACAAAAAGAAATGCCTTTATATCATAAATTAGGAGACTTTCCTCAAAAAAGACATACACAATTCGAAAAACCAAATGGCGGATTGTATTACGAACAATTATTTGGAACCGAAGGTTTTCATGGTCATTCATCATTGTTATACCATGTTCACCGTCCAACACAAGTCAAAGAGATTATAAAATCGTATTCGGTAGAGCCAAAAATTGCTATTGATAAAAACATAAAATCATTATTGTTAAAAGGTTTTGAATTAAAACCAGAAGATGATTTTCTAGACAGTCGAAAAGCACTTCTTTTAAACAAAGATTGCACTATTGGACTTGCAGCGCCAAGAAAATCGTTAACCGAATATTTTTATAAAAATGCCGATGCCGATGAAATGATTTTCATCCATAAAGGAAAAGGGAAATTGCGAACCATGATGGGTAACATCTCTTTTGAATATGGTGATTACCTCATTATTCCACGCGGAATGATTTATCAAATTCAATTTGAAACCGAAGAAAACAGATTGTTTTATGTAGAAAGTTTTGCCCCTTTTTATACTCCAAAACGATATAAAAACGAATCTGGGCAACATTTAGAACATTCTCCTTTTTGCGAACGCGATTTTAAATTACCTTCAGAACTTGAAACTCATGATGAAAAAGGTGATTTTCTTGTAAAAATTAAGAAAGAAGGAATGATGCATGAATTTATTTATGCAACACATCCTTTTGATGTTGTAGGTTGGGATGGATATAATTTTCCCTACGGATTTTCAATTCACAATTTTGAACCAATTACAGGAAGAGTACATCAACCGCCGCCGGTACATCAAACTTTTGAAACGTCAACTTTTGTAGTTTGTTCGTTTTGTCCAAGACTTTACGATTATCATCCGAAAGCAATTCCTGCACCTTACAATCATAGCAACATCGATTCCGATGAGGTTTTGTATTATGTTGATGGCGATTTTATGAGCAGGAATAATATTGAAGTTGGTCACATTACATTGCATCCAAAAGGAATTCCTCATGGTCCAGCACCTGGCGCAATGGAACGCAGTATTGGCAAAACAATTACAGAAGAACTAGCCGTAATGGTTGATACATTCAGACCGCTAATGGTGACAGAAATAGCCATGGGATTAGACGATGGAAAGTATTATAAATCTTGGTTGGAATAATAATAAAGTAATAAAATTTTAAAATGAATTATAATAAACTTTCGGCTGATCCAACAGCTTTAATACTTGGAATCATCAGTTTAGTAATTTTGTTTCTAGGATGTTGTTGCGGGTTTTTAGCCGTAATATCACTTGCGCTTGGTATAATAGGATTGGTTTTAGCATCCAATAGTTTAAAAGAATACAACCAAAATCCTGAAAATTATTCGCACCAAAGTAGGCAAAATGTTTACATCGGAAAAATCCTTTCTTTAATAGGAACAATATTAAGCGGCATATTCTTACTTATAATTGTAATATTCATGTTGTTTTATCAAATGAGTTTTACAACATTACTTAAAGAAAAATTTGAAGAAGCTAGGAATAATGATAGACAAACAGATTCTATTTATATCGATAAAGAAATAGATGGAATGTACCAAGAAAAAGACACAACATACACAGATTCTATTACGGTAGATGAAATTAAAAAATAAAATTATGAGTAAAGAAGTAAAATCAGTAGAATACGGATTAGAAAAAATATTTGAAGGAGCGCAAGATTTCCTTCCGCTTTTAGGAACAGACTATGTAGAGTTTTATGTAGGTAACGCAAAACAATCGGCGCATTATTATAAAACCGCATTTGGTTATCAATCGTTAGCTTACGCAGGATTGGAAACAGGAGTTAAAGACAAAGCAAGTTATGTCTTAAAGCAAGACAAAATTAGAATTGTTCTTACAACGCCACTAACGCAGGATTCACCAATTCACGCACATCTTCAAAAACATGGAGATGGCGTAAAAGTTGCAGCACTTTGGGTTGAAGACGCCACATCTGCTTACGAAGAGACCATGAAGCGTGGCGCACGTTCGTTTATGGAGCCAACAGTCGAAAAGGACGAATTTGGTGAAGTAATTCGTTCTGGAATTTACACTTATGGCGAAACGGTTCACATATTTGTGGAACGAAAAAATTACAACGGTGTATTCTTACCAGGTTATAAAGAATGGAAATCCGATTACAATCCAACTCCAACTGGGTTGAAATACATCGATCATATGGTTGGAAATGTAGGATGGAACGAAATGAATACCTGGGTAAAATTCTATGAAGACGTTATGGGATTTGTAAATTTCCTTTCGTTTGATGATAAACAAATCAATACCGAATATTCGGCTTTGATGAGTAAAGTAATGAGTAACGGAAATGGAAGAATTAAATTTCCGATAAACGAACCAGCCGAAGGAAAGAAAAAATCGCAAATTGAAGAATATTTAGATTTTTATGGTGGTCCAGGAATTCAGCACATTGCTATTGCAACTGATGATATTATAAAAACAGTTTCTGAATTGCGTGCTCGTGGAGTAGAATTTCTATCTGCGCCTCCACATACTTATTACCAAGCCATCCCAGAACGTTTGGGAGTTCACATGGATATGATGAAAGAAGACATCAATGAAATCGAAAAATTAGCTATTATGGTTGATGCCGATGAAGATGGCTATTTATTACAAATTTTTACGAAACCAGTCCAAGATCGACCAACTTTATTTTTTGAAATAATTCAAAGAATGGGAGCTAAAGGCTTTGGAGCCGGTAACTTTAAAGCCCTTTTCGAGTCAATAGAGAGAGAACAAGCTTTGAGAGGAACACTATAATTTTCACATAATTTTAAAGATATCGTAAAATACAACGTTGTAGTAACATCATTATTGATAATTAAATGTTAAAGTCAATTTTTTATTGCGAATAACACAACAAAGCATAGTATCTTTGTACCAACAAAAAAGAGAAGGAGTGGTTTCCTTCGATTTTTATATAAGTTTTTCATAATTTATAGTTTTTTGGTTGGTTAATAGCATAAAAACTCAGTCATTATTTGACTGGGTTTTTTTGTTTTTATACATTTGGAACAGAAATTGTATTACAGTTATAAATTCAATTCAAAAAACAAATGAAAAAAGTCATAATAGTCGCATTGTTATTTTTAACTGTTAGTTTCGATTCTCAAAGAGAAAATGCATTTCAAGTAGGCGAGTGGTTTAAGTTTAGAATCCATTATGGACTTATAAACGCTGGTTATGCAACGCTAGAGGTTAAAGAAGCAGTTAAAAATAATAAAAAAGTATACCATGCTATTGGCAAAGGATATACCACAGGAATGTCTCGATTTTTCTTCAAAGTCGATGATAATTACGAAAGTTACTTTGATAAAACTACAGGTCAGCCTTATCAATTTGTCAGAAAAATTGATGAAGGTGGATATAAAAAAAATCAAGAAGGATTTTTTAATCAAACTACCAATAAAGTTTTACTTAAAGATTATAAAAATAAAACCGAGAAAACCTTTTCGGTACCAGAAAACGTTCAAGATATTATTTCAACATTTTATTTTTTAAGAAATCATCCAAATGTTGACAAGCTAAAAGTTGGAGAAGCAATTGCGGTAGATATGTTTTTTGACGATGAAACCACAAAATTTAAGTTAAAATATCTAGGAAAAGAGGATATAAAAACTAAATTTGGGGTTACATCTGCTTTAATATTTCGACCATTGGTTCAATCGGGACGAGTTTTTAAAGAAGAAGAAAGTCTAACCGTTTGGATTTCAAACGATGACAATAAAATTCCAGTAAGAATAAAAGCCAGTTTGGCAGTTGGTTCTATAAAAGCCGATTTAGAATCTTTTAAAGGTTTGAAAAGTCCATTTATGGTAAAAGTTGAAAAGTAATGAGTGAAACAATATCGTCCCAAATACTAGCCGAATTAGAAAAAAAATTTGATGCAATAAACCAAAAAACCGAAACTCATTTGGAAGGTTTATTGTGGTCTAAACCAATCACTTATTGGGATTATATTCAAACTGATGCGCTTTTAAGCCTGCAAACACAACGAACTGTTCTGCCCGATGAAATGGTTTTTATTATGTACCATCAGGTAAACGAGCTTTTGTTTAAAATGATACTTTGGGAAATCAATCAAGTTACTACTTGTGCACAACCCGAGACTACATTTTTTACAGAAAGATTAATGCGTATAAGTCGTTATTTTAATATGCTTACAACTTCTTTTGACATCATGGGCGATGGTATGGAAGTTGATCAATACATGAAATTTCGAAACACATTAACCCCAGCAAGTGGTTTTCAAAGTGCCCAATACCGATTAATTGAATTTGCTTCGACCGATTTGATAAATTTAATAGATCATCGTTTTAGAGCAACAATTGATAGAAATACACCTTATACACATGCTTTCGAACATTTATATTGGCAAGCTGCAGGAAAAGATTATAAAACTGGAGAGAAGAGTTTCTTAATTTTAGAGTTTGAGCGCAAGTACAAAGCCGAGTTTTTAAGAAACATGGAAGCGTATAATACAACCAATATCTGGCAAAAATTTAAAAGCTTACCACAACAAGATCAACTAAACAAAGATCTAATTCAAGCAATGCGTCATTACGATAAGACGGTAAATATTACTTGGGTAATGGGACATCTAAATGCTGCAAAAAAATACATTGAAAGCGGTAAAGGTAATGGCGAAGCAACCGGTGGTAGCGATTGGAAAAAATACATGCATCCCAAATACCAACGCCGTATTTTCTTTCCAGAATTGTGGAGCGAAGAAGAATTGAAAAATTGGGGAGAAGAAAATTAAAATAATATAAAAAACTCATCTTGAGAAAATTAGTAATTATTTTATTGGTGTTGACTACATTTTTTTCTTGCAAACAAGAAGAAGAAGATTTTATT
This sequence comes from Flavobacterium sp. SP2, assembly GCF_057626655.1. NCBI lineage: Bacteria > Pseudomonadati > Bacteroidota > Flavobacteriia > Flavobacteriales > Flavobacteriaceae > Flavobacterium > Flavobacterium solicola. The sequence goes on from NZ_JBVHBT010000003.1 coordinate 82,198, forward strand.
ATTGAAGACGTTGAGCCACACAAACCCGTTGTAGATTTTGGGTTTAAATTTGACGATTTTAATGTGCATTATGATACCATTCAAAGTCAAGATACATTTGAAAGAATATTAAAAAAACAAAATCTTAATGGTAAAAGAGCAGCCGACATTATACGTGTTGTAAAAGATTCTTTTTCTACAAACGTAAGATTTAAAAGACCTTATGTTGCCTTGCGATCAAAAGATAAATACAATAAACTTCAATATTTAATTTACCAGCCCAATAGAATTGATTATTATTTAGTTGACTTGACCGATTCAATTATTGGTTTCAAAAAATCAAGACCATTAACTTTTAAGGTTCGAACAGTAGCAGGTGAACTAACTGGACCACTTACAAAAACCCTAAAAAGTCTCAACGTTGATCCTACATTGTCAGGAAGATTAAGTAAAGTTTACGCTTGGTCAATTGACTTTTTTAAATCTAAAAAAGGAGATAAATTTGCCATTAGTTATACTGAACGATACATCAACGATACTATTTACGATGGAATTGATAGTCTTCGTGCTGCTTTTTTTGAATATAAAGGTGAAAAAATTTATGCTTTTCCTTTTGCTCAAGAAAAAAATAGTAAGACAGATTATTATGATGAGAATGGAAAGGCATTAAAAAACTTTTTCCTTAAAGCACCACTGAAATTTGTAAATATTACTTCAAGATTTTCTAAAAATCGATTTCATCCCGTGCAATTGCGATTTAAACCGCACAATGGTACCGATTATGCTGCGCCAACAGGAACTCCTATTATGTCAACAGCTGCTGGAGTTGTGGAACAAGCAGGTTATACCGCTGGAAATGGAAATTTTGTAAAAATAAAACATGATAAAACTTATTCTACTCAATATTTACACATGTCTAAAATTCTTGTAAAAAGAGGTCAACGTGTTAAACAAGGGCAAATTATTGGAAAGGTTGGAAGCACTGGATTAGCTTCAGGACCACATGTATGCTATCGTTTTTGGAAAAATGGTGTGCAAGTAGATGCACTTAAAATGAAACTTCCAAATTCGCAACCAATGGAAAGTCGCAATCTTCCTAAGTTTAAAAATCAAATGGAACCTCTGAAACGAGAATTAGATAGCGTTACAAAAATTAAGTTTCCGAATTTTTAATAGTGCTTCTTTTTTCTTTTAAATTTTAATCTACTATAACGATTTAGCTTGGTTTTGTTTGACAAAATTTACATTTTGGTAGTTTAAAGTTCATTCTTTTATCTAATTTTGCCGTTTAAAATTTAAAAAATGGCATTACAAAATATAAATCCTTCAACTACTAAATCTTGGTCTAAACTTCAGGACCATTTCAAATTGATGCAGCACAACTCTATCAAGGAGATGTTTCTAAATGATGAGGATAGAGTAAAAAATTTCAATATTCAATGGGATGACTTTTTAATAGATTTTTCTAAAAATAATATTACAAACGAAACCATCACATTGTTAGTTCAACTTGCCGATGAAGTTGGACTGAAAAAGGCAATAGAAAGCTATTTTGATGGTGAAGTGATTAATAAAACCGAAAATCGTGCAGTTTTACACACCGCTTTGAGAGCATCAGAAAGCAGTACGATTTTGGTAGATGGAAAAAATGTTATTCCAGAGATTCAATCGGTTAAGAAAAATATCGAAGTTTTTTCTAATGAAGTAATTTCAGGTAAACGAAAAGGGTTTACAGGAAAAGCGTTTACGGATATCGTAAATATTGGAATTGGAGGTTCAGATTTAGGACCAGCAATGGTTGTTGAAGCACTACAATTTTATAAAAATCATTTAAACTTACATTTTGTTTCTAACATTGATGGTGATCATGTAAATGAAATAATCAAAAAACTAAATCCAGAAACAACCTTATTTGTAATTGTATCTAAAACATTTACAACTCAAGAAACACTTACCAATTCTGAAACTATCAGAAAATGGTTTTTACAATCAGCTTCTCAAGACGATGTGGCAAACCATTTTGTAGCAGTATCGACCAATATTCAAAAAGTAACTGAGTTTGGAATAAATGAAAACAATATTTTTCCAATGTGGGATTGGGTTGGCGGACGATTTTCATTATGGTCTGCAGTTGGATTATCTATTAGTTTAGCTGTTGGATATGATAATTTTGATAAATTATTAAAAGGTGCAAACCAAATGGATGAACATTTTAAATCGGCATCTTTTGAAAAAAACATTCCAGTAATTTTGGCTTTAATTAGTATTTGGTACAATAACTTTTTTGGAGCCGAAAGTGAAGCGCTCATTCCTTACACACAATATTTACAAAAATTAGCACCCTACCTTCAGCAAGGAATTATGGAGAGCAATGGTAAAAGTGTGGGTCGCGATGGTAAGCCTGTAAATTATCAAACCGGAACTATTATTTGGGGTGAACCAGGAACCAATTCGCAACATGCATTTTTTCAATTGATTCATCAAGGAACTAAATTAATTCCTACCGATTTCATTGGATTTGTTAAACCACTTTACGGTAATGAGGATCATCATAACAAACTAATGTCGAATTTTTTCGCACAAACAGAAGCTCTATTAAATGGTAAAACTGAAGCGCAAGTACAAGCAGAGTTTGATAAGCAAAATAGTGAGAAATCAAAATCTGACTATTTAAAACCTTTTAAAGTTTTTAATGGAAACAAACCTACAAATACTATTTTGGTACAACAATTAACACCAGAAACACTTGGTTCACTTGTGGCGATGTACGAACATAAAATATTTGTACAAGGTATAATCTGGAATATTTTTAGTTACGATCAATGGGGAGTTGAATTAGGAAAGCAGCTTGCAAACTCCATTTTATCAGAAATTGAATCCAAAACTGTAAATCATCACGATAGTTCTACACAATTTTTATTACGTTATTTTCTCGAAAAAAAATAATTTTTTGTGAGAATATGGAATTAAAACCTCAATTTTGATATAAATTGAGGTTTTTTTATTTTTACTGTTAAAAATCTTAATTTTATTGAATTTTTAAATTAGTTTTTCGTTTTCATTGATAATTAATCAACATATTTTATTTTGTTAACATTTACTTAACTTTAGAAATAGATAAATGTTGGAATTTTGCGGTAAAATTTTAACACAACAAGAAAATGAAAAATTTTAAGAAATGGGCATCACTTAGTATGCTATTTTTATTAGTATCATTTGGTTATTCACAAGGTAATACCAATTCAGCAATGACAGGTAAGGTGTCAGATAAAGATGCGTCTTTACCTGGAGCATCTGTTTTAGCTATCCATACTCCATCTGGTACAAAGTATTCTGCTTCTACAGATGCAGATGGGTATTTTAGAATATCAAATATGAGAACTGGCGGACCTTATCAATTGGTTCTTTCATATGTTGGTTATAAAACCGAAACTTTGGAAAACATTTTTTTATCACTAGGAGAGACTAGTAACAACAATGTAGTTTTAATCTCTGAAGCAAGTGTTTTAGAGGAAGTTGTTGTAAAAACAAAACAAGATAATGTTTTTAACAGCAAAAAAACAGGAGCTCAAACTATTATTGATTCGAGAAAAGTTCAAAACTTGCCATCACTATCAAGAAATATTTCAGATTTTGCTAGATTAACGCCTCAAGCACAATTGAGAGGTGACGATGTAATTTCTATCGGTGGTCAAAATAATAGATACAATGCAATTTACATTGATGGTGCTGTAAATAATGATGTTTTTGGTTTATCCGCTAATGGAACTAACGGAGGGCAAACTGGAGTTAGTCCAATTTCTCTTGATGCTATTGATCAGTTTCAAGTAAGTGTTGCTCCATTTGACGTTAAAATTTCAGGTTTTGCAGGTGGTGCAATTAGTGCTACAACCAAATCGGGTACTAATGAGTTTGAAGGTTCGGCCTATTTTTTCAATAGAGATCAATCTATTGCTGGAAAAACACCTGCTGATTTAGCTGGGTCAAATGCAAGAGAAAGACTTTCAGATTTTAGTGCAAGAACATACGGAGTTAGAGCTGGTGGTGCATTAGTTAAAGATAAATTGTTTTATTTCATCAACTATGAAAGACAAGAAAATGAAACACCACAACCCTTTAATATTGATAATTACACAGGAAATATTGGTATAGCTGGTGGGAATCCTTACAGTGGCGCATTAGCAACTCAACAATTAGATAATTTGGTTTCGTTTTTAGGAACTAATTATGGTTATAATCCTGGTGGATTTAGTAACAATGTACAAACTTTAAGTAGTGATAAATTAATTGCAAAACTTGACTGGAATATAAGCGAGAAGCATAAGTTAGCTTTGCGTCATAGTTTTGTAAAAGCAATAAACATATCTCCAAGTAATTCTTCTGCTAGAGCAATCAACTTTGGTAATGGAGGTGTAGATTTTTCATCTATTACTAATTCAACGAGTTTAGAATTAAATAGCCGTTTTAATAATAAGTTTTCTAATAACTTAGTTGTTGGGTATACAACAGTAAAAGATGATAGAAATCCTATGGGAAGTCCATTTCCAGCATTAGAAATACGTGATGGTAGCGGTACTATATTCTTTGGTTCTGAAGCATTTTCAACATCTAACTTTTTAGAGCAAAAAACACTAACGGTTACAGATAATTTTGAAATTAGTTCTGGAAAACACAATATCACAATTGGTACTAACAACGAATTTTCAAGTTCTAAAAATGTATTTTTTGGAAGAAACTACGGATACTACCGATATAATAGTTTAGCAGATTTCTTAAATAATGCAAAGCCTAATCGTTTTCGTTTAGGATATTCTCTAGTAGGAGGTGAAGGCGATGGTTCTCTTGGTGCTGCTGAATTTGATATTATGCAATTAGGTGGTTATATTCAAGATGAAATGCGAGTAACTGATAAATTTAAATTATCATTCGGATTTAGAGTTGACGTTCCAGTTTGGGAAAATGGATTAGAAAATGACGATTTTAACAACAGAACAATTGGTATTTTAAGTTCAAATGGTAAAGATTTAAAAGGAGCAAGAGTTGGAAAGAAAATTGATAACTATGCTCATATTTCACCAAGATTAGGATTTAATTACGATTTAAATGGTAATAAGAAAACTCAAATTAGCGGTGGTGTAGGTATATTTACTTCAAGATTACCTCTAGTTTGGCCAGGAGGAACGTATAATAATAATGGAGTTACTCAAGGAGCAATTGATATTAATGGGACAACCAATCCACAAATGCCGAGTTTTAATCCAAATCCAAGTGTAAATAGTCAACTTTACAATAATGGTGTAGCTCTTGGACCAGTACCAGGAAATGTAGGAGCTCCAGGACAATTTGGTGGAAATATCGACCTTTTTTCACAAGATTTTAGATTACCTCAAGTATTTAAAGCAAGTTTAGCTGTAGATCAAAGATTGCCTGCAGGATTTACTTTATCTGCTGATATTACTTATAATGATAATCTATCAGCTATAACTTATGAAAATTTAAACTTAGCTGAACCAACACAATTTTTAACTGGTGCAGACAATAGACCAAGATACAGTACAACAAGATTGGATCCTGTTTATCAAGGAATATATTTAGCTTCTAATACAGATAAAGGTGAAGCATACAACACATCTGTAACATTATCAAAACTATTTACTACAGATAAATTGAATGTAAATGTTCAAGGAACTTATGCTTACGGAAGATCAACTGTTTTGTTTGATGCAACTTCTTCTCAAAATAGTTCACAATGGAACAATATTGAAACTGTAAATGGTTCTAATAAAATTGGTGGACCATCTATTTCAGATTTCTCACAAGGAACAAGACTTTTAGGAAATGGAGTTCTAACTTATAAATGGAATAAAAACTTAAAAACTAGACTAGGTTTTTATTATGAAGGAACTGAAGGCGCACCATTTAGTTATGTATACAACGACAACGGAGGAATTTTAAGAGACACATTTTCAGAATCTGCGTTGATTTATGTACCTGCATCACAAGGTGAAATAATCCTTGTTAATGATCCTGTTACCAACTTAACTCCACAACAACAATGGGAAGCGCTTGATTCTTATATTTCTAATGATAAATACCTTCGTACAAGAAGAGGTCAATATGCAGAAAGAAATGGAGATCGTCTTAAATGGAGTCATGTAATCGATATGAAATTTGCACAGGAAATATCTTTTTACAGCGGAAAAAGAAAGCATACATTTGAATTGACTGCCGATATATTCAATTTTACAAATATGTTAAACAAAGATTGGGGTAAAAGATATTTTGCAACATTTGATCAAGTACAATTGTTAGATTTTGTTGCTGTAAATGCTGGAGGAACACCAACCTACAGATTCAATCCAAATGTAAGTGAAACTAAAAATCAGATTGATGATTCAGGTTTAAACTCGTCAAGATGGCAAATGCAAGTTGGCGTGAGATATACTTTTAATTAATCAAATAAAAAGCTTAAACATTTAAAAACTCTTTCATAATTATTGTGAAAGAGTTTTTACTTTTTATATATTTGTTAAAATAAATCTTATTTCTATGTACCATTTTATTCAAAAATTTCATTCAGGTTGGGCTTACTTAGCACTTTTATTACTTTTAGTTGCCGTGGTAAACTCATTTATTGGATATTTATCTAAAAAAGAATTTACCGCTAAAGATAAAAAAATTGCACTCTATGCATTAATCGCTACGCACATCCAATTGGTAGTAGGTTTAATTTTATATTTCGTTTCTCTATTAGGAAAAGCAAGCTTAGGAAACATGAAAGATGCAGCTTTACGATTGACATCTTTAGAACATCCTTTAATTAATATCATTGCTATTGTTTTAATTACAATTGGTTGGTCTAAACATAAAAAAGGAGCTACAAGCGAAGCTAAATTTAAGTCTTTAGCCTTCCTTTATGCAATTGGTTTACTTCTTATCTTAGCAAGAATTCCATGGTCGCTATGGGTTTAAAACAAAAATAATAAGTCCTGAAAAGGACTTTTTTTATCGAATAAGTAGCGTAATTCTATTTCTTAAATTTGATAAAGGCATTATTTTTGTATGTTTAATTTAAAAGTTTCCCAATGAAAAAATATATTTCAATACTTCTTTTTCTTTGCAGCATTTCATTTTTGTTAATTAGTTTTACTATAAATCCACATAAACCTAAACAAGAAGATCCTAAAAAAGCAAAGCAAGAAGAACTAAAAAAGGCTAAAAACGATTCTTTGAAAAAAGAAAAGACAACTTTAGAAATCGCCTCTGATTCTATAATTGCATACAAAGGAAAGTTTAAACCTTACAAGAAAAAAGCACATGCATCGTATTATCACGATAAGTTTCATGGTCGTCGAACCGCTAGTGGAAGAAAATATGATAAAACTAAATTAACTGCCGCGCATAAAAAGTTTCCTTTTGGTACTATCTTAAAAGTAACTAATGAAAGTAATGGTAAATCTGTAATTGTAGAAGTTACCGATCGTGGTCCATTTGTAAAAGGCCGTGAAATCGATTTGTCTAGAAAAGCATTTTACACTATCGCATCAAGTAGTGGCGCTGGTTATATTAATGTAACGTTAGAAGTTTTACAAAAGTAATTACCAGTTTATATAAGGGTTTTGACTAATGTATGAATTGTAATACCGTTCATCGTTTGTCACTTCCTTACCCAACCAATCGGGTTTTACAATCGTTTCAAATTCATGTTCTAGTTCGATTTCGGCTATAATAAGTCCGTTATTGTCGCCATGAAAAACATCAATTTCAACAGTATGTTTTCCTGAAGGTACTTCATATCGTGTTTTTTCGATTACACCTTTTTCACATAGTTTTAAAAGTGCTTTGGCTTCTTCAATTGCAATTTCTTTTTCCCATTCAAATCGTGAAGCGCCTGTTTCATTACCGATGCCTTTTATAGTTAGAAAACCTTTATTACCTTTAATTCTAACGCGCACAGTTCGTTCTGGATGTGAGGAAATATAACCTTGTGCTATTTCATTTTTACATACACTTTGCGCTATGAAATCGGAAGAGGTTACCAAGTATTTGCGCTCAATTTCAATCATCATTTGCTAATTTTTTTCTAATATTGGGCAAGTTAAGTTTTTTTTTGCCTTTTAAAAATGTAATTTTACAAATACTGTAAATGCCTATATAAAAAAGAATGATTAAAAGAATAAAGCCTTCAAAAACAACTAAGATTGATCTTCTTTTTAGAAAGTCAAGTGCTTTGGTTGTAAAAAAGGAATCAATTATAAAACTTGATTTTTTAATTGAATTGGTTGGTCTTTTTCGTCCACAAAAAAAGCAAATCGATACGGTTTCTATTCAATTACTTATCGAATATCTAAAGGAAAACCCTTCAAAATTAATTTTTTTTAAAGAATATTTGGAGGTCGTATTTTCAAAGAAAAAAATTACTAGAATGCTTTCTAATTCTGGCATTTTACAAGATTCTGATTTTTTATTTGAAATTAAAAAAAGAATTTTTGCAAAGTTATTGCCGCATCAACCCGAAAAAGATACTCTAGAATATGTTTTAAATCAAGTGTTTTATAAAGATACCGACAGTGTTTGGATCAATAAAATACCAAAGAATGAGATTTTTGAATTATTCGAATTGCTTAATTTTCATGATATTTATTTGTCGGTTGAAGACTTGAGTCCGCTGCGAGAAATGATGTCGGCGATGACTTTAATTTCTCAACGAATGAGCGGTCGTGCTATGGAAGATGATGTGCTTAAAATGGTTCCTGAATACGAACAGTATGAAAGTCCATTTGCAGCATTTGAAAAAGAATTATTACAAATAGAAAGTACGCTAAAAACGAATTCTTTTCATTACATAACCGATGCTGATATTAATTACAAACAACTTTTAGTCTTACACAAGCAGTGCGAAGATTATGTCGAGCAAGCATTCAAAAATAGTTCTAAATTCGGGATATCATTAAAGGTTAATCAAAGTTTACTTCGAATAAGACAACAATTAGACCGCTTGAAAAATCTATTTCCATTCCTAATTGTAAATGATTCGTTTAGTAAAATTGAAAACTCAATTAACTTGTTCAAGCAATTGGTTCAGCTAAATTGTATCAAAAACAATGTAAGTCAACTCATAAATCAAAGCACACAATTAATTTCATACGAAATTACACAACATACAGCCAAGACAGGCGAACATTATATTACAGAATCGAAGAAAGAGTATTTTGGAATGTTCAAATCAGCACTTGGTGGTGGCTTTATTGTAGGTATTTTATGTGTTATAAAAATGTTTTTTTCACAAGTAGAAACCAGCAATTTTGGGCATGCGTTTCTTTATAGTCTAAATTATGCTTTAGGTTTTATAGCAATTTATCTTTTCGGATTTACATTAGCAACCAAGCAACCAGCCATGACGGCATCTACCATAATTCAGGTTTTAGAAAACGATTCTAATGCTTCAGGAAATAGTAAAAACAAACACAAAGCTTTTGCGCAACTTTTTGCACGATTGTTTCGTTCGCAATTCATAGCATTCGTTGGAAATATTCTAATGGCTTTTCCAGTTTCATTAGGAATAATTTATTCTATAGATTTATTCTTTGATTATAATTTTGCAGAACTAGGCGCGGCTAAATTTATAACCGATTTAAATCCAATATTATCTTTATCGATTCTTCATGCTGCCATTGCTGGTTTTTTCTTGTTTTTGTCGGGAATAATTTCGGGTAATGTATCCAATAAGAACAAACATCACAAAGTATATTACAGGTTGCAAGAACATCCAGTATTGAAAAAAACATTTGGGATTTCGAGAACTATAAGAATTTCAAAATGGTTCGAAAGTAATTGGGCTGGCATAGTTTCTAATGCTTGGCTCGGTATTTTTTTAGGAAGTACCGCTTCGTTAGGACTGTTTTTTGGACTTAATTTAGACATTAGACACATTACATTTGCTAGCGGAAATTTTGCTTTAGGTGTTTATGGAAATCACTTTCTGGTAACTAATTGGACTATTTTTTGGTCGGTATTCGGAATTGGTATTATCGGATTTATTAATTTTATGGTGAGTTTTTTGTTATCATTAGGTCTAGCTTTTAGATCAAGAAATATCCCTGTGAAACAGCTTTTTATTATGAATAAAGCCATCTGGAAGCATTTTATAAAAAAACCATTATCATTTTTTATTCCTTTAAAAGAGCAGTAATTGTATGGAAACTGAAATTGTTTACCGAAAAATAATTCATGTTGATATGGATGCCTTTTATGCTTCGGTAGAACAAATGGATAATCCAGAGCTGAAAGGAAAACCTCTTGCAGTTGGCGGAAGTGAAGTGCGCGGTGTAGTTTCGGCTGCAAGTTACGAAGCAAGAAAATTTGGTGTAAGAAGTGCTATGAGTGGCGTTCAAGCCGCAAGAAATTGTCCGGATTTAATTTTTGTTCGACCGCGATTTGATCGATACAAAGAAATTTCTCAAAAAATTAGAAAGATATTTCACGATTACACCGATTTGGTTGAACCACTTTCGTTAGACGAAGCTTATCTCGATGTTACTCAGAACAAAAAAGGAAATCCAAGTGCTTCTTTAATTGCTCAAGAAATACGAAAACGAATTTTTGAAGAAGTTGGTTTGACGGCTTCTGCAGGAATTTCCATAAATAAATTTGTTGCCAAAATTGCTTCAGATTACAACAAACCTAACGGACAGAAGACAGTTAATCCGAATGAAGTTATTGAGTTTTTAGAAAACTTAGACATCAAAAAATTCTACGGTATCGGAAAAGTAACCAAAGAAAAAATGTACCAACACGGCATTTTTACTGGTAAAGACCTTAAAAGTAAGTCGCTAGAATATTTAGAACATCATTTTGGCAAAAGCGGTTCTTTTTATTTCAACATTGTGAGAGGAATTCATAACAGCGAAGTAAAACCCAATAGAATTTCTAAATCGGTTGCAGCCGAACATACTTTTAATGAAAATCTTACCTCAGAAATTTATATGCAAGAACGTCTTGAGCAAATAGCAAGTGAGTTGGAGCGAAGGTTAAAAAAATACACCATTTCTGGGAAAACAATTACTTTAAAAATTAAATACAGCGATTTTACTACGCAAACACGTAGTAAAACATTGCCTTATTTTATTTCTGATAAAGGTTTATTAGCCGAAACCGCTAAAGAATTATTGTACCAAGAACGAATGAAGGATTCGGTTAGGTTATTGGGTATTTCGGTTAGTAATTTGAATACTGATGTAAAGAAAACTGTTGTAGTTCAATTGCGCTTCGATTTTTAACTTTTATTAATGTAATTTTAAACTATTCATCTGATATACAGTGATTTAAAAATTTTAAAATATTTTTTGATAAAATGTAAAACAGACGTCCTTTTTTTTATTTTTGCGCTACTATTTACAATCGCTTAACACAATATTTTTACAGTATTTTAGTTAGAAGTTTTAAGCGGTACAAGCTTCATTTTTTTATAACGATTTGCAATGAACCATAATCGAAAAGTTGTTCTCTTTATACTAGTTGTTATTAGTATACACTTGGCATTATCTGTTTTTTCAAATTCTTTTATTGGTTATTTTCCAAGTTTTAAAAATGTTAATTTAGTGTCTGATATTGCTTTGAAACCAGAAAGAAGTAAGAAACTAAAAAACAACAAAATTCCAGTCGCTCCAGCAGCTTCTCCTTACGATTCTCCTGTAAATAATTTTGATGCATATCTCAAAAAAGGAACTTTAATAAGTTTTAATCAAGATACCATAAATCCGGCATTGAAAAAATTTACGGATAAATTAATGGCGCTTTCAGCTAACAAAAAAGTAAAAATAAGAATCGCGTGGTTTGGTGACAGTCAAATAGAAGGTGATTTCATCACGCAAGATTTACGCGAATTACTTCAAAATTATTTTGGTCAACAGAAAGGTGTTGGTTATGTTCCAATTTCAAGTGTTTCTGCCGATTTTAGACATTCAGCGCAATTGCTTACTGTTGGCGAAATAACGTCTGATAATTTAAAAAAGCAACATACTAATTCCAATTTATTTTTGTCTGGATATTCTTTTTTTAGTAATGATTTGCAAGTAGATTTTAAAGATAACGTTATTAAAAACAATGGTCAAATAACGCAAAAGTGGTTGCTTTATGGAAAAGGCGATTCGATTGCAGTTAAGATAAATGACTCGATTAGAAAATATCCAGCCGAAAAAGATTTTAATAGAATTTTGGTTGGAAGTGGCGTTTCTAACAAAGCCAAGTTTCAAGTAATGTCTAACAAAACGCCGCTTTACGGAGTTAGTTCAGAACCAGAAACAGGAATAGTTTTAGACAATTTTTCGTTTAGAGGAATTACTGGTGTTGAGCTTAAAAAAGTAGATAGTAAAATGCTTCAAGAAATAAACGATTCGGGTTATTATGACTTGATTGTATTTCAATACGGCGTAAACTTGATGTTCAAGCCCAACGATACCAATTATGATTATTATTATCGTGCGATGAAAAATGTGCTTAAAAAGTTCAAAGCCAACATGCCCGATACGGAATTCCTCATGTTAAGTTGCTCCGATAGAGCTTTTAATTATGATGGACAATGGAAAACTGCCGTTGGAATAGATTCATTAATAAACACACAAGCCAAATTAGCGTACAACAATAATCTAGCTTTTTATAATTTTTATCAATCTATTGGAGGAAATGGAACAATTGTAAAATGGGCTGACAGTACCGTAAAACTTGCTAATAAAGATTATGTTCATTTTAATTTTAGAGGAGCAAAATCGGTAGCAAAAATTATTTACAAAGCATTAATTAACGATTATAATAAGGCACTTAAAATCAAGAATTCACAACTACAGACTAAACCAATATCGAATACAATTGTTAAAAAAGATGTTGCTATATGATTCAAATAGATTGGAATAGCGTACTAAATCAGTTTTTATATGATGCCAAAAATCCGTTGCTTTTTAACAATGGTTTTTTTATGTATTTTATTTTAGCGTTTATCTTGTGCTATTATATTTTCCGACATAATTTTATGCATCGCGCCACGGTTCTAACCTTGTTTTCTTTGTATTTTTTTTACAAGGCAAGCGGTAGTTTTGTGCTATTAGTAATTGTTTCAGCTATTTTTAATTTCGGAATTTCGAATTTAATTTTTAAGTCAAATAAAAAAATTAGTAAGCAATTGCTGCTTTTTTTAAGTGTAGTTTTTAATTTAGGATTACTGTTTTATTTCAAATACACCAATTTTTTCATCGAATTGGTAAACAGTTTTTCAACAACCAAATTCAATTTCTTACACATATTGTTGCCAATTGGAATATCGTTTTTTACGTTTGAAAATCTGAGTTACACCATAGATGTATATAGAAAAGAAATCGAACCCGAGAAAAAGTTAATTCCGTACTTGTTATTTCTTTCTTTTTTCCCAAAATTGGTAATGGGACCAATAGTTCGCGCCAAAGATTTTATTCCACAATTAAAGCAGCCTTATTTTGTTAGTGATTCTGATTTTTCAAAAGGTTTTTATTTGATAATAACGGGTTTAATCAAGAAGTTTATTATTTCCGATTACATTACTTTAAACTTGGTAAATTATGTTTTTGACGGACCAAATCTGCATAACGGTTTTGAATGTTTAATCGCACTTTACGGTTATGCAATAGTAATTTATTGCGATTTTAGTGGATATAGTGATATTGCTATCGGAATTTCAAAATGGCTCGGAATTACCATTCCTACCAACTTTTTGTCACCTTATCAAAGTACTTCTATTGCCGAGTTTTGGCGCAGATGGCACATTTCGCTATCAAGTTGGTTGCGTGATTATTTGTACATTTCTTTGGGTGGAAATCGTCACGGAAAATTTAGAACCAACGTCAATTTGTTTTTAACCATGCTTATTGGAGGCTTTTGGCATGGCGCAAGTTGGAATTTTATTATTTGGGGTGCCATTCATGGAGTTTCTTTAATTATCAATAAGCTATGGACTTCAATGTTTGGCAAAATCAAAATCGTACCAAAAGTTGTTAGCAATCTATTTTATGGGCTTCTAACCTTTCATTTAGTGTGTTTCTGTTGGATATTTTTTAAAGCATCCAATTTAGATATCGCTTTAGAATTTATTCATCAAATAGTTTATCAATTTACTTTTGAAGGTAGTTATGAATTTTTTGAAAATTACAAGTATGTTGTTTTAATGATAGGTTTAGGATATGCTATTCACTTGATTCCAGATACTTTTCAAGACAAATTAATTGAAGTACAGAAGAAATTTTCTATAATATACTATATAGTTGTAGTATTTTTTTTTATTGCATTGTATTCTTTCTTCAAAAGTACAACACCAGTAATGCCTATTTATTTACAATTTTAAATTCAAATAACTACTTCTTTAAAAGAAACTCTTCCCAAGTTTTTATAAATGCTGTTAGAAACAAATCGGCTTGAAGAGCGTAACCTTTTTTGGTAAAATGTACTAGATCTGTATTTAACAATTGATTGTTTTTCCAATTTTTGGCGCCTTCAGAACCCAAACTTGCATTGAATAAATCCCAATACACTAAGTTGTTTTGATTACAATATTCAATTAATGCATTAGTAATTGTAATTAGAGAAGTATTCGGACGAAGTTTTTTAAAATAAGAAACTGGTGGTGTTGATAGTATAATAGCGGCATTTGGTGATGCTATCCTTAATTTTTCAACCATGGTTTTAACCTGAAGTAAAAACGACTCTGCAGATAAATTTTGATCTTGCGCTTCGTTTGTACCCAATGAAATGATGTAGCAATCAGCTTTTAGATTGGGCAACTGCTTCCAAAAGAAATTGGTTTTATTATAATCAGAAAATTTGGCTCCATTGGCACCAATACTATGGTAAATTACGCCGCCAACACTATCTTTTTCGACAGATGCTCCAAAAAACTTAACAGTTTCAGATGTTGGGAATGTTATTTTAAATTCTGATGTGGGTTGTTTAAGTTGTGCAGTAAAAAAATCTTGTGGTTTTTCAAAACAAAAATAAGCGCTTTCGTTTGTTTCACTTTCTATTTGTAAATCGGTAGCAGTTGAGTTGAAAAAAAGTGTTACTTTATCAAAAGTATCTTTAGTTCCATTGATGCTTCTTAATGCTAAATTTATGTCAGAATTAGCAACAGTTGTTTCCAAACCAAATCCTGCAATGCCACAAGTTATCGTTGTGTCTGCTCGAGTAATACGACTGCCTTTCCAAGAGTTTTTTGAGCTTGAAATTATATCGGTAGGAGCATTAGATTTGGCTACTTGAAATGGAAATAAAAGTCCGCGACCGGCATTGCCAAAATAGTTTTGAAATGAAGTTCGAATTACTGATGTCATCATATCTGCCTGAATATGAGAATCTCCAATGTGAACAATTACCGCTTTTTCATTGCTGTAATGCTTAATTTTATACAATTTGGTTAGTAAAGGAAAAAGTGAATTTACATTATATAAATAGTTTTTCTCTTTATTAATTTTGGAATCTAAATTTGAATCAAGTTGTGGCGAAACCCATTCATTTGAAATTTGAGCAAATCCAATTTGAATAAAAAGACAGGAAAATATTAGAATAAAAATTTTAAAATGCATTTATTTCGTTTCTGTATTATTTAGCAAATGATGTGCCTTTGTTTTCAATTTTGTCAAATATAAAGTAATGAATTAAAATTATTAGAAATATTAAGTCAATTTTAAAATGTTGAACAAAAGTTAAACTTTAACTTGTTGTAGTTAAGGTATTTAAAATCATTATATATTTGCCCAATAATACTATAAGAATTAATAATGGAATTTAGAGAATACGAGAATGCTATTAGTAAGCATTTCAATAATTTAGCAATTCAAGCACTGCCTTTAACTTCGTGGGATTTTTTTGGGTCTTATTACGATAAAACCAAAAATTCTATAGGAGATTCATCGGTTTTGAATTCAATAATTAAAAGTAAAGAGTGGGATTTTCAGCAAAAACTACAAGATGATACGGTTATTGTTGTAACCGATGCTGTTTTGAATATTGTTTTTGCATCAAAAAATATCGTGAAAATGAATGGTTATTTGCCAAATGAAGTGGTTGGGAAATCGCCAAAAATGTTTCAAGGTGAATTAACAGATAGACAGGTTTCGAAAGAAATTAGTATTGCAGTGAAAGAGCAAAAACCTTTTGATAAAGTTATTATGAATTATTGCAAAGATGGTTCATTATACAAATGCCATATTAAAGGATATCCAGTTTTTAACGAAAAAGGAATTCTTACCAACTTCATTGCATTTGAGAAAATAGCGGCATAAAAGCTTTAATTACAAATAAAAAAACGTCAAGAAATTAAATCTCTTGACGTTTTTTTATTAAATACGGTTGAAAATTATTTTTTGCTTAGTTTCGATAGCAATCTTAAGAATTCAATGTACAACCAAACCAATGTAATCATTAATCCCATCGCACCATACCATTCCATGTATTTAGGCATTTTTTGATCAGCACTTTTTTCTATCTGATCAAAATCTAGAAATAAGTTTAATGCTGCTATAATAATTACAAAAATACTTATACCAATACTTGCAGTCGAATTTCCATAATGTACAGGTTGAAAACTTTTAAATAGTAGAGAAAAAATCCAAGATCCTAAGTAATATACTGCTATTGCAACTGTTGCTGCAATTACGATTGACTTAAATTTTTCGGTAACTTTTACAATATTGTATTTGTAAAGTCCTAAACACACTAAGAAAGTTACAAATGTTGCCGAAACAGCATTTAAAACTATTCCTGGATATCTGGCTTCAAAAACAGCTGATATTCCACCGATGAAAAGTCCTTCAAACAAGGCATAAGCTGGCGCTAAATAGGTAGAAAGATGCGGCTTGAAAGTTGAAATTAGTACTAAAATAAATCCAATAATTGCACCACCAATGGCTAACATCATAGGATTGTATCCATTAAAAGTAAGTGTCCATGTTCCAAATGCGGTAGCAACTAGTAACAAAAGCATGATGAATGTTTTGTTTATAGTTCCAGAAACTGTCATTGTATTATTGTAATCTATAACTTGAGCTTCATAACTATTGGATGAAGAACTTTCGTTAAAAGATTTTGTTCTAAAAAACGGATTTTTTGATTCCATAATTAATTAATTTTTGAGTATCAAATATACTTTTATTTTTTGAAATTAAAAAAGGATTATTAAACTACCAATGATAATTTAACAATCCTTTAATTTATATAGATTTCTTGAAACTATTCTATTTCAGAAATTCTAAGTGTATTTACCATTCCTTTGTTGGCCACTGGCATTGCAGCAAGGTTTATTAACATATCACCTTTTTTTACATAGCCTTTTTCTTTAGCGATAAGGTTAATGTCGTCTACAGTATCATCAGTACTTACAAATTTATCATAGAAAAATGCATTAACTCCCCAAAGTAAATTAAGTTGTGTAAGTATTCTTTTATTTGAAGTGTACACTAAAATATGTGCTGATGGTCGCCAAGCTGAAATTTGAAATGCTGTATAACCGCTATTTGTTAAAGTTGAAATTGCTTTCGCCTTAATGTCATTTGCCATTGTTGCAGCATGATAACAAATAGATTTAGTTATAAAACGTTTGGTTCTTACATGTGGTGCATTTTGTGGCACAACGATAAGCGGAGAATCTTCTACAGCTTCGATAATTTGTGTCATTTTTTCGATAACCTGAACTGGATAATTTCCAACAGATGTTTCTCCAGATAACATTACAGCATCAGCTCCATCCATTACAGAATTCGCAACGTCGTTTACTTCTGCACGTGTTGGAGTTAAGCTTGTTATCATTGTTTCCATCATTTGTGTTGCCACAATTACAGGAATTCTTGCAGTTTTAGCTCTGTGAATTAGTTTTTTCTGAATCAATGGAACTTCGTGTGCTGGAATTTCAACTCCCAAATCGCCACGTGCAACCATCAATCCATCACAATAAGCTACGATTTTATCTATGTTTTCTACAGCTTCTGGTTTTTCAATTTTGGCAACTATTGGAATTTTATGATCGGAATGTTTTGCAATTAATTCTTGCAATTCGATTAAATCTTCTGGAGTTCTTACAAATGATAACGCAATCCAATCTACATCTTTTCCGATGGCGTAAATGGCATCTTTAATATCTTTTTTGGTTAATGCCGGAAGCGAAACCTTAGTGTTTGGAAGGTTTACACCTTTCTTAGATTTTAATGGTCCACCTTGAATAACCTTACATACAACTTCAGTAGTTCTGTTGGTTTCAATGGCTTCAAACATTAATTTCCCGTCATCAAGTAATATTTTTTCACCCGGATTTACATCTCTAGGGAATTCTTTATAGTTCATGTAGACTCTGCTTGCTGTTCCTGGAACATCTTCAGCAGTTTGAAAGGTTATAATGTCGCCAGGTTTTACAACTACATCTTCTTTCATTACACCAACTCTAAGTTTTGGCCCTTGCAAATCGGCTAGTATTGCAGTTGTGTACCCAAACTCTTCATTTAAACCTCTAATTATTTCAATTCTTTCGGAAACATCTTCGTAATCTGCATGAGAAAAATTGATACGAAAAACATTAACTCCTGCATCAATCATATCTTTTATAACTTCTCTCGAGCTGCATGCAGGTCCAAGTGTTGCTACAATTTTCGTCTTTTTGTTTGTTGACATTGGCATTAAAAAATTAAATTATTTTTAGATTTTATTTTGTCTTTTTCAATGGAATATACCATCGCTATTTTGTCTATTGTATTTATTTTTGAAATGAATTCTGATAAATTGAGGTTCTTTTCACATTCAATTTTCAGAAAAAAATTCACTTTTTTATATTCGGGCAATAAATAGGCTGCTGATGAAAATGAATTTACTTCAGAAGAAAATAAATCGTTTACAGCATCATTTTGTATGTTTAGAATATCGTTTTTATTTTCAATTAAATTCCAAACGATTGAGTTGCTCTCGTCTTCAAACGTAAATCTTGCAAAATGAGTTTCACCTTGTTTGACTTTTACATGAAGGTCTTTATTGCATTTTTTTAAATTTACAGAAAGTTGTTGGTTGATAAAATAGGCCAGTCGATAATCTTCTAATGAAGTATGAATTGCAATCAATTGGTATTCTATTTCGTTAATTTCTTCTAAAAATGTTTTAATTGTAGAAGCCATTTTCTGTTTAAATAAGTTGTAAATATAAGATTTATAAGAAACAAAACACAACAGAAATGTTAGATTAACGTTATTTTATAAACGAAATCGTTGTAGTTTTTTAAGAATATGAATTATTTTTTGTTAATTTTTTCTTGAAATGCAAAATAGGCTCTCTTCGATGCAATTTCTTCAGCTTTCTTTTTAGAGGTTGCACGAGATTTTGCAATCACTTTATCATCAATACTTAATTTTACTCCAAAATAGCGTTGTCCATCAATTGCATTATCGTCATATACATCATAAAAAAAATGTTTTTTCTCTTTTTGACACCACTCAATAACCAAGCTTTTATAACTTATAACTTTACCTTCTAATTTTGCAATATCTACGTAGGGTTTTATAACGCGGAGATGAATAAATTCGTTACAATAAGTATATCCTTTGTCTAAAAATATTGCGCCAACCAGTGCTTCAAAAATATTACCGTGAATATTCTCTCCAAAATGTTGCACTTGCACTTTGCTTTCTACAAATTTTACTAAATCTAAATCTTTTCCTAATTCGTTTAAATGTTCTCGACTTACTATTTTAGAGCGCATCTTGGTAAGGTAACCTTCGTCTCCTGTTGGAACTTCGTTATAGAGATAGGCTGCAATTACCGAGCTTAATATGGAATCACCAAGAAATTCCAGACGCTCATAATTCATAGGAAACCCGTCTTCATCAATTTTATTAGTGGATCGATGGGTAAACGCTTTTTCGTATACTTTAATGTTTCCGGGAGTAAAACCTATGATTTTCTCGATAGTATCAAAAAAAATCCCGCCTTCTTGAGAACGGGATTTCTTAGTAAATAATTTTTTAAATAAACCCATTGTAGTTTATGCTTGTAATTTTTTAAATAAAACGCAAGCATTGTGTCCACCAAAACCAAAGGTGTTACTCATTGCTACATTTATTTCTCTTTTTTGAGGCGTATTTAAAGTTAGATTCAATGAAGGATCGATATTTTCATCCACAACAGTATGATTAATTGTTGGAGGAACTATTCCATATTTCATTGCAAGTATCGATGCAATTGCTTCAATCGCTCCAGCTGCTCCAAGTAAATGGCCAGTCATAGATTTGGTTGAATTGATGTTGATATTTTTCGCATGTTCTCCAAATACGTGGCTTATTGCTTTCAATTCGGCAACATCACCAAGTGGTGTTGAAGTTCCGTGCGTATTGATGTGATCCACCATTTCTGGATTCATACCTGCATCACGCAACGTATTTTGCATTACAGCAATTACTCCAATTCCTTCTGGATGTGGCGCTGTTAAATGGTACGCATCTGACGACATTCCGCCACCGCCAACTTCACAATAAATTTTTGCTCCACGCGCTTTTGCATGTTCGTATTCTTCCAAAACTAAAGCTCCAGCGCCTTCGCCAAGTACAAATCCGTCACGCGTAGCATCAAACGGACGTGAAGCAGTTTCTGGACTTTCGTTTCTTGTTGATAATGCGTGCATCGAGTTGAAACCACCCATTCCTGCAATAGTTACAGCAGCTTCAGAACCTCCAGTTACAATTACATCGCACATTCCTAATCTGATATAATTGAAAGCATCAATCATAGCATTTGCAGAAGAGGCACAAGCTGAAACCGTTGTATAATTTGGTCCCATATAACCATTTCTCATCGAAATGTGAGCTGGAGCAATATCGGCAATCATTTTAGGAATAAAGAAAGGATTGAACTTTGGAGTTCCATCGCCTTTGGCATAATACATTACTTCGTCCTGAAAAGTTTCTAAACCACCAATTCCTGCACCCCAAATTACACCAATTCTATGTTTGTCAGAATTTTCTAATGTAATTCCAGCGTCTTTAATAGCTTCGTCACTTGCAGCAACTGCATATTGGGCAAATTTATCAAGTCTTCTAGATTCTTTGCGATCCATATAATCTTCAATATTGAAGTTTTTTATTTCGCAAGCAAATTTAGTTTTGTGCTTTTCAGTATCGTAATAAGTTATTGGCGCAGCGCCGCTTTTTCCGCTTATTAGTGCGTCCCAATATTCTTGAATAGAGTTTCCAATTGGAGTTAAAGCACCGAGACCAGTTACTACAACGCGTTTTAATTGCATATAATTTTTTTTAAATATCTTTTAAATAAATAATACCCATGCATTCTTTACATTTAATAGATTAAAGAGACAAGGGTATTTTCAATATAATTGTGATTGAAAATTCAATCAAAAATAATCCATTTTTTTTACAAAAACCAAAAAAAATAATAAAACCCGCATACATGAATATGTTTACGGGTTTAGAATTTTATTATTTTTTAGCTTCTTCGATGTAAGAAATAGCTTGACCAACAGTAGCAATGTTTTCTGCTTGATCGTCTGGAATTTGAATATCAAATTCTTTTTCGAACTCCATAATTAGCTCAACAGTGTCTAATGAATCTGCTCCTAAATCGTTTGTGAAGCTTGCTTCTAGTACAACTTCGTTTTCGTCAACGCCTAATTTGTCTACGATAATCGCTTTAACTCTTGATGCAATGTCTGACATAATCTTTGATTTTTAAATTTTAATTGTTGGCAAAAATAAAAAACTTTATTTTAAAACCAGCTTTTAGTTAATAAATATGATTACGAATTTAAAAAAATATTTTCATATTGTCTGTTTTTATATTATTTATTATCATTTATTATTCTTTTTTTTGTACCATAATAATAGTTGTATAAATGAAAAAAATAATTCTTTTTGCTTCTGGGTCGGGTTCTAATGCCGAAAAAATCATGATGCATTTTGAAAAAAATAGTCAGGCAAAGGTTGTTGAAATCTTCACTAATAATCCTGAAGCCAAAGTTTTAGAAAGAGCAAAAAAATATGATGTTCCTACGCAAATAGTATCTAAGACTGCACTTGAACAACCTGAATTTTTAAATAAAATACTAGAAATAAATCCAGATTTGATTGTTCTTGCTGGATTTTTATTGAAATTTCCGGTGTCAATTATTGAAAATTTCCCTAACAAAGTAATAAATATTCACCCAGCATTGTTGCCTAAATATGGAGGAAAAGGGATGTATGGCATGCATGTTCATAAGGCTATTTTAGAGAATAAAGAATCGGAAAGTGGCATTACTATTCATTATGTAAACGAACATTATGATGAAGGAGAATTTATTTTTCAGCAATCGGTAGCGATTCAACATTGTAAAACACCAGAAGAAATTGCAGAAAAAGTACATGCATTAGAGCATTTGCATTTTCCAGAAGTCATAGAAAAAATACTGTCAAAAGGATGAAAAATAGTTTAATTGTTTTGCTTTTAGCTTTTAGTGCGGTCAACGGATTTGGTCAAAAGCGTTTTGAAGTTAAAAAATTAGGTTTTTCTATCGCTGTTCCTAAAGATTGGATTTCGGTAGAAAATGGTGACATTGTGAAAAATTTGAATAAGTACGATTTTACTCAAGAACAACTGGATGAACTTTTAAAATCGAATAATTCATCGGTAAACTTAGCTACATTTACAAAATATGATTTTAAAAAAGTTAGCGGAATTATTCCTACAGTAAAAATCAGAACTAATAAAAACCCGACTAACACTACAGCCGATTTCCTAAAATTTGTAGAGAGTTCAAGTGAAAGCGCTAAAAAATCGTTAACTAATTTTAGATTTATCGATAATCCTTCAATTATTAAAATTTCTAATAGTGATGTTATAAAGTTTTCGTCGCAGTTTTCTCTAAAAAATGGCGCTGTTGATTATGAGATAATCAGTAACAGCTACTATATTCCTAAAGATGGATATTATATTTCAGTCAATTTTATTGAACAAGTTGGTAAAGAAGACAATCGGTTGTTTTTCGACGAACTCGTAAAAAGTATGATTCTAACAAATTAATTATTTTGCAAACACACGAAGTTCATATATATACAGATGGCGCAGCCAAAGGAAATCCCGGAAACGGTGGTTATGGCGTTGTGATGGAATTGGTAGGAACGCCACACAAAAAAGAATTTTATGAAGGTTTCCGTCATACAACCAATAATAGAATGGAACTTCTTGCTGTAATTGTGGGTTTGGAAAAACTAAAAAATCCCAACATGACAGTTCTTGTGGTTTCCGATTCTAAATATGTAATCGATTCTGTAGTAAAAGGATGGGTTTTTGGTTGGGAAAAGAAAGGTTTTGTGGGAAAGAAAAACCCAGATTTGTGGAAACGTTTTCTAAAAATTTATCGGAAACATCAAGTAGATTTTAAATGGATTAAAGGCCATAACAACCATCCTCAAAACGAACGTTGTGATCAACTTGCCGTTTACGCATCAGGTTTACCAAATTTATCTATTGATGCTTTTTATGAAAATGAAGATGAGAAGTTACTTTGATAATTTCATATTTACAAAATAACTATTTGTGTTTGATTTTAAATTTTTTACTACAATTGTATCGGAAACAAATCTTATAATTTTAAAATTATATCCATAAAAAGATAAAATACTATCAGATTTATTATAGTTCCATTTTTCTGGTTTAGGATTTTTGTTTTCAAAATTAAAAAGGGTTTCTTCTTCCTCGCCATCGAGATACATGGTAGTATTAATTATTCCATCATTCGAAAATTTATAAAAATAAATATTTTTTAACAAAGTGTCTGGTTTATCATAAAAATAAAACCAATGTTTGTCCTTATGTGTAATTAAATTTTCAAAGTTTCCATTTTTGTTGCAACTTATAAATAATATAAAAATTATTAAATACAGTTTTTTCATTTGAAGAAATTAATTTACCCAAATCTACAAAAATCCATTCAAAACTTTAAACTTTAAACCATTTTAAACTTTTAAACTAAAAATGTATCTTTGCACCTTTAATTTTACAACTTAATAATGAACAAACTTTTAATAGTAGGAACGGTTGCTTTTGACGCTATCGAAACGCCTTTTGGAAAAACAGATAAAATACTTGGTGGAGCAGGAACATACATAGGTCTTTCGGCTTCTCATTTTAAATTACAATCAGCGATAGTTTCTGTTGTTGGTGACGATTTTCCTCAGGAATATTTAGATCTCTTGACGTCAAGAAACATCGACATTTCTGGATTAGAAATTGTAAAAGGTGGAAAAACGTTTTTCTGGAGTGGAAAGTATCACAATGATATGAATACCAGAGACACTTTGGCTACTGAATTAAATACGCTTGCCGATTTTAACCCAATAGTTCCTGAAAATTTTAAAAATTCAGATGTTGTGATGCTAGGAAATTTGCATCCAATGGTACAAAGTGGTGTTTTAGATCAGATGACAGCCAAACCAAAATTAGTAGTTTTAGATACCATGAATTTCTGGATGGATTGTGCGTTACCAGAATTATTAGACGTTATAAAACGCGTAGACGTAATTACAATCAATGATGAAGAAGCGCGTCAGCTTTCTGGCGAATATTCTTTGGTAAAAGCTGCAGCAAAAATCCACACAATGGGTCCAAAATATGTAGTAATTAAAAAAGGAGAACACGGAGCATTAATTTTTCATGAAAAAGAAATTTTCTTCGCACCAGCATTACCATTAGCTGATGTTTTTGATCCAACTGGCGCGGGTGATACGTTTGCAGGTGGTTTTGCAGGATTTATTACACAACAAGGTGACATTTCATTCGAAACTATGAAAACCGCAATTATTCAAGGTTCTAATTTAGCTTCATTTTGTGTTGAGAAATTTGGAACCGATAGAATGGTAGAATTAAAAGAAGTGGAAGTAAAAAGTCGCTTGAAACAATTTAAAGCATTAACACAATTCGATATAGAATTATCATAAAAATATGCCTCGAAGTTTCGGGGCATTTTTATTTCAATTAACACGAATTTCACTAAGTATCACAAAGGATTATTTTACCTTTGCAAAATTAAATTTGGATAATTACAAAAGTGTACAAACCTTACAAGTTTGTTTAAAATATAATAACTACTACAACACACAACAATTATGAGCGACGCAATCAAACACGAATGTGGAATAGCTTTTTTAAGATTAAAAAAACCATTAGAATTTTATAAGGAAAAATACGGTTCTGCTTTCTACGGAATTCAGAAAATGTATCTTCTTATGGAAAAACAGCACAACCGAGGTCAAGATGGTGCTGGATTTGCTTCTATAAAATTAGATGTCGAAGCTGGTGAACGATACATTAGCAGAGTTCGATCGAATGATGCACAACCTATTCAAGATGTGTTCAAGCAAATAAACGATCGCATTAATGAAGAACTGACTTTGCATCCAGAATATGCCCATAATGTTGCATTACAAAAAGCCAAAATTCCGTACATAGGCGAATTGTTTCTTGGACATGTGCGTTACGGAACATTTGGTAAAAACAGCATCGAAAGCGTTCATCCGTTCTTACGTCAAAACAATTGGATGCATAGAAATCTTATTGTTGCCGGAAATTTCAATATGACGAATGTTACCGAACTTTTCAACAGTTTGATAGAACTTGGTCAGCATCCTAAAGAAATGGCAGATACCGTTACCGTAATGGAGAAAATAGGACATTTTCTAGACGATGAAGTAACCGATTTATACTTAGAATGTAAAAACAACGGATTGTCTAAAAGAGAAGCATCGCCAGTAATTGCTGAAAAATTAGACATCAAAAAAATATTAAGACGCGCATCCAAAGGTTGGGATGGTGGTTATGCCATGGCAGGACTTTTTGGACATGGTGATGCTTTTGTATTTCGCGATCCAGCAGGCATTCGTCCAGCATATTTCTACGAAGACGACGAAATTGTAGTTGTAGCTTCAGAACGACCAGTAATTCAAACTGTTTTTAATGTAGAATTCAATAAAGTTCAGGAATTACAACCTGGACATGCCTTAATAATCAAGAAAAACGGAAAAGTTACTGAGGAAGAAATTATTACACCAACGGTAAAAAAAGCATGTTCGTTCGAACGAATTTATTTTTCTCGTGGTAGTGATGCCGAAATATATCAGGAACGTAAAGAACTTGGAAAGTTAATTCTTCCAGCAGTTTTAGATGCAATCGATGATGATACTGACAATACGGTTTTCTCTTATATTCCAAATACTGCAGAAACTTCTTTTTACGGAATGGTCGAAGCTGCAAATGATTTTTTAAATCAAAGAAAAAACCAACATATTCTAGATAATCGAAATACGTTAACCGCTGAAACATTGAACGAGTTGTTAGCAGTAAAAATTAGAACCGAGAAAATTGCCATTAAAGATGCAAAATTAAGAACTTTTATTACCGACGATGCCAATCGAGATGATTTAGTAGCGCACGTGTATGATGTGACTTACGGAGTTATAAAACCAACCGATAATCTTGTTATTATTGACGATAGTATCGTTCGTGGAACTACATTAAAAATGAGTATTATCAAGATGATGGATCGATTGAATCCTAAAAAGATAGTAGTTGTTTCGTCAGCACCACAAATACGTTATCCCGATTGTTACGGAATTGACATGGCAAAGCTAGAAGGTCTTGTGGCGTTTCAAGCTGCGACTGCACTTTTAAAAGAGCGAAATTTATATCATATTGTTGATGAAGTTTATGCAAAATGTAAAGCGCAAGAAAACCTAAAAGACGCCGAAGTGGTTAATTTTGTTACAGAAATCTATTCGCCATTTAGCGATATGGAGATATCAGATAAAATTGCAGAATTACTTACCACACCAGATGTAAAAGCGGAAGTTAAAATCATTTTTCAAACCGTTGAAAACTTACACATTGCTTGTCCTAAGAATTTAGGTGATTGGTATTTCACTGGAGATTATCCAACACCTGGTGGAAACCGAGTTGTAAATCGCGCTTTCATGAATTTTTACGAAGGTAAAAACGCTAGAGCCTATTAATTTATATAAAAAATAAGCATTTAAACGATTTTTGGTGTAGTTGGTCTTAAATGTTTGCTAAGAAATCGTTATCAATATACATTTGATTCACCATAGCATTAGTAGGTTAAGTTTATGGTAGATTTGGGGCAAAAAAGGTGAAAGCAATTTCACCTTTTTTATTTTCTATAAGTTGTTAACAGACAATATCTTTCACAATACATCAATTCACACTCATTTGACTATAATGCCAATATATTGTTAACTGAGTTGGAGTAAAACATTTACAATTGTTAAATTTGTTACATCATAGATTTAGTAGGTTAAGTTTATGATAGATTTGGGGCAAAAAGACGGAAGCAATTCCGTCTTTTTAATTTATAAAAAACCCCGAAAGAAATTAATTCTTCGGGGTTTTTAAATTATAAGTGGTAGTGTTCGACTTTACGTCTTTTAAACTTTTAACCTATTTATTTTTCAATAGCATATCTTCTTGCAACTTCCGTCCAGTTAATTACACTAAAAAAAGCTTCAATATAATCAGGTCTTCTGTTTTGATAATTTAAATAGTAGGCATGTTCCCAAACGTCCATTCCTAAAATAGGAGTTGAACCAGTAGAAATTCCAGGCATTAATGGATTGTCTTGATTTGGAGTCGAAGTAACTTCTAGTTTTCCACCTTTAGAAACATTCAACCAAGCCCAACCACTACCAAACTGAGTGGCACCAGCTTTAGCAAATTGCGCCTTAAATTCTTCAAACGATTTAAAATCTTTTTCAATCGCTTCCAATAATTCTCCAGTTGGCAATCCGCCACCATCAGGCGACATTACCGTCCAAAACAAATTGTGATTATAAAAACCACCACCATTATTTCTAACAGCGCCGTTTTTCATATCCAAATTTATTAGGATATTTTCAATTGTTAAACCCTCTAAATCAGTACCAGCAATTGCCGCATTCAAGTTGGTTGTATAAGCATTATGATGTTTAGAATGGTGAATTTCCATAGTTCTAGCATCAATATGTGGTTCTAAAGCGTCGTACGCGTAAGGTAATTGTGGTAATTCGAAAGCCATAATATATTTTTTTTAAAGATTATTAAATATCTAAATTCAAAGTTATAAATTTAACTTCAGAAAAAGTTACACAATTGCGTTATAATTTTATTAAATCATTTTTAGAAGCCAATCCAGCCCTATACTCTATGTTTTTCTTTTTAAAGAAAAAAGAAAAAGGATGCCGTTGCTGTCTGGGCTAACACAATCAATACATCAATGAGTTTCAACTTACAACCATCACATCTTAAAAGTCAGTTATTACAAGTATTTCCGCTTCAAGAAAATCATTTTGAGCAACTGTATTCCGTAGCTTCAGATGAACTTCTGTGGGAACAACATCCCAATAAAAACCGATACAAGCGTGAAGTCTTCCAAACCTTTTTCGAAGGCGCAATACAATCTAAAGGTGCATTTCTTGTATTAGAAGCGATCACAGGCGAAACCATTGGCTGCAGCCGATTTTATGATTACAATCAAGAAGACAATTCAATTTTAATAGGTTACACCTTTGTAGGAAGAAAATTTTGGGGAAAAGGATACAATAAAGAACTTAAAAAACTAATGATGGATTATGCGTTTCAGTATGTGTCAACAATTATCTTTCACATTGGCGCAAGCAATTTTAGATCACAAAAAGCCATCGAAAAATTGGGCGCCATAAAAATTGATGAATTCGAAGTAGAATATTTCGGTGAAGAATCTAAATTGAATTATATTTATCAAATTAATAGAAATCAATGATAACAGCTTTAGATTTTTTATTGGACTTTATTAGCGTTGATTTAATTATTGGTTTTGGTTGGTATTCAATAGTTTTTTTCTCATTGTTACTTTTTTCTGTTAAGAAAGAATTTTTAATAGAATTTGACAAAAGCGCCTGTAGAACAGTTGTTTATTTAGGAATTTTATACGGTATTGTTTGGTTTTTAGCATCAATTCTAAATTATTTTGTTGAAATGGATGAAGATCAAAAATCTCAATTTATCCGATTACTAACTGGAAAATATTCATTTGGATTATGGTTTCAACCACTTTTCTGGGTTGCATTAACTCAGTTATTAAGAATTCAATTTGTTAGAAAATATTTATTATTAAGAGTACTGATTTGTATATTTTTTATTTTGACTTTTGAACGATTTGTTATAATTTATACGTCATTTCAAAGAGATTATTTGCCAAGCAGTTGGACTTTATATAATTATGGTGTCGGAATTACTTGGTGGCAAATACTACTTTCTGCTTTGATTAAAATGTTTGAATTTACTCTAATAGTGTTTGTTTGTAACTATTTAAAATATCAAAAATCAAAAATTGTTAATCAGCAATCAAAAATCAAATGAAAAAACCAGCATTCTCAATATATGACGCATCGGCAGGATCGGGAAAAACCTTCACGTTGGTAAAAGAATATCTAAAAATTATTCTTTTATCGAGTAAAAACGATGCGTACCGAAACATTCTTGCGATTACCTTTACCAACAAAGCCGTTCACGAAATGAAAAGTCGTGTGGTAGAAAGCTTGTCGGAATTTACCAAAGACAATCCATCGGAAAAAGCGCAGCAATTAATGCAAATTATTCGTGAAGAAACCAATTTGAGTCTGCAAACCATAAAAGAAAAGTCGCAAGCAATTATTAAAAATCTAATTCACAATTACGCTGCTTTCGACATCTCTACTATTGATAAGTTTACACACAAAGTCATTCGAGCCTTTGCACACGATTTAAATCTTCCCATCACTTTCGAGGTTTCGCTCGATACTGAAAATCTTTTAACAGAAGCCGTCGATGCTATAATTGCACAAGCTGGAGAAGACGAAACTTTGACTAATTTACTGGTAGATTTCACGATGGAAAAAACCGACGACGATAAAAGTTGGGATGTTTCTAGAGAAATTATGGATACTGGACGATTAATTCTAAACGAAAACAATCGCGAAGAAATTATGCATTTTCATGACAAAACCATAGCTGATTTTGTTTCCATAAAAACGAAATTAGCAGAACTCTGCAGTCAGTTAGAAACCGAAACCAAAGACTTGGCGACGCAAGCTTTGCAATTAATAGAAGGTAACGGAATCGATTTAAAATCATTTTCAAGAGGAACATTTCCTAATCATTTAGAAAACATCAAAATCGGAAAGTTTAATCCTAATAATAAAATGTTTTATGAGTTTGATGATATTCAAATAAATAAATCTGCCAAAGACGCTCGAATTATAGAAAGTATTATTCCAGAATTGCTACAAATAGTACAATCTATTTATTCACAGTTTGAAAAGAAAAATTTCTACGAAGCATTTCTAAAAAATATTACGCCACTTTCGCTATTAAACACAGTGAGTAATGAGTTGGCAAAAATTCAGAAAGAACAAAATATTTTGTCTATTGCCGAATTTAACAAGTTAATAAACGAGCAAATTCAGAACCAACCAGCGCCATTTATTTATGAACGATTAGGTGAAAAATACAAGCATTTCTTCATTGATGAGTTTCAAGATACGTCAGAAATGCAATGGCAAAATCTAATTCCGTTAATAGACAACTCACTTTCTAGCGAAGATTTATCTGGCGAGCAGGGAAGTTTGATGCTCGTTGGTGATCCGAAACAATCTATTTATCGTTGGCGTGGTGGAAAAGCAGAGCAATTTATTGAACTTAGCAAAGACAAAAACCCCTTTGTTAATCCAGATAAGAAGTTGTTTTCTTTAGATACTAATTTTCGCAGTTATTCGGAGGTTATTAATTTCAACAATGATTTTTTCGGATTTTTATCCAATGAATTTTCGAATGAAGATTATCAAGATTTATATAAAAATCACAGTCGGCAGAAGACAAATTCTAAAACCGGTGGCTATGTAAACATTTCTTTTATTCCAAAAGTTGAAACCACAGAAGAAGAAAGTTTAGATAAAAATGAACTGTATTTGTTGGCGGTTTTAAACAAAATTCTGAAAGTAAAATCAACAGGATTTAGAAATAAAGATATTGTAATTTTAACGCGTAAAAAAGCGCACGGAACGGCAATTGCTAATTATCTAACCGAACAAGGAATTCCTATATTATCATCAGAAAGTCTTATGCTTGAGGCATCATCAGAAGTGAAAAATGTCATTCATATATTGCGATATTTAAAAAACAATTCTGACTTAGAAGCTAAAGCTAATTTTCTTTATTACATTGCTAATAATTATCAAAATCAGCTTCCTGTTCATGATTTTATTTCGAAAGGAATGGAACAAAAAAGTGAAGAGGATTTCCAGAAATGGTTGTTGGAATTTGAAATTGAATTTTCTTTTCAAAACATCAGAAAAAAATCACTTTACGAAGCTGTTGAAATTATAATTTCTAAAGTTATTCCAATCGAGAAGCGAAATGCATACATTCAGTTTTTTCTAGATTTGATTTTAGAACACGACTTAAAAAAGCAAGCCGGAATTTCAGATTTTCTATATTATTGGGATAACAATTCGCATAAATTAAGCATTCCGTCGCCAGAAGGAAACGATGCCGTTCGAATTATGACCATTCATAAATCAAAAGGATTGGAGTTTCCGGTGGTGATTTTTCCGTTTGCCGAAGAAGATTACAGCAAAGGTCCAAGAGAAAAAATGTGGCTCAACGCCGATGAAGAAATTGTTGGATTACCCAAAGCATTAGTTGACAAAAGCAGCAAAGTAGAAAGTTATGGTCACGATGCATCTGAAATTTATTTGCAAAAGAAACAAGAAGATTTACTAGACAATATTAATGTTTTATACGTTGCATTAACGCGTGCCGAAGAACAATTGCACATAATTTCAGGTTTGAATATTGGCAAAGACGGAAAATTACCGAATAATATGTCGTCGTTGTTTATCAAATTTTTACAAGATAAAGGTTTTGATGAAAATCAATTGGAATATGAATTTGGTTCGTCTACAAAATTATCAGAAACTAAAATTGATGCGAATGTAACTGAGATAGTTCCGCAGTTGCAATCAACTTTGAATCCGAAAAACATTAAAATTGCACAACGAGAAAGTTTGATGTGGAATACGCAGCAGCAAAAAGCAATAGAATACGGAAATATTTTGCACGAAATTTTATCATATATAAATACGAGCAATGATGTTTCACTTGCAATCACTAAGGCAATTGAAAATGGGTTGATTACTTCTTCTGATAAAGAACTATTCGAAAAAACAATCTATGACATTGTTAATCATGAAGAATTGGAAGTTTTCTTTTCTAAGGAGCATAAAATTTTAAATGAAAAAACCATCATTCAGAAGGAAGGAAGTATTGTTAAGCCAGACAGGATGGTGCTTTCTAATGCTAATGAAATGTATCTGTTGGATTATAAAACAGGTTCGCATCAACCAAAATACAAGCAACAATTAGAAAGTTACCAAATGGCAATTGAAAAAATGGGTTTCAAAGTCGTTAAAAAGACCTTAATATATATAGGAGAAGAAATTGAAATTGTAGATTTGTAAAAAAATAAAAAATTAACTTGAATATTGAGAAACACAATTTTTAGTTTCTTGAATCAAAACAAACAAAATATGTACGGAAAAATTCAACAACACCTGCAAAACGAATTAAATACCATTGAAGAAAATGGTATTTTCAAAAAAGAGCGCATAATTACATCACCACAAGGAGCAGAAATTACTGTGAATGGAGAAACAGTTTTAAACTTTTGTGCCAATAATTATTTAGGTCTATCATCACATCCAGAAGTAGTTCAAGCTGCAAAAGATGCTTTAGATTCTCATGGATTCGGAATGTCGTCGGTACGTTTTATTTGTGGAACTCAAGATATTCATAAAACATTAGAAAAAAAAATAGCCGAATTTTACGGAACCGAAGACACTATTTTATATGCCGCAGCATTTGATGCCAATGGAGGAGTTTTCGAGCCTTTATTAGGAGAAGAAGATTGTATTATTTCAGATAGTTTAAATCACGCCTCGATTATTGATGGCGTTCGTTTATGTAAAGCAGCTAGATATCGTTATGAAAATTCCAATATGGAAGATTTAGAACAACAATTAATAAAAGCTACAGAAGCTGGACATCGATTTAAATTAATCGTTACCGATGGAGTTTTCTCAATGGACGGATTAGTAGCGCCTTTAGATAAAATTTGTGATTTAGCTGATAAATATGATGCTTTAGTAATGGTTGACGAATGTCACGCGGCAGGATTTATTGGTGCAACTGGTAAAGGAACACTTGAAGCCAAAGGCGTAATGGGACGAGTTGATATAATAACAGGAACATTAGGAAAAGCACTTGGTGGCGCAATGGGCGGATATAC
The DNA here is from genome assembly GCF_057626655.1 of Flavobacterium sp. SP2. Classification (NCBI taxonomy): domain Bacteria; kingdom Pseudomonadati; phylum Bacteroidota; class Flavobacteriia; order Flavobacteriales; family Flavobacteriaceae; genus Flavobacterium; species Flavobacterium solicola. The sequence goes on from NZ_JBVHBT010000003.1 coordinate 115,565, forward strand.
AACTGCCAAAAAAGAAGTAATTGAAATTTTACGTCAGCGTTCTAGACCTTATTTATTCTCAAACTCATTAGCACCGGCAATTGTTGGAGCTTCGATAAAAGTTTTTGAATTATTAGAAAAAGATACTACACTTCGTGATAAATTAGAATGGAATACCAACTATTTTAAAGAGGGTTTAAGAAAAGCAGGAATCGATTTTATAGATGGTGATTCAGCAATTGTACCGGTTATGCTTTATGATGCCAAACTTTCGCAAGTAATGGCAGAAGAATTATTGAAAAAAGGAATTTACGTAATTGGATTCTTTTTCCCAGTTGTGCCAAGAGATAAAGCTAGAATTCGAGTGCAACTTTCTGCTGCACACACCCAAGAACACTTGGATAAAGCCATTCAAGCTTTTGAAAGCGTGGCTAAGGCTTTGAAGGTTATTTAAGGAAATTTATGTTTATAATTTTAGTACGAATTGTTATATAATTACCATATTTTAACATTTTCGTTTTGTCAATTCATTTAAACGTATTACTTTTGACCTATTATATTTTTATAATCTAACAAAAATAAGTATGAAACATCTTAACAAATTATTTGTTCTATTGATGCTTTTGAGTTTAAGCACTCAAGCTCAAGACAGCAACAACAAGTGGGCTATTTCGTTTGGTGCAAACGCAGTGGACGGAGGCAGAGTAAGCGCTGCAAAAAAATTAGAGAATCAATTTTCTCAATATTTTGACGCTAAAAGATACTGGAATATTCTTCCATCAGTATCTTACATTAACGTTTCAAAATATGTTGGAGACAATTTCTCTTTTGGTATTACAGGATCGATCAATAAAATTGACAAATTTGTTAATGAAAGATTTGCTCCAATTTCAGAGTATGAAGTTGTAAATCCAGGAGATTTAAACTATTATGCAGTTGATGGTATCATCAAATATAGTTTCATGAATGCTATCGGTTCTAAAGTTATTGATCCTTCTGCTCACGTTGGTGGAGGTTATACTTTCTTTGGTGATGCTTCTGCTGGAACTGTAAATGGTGGTTTAGGATTAACATTATGGTTTTCTGAAAATGTAGGTCTTTCTTTAACGTCTACTTACAAATATTCGTTTGATGATACAAGAAATCCTTCTTTTGATGTACCAACTCACTTACAACATTTTGCAGGTCTTATCTTCAAATTTGGAGCTAAAGATACAGATGGAGATGGAATCTACGATAGAGAAGATGTTTGTCCAGAAGTTTTTGGTTTAAAAGAATTCAATGGTTGTCCTGATACCGACGGAGATAAAATTGAAGATTCTAAAGATGCTTGTCCAGAAGAAGCTGGTTTACCAGAATTTAATGGATGTCCAGACCAAGATGGAGATGGAGTTCAAGATAAAGATGATGCATGTATTGATGTATTCGGATTAAAATCTTTAAACGGTTGTCCTGATGCTGATGGCGATGGTGTAACTGACAAAGCTGACAAATGTCCAGATGTTAAAGGTCCAAAAGAAAACGCAGGTTGTCCTTGGCCAGATAGAGATGGAGATTCAGTTCTTGACAAAGATGACAAATGTCCAGATGTTAAAGGTACAGTTGCTAATCAAGGTTGTCCAGAAGTTTCTGACGAAGTTGTAAAAAGATTGAATGACTACGCTAAAACTATCTTGTTTGATTCAGGAAAATCTTCTTTCCAAAAACAAACTTACCCAGTTTTAGAAGCAATTACTGCAATCTTAAAAGAATATCCAAACGCTAACTTCTCTATAGAAGGTCACACAGATAGCGATGGTTCTGATGCTTCAAACCAAACTTTGTCTGAAAACAGAGCTGCAGCAGTTAAAGACTATTTAATCGAAAAAGGAATCTCTTCTTCTAGATTATCATCTAAAGGTTTCGGTGAGAAAATGCCAATTGACTCAAACAAAACTAAAGCTGGTAAAGCTAACAACAGAAGAACTGAAGTGAAATTAGTAAAATAGTTTCCTCCAAAATATTTTTAAGAAACGTCCCGAATATTCGGGACGTTTTTTTATATTTATAAAATGACAAACAGTACATTTTTAAATAAACTAGCACAGCAAATAGTACTTGATTACCCTCAAATCAATTCAGATATTGTAATTGTTCTTCCCAATAAAAGAGCCAAAGTTTTTCTTATTGACGAATTAAAAAAGGAAATTACAAACACTGTTTTTGCTCCAGATATTGTTAGTATTGAAGATTTTGTACAAGAAATTGCAGGAATTCGTTCTGTGGATAGTATTGAATTATTGTTCGAGTTCTATACAGTGTACCTTTCTATAACTGATAGTAACAAACAAGAACCTTTTGAAACATTTGCCAATTGGGCAAAAACACTATTGCAAGATTTTAATGAAATTGATCGCTATTTATTAGAACCAGATAAGGTTTTAAAGTATTTAGAAAACATTAAAGAAATAGAACATTGGTCAGTCGATGCAGACAAAAGAACCGATTTAATTGATAATTATCTTGCTTTTTGGAAATTATTACCTACTTACTATCACGCGCTTTATAGTTATTTATTTGATAAAGGAATAGGTTACCAAGGGTTAATATATCGAGAAGCTGTGGCCAATCTCAATCATTTTTCTGAAACTATAAAAGATAAATCTTTTGTTTTTGCCGGTTTTAATGCACTGAATCAGGCAGAAGAACGAATAGTCCAGCATTTGTTAGCATTAGATAAAGCTAAAATTTATTGGGATATTGATGAAGTATTTCTTAAAGACTTTCAGCATGATGCTGGATTGTTTACTAGAAGATTTAAAAACGAATGGTCGTATTATAAGTCAAATCCGTTTCAATGGATTGCCAATGACTATTCGCAAGAAAAAAACATTCAAATAATTGGAACACCAAAGTCTATTGGTCAAGCCAAAATTGTAGGCGATTTGATAGAAAAACATATCGAAACAACTAATGGTGAAGGATTAAAAAATGTCGCGGTTGTGCTTGGAGAGGAAAGTCTTTTAGTTCCTGTCTTGTATTCGCTTCCAGCAAATGTTGATGCCTTAAACATAACAATGGGATATTCTAGTAAGAACAATCCGGCACAAATTTTAATCGCCAAATTGTTTAAAACCCACACCAATGCTTTGTCGAGAAACGCTTCTAGCTATGTTTTTTATTATAAAGATGTTTTAGATATTCTTACACATCCATTAATCGAACCTTATGCAAATGCAAGCGATTTAGTGTACATTATAAACAAGAATAATTTCACTTTTATAACACATAAAAAAATCCTAGAACTTCATCCGAATGGATCGGAATTGTTTCAATTATTGTTTCAAAAATGGGATTCGAATTCGATTGCAGTTTTAGAAATTGTGTCACGAATTTTGTTGCTAATAAAATCCAATCTTAATCACGACAATCAAGAAGACAAGATAACCAACGCCTTTGTATATTCGATTTTTAAAGTCATAAACAAACTTATTTCGTATTATGCTTCAAATACTACTATTGATAAAATAGAAACCTTACACGCTATTTATAAGCAAATTATTGATGTTGCCGAAGTTTCGTTCGAAGGGGAACCATTGAATGGATTACAGATTATGGGAGTTTTGGAAAGCCGTGTTCTGGATTTTGAAACTGTAATAATCACTTCTGTAAATGAAGGTAAATTTCCTGCTGGAAAAAGCATGAATTCGTTTATTCCATACGATGTAAAACGAGAATTAGGATTACCAACATACAAAGAAAAAGATGCTATTTATACCTATCATTTTTATCATTTGTTGCAACGTGCCAAAACTATTTTCTTAATTTATAATACCGAAAGCGAAGGTATCGATGCTGGAGAAAAAAGTAGATTCATCACCCAATTGGAAGTTGAAAAACAACCAAATCACACACTTACCAATAGAGTCTTTAACGCCGACGTTCCAGAAATTGCCTATAAACCTTTAGTAATTCCAAAATCGGAAAGTGTTATGCAACGCTTGAAGGAAATTGCAGAAAAAGGATTTTCACCATCGTCATTAACAACTTATATTAGAAATCCGATACAGTTTTATTTTCAACGAATATTGCGCATTTCTGAAGCAGATGAGGTTGAAGAAAATATTGCCGTCAATACACTTGGAACTATTATTCACGGAACTTTAGAAGAATTGTATAAACCGTTAATTGGGAAATTCTTGTCGGTTGAGGATATCAAATCCTGCATTTCTAAGATTGATGATGAGGTTTTAAAACAATTTAAATTGGTTTATAAGGAAGGCGAAATCAAAAAAGGAAGAAACCTTTTAGCTTTTGAAGTAGCCAAAAGAAACGTGCTGAATTTTCTAAAATTAGAATTAGTTGATATCGAAAAAGGCGATGCCGTTAAAATCATTGCGTTGGAAGAAACTTTTGAACGCACTTTGCAGCATCCTAAATTACCTTTTCCAGTATTGATAAAAGGAAACGTTGACCGAATTGAACAGCGCAACGGAAAAATTAGAATTGTAGATTATAAAACCGGTAAAGTAGAACTTACAAGTGTTACTTTAAAAAGTTGGAGCGGCTTAATAGAAGATATTAAATATGATAAAATAATTCAGGTTTTAGCCTATGCTTTTATGTATGAACAACAGGCGGAAGGTTTAGAAATTGAGGCCGGAATTATATCGTTTAAAAACTTAAAATCTGGATTTTTACCTTTCGGTTTTAAACAAGAAAAAGAAGTGTCAACAACTATAAATGCAGATACTATGAATGATTATCTTGATCAAATTGCAGTATTATTAGCCGAAATATTAAATAGTGAAGTTGCTTTTGAAGAGAAGATTTAACAAATTTTTGTTACAGTAGTTTTTGATTTTGAATAACTTTATAAAAAAAAGATCAAAAAATTTTACAATATCTTGGAGTTCTACAAGAGTACAATCGTTGTAAATCTTGTAATAGGTATGCTGCCTTTACTTTTAGGCGGTGTAGAAAGTTTTATGTATATGTTTATTTCTGTTGGTTTTTTTGCTAGTTTTCTTGTAAAAGAATTCAGAAATACCAATTATTATCTTTTTTACTATAATAATGGAATTTCCAAAATACAACTTTGGTTTTTCAGTTATATCATCAACTTTTTAGCCTTGATAATTTTCCTTCTTATGTACAATTTAATACGCTATTATGTTGGTTAAACATACTTTAGAATTGGACAGTATTCAAAAGCAGTTTGATTTCAAATTGGTGCTTTCTGACGTTTATTTAAAATGCGAAACAGGCGAAATAATTGGATTATTAGGAAGAAATGGTTCAGGAAAGTCCACATTACTAAAAATTATTTTCGGAATCCTCGATGCCGATTTTAAATTTGTTAGAATTGATGGAGTCATAAAAAGTAAAACAAGTAATTTGTTTGATGAAGTGAGTTATTTGCCTCAAGACAATTTTATTCCAATTAATTTATCTGTAAAAAAAGCCATTTCACTTTCTGTACCTACTAAGTTTATGGAAGTATTCTATGATGATCCCATGATTAATTCGATAAAAGAGAAACAAATTAAGCATCTTTCTGGTGGAGAGTTACGTTATTTGGAAATAAAATTGATACTTTTCAATCAGTCAAAATTTGTCTTGCTAGACGAACCTTACAACGGATTATCACCAATTATGATTGACAATATCAACAATTTGATTCTAGAAAATGCATCTAGAAAAGGAATCATAATTACCGATCATAACTATGAAAATGTGATTAAAATTTCCAATAGATTAGTATTGATGAAGGAAGGAAAAACATATCATTTAAAAGATAAAAATGAATTGGTAGATAAAGGATATTTAAAAGCAGATAGGATTTAAACCTTCTTTAAAAACTGTAATAAAACTTCAAGTAATTCTTCTTGATTTTCAATATGACTCATATGGCCATCATTAAAAGAAACCAATTCGGTGGTAGTGTTTTTTATTTGAGCACTATTTTCTTCATAATTCAAAACAGGATCTTGTTTGCCCAAAATTAAAAGAATTGGATAGGTAGCGAAATGCAAAAGTACTTCTCTATCCTTTCGGATTTTCATACCTTCCAATGACGCAACAATGCCTTGCAAAGGCGTTTTTAAGGCTTCTTTTTTAACATTTTCAATTTCAACAGTCAATTTCTCGCGATTTTTTTCGCTAAATAAATTGGCAATACTCATACTTATGAATACAGAATAATTTTGTTTCACCGCTTTTATTGCGCGATTGCGATTGGTTTTTCGTTCCTCGCTATCGGCACGTGATGTGGAATTTAACAGTACAATTCCTTTCACGTTTTCGGGATATAATTCGGCGAAAGCCAAAGCCACATAACCGCCCATAGAATGTCCAACAAAAACCGATTTTCTAATTTTTAAATGTTGTAATACTGCCATTACCGCATCGGCATTGTCTTCCATAGCATGCACATAACCTAAACTGTCGGTTGCACCATGACCAAGCAAATCGATAGTAATAACTCTGTATTTATGGCATAAATTGACAACAAAAAAATCCCACATCGAGTGATTCTCCAAAAAACCGTGTAATAAAACAACAGCCGTTCCTTTTCCTTGGTCGGTGTACGCAACAGTAGTGTTTTTGTAAATGATAGTTTTCATTGATGCAAAACTATAACTTTAATTTTTTTTTGAAACACAAAAGTCACAAAAGAAAAGCAAAAGGCACAGAAGATAAAACTTTTGTGCCTTTTGTGTTAAAAAACTACTCGCTTTCACACCCAAGCCTGAAAGGCGATCGGAGCGATGCTAAACTGTCTATTTTCTATATTTTATTCTCTTTTTTCTAAATTAAGAATTCATTATCGATTCAATTTCCTCCACTTCAATAGGAATATTGCGCATTAAATTGAACGCTTCTCCTTTTTCTTGAATTACCATATCGTCTTCAATACGAATTCCGAAACCTTCTGCTGGAATATAAATTCCTGGTTCAACCGTAAATACCATATTAGCCTGCATTGGTTCGTGCAATAATCCATAATCGTGCGTGTCTAATCCCATGTGATGCGATGTTCCGTGCATGAAATATTTTTTGTATGCTGGCCAATCTGGATTTTCGTTCTGAACATCGGCTTTGTCAATCAATCCTAAACCTAAAAGTTCTGAAGTCATTATTTTACCAACTTCTACATGATATTGTTTCCATAAAGTTCCTGGAACTAACATTTTTGTAGCTTCGTTTTTTACACGTAAAACTGCATTGTATACTTCTTTTTGTCTGTCAGAAAAACGTCCCGAAACAGGAACCATTCGAGTCATATCGCTTGAATAATTGGCATATTCGGCACCAACGTCAAGCAAAATCAAATCACCTGCGTTGCATTGTTGGTTGTTTTCGATGTAATGCAACACATTCGCATTATTTCCCGAAGCAATAATCGGCGTGTAAGCAAAACCTTTAGAACGATTTCTTAGAAATTCATGCGCAAATTCGGCTTCGATTTCATATTCGGTTACATTTGGTTTTACAAAATTTAAAACTCTACGAAATCCTTTTTCAGTAATATCGCAGGCTTTCTGAATCAAATCCAATTCTTCGCTTTCTTTCACTGAACGCAAACGTTGCAAAATAGGATTCGATTTTTCTACTTTATGCGCAGGGTAATTTTCTTTCCACCATTTGATAAAACGCGCTTCACGAGTTTCGGTTTCAATTACGGCACGATAATGCTCGTTGGTGTTGATGTAAATCGTGTCGGCATAAGTCATCACTTCTTTCAACGTTTTATGAAAATCTTGCAACCAAATTACACTTTTAATTCCGGCAACTTCAAATGCTCTTTCTTTAGTCAACTTCTCACCTTCCCAAATGGCAATGTGTTCGTTAGTTTCTTTTAGGAATAAAATTTCTTTCAAATGCTCATAAGGTGCATCTGGAAAAAGCAACAAAATACTTTCTTCTTGATCAACGCCCGATAAATAAAAAATATCACGGTGTTGTGCAAATGGCAACGTAGAATCGGCTGAAACTGGATAAATATCGTTCGAATTAAAAACGGCAACACTATTGGGTTTCATTTGTGCTGTGAATTTAGCTCTGTTTTTTATGAACAAATCACGGTCTATTTGATGGTATTTCATATGTAAGTTTTTATTTTTTTTAATGGTCATATGCAATCGCGTGATGGCTCATGTCATTTTTTGGATTGTTAGATTTTTGGATTGTTAGATTTTTGGCTTGTTAGACAATTCGATAATTTTATTTATCAAAATTAATGAATAATTGAGTTCAAGATGTAGCCAAATGGCGTTATTTTATGTTAGCCACAGATTTCTTTATTAATTTTAAACATAAAAAATCTGTGAATCAGTGGCTATTCTACAAGATGTTTTTTCGAATACGACTCATGTGTCGCGACGAAATTCCAAGGAAAGAAGCTAAATAATGTAACGGAACTTCTTGGAGCAATTTTGGTTCAGTAGCTAATAGCTTTTTGTAACGTTCTTCAGGTGTTAACGTTAGTAAATCAATTCGATAATCATCGATTAAGCAAATTTGTTTCTCAATTACATTGTAGTAAAACTGATGAAATGCTTTGTTGTGTCCAATTAAATCCTTGAACGTTTTCAAATCAACAATCCACAATTTGCAATCAGCAATAGCTTTGATGCTTTTTCTTGAAGGTTTTCCAAATAAAAAACTGCTTAAGGAAGAAGTAACTGAGTTTCTTAACGCTAAATAGGTCGTTTTTTCCTCACCTAAAACTTCAATTGAATGCTGTAAAATCCCACTTTCTACGAAACAAAAATACGAGCACACTTCATTTTCTTTGACAAAGAATTCGTTTTTCTTCAAATGTAAAACTTGAAAAGTTGCTCTTGCTTTTATAATATATTCTTCCATAGATTGCTCATTCACATCAATAAATTGACATAAATAATCAAGAAAAGCATCTTTAGATTTTGAAACTGCCATCAGTAAAACTTTCAACAAAAATATCCAAATAGTTTTCAACTCAGATTAAAATCTATATTTTTATAAAAATTTTCACAATGAAAACTACATTTTTTTCAATACTTTTTCTTTTTACCATTAGCTTTCAAGCTCAAGACAAAAAAGCGTATCAATTGTATGATAGAAACGGAAAAAAAGTTACTTATGATAAACTATTAAAGTCTTCTTTAAACACTCAAGTGGTTTTGTTTGGAGAATATCATAATAACTCTGTTGTTCATTGGTTGCAACTTGAATTAACCAAAGATGTTTCAGAAAAAAAGGCAATCGTTTTAGGTGCTGAAATGCTAGAAGCCGACAACCAAAAGCAGTTAAATCAATATGTAAATGGCGAAATTGATCAAAAAAAATTAGATTCGACAGCACGATTGTGGCCAAATTACAAAACCGATTACAAACCTTTAGTTGATTTTGCCAAAGAAAATAAAGTACCTTTTATAGCAACAAATATTCCAAGACGTTTTGCATCGATGGTTTCAAAAAAAGGATTCGAAGCCTTAGAAACGCTTTCATCTGAAGAGAAATTATGGATAGCACCACAGCCAATTCCGTATGATGCCAATTTGCCGGGTTATGTTGAAATGATGAAAATGATGGGCGAACATACCAGTCCAAATATGCCAAAAGCGCAAGCAAGTAAAGATGCAACGATGGCCTATTTTATTAATAAGAATTTAAAAGATGACGCAACATTTATGCATTATAACGGTTCGTATCATTCTGATAATTTCGAAGGTATCGGTTGGTATTTAAAAAAGTACAATCCCAACATTCAAATAATTACTATTTCTACTGTGGAACAGAAGGATATTTCTAAATTAGAAAAAGAAAATTATACTAAAGCCAACTTTATTCTCGTTATAGATGAAGATGTGACAAAAACATATTAAATTCGTCAATTATTAGAAGCAGATGATTTTTAAAATTTAAAAAAAATCATATTTCTGAAATCTATTGAAGTAGTTCTTTTAAAAAGTTGGTACTTCAATCACTGAATAAAAATTTCATTTAAGAGTAATGAAAGATAAAGTGTTTGGAAATCAGAGTTAATCAATCAATCAGAGCATGAAAAAATTAGTCTTATCATTTTTTATTTTAGCATACGCTTTTAGTTTCGTTTCTTGTGAAGACTTGGACGATACTAATCCGAATCCGATGTTGTACATTAAATTCAAATTTGATCCAACGCAAGAGCGACTCAATAATTTAGGTCAGCCTGCTGTAATTCCGTCAGGAAATGCTGCACAAACACCAATTTTTAATTCAATTTCGTCGCATTATATCGAGTTAGCTCCAAATGCAAACACACAACTTGGTCAAGGAACAATTTTATATCACGCGCCTGAAACTAACCTAGGAGGTGAAAATGCTATCGATTTTAGTCAAGCAAAAATTGTTTCCGAAGGCGAAACTTTTATAGCAATTCCATTGAAAGATGTTGGTGTTGGAACGTTTGAATGGACACGTGTGTCATTATCATATCAAAATTTTGAAATAACTGTTCGTCATCAAGGAGCCGAATACCAAGGTACTTTAGCAAGTTTTGTAGGATTCAATACGTATATCGAAACCCATTCAATTGGAAATAGCTTTTTTGAAGTAAACGGAAACAAACCACAAGGATATTGGGCTTTTGCGCTAAACAATAATCCTTTTATGTCATCAGGACAAGCGCCAGCAGGTTCAACAACGGTTCCAAATCCGTTAGCAACTACATCACCAATTCCAGCAGGTTCATGTGTAGTAACTGGTAAGTTCTCAAAACCATTGGTGCTTACTGGTCAGGAAAAAAAGGATGTAACAATTACGTTATCGTTATCAATTAATAAAAGTTTTGAATGGAAAGAGGTTTCTAATAATTCAAAATATGATCCTGCATTAGGAGATCAAGTAGTTGATATGGGTTTGCGAGGCTTAATTCCGTCTTACAAAAAGTAGTTTTGTTTAATGAAAATTATGATATTCAGCTGTTTTATGGCTGTAAAATCAACAATTGTTAAACCCACTTTAAATTCATTATAAATTAGCTCGAAAAGGTTGTAGTTAATATGAAATAGCTGTATTTTTGTGTGATTTTTTTAAATAAATTATACACACTTATGGCAAAATCTGCAATTTTAAAGTCATCACTTGCAAAGAAATATTGGATGGCTCTAACAGGTTTATTTTTATGTTTGTTCCTATCAGGACACTTAGCTGGAAACCTTCAACTCATTTTTAGTGACGCATTGCACTTCAATCAATATGCGTTATTTATGACTACCAATCCAGCCGTAAAAATTCTATCTTATCTTACCTACATTTCAATTATTTTTCATGCTATTGATGGTATTTTATTAACCATCCAAAATAGAAAAGCAAGACCTATTCGTTATGCAAAAGAAAATGCTTCTTCAAATTCTGCATTTGCATCTCGTAACATGGCGGTTTTAGGAACTGTTATTTTAGTTTTTATTGCAACCCACATGGTCAACTTTTGGGCTGTAATGCATTTTGACAAAAACATGCCGTTGCAAACAGTTACTATTGAATCTCAAGGGCAAAAACAAGATTTTTACCTTACAACTGATGGCGGTTATTTACCAAAGGCACAAGTTGATCAGAAAATGATCACTATAGAAAATAGAACGGAGTTTTTTGATGCTAATGCAAAAGTAAAAATTAAAGAAGGTTATAAAGATTTACACAAAATTACAGTTACATTCTTTAAAGATCCTAAAACTGGTTTATTAGCTACAATTTTGTATGTAATAGCGATGATTACATTATCGTTTCACTTATTGCACGGTTTCAGTAGCGCTTTTCAAACACTTGGTTTAAACAATCCAAAATACAATTCATTGATAAAAGGGTTTGGAAAAGGTTTCGCAATACTAGTTCCTTTATTATTCGCAATCATTCCAATATTTATTCATTTTTTTCTAAAAGCATAACATTATGGCATTAGATTCAAAAATACCTAGCGGTCCAATTTCTGATAAATGGACAAATTATAAAGATCATATCAATCTTGTAAATCCTGCAAACAAACGTAATATCGATATTATTGTTGTTGGAACAGGACTTGCAGGAGGTTCTGCGGCTGCAACACTAGCAGAATTAGGATATAATGTTAAAGCATTTTGCTATCAAGATTCTCCAAGACGTGCGCACTCAATTGCTGCACAAGGAGGTATCAATGCTGCAAAAAATTATCAAGGTGATGGAGATTCAACGTTCCGTTTATTTTATGACACTGTAAAAGGTGGAGATTATCGTGCTCGTGAAGCTAATGTTCACCGTTTAGCCGAAGTTTCTACTAATATTATTGACCAATGTGTGGCTCAAGGTGTTCCATTGGCAAGAGAATATGGTGGTTTATTAGACAATCGTTCGTTTGGAGGAACTTTAGTATCTAGAACTTTCTATGCTAAAGGTCAAACAGGTCAGCAATTGCTTTTAGGTGCTTATTCTGCCATGAATCGTCAAATAGGTCGTGGTAAAATTGAAATGCTAAACCGCCACGAAATGCTAGATTTGGTAATTGTGAATGGTAAGGCTAGAGGTATCATTGCTCGTGACTCAGTAACAGGAAAGATCGAAAGACATTCGGCTCACGCAGTTGTAATTGCTTCAGGTGGTTACGGAAACGTATTTTTCTTGTCAACTAATGCCATGGGAAGTAATGTAACTGCTTCGTGGAAAGTTCACAAAAAAGGAGCTTATTTTGCAAATCCTTGTTATACGCAAATTCACCCAACATGTATTCCAGTTTCTGGAGAACACCAGTCCAAACTAACCTTAATGTCAGAATCATTAAGAAATGACGGTAGAATTTGGGTTCCAGCAAAATTAGAAGATGCTCAAGCAATACGTGAAGGAAAATTAAAACCTACTCAAATTGCAGAAGCCGATAGAGATTATTACTTAGAAAGAAGATATCCAGCATTTGGAAACTTGGTTCCTCGTGACATTGCTTCACGTGCAGCTAAAGAAAGATGTGATGCAGGTTTCGGAGTTAACAAAACTGGTGAAGCAGTATATTTAGATTTTGCTGCAGCGATCCTAAGATATGGAAAAGATCAAGCTAAGATCAAACATTTAGATGTTAATGATGAAGCTTTGGTTAAAAAATTAGGAACAGAAGTTGTTGCTAGTAAATATGGAAATTTATTTCAAATGTACGAGAAAATCGTAGATGAAAATCCATATGAAACTCCAATGATGATTTATCCAGCAGTACACTATACAATGGGTGGAGTGTGGGTTGATTATAACTTAATGACTACAATTCCTGGTTGTTTTGCAATTGGTGAAGCCAATTTCTCTGACCACGGTGCTAACCGTTTAGGTGCATCTGCATTAATGCAAGGTTTAGCTGATGGTTATTTTGTACTTCCTTATACAATCGGTGACTATTTATCTACAGATATTCGTACAGGAAAAATTTCTACAGATTCGCAAGAGTTTGAAGAAGCGGAACAAAATGTTCGTTCTCAAATTGAGAGCTTAATGAATGCTGGCGGAACGAAACCAGTTGATTATTTCCATAAGAAATTAGGAAAAATCATGTGGGATAAAGTAGGTATGGCACGAAATGCTAAAGGACTTACCGAAGCGCAACAAGAAATTGCCGAAATTCGTGAAGATTTTTACAAAAACGTGATGGTTCCTGGAACAGCTAATGGCTTAAACCCTGAATTATCAAAAGCACTTCGTGTTGCTGATTTCTTAGAATTAGGAGAGTTATTTGCTAAAGATGCTTTACACCGAAATGAATCTTGTGGTGGTCACTTCCGTGAAGAATATCAAACAGAAGATGGTGAAGCACAACGTGATGATGAAAACTTTGCTTACGTAGCTGCATGGGAATACAAAGGAAAACCAAGCGATGCTGTTTTACACAAAGAGCAACTTGTTTTTGACAATGTGAAACTGGTACAACGTAGCTATAAATAACAAAGGCTGTAGCCTAGTTATAGGCTAAATGTCTTTCAAACTAATAAAGAATGAAACTTACATTAAAAATATGGCGTCAGCAAAACGCCCAAGATAAAGGAAAACTAGTCGACTATAACGTAGACGGAATTGAGCCAGATATGTCATTCTTAGAAATGCTTGACATTTTAAATGATCAATTGGCTTCAAAAGGAGAAGATACTGTAGCTTTCGATCACGATTGTCGTGAAGGAATTTGCGGAATGTGTTCTTTATTTATAAATGGAGAAGCTCACGGACCAGATCGCGGTGTTACAACATGTCAATTGCACATGAGAATGTTCAAAGATGGTGACACTATTTATATTGAACCTTTTAGAGCTAAAGCGTTTCCAGTAATTAAAGATTTGGTTGTTGATAGAAGTGCTTTCGACAGAATTCAACACGCTGGAGGTTTTATATCTGTAAATACTTCTGGAAATACTATCGATGCAAATGCTATTCCAATACCAAAACACGATGCGGATAGAGCTTTTGATGCTGCTTCATGTATTGGTTGTGGTGCTTGTGTTGCAACTTGTAAAAACTCATCAGCGATGCTGTTTGTTTCTGCCAAAGTTTCTCAATATGCACTGTTGCCTCAAGGAAAAGTAGAAGCTACTGATCGTGTATTGAACATGGTAAAACAAATGGACGACGAAGGATTTGGAAATTGTACCAATACTGGCGCTTGTGAAGTAGAATGTCCGAAAGGAATTTCACTTGAAAATATTGCTCGTATGAATAGAGAATATTTAAAAGCAAGTTTGGTTAAATAATTTACCACTTTCAAAATAATTTAAAGAACGCATTCATTAATTTGGATGCGTTTTTTTTATCTTTGAAAGTCAAATCACTATACAATGAGAAAAATTCTTTCATTACTATTTCTATTCATATCCATAATTTCAATCGGACAAAATTTGTATAAACATGTTAATCCAATGATAGGAACTGGCGGTCACGGTCATACGTATCCTGGCGCAACAGTTCCGTTTGGAATGGTACAACTTTCTCCGGATACTAGAATTGATGGCAGTTGGGATGGATGTTCGGGTTATCATTATGATGATTCAATAATTTATGGATTTTCTCATACGCATTTAAACGGAACTGGTTGCACCGATTATGGTGATATCATGCTGATGCCAACTATGGGCGAATCCAATTTTGAGCCAAAAGAATACGGTTCTAAATTCTCGCATTCTAATGAAAAAGCGAGTGCTGGATTTTATTCAGTGAAGTTAGATAAACATAATATTGATGTGCGTTTAACCGCTTCAAGTCGTGTTGGATTTCATGAATATGTCTTTAATAAAGATGGTCAAGCCAATATAATTCTCGATTTAAACCATAGAGATAAATTGCTATATGGCGATGTGAAAATCATCGATAATAAAACTATTGAAATTCTAAGAAGAAGTGAAGCTTGGGCAAAAGATCAATACGTTTATGCTCGAATTGAGTTCAGTGTTCCTATGATAATTAGTAAAGTTGAAGCCAATCGAGATAACAAAAAAGACTTCTATTCTGGAACTATCGTGAAAATAAGTTTTTCCAAACAAGTAAAAAAAGACGAAAAAATCTCAGTTAAAGTTTCAATTTCTCCAACAAGTTATGAAGGTGCAAAATTGAATATGTCCGAAATAAAAGGCTGGGATTTCGATAAAGTGAAAAAGGAAGCTGAGCAACTTTGGGACAAACAATTATCTAAAATAGAAATTACAGAAACCGATAAAGATAAATTGGCGGTTTTCTACACGGCTTTATATCATACAATGGTTCAACCTAATATTGCGCAAGATATTGATGGAAAATACCGTGGTAGAGACAACAAAGTGCACAATGGCGAAGGATTCGATTATTATTCGGTATTCTCTCTTTGGGATACGTTTCGTGCGGCAAATCCATTATATACGTTAATCGAAAAGAAACGTACTGCCGATTTCATCAATACGTTTCTAAAACAATACGAACAAGGTGGAAGATTGCCTGTTTGGGAATTAGCTTCCAATGAAACCGATTGTATGATTGGGTATCATTCGGTATCGGTTATGGCAGATGCTATGGCAAAAGGAATCAAGGGTTTTGACTATGAGAAAGCATTTGCTGCAGCTAAACATTCGGCTATGTTAGATCATTTAGGATTGGATGCTTATAAAAAACAAGGTTTTATTTCGATGGACGATGAACACGAAAGCGTTTCTAAAACGTTGGAATATGCTTATGATGATTGGTGTATTGCACAAATGGCCCAGATTTTGCGAAAAACTGATGATTATAATTATTTCATGAAACGTTCTGAAAATTGGACAAATATTTTTGATTGGAATACTAGTTTCATGCGACCGAAGAAAAATGGTGGTTGGAACAAACCATTTGATCCAAGAGAAATCAATAATAGTTTTACCGAGGGAAATTCCTGGCAGTATTCTTTTTTTGTACCACAAAATATTTATGGAATGATTCAAGCATATGGTGGGAATGATAAATTTGAGGCCAAACTTGATGAAATGTTCAACAGCGAAAGTAAAACTACAGGAAGAGAACAAGTTGATGTTACGGGATTAATCGGACAATATGCACACGGAAATGAACCGAGTCATCACATGGCGTATTTGTATAATTATGTTGGAAAACCAGAAAAAACAGCTGAAAAAGTACATTTTATTCTAAATAATTTTTACAAAAACACACCAGATGGATTAATAGGAAACGAAGACTGCGGACAAATGAGTGCTTGGTATGTGTTGAGTTCAATTGGTTTATATCAAGTAACTCCAGGACTAGATTTACTAAATATTGTAAAACCTATTTTTAAAAATGCAAAATTAAAACTTTACGAAAACAAATTGTATGAATTTCCAGATTTAACAAAAGACGGATATTTTATAGATTTTGGAATGTTGGGTTCTAAAGAACTTAGTTCACAAAAAACTTTTGGAATGATATTGTATTATAATATACATTCAATGCCTGTAATAGAAAGTTACAGTAATTCGTTTACAGATAAATTGGACATTAAAATTATAAAAAATAACAAAGAAGACAAAATTTATTACGCATTTAAAAAAAATGGAAAATTTAAAGAGTATAAACAGCCACTAACAATCAAGAAATCAAGTATTATTTATGCTTACACGGCTAAAAAGTATTATAATTTTTGTTTAACAACTTCTCGTTTCGTAAATAGTGACACAATCTCCGCAACATTCTTCAAAAAACCAAACAATTACACCATCAACATAAAATCTACTTACAATCCGCAATACCATGCTGGAGGAAATGAAGGTTTGATTGATGGAATTAATGGTTCCACCAACTGGAGAAAAGGCGATTGGCAAGGGTATCAAAGTCAAGATTTTGAAGCAATTGTTGATTTGCAAAGTGTAAAAGAAGTAACCAATTTTAATGCAACTTTCCTACAAGACCAACGTTCCTGGATTTTAATGCCAACCAAAGTAGAATATTACAGTTCGACAGATAATATCAATTTTACATTAATCACTTCTGTTGCCAATGATGTCGATCCAAAAAAAGAGGAAAACACCATTAAAGATTTCAATTTCAAATCATCAAAACCAATTAATGCACGATATATAAAAGTTAAAGCCTATAATTTTGGAAAACTTCCAGATTGGCATATTGGCTATCATGATAAAGGTGAAGCTTATATTTTTATAGACGAGATAACAATAAAATGATCAATATTATTTAATTTATACAACTTATCACTTTTAATAAATGAATAAAAATTTATATTGGTCCGTTTTTAAAAATCTAGAAAAGGAATTAGTTGAGCTGTCAACACAAATACATATTGATGATAATCAATTAAACGTTTACTCTGTTAAAATTACTGAGCTTATTATTAGAACAGTTGTAGAAATTGAATCTATTTCTAAGGAACTTTATTATATATTAGGTGGAAATAAAGCAGATGACAATAACTTATTTTTTGATACCGATTGCATTCAACATTTAGAGGATAACTGGAAATTAAGCAAGAAGAAAATATTTGTTTCAGCCTTTAATTTTTATTTGATTAATGAAAACAACAAAGTACTTACTCCTTTGAAAAAAGCTAATAGAAGAGGATCAAGTTCTTCTGAATGGCAAAAAGCTTATCAAGCAATAAAACATAATCGAGTTAAAAATTTAAAAAAAGGGAATCTAAAAAACTTATTAAGTGGTTTAGGAGCATTATACCTTTTAAATATATATTTTAAAGATATAATTTTTGAATCAATTAATGATCGGTCAGGAACAAATTTAGATTTAAGCATGGGATCATCTATCTTCTCAATTAAATCTCATCGAGTCAACGGTATTCATCCAGTTTTAAAATATAATAAATTAGAAGACTTTGATGAATGTACTTATTTAATTAAGGCAACCGATATAACATTAGAAGTATTTCAGATGTCTATGAATAATTTTAACAGCGAATTTCAACAGAAAATTTCAAAAAACATAGATACTAATAAAGATAATACTGATGTAACTAGACAAAAAATTATCGATGCTTCATTAAATCAAGTAAGTAAAGATATATTAATTAAGTATAAAATGTCTGAAGAAGATATTAAATATGAGGCCGTATTAAACAAACAGCAGTTCTAAATAATCTTTTGATTTTCAACAATCAAAATCTTAATTGTAATTAAAATGATTTTAAATTTAGCTTTAATCCAAACCGAACTATCTTGGGAAAATCCCAATGAAAACAAAGCTTTACTTCAAGAAAAGATAAATACTATTTCGCAATATGTCGATTTGATAGTTTTGCCCGAAATGTTCACATCTGGATTTACAATGAATCCAAAAAAAGTGGCTCAAACTATGGAAGGTGAAGCCATTTTATGGTTAAAAGAAACTGCAAAAGCTAAAAATTGTGCCATAACAGGAAGTTTAGTAATCGAAGAAAACGGTAACTATTTTAACCGATTGGTTTTTGTATTTCCATCAGGTGAAATTCAATCGTATGACAAAAGACATTTATTTACCTTAGCTGGTGAAGACAAAGTTTATACTGCTGGAAAAGATAAATTAATTGTCGAATACAAAGGATTCAAAATCTGTCCACTAATTTGCTACGATTTGCGTTTCCCAGTTTTTGCACGAAATGTAGAAGATTATGATGTATTGATTTATGTAGCCAATTGGCCAAAGCCTCGCATAAACGCTTGGGATATTTTGCTAAAAGCGCGAGCTGTTGAAAATATGAGTTATGTAATTGGCGTCAACAGAATTGGATTGGATGAGAACAACCACGAATACGTCGGTCACTCACAAGCAGTAGATTTTCTTGGAAATTACATTCAGGAACCGCAAGAAATTGAAGGCGTTTTTGTAGTAGAATTGGATAAAAAAGCACTTTTAGAGACTAGAAGTAAATTGGCTTTTTTAAACGATAAAGATGAATTTCAAATTCTCTAAAAACCATTGAAAAACACAAAAGGCACAAAAAAAATCTTTTTGTGCCTTTCGTGTTAAAATTTATTGCCCAACATTGAAAGGTTGTTCAACATCCCAATTGGCTCGTACATCAATTTCTTTTGGAAAGTAAATAACCTCTTCGCTTTGACGTTTTTCAAGAAAATTTCCAGCATCCCAGATCTTATTTTTGTTGTCATCGTAAATAAGTCTTAAAGTGAATAGTGCAGGTTCTACTAAGTCAAAATAGAGTAAGGTTTCTTTTTCTGAATAACCAGTAGCAAGCACTTTTCCATCTTTATTTGTAAGTTCTACTAGTACTGGAAATCGTTTCACATTTTCGAGTTTAACTCGTAAATTCCCATAATCGGAAGTGTTTTGTGTAGCAAATTTATAATTTAAAGTATCGTTTACTTTATCGTGCATATCGGTAATGCCACCGGGAAGAATGCGCATCGCATATTTTTGGAGCGGTTCTTTTTCAAAATCAAATACCAATTGCTGTTTGAATTCGTCATACGATGCTGTAAATTTTACATCAGTTGAATCTTTATCAATTAACTTGATTTTAGACACATCAAACTTAGCTATTGGCGTGTTGGAGTTGATGGCAAACTTGTCTCTGAAATTTAAAGTACCTCGTTGTACAGGATCAAAATTTAAACTGTCTTTCTTTTGGTCTTTAAATTTTAATGAAAATGTTTTGCTAAACTTATCTTTAGCAACGTCTATGGCTAATGAATCGCCTTTTATAGCTTTAAACCAAACGTTTATAGAATCTTTTTTCTCAATTTCACTGATGTAGTGTGGAATAATTTCGGTTCCTTTTCTGATGTTTATTTTTACATCTTTGGCATTGCCTTCATAACCTAAAACAACTTTTGAACCAGATGCTTGTGAAATATTTAATGCTTTAAAAGGCAACTCTTCTTTAAACAGTTCCATCACATACACAGTATCGTTTGGAATGGTTACTGGATCTTTTTGAAAGCCAATTTTGTCTGTTTTTGGATCAAACTTGTAGTTGCCATTTACATCTTTTATGGCAACAAGTTGGTATTTCCCTTCTTTTAAATTTTCAAGTTTTACGATTTTTAAACTGTCTAAAGTATTGGTAATGTAGCGTGGCGCTTGCTTGTAAACAACTGAATCTGAATATTTATCGTTCAGCTCATACAACATGATTGAAACAAAGTTGTCTTCTTTTTTATTTATAGCATCTTTTACTTTTACGTTTAATTGAAGTGAATCTATGTAACTTCCAGTTGAAAAAACATACTTGAATTGTTGTAGCACGTTTCCTTCATTATTATCTGTAATACTATTTCCAAAGTTGAAACTGTAAGTAGTGTTTTCAAGTAAGGTGTCGGTAAATTTTATTGAAATAATTTTACTAGCGTTATAAGGTAAAATTTCGGGTTGTTTTTTTAGTGGTGGTGAAATGATGAGTTGTTTTGTTGCATTTTTCATCTTAACATATTCATCAAAATACAATTTGATTTCGTTTCCTTTAAAATTTGTTGAGAAATTTTTTGGAAAACTATTGGTTAAAACTGGCGCTAAAGTATCTTTCATACCACCAGTTATCGAACCTCTTTTGGCACAACCAATACTAGCAATAGCTAGAATTATAAGACCGTATTTTATAATAATTTTTAGCATCAAAATAATTTTTAACTGTCGCAAAATAACAACTATCTTTTGTGTAAACGAAATATTTTTATTTATAATTAACTAAAAACGCTACTGTGTCATTGCCATACATACAATGCTAATTTTTGATCCTGGAATTTTTAGTAATTCTTTAGCACAAGATTCAAGTGTTGCGCCAGTTGTGATGACATCGTCTACCAATAAAAAATGTTTGTTTTGCAGTTGTTTGTCGCTATTGATAATTGCAAATATGTTTTCTGTAACTTCACTGCGTTGCATTAAATTTTTTCGTACTTGCGTTTCCGAATAGATTTTTCTTTGCAAAATGCGTTCATCAAAAGCAATATTTAGTTCTTTGGCAATGGCATTTCCAAATTTTGAAGTTTGGTTGTATCCTCGTTGTTTGAATCTTTTTTTATGCAGCGGAACAGGAATTACAATATCAATTTCTTGCAATGCAGCAATAGTTTTTAATTCTTCGGCATACCAAAAACCTATGGTTTCGCCAATTTCTTCGTGACCTTTATATTTTAGTTTGTGAATCATTTCCTGTAAAATGCCTTTTTTATGAAAATAAAATAAGGCAGCTCCAAATTCTAATGGAATTCTACCGTAAAAACGGCTTACAAATTCATTATTTTCAATTAAATGGTGATTGGTAAGCGGAATTTCATGCCGGCAGATGGTACAAATAACCAGTTCGTTTTCCAATAGAAAAGAATTGCAGCCAGCGCAAGCTTTAGGAAAAAATAAATTGAGTAAATTTTTAAACATAATTAGTTTGCAAATAGTTAATTATCAAGGCTAAAATTTAAAAAAATAGATTCGAAACCGATTATTATTTCATAAAAATATAAAAATCAATCTTTCAATGCAGTTTTATTTTAGTTTTTATATTTTTGCATCATTATGGCAAAACAAGAAGATAATTTTAAGAACGTAATTTCGCATGCAAAAGAGTACGGATTTATTTTTCCGTCAAGCGAAATTTATGATGGTTTAAGCGCAGTGTATGACTACGCTCAAAATGGAGTTGAATTAAAGAAAAACATCCGAGAATACTGGTGGAAAGCAATGGTGCAAATGCACGAAAACATTGTTGGTCTTGACGCTGCAATTTTGATGCATCCAACTACTTGGAAAGCATCCGGTCACGTTGACGCCTTTAATGATCCATTAATTGACAATAAAGATTCGAAAAAAAGATACAGAGCCGACGTTTTAGTTGAGGATTATGCCGAAAAATTAAATCTGAAAGCTAAAAAAGAAATCGAAAAAGCGAGTGTTCGTTTTGGAGACGCCTTCAATGAACAAGAATTTATAACTACAAACGGTAGAGTTGTAGAATATCTAGCCAAAGAAAAAGAAATTAGAGAACGTTTAGGTCGTTCTTTAGGAAATGGCGATTTGGCTGATGTGAAAGCATTAATAGAAGAATTAGAAATTGCCGATCCCGAAACGGGTTCAAGAAATTGGACTGACGTGAAGCAATTCAACTTGATGTTTGGTACAAAATTAGGTGCTTCCGCTGAAAATGCAATGGATTTGTACTTACGTCCCGAAACGGCTCAAGGAATTTTTGTGAATTTCTTAAACGTTCAGAAATCGGGTCGAATGAAAATTCCGTTTGGAATTGCACAAACAGGTAAAGCCTTTAGAAATGAAATTGTGGCAAGACAATTTATTTTCCGTATGCGTGAATTTGAACAAATGGAGATGCAATTTTTTGTAAAACCAGGCGAAGAGATGAAATGGTACGAATACTGGAAAACTACGCGTTTAAACTGGCATTTGTCTCTAGGTTTAGGAAAAAACAATTACCGTTTTCACGATCATGATAAATTAGCGCATTATGCCAATGCTGCTGCCGATATTGAATTCAATTTTCCATTCGGATTTAAAGAATTAGAAGGAATTCACTCAAGAACTGACTTCGATTTGAAAGCACATGAAAAATTTTCAGGTAAAAAACTACAATATTTTGATACTGAAGAGAATAAAAATTATGTTCCGTATGTTGTAGAAACATCAGTTGGATTAGACAGAATGTTTTTAGCCGTTTTTGCAACGTCATTGAAAGAAGAAACGCTAGAAGATGGTTCTACAAGAACAGTTTTAAGTTTGCCATCAGTTTTAGCACCAACAAAAGCTGCTGTTTTACCATTAGTTAAAAAAGATGGTTTGCCAGAGGTTGCTCAGAGCATTATTGATGAATTAAAATGGGATTTCAATGTTGCTTACGACGAAAAAGACGCCGTAGGAAGACGCTACCGCCGTCAGGATGCATTGGGAACTCCATTTTGTATTACAGTTGATCACCAAACTCTAGAAGATCAAACAGTAACTATTCGTCATCGAGACACGATGAAGCAAGATCGTGTTGCGATTACTGAATTAAAAGATATTATAGATCAAGAAGTTTCTATGAGAAATTGGTTGATGAAAACAGTATAATTTATTTACTAGATATAAATTACAATCCCGCTAGAATATAGCGGGATTTTTTTGTCATTTAATTCTTTGTTGTATTAATCTTCTTTAGGTAAATTAATTTCTGTTAGCACAAAATCTTTTACTTTCTGCCACGTTTTTTGATTCAAGGAATAGTAGATGTTGTTTCCTTTCATTTTGCCGTGAATAAGCTTTACTCTTTTAAGTTCTGAAAGATGTTTTGATACAGTAGATTGTGCCAACGGAAGCACAATTTGCATGTCGCCACAATTGGACGATGGCGAATCCATTAAAAACTGAATTATTTTTAATCTTGCAGGATTTCCTAGTGCTTTTAAAATTTCTGACATTTCATTGATTTTAAAGGCGAAACCAAATGTTTTTGTAATTCCCATATTGCTATTTATAGTTTTTAATTTTTACTATTTTTTTCTTTTGATTTTTGAAATTTTAAACTCAAAAAAACAATAAATTGAGTTTTAATGATGTAATTTATACTAGTTCATACCTTGATTAATTCCTGATAGAAAATTCTTAAATCTTTTTTTAAAGTTTGTATTACAAATGCTCTTAAATTAGAACAATCTACCATAATTTTGATAATTATTTATTCCAATAAATTAGTAATATTTTATTCTGTTAAAATTTATTTTTCTACTTAAATTATTTATAAACAGGCTTTTACTGCGTTTTTTTAGTATTCTATATTGCAATATAGTAATTTTAAATTATTTTGAGATTTAAATTTTTTAAAAGTTCAAAATTGTAGGAAATAACCTTATTTGCAATGTGTTTCATCGACTAAATTTTCCGTTCAACTAAAATGTTGTTATTGTATTGGTTTCGCAGATGCATTTTTTAAAAATCAGATTCAAATAGGTTATTTTAGTACAGTTAAAAAAGGTGACTCTTTTACTTTCTTTAACAATAGTCCCAAGCTATTCAACTTAACCACAATTAACTAATGCTTTACCTCTAAACAAGTAAGGCAAATTGAAGAATTTTACATTCGTAATTATCGATGAAAGCCATAATAATGGGTTGAAAACTCGTGCAATCGCAGAAAGTTTTCAAAACCTGCATTATTTGGCGTCGGCAACTACGTATGAAGATGGCTTGGATTGCATTTTAGAATACAATCCAGATATTGTCTTTTTAGAAATTGATCCTTCGGATAAGGATTCTAATCTTTCGCTTGCGTTAATTAATGAAATGCACCGATATTTAACCGTTATTCCCAAAGTATTTGTTACTACAAAAAATGATACGCTGTGTTTAAATGCATTTAAATATGGGGTTTTCGATTATTTTATACATCCGCTAGAAACTAAAGAACTTAGGAAATCGCTGTTTCGATTGGATAAAGAAACTCCAACGGCTAACAACCAATTTAGTACAACGATTGATCATAATAGTGGATCGAATGCAAGTACAGTAGTAAATTATCATTCTAATTCAGTCCTAGAAAATAAAGTAGATGATGTTGACAATGAGGAGTTAGTTGCGAATAGTAATGCTGTAGAAACTGATCAATCTGTTCAGCAAGAAGTGCTTGAAGAGGAAATTAGTAGTACCGAAGATAAATCAGCAAGTTCAAAAGAAGTTTCGTTTTTACATACTGATGATACGTCAAGTAAACCGTTAATAATATGCGTAAAATCCTATGGAGATTACCGCTATATTGATGCAAAAGACATTTGCTATCTCCAAGCCGACAACAACTCTACCGACATACATTTGAATACTGGTGAAATGATTACGGCATTTAAAACGCTGAAACATTTTGAAGGTGTACTGTCGTATCCATTTGTTAGAATTCACAACAGTTATATTGTCAATATTGATTATGTATCGAGAATTCATACAGGAAATACAGTTTGCCATATTAAAAATACCACCACTAAACTGCCGTTTTCTAAATCTTACAAGGAAAACATAGATGCTATAATTGCCACAATTGCATCGGGAAATTACTTGGAAATCTAATAGTAATCTATTTCTTATCGATTTTTAGAGGTCTTATTTATGATTGTTTTCACAATTATTTTTATTTAAATAATTG
Organism: Flavobacterium sp. SP2; assembly: GCF_057626655.1. NCBI lineage: Bacteria > Pseudomonadati > Bacteroidota > Flavobacteriia > Flavobacteriales > Flavobacteriaceae > Flavobacterium > Flavobacterium solicola. The sequence goes on from NZ_JBVHBT010000003.1 coordinate 141,063, forward strand.
AAAATCAAGTATTTGAGTTTGATTTTGCTAAAAATTACTATTGTTTTGTGAAAAACTATCATTTACCCAAATTTGAGGTTCATTCACTATCAAACTACGTCATTCTACCATATACACCTAAAACGGTATCAATTGACCTTTCTTCTTCTAGTAATTTTACAACGTAGAAAGCCCCAAAAAACATGGCTTTTAAAATGGATATTAAACCCTACTAAATAAAATTTTAGAAATTATGAAAAAATCAATTGCAATTTTCGGATTATTCTTAATGATGGTTTCTTTAACATCATTTACATCTCCAAATGAAATTGGAGGAAACGGAAGCGTAGTGACCAATTGAGGAAGAAACACTCAAGGAGAAATTTATTCTGAGATAGGAGGAAGAAATACTCAAGGTGAAGTTTACTCAGAAATTGGTGGAAGAAATACTCAAGGTGAAGTTTACTCAGAAATTGGTGGAAGAAATACCCAAGGTGAAGTTTATTCAGAAATTGGTGGAAGAAATACACAAGGTGAATAATAATTAAAGATCTTATATCTACAAAAACTATCAATTTTTATTGATAGTTTTTTTTTGGTATTATTTTTAGTATTTTTGAAAAAAAACTTACTATTTCATTGAAAAAAACTACTTTAATATTTTCAATTATAATTATACTTTTCAGTTGTTCCAAAAATAAGGAAGTTGAAATATCTGCTAAATCATCTACTGATAGTATATTAGAATACATGCGTTACGCGAACAGTAATACAATTTCAGAATTTGAAAAAGATAAAGCTATTAAAAATGGATTTAGACTACTTAAGTTTTCCAAAAATAATTCTCAAAATAGGGATACACTCTTCAGTATAGTTTTTAGATATTATGAAAAAAAAGATTGGCCAAATTTTCAAGAATCTTCAAAACTCTTGCTGAAAAATTCTATTTTAGCTAATGATTCAATTAATATTGTAAAATCGTATAGATATAAGGCCAATTATTTCAAGAGAACTGAAGTGTATGATAGTTCATTTTATTATTATTTAAAGGCTGAAAAAATTTATTCTAAGAGAAATGATAAAATAAATTTAGCTATAATTTTACTTAATAAAGGAATAGTTCAACATATTATTAATGAATACTTAGGCGCTGAACTTTCTTTAACCAAAGCCTATTACATTTTTAAAGATTCGGAAGATAAAAATAAATTATACGGAACTTTAAATCAATTGGGTTTAGTTTGTAACGAATTGAAAGAATATGAAAGAGCAGCCGATTATCATTTACAAGCTTTGGCAGTTGTTAAAGAATTTAATTTACAAAGTGAAGAACATCAGGAAGCGGTGTGTTACAATAATTTAGGTTACTTATACATTAAACAAAAAAATTACAAAAAAGCAAGTGAATATTTTGAACTTGGACTCAAAGACAAGACGATACTAAACGATGATCCTGAGTTATATTCAAGTTTGATTGATAATTTAGCCTATTGTCGATTCCAAATAAAGGACGATAGAGGTTTGCCTAAACTTTTTTTTGATGCACTTGAAGTTCGAAAGAAGCTAGACAATTATACCGTTATTGTTGGTAGTTATATTCATCTTTCTGAATATTACAACGAAAAGAAGAATGCTGTATTGGCAATGAAATTTTCAAACGAAGCAGTAAAGATTGCAAGAAATTCTAAAATCCCAATCAATGTAATTTTGGCTTTAAAGCAAGCTTCGAATGTCGACAGTAAAAACGCTGCTGCATATACCAAAGATTATATCAGGATTTCCGACAGTCTTCAAATAGTGGAACGAAATTCCAAAGATCGGTTTGCCAGAATTCAGTTAGAAACCGATGAATTAAAAAGAGAAAACAGTTTTTTAGCGGAGGAAAATCGCACCATACTCAATTATTTTTTCGGATCTTTAATTATTTTTGGCTTTCTAATGTACATGAGAAGCCAACGTGCTAAAAACAGGTATTTAATTCTTGAACAAGCGCAGCAAAAAGCTAACGAGGATATTTATCGTTTAATAATTTCACAACAAGATAAAGTCGAAGAAGGAAAGTTATTAGAAAAAACCCGAATTGCCAAAGAAATACACGACGGTATTCTTGGACGATTGTTTGGATTGCGATTAAATCTTGATGGGTTGAGTCATCGAAATGATAGTCTTGTCAATGAAGAACGAGAGAATTATTTGAATGAATTAAAATTAATTGAACAAGATCTTAGAGAAATTTCTCATGAGTTGAGCAGAGAAAAGAAAATGCTAATTCACAATTTTATTGCCATTCTTAACCGCTTGTTCGATCAACAAATTGCGGTTAGTAAATCTAAATTTGAAACCAATATTGACGATTCGATTGATTGGGATTTATTATCCAATACCACCAAAATCAATTTATATAGAATTATTCAAGAGTCGTTTCAAAACACTAACAAATATGCAAAAGCAAAAACGGTTAGAGTAACTTTTAAGAAAGACGTTAAAGGGAATCTAAATCTAACTATATTTGACGATGGAATTGGTTTTGATGAAGCTGTAAAGAGCAAAGGTATAGGCCTAAATAATATTATAGAACGAGTACATGAAAGTCTTGGTACAATTGAAATTGTTACCGGAAAAAATAAAGGTACTTTAATCAATATTACCGTTCCACTTGAAAGTAAAAATTTAAAAACATAAAATAATGTCCCAAGTTATTAATGTGCTTATAGTTGATGACCATCCTTTTATTATTCAAGGATATAAAAATGTAATCAACTTGTTTCCTAATAAAAAAATCAGCTTTACCTACACCGAAGCGATAGATTGTAAATCGGGTTACGAAACAATTATCAATTCAGAAATAAATTTTGATATAGCCTTTTTAGATATTAGTATGCCAACGTATGAAGAAAAAAACATTCATACAGGAGAAGATTTAGCCAAAATTATTATCGAAAAAATGCCCGAATGCAAAATTGTGATGTTAACAATGCATTCCGAAAGTTTAAAGGTTGAAAGCATTATTGAGCAAATAAACCCTTTAGGATTAGTAATAAAAAACGACTTGACTTTTGATCAAATGATTTTAGCGTTAGGTACAATTTTAAAAGGTGAAAAATATTATAGCGAAGCCGTGATTACTTTTTTAAATCAATTACAGCAAGAAAAAATCTATGTTGATGTAATTGACAAACAAATTTTACATTATATAAATAAAGGAATCGACTCTGAAGATATTCCGCTCTATATCACCATTTCTTCTAGCAATGTAAGAGCGCGTAAAGAAAGAATGAAAGAACAACTAGGCATGACCGAAAGTTCGGATGCCGACTTTATAAAAGCAGCAAAAGATAAAGGAATGTTATTATAATAAAAAAGCGATTGAAAACACTATTTCAATCGCTTTTTTAAATTTATAGGGAGTTATACTAATTTATTTGCCACAAGATATTCTGCAATTTGAATCGTATTTGTAGCAGCGCCTTTTCTCAAATTATCTGCAACAATCCACATGTTTAACGTGTTAGGCTGACTTTCGTCACGGCGAATTCGACCTACAAAAACATCGTCTTTACCTTCTGCAAAAAGAGGCATAGGATAGGTAAATGTATCGGTGTTGTCTTGAACCACGACACCATCTGTATGATGCAAAATGTTTCTAACCTCGTTTACATCAAAGTCAGTTTCAAATTCAACGTTTACCGCTTCGCTATGTCCGCCTACAATAGGAACGCGGATTGCTGTTGCTGTTACGGCAATAGTTTTGTCGTTTAGGATTTTTTGAGTTTCACGAACCAGTTTCATTTCCTCTTTTGTATATCCATTTTCTTCAAAACTATCACATTGTGGAATAGCATTACGGTGAATTTGGTATTTGTAAGCCATTTCGTCTTGAATTCCGGCATATTCATTTTCAAGCTGTTTTACTGCTTTTACACCAGTTCCAGTGATCGATTGATATGTCGAAACAATAATTCGTTTAATGTCGTATTTTTTATGCAAAGGTGCCAACACCATTACCATTTGAATGGTAGAACAGTTTGGATTGGCAATAATTTTATCTTCTTTAGTAAGTTCAGAAGCATTGATTTCAGGAACAATTAATTTTTTAGAATGATCCATTCTCCATGCTGAGGAATTATCAATTACAGTTGTGCCGGCTGCTGCAAACTTTGGCGCCCATTCTAAAGAGGTTTCACCACCAGCAGAAAAAAGTGCAATATCAGCTTTCAAGTCGACAGCGGTTTGTAATCCAACAACCTTAAACTTCTTTCCTTTAAACTCAATTTCTTTTCCAACAGATTTCTCTGATGCAACAGGAATTAATTCCGTAACCGGAAAATTTCGTTCAGCCAAAACTTGAAGCATTACTTCACCAACCATACCGGTTGCACCAACAACAGCAACTTTCATACTTATTTTTTTATAAATTAATTTTCTTGAGATACAAAAGTAGTTAGAAATTCGATTTGAACATAAAATTTATAAAATTAAACAGCAATTAAACGAAATTAAAAAAAGAAAAACCACTTAAATTAATAAGTGGTTTAGTTAGAATATATAATGTAGCGGAAATTATTTTTTCAATAAATCTCTAATCTGAATTAGTAATTCTTCTTGTGTTGGTCCAGCTGGTGCAGTAGGTGCAGGCTCTTCTTTCTTTTTCATACCATTAATTGCTTTTACCAATAGGAAAATTACAAAGGCAATTACAATAAATCCTATTACAGCAGCAAGAAATTTACCGTACAAAATTCCACCATCAGTTTTTAAACTTGCTAAATCTTCAACTTTTGCAGCTTTTAGAGCAGGATTTAATAATGCTGGCGTAATTACATCTTCTACCAACGAAGTAACAATTTTACCAAATGCAGCTCCAATAATAACTCCAACTGCTAAATCCATTGCGTTTCCTTTAGCAATGAATTGTTTGAATTCAGAAATCATTCCCATAATTTTTAATGTTTTAAATGTTTAGATACTCAAAAATAGTTAAAATTTTAACATATCACTCATTTTTCAATAATAATTCTATTCCCGATAAAAAATTCTTTTTACCCGTTGTGATATTCCAGTCAAAATTTCATAAGGTATTGTGTGTAAAAGCTTTGCAATTTCATTTACCGTCGGATTTTTCCCAAAAACAATTACTTCATTACCTTCTTTACAATCAATTTCAGAAACGTCAACCATCAACATATCCATGCAAACGCTTCCTACAATTGGCGCTTTTTTATTCTTAATCATCACATGTCCAATTCCATTTCCTAGTTGGCGCGAAATTCCGTCGGCATATCCTATAGGAATTGTGGCTATTTTAGTAGTTTTAGTAGCCATAAATCGTCGTCCATAACCTACACTTTCGCCAGCTTCAATGGTGCGAATTTGTGAAATTATTGATTTTAAAGTGCCTACATTTTCAAGATATTTCTGCTCTTCATCATCATTTGAAATTCCATAAAGTCCTATTCCCAGTCGAACCATATCGTATTGTGCTTGTGGAAAATTAGAAATTCCAGAAGTATTCAAGATGTGTCTTATCGGATTTATGTTCAACGCTGCAATTAATTTCGTCGATAATTCTTCAAACAATTCTATTTGCGAAAATGCAAATTCCTGTTGGTTTAAATCATCGGCTGTAGCCAAATGCGACAATATACTTTTTACCGAAACGGTTGTGTTATTTTTAAGTTTCGCAATAAGTTCATTCAAATCGGCTTCTTGAAAACCCAAGCGGTGCATTCCGGTATCCAATTTTATATGGATGGGGAAATGCTTCAGCTTCTTAGTTTCGGCAATCTTTAAAAAAGCATTTAATCCTTTTATCGAGTATATTTCGGGTTCTAATTCGTGCGTAATAATTGCCGAAAAACTGGTGCTTTCAGGATTCATCACCATAATTGGAAGTGTAATTCCTGCGCTTTTTAAGGCAATTCCTTCGTCGGCGAAAGCAACTCCAAGGTAATCTACTTTATGGTGTTCTAACAACTTTGCGATTTCAAAACCACCATTACCATAACCAAAGGCTTTGACCATAACCATCAGTTTGGTTGGTTTGCCTGGTTCATTAGTTTCTAAATCTTGTTGTAACTTCGATTTAAAAAAGTTTAGGTTATGACTAATAGCATTTAGATTAATTTCTAAAACAGTTTCGTGGGTTTTCTCCTCGAGTGCAGCAACAATTTCTTCAAAATGAAAATGGCGCGCGCCTTTTATCAATATAGTTTCGTTTTGAAACGAAATGGTATCTAAGTTGTCAATAAATTTTTCAGTAGTTTCAAATGCAATGCAGTTGGGAAACTTGTTTTTAAAATTAGAAATGGTAGTTCCAATTACAATAACTCTGTTGATTTTATTGGATATTATCAACTGTGATACCGCCGAATATAAATCGTCTAATACTAATCCGCTTTGAAAAATATCAGATACTATTAAGGTTTTCTTTTTGTATTGTTTTTGACTTTCAAGAAAATCTAAAGCAATTTTTAACGATTGATAGTCAGAACTGTAGCTATCGTCGATTAGCGTAGTATTATTAAGTCCATTCTTAACTTTCAATCGCATTTCTACCGGAAAAAGCAATTGCATTCGTTCTTGAATGGTGGTTTCGTCGTATTTTAAGTGAAGCAAAACCATCAAGCATTGAATTGCATTTTCTATCGATGCTTGATCTTGAAAAGGGATTGTTATTTTGAAGCAAATTTCCTTAAAAGTGATTTTGAGTTCTGTTTTATCGCTCTTTTCGTTAGCAATAATAAACACATCTGCTTTTTTATCGTTGGAGCTCCAAGTGAAGGTTTTAATTTTGGGATTGATAAAAACTTCTATGGTTTTGTTTTTGTTCAGTATTAAAACCGATACCGAGGTGAAAAGCTTTAATTTTTCTTTAATTTTCTCCGAAACATCATTAAAACCTTCGTCATGCGCTGTTCCAATATTGGTAAGGACGCCTATTGTAGGTTGGATAATTTTTTGAAGTTGTTCCATTTCATTAATTGTAGAAATGCCAGCTTCAAACAATCCAAGATTATTTTTTTCGTTAATTGCCAATACCGAAAGCGGTACGCCAACTTGAGAATTGTAACTTTTTGGACTTCGAACAATATTAAAATCGGGACTCAATAAGAAATGAAGCCATTCTTTAACTATCGTTTTACCGTTACTACCAGTAATACCAATGATGGGGAAATCAAAATTATTGCGATGATACGAAGCTAGTTTTTGCAAGGCATCAACTGTATTGGTAACAACCAAAAAATTGGCCTGATGCTCTAAATTTTTAGGAATGTGTTGTACTACAAAATGGGTAACTCCTTTTTTAATTAATTCTAAAATAAATTTGTGCCCGTCGTTATTTGGACCAACTATTGAGAAAAATAAGGTTCCCGAACCATTGTTCAACGACCTACTATCAATGGAAACCAAATCGATTAAAGCAATATCGTTTTTACCGATAAATTCGGCTTTAATTATAGGAATTATTTTTCTTATGGAAAGTGTCAAGAGGAATGATTTAAAGTTGTGAAGCTAAGAACTCAGTCGGAGTCATTACGGTAATTTTCGAATTTTTAAATCCATTTTTATCTCTAGTAATTATGAAATCACAGTTATGATGCAAAGCACTGTTGTATTGAACTGCATCTTCAAAATCTAAGAAATCAGAAATGAGACTCTTATCAACATTAAATTCATCAATTATAGAAATATTGCAAATAATTCTAAATTTTCTTAATGTTTCTAGCACTAGTTCTTTAGGATTTACCTTCGATGCAACGTAAAATGTATTGACAAAAGACAACGAAGAGGTAAATAATTTTATTTTATTTTTTTCAGAACGGGTTGTGATTTCAGCTATTTCTATATAATACGGTTCTCTTTTGATGATTAAATCAATAACCACATTCGTGTCTAAAAAAATTTTCATAAAGAGTTGTATTTTTCAACTAGATAATCCTGACGGTCTTTTTTATAATCAAAATCGGCAGCAATTGAACCATGTTCTAAAGATAAACTTTTCACAAAATCAGAGACTTCGATGGCTTCCTTATTTTTTTCAGATGATGTTATTGCATCTAAATAAGTTTCAACAATTGATGATACGCTAATCTTTTGTTTTGCAGCATAAATTTTAGCCTTTTCAATAATGTCTTTATCTAATTTTAAGGTGAGTTTGGTATCCATAAACAGTAATTTATAGTTATACGTACAAAATTACAAAAAGTTTCCGTACAGAGTGTAGATGTTACTTCTTATTTTTCTCAGAAACATTTTCAACGTCTTTAACCATTATGTTTTCTCGCATGGCGTTATAATATGCAGCGCGACTCAAAGGTTCGTATTCTTCGGTTTCACCCAACATTACCAGCTTGTCGTTATCGTTTTTTCTGAAACTGTAATTGGCCAAATTCCCCGTTCGAGTACAAACCGCATGAACTTTGGTAACATACTCGGCAGTAGCCATAAGTCCGGGCATTGGGCCAAATGGATTGCCTTTAAAATCCATATCCAATCCGGCCACAATAACTCTTATTCCAGAATTAGCCAAGTCATTACAAACACTAATAATTTCATCGTCAAAAAACTGTGCTTCGTCAATGCCTACAACTTCGCAACCTTGAGCTAAAATTCTAATATTTGCTGCTGCAGGAACTGGAGTTGAACGAATTTCATTCTTATTATGAGACACTACCATTTCCTCATCGTATCGAGTATCAACAGACGGTTTGAAAATTTCTACTTTCTGTTTTGCAAATTGAGCTCTTTTCAATCTACGAATTAGTTCTTCTGTTTTGCCAGAAAACATCGATCCGCAAATAACTTCGATCCAGCCAAATTGTTCTTTATGATTTACCGTATTTTCGAGAAACATTTTGTATTTTTAAACCATTAAAAGTAATTAATTTAATTACTTTGTATTGAAAACAAACCGACATAAATATTTTATACATTTACGTCGTTTCAAATGTAGAAAATATTTATCAAAGGTTCTTTCTTTCCTTAGGCAAAGATTAAACTTAAAGAAAAAATTTAGCATAAAAATAAGACAAGCTACCCACTATAATTTCAAAAGTTATGAAGAAAAGATTAGAATCTGAATTAATCAGCATTGCACACCGAATTTTAAAATTAAAAAACAAATCGGAAGTCGATCAATTGTATCATGAAACTCAGAAATTATACGAAACGTTATCGGTTTTGAAGTTTTATAACGACAATTTTGAGCAATTAAAATCAGTAGTTTCCTCGGAAGAATTGGAAGAAAAAATCGAGAATTCTTTTGTCGAAAAGCCAATAGAACAACCGGAACAACAAGAAGTTCAAGAAGAAATAGCCGTGGAAGCTAAGACTGAACAAGTAGCTGAAGAAAAATTAGAGGCGCAAATCGAAGAAATTACGACCGAAGAGGAAGCCGAAGTGGTTTCGGAAGAAAGTATAGAAGAAGTTTCGGAAGATACAGAAGAAGAAAACGATGCTCCTGTAATTGTAGGAGCCATTGAATTAGAAGATGATGAAGAGGATGAAATTCCGGTTGTTGATGCTAAAGACGATTTGGATTTTGCACCAATATTTGAAGTAGCATCGGATAGCATAGAAGAAAAGGTCGAAGAACAACCTGAATCTAAAAAGCAAGAACCAAAACAGATTTCATTTGAAGATTTATTAGGTCAAAATTACAGCGAGCCAGTTTTTGTGAAACCTAACGATATTGTGACTTCTATCCCTAAGAAAACAGAAGAAGAGAAAAAAGAGGTGGTTGAACAACCTAAACCAGTTTCATTAAACGAAAAATTGGCCATAGGAATCAATATTGGGTTAAACGACCGAATTGGATTTGTAAAAAATCTTTTCGCCGACAGTACCGAAGATTATAACCGTGTAATTTCGCAATTAAATACTTTCAATACGTTGCAAGAAGCTCATGAGTTTATTGAAGACATGGTAAAACCAGATTATAATGAGTGGAAAGGTAAAGAAGAATACGAAGAACGATTTATGGAAATTGTTGCCAAAAAATTCGTGTAATGTCAAAATTATATATCGTTCCTACACCAATTGGTAACCTGGAAGACATGACTTTTAGAGCAATAAAAGTCCTAAAAGAAGCCGATTTAATCCTTGCTGAAGACACACGCACAAGTTCGAAATTGCTCAAACATTTTGAGATTTCAACACACATGCACAGCCACCACATGCACAACGAGCATAAAACGGTTGAAAATATTATTAAGCGATTGCAAGCTGGAGAAACTATTGCTTTAATTTCAGACGCTGGAACGCCAGCAATTTCAGATCCAGGATTTTTACTGACGCGTGCTTGTGTAGAACATAAAATTCCTGTAGAATGTTTGCCTGGTGCAACGGCATTCGTTCCGGCTTTAGTAAACAGCGGATTGCCTAATGATAAATTTGTTTTTGAAGGATTTCTACCAGATAAAAAGGGAAGACAAACTAGATTTCTAGCTTTGGCTGACGAATATCGCACCATGATTTTCTACGTTTCGCCACACAAACTGAATAAAACTTTAGCCGAATTTGCTCAGTATTTTGGTGCTGACAGGCAAGTTTCGGTTTCTAGAGAATTGTCTAAATTGCACGAAGAAACCACACGTGGAACGGCAGATGAAGTCTTAAAATATTACGAAGCGAAACCTGCCAAAGGCGAAATTGTGGTTGTAGTTGCTGGAAAAATAGCAGTTAAAGAAAAACGAAAAGACAATGACGAATAAAAGTTCAGAATTTATTACTAGAGTAAAAGAAAATCCTACCTCAATTGGTTTTGCAGAAACCATCGAATACATCGATACCAATTTTACTTTCACGCCAACCGCATTTAAAAACGGAAATCAGTTGAATGTTGCTGCAGAAAATAATGGTTCTTGTAAAATATTTGCTTTCGCAAAACTAAATCATTTAGAAAAAGATGAAACGTTAGCTCTTTTCGGAAGCTACTATTTTGATGATGTTTTAAAAAATCCTGAGGGAAATGATCATCAGAATATTAGAAATTTTATGGTTTTTGGTTGGGATGGGGTTACGTTTGATGGTGAAGCTTTGGAATTGAAGTAAAAACTTTCAATTCAATTTATTACATTTGTAATTATACACGCCAAAACTTATAATCTAAAATCTAATATCCTATGCGTTGGACATTACAATCGAAGCCAGAAAAAGAAAAAATTCAAAAATTACAGAACCAACTCAACGTTGACGAAACCATTGCCACCTTACTCCTTCAGCGTGGCGTTGAAAATTACGACCAAGCCAAAACATTTTTCCGTCCAAGTTTAAACGATTTACACGATCCGTATCTGATGAAAGATATGGACAAAGCCGTTTCCAGAATTGAAAAAGCAATCGAAAATCACGAAAACATCTTAGTTTTTGGAGATTATGATGTCGATGGAACAACCGCCGTTTCATTAGTTTCGTCTTATTTAAAAAGCTATTATCCAAATGTTGCAACGTACATTCCAGACCGATACGATGAAGGTTACGGAATCTCCTTCAAAGGAATTGACTATGCCGACGATAACGGAATTTCATTAATAGTTGCCTTAGATTGTGGTATAAAATCCATTGCTCATATCGCCTACGCAAACGAAAGAAACATTGATTTTATAATTTGCGATCACCATCGTCCAGGAACCAATTTGCCTGATGCAATTGCTATTTTAGATCCAAAACGCGACGATTGTTCTTATCCTTACGATGAACTTTGCGGCTGCGGAATTGGCTTCAAACTCATACAAGCGCTAGCAGCAAATAGAAATCAAACCTTGAACGATTTACTAATTTATCTCGATTTGGTTGCCACAGCAATTGCAGCAGACATTGTTCCAATGACTGGCGAAAATAGGGTTCTAGCCAAATTCGGTTTGGAAGTAATAAATAACAATCCAAGACCTGGAATCAAAGCGCTCATCCAAAATGTCAAGAAAAAAGTGCTCACCATAACTGACGTAGTTTTTATAATAGCACCAAGAATAAACGCTGCAGGAAGAATAAAACACGGCATCGAAGCGGTTGCTTTATTAACAGAATACAACCTCGAACAAGCCGAACAATTTGCCTCCGAAATTGAACAACACAATTCCGACCGAAAAGATTTAGACAAGCAAATCACCATCGAAGCGCTATCGCAAATAATACAAAATAATGAGAAAGATCGATTCTCAACTGTTGTGTATCAAGAAAATTGGCATAAAGGCGTTATCGGAATTGTTGCGTCAAGATTGATTGAAACCTATTACCGACCAACTTTAGTTTTTACTAAAAGTGGCGATAAGCTAGCTGCATCGGCTAGATCGGTAAAAGATTTTGATGTGTACAATGCCTTGGAAGCTTGTGCCGAACATTTGGAGCAATTTGGCGGACATATGTACGCAGCAGGAATGACTTTGAAAGAAGAAAATTATCAGAATTTCAAGAATGCTTTCGAAAAAGTAGTCTCGGAAACCATTCATCCCGATTTACTGATTCCAGAAATTTCAATTGATGCCGAATTAAATTTTACCGATATTAATCCTAAATTTGTACGATTACTAAATCAGTTTGAACCTTTTGGTCCGCAAAATATGACGCCGACTTTTAGGTCCAACAATATAAAAGATACTGGCTATGCGAAGCCTTTAGGCAAAAATGACGAACACTTGAAATTATTTGTCAAGCAAAATGGTTCTGAAGGTTTTGGCGCCATAGGTTTTGGACTCGGAAACAAATTAGAATTAGTACAGAATCAGAAACCTTTTGAAGCTGTTTATTGTATTGATGAAAATGAGTACAACGGTACAACAAGTATTCAGTTACGACTGAAAGATTTGAAAAATTAAAAAATGAAAGAAAAAGATCCTTACGCAGCGTTGCGGTATAAAGAGTTTAACCTGTTTTTAATCATGCGTTTTGCAATGGTTTTTGCATGGTCAATGCAGTTTGTAATTATTGAATGGGAAGTGTATAGTCTAACGAAAAATCCGCTGTCACTTGGAATTATTGGTTTAATGGAAATTATTCCAGCAGTTTCGATGGCATTATTTGCAGGTCATATTGTCGATCAAAGCGAAAAGAAAAGCCTGCTCATCAAATGTATTTTTGGGTTTTCGGTAGTTAGTTTGGGTTTGTTTTTAGTCACTTTACCTTCCATACAAAGTAGTTTTTCGGTCAACGGAATTCTATATATCGTTTACGCCTTGGTTTTTCTTGGCGGATTGGTTCGCTCGTTTATTGGACCAACAGTTTTTTCGCTTTTATCACTCATTGTTCCTAAGAAAATCTATCCTAATGCTTCTACTTGGAGTAGTTCGGTTTGGCAAATGGGATCGATGTTTGGACCAGCATTAGCCGGATTTTCAATCAGTTTGATCGGCGTACATTGGTCGATGTGTTTGGTTTTTGCATTTTCGGTTTTTGCTTTATTAACGCTTTCACAAATTTCTAAAAAACCAATTCTGAATCCGAAAATTGGCGAACCGGTAATGCAGAGTTTGAAAGAAGGTGTGAAATTTGTTTTCAAAAACAAAACCATATTGGGTTCACTTTCTTTAGATATGTTTGCCGTTTTATTTGGTGGCGCAGTAGCGTTATTACCAATTTTTGCGCAAGATATTTTAAAAGTTGGTTCAGAAGGATTCGGGATTTTAAGAGCCGCACCTGCCGTTGGCGCAGTAATTACCATGATTTTGTCGGCTTATGTTTCTTTAAATAAAAATGCTGGAATCAAACTTTTATCGGCTATTTTTCTGTTCGGAATTTGCATGATTGTCTTCGGATTATCAACTATTTTTTGGGTGTCAGTGATGGCGTTATTTTTAAGCGGAATCGTCGATGGCGTTTCGGTGGTCATTCGAAATACGATTTTGCAAATCCATACGCCCGACAATATGCGCGGTCGCGTTTCCTCGGTAAATTCAATATTTGTAGGTTCGTCTAACGAGCTTGGCGCATTTGAGAGTGGCGCAACAGCCAAATTGATGGGCGTAGTAAATGCCGTAGTTTTTGGCGGAATTATGACATTAGTAACGGTGACAACAACCGCAATTGCGTTGCCCAATTTTAGAAAACTCGATTTACAAAAAGATGTTGAAGCATTGGAAAATGGTGAGTAACAATTAGTTGTTTACATTTTTAGAATCTTAACATTTTGTAACCATACACCGTTATTATATAACTTTTTCTGCATTCTGTCTATTAGTTTTGCTTTAAATAGTCCACTTTGGATTTATTTGAGTTTTTTCTTGTTGATTTAAAACTAATTTCTTTTAGCGATGACAGACGAAATTTTTCAAAATGCACCAATGGGTGTAACATTACTAGATAATAATAGCGCAATTTTTAAAGTTTGGGCTCCAAATGCTACTGCCGTATTTTTAATTGGTGATTTCAATAATTGGGATGCTACGAGTTTGCCATTAGCGGATATTGGTGAAGGAAATTGGGGAATTATTTCTGATAATATTAAAGATAACGCTGAGTATAAATTTGTTATTAAAACACAATCTGGCGAATTTTTACAAAAAAATGATCCTTACGCAAGAAAAGTTACTAATAGCATAGGAAACAGCGTAATTTATAAAGACGAATTTGATTGGGAAGGTTTTGACCATTTCGAATTAGAAAGTTTCAATAAACTTGTAATTTATGAATTGCACATTGGAACTTTTAATAAGAAAGAAAATCAAAATTTGGGCGATTTTTATTCTGCTGTGGAGAAGCTAGATTATCTTGTTGATTTAGGAGTCAACGTAATAGAAGTGATGCCAATTGCTGAATTTCCTGGTGATTTTTCGTGGGGTTACAATCCGGCGCATCCTTTTGCAGTTGAGAGTACTTATGGCGGACCAGATGGTTTTAAAAATTTGGTTAAAGAAGCGCACAAACGTAACATTGGTGTTGTTTTGGATGTTGTTTATAATCATTTTGGACCCTCAGATATGGATATTTGGCAGTTTGATGGATGGCATGAAAACGATAATGGCGGAATTTATTTTTATAATGATTGGAAGGCCAAAACACCTTGGGGCGAAACACGTCCAGATTACGGACGAAATGAAGTGAGAAGTTACATTTACGACAATGCAATGATGTGGCTAAATGAGTTTAAATGTGATGGTCTACGAATGGATATGATTCCGTATATCAGAAATGTAAATGCTGATGGAAATCCAGAAAACGATTTGCAAGATGGAAAATCCTTACTTCAAATCATTAATCAAGATATTAAAAATAACTTTCATAACAAGTTAATTATAGCAGAGGATTTGCATTCAAAAGACGAAATAATTACCAACGTTTCTGAAGATGGTTTCGGGTATTCAAGTCAATGGTGTGCTGCTTTTGTGCATCCAGTTAGAGCTCTTTTAACCACAGCGAATGATGATGATAGAGATTTATTTTCTTTAGAAAATGCAATGGTTAAAAAATATGATGAAGACGCTTTTAGTCGCATAATTTATACAGAATCACACGATGAAGTAGCCAATGGTCAAGCTAGAATTGCTGAAGAAATTGCGGTTGACGAAGTGAATAACTATTATTCTAAAAAAAGAGCACAACTTGGCGCGGCACTTGTACTTACTTCTCCCGGAATTCCGATGATTTTTCAAGGTCAGGAATTATTGGAAGATGGTTTTTTTAACGATACAACGCCAATTAACTGGGATAATGTTGCTAAATACGGAAAGTTTGTAAATTTCTTTAAAGAGTTAATCGTACTTCGCAGAAATGGTAACGGATTTTCAAATGGATTGCAGTCTCAGAATGTTGAAATTAAACATTTAAACAATGAATCGAAAGTTATTGCTTATCACAGATTTGAAAATGGCGGTCCGAGTGACAGCGTTTTTATAGTAATGAATTTATCAAATAGAGCGTATACCGATTATGAAATTGAATTTCCATTTAAAGCTAATTGGGAACTAGTGCTTAACTCTGATTCTGATACATTTGATGATGAAAATAAAAATCGTGAGGTTACTATAAGATTTGAAAATTTAAAAAGTAGTTTAAGTATATATGAATATGGACTACTGGTATTTGTAGCTAAATAAATTTTAAGCTTTTGTGTGATAGGTCTTCAATTCAAAGGTATCGCCATCAAAAACACCATAAGTGAAATACCCAATCCAATCACCTAAATTCACATAGTTTGCATTTTCTCCAACTTGAAGAATCATAGGTAAATGTCGGTGTCCAAAAATTAAGTAATTGTAGTGCTTACTTTCTAGTTTTCGTTTGGAATATTGAACCAGCCATTCGTTTTCTTCACCAAGGAATTTTACATCGGCATCGCCAGAAATCAATTTGTTTTTAACTGAAAGATATTGCGCCAGTTGTACGCCCAAATCGGGATGCAACCATCGAAAGATCCATTTAGAAAACGGATTGGTAAAGACTTTTTTCATGCGTTTGTAGCCTTTATCACCTGGACCTTTTCCGTCGCCATGTCCAATTAAGAACGTTTTGTTTCCAAATGTAAACTCGGCATTGTCATGATAAACCGGAATGTTCAATTCCTTTTGGAAATAATCGTTCATCCATAAATCGTGGTTGCCTACGAAGAAATATATCGGAATGCCGCTATCGCGAATTTCTGCAAGTTTCCCAAGAACACGAACAAATCCTTTTGGAACTACGGTTTTATACTCGAACCAAAAATCGAATAAATCACCCAAAAGAAAAATGGCTTCGGCATCTTTTTTTACTTCGTCTAGCCAAGCTACAAACTTTTTTTCGCGAGGAAAACTAGCTTCTGGAGTTGGAGCTCCAAAATGTTGGTCGGATGCGAAATAGACTTTTTTATTGTTGGGTAATTGCATGGGGCAAAAATAGTGATTTTTTTTAAGAGATGAAAAGAGGAAATGGAAAGACTAAAAGATAATAGATGAATAGATAATAGATGAATAGATAATAGATGAATAGACAATTGATACCTCTTTGCATAATAGATTCTATTATCTATTCGTCTATTATCTATTCATCTATTGTTTATTCATCTATTATCCATTACCTATTATCTATTCGTCTATTATCTATTATCTATTCGTCTATTATCTATCAATCTAAAAAAAAGATTGGAGTGTAAAGCCGGAATTGCCATTGTTGATAATGCGCAAGCCAATTGCTTCTAATTATCCGAAGCAAACCATTCGGCGAATGAACTTTCAGTTTCTTGAAGTTTCAAAGAGTGGAGTTCGATTCCGTGAGGTAAGCGGTCTTTTATTTTTTTAGCAAAATCGATAACCATGTTTTCGCTAGTTGGTTGGTAATCTACCAGAATTACGTGGTGACCGCGAGAAGAAAGTTCGTTGGCCAACTCAACATGCGGTGTGTTTTTATTGAACACTGTGGCATGATCGAAGTTGTCTACGATTTCTTCTTTTACAATAGTTTTTAAATCGGTGAAGTCGATTACCATTCCGAATTTTACGTTGGTGTTATCCAAAATTGGCGTTCCGATTACGGTTACTGAAAGTTTGTAGCTGTGACCGTGAACGTTTTTACATTTTCCGTCATAGCCGTAAAGTGCATGGCCGGTTTCGAAACTAAATTGTTTGGTAATTCTGATTTTGCTCATTTCGATTTGTTTTGAGTGCAAAGTTAGTTACTTTTTGAATTGGTTGAGTGCGTTTTTGGTAAAATCGGATAAGACTAATGTACCCGAAATTGCGGCTCTTTCGTAAAGTAAGGTATTCCAGTTTTCGGTGTTTTGCCAAAATACTTTTTTCATTTCGGCTAGCGCTTCAGGACTGTATGTGGCTAGTTGTTGCGCTGTGGCTTGTACAGCCAAATTTAGTTCTTCGTGGCTTTCAAAAACGTGTGCGTACAAGCCTTTTTCTTTTGCCCAAGATGCCGATTTCCATTCGGTTGGAGTTAAGGTCATTTCGGTGAAAGCGGTTGTTCCTATTTTTCTAGAAACGGCTGGTTCGATTACAAATGGTCCGATTCCGATTGCGATTTCTGATAATTTTATAGCACTTTGTGTTGTTGCCATGGCGTAGTCGCAAGCAGAAGCGAGTCCGACACCACCACCAACGGCTTTTCCATGAATGCGTCCGATAATGATTTTGGAACATTTCCGCATGGCATTGATTACATTGGCAAAACCTGAGAAGAATTTTTTTCCCTCTTCTAGATTATCAATTGGAAGTAATTCGTCAAATGATGCACCGGCACAAAATGCACCTGTTCCTTCACTTTGGAGCACTACGATATTTACGGTTTTGTTTTCACTTGCCTTATTAAGTTCAATAACTAGATTTTCTAGAAGATAGCTTGGGAATGAGTTGCTTGCTGGATGTGAAAATGTTATGGTAGCAATAGTGTTTTGAATAGTGGTATGAACAAAGCCTTGCGAATTGTTTATAGACATAATGTGTAATTTTATGTAAAAATACTACTATTTGGAAAACTTAGAGATTTTGTTTTTGGAAAATGTTTTTGGAGCATAAAAAATAGTATATTTGGCGAAGATTTTTGGGGGATTAGCTCATTTGGCTAGAGCGCTTGCCTGGCAGGCAAGAGGTGACCGGTTCGAATCCGGTATTCTCCACTGTTATTTAAATTTTTATAAAAAATTAATTAAATGTTGGGTTCGAATCCGGCGTTTTCTTTCCTTCTAAATTTTACTTAAGAATAATTAAATGCTGGTCTCGAAACTGGTGTTTTGTACTTCCTTTTAAATTTTAATAAAAAATTAATTAAATGTTGGGTTCGACTCCGGCGTTTTCTTTCCTTCTAAATTTTACTTAAGAATAATTAAATGCTGGTCTCGAAACTAGTGTTTTCTACTTCCTTTTAAATTTTTATAAAAAATTAATTAAATGTTGGGTTCGAATCCTGTATTCTCTACTAACAATTGTAAGCCTTGCAGAGATGTAGTTTTTTTAGATTATAAAATGTAATTTTGGTGTTGTAGTTTACTCGATAACTATTTCTTCAAACTCTTTTTTCAATGGTTTCATTCTATTTTCTTTTGA
Source organism: Flavobacterium sp. SP2 (assembly GCF_057626655.1). Lineage (NCBI taxonomy): Bacteria > Pseudomonadati > Bacteroidota > Flavobacteriia > Flavobacteriales > Flavobacteriaceae > Flavobacterium > Flavobacterium solicola. Next base: position 159,998 of record NZ_JBVHBT010000003.1, read on the forward strand.
GTAAATTTTGTATTCTGTTGTGAAGTAATTTTCGGTTTCATTTTCTAAATTCTCATGCTCTAATTTCACCAAATCTTCTTGAATTATATAATTTCCATTATAAATGCAACTAAAATCTACAAAGCGTATTCTTACTTCAAAAGTTCCATTTTCAAATAATTTTAAAGTTCCAACTTTAGGTATATCATTATGCTCTATTTTTCCGGTTAAAATCGTTTTAGTCCAAAACTTTTCATAATCATTTTGAATTAAGCAGAAAACGGTTGCAGAGAAAAAAATAAAAATTATACTTGGAATAAAATCAAACTTTTGCTTGTGTTTAATTTTGAGGTTTAAATTTATTAAGATAATTACAACAAACGTAATTATAAAAATTAGGCCTAAAAATAGAAATTTAAAAAACGAAGCTATTCCAACACAATAATTTCCTATAGGAAGAAATTGATAACTTAATAGGATTCCAATTATAACCAAAATCAGGTATTGAATTGTCTTGGTATGATTCATATTTAAACAATTGTGCTTTGCCGTTTGCAGAAATCACTATTTCAAAAGGTTTATTAGCTTATGAACTTACTTTATTTGAGATTTTTTATTTGTGTTTATCAGAGATACTATTCCAAGTAGTGTAAAAATAGCAGCACAAATTATGATGATGAGGTTGTTGTTATAGTGCTTATCGTTATCCAGTTTAAGTGCATAATTGCCTAAAACTACTAATCCGCCTAAAATCATAAAAATTGAAACGTTTTTCTTTGACTTATTTTCCATGTTGTGTTTTTTGGTTGAGGTGATTACTACTATGATCTTTTATTGGTTTTTAGGTATGCTATTTAATTATAAAGAATGTATTAAACAAAGATAAAGTACTTATATCTAAAATTTTAAATTTAGCTTTTGTTATTTAGCTAAATCACTGTTAATTATAGTTTTTATTATATCATTAATTTTTCTTTTATTTTTTTGTTGCAATAAAGCTGGATATAAATTGAAAATAACATTTGTGATCATTAATATAATTCCGAATTCAATTTCTGCGTAAATTATTGAAGTTACAGAAAATAAAATTACGAGAATAAAACCAATTAAATGACTTATCTCAGCATAAGTCATTTCTGTGCTTAAGTTTCTTAATTCTGTTAATCCAATCTTTTTCTTTAAGATTAGTTTTGGGTTGATTTTTCTCCAAAATGTTTTAGTTACTAGCCATTTTATAATTGATATTCCAATTATTTGATAAACTAATCTACTTTTGATAAGTTCTATATTGGAGATGTTTTTATAAAATTTTCTTTTCTTAATTAATTCATTAATTGCTATTCCTATAACCATAGACGTAAATACTATGGAAATTGATGATAAAATGTATTGAATTTGTAGCATTTTTGTAAAGTTGCTTAAAGTATAACTGATTCAGGAGCTACTATAAAATTAAGATTATGCTTACACAAATATAATTAAAACTATAAATTAAAATCTTTCGACTTTAATAATTTAGTGCCATTCCATTTCGTGAAACCGATGTTAGCATAGTATTTATATTCCTAATCGCTTTTTTAAGTTTTCATAATTCTGAGCTTTCGATTCTATGTGAACTCTTTTAAATTTTTTTGTATGGCTGAGTAGTAATACTATTATTGATGGAATAAATAGAGCCATTCCTTTTTTAAAACTTCCTTAATATAATACAGTATCTATTGGTGTGCAAACAAATAATAAAAAAAGAGTGTATCCAGATATTGAGCTAAAGATAAAAGTTATTAAGTGTAAATTGTCTTTGCCATATAAATAATTCTTTACTTGATAATAACCAATAAAAAAAATCAACCAACCAAAAGTATAAGCAATAAAAACCAAAAAACCGTTTACTCCATAGTCATGATGATTTTTGGGAATATGATTCGGATCATATTTTATATTTAAGAATAGTGTCAATAGATAAATTCCAATGATTATAATTGAAAAGTAAAGAGAGTAATTAAAACGTTTTTTAATTGACATTTTTAAACTATACGTTTTGAATATTATTGCTAACTATTGAAGGTATCTAAGTAATTTTGTTTATACTATCATTTGTAAACACTAAGTGCTTTTCGTTTTAGATTACAAACAAAAGTTATTAGAATTTATAATTTTCAGTGAAATTATAATCGTTACATTTCCTTACTTCCCATTCTTTAAATCCTCAGCGACTTTCTCCAATTCCATATACCAATCTTCACCAAATTTTCGGATTAGTGCTTCTTTCACAAATTTATATACCGGAACTTGCAATTCTTTTCCAAGGCTGCACGCATCGTCGCAGATGTCCCATTTGTCGTAATTTACCGCTGCAAATTCGGTAAAATCTTTTACTCGTATTGGATATAAATGACAAGATACTGGTTTTTTCCAAGAAATAATGCCTTGATTGTAGGCTTGTTCGATGCCGCAAAGTGCTGTTTTTCCGTCAAAAATAACGTAGGCGCAATCCTTATCGTCTATTAAAGGTGTTTCTAAATCTTGATCAGTTCCTTTTACCCAAGTTCCCAATCGCTCAATGGCTTCAATACCTTCTTTGCGTAAAAAAGGTTTTACTTTAGGGTATATTTCTTCTAGAATTTTAGTTTCTTCTTCGCTCAAAGGTGCGCCAGCATCGCCGTCAACACAGCATGCGCCGTGACAAGCAGAAAGATTGCATACAAAGTCTTTTTCGAGGATGTCTTCTGAAACTATAGTTTTTCCTAATTGGAACATGGAGAAATTTTTAATATTAATTATAACTTATTTTAAGCTAAAATGGATTACAAAGGTACGAATGATTTATGATGTTTTATCTTTACTATGAATTATCTTAAAATTAACGAATCATTTGGAATGTAACGCTTTAGAAAGCAGTACTTTTGCCAAAATTTTAAAAAACGAGTTATGTTTGGATTGGATATCAGAGAAATAGCAACTATAAGTATGGTACTTTTTGCCGTTATAGATATTGTGGGTACAATTCCTATTGTGGTTGATTTGCGTCAGAAAGTAGGTCATATTGAGTCGGAAAAAGCTTCGATTGCCGCAGGAATTATCATGATTGTATTTTTGTTTGTGGGTGAAGAACTGTTGAAATTGATTGGTATCGATATCAATTCGTTTGCAGTAGCCGGTTCGTTTGTATTGTTTTTCTTGGCGTTAGAAATGATTTTGGGCATCCGAATTTATAAAGAAGAAGAAGCGAGTTCGGCATCAATTGTTCCGTTAGCGTTTCCATTAATTGCTGGTGCAGGAACAATGACTACCTTACTATCATTACGATCTCAGTTTGCCACAATCAACATCATCATTGCTATTGTGCTCAATATTATTTTGGTTTATGTCGTATTAAAATCATCGGCTAAAATCGAAAAAATACTAGGTAAAAATGGTTTGGGCGTTATTCGTAAAACCTTTGGTGTAGTACTGTTAGCTATTGCTGTTAAATTATTTGCTGCTAATGTTAAAGGTCTTTTTGTGTAAGACGTTTTTTTGTACTTTTACCTTCTTAAATTATTGTAATGAAAATTTTTACTACTTTATTAATTCTTGTAGCTGTTGGTTTAATCGTGTTCAATATTACACTTTTAGATTTTGAACATCCAACCGAAGGTAACAGTGCTGTTGCTTTAATTGGAATTTTAGCAGCTTTTTGTGCGGTTTTTATTCTGTTGATTTTTAAAATGTCTAAAAAAATTGACGAGAAGCTTAATAACTAAGTTGTTTTCACTTTTAAATCGATTTCATGTTTGATGTTTTAATTATTGGCGGTGGCGTTTCGGGAGTTTCGTGTGCCTTAGTTTTGGGTTCGGCTCAGAAAAAATGGTTCATGACCGATAAAAAAATCGGAATTATTACACATCAGAAGAGCTCGGCATTGCAAGATGGTGTTTATAATAATGCCTATGGAATTCCTGCAGGCAAACTGGGTTCTGAATTGCTTACAGAAAGTACGCAACAACTTCAGGATTTATATCCGCATGTATTACAAATTGCCAATGAAAAAGTCATGATTGTAGAAGGTGAATATCCTAACTTTACGGTTTTTACGAATAAGAATTCCTATCAAACTAAAAATATTGTCGTTGCCGTTGGTTCTTCCAACACCTTTGCGATTGAAGGCTTGTTGCAGTATGTAGAACCAAATAAAAGAGCTATTGCTGAAAAACTTCGCATTCAGCTTAAAAATGAAGACCATAAAGTTGCCGACGGAATTTATGTAGCTGGAACCTTAGCAGGTTGGAGAAGTCAACTGGCTATTGCCGCTGGAAGTGGTGCTTCGGTTGCTACCGACATCATGACGCTTTGGAATAACGGAATTCCGGCACAAAGTCATGATTCTATTAGAAAATAATTTATTTACTGAGAATTTTTCGTGCAATTTTAATTAGAAAATAAATAATTGCTACAAGCAGTACGCCTACAAATACTTGCCATAAAGCCAACCCTATACTAAAGTTGCTTGCTATTTTTTCCATTTAGATTAATTTATTGTTGCAAAAGTAAAACTTTTCTTTTTTTGTTTTGAAAGGATTACTGCAATTTTATATTTTCAATTTAAAGTGGTTTAGTTAAAACCTTATTTACCATTTTATCCTCTTTCAAGAGTATTTGATAGTATTGTTTTTCTCCAAAAAGTTGTCTTGCAAATTCAGCTGTTAAGTATCTGTTTACAATTGATTTGTTTACACTTAAATCCAATTCCAATCCGTTTTTAGCAAGGTATTTTTGAAAGGAATCAACGTAAAAATCCGATTGCATTTTCTTTTTAAATTCTGCAAATCGCAATCCTTTAAAAGCAGTTCTGTCGTTATCTAGTACTTCAAATACAAAATGTCCTGCAACGCCGGTTTGTAATAAATATTCTAAATTTTCACTACCGTGAGCCGACTCTAAACCTACAAAAATATCAGGAACAATGCCACCGCCGCCGTAAACAGTTCGGCCTTTCTTGGTTTTGAATTTTAAGGAATCTGCAATTTTTATTTTATCTTTTTCGTACAATTCGCCACTTTCAAATCGCGCTTCCGATTCTTTATAATAGTCATCGCTTGCACCGTTCACATAGGGTTTTTGTATCGATCTTCCGCTTGGTGTGTAGTATCTTGCAATGGTTAATCGTACTGCCGAACCATCGTCAAAATCCATTTCGCGTTGCACCAAACCTTTTCCGAAGGAACGTCTTCCAAAAACCAAACCTCTATCGTTATCTTGAATTGCGCCAGCTAAAATTTCGCTAGCTGATGCCGAATTTTCATCAATTAATACGGCTACTTTACCGTTTTCAAATGCACCGTCTGCTGTAGCAAAAGTTTTGTCTATATTCCCTTTTTTATTTTTTGTAAAAACGATAAGTTCTCTATCTTTCAGTAATTCGTCAGCAACCTCGACCGCCATTTCCATAAATCCACCTCCATTTTCACGCAAATCTATAATCAAAGAAGTAATGTTACTTTTTTTAAGGTTTACTAAAGCATCGTGAAATTCTTTTCCAGTAGTTTCTGCAAAGCGATTGATTTTGACATATCCAGTTGTTTTATTAACCAAAAGTGCTACATCGACACTTTTGATGGGCACGATATCGCGTTTTACTTTAATTTTTAGCTGTTTGTTTTCTGATTTTCTAAAGATTGTTAAGGTTACTTCAGAGTCTATTTCGCCTTTAAGTTTGCTAAATAACACTTCATTTTTTAGTTTTTTTCCGAATAATTTAAAATTGTCGGCATATAAAATACGGTCACCTTCTTTTATTCCAGCTTTGTATGCTGGACCATTTTCTAAAGGTTTTATCACTGCTATAGTATCTTTATAATTGTAAAAGTTCACACCAATGCCCACAAAATCTCCTTTCATACTTTCGGCTACAGCGGTTTGTTCGCTTGGTGGAACGTAAACCGAATGCGGATCAAGATTGGCTAAAATATTGGTAACGGTTAAGTCTACAATCGAATCGGTTTTGACATCGTCAACGTATTCAGTATCTATAAAATTGATAAGACGGTTGAGCTTGGTCTTGTAGTCATTTTTAGATAATGAAGGCTGTGATACTGGAAAGTTCAAAAATCCACCAATGAAAATTCCTAGTGCAACACAAGAAAAAAATAATAACGGTATGTAGGTTTTGTCTATTTTCACTTTTACAACTACTCAATTAATAACGACAGTAGTGAAACAAAAGTATGAATTGTGATTGATATATTTAGTGAAACATATCTTAATGTTTGACGCGAATTGGTTTTCTTTTAATGGGTTTGTTACCTATGGAATACTTCCATTTTAAAGGTCGGTGGCTTTCGGAGGTAATAGGTCCAATAAGCATCGGAAGTCCAAGTGCAGTAAAGACAACGCCAACTTCAGTGAAAGTTTGGGTAGCAATCAGTAAGATTCCAACACTAGTAAATGTTACACCATAGTAGATAATTATAGGAGTTATGATGGTGTTAAAAACCGAACGGCGTTTGATTTTGGCTATCGAATCTAATGAAATTTCATTGTTTCTAATTGAAATGGTACTGTCGTTTACAATAATAAATTTGCCAACATGCACTTTTCCATTTAGTAATTTTACTTTTATTCGTTTGTTTTCTTTTAAAAAAGTGGTTGCCGAACTGTCTTTGCGTTGCAAAATAACTCCTTTTTCTTCGGCGATACCTTGTTCTTGAGAAAATAAACGGAACGTTGTTAAAAGAAAAATAAGTAAGAAAAACTGATATTTACAAATAATGGAAGTCATATATTTTGCTGATTTTAAATCAAATATAGGAGAATTAAAATGAAAATTTAAGGTTAAACTTTTTATTAAGTAATTAGAAATTTTCTTTTATACTTTTATTAAAATTAACAACAATAGAAAACTGATGCAAACCAATACGTTCAAACGGTTTTCCAGCAGTAGAAATATTGAATCCATAATAAAAGTTTAGTATTCCGATATAACCGAGACCGATTCTAGGTGAAATTATAAAATCGTTTTTAACAAAATCTGTTTGATATTTAGCTTCCAAACCAATTGAAAGAAATACAGCAGTTATTTCGTAGCCAGCTTTTAATCCATAAATATCATTTTCAAATTCGGGTTTTAGTGTTGGAGAAGATTCTAAAGTTGTATAATAAGATTTAGTAATTGGGAAATAGTTAGTGTCTAAAAAGTAAAATTTAGAAATTCCTAGTTCTGAAAAAAATGATTTATGTACGCCTATTGCTCCTCTCAATGCAATTGATTTTTCCCAATTTTCGCTTTCGTTTTTGGATGTGTTTTGTGATAAAATACTATTTGAAAAGAATAAGCACAATGCTATGATTGAAAGTTTCATATTGTTTATTTTTTAAATTCCTTTCAAAAATAAATTGTGTTGAAACTTTGTAAGTGCGAAATAAATCGATTCAAATAAAATGGGACAAGGTTATAATTATTGTTTTCTAAACTCAACTGGAGTAATGTTGGTAAATTTTTTGAAAGCAGCATAAAAAGTGGATTTGGAATTGAAACCACATTCTAAACCAATAGATTCAATAGTATATTGTTGAAAAGTAGGATCTTTTAGGAATTCTTTGGCTTTAGCTACACGAAGTTGATTAATGTAATCGGAAAAGTTACAACCACTACCTTGGTTAATTATTTGCGAAAGTAAGCTGCTGCTAATCGAGACACTTTCAGCAAGACTTGTTAGGCTTAAAGTAGGATTTAAGTAGCAACTGGTTTCTAGAATGTAATTTTCTATTTCGGTAAATTTTTCTATCTTTTTTATTGGATCGGTTGATGGCTTGCTTGATTTTTTGTTAATGCTTTCTCTTAATTCAATACGTTGAGTAAGTAAATAGTAATGAAAAAAACCTTGATAAGCAATCCAGTACAGCAAGATGGAACTGAACAATCGTAACGGATAGTAAATGCCTATTTTAGGATTCACAACGGAATCTAAGTTGAAGATAATTGCAAACAACCAAAGCAGTAGCAGTACACTGCCAAAAAAGATAAAATTTTTGAGCCATTGGATGTTGTCAAAACTCAGTACGTAATCATACAAAGTTGTTTTCTTGAATAATAGAATAGCCGCTTTGGAAAATATAAATACTGAAAATACCGCATTGACAATCTCCTCGATTTGCGCATATTGGGCAATAAAGTAGTTTGATTCTTGATTGTAATATTTTGGAAACAACAAAAGTCTAATGGCAAGTTCGATTACAAATAAACCAATTGTAAGCGAAAAAAAGGAATACAGTTTTTTTTCGAGTTTCAGATAGTGAAGTAAAAACCAATAAAAAGAAGGAACTATTACAACGTAAAACGGAATTAATAGGTTTCTTATAAAGAAATTGGAAGAGGTAAAAATGTTGTCTATAAATGCAATTTGGAGGTTAGTTAACGATAAAAACAACACTACTGCATTCAAATACAGTAGCGATTTTTCGCGACTGCGCTTGGAAAAAGAAGTTATGATGATAAACAGAAATCCCTGAAGCACGCCTGCAATCATAAAAAAATTAAAGATGCTTTTGGCAATTTCCATTTACACTATTTAGGTTAAATCTTCGATTTGCTCTACTGCAACACCAGCTTTGTTAAGGAATTCTAATCCAGATGTATCTTTATATCCTTCTTTATAAACTACTCGTTTGATACCCGATTGGTGAATCAATTTACTACATTCTTTGCATGGCGACATCGTAATGTAGAGCGTTGCATCTTGACACGATTGGGTAGAGTTGGCCACTTTTAAAATCGCATTGGCTTCGGCATGAAGAACGTACCAATGGGTTAATCCTTCGTGGTCTTCGCAGCAGTTTTCAAATCCAGATGGTGTGCCGTTGTAGCCATCAGAAATAATCATGCGGTTGTGTACAATTATTGCGCCAACTTGCTTGCGTTTGCAGTACGAAAGTTTGCTCCATTCTGAGGCGATTCTAAGGTAAGCTTTGTCGTATTTGTTTTGTTTTTTATCGGTCATTGTAATTTGTTTTTTTGTAAATAGTTTCACAAAAATGATAACTTTCTAAGCCCTGACTTGTCTGCCTACAGGCAGGTTACAGTGATAGTTGCCAATTTTTATGGGCACTAAAACGGAAAGTAGGATTTGCAGTTGCAAATATAACTACTGATTGGCTTCTAAAAATAAAACTTGGCTTACTTTTTATCGTTTCCAGATTGGACTGTCGATAATTAACGGAATAACAACGCCAATCACGAAGGCCGACATGGTAAGGGTGAAATCGCGTTTGTTGAAGCGAAAAAGGGTTTGAAAAACAAACGAAAGTAATAAAACCACAAGTACAACTATGATTTGCGCGGCTTCAATACCTAATGCAAATTCTAATAAATTGGGTAATTTATCAATAGCTTCGCCCGAAAGTATGGTTTTGAAATAGTTTGAAAATCCCAATCCGTGAATGATTCCGAAAAATAAAGTTATGAATCCTATAAAAGTGATGCTTTCTTTTTTGGATGCTTTTCCGGCTGTAAATAGATTGTAAAAGGCAGTTATTAATATGGTAATGGGAATGATAAATTCCACTATATTGGCTTTTACTACAATAATATTGAAAACCGATAGTAGCAAAGCCAAAGTATGACCGACAGTAAAAATAGTAACTAGCAATAATATTCTTGACCAATCTTTGAACGCATACGGTACCGTTAATGCTATTAAAAAAAGTACGTGGTCGTAACCATGAATGTCTAACACGTGGTTAAGTCCGATTTTAAAAAATATCCAGAATTCTTGCATTGTATACCTGTTTAGCTTGATTTGGGTTGGTAAATTTACAATTTATTTCAGTATTTTAAAAATGTTTAGTATTGGCTTGTTCAAATTGGTTATCATGTATTAAAAAATGAAATTCTAGAATTGAGTACTTGATTTACCGGTGAAATAAATTTATATTTGCAGAATAAAAATCATAATTATGTCATTTTCAGATTTATTTGATAGCGAATTTAAAAGTAGAAATAAAAGTCATTTTTCGGCAATTGTGCGTGTGGCACTTTCTGATGGTGATTTGAGTAGTGAGGAAAAAGAGTTTTTAGATAAACTTGCGGTACGATTGGAAATATCGACTGCAGAGTATGAAGAGATTCTTGAAAATCCGAAGAAATATCCAATCAATCCGCCGTATTTGCATTCGCAACGTTTGGAGCGTTTGTATGATTTGTCTAGAATGGTGTATGTAGATCACGTTCTTGGACCAAAACAAAAAGAAGTACTTACCAAGTTTGCACTGGCGTTAGGTTTTACACCTGGAAATGTACCTTTTATTGTTGATAAAGCCTTGTCATTACTAATGTTGGGGGTAGATTCGGATACATTTGTATACGAAATGACACATATGAATAAATAATCAAATTTGTAATATAGAAAAAGGCTCGAAATTTTGATTTCGAGCCTTTTTTACTTATTCTGCTTTCATGAATTCTTCTGCTTTTTCGACCATGTTGTAGCTTCCGCAGAAAAACGGAACGCGTTGGTGCAGTTCAGTAGGTTCGATTTCCATGATTCTCGTGAAACCATCGCTAGCTTTTCCGCCTGCTTGTTCGGCAATAAAAGCCATCGGATTGCATTCGTATAATAATCTTAGTTTACCGTTGGGCGCTTTAGAACTTGTTGGATAGATATAAATGCCACCTTTGATCATGTTTCGATGAATGTCAGAAACCAAGCTTCCAATGTACCTTGATGTGTATGGTCGGTCGCCTTCTTCCAACTGACAGTATTTTAAATAATTTTTTACACCTTGCGGGAAATGAACATAATTACCCTCGTTTATAGAGTAAATAGTTCCATCTTTAGAGAATTGCATGTTAGGATGCGAAAGATAAAATGTACCGATTGCAGGATTTAGGGTAAAACCATTTACACCATGACCCGTTGTGTAAACCAACATAGTTGAAGTGCCATAGATTACATATCCAGCAGCAACTTGATGAATACCTTTTTGAAGAAAATCTTCACTTTGTACTGGAGTTCCAATTGGTGTTACTCTTCTGAAAACCGAAAAAATAGTTCCAACCGAAACGTTCACATCAATATTGGACGAACCATCCAAAGGATCCATCAAAACGACATATTTATTATTATGACTCTTATCTGAACCGGCAACGGTTATAAAATCATCGTTTTCTTCGGACGCTATACCGCATACAATTTCTCGATTGATTAATGTTTGTATAAAAACTTCATTGGCATAAACATCGAGCTTTTGTTGGTCTTCACCTTGAATGTTTTGTTCGCCTGCAGCGCCAACTATGTCAACTAAACCCGCTTTGTTTACTTTGTAATTTACCACTTTTGCGGCCAATCTGATTGAGTTGATGATGCGTGACAATTCACCTGAAGAATACTGAAAAGCATTTTGGTTTTCGATGATAAATTCACCTAATGTAGTGTTGCGTGTTTCCATTACGAAATCGTTGTAGTTAATCGTGCAAATATCGTTTTTTTTATTAAAAGAAGCTTGTTTTGAAGTACAACTTTTTAGCAAACTTATTTTATATTTGCGTTAACTTAAAACGAGCTTAAAATCATGAAAATTAATTTTAAAATAGTAAGTATTTGCCTCTTTTTTTTAGGGATTTCTACTGCAAATGCGCAAATCAATTTAGGAGAAAAAGCCCTTGGAGCTTTGCAAAATGGTGTAGCAAGTTTTACTTTCTCTAACGAAGATGCAGCCAAGTTGTCTAAAGATGCGGTACGAAAAATGGATTCAACCAATACGGTTGCAAGTGCGACTGATGGATACACAGTGCGACTAAATAGAGTATTTGGAAAACATAAAAGCGAAAATGGTTTAACGTTGAACTATAAAGTATATCTGACCAAAGATGTCAATGCATTTGCAACAGCAGATGGAAGTGTTCGAGTATATTCAGGTTTGATGGATATTATGGACGACAATCAATTGTTGGCAGTAATTGGTCATGAAATTGGTCACGTGGCTAACGAAGATACTAAAGATGCTATGAAAGCGGCATTGCGAAAAGAGGCTTTAATTGGTGCAGTTTCGTCACAATCTAATAAAATTGCAACACTTACCGACAGTCAGCTCGGTCAATTAGGAAGCGCAATGATTGATAGTAAACACAGCAGAAAACAAGAATCCGAAGCCGACGATTTCTCCTATGATTTTATGAAAAGAAACGGTTATGATGTCAATGCGGTTGCATCAGCATTCGAATTGTTAGCTTCTAAAAGTGGCGGCACTACTGCCGATTTTTTAACTAAAATGATGAGTTCGCATCCCGATCCGAAAGAGCGAGCTGAGAAAGCTAAAAAACGTGCTGAAGCCGATAAATTGTACAAACCGTATGTTCAAAAACCAATTGTAAACAAAGTTGTTGTGGCTAAAAAGGTTGTAAAAAAGAAAAAGAAATAATGATTATACGAAAGGCTACAGCCAATGATATGCCCAAAGTGCTAGAACTGATTCAAGAGTTAGCAACGTTTGAAAAAGAGCCAGAAGCTGTTGTTGTTACAGTTGAAGATTTAGTACGAGACGGATTTGGAGAGAAACCTTTGTTTTATACTTTTGTAGCGCAAGTAAATGACGAAGTGATAGGAATTGCACTCTATTACTACCGTTATTCTACTTGGAAAGGTAAAACAATTCACCTAGAAGATTTAATTGTAAAAGAATCTTCTCGTGGAACTGGCGCTGGTTTTGCTTTGTATTCTGAAATCATAAAGCAAGGAAAACGTGACAATGTAAGAAGAATTGAGTGGAATGTTCTTGATTGGAATACACCAGCCATCGATTTTTATAAAAAAACAGGCGCCAAAATTCTTGCTGATTGGGATGTGGTTCAAATGGATGAACACGGAATTAACGAATTTTTAAAAAATAGATAAGTAACAAAATGAAAGTATTCAAATTTGGTGGTGCATCGGTAAAAGATGCCGATGGTATTAAAAATGTATTACAGGTTTTAAAAACAGTTGGTCATGATGAGGTTTTGATGGTAATTTCGGCAATGGGAAAAACAACCAACGCTTTGGAAGTTGTGATTAAAAACTATTTTGATAAATCCAACGAATTGCATTCTTCTATTCAAGAAGTAAAGAAATACCACAATCAAATTTTAATGGAGCTTTTTGAAGACGAAAATCACGATGTGTTTTTTGCTGTGAACAGCCATTTTGCCGATTTAGAATATTTTATTCGCAGTAATAAGTCGCCTAATTATAATTTCGTTTACGATCAAGTTGTAAGTTACGGTGAGCTAATTTCTACCACAATTGTAAGTCACTATTTCAACTCACAAGGATTACAGAATACTTGGTTAGATGTTCGAAATTATATCAAAACCGATACTACCTATCGCGATGCAATTGTTGATTGGGAAGCTACACAAAAATTAATTTCTAAAAATGTCAAAAAGAAAACAGTTACCATTACTCAAGGATTTTTAGGATCTGATGATAATAGTTTTACGACAACATTAGGAAGAGAAGGATCCGATTATACTGCGGCAATTTTTGCTTATTGTTTGAATGCCGAAAGTGTTACTATCTGGAAAGATGTACCTGGTGTGATGAATGCCGATCCAAGATTTTTTGAAAATGCCATCTTATTAAATCAGATTTCTTATCGCGAAGCTATTGAACTTGCTTTTTATGGCGCTACGGTAATACATCCCAAAACCTTACAACCGTTACAGAAAAAAGAAATTCCGTTGTTTGTAAAATCATTTATCAATCCATTACTACCAGGAACTAGTGTTTCTAAAGGTCAAGATTTGGAACCGCAAGCATCGTGTTTTATCGTAAAGAAGAATCAATTGTTAATTTCACTTTCCTCTATTGATTTTTCGTTTATCATGGAAGAAAATATCAGTGAAATCTTCAGCTTGTTTCATCAGTATAAAATGAAAGTTAGTTTGATTCAAAATTCTGCCATCAGTTTTTCAGTTTGTATTGAAGATAAATTCGGAAATTTTAACGAGTTAAAGACATTACTTTCAAAGAAATTTAAAGTTTCTTATAATGAAAATGTAACGTTGTATACCATCCGACATTTTGATGAGCATGCAGCGAAAATGGTAGAAAGTGATAAAGAAGTTTTGTTAAAACAAATTTCTCGCGAAACGATGCAAGTTGTAACTAAAGATTAGATTCTCAGGGATTCTACACAAATTAAAATTTTATTAAAATTGATAATTCACGAAGGGTTTATTCGTTAATTTGTTAAAAATTATTACACATGCTTTTTCGTCTTATCTTCTTATTTATTTTAATTGCAATCATAGAAACATATGCTTTTCAAGCGGTAAAAACATTTACAAAAGTACGATGGGTATTGGTTGGTTATATCGTGATTTCTGCTTTAGCCATTGCCTTTATTTTTTATGAATTTACAAAGTTTGATAGAACTATTGGTCAAACCAAAATGACGATGCTCACAATGGGTTTGTTGATTTTAGTGCTTGTACCGAAACTGATTTTGACAATTTTCATGGCGCTTGAGGATATTTTTAGATTAGTTGTTGGGACTAAAAACTACTTTAATAATTACGATAGTAACGCCGATTTTTTGCCCAATAGAAGAAAGTTTGTTTCGCAAATAGCCCTTGGTATTGCAGCGGTTCCTTTTCTTTCTTTGGTGTACGGAATGACCAAAGGAAAGTATAATTATAAAGTATTAAAACAAACTATTTTTTTTCCAGATTTGCCCGACGAATTTGACGGATTTACCATCACTCAAATATCAGATGTACATAGCGGAAGTTTCGATAATCCAGAAAAAATTAATTTCGCAATAGATTTAGTAAATCAGCAAAATTCGGATATGATTTTGTTTACAGGAGATATAGTAAATACTCATGCCAAAGAAATGCATCCTTGGATTGAAACATTCAATCGAATTCAGAAACATGAATATGGAAAATTTTCGGTATTAGGAAATCACGATTATGGCGAGTATGTTGATTGGCCAAGTCCCGAAATTAAAGAAGAAAATTTCCAAGGTATTAAACAATTGTATGGCGACATTGGATTTAAATTACTTCTAAACGAAAGTGTAAAAATCAAAAAAGGAACTTCTGAAATTGCATTAGTAGGAGTTGAAAATTGGGGTCATAATTTTAAAAAAGCAGGCGATATTAATCTGGCTTCACAAAACGTATCTAAAGAAGATTTTAAGATTTTGATGAGTCACGATCCAAGTCATTGGGAATATGAAATTAAAAACCATCCTAAACATTTTCATTTAACGCTTTCGGGACATACACACGGTTTTCAATTTGGTATTGAAATTCCAGGAATTATAAAGTGGAGTCCAGTAGAATATGTTTACAAACAATGGGCTGGATTGTATGAAAATCTCGGACGATATGTATATGTAAATCGGGGTTTTGGATTTCATGCTTATCCGGGTAGAGTAGGTATTTGGCCAGAAATTACAGTTATTGAACTCAAGAAAAATAAAACCGTCGTATGATAATGCTTGTTAATTTTTAAAAAGCATTTAGTTGAACCATATGTAAATTCTTATAAACAAAATATTTAACTGTTAATATTTTAAATATCGTAAAATTTTAACATTTACATAGTGTTTTGTACGAGTAAATAATTTTATGTTTGTCGTTATAGATTCCCAAATCTATTTCTAAACAAACGCTACTATGAAAAAAACTACTCGTAAGTTATCCTTATGGATGACGGCATTTTTGTTGTGCTTAGTATCTTCCTATGCACAAGTTGGAATCGGAACTTTAACTCCAAATCCGAGTTCCATGTTGGATATAAGTTCAACAAATAAAGGATTATTAACACCTAGAATGACAACAGCTGAGCGAACGGCTATTGCATCACCAGCTGATGGACTCATTGTGTATGACACTACGTTAAAGTACTTTTATCATTACAACACAGCTACTTCTACTTGGGTAAGAATCAGTAGCGATGTGAATGGAAGATTAAAGTTTAAGCGAATTAAATCTTCAGACGATTTAGCAGTAACCTTGGCGGCTGAGAAAACGGCCGGAGGTGGAACTAAATATCTATTGGATGCCACAACTTTGTATGAAATTAACGGAACTATAAATGTTGATTTACCTATCGATTTAAATAATGCTTACATCATTGGCTTGGATGCTAATCAAGACAAATTGGTAAAAGCAAGTGGAAATTTATTTGAAGGTGCCAATGGCGGTGGTATAAAAAATATCAGTATACAAGTTACAAGCGGATCTGTTTTTAATTTAAGTGGAAATGCGGCGCAATCCTTGCTTTTTAGAGATTCAGTAGTCGATTCGTGTTCAAACGTTGGGACAATATCTGGATTTGGATTGGTCTTTTTTGCCATCATACAATATGTTAATAATACCAATGGGGTAACGTACAATAATATTACAAGATTATTATTGAGCAACACAGCTTGGTTTGGTAATAATGCTGGAACATTTGAGAAATATACAGGTAATTTTTCTTTAATTCAAAAACAAGGTGGTTTCTGCGAAGTTAATGGTACTGCAATTGGAGTAGATGTTTCTAGCAATCCAACAATTTCAGGAGATGCTGTTATGGAGACAGTAGTTTTTACTGGAACTATAAGTACAGGAATGTATGTTAAAGGATATACAACAGGAAATTTTACAGGTTATAATTTCAACAACTTTTGGAATGTAAGATGTTCTGGAATTCCTAACGAAACCGATGCCAATGCAGTCGGTGAATTTTCAGTAGATTATGCAGTTGGAAGTGGTGCTGCAACTTCTTTCAATACCAGTAATCCTAGTAATATTGTGAAAGTGCAAGGTGTTTCTTCATCGAGCAATTTATTTCGATTTTCAATAGATGGAGTTTCAAATAGATTAAAATATTTAGGAAAAAAGAAACGTTATTTTCAGGTGAATGGTTCTATATCATTTCAAGTTCCTAATGCGGGTACTTATATCATTTATATAGCCAAGAATGGTACGGTAGTTTCTCAAAACAAAATATACGGAAGAGGCTTAGCTGCCAATGACATCATTGTTTTGCCATTAAATGCAGTTTTAGAATTGAACATGAATGACTATGTTGAAGTCTATGCGCAACGGTTTGCTGGCGGGATTTTGGACTCTATTATCACGCCAAATATGACTTTAATTGTGAAGTAAGTAGTATTTTAAAAAACACATTATCAACAAAAAGATAATGTGTTTTTTAGTTTTTAATAACATTGGAGAAAAAAAATACTAGGTTATTTTATTAAAAATAATAATTTTATCCATAATTTGTTATAAAATACTACATTTGTATATTAATGTTTCTTTTTAAAAATTGAAAAGATTATAAATATTTTGGTTTTATGTCAAAATTTGGAGAACTTATAAGTGCTCAAGTTCCAGTCTTAATAGACTTTTATACCGATTGGAACGAGTCGTCTGTATCGATGCATCCTGTAATTAGAGATGTGGCTGCAGCACTTGGTGATAAAGCAAAAGTAATTAAAATTGATGTTGATAAAAATCAAGAACTAGCCGATGCGCTTCGGATTAAAGGTTTGCCAACTTTAATGATTTATAAAGAAGGTCAAATGGTGTGGAGACAATCTGGTGAGTTGGATGCCAATACAATTATTGGTTTGGTTCAAGAGCTTGTTTAATCTAAAGCTTCAAAAACAAATTTTCTTTTTTTTAATTCTTCTAAAACTCTAGGTAACGTAAACTCTAGGTTTTGGAATGCTTTTTTGCTGTCGTGAAATACGATAATACTCCCTGAAGTTACATTTTTCAAAACATTCTCTAAACAATCTTCTTTTGAAATAGCAGCATCAAAATCGTAACTTATAATATCCCACATGATGATTTTATAGCCTAGCTTTCTTAAAATTCTAGATTGTGACGGCTTGATTTTTCCGTATGGCGGTCGGAATAAATTTGTTGCTAATGGGTTTTGTATTGAAAAAGTCGTTTGCTCATCGCTATTTGAATTAAATTCTAAATTATAGGTTTCTGATAATTGATTTTCACAGGCTAAAGTATTGTTTATATAGGAGTTGGAAGTAGTTTTCCACCCATTTAAATGATTGAAAGTGTGGTTGCCAATAGCATGATTTGCTGCTTTTATCTTTAAAAAAACTTCAGGATATTTTTTAACATTATCACCTATACAAAAAAATGTGGCTTTGGCATTATGTGTTTTTAATTGGTCTAAAACCCATTCGGTTATTTCAGGAATTGGTCCGTCGTCAAAAGTTAAAAAAACTTTGTTCTGAGTATTCGGAATGCTCCAAATATAATTTGGAAAAAGTCTTTTTATAATCCAATGCGGTTTTGTCCAGTTGGTATTCATTTTTCAAATGTAAAAAAAATGTGTCAAAAGAAATTCTTCTGACACATTTGTATTTTAATTAAGCCGTTATTTATTCGAATAATCTATCGTAAGAATCGAATGTAGCTTTGCTTTTATTATAAAAATCAATATCTCCATTGTCTTTCATGATTTTTAATAAATTTTCGTAACGGTACAAATCGGTCATTATTTCTGAACGTAAATAATATTGTTCTGACGGTTTGAACGATTTATAGTACGTAAGGTGTTCTTTGTACTTATTCATTAACTGGGTGAGCAATTTTTGAGCCTTTTCTTTTTCTCCCAATTTGTACCATCCATCAGCAAATGGATCGATAGTAGAATAATATTGGTAATAATCAATTGGCATTTTGTCTAAAGCAAGATTTATTATGTTTCTAGCTTTGTCTTTTTTACCTTCGTTCAGTAAAGCATACATTAAACGAGACAGGTTGTTTCTGCTAGAAATACTATTTTTTCTAGTTTCAGGATCGTGGTAAATTTTGGTACTTTCACCATTGCCCCAATCCCATTTCATTACGGTAGTGTACATTTTGTCGGCGTCAATTTGTCCCATATCAGGATAATCTTCTTCGTTGTATTTGGTTTTTACAGGGACTAATTTGTATACCGATCCTTCTAGTTCTAAATAATCTTTCATCCAAAGATAATCATCATCACCAAAACTTCCTGGACTAAAATAGGTTGGTCTTTTCCAATCGTTATTAGCCAAGATATCCAACATTATTAAACGATTTTTATACAATGCACCGCCTTTAATATCGATATCAATATACGGAACGATAGAGTCATAAAACTTTTCGCTTACAGCTTTGTTTGCAATGATGACATTTTTGTCAACAGGAACTCTAATTTTGCTTGTAGGTACAAAGTGTAATTTGATACCACTTTGCATTTCGACAAGATTTTCTTCTTTATCGCTTTTGGCAAAATTTAAAAAGTCTTTGATATTCCATCGGTTTTCAGTTAATTCACGTATCAAGATTCCATCACGTTTGTCGCCCACATATTGGCTGTGATCAAATGAAATAGGCAAACCATCCGATTTGTAGGTTTTCATTTTCATACCATCAATATACCAATCGGTCATTAACAAACTGGTACAACATAATTTTACATCGGTTCTGTAACCTTCAATTTCTTGAGCATACCAAAGCGGAAATGTGTCGTTATCACCAATGGTATATAAAATTCCGTTGGGTTCGCAAGAATCTAAATATTGTTTTGCCATAGCAATAGCAGTGTATTTTCCAGAACGATCGTGATCATCCCAGTTTTGAAACGCCATAACACTTGGAACCGCTAGTAATGTTGCTATTAAAACTATTGGGCCAGAAATTTTAGGTGCTAGTTTTTCTTTTACCATTTCGTAAACAGCATATACTCCGAATCCGATCCAAATGGCAAATACGTAAAATGATCCAACCAAAGCATAATCTCTTTCTCTAGGTTCAAAGGGACGTTCGTTTAGGTATATTTTTAAGGCCAATCCGGTAAATAAGAACAAGGCCAAAAGCACATAAAAGCTTTTTAAATCGCGTTGTGCATGGTACATAATACCTATTAATCCAAATAGGAAAGGTAAGAAAAAGTAAAAGTTTCTTCCTTTGTTGTTTAAAACATCTGATGGTAAATTTTCTTGTGACCCAAGATGCAATTCGTCAATAAATTTTATGCCACTCATCCAATTGCCATCAAGATTGTCGTAGCGTCCTTGAAGGTCATTTTGTCTTCCAACAAAGTTCCATAGCAAATACCTTCCGTACATGTATCCGAACTGATATTCTACCATAAAACTCAAATTGTCCCAAGTAGATGGTTTTTCTATATTCAAATATTCACCAAATTTTTTAAGGAACGCAACGTAACCACTTGTATCAATCTTCTTAGCAGCATACGCGTCTCTAAATTGGGCTACAATGTCAGTCAATTCCTTCTCTTCAGCATATTCAGGTTTGATTGTAAATTTAGGTAATTCAGAAAAGTTGATGTATCCTTCGATATTTTCTGTACTCCACATTCTTGGTAAAAACGCTTTGTGTGCATCGTCGGTATTTTGTTCGGCTTTGATATAATTATTTACAATTACATATTTACCGGTAGTGTAGTCTCTTTCATAGTTAGGCGCTTTGTCCAAATAAGGATTGTCTGGATCTAATCCTGCAAAAGCGTCGGTAAATTGCGGACCATAAAACAACGGATTAACACCATATTGTTCACGATTGTAATAAGCTAAAACTTCGGCTGCATCAGACGGCTTATTTTCGTTTATTGGGGTATTTGCGTTGGCACGAATGGGTAGCATCATCCAAGTTGAAAATCCTATCAATACAAATAAGATACACAGCAAAACGGTATTGTAAAATGGATGTCCTTTCTCGCGCGTATACTTCAAGCTGAAGTAAAAGAATGCAATAATTACTAAAAGAGCAAAAATACTACCTGAATCAAAAGGTAAGCCCAAACTGTTTACCATAAATATTTCGGTTTTACCAAAAAATGATAAAGTATAAGGTAATAGTAATTTAAAAATAAATAACAAAACTGCAATGATTACAACATTCGCAATGATGAAGCTTTTAATTGTAATTTTTTTATAATTTTTGAAATAATATAAAAATCCAATAGAAGGAATTGTTAGCAAGGCCATGAAATGTACCCCAAAAGATAATCCTACAACCAAACTTATAAGAAGTAACCAACGATTGCCTTTAGGTTCGTGCATTTCTTGTTCCCAACGCAAACCTAACCAAAGTAATAATGCAATTAATAAAGTAGCCATAGCATAAACTTCGGCTTCAACAGCATTAAACCAAAAACTATCCGAAAACGTGAAAGCTAAAGCGCCAATAAATGAACTTCCTAAGATCATTAAAGTATTGTCTTTGTCGGTATCGGTGTATGAAGCAACTAATTTCTTAAGTATAATTGTAGACGACCAAAATAAAAATAGAATGGTGAAGGCGCTTGAAAAAACCGACATCATGTTTACCATCAATGCAACGTTTTGATTGCTAGTAGCAAACATTGCAAAAAAAGCGCCAAGCATTTGAAATAGTGGTGCGCCTGGTGGATGCCCGATTTGCAGTTTAGCTGCTGTGGCAATGTATTCTCCACAATCCCAAAAACTCATAGTTGGTTCAACAGTAAGTGAGTACGTGAGTAGTGCAATGGCAAATACAAGCCATCCTAAAATAGTATTCCACTTTTTAAAGTCTATTGTTTTCATAGTATTGGATGAGGTTTATTTAACTGCAAAGAAACTATTTTTTTGTGTAAACAAGCATTGGTTAACAAAATTTTTAATTTCAATGTTTTCATAACTACAAATGATTCAGTTTAGTATGCTAAATAGAAACGATTACTTTTTTTTAAATTCATTTTTTTTAAATAAAAACTCGAAAAATATTTGCTTAGAATAAAATATATTATAAATTTGCACCCGCAATCAAGAGCAAATTCGTTTTATTCTAGTAGTAAAATTTATTTTTTGATTACTAATTGGTCTATGGTGTAATGGTAACACAACTGTTTTTGGTGCAGTCTTTCTAGGTTCGAGTCCTAGTAGACCAACGTTAAAATCCCAACTGAAAAGTTGGGATTTTTTGTTTTTATCTATTTTGCTATTTATTTAAACTATTCAAATTACTTATTTAAATAAACAAATCCCAACGGTTACGTTGAGATTTTCAGTTGTTATTCTAAAGAAATAAGTACTTATATTTTAAAAGTTATCACAGCTCGGTTGGCATGATTTACTAAATCTTCACTTATGCTTCCGTTAAAAAAATGTGATAATCCTTTTCTACCATGGGTACACATACCAATTAAATCGGCATCAATGCTGTCAGAAAAATTCAAAATTCCTTTCTCTACATTGGTTTCATTGTAAATGTGTGTTTGAATCTTATTTACATTAAAGTTTGAGATGAAAGAATCCATATTGCCTTGAGCGGCAGCTGTAGATTTAAAATTATTTGGCGTGTTTATGGTAACTAAGTGTATCGTTGAATCGAATTTATTGGCAAATTCGACCACTTTTTCAAATGGTTTTTTAATTTCGTCAGAGAAGTTAGAAGCAAAAACAAAATCATTTACTTCAAAATTTTCTTCTTCTTTTTTGATTATTAATACCGGAATTTCTGAGTTTCTAACTACTTTTTCAGCATTAGAACCAATAAACATTTCTTTAAATCCGCTTGCACCATGCGATCCCATAACAATTAAATCAACATCGTTTTTCTTACTGATATTCAAGATGCCGTCAAATGCTAATTCAAATTGAACAATTTCTGAAACTTTTAATCCGTCAAGATATTCCTCGTCCATCAAGTCTTCAAGTCTTTTAATCGCGGCATTCTTGAAAAACATAATTTCTGGAATATCATGTCCAGCTCCAACAGCGTCACTGCCTTCGTGTGGAAGTTCTAGCATGTGAAGTAAAATAATTTCGCCATTATTTTTTTTAGCAATTTGGGCAGCAACTTTTAACGCATATTCTGCGTGGTCTGAAAAGTCGGTTGGGATTAGAATTTTTTTCATGATTATGTAAGATAATGTTTATAAATTAGTTTGAATATCAATTATAAAGGTAAGAAAAATATCCCATGAGAATGATTTTTTTAATTACAAAAATTTTTATATATTTGCACCATTATTTAATAAGAATGAATAATGAGGCACGCACTGCGTGCCTCTTTTTATAAAAAATATGACATTTAAAGACCAAGTAGTTCAACATTTAAATGATGCTTTAGTAGAAAAGCCAGAAATTTTTCTGATAGACATATCAATTTCAGATAGTTACAAAATTGTTGTAACTTTGGACGGTGATAATGGAATTATTTTGCAAGATTGTATTGATATTAGTCGAGCAATTGAAAGTAAAATTGATAGGGAAGAAGTTGATTATGCACTTGAAGTTGCATCAGTTGGAATAGGTTCGCCATTAAAATTAGTGCGTCAGTACATAAAAAATATTGGAAGAACGTTAATCGTTAAAACTAATTCTGAAACTATTGAAGCAGAACTAGTAGATGCAAATGAAGAGTTTATCGTTTTATCTTGGGAAACAAGAGAACCGAAAAAAATAGGAAAAGGTAAGGAAACAGTTCAGAAAAGACAGGAAATTCCATATACCGATATAAAAGAAGCAGTTGTTACAATAAATTTTAATTAAGAAAGAATAATGGAGAATATTGCATTAATCGACTCGTTCTCAGAGTTTAAAGATGATAAACTTATAGACAGAGTAACGCTTATGGCGATTTTAGAAGATGTTTTTAGAAATGCTTTAAAAAAGAAGTACGGTTCTGACGACAACTTTGATATTATCATAAATCCTGATAAAGGTGATATGGAAATTTGGCAAAGAAGAATTGTAGTTGCTGATGATGATTTAGATTTAGAGCATTTAGAAATTACACTTTCTGATGCAAGAAAAATAGAACCTGATTTTGAAATCGGTGAAGAAGTTTCAGAAGAAGTAAAATTAATTGATTTAGGAAGAAGAGCAATTTTGGCTTTACGTCAGAACCTTATTTCTAAAATACACGAGCACGATAATACGAATTTGTACAAGCAATTTAAAGATATTATCGGTGAAATCTACACTGCCGAAGTACACCACGTTCGTCCAAGAGTTGTAATTTTGGTTGATGACGAAGGAAATGAAATAGTGTTGCCAAAAGAAAAACAAATTCCATCTGACTTTTTCCGTAAAGGAGATAATGTGAAGGGAATTATAGAAAGTGTTGAATTGAAAGGGAATAAACCTCAAATTATTATGTCTAGAACTTCTGAGAAGTTTTTAGAGAAATTATTTGAACAAGAAATTCCTGAAGTTTTCGACGGTTTAATCATGATTAAAAAAGTAGTAAGAATTCCTGGTGAAAAAGCAAAAGTAGCTGTAGATTCTTATGATGATCGAATTGATCCAGTTGGAGCTTGTGTTGGTATGAAAGGTTCTAGAATTCATGGAATAGTGCGTGAGTTAGGAAACGAAAATATTGATGTAATCAACTACACAACAAATGCTTCTTTATTAATAACAAGAGCATTGAGTCCAGCAAAAGTTTCTTCTGTTAAAATTAATGAAGAGACGATGCATGCCGAAGTTTTCTTAAAATTAGAAGAAGTATCTAAAGCGATCGGTCGTGGCGGACAGAATATTAAATTAGCTGGTCAATTATCAGGTTACGAACTTGACGTAATTAGAGAAGGAAGTCCAGTAGAAGAAGACGATGTTGAGTTGACAGAGTTTTCAGATGTTATTGAGTCATGGGTTATTGCAGAATTTGCAAAAATTGGATTGGATACTGCAAGAAGTATCTTAAAACAAGATGTAGCAGACTTAGCAAGAAGAACCGACTTAGAAGAAGAAACAATTCAAGAAGTAATGAATATTTTGAAAGAAGAGTTTGAAGACTAATTTCTTTCATAAAGCAACACAACAATAAAAGGTTATTTAAAAAGATTTTATGTCTGAAGAAAGAGTTATTAGAATAAACAAAGTTTTAAGAGAATTAAACATCTCGTTAGAAAGAGCAATAGATCATCTCAAGGAAAAAGGAATTTCTATTGAGTCGAATCCGAATGCAAAGATTTCTGACAAAGAGTTTAATATTCTGCAAAGTCAGTTTGCTGGCGACAAAGGAAACAAAGAAGCTTCCAAAGGAGTTGGTGAAGAGATTAAAAAAGAAAAAGAAGCACTACGTCTTGAAAGAGAGAAAGAAATCGAAGACAAACGCAAGTTAGAAGAAGAGCGTCAACGTTTGGAAGTTATTAAAGCACGTGCTGTTGTAACTGGTCCAAAACAAGTTGGTACTATTGATTTAAACCCAAAAGCTTCTGCAGCTAATAACGTTGTTGAAAAACCAGTACAAGCAAAACCTGCTGAAACCAAACCAGTAGAGCCAATTGCTGTTGAAAAACCAAAAGTAGAAGACAAGCCTGTCGCAAAACCAGAGCCTGTTGCTGAAAAATTAGAAGTTGCTACAACTACTGATTCAGATAAAAAAGAAGTTGAAAAACCTGTTGCTATTCAAAAACCAGTTGTTATTGCTCAAGAAAAACCAGTTGAAAAAACAGCAGATGCTGCTGCAGAAACACCTGCTGTTGATGAAACATACTCAACACAATATCATAAACTATCTGGAGCTACTTTAACAGGTCAAGTAATTGATTTATCTCAATTCAACAAACCTAAGAAAACTACTCCACCAAAAATCAACAGTGCAAACAAAGTTGATCCAAATAAAAACAAACGTAAAAGAATTCCACCAAAACCAGGCGAAACCCGTCCAGGAACTCCAGGTGGAAATGCTGGTGGTCCAAGACCTCCAGGTCAAGGAGGACAAGGTGCAAACAAATTTGGACCTAATAAACCAGGCGGTGGCGGAGGCTTCCAGAAAGGCGGTCGTCCGGCTATTGTTCAGAAAGTTGAGCCAACCGAAGAAGAGGTTAAAAATCAAATTAAAGAAACTTTAGAAAGACTGCAAGGAAAAGGGTCAAAATCTAAAGCTGCAAAATATAGAAGAGATAAAAGAGATACGCACCGTCAACGTTCAGATGATGAACAACGCGCATTAGATGAAGGTAACAAAACTATTAAAGTTACCGAGTTTGTAACTGTTGGTGAAGTTGCAACTATGATGGATGTACCAGTTACCAAAGTTATTGGAACCTGTATGTCATTAGGTATCATGGTAACGATGAATCAGCGTTTGGATGCAGAAACGTTAACTATTGTTGCAGATGAATTTGGATATGAAGTAGAATTTATTACTACCGATATTGAAGATGCTATCGAAATAGTTGAAGATAGAGAAGAAGATTTAGTAACCAGAGCACCAATTGTTACCGTAATGGGACACGTTGACCACGGTAAAACGTCGTTACTTGATTACATTCGTAAAGAAAATGTTATTGCAGGAGAATCTGGAGGAATTACACAGCATATTGGTGCTTACGGAGTAACACTAGATGGAGGACAAAAAATTACGTTCTTAGATACTCCTGGTCACGAAGCGTTTACCGCAATGCGTGCACGTGGAGCTCAAGTTACTGATATTGCAATTATTGTAATAGCTGCCGATGACGATATCATGCCACAAACTAAAGAGGCTATTGCGCATGCTCAAGCCGCTAATGTTCCAATGATTTTTGCCATCAATAAGGTGGATAAGCCGAATGCAAATCCGGAGAAAATCAAAGAACGATTAGCATCTATGAATTTGCTTGTTGAAGATTGGGGTGGAAAATATCAATCACATGATATATCCTCTAAAGTTGGAACAGGTGTAAAAGAATTATTAGAAAAAGTATTGCTTGAAGCTGAAATTTTAGATTTAAAAGCAAATCCAAATAAACCAGCTGTAGGAACTGTTGTAGAAGCGCAACTTGATAAAGGTAGAGGTTATATTTCTACAATTTTAGTTCAATCTGGAACATTAAAAATCGGTGATTACGTTCTAGCTGGTAAAAATCACGGTAAGGTTAAAGCGATGCATGATGAAAGAGGTCATAATGTTCTATCTGCTGGACCATCTACACCAATTTCTATTTTAGGATTGGATGGTGCATCAACCGCTGGAGATAAGTTTAACGTATTTGAAGACGAAAGAGAAGCCAAACAAATTGCTGCCAAACGTACTCAATTAATGCGTGAGCAATCAGAAAGAACACAACGAAGAGTTTCTCTTGCAGAAATTGGACGTCGTATTGCGCTTGGTCAATTTAAAGAGCTTAATATTATCCTTAAAGGAGACGTTGATGGTTCTGTAGAAGCACTTTCTAACTCATTTACGAAATTATCAACAGAAGAAATTCAAATCAATATTATACATAAAGGTGTTGGAGCAATTACAGAAACTGACGTAATGTTGGCTTCTGCATCTGATGCCATCATCATCGGATTTAATGTTCGTCCTGCTGGAAATGCACGTCAATTGGCAGATAAAGAAGAAATCGATATCAGAAACTATTCTATTATATACGATGCTATTGATGACTTGAAAGATGCAATGGAAGGAATGCTTTCTCCAGAAATGAAAGAAGAAATTACCGGTACAGCCGAAATTCGCGAAACGTTTAAAATCTCTAAGGTTGGTACAATCGCTGGATGTATGGTTACAGATGGTAAAATCTTCAGAAATTCAAAAATCCGCTTAATCCGAGAAGGTGTAGTAATTTTTACAGGAGAACTTACGGCATTAAAACGATTTAAAGATGATGTTAAAGATGTTTCTAAAGGGTATGATTGTGGTATTCAAATTAAAAACTACAACGACATTGAACAACTAGATATAATTGAGGCTTACCAAGAAGTTATGGTTAAGAAGAAATTGAAATAATCAACAAAAAATCCCGAAGTAATTCGGGATTTTTTTTTACTATTTATTTAGACTTTAAAATTCTAATAAATGTTTCTCTTGAAATTTCAAAAGCACCAAGTTTTTCCAAATGATCGTTATGTACTTGGCAATCTAAAAGTTTGTAATTATTTGCTTTCAAATGTTCAATAAGTTTTACAAAGGAAACTTTACTTGCATTTGGCACTAGCGAAAACATACTTTCTCCACAAAAAACATGACCTAAATCAACTCCATACAAACCACCAACCAGTTCTTCATTTTGCCAAACTTCAAATGAAACTGCCTTTCCAATTCGATGTAATTCATTGTAGGATGTAATGATGCTATCCGAAATCCAAGTGCCTTCTTGACCTTTTCGTTCTATTTTTTGACAGTTACGAATGACAGCATTAAAATCTTTATTACGTGTTACTTTAAAAATTCCTCTGTTAATAATGTTTCGCAAACTTTTAGAAACTTTGTAATCGTGCGGATAAACCACCATACGTTCACTTGGCGACCACCAAAGTATCGGTTCGTCAGAATCAAACCACGGAAAAATTCCATTATCATATGCCAAAAGTAGGCGCTCTGTAGATAGATCTCCACCAACTGCAAGAATACCTTCGTACGAAGCTTCTTCGACTGGTGGGAAATACAATTCTTTAGTTAGAAAATACATTTGAGAAGTGTCAAAAGTCGAAAGTCTTAAAGTCGAAGGTCATAAATCTGATTTAAATGACTTTAGACTTTAAGACTTTCGACTTTAGGACTTAATTTATTAAAAAGGTAAATCGTCGTGTTCTTCTTCTTTAAAATTTGTAGCAGGAGCAAATGCTTCGGCTGCTGGCATTGGTGGCATAGCTTGTCCTGCTGGAGCTTCGGCTTGCAGTTTTTCAATTCTCCAACCTTTAATCGAATTAAAATATTTAGTTTCACCTTGTGGATTAACCCATTCTCTACCACCTAAATTGATAGAAACTTTTACATTTTCTCCGACTGAAACAGCATTTAATAGATCGCTTTTATCTTGAACAAACTCGATCATGATACTCTGTGGATATTGCTCGTCGGTAGTCACAACTAACTCTCTTTTTCTAAACGTTGGACTTACTTGTTGCTCAGCGCCAACTACTTTTACTTTTCCTGAAACTTCCATAATTATTCTGTTTTATTGTTTTGCTAAAAGTACTTTCCAAGCGGTTAATACTTCATTTTTTACGATATATTCTTTTGCAAGTTGGTGTTTTTTCACTTCATCATCAGCACTCAAAACACCCTTAACCTCAAAATTATTTTTTACAAATATAGTAATTTCTTCTTCGGTTGGCAACGCTTCAACATTACCTAAAATGCCCAAATCATTTCCGTCAAAAACACTACTTTCTTTAATGAAATCTGGAATGGAATCAACACCAATTCCCAATGTAGCCAGTGGTTTTTCAACTTCAAACAGACCAGCGTTTGCGCGCGAATACCAATTCCCACCCAAACGCGAAACCAAATCAATTTTTACCGGATCAATCGTACCGTTTTCATCCAAAACAGCCTCATGAATATGAATTTTAACCACCTCGCAAATAATCATATTTCCAGCACCGCCTTCGGTACCAAGCGCGATAATATCATTTACTTTGCACTCCAATTGCACCGGACTTTCAGCCACTCGAAACGGCTGTACAAAATGCGATGGCAATGGTGTTAACCCAGCTTTTTCAAACTCATTTACTCCATCAGGATATTCAGTGCTCGACAACGACATTTGTTGCACAATGTCATAATTTACGACATTAATGACTACTTCACGCGTAGCTTCGCAGTTAATTAAAGTATGTTTAATAGTATTGTCACGAACACGTCGTGCTGGCGAAAAAACCAAAATTGGAGGATTAGAACTGAAAATATTAAAAAAACTAAAAGGCGACAAATTAGGTTTTCCGTTTTTATCCACAGTACTTGCAAATGCTATAGGTCGTGGCGCAATGGCACTCTGCAAATAACCTTGTAATTTTACTGGCGATAGCTCTTTCGGATCAATTGTTAGCATAAAAATATCATTTCTACAAAGGTAACAAATACATGGCAATGTCAAATTCAATTAACAACTTCGCTTCGTTTTTTTTGAAGCGCACAGGCTAGGGCTTTATTGATCAACCTTATTCCTGCTGCTGCAACTCGCTTTTATTTTTTTAAGAAAAAATAAAGAGCTCAAACAATTGCAGCATCAGGGCTAAATCCAAATCATTTTTGTACCATTTCTAATATTTTCATTACTTTTAAAGAAAAATTCACACATGCAATTTTCCGATAAAAGAACTCAAACCCGTTGGGTCATCATCATTGCTTCGTTTTTTATAGTTACACTTATTTTGTGGAATACATATAATTTTTTTCAAATATTTAAAAACGAAGAACGTACAAAAATGGAGCTTTGGGCAAAAGCCCACAAAAGCCTACTTTTAGCTAATTTAGATACAGAAGTTGAACTTCCTACCTTTATACTGGAAAACAATAAAAACATTCCATTAATTTTAACCGATTCGAAAGGAAAAATAATTAGTAGTTTGAATATCGACGAAATAGAAAAAGATTCCGTTAAATTAAAAAAATATCTGAATATAATAAAAAAGCAAAATGATCCTATAAAAGTTCAATATGATTCGACTGATTATAACATGGTATATTATGGTAACTCATCATTATTAAATAAATTGAAGTATTATCCTATTGCCTTATTGATGATTATTTTTTTATTTGGAGCGGTAGTTTATAACTTTTACAGAAGTACCAAAATGGCAACCCAAAACAAACTTTGGGCAGGAATGGCAAAAGAAACTGCACATCAAATTGGCACACCACTTTCTTCGTTAATTGGTTGGCTCGAAATAATGAAAGCCGATAATGTAGACGAAACCACCATTACAGAAATCGAGAAAGACATCAACCGATTGCAAACCATCACTGATCGATTTTCTAAAATTGGCTCCGAACCAATATTGGAAACAAAAGATATTATTGCAGAAACACGAGAATCATTCGAATATTTAAAATCGAGATTTTCAAAACAGGTTATTTTTACTTTTAAAGCGCCGAAAACTCCAGTTTACATTCCCATAAATCCAGCATTACACAGTTGGACGATAGAAAACTTAATGAAAAATTCTATCGATGCCATGAAAGGAAAAGGAAACTTAAAAATTGTAATTGAAGCCGAAGGAAATTTTGTGAAAATCAATGTTGCTGATTCTGGAAAAGGAATTCCTAAAAAGCAGTTTCGTCAAGTTTTCGAACCTGGATTTACTACTAAAAAACGTGGTTGGGGTTTGGGTTTGTCCTTAACAAAGCGTATTGTTGAAGAATACCACAAAGGAAAAGTGAAGGTTTTAACTTCTGAAATCGGTAAAGGCACAACCATTCAAATGAGTTTTAAAAAGCCAAAACTATAATCCTAAGATGTTTGTTCTTTGACCCAACATTGCTTTGCGTTCGCTTTTACTTTTACTTATATAATCGTTGACAAATTTTAGTTGCGCATCTGCATCTTCCAACGCTTTGGTTGTATTTCTTTTTAAACCATTTACAACCGAAATATTTGCTTTATCGACATTTTTCAAATTATATACAGCCTCTTTGCATTTTGCCAATCTGTTGCGAGGTGTTTCAATCATTTCTTTAATGGTATTGTCTTGAAAAGTAGGTTTAAATTGCGCGTTTCTATAATTTATAAAATTGTTGTATAACGCAATTGCTTCATTAAATTCGTCGACGATATAATTGAAATTTTCAACTGTTTGCTTCACATTTAAGTTTTCTATCTCAGCTTTTTTATGAGCTAGTCTGTCAAAAACCAATGCATTTTTCACACCGGCAAGTTCTATTCGTTCGGCACTACTTTTTAGTTTGTCCATATAAGAGTAATTTTCATACTTTTCAATTTCAGTAAAGTAATCAAACGGTGGAGTGTTCGACCGTACTTTGGTTTGCCCGGCAAGAAATTGTTCGTTACTTATAGGATAACCTAAAAATTGCCATAAATAGTCGAACGGCATATGAGAATTTATAATTTTTAAAGGATCGGCTTTGTAGTATTCGTTGTTTATTTTTTTGACAAATTGTTTTTTGGGGTTTACATATCCCGACGCCCAAGTTGGGTCGAAAACAAACCAATTATCATCTAGTTTTACACCACACCAAGCATGTGCAACATAGTCGGCTTTACCGTTTTGCTTTGTGTAACCTTCAATTACAACAGATTTTACTCCGACTTTATTCGTAATTTCATTAAAAATTTCGGCATAATTTATACAAACACCTTTTTTAGATTTAAGCGTTTTTTCAATTTTATCTTCTTTGGTTTCGTTAAAATTGATGGCATACATATTGGCTACATCATAACTAATTCTTGAAGCAGTCCAATAAAAAGCTGCACGAACTCTATCGTTATCAGATTTAAAGTTGTCTTTAATGTATTTAGAAATCTGTGTAGTAGATCTAGTTAAGCTATCTGGAATTTTATCCATTTTGGCATCAATAAGAGCATACGGATTTGGAACTTGACTAAATGTGAAGTTTGAAAAAAGTAAGGCGAAATAAAGACACAAATATTTCATTTGATTTTCGTAGCGTTATCGAAATTTTATAACAAAAACCATTCCTAAAACATTAAAGATTTGATTTTATGGCAATTGCCAAGGTTTCAAATTCGCTTGGCGTTAGGCTAACTTTATTTTGAAAACGCATTTCATCCATTTCGTTTAATGGTATTAAATGAACGTGCGCATGAGGCACTTCCAGCCCAATTACGGCCATGCCAATTCGTTTGCATGGAATTGTTTTTTCTAATGCTTTGGCAACATTTTTAGAAAAAAGCATCAGTTCTAAATACAAATCGTCGTCTATTTCAAATATTTTATTTATTTCAACTTTTGGAATACACAAGGTGTGTCCTTTCGCATTTGGATTTACATCTAAAAAAGCCAAAAACTTATCGTTTTCGGCTATCTTATAAGAAGGAATTTCTCCGTTTACAATTTTTGTAAATACACTCATAGTTAATTAATTGCTTTAAATGAGATTCTTTTGTTTAAGTATTAGTCGCGAGATATTTCTAAAATTTCAAATTTTAAAGTTCCATTTGGTACCGTTATTTCTGCAATTTCTCCTACAGATTTTCCAAGTAAACCTTTTCCAATTGGTGAAGTTACTGATATTTTACCAGTTTTTAAATCGGCTTCACTTTCGGCAACCAAGGTGTATTTTAACTCCATACCATTAGCTTGATTTTTAATTTTTACATTGGATAAAACCAATACTTTACTTAAATCCAAGTGGCTTTCGTCAATTAATCTAGCGTTGGAATATACTTCTTCAAGCTTAGCAATTCTCATTTCTAGCATTCCTTGTGCTTCTTTAGCGGCATCATATTCGGCATTTTCAGACAAGTCGCCTTTGTCACGTGCTTCTGCAATGTCGGCAGATGCTTTTGGACGCATTACGCTTTTTAAGTGATCTAATTCTTCTTTAAGTTTTTTTAATCCTTCTGCGGTGTAATAAGATACGTTGCTCATAATTTCATTTCTTTTCTTATAAATCAATTTGTTAAACTGATGTTATTGTTTTTTGTTTTTATATCAAATTTGATGTTTTGTCGTTATTATAAAATAGAAAAAATCCCAACACCATGGGATTTCTTTTTTCAAAGATATATTTTTTTGGTTATTAAATAGCTATTTTTGTATATTATAATAAGACAAAGTTAACTAATTTAATTTTTTTTAAACTACACTTTTAGTAAATATTTACAATGAAAAAAATACTTTTATTTTTATTAACGATGCCG
Source organism: Flavobacterium sp. SP2 (assembly GCF_057626655.1). Lineage (NCBI taxonomy): Bacteria > Pseudomonadati > Bacteroidota > Flavobacteriia > Flavobacteriales > Flavobacteriaceae > Flavobacterium > Flavobacterium solicola. The sequence continues at coordinate 193,483 of NZ_JBVHBT010000003.1, forward strand.
TTTATCTTAGGATGTGATGGCGGTAGTTTCAATAACCGAAATCCGTTTATTCCAAATTATAATTTTACAATAGAAGTAAATACGAATCTGCCTTTGTACAATAGTTTACAATTTCCGAGTAATGCTGTTAAGGTTTTTCAAGCCAATGCACCGGCCAATGGTATAATAATTTTTAACACAGGAAGTAGTTTTTTAGCATTTGATGGATCATGCCCAAACCAAGCTATTTCGTCATGTTCAAGCTTGACAATAAATGGAATTGAAGCTATTTGTCCGTGTGATGACGCTCCATACAGTTTGTTTACCGGTCAAAGTCCAGGATTGAAATATCCATTAAAACAATATCGAACTGAGGTTAACGGTTCGGTAATACGAGTTTTTAATTAGTAAAAAAGCCAAGTTATGATTTTAACTTGGCTTTTTTGATGCAGTTGTATTTTTAAAATTTGAACGTTGCGCCGACTAAAAAATTAGTTCCAGCTTGTGGATAATAATACGGATAAATATCATACATATAACCATTAGAAACGTATTGTTTGTCTAAGATATTATTTACCAAGGCTGTGAATTGAATTGTTTTAAAAACCGATTTTGTTTTGATTTCATAAGAAACATTCAAGTCGTTTACAAAATAGTCATTCAGTTTTGCAGCTGGTATTTCGATATTATTCATGAATTGTTCTCCAACAAATTTAGATAATAAAGCAATTTGAAAATTTTCTAAAGGTTTGTACACCAATATATTTCCTGCAATAAAACTTGGTGAGTAAGCTATTTCTGTGTTACCAAAATTTTGTCCTGCAACTGCCAAATCTACGTTTGTATTTTGACTGATGGTGAAATTAGGACGAATAATTATTTGTTTACTAACGGCAATGGTGGCGTCTACTTCTAGGCCTAAACGGTAGCTTTTTTCACTGTTGGAACGTATTGGATTGCCTACATCATCAAGATTTCCAGTAAGAATTAATTGATCTTTGTATGCCATGTAATAGATGTTGGTGTTCCATTTTATTTTTGCGCTATTATACCTCCAGCCTAGTTCAAAATCATTTAGTTTTTCTGGTTTTGCATTTCCGCCTTCGTAATCGGTTCTATTAGGTTCGCGATTCGCACGAGCGTAAGAAAAGTATAACGCATTTTTATCGTTTACGGTGTAATTTAAACCAGCTTTTGGATTGAAAAAGTTAAAAGTATCATCTACTAAATTGGCTTGAACTCCATTGGCTTTATAGTTTACAGTTCGGAATTGTAAATCGCCAAATAGACTTATTTTTTTTGTAATTTGATAGTTTGTTTTTGCAAAAACAGTACCGTCGGTTTTGTTGCCATAATCTTGATAATAGCGATCGCCAAGCTCGCTTGTTGATGCAAATCTTGCCCAAATTACTTTTCCAAAATGATCACCTTTGTATTCGTTATAAGCACCGCCAAATATAAAATCTACTTTTTCAGATTTGTAATTGGCCGAATAGGTTAGTCCGTAAAAATCATTGTCCAACCATTTTTGACGGATTAAATCGGTAGTGGTTTGTCCAGCAACAGGCGCGATGTTGTATTCAAGAAAATCGGCATCTTCTTTGTAGTTTTCAAAATATCCTTTTCCTTTAGTATAATGAAAAGCCAAATTGGTATTCCATTTATTCGATAGTTTTTCGTTCCAGTGCAGTTGATAATGATCTTGTTGGTAATTATCGGTTTCATTATCATAAAATCTTGTGGCTCCAAATTCATCGGTGAAAATACCAGCTGAATTAAAAGTTCTGTTTCGATTTAAAGTTTCACCATCAATACCATTCCAAGATTGATATGTTTTTTCGGTTCCACCAAATGCTAGAGCTTTGATTAAAGTAGTTTTACCAACGTAAGTTGCTTGTAAAAAATACGATTTTAAATCGGTTGCTGCACGGTCTACAAATCCATCAGATTTTATTTGTGACAAACGTCCTGCAATTTCAAAATGGTCGTTCATTAATCCGGTGCTGAATTTCACAGTGCTTTTACGGGAGTTAAAACTTCCGGCGGAATTTGAAATTTCTCCCGAACTTTGTTTAGAATAGGAATCGGTCAGCATGTTCAAACTTGCACCAAAAGCACCAGCACCGTTGGTAGATGTTCCAACACCACGTTGCAATTGCAAACTTTCAACTGATGAAGCAAAGTCGGGCATGTTTACCCAAAAAGTTCCATGACTTTCAGAATCATTGTATGGAATTCCGTTTATGGTCACGTTTACTCTGGTAGCATCGCTTCCTCGAACACGAATTCCGGTATAGCCTATGCCATTTCCAGCGTCTGAAGTGGTAACAACTGATGGTAGATAGTTCATCAAGATGGGAATATCTTGACCTAGATTCCTGAATTTTATTTCTTTTTTGTTTAAATCACTAAAACTTACTGGTGTTTTGGTTGTAACACGAACTGCCGAAACCAATACCTCGTCGAGTTGATTCACTTCAACAGAATCTTTAGGTTTTTCTTGACTAAATGAGAGCAAAGAAAATAGCGTAAATAAAATGGTAAAAAAACCACACGATTTCGAATTTCGACATTTGTTTGCCGACTTTAGATTAAATAAAATTTCCATTCGTAAAATAAATTATACGAATAAAAAGAGGTAATTATTCTTTGGTTAAAAATAAAATGTTTGTTTCCTGTGACAAAGTTCAGCGTGCACTCTGTTTTGTCACTTTTCCCTAAACAGCATTACCTGTTCTAGGTTCATTGGGTATAATCTCAGCTCGTCATTTAGAGCACCCCTTTTTGAGACGTTGCAAAGGTAAGTCAATATTGATGAGAAATGCAATACTAAATTTTAATTTTTAAAAATTTCAATTTACAATTCTGGTCTTCTTCTATTTTGTTTTATTTCTGAGTTGGAAGCTTTGTTTTTCAATCTTTTTTCGATTACCGATCTTGGAATTTTAGTAGGTTTTCGTGGCTTTGGAATTATCAAAGCTTTGGTAATTATTTCAAGAAAGCGTTTGATTACAATTTCTTTGTTTTTCAATTGGCTTCTATCTTCATCGCAATTTATTAGTAGAATGTTTTCTGAAGTTAATTTGGATTTTAGTTTTTCTGAAATTAATTCTTTTTCTTCATCTGTAAGCGATTGAGAAGCATTTAAATCGAATGTTAAAACTACTTTCGACGAAACCTTATTCACGTTTTGACCTCCAGCACCAGAACTTCTTACGGCTTTAAAGCTTAATTCGGATGTAATTTTTTCTTTATCCATTTTTTTAAGTCACGATTTTTTTTATGAATTTTTATTTACACGAATTGCTCAAAGTATCACAAATCTTGATGTTAATTAAAATTACACTAATTGAAATCGTCGATATTTGGTTGTTTTATTTTTTTAAAATTGAGTTTTGAAATTGATTTTTTAAACTTTAATCTGGCGATTGATGAGCTGGTTTTAATAAATCATTCACTGTTTTTACCGGATTGAAAGTTATTAACGGAACTTCTACAAAAATTGTAAGCCATTTGGCCATCGCACCGTTCCATAATCCTGGAAGTTCGTAGGCTTTTAATGGTTTTCCGTCTTTATTTTTTTCTACAATAAATCCGGTATTTCGATCTACAAATTGTTTTAAATCAAAGTTATTGCCTTTGAAATCTTTGGTAGCACAAACCAAGTCAACAGGATTGAAATGGGTTGCCTTTTCAGCTATTTTTTTCTTATCAGATTCTATTTGTGAAGCTTCAATTATTTGTAAAAATAGATTTCCTTTTTTATCTCTAACCCAAAATGGACCACCGCCAGGTTCGCCTTCATTTTTTACCATGCCACAAACTCGAATTGGTCTGTTAAGTACGTTTTGAAGGTACTCAATTTTACTCTCTGTCGTATATTTGTTAAAATCTTCGGTAATGGTTATGTGTAATTTGGTTATTAAAAATTCAACTATTTGATTTAGATGGTATGTTTCAATCGAATTGTTTTCTAACAGTTCTAGGAATTTGAAAATTGTTTCTTGATATTGTATTAAAATTCCAGCCAATGCTTTTTTGTACAACGCAATTGTTTCTGCATGGTTTTGTATAACATTATCAATGTTTTTGATGAAAATGATATCGGCCTGTAGGTTGTTCAAATTTTCGATTAAAGCGCCATGACCACCAGGTCGAAATACCAATTGGTTGTTTTCATCTCGAAACGGATTTCCGTTTAAATCTACTGCAATAACATCAGTTGACTTGTCTTGGTAGGAATATTTTACTTCAATAGTAATATTTGATAGTGTTTCTATTTTTGGTTTGATAGTTGCAATAATGTTTTCGAAACTTTCTTGATGCTCCTCTGATACTGTGAAATGAAGGCTAGACTGCTTGTTGGAAGTTGCATAAAAAGCACACTCATTCAAATGCTCTTCTAATGCAGTTGCAGTATGTGTTTGGTATTTATGAAAAGGCAAAACCCCCTTTGGCTTATTGGCAAAATCAAAATGACTTGATGAAAGCAAGGTTTTTATAAATTCAAAATTGCGTTGGTCTGCACTCCAATTTTGAAAATCCTTATTCTCTTTAATTACTTCAAGGACTTGTCTGTAAAAAGGAAACTTTTCTTTAGCCACTAAAAAAAGTGATAAATTTTTATCTTTTTTTCTATTGATGTAGGCATTTATTGATTCTTCTCCTAATTTATAGTCGCTCATAAATTCGGATAGGAATTTAAACATTCTGCTAGCTGCACCAGATGCTGGAACAAATTTTTTGAGTTTTAAAAATTGGATTTTTTCGTCAAAATAATTACTATGTTTTATAGCTTCCTCTTGCGAAATGGATAGGATTCCATCATTAATAAGGGCTGGTCTATCAATATCTATCTTTGGCAACCCATTTTTTAATATATCGAATTGATATCTTACAGTTTCTAAGTCGATATTGCGAGAATAAATTTCAATAAAGTCGTAGGAATTAAATCCTAATTGTTGCGCAATGGTCAAGTTTTGAATAATTTTTTTTGCTTCTTGAAATCGCGTCTCTTTATTGCCAGAAAGTTTTATATAAGGTTTGTTATTGTCTATTAATGCTTTTTCAAAGATTGCTATAGTTGCATCACGATCTTCTGGGTTGTCTCTTAAATCGTCTTTTTCCCATGGCACATCGATATCTGTAAGGAAAAATAAATCGTATTTGTGTTTCTTAGCTGCTTTATCTAATGTTGCGTTGCAATTACCATAGTACATTTCTGAGAAAACTTTTGTAACCATAATATTGGTATCACAAAATAGATACCGATTGGCTGCAGCAAGAGCTTCATTTTCTAATTTTGTTTGGCCGATTGCTATTGGAAGTAAATCATCTTGAGTACAAATCTCTTTTTTGGCATCCCATTTTTCTTGTAAATAATTACGTGCAAATTCAGGAATCCAAATGGTTTTGAATTCGTCAGCAAGTTGATGTGCTAATGTAGTTTTTCCAGTAGATTCTGGTCCATACAAAGCGATCTTTATTATTTCGGTGTGTAACTGTTTAAGATTTTCTTCCATTCTAAATAAGCTAAAATAGCCAAAACTGTAAAAATTAAATATTGTAACGATAGCATTCCCAATCCTCTATACCAGAATAAAGGTACTGCAATACAGTCGCCAATAATCCATAGAGTCCAATTTTCTATTTTTTTTAAAGCCATGTACCACATGCCTGTAAAAAAGATTCCTGATGTAAAAATATCAATATAATTAGGAATTTCTAACTTATAATCAAAAAAAACATAAACCAAATAGGTAATTAAGAGTGTCATTAAAAACAAACCAACGCCAATAATTTTTTCTTTGTTTGTTGTTCTTGAAATTTTTAAATCGGGTTCTTCCGATTTAGACTTCCATTTGTACCAGCCGTAAATACTCATTATTGAATAGTAAAAATTCATGGTCATATCACCAAAATATTTGGCTTGATACAGTAAATATACTGTTATGACAGTAGAAATTAAACCAGTTGGATACACCCAAATATTTTCTTTTTTGGCACAGATTACACTAATTATTCCGAATACAAAAGCGGTTGATTCTAAAAGAATTTGTGTTGTGGTTGCATTTTTATATTGTTCGAATAAGAAATCTAGCATTGTTCAAAAAAATTTGAGTCGTTTTCAAAAGCGGTGCCAATAACTACCAAATCAGCTCCAGCTTTATAGGCGTTTTCTATTTCTTGTTTAGAGCGAATTCCGCCACCTACAATTAACGGAATAGTTATGTTTTGCGAAACCAAAGTAATCATTTCTGTTGGAACAGAAAGTGTAGCGCCACTACCAGCTTCGAGGTACATCATTTTGTTACCAATATATTCACCCGCTTGTGCTGTTTGCAAAACATAATTCGAATTGGTTCTGTTTATTGGTTTGGTTTGGCTTACTCTTTCAACTGCGGTTTCGTTACCACTTTCAATCAGAATATAACCGGTGGAAATCACTTCCAAATTGGTTTTTTTGATAATTGGCACAGCATTTACCTGGTGTTCAATTAAGTAATCTGGGTTTCTTCCTGATAATAAAGTTAAGAATAAAATTCCGTCAGCTTCTTTAGAAATTTGCGATGGATTTCCTGGAAATAATAGAAAAGGTAAGTTGATTTTTGATTTTAATTTGATAATTAATTCATTTAAATTGGTTCCATTAAAGGAACTTCCGCCAACAAAAATGTGTGTTGCAGGTGATTGGTTTATTTTTTGAATCAAATCTGAAAGACTTTCCACTGCCAACTTATCTGGATCGAGAAGAATGGCAAGGAGTTTTTTACCTTCGGATTTTGAGTTAAGTATTTGTTGGTAAATGTTTGTCATTTTTTTTGACCTCACTGTGTATAGGTAGTTACAGATTTTTAATTCATAATTGATTTAAAGCGCAAACAAAGATATAATCTTCTACCGAATCGAATTGTATTTGGAACTTTTCTTCTGTGTTATTAAATTTTAATGTCGCGGTTGCTTTTTTATCTTCAAAAGTAAAATTGTCTTCAAAAATATGATTTGGAAAACTGATTCCTTTTTCATTTTTGATTTTAAAAATGCTTTCTTTTATTCCCCAAACAACGGTTGCTTTCTTGATTTTTTCTTCGGTAGTTAAATTATCTAGATGGGAAACATCCATAAATCGTGGTGCAATTCGCAAGGCTTTTTCTTTTAGTTGTTCTAAATCTAATCCTATTTTTTGCTCGCTTATTGCCAATGCAGAGAAAATGCCCGAATGGGAAATGGATATTTCAAGATCTTTAATACAACAACCTTGTGGTTTTAAATGTGGTTTTCCAAAGGTGTCGTAATACAAGTCAAAATCAGAATATTCGTTGTGTTGCAGCAGCATTCTTACAGCCAAAAAACCTTTTTGATGACTTTCTGCTTTCATGTCTTGTAGCCTTGCTAATGTGGAATCTTTTAAAGTTACTTGACTGTAAAGAGTGTTAAAATCTTCGGTTATTTTCCAGATGTAAATTTTGGTTCCAGGTTGTACATGTATGACTTTAAATAATGGCATATGGCTTGACGTTTTTCTTGAATCTTTTATGGTAAAGCGGTAGTTAGAATTGTGTTAGCCCAGATAGTAGTGGAAATCCTTGCTGTTTTTTTCTTTATTAAAAACAGCAAGATTGTAACGGATAGCTGGAAATAGCTCCTAAAAACCAAGGCATTTTATTGTTTTTCAGTAGCTTACCGAATTAAACATTTCATAATTTTTCAAATAAATTATTAAATCCAAATCCTATGTTGTAAATTTGCAAAAATTATTTAATAAACACAAATATTTACATAGATGAGTACACAAACTTTGCCTTATGTAGCTTATAAAGTGAAAGATATTTCGCTTGCAGCTTGGGGAAGAAAAGAGATTGAATTGGCTGAAGCAGAAATGCCAGGTTTAATGGCTTTGAGAGCAGAATATAAAGACGAACAACCGTTGAAGGGTGCTCGTATTGCTGGATGTTTACACATGACAATTCAAACTGCGGTTTTAATTGAAACTTTAATTGCCCTTGGTGCTGAAGTTACTTGGTCTTCTTGTAACATTTTTTCAACTCAAGATCAAGCTGCTGCTGCTATTGCCGCTGCTGGTATTCAAGTTTATGCTTGGAAAGGTCTTGACGAAGAGTCGTTTGACTGGTGTATCGAGCAAACTTTATTCTTTGGTGAAGATAGAAAACCATTGAATATGATTCTTGATGATGGTGGCGATTTGACTAATATGGTTATTGATAAGTATCCTGAATTGATTGCTGGAATTAAAGGTTTATCTGAAGAAACTACAACTGGTGTTCACCGTTTGTATGAAAGAGTAAAAGCTGGAACATTACCAATGCCTGCAATAAATGTTAATGACGCGGTTACTAAATCTAAATTTGATAACAAATACGGATGTAAAGAAAGCGCTGTTGATGCGGTAAGAAGAGCAACAGATATTATGCTTGCTGGAAAAAGAGTAGTTGTTTGCGGATATGGTGATGTTGGAAAAGGAACTGCTGCTTCTTTTAAAGGTGCTGGTTCTATTGTAACAGTTACTGAAATTGATCCAATTTGTGCGTTACAAGCTGCAATGGATGGTTTTGAAGTGAAAAAATTATCTACGGTTATTGCAACTGCTGATATCGTAATTACTACTACTGGAAATAAAGATATTGTTCTAGAAGGTGATTTCCGTGCAATGAAAGACAAAACTATCGTATGTAATATTGGACATTTTGACAATGAAATTGACATGGCTTGGTTAAACGGAAACTACGGAGATACTAAAGTAGAAATTAAACCACAAGTTGATAAATATACTATTGAAGGTAAAGACATTATTGTTCTTGCTGAAGGTAGATTGGTAAACTTAGGTTGTGCAACTGGACATCCAAGTTTTGTAATGAGTACTTCATTTACAAACCAAACTCTAGCTCAAATTGAATTGTGGAAAAACAGTGCAGCTTACGGAAACGACGTTTACATGTTACCAAAACATTTAGATGAAAAAGTAGCTTTATTACACCTTGAAAAATTAGGAGTAGAGCTTGAAAGCTTACGTCAAGAACAAGCAGAGTATATTGGTGTAAAAGTAGAAGGGCCATATAAACCAGAATACTACAGATACTAGTCTGATTTAGATTTTAAATATAAAACCCCGATTTCAATTGAAGTCGGGGTTTTTTTCTATGTGGTATTTGGGTATTTTTTACACACTTTTTTACACACTTTTACACAATACCACAAGTATATAATTTTGAACTTTTTATTTATGTTTATGATTTTCATATAATTATAGCTTTAGAACTATGCCTTTTAGTTTTTGGTACGATTATTTCAATTACCTAATCAGAAAACAAATTTATAAACATAAAAATAATTATTATGAAAAAGTTAATTTTATCAGCAGCATTAGTTTTAGGAAGTTTAACAACATTTGCGCAAGAAAGCGCTTCAACGTCAAACACAGTTTCTGAAACTGCAAAACAAGAAACAACAACTCAAGTAACACAAGAAGCGTATACTGAAGTAGCTTTGGATCAAGTTCCAGAAGCTATTAAAACAGCGTTAACCAAAGCCTATCCAACAGCAAAGTTAGATAAAGCTTTTATTAACGAAGCTAAAGAGTACAAACTTGAAATCACGTTAGACGAGAAAAAAGGAAATCTTTTTGCCGATGCTAACGGAAAATGGATTCAAAAATAAATCAATTTTAGGGTTATTGATTTTTTAAATTGGGGGTAAAAGAGAGGTTGCAATTGCAATCTCTCTTTTTTGCATAATATTAAGATAAAATAATTTTAATAGTTTTATTTTAGCTGTTAAAGTTAAATTGAATGACAAAGATACTTTTAGTCGAAGACGATGCCGCATTCTGCGAGATGTTGGCAAAATTTTTAATGAGAAAATCATTTGAAGTTACAAGCTGTTATTCGGCGGAAGATGCTTTGAAAAAAATCGAAATAGAAAAATTCGATTTAATTATTACCGATTTACGATTGCCAAATTACGATGGGATTGAGCTGATGTTGCAATTTAAAACTAAATTCCCAGCAACTCCTGTACTCTTAATGACTGGTTATTCTGATGTGACAACGGCTGTTAAAGCTATGAAAAATGGAGCGTCAGATTATATATCAAAACCATTCAATCCTGATGAAGTACTTCTGGTTATAGAAAACGCGTTATCGCAATCCAATCAGACAGAAACCTACAAATCCAACAAAGTTACAGCAAATAAAAAAGAAGAAACTCAAATAAAATCAGATTTTATTTCTGGAATTTCACCTGCTTCCAAAAAATTATCGGAGTACATCCAATTAGTGAGTCCGACCGATATTTCGGTGTTGATAATTGGTGAAAGTGGTACTGGGAAAGAAGTTATTGCCAAAAGCATTCATCAAAATAGTAATCGAAAAGACAAAGTTTTTGTAGCTGTAGATTGTGGAACTATTCCAAAAGATCTAGCTGCTAGTGAATTTTTTGGCCATGTTAAAGGTTCGTTTACTGGAGCAATTTCAGATAAAATTGGGTATTTCGAAGCGGCAAACGGCGGCACCATTTTTTTAGACGAAATCGGAAATTTATCCTATGATAATCAAATTCAGTTGTTACGAGCGCTGCAAGAACGAAAGATAAAACCGGTTGGAAGTACTAAGGAAATTAACGTGGATGTACGCGTAATTGCAGCAACCAACGAAGACTTGCGCGAAGCTGTAAAAAAAGGAGATTTTCGTGAAGATTTGTACCACCGAATTAATGAATTTACGTTCGAATCGCCATCGCTACGAGAACGAGGTGAAGACATCATGATTTTTGCCGATTATTTTTTAGAAAAATCCAACCTTCAATTGAATAAACAAGTAGTTGGTTTTTCGCAAGAGGTTAGTACTGTTTTTCAGAATTATGCTTGGCCTGGAAATCTTCGAGAAATGCAAAACTGTATTAAGCGAGCGACACTTTTAACACAAGGTGATTTCATTCAAAAGTCGGTTTTACCTCCAGAATTTTTTGAAGTACAAAATCCGTCCTTAGAAGAAGATTTTTCAATTTCAGGTAAAGAGAAAGAACTGATATTGGCAACTTTATTTAAAACTCGAAATAATAAATCGGAAACGGCTAAGCTTTTAAATATCAATCGAAAAACATTGTACAATAAATTGAAATTGTATAACATCGATTAATTATAATTCTTTTTTTAATGCGTCAATAAGCACCTCAATCTTTGGTTTAATAATTTCGATTTTCGATTTTGCATCCTTTATTGAAGCTGTATTTTTTTCTAAATCTTCTAATAATTCTCCAATTTCGTAACTTTTTAGTTGCTTAAACATTGGGTACATTTTATGTGCAGTTTCTTTAATTCCTGATGCGTTTTCTTCTGAAATGCAGCTATTCAAAGTTTTGAAGTTCTCTTGAGTAGTATTGATGAATGAGTGCAAAATATTCTGAATTTCAGCTTTGTCATTCGGGAAAAATGCTTCCAAATCGGTTAACGAATACAGTTGGTTTTCATCATTTTTTGTTTGAAAAGATTTTGAAGTAGTTTCTAAATTTTCGCCTAGCAAACATAATTTAATTGTTTGTACAAGATAATTTGGTGCATAAGGTTTTGCAACAATGGTCTTAAAGCCAGCGGTAGTGTAATTGGTTTCTGGTAAATCACTTCTACCAGTCAAGGCAATTACAGATTGATTTTTGAATTTTTCAATAGTATTTTTCAGTTCTTCCAAAAACTCAAAACCATCCATTTCGGGCATTTGAATATCGGTAATAATTAAGTCAAAATTGGTATTTTGAATTGCTTCCAAAGCACTTTTAGCCGATGTAAAAGACATTGTTTGATAGCCATTTTGCTTTATTATTTCGGTAGTAAGTTGTAACAAATTGGCATCGTCATCAATTATAATAATTGTATATTGAGAAGCATCAAATTCATCTGGAGTAGTAGATTTTTGAAGTAATTGTGTTTGAAATTGTAACGGCAATTCGATTGAAAATTCACTTCCTTTTCCCAATTCACTTTTTAGCGACAAACTACCGCCTAAGATTTCGGTAAGTTTTCTGGAAATTGTTAATCCTAAGCCAGTGCCACCATATTTTTTTTCGATTCCATCGTGCGCTTGAGTAAACTCTTCAAAAATTAACGCTTGTTGGTTAGATTCAACTCCAATTCCAGAATCTTCAACTGAAATTAGTATAGTATTTTGCTGTGGGTTTACCTTTGCACTAATTTTTATAAATCCTTTATCGGTAAATTTAAAGGCGTTTCCGATAATATTCGAACAAATTTGCTTGATTCTAAATGAGTCAGAGATGATGTTGTGTTTTAGTTTTTCATCAAATTCAAATAGTAAATCGATTTCTTTATTTGAATTGACCGATTGTATATTTTTAGCAATTTCCATCAGCAATTTAGGAAGCAAAAACGCGGTGTTGTCTAACGTTATTTTTCCTGCTTCAATCTGTGTTAAATCGAGCAAATCTTTCACCAATTGCGAAATATATTCAGATGAATTTTGAATTGTTTTGGCAAAATGAAGTTGCTTGTGTGTCAATTCTGAGTTCCCTAGCAATTCGCTGTAACCCATTATGGTGTTGAGTGGCGTTTTCAAATCGTGACTTACTGTTGCGATGAGTTGTTCACGGTTTCGCAGTAGATTTTTAGTTTTTAAATCGGCTAATTCTAATTGTTTTTTATACGATTGCGATTTGGAGAAATCATTTAAAATTAAGACCGAGAAAACAACTGTAAGTAGCAATCCCACTAGTGCCGTTATCGAAATTACTTGATTGGTTTTTTTTAATGAAGTTTCTTTAGCAATGCTGTTTTGTGTTGTTTTGATGATGATTTCATTTTCTATCAATCGGATTATTTTTCGCAATTGTTCCGAAATGGAGAGCTCGTTTTCAAGTAATTTTTTTTCTTCCTTATTTAGTATTTCGTTGCGATTGGAGGTTTCTTTTTTTACATCATTTAAAAGATTTCTTGATTTAACCAACATCGAGTCGAGCGCTTTTTGGCTTAAAGTGTTCGTGTCGTCACTCGGAATATTTTGGTTTAAATAGGCTACATATTTTACTAATACACTTCGTTGGTAGGCACCCATTGCTGACGGATCTTTTACAAAGTCTTCTAACCGTAGTTTTTGTAACGAATTTTCCATTTTGGTCAAGTCGTCAATAGCATTTTTAACCGCAATTTCTTCGGTAGCTTTACTTTTAATGACTTTTAATTGTTGAATATTATTGGTTTTCCTAGTCAACAATAGTTTTACACTGTCCAATAAAACGGTTTGATACTTGGTGGTTAACAAGGTTTTTAGCGTATCAATATCGAGTTTGAGCTCATTGGTTTGATTGATGTAATTCTGGAATTCTTTATCAGAATTGGATAAAATGGTAAGACGCGCCTGACTTTCGGTTTCATACATCTTCGAAAAGAGAGCGCTAACTTTTAGAATTTTGTTATTTTCAATTTCAATTTTATCTTCAGTTGAGGTAAACAGGTTATTTTCAGAATAAATAAGGTATCCAGCAAAGGTAATGAGCGCTATTAGTAATAAATAGCCTACAATAACTTTGTACGGAATATAGCTTTTTTTTCCTCTCATATTTCAAAGATAAAAATTGTGAAGCCGTTGGTTATGCAATATTTTGTTAAATCTGTTGGCGTGTTTTCATCACAATATTAGCACAAAAAATAATTTATAACTGCTAGATGGTTTACCTTTAATAAAAAGAAAACTATGATACAGAAAAACAAAAAGCAATTTGGTGTGTGGATGGATACCCAAAATGCAACAATTATTGGACGAGAAGATGTTGACACAGGTGCTTTTATAGTTCTTGGTCATGTAAATAACAATGGTGCCGACAGAAATTCTAGCGAAAATGCCGAGAACAATCAAGAAATTGCATTAACGCAAAAATTCTTTAAAGAAATTGCCCATTTAATGCCGAATATCGATCAAATTCACATTACAGGAACGGGTCAAATTCAAGAGCATTTTATTAAGTTCTTGGCTGAAACTGCGCAGTATAAAAACGTTGAATCGTCTGAAAGTACATCTAACAAAATGAGTGATGAAGATGCTATCGCTTATTTTGAGGAGTATTTTAAATAATATTATTAGACAAAGTAAAACCCCAATTTCGAAAGGAATTGGGGTTTTTTATTTTTAACCGTGAATAAAAAAAATCTATTAATTATGTTTTTAGATTTACTACAACGTCTCTTTCAACCATTTATAAAATTCACTTTGCCAAATAATAGCATTTAGTGGTTACTATCAAAAATCATCTTTTTCTAAAATTGCAGCAATTTTTACTTTTAAATCTGGTAAATTAATTTTGATGACATTCCAAATTGTAAAATCATCAATTCCAAAATATTCATGATTGACCAGATTGCGCAATCCAATCATTCGTGCCCAAGGAATGTCAGTGTTATTTAAAAGTAATTTTTCGGACACTCTATTGCTTGCTTCTCCAATAATTTCTAATTGCCGTAATGTTGCATTAAACATCATCGAGTTTTTCACAAAACCATCTAAATCTGTGTCTTGTAAATAATTTTCAATTTCATTTATTGCATCAATGATATTGCAGTCTCAGTTTATCACCTAATCTATCTTGCATAAATTAGTTTTTTTTCTTTGTCTAATATTGGTTTGATGTATTTAGATAAACCTCTTGCAGAAACCAAATCCACTTTTTTAGAAAGTAATTCTTGTAAATCTATTTGCATTTGAATAAATTCTAATCCAATTGGTTGGCTGTAATCAAGTTCTACTAATAAATCAATATCACTATTCTCGTTGTCTAAGTTTTTACTGTATGAACCAAAAAGATACGCTTTCAAAACAGGTTGCTTTGAAAAAAAGTTCCTTAATATTTTGATTTGATTACTGTTAAGACTCATTTTGTATTTATTTTAAACAAAAATAATTAAAAAGTTACTATTACAACGTCTCTTTCAACCATTTATAAAATTCACTTTGCCAAATAATAGCATTCTGAGGTTTTAGAACCCAATGATTTTCTTCTGCGAAATACAATAATCTCGATTTAATTCCGCGCAGTTGTGCCGCTTGAAATGCTTCCTGACTTTGTCCGATTGGCACCCTAAAATCGATTCCTCCTTGGATGATTAAAATTGGGGTATTCCATTTATCTACAAAATTTATTGGATTGAAAGTTGTATAGGCTTTTTGAGCCACTTTGTTGTCTTTTTCCCAATACGCACCGCCAAAATCCCAGTTGTTAAAAAACACTTCTTCGGTAGTTCCAAACATACTTTGCGTATTGAAAACGCCATCGTGAGCGATAAATGTCTTGAAACGGTTGTTGTGAATTCCAGCTAAATAAAATACCGAATAGCCTCCGTAACTTGCGCCAACAGCACCAAGTCTAGCTTTATCAACATAACTTTCTTTAGATACATCGTCTATTGCCGAAAGGTAATCGTCCATTACTTGACCACCCCAATCTCCAGAAATTTTTTCGTTCCATTCTTGTCCGTGACCGTACATACCACGGCGGTTTGGCGCCACAATTACATATCCTTGTGAAGCCATTAAAGAGAAATTCCAACGGAACGAATAACTCTGCGTTAACGGAGATTGTGGTCCGCCTTGGCAATATAAAAGTGTTGGGTATTTTTTAGTTTTATCAAAATTTGGAGGTAAGATTACCCAAACCAGCATTTTCTTACCGTCGGTTGTGGTAACATATCTTCTTTCGTAGGTAGGTAAAGTCAATTTGCTGTAAGTTTCCTCATTGACTTTGGTTAATTGCAACCAGGTCTTTTTCTTCAAGTTATACGAGTAAATATCAGCTGCATGATTCATGTCGGTTCGGGTAACAATGATATTATCTCCAGAAAAACCAATTATATCTGAAACATCAAAATCTCCTTTAGTGACTTGGGTAACGGTGACGGCAATTTTTGTTAAACCAGGAAAATTAACTTCAAATACTTGTTTTGTACCATCGACTGCTGCAGTGAAAAACACTTTTTTACCATCGGCACTCCAGTTAAAACTATCTACACTTCCATCCCAATTGGCAGTTAAATTGATGTCCATGCCTTTAAAACGAACAATGATATCGTTTTTATCAGCTTCATATCCGTCGCGTTTCATTTGCAACCACGTTAAATTTCCTGTGGGAGAAAAGCTTGGATTGGTATCGTAACCTAAATTACTTTCGGTTAAATTTTTGGTAGTTTTGGTTTCTAAATTGTATTCGTACAAATCGGTATTGGTAGAAATTGCGTATTCTGTTCCAAATTTCTTTTTGCAAACATAAATGATACTTTTGCTATCTGGCGACCAAATGTAATCTTCGTCACCACCAAAAGGTTTTTGCGGAGCATCATAAGGTTCGTTTGGCATAATATCTATTGGAGTTGCCTTGTTTGTATTTTCGGCATAAAAAACGTGGTTTACAGTTCCGTTATTCCAAGTATCCCAATGGCGGTAATCCAATCCGTTGTAGATTTGAGCATCCGATTTATCCAAATTTGGATAGAAATCTTTACCTAAAACCTTATTGACCTTTACTTCTTGAGAGGACAAAATGTTTTTTCCATCAGGAGAAACATTTTTATCTGAAATTAATTCTTTGGGATCTTTTACTTCAGAAGCAGTTCCTCCATTTACCGGAATCGTATAGAATTTAGAACTTGATTTGTTTTCTGCTACCGAAGGTGTCGAAACTTTATATACAATAGATTTTCGGTCTTTAGAAATTCCTAAAACAGAAACTCGTCCTAATTTCCAAAGTGTTTCTGGAGATAAAACTTGTTGCGCAGATGCGGCTAAACTCATAGTGCTAACGATTATAAAAAATATTTTTTTACTCATTCGATTTATTTTTTCTTTTTGGTATTCGTGAATCTTCGATTTCATTGTAAATGCTATTTTATTGATTCGTTAAAAGTAATAAAAAAAGCCGTCACGATAATCGCAACGGCTTTTAAAATAATTATACTTGAATTATTGTTTGATAAAACGTTTTGAAGTTGAGCCATTTGCGTTAGAAACTTCAATTAAATAAGTTCCAGTTGCTAGCGAACCAACATAAATTGCGTCGTTTTCAATCTTACCTTTTCCTAATTCTTGTCCCATCAGATTAAAAATTATGTAGTTAGAATCCAATTCAAGATTTGCAATATTTAATACATCGCCTTTTACTGGATTTGGATATAAGTTGACTGAAATTGCATTGCTAGAAGCTTCGTCAACTCTTGCTACAGAAGTAATATTTACAGTGTAATCTTCTACTTGACCATACGTAAATGAGCCACAAGAAGACGTTGGAGTTGCATTGTAAGACATCTTAACTCTCATTCTTGTTGAACCAAGCAATGCGGTTGCAGGAACTGTAAATGATCCAGAAACAGGAGTAACAGTAGTTGCGGCTCTTGTATAAACAGTTTCACCAGCATCGGTAAATACTCCATTTTGATTGTAATCTATATAAACTGCATAGCCTTCTGCATAAACGGTTGAAGTCCAAGTTGGAGTTATTGTAATTGTATTAGCGGTACTTCTCGCAAGATTTGTAGAAATTGCTGTAAAGTTTTCGTATCCAGCTGTTCCTGTTGAAGGATTATTGATGGTTCCCAATTGAACTCTACCAATTCTCTCGTCGTTAGTGTTTGTTGCTGATGACGTACAATATGTTACAGTTGCCACTGCAGAGGTTGTTACTGACACAGTATTACTATTTGTAGATACATTTCCGGCAGCATCTTTTGCTCTTACATTAAACGTGTACGTAGTAGAAGCTGTTAAGCCCGTAACTGCAAAAGTTGTTGCCGTAGTTGTAGAACCAATTACAACTCCGTTTCTTAAAACATCATAACCAGTTACACCAACATTATCTGTTGCACCCGACCAAGATAAGTTAGTAGTAGTTTGAGTAGTTCCTGAAGCTGTTAACGTTGGAGCTGTTGGAGCTGTAGTGTCAGCAACTGGAGCTAATGTTGTAACGTTTACAGTATTGCTATCAACAGAATTATTTCCTGCTGCATCTTTAGCTCTAACTGTAAAAGTATATGATGTAGAAGCTGTTAAACCAGTTACTGAATAAGTTGTAGAAGCAGTAGAACCTAATAAAGTTGTTCCTCTATAAACGTCATAACCTGTTACAGCAACATTATCTGTAGCGCCAGACCAAGATAAGTTTGTAGTAGTTTGAGTTGTTCCTGAAGCTGCCAATGTTGGAGCAGTTGGAGCAACTGTGTCTGATGAACCAGCGGTAATTGTAAAGTTAGTATTAGAAACATCAAAGAAAATATGATTAGTACCTTTGATCATGATTCTGTTTGTCGTTCCAGGAGTATTTGGAATTGTAACGGCTTGCGTTCCATCATTTGGAGTTGCAGCAAGTAATGTTGACCAAGAATTTCCACCATCAGTTGAAAGCAAGATGTCAACATTAGCGCAGTTTACACCATTTGCGGTTGTTCCTGCAACTGACCAAGTAACGGTTTGTGAACTTCCACCAGCGTAAGAAACTGCCGTGTTAGGTGAGTTAACGGTAAAAGGTCCAGCTGTCGCGTTGACCGTTACGATCATATCGTCAGAATTGTTTCCAGAACCACCAGCTCGGTTATCACGAACGGTTAATCTAAAATTTAAAGTTCTTGCAACAGATGATAATGCCTCTACAGTAAGTTCTGTTCCTGCAGTTGTTGTTGCACCGGCTAAAACCGATTGCATTCTTGGGAAATACCGTGTTGGTGATGTAGAAGACACATAGGATCTAAAATTTACACCAGTAGTTTTTGTTGCATTTGGCGCTGTAGTATTGGTTTGATTATTAAATTGTTCCCAGTTGTACGTTAAAACATCACCATTGGCATCTGTTCCAGTTCCTGTTAACATGTAGGGTGTGCTTTTCGGAACTGTGTAATCCAAACCAGCATTGGCTGTAGGGATTGAATTTCCTGTAGCCGTGTTTGTTTGACAAGTTTTAGTCTTCACATTATTGGTTACTTGTTGAATACTCACCGCATGAAAATAAGCATCAGAATTAGGCTGAACGTCTAAACTAGTAATTCCGGCATAACCCATAATTGTAGATCCAGAACCAGGTTCCATATGAACACCAGTTCCTTCGTTTCCAGTTGTAAAAGTATGGTTGGCACCAAATTGATGTCCAAATTCATGTGCTACATAATCGATGTCAAATGTATCACCAGCTGGAATGCCGTTATTAGGAGATGTGTAAGCACTACCTTTAGATCCGTTTACACAAACACAACCAATACAACCAGCATTTCCGCCACCACCAGAAGCACCAAATAAATGTCCAACATCATAATTAGCTTCTCCAATTACAGATGTTAATGTAGATTGCAACTGAGAATTCCAATTAGATAAACTTGCTGCAGGCGAATAAGGATCGGTAGATGCGTTGGTGTAAATAACAGCATCATTATTGGCAACAAGTACCATTCGTATTGCGAAATCTTTTTCAAAAACTCCGTTAACGCGAGTCATTGAATTGTTCATTGCTGCTAAAGCAAGTGCTTTCGTTCCGCCAAAATAGGTTGTGTATTCACCAGTTACCGATAATGCTAAGCGAAAAGTACGCAAAGTAGAATCATCAGCATTTGGGCGAAGTAAAGTTGGATCAATAGTAGTTTTTACATCATTTACAACAGTACACTCAAAAGCAGTTAGTGATTGCGCTTTATCTGATTTTTTATAAACAGAATAG
The DNA here is from genome assembly GCF_057626655.1 of Flavobacterium sp. SP2. Lineage (NCBI taxonomy): Bacteria > Pseudomonadati > Bacteroidota > Flavobacteriia > Flavobacteriales > Flavobacteriaceae > Flavobacterium > Flavobacterium solicola. Next base: position 213,166 of record NZ_JBVHBT010000003.1, read on the forward strand.
GTGGTTAAATCTTGAGAAAAAGGCTCTATGAAAACAGCCGATTTATCTGCACTCAAAGTCATCGATTTAAATCCTAGCGGTGAAATACTAAAGTAAATAGTTGAAGTAGGATTGTCAATTCCAATTCCAATATAAGATTTAATTTCAGGATATTGTGCTGCTAAAGCGGGATCCATGTTGGAATTTTCATACACACTAAAACGTTCTAATACTCCATTTTCATTCGGGATTGAAACTGAAGGAGCCGTAATTTTTCCAGTTGCATTTCTCTTCGGCGTATTGGTTAAAGACGCCTTTAATGCATTTACATCTAGTTCTAAAAGGTTTTTTTGAGGTAATTGCAATCTACTATCAAGAACAGTGATATTACTCTTGGTAGATTGTTTCCAAAAAGAACCCTTTTGTTGCGCAAAAGAAAAGCTCGTTATCACTAATAACGCAACGGAAAGTAATTTGTACTTCATAATTTTTAATTTTTTGGTTAAAATAGCATATCAAATTTATTAAGTTTTTTGAATTAAATCTAACAATTAAAAAAAGATATTAACAATTCGACGAAATACATCCTTAATTATTAAAAAATAGTTATTTATTATCAAAATTTTATGCACATGCTATATTGTGTAATTTTTTGCTTACAGAAATGTAAAAAATAGTATTTTTATCAAAAATACTATCTGATGAATTTAAGTTATTGGGAAATTAAAAGCTGGTTTAACGACGTTGATTTTACAATTGTGGGAAGCGGAATTGTAGGTTTGCATTGTGCGTTGCACTTGAGAGAGCGATTTCCTGAAAGTAAAATTTTAATTTTAGAAAAAGGAATTCTTCCTCAAGGTGCAAGTACGAAGAATGCAGGTTTTGCATGTTTTGGAAGCTTGTCTGAAATTATTGATGACTTAAATTCACATACCGAAGAAGAAGTACTACAACTCATTCAAAAACGGTGGATTGGTTTGCAATTGTTACGAAAAAATTTGGGTGATGAGGCAATAGATTTTAAACTTTATGGCGGATATGAACTTTTTTTGAAAGACGATGATGGTGTTTATAACGAATGTCTTCAAAAATTGCCGTTTATAAATGAAATTTTAAAACCATTATTTAAAGCTGATGTTTTCTGTAAAGAAATAGATTGGTTTGCCTTTAAAAACATAAAAGAATATTGTATTTTCAATCCGTTTGAAGCGCAGATTGATACTGGAAAAATGATGCAAAATCTTTTGAAAAAAGCCGTTGCAGAAAATATTTTGATTTTGAATCAGATCGAAGTTACCGCATTTGAAGATAAACAAAATTATGTTGAGGTCGTATTAAATGATTATTTGTTTAAAACTAATAAACTACTTTTTGCTACAAATGGATTTGCTTCCAAACTTACCAATAATGAAGTGAAACCAGCAAGAGCACAAGTTTTAATTACCGAACCAATCGAGAATTTGGATATTAAAGGCACTTTTCATTTGGATAAAGGGTACTACTATTTTAGGAATTTTGAAAATAGAATTTTATTGGGTGGCGGACGAAATTTAGATTTTGAAGGAGAAACCACAACTGAACTGGCGCAAACAGAAATTATCCAAAATAGATTGGAAGAGTTATTAAAAAATGTAATTTTACCCAATCAAGATTACAAAATTGCGCACCGCTGGAGTGGAATTATGGGCATGGGAAACAGCAAAAATCCAATTGTTTCGCAATTGTCAGATAATGTGTATTGTGGCGTTCGCCTAGGCGGAATGGGCGTTGCGATTGGAAGTTTAGTAGGAAAAGAATTAGCAGAATTAATATAAATGGCAACAAAAAAGAAAAGTACAAAAGCTACAAATCGAACATTTTTTCAGAAACTAAAAACATTTATTTGGAAAGCTATGCTTTGGTTTTTCGGACTTTCAATTTTGTCTGTGATTATTTTCAAATGGGTTCCAGTTCCAATTACGCCATTAATGATAACACGAGCTGTGGAGAATAAATTGGACGGAAAAGAGATGGTTTTAAGTCACGATTGGGAACCGTTAGAAAATATTTCGGTTAATCTTCAAAAAGCAGTTATTGCGAGTGAAGACGGAAATTTTTTAAAGCACAATGGCTTCGATTTTGAAGCCATGCAGAAAGCATTTAAAAACAACAACAGAGGTAAAAAATTGAAAGGTGGAAGTACCATTTCGCAACAAACTGCAAAAAATGTGTTTTTGTGGCAAGGAAGAAGCTATTTAAGAAAAGCATTGGAAGCTTATTTTACATTTCTTATTGAAATAATTTGGGGTAAAGAGCGCATTATGGAAGTGTATCTCAACTCGATTGAAATGGGTGAAGGTGTTTATGGTGCTGAAGCTGCTTCGCAACATTGGTATAAAAAATCAGCAAGTAATTTAACGGCAAATCAAGCGGCGGGAATTGCGGCGATATTACCCAATCCAAGAAAATTTAAAGCAACGAATTCTACTTCATATATTGAACGAAGAAAGTCCAAAATCGTGCGAATCATGCGATACGTTGGGAAACCAATATATTAAAAAGAAACTGCAGATGAATCAATAAAAGTAATACAGCTGCAGTTTGGTTTTTTATTGAAAAAGTGGTTTGTACTGCATCCAATGTTTGTAAATTAAAATTCCATTTAGTATTGCAATTAATAGCGCGCCTCCGATGCCTGGAATGTCTAAGAATAAATGAAATAATAAAATATTGATTGAAATTGGAGCTAATAATATCAAGGCAAAAGCTATCCATTTTTTTATAAGTAACATGATTCCAATCAAAACTTCTAAAACGCCTACAACTGGAAAAATATAGCCCGTTGCACCAAGTGAGTTCATAAATTCTCCAGCTGAACCAGTTGGAGCTTCCATAGGAATAAAGTGTAAAAACTTGTTGGCTCCAAAAATTACAAGCATAATTCCTAATAGTATTCTAACAATTTTAGTAAACATTGAATTCATAAAATAACATTTTAATGGTTAGTGATATTGTAAAAATATAATTAAATTTTTAGATATAATCTATTTATTGCTATAATTTTATGAACATATCGCTGTCATTAGATGATTTCGCTAAGTTTAGTGCTAAAAAAGTGTAACTTAATAAGCAGTAGTTGTACTAATAGTTAAACTTAAAAAATCATTGATTATGCTAGCTCACGAAATAGATTACCAAATTTTTGGTGAAGAAATGCAATATGTTGAAATAGAACTTGATCCGCAGGAAATTGTAGTTGCAGAAGCCGGAAGTTTTATGATGATGGACAACGGAATAAAGATGGAAACCATTTTTGGAGATGGTTCTGCACCGCAACAAACGGGAATTTTTGATAAACTACTATCTGCTGGAAAGCGCGTTTTAACAGGTGAAAGCCTGTTCATGACAGCGTATTTAAATCAGAATAATTTCAAAAGTAAAGTCTGTTTTGCTTCTCCCTATCCAGGAAAGATTTTACCAATTGATTTAAAGCAATTTGGCGGAAAATTTGTCTGTCAGAAAGATGCTTTTCTTTGCGCTGCCAAAGGTGTGTCGGTTGGAATTGAGTTTTCCAGAAAACTGGGACGCGGACTTTTTGGTGGAGAAGGTTTTATAATGCAAAAGTTAGAAGGTGATGGAATGGCATTTGTGCATTCGGGAGGAACTTTGGCAAAAAGAGAATTAGCTTCAGGAGAAATTTTAAAAGTAGATACCGGCTGTATTGTTGGTTTTACCCAAGATGTAGATTATGATATCGAATTTATTGGCGGAATAAAAAACACAATTTTTGGTGGAGAAGGCATGTTTTATGCTACACTTCATGGTCCAGGAACAGTTTACGTTCAATCCTTACCATTCAGTAGATTGGCGGACAGAATTATTGCATTAGCACCACAATCAGGTGGTAGTTCAAGAGAAGAAGGCAGTTTGCTTGGTGGTATTGGGAGATTATTGGATGGCGATAATAAGTTTTAATAAAAAAAGCAGACTTTTCATTTTTGGAAAGTCTGCTTTTTAATTAGTTTGTGGTTAATTATTGAACCACAATAGGGTAGGTAACCGCTGCATCAGTATTTCCTGTAGCATTTGTAATATCTCCTGTTGCAACACCTGTTGCTGATTTGTTTGGTTCGTGTCTTAGAGTTACTAGTAAATTACCATTAGCAGCGTTTGTAGTGGTTAGTGTAAATTGTAATCCTATTGGCTTTCCATTAGCGTCTAAATCGCTGTAGGCAAATGTACCTAAGGCACTTGGTGCTTGATAAAAAATTTGATGATCTACGCCTTCTTCTAATATTTCAGTTGTAATGTTTTCTGCAGGATTTTCTAATTCATTTAAAAAAGTAACAGAACCAGAATAGGTTGTGTTTGCTGTTAAATTCCCTGAAACTGTAACAACAGGAGCATTTGGTCCGTCTCCATCTAAATCTCTAGAGCGTAATGTGATGGTTTGCCCGCCGCCTACAAGTGTAGTTGTTACTGTAGTAATTACTTCATCTTCGTTTACGGCTTTAGGATTTTCGTCGTTGTTGCAAGAAAATAAGGTTGTCACTAAAGCTAATGCGGCAAATTTTAAATTTTTCATAAGATTTGTATTTTTGTCTGAATTGTCAGAACATGTTAGTAATTAATTTTTAATTGTAATTGTAAATTCCTTCCCATTTCATCGGCAAAAAAACGTTGCCTATTTAAATAATCGCGATACGATTCATTCAATAAATTTTGAACCGAAAATGCAATTGTTGTACTAATTTTAGAAGTTGTTTTAAACTTCATTTCTGAGTAAAAATGCAATAAATGATATGCTTTAGGAGGTGTACTGATATTAACTACAACTGGTGTTGGCTCATCATTAACAATAATATTTGTTGTAAAATTGTTATCAGGATACTGTGTTTGACTAGCAACAAATTCACTTTTTAGTTCCAGTACCAACTCGTTCCAACGCTCTTTTTTAAATTGAATTTTGTTGGTCAAGGTTATTGGTGGCATGTCGATCAAGAAATCGGCGTTAGACAAATCTTTACCATTAACATAAGCTAGCATTAACTGATGTTGCCAATTGGTATTGATATTCCATTTAGTATCAATGTCAAAACCAGTAAGCATTGCATTGGTTTGTTGGTATTCCCAAACAGGAAAAGCGCCTCTAATTGTAGTTTCAAAACCAATAGGTCTTAAAAACATGTAGTTCTCTATTTTATTTATGAATGGATTTATCGAGGCACTAATTGCTTTCCACTTCTTTTGAACGGTTGTAGTAATCTTATATGACTTTTCTTTTTTAAGTCGCAAATCACCCAACTCAATTACTCCAGTTGAATGGTGAAGTCCGTCACTAAAAAACTCTGACGGATTTGGATTTCGGGAAGCTAAACTAGTGTTAAAATACACATCCCAATTTTTGTCAAACTTGTTATGAATTCCTACACTTGCCGAAAGGTTGTGGAATGTAAACTTTGGTTTTACCAGCCATTGATTTCCTTCTTCTCCTGTTATAAAAGAATCAAATTCAGGACTATAATTGCGTTCATCCCATCTGCTTTTAAGATAAAACTTGGTTGCTTCCATGGTGGAAAAGTCATATCGTATACCGGCGTCAAAAGTTAACTTTTCGGTAAAATTATGATTTGCAATACCATATAATCCAAAATCTATTTTATTATAATTTGGGATTAAAGGACGAATTCCGGTTGCTGGGTTGGCAAAATTGTTTTGATATGATACGTTGCTTCCGGTAGAAAAATTCCAATCATGATATTCTTTTTTGTAATCAACAGCGATTGTATGCGTTGTTAATTGTAAATCCAGTGCTGCAATGTTATTGAAATCACCTCTTCTTACGTCATATTCCAAACGGTTGTTGTATTGAAATGCATATTGTGCTTGTAATGAAGATGTTTCGTTGAAAAAGTAATTGTAATTTATTTTTCCAACGTGATGCTGTACTTGCTGTCTCGGATTTTTTATAGAATATGTAAAATCATTAATAATTGATGGTACTTGATTGTTTATAGAATTATACAAATCATTTACATTACCAGTATGTGAAGCTCTTAAGATACCATTATTGGCATTGTACAAACTATAAAAAGCAGTAGCTGTATATTTTTTACCAGTAAATGATACATCGCCAGTAAAATTTAGTTCTCTGTTTCCTGTATTAGACAAAATATAATCTGGTGTTTCTTTGTCGCCGAGATATTTGAATGTTCCAAGTACATTCCAGCTCCAACCTTTGTCGTTTCCTTTATGTAGACTAGAACTTACTGTTCCACCACGTCCGTTAGATACCAACGAGAGTAGTGTTTTTCCAAATAGTGTGTCTTTTTTAACCAATAAAGGCTCAAGAAGTACTAAACCTCCAACAGCATCACCACTGTATTGTAATCCAGAAGCTCCTTTAATAACTGTAATTTTTGATGCAGCATTTACATCAAAGTTAGGTGCATGTTCGCTACCCCATTGTTGATCTTCTAATCGTACATTGTTTGTAATAATAGGAACTCTACTGCTGTGCAAACCGTTGATGATTGGCTTTATTACGGTACTTCCAGTTTTTAATAATGAAATACCCGAAATTTCTTTTAAAGCATCTCCCAGCGATTGATTACTATATTTTTCAATCGTTTCAGTTTTTATTTTTTGTTCAACAACCGATCTACTGTAACTCGAGTTTTTACTTTTAATTAAAACCTCATTTAAAATCGTTTCTTTAGCTGTCAAAACAAAATTAATTTCTAAATCAGAAGCTACATCAAGAACAGAATCAATAGTTTGGTAACCAATACAAGATATATTGATTTTAACCTGTCCATTGGGTAGGTTTTTAATTTTGTAAACTCCTTCAGTAGTACTTGAGGTAGTCTTTGAACCGATATGTATATGGCAGTCGGAAACTACTTTATTGTCTTTATTTACTATTCTACCCGAGACAGTGTTTTGTGAAAAAGTAAAAGTCGTGCACAATAATAAAGAAATAACAAAAAAACATTTTTGCATTTTTTATAATTTAAAATAATAAATAGTAACTCGTGCTATACGAGTAAAAATAGTATTATTTTAAACTATTGGTGGTGCTCTAAGTGAGAATAGACAACCTTTGAATGCGCTTACAAGATCTTGATTTATCAAGAAAATAAGGCAACTAGGCAACAAGTTTTTATAAAATGTAATGGAAAGAAATTCTGTGGCTACTGAGTTGCTAAAAGTAAATTCACATACATAACAATGATCTAAATCATGATGACTGTGGCTGATTTCGGTTTTAGTGTCTGAGTAGTGATGATTGCAATGTTTTTCAGAAATGAATTTTTCTAGGTGATGGTACGAATGTATGGACTGTAATAATAAGGCACTTACTACCATTATTACAAAAGACAAACTTACTATGACGGATTTCTTCTTCATCAATTGCAAATGTAATCAAGTCAGTAAGAATTCTTATTTTTTTAACACATTTTAAGATTTTGGAATGCTTTGAAATTTAAGTCCGTTATTTTTTAAAAATTTCAAAATTTTATCAATAGATAAACTATTTTTGTTGAAAATAATTTACAAAATTTAGTATGAACAAGCTCGCATTACTTTTCCTTTTCTTAGTGCCAACGATCACTTTTTCTCAAGATGTTTTAACTTATAAAGGAAATTCAAAAATTGTTAACCTTGATGGTGAAAGATTATACACTGATGATATAAGAAGTATAATGGCTACAAATTCAACGGCATTAAAACTGTTTAATTCAGGAAAAGCTAAGCAAACTTGGGGAAATTTTTTGTTTTATGGTGGTATTGGCACTCTTATAGGTAAGCATATTTCTGTTATGAATAAAAGTAAAGATAATGCTTTTGAAAACAATGCAAGAAAATCAGATAATATATTGTATTATGTTGCTGGAGGTGTAATTCTTGTCGCAATCCCTATAAAGATTGGTTTTTCCAAAAAAATAAAAAAATCAGTAGATTTAATTAATGAGGATTTACGAAATCCAGTTACTGGATTTACAGTTAATTCGTCATCATTTTTAATAAACTCTAATGGAATTGGAGTTTCTGTAACTTTTTAAAAAAAGAAATCATGTCACAAAAACGCCTTTACCTTCTCGATGCCTATGCGCTAATCTTTCGTGGTTATTTTGCCTTTATAAAAAACCCAAGAATCAATTCTAAAGGAATGGATACTTCCGCAATCATGGGATTTATGAATGCTTTGATGGATGTTATCAAACGTGAAAAACCCGATCATTTAGCCGTTGCATTTGACAAAGGTGGAAGTGATTACCGTTACGAAATGTATCAAGAATACAAAGCGCATCGTGATGAAACACCCGAAGCAATTAAAATTGCTGTTCCATATATTCAAGAATTATTAACAGCAATGCATATTCCGATTATGGAGAAAGCAGGTTTTGAAGCTGATGATTTAATTGGAACTTTGGCTAAACAAGCAGAAAAAGAAGGTTTCAAAGTATATATGGTTACGCCCGATAAGGATTTTGCACAATTGGTTTCCGAAAATATTTTCATGTATAAACCAGCAAGAATGGGCAACGACATTGAAATTTGGGGAATTCCAGAAGTGTTAGAAAAATTTGAAATCGAACGACCAGAACAAGTAATCGATTTCTTAGGAATGATGGGTGATGCCGCCGATAATATTCCAGGATTGCCTGGCGTAGGTGAAAAAACGGCAAAGAAATTTTTGAAAGAATATGGTTCGTTAGAAAATCTTTTGGCCAATACGCATCAACTAAAAGGTGCCATCAAAGATAAAATTGAAGCCAATGCCGAATTGGGAATATTATCAAAAAAATTAGCTACTATTCTATTAGATTGTCCGGTTGAATTTAATGCCGAAGATTTTGAACTTTCTAAACCTGATGTTGAAAAAACCGATGCTTTATTTCAAGAATTGGAATTCCGTCAAATGAAAGCGCAGTTTGATAAATATTTTGGAACTGGAAAAGAATACGACGAAATTGATACTAATGGCAATGACAATAGCAATGACAAAAGTCAAATTCAAAAGAAAACAGTAGCTAAAAAATCCAACGAAGATCAATTTGATTTGTTTGGATTTTCAGATGTGGAAAGTGGTGAAGTAAAAACCAATTCGACCTACGCAACGTTAGAAAATACCAATCATAATTATACGATTATTCAAGGTGAATTGGGAACAAAATTGTTTTTGCAAAATTTACTAAATCAAACTTCAGTATGTTTTGATACCGAAACTACTGGAATTGATGCCTTAAATGCCGAATTGGTTGGAATGTCATTTTCTTGGCAACAAGGCGAAGCATTTTACGTTCCTTTTCCAGAAAATCAAGAAGAAGCACAGGTTTTAGTAGATAAATTCAAACCATTTTTTGAAAGTGAAACCATCGAAAAAATTGGTCAGAATATAAAATATGATTTGAAAATCTTGTCGCATTACGGAGTTCAAATTAAAGGAAAATTATTCGATACGATGATTGCGCATTATTTGATCAATCCTGATATGCGTCATAATATGGATGTTTTGAGTGAAACCTATTTAAAATATTCTCCAAAATCTATTGAAGATTTAATTGGTAAAAAAGGCAAAAATCAAAAATCAATGCGCGATGTTGCGTTGGAAGAAATCAAAGAGTATGCAGCCGAAGATGCTGATGTAACTTATCAATTAAAGCAAAATTTCAGTCCAATTTTAGATAAAGCCGAAACCAAAAAGTTATTTGATGAAATCGAAATTCCGTTGATTCCAGTATTAGCCGCAATGGAATTGGAAGGCATCAACCTTGATGTTCCGTTCTTGAAAGAAATGTCGGTGGAAATGGCTAAAGAAAGTTCGGAATTGGAACAAAAAATATACGAAACTGCTGGCGAGAAATTCAATTTGGCTTCACCAAAACAATTGGGCGACGTTTTATTTGACAAAATGAAAATTGGCGGTGCAAAACAGAAGAAAACCAAAACGGGTCAATATGCCACTGGCGAGGAAGTTTTGAGTTATTTAGCCAATGAACATCAAATAGTGAAAGATATTCTCGAATGGCGTCAAATGGTGAAATTGCAAAGTACGTACATTGATGCGTTACCTAATCAAGTTGATAAAAAAACGGGTCGCGTGCACACCGATTACATGCAAACGGTTGCTGCAACTGGTCGTTTAAGTTCGAATAATCCTAACTTGCAAAATATTCCAATTCGTACCGAACGAGGAAGATTAATCAGAAAAGCATTTATAGCTCGTGATGAAAATTACACTTTAGTTTCTGCCGATTATTCTCAGATAGAACTTCGAATTATTGCTGCTTTATCAGGTGAAGAAAACATGATAAAAGCTTTTCAAAATAACGAAGATATTCACAGAAGTACGGCTGCCAAAGTGTTCAATGTTGCATTAGAAGAAGTTACAAAAGAACAGCGTAGCAATGCCAAAACCGTGAATTTCGGAATTATTTATGGGGTTTCTGCTTTCGGACTTTCTAATCAAACATCGCTTTCACGAAAAGAAAGTGCTGAGTTGATTGATGCGTATTATGCTACGTATCCAAAGCTAAAATCCTACATGAGCAATCAAGTTGATTTTGCTAGAGAAAATGGTTATGTGCAAACGGTTTTAGGAAGAAGACGTTATTTAAAAGACATCAATTCGGCCAACATGATGGTAAAAAGTGGTGCGGAACGAAATGCTGTTAATGCACCAATTCAAGGTTCCGCAGCCGATATCATCAAAATTGCAATGATTAATATTCACAAAAAACTAACTTCAGAAAATTGGAAATCGAAGATGTTACTTCAGGTTCATGACGAACTTGTATTTGACGTTCACAACTCTGAATTAGAAAAAATTAAACCTATGATTAAACACGAAATGGAAAACGCCTTCAAAATGGATGTTCCGTTGGATGTTGAAATTGGTGTTGGTGAAAATTGGTTGGAAGCGCATTAGAAAATTTAGGGTTTCAAGTTAAAAGTTTTACGCTTTGTCATTTCGACGCAGGAGAAATCGCATCAAGATATTTAGTTTATGTGATTTCTCCCAAAAGGTCGAAATGACAAAGTTTCATGAAAAGTGGTTTCAACCTGTAACATTTTCCGATTCCATCATTCTAATAAATAAAAACATACCCATGAGAAAAATTATATTCCTTTCCGTTTTATTTATTTCTTTTATCGGATTTTCACAACAAACGAAATTTCAAAAAATTGATAGTTTATTAACTTTTTTGAGTACCAATAATAAATTTATGGGTTCGATTGCGCTGCGTGAAAACGACAAAATTGTTTTTGCAAAAGCGTATGGCTATGCCGATATTGAAACCAGTAAAAAATTGGAAACCGATACCAAACTTAAAATCGGTTCGATCACAAAAACATTTACAGCAGTACTAATAATGCAGTTGATTGAAGAGAAAAAACTAAGTTTAGATACCAAATTATCGAAATTTTACCCAAATATTCCAAATGCAGATAAAATCACTATTCATCATTTATTACACCATAGAACAGGAATTCCCGATTATTTGAATGATGATGCAACTATTGCCGAAAAAATTTATGTTGCTAATTCTAGAGTCGAAATGATTGACAGAATTACGAAATACGAATCGGCATTCGAACCAAATTCTAAACATAAATACAGTAATTCAAACTATTACTTACTTGGAGCAATTATTGAAACTATCACTAAAAAGAGTTTTTCAGACAATTTGAATTCACGAATTGTTGTGAAACTTAATTTGAAAAACACGCTTGTTCCTTTAAAAACAGATCTTAAAAATAAAGAAAGTTTCTCCTTTTTATATGATGGTAAAGCATGGGAAAAAACACCTGAATGGAACAATTCATTAGCATTTGCAGCAGGAGATATTGCAGCAACACCTAGCGATTTAACTGCTTTTATGCGCGGATTGTTTGAAGGTAAACTTATTACACCAGCTTCGTTGGAGTTGATGAAAACTATGGAAGATTATTATGGAAAAGGGTTAATAATTGCGCCTTTTGGCGAAAAAAAATTCTACGGTCATACTGGTGGAATAGAAAGTTTCAGAGCTGTTGTTGGTTATAATGATGTAGAAAAATTTGGTATTTCACTTATAGTAAATGGCGACAATTATAATAGAAACGACATTATGATTGGTGTTTTGAGTCTGTATTATGGTCAAGAGTATTCATTTCCTAATTTGAAAAATCTAGTAATTGATGATGCCATTTTGCAAAAATATATTGGAGTTTATTCTAGTAAAGATGTACCATTAAAAATTACCGTTTCTAAAGAAAATGGACAATTACTTGCCCAAGCTACAGGTCAAAGTTCGTTTCCGCTAACGGCTAAAAATGAAACCGAATTTTATTTTACGCCTGCAGGAATCAAAATAATTTTTTCCGAAAATACATTTACAATAAAACAAGGTGCAACGGAAAATGTTTTTACTAAAGAATAAATTTATAAAATAGAAGTCATAAAAAAAGCTAGAAGTAATTTCTAGCTTTTTTTATTAAATAAATAGGATTGATTATTGAACCAATAATGTTTTGGTTGCATTTCCAAATTCAGTTCGTAATACTAAAAGGTAAGAACCTGTCGTTAAATCGGAAGTGTTAATTTCATTGTCCGTTGTTGTAATTGTTTGATTTTTTACAACGCGTCCTAAGGCATCATATATTTTTACAACACCTGAATCCAAATTTGTTGGTAATTCAATGGTAGTAAAACCTTTTGCAGGATTTGGATATATTTTGAAATCTTCCACTTTGAATGAATCATTAGCCAAAGTATAGTTTACAGTCACTCCAGCTCTAGTTCCACCATGGTAGTTTAATGTGTAACCAGCTGTGCTTCTTGACCATGCTAGGTTTAATGAACCAGCTGTTGTAGGAAAAGTAAAATCTCCTGTAGAAACTCTAGGTCTTGTTGCTACAATAGTTCGAGTTGGACCAGAAACGGAGTTAGTCGTCACAGTCCAACTTTGTCCACCAGTATCAACCGATGGAGTTGAAGTATTTCCATTAAAGGTTCTATCTGATAAAATATTTAAACCTGTACCTTCTGTTCCTGTAAAAATAACACAATCACTTCCGTTGGTCAACATATTTAAAACCCCAAAACCAAGTCCGAAATAGTTACCGTTTGGCGCGGTAAGTGTTAATGTAACTATATTGGTTGTTGCATTCACATCAATCTTTGCGGTATAGCTGGCGTCTAGATTTAATGTCCCAGTTGAATAAGTTTGCCCGAACATCGTCGAGGCAAGTAGTAAAGTAAATAAGCTTAGAGTAATTTTTTTCATAGTTTTCTATTTTTTAAAGTTTCAATCAATTTATCATCGTCTAGAAGAATTGCATAATCTAATGCAGAATTTCCTCTATTGTCTTTTTTATTATAATCAGCACCAGCTTTTATGAGCAACGATACGATTTCGTAATTTTTGAAGTTGGTAGCATAAATTATTGCTGTAGTTCCATTGGCATCAGAAGAATGAATATCTGCTTTTTTTTCAATAAGAAGTTTTGCAATTTCATTGTTGCCTTTAACTATAGAAGCCATTAAAGGTGTTCCCATTTTAGAATTTCCGTTAATATCGCTTCCGGTTTCAATCAATAATTTAGCAACTTCGTTATTGGCACGATAGCACGCTAATACTAATGGCGAATAACCTTCATCATTTACTACGTTAAAAGCTTTTGGATTTATTTTTAGTGCTTCTTTAGCTTGTTCTACCGTTCCTTTTCTGCCAATATCAAACACGTTGAGCTTTTCTTGCGAAAAAGACAAGGATAGGTTTAAAATAAAAATAAAGAATAGTATTGTTTTTTTCATAACAGCATTTACGTAACTAATTTAAAAAAAGTTTTACTATGTTCTATATAATTAATGGTTTTAGTTAAACTTTAATAGTTGTTTAGGGTTGCTTTTACTTAATTGTGGAATCTCTATAGCGCAATTCGGTTTTTATGATTGTGGTTTTGTAAGTTACATCTTCCGCCTTACTTTCAAGTTTATCGATTAGCATTTTGGCAGCAACTTCTCCTATTTCTGGTCCGTGCTGGCTTACTGTTGACAAACTTGGCGTCATTCTTTTCGACCAAAGTCCGTCCGCAAATCCTATTATAGAAAGATTTTCTGGAATTTTATATCCGTTTTTAATTCCGTATTTCATGGCCATTACCGATGCGTGTTCATCTACAGCAAAAATTCCGTCAACTTTGTTATTTTTAAAAAAGTCGGGCATTTGATTGTCAAAATCATCTGGGTTATCAGTTAAAACGACTAAGTTTTTATCAATTTCGAAACCTTTATCTTCAATAGATTTATAAAAGCCTTTTGCTCTAAGTTTACCAACGCTTAGATTGTCAATAGTAGAAAATAAAGCGATTTTTTTACAACCTGATTTTATCAAATGTTCCATTGCATTAACTGCAGAATCCAAATCATCTACAATTACTTTGTCACAATTTACTTCATCTGTAGTTCTATCAAACATTACTATTGGTGTTCCTTCATTTATAATGGACTTGAAATGACCGTATTGTTGTAATTTCTGAGCTTCTTCAGATATAGATAATATAAAACCATCAATAGTTCCGTTACTCAACATTTCCAAAGCACCAATTTCTTTTTCTAAAGATTCGTTACTGATGCAAGTAATGACTTTATAACCTTTTTCATCGGCTACTTTTTCAATGCCGCTAAAAACTTTTGCGAAAAATGAATTTAAAATATTAGGTATAATCACACCAATAGTCTTAGTAGATCTGTTTTTTAGATTTAATCCAATAATGTTTGGCTTGTAGTTTTTCAGCTTTGCATATTCCTGCACACGCAATTTTGTAGGCTCACTTATTTCTGGACTATCGTTCAACGCTTTGGATACGGTAGAAACAGAAACTCCAAGTTCCTTAGCAATTTGTTTTAATGTGGCTTTAGATTTCATGACAATAGTTTGTTTCTGTTAATATGTAAATAATATAACTTAAAAAATTTATTATGTAAGAACTGCAATGGAATAAAAAAGAACTTTACATAAATAAACATTTGAAAATCAAATATATAAATATTTGTAGGATTATGTTTAATTACTAAGATTATTTACAAATATAAAAATATTTAAGATATCATCAATCAAAACCTAGTAATTAACCGTTTAAAAAAAAAATTATGGAAAAGACATTAAAAATTAATGAAGTAAATCCTTCTTTTACTAATAGAAGAAGTTTTTTAAAAATCAGCGGATTAACGCTCGTTGGTACTTCACTACTGCTTGCTGGTTGTAGTGATGATGATGAAGAGGGTAACACAAATAGGCTTCCTGGCGTGCGCAATGGAGTTTTTGATTTGGGTGGAGGCGATTTTGGCGTTTTGACTTATGCCTATGCCTTGGAACAATTGGAGGCCGATTTCTACACTAAAGTTGTAAATGCTACAGCTTTTAACACGGCTTTTACTCCCGAAGATAGAGCAGTTCTAATCGATTTGTACAACCATGAAGTAATTCACAGGGAATTTTTTAAAGCCGCATTAACTGGTGCTTTACCAAATCCAACTTCGCAATTACTTCCAGGATTAGCATTTGACTACGGAAGTTTAAATTTTAATGATAGAACACAAGTTCTAGCAACTGCCAAAGCATTAGAAGATACTGGTGTTGCAGCGTATAATGGTGCAGGTAAATTACTTACTAATCCTGAGTATTTATTGTTGGCGGGAAAAATAGTTTCGGTAGAAGCAAGACACGCATCGGCAATTAGGAGCTTAATCAACCCTAATTCTAAAGATTTTGCAGGAGATGATATTGTAAGTGTGAGCAACGGATTGGATACTGTAAAAAATCCATCAGAAGTTGTAACCATTGCAAGTGGATTTATCACAACTGAATTTTCGGCAAATTTCTTACCTTAATTATAACATTAAACTGATACATTATGAATATTATAAAATTTATAGAAAGCTTTACAGATGATAATCTTACTAAAGCTACAGGAAATAGAAGAGAAAGCTTTGGGCAATTTGGGAAATTAGGAAAAAATTTAGCGTTGGCTTCGATTCCCTTTGGTCTTTCTGCTTTGGCAAACAAATCCTATGCTGCAGATATTACGCCAACTCCAAGTACGCCAATTGGTGCATTACAACTTGCCTTGACATTAGAATACCTTGAAGATGAGTTTTATCAAATGGGATTGGACTCAGGAGTAATTTCACCACTTGAAAATGGAGGAAGAGATTTAAAAGTTTTTCAACAAATAGCGCAGCATGAGTCGGATCACGTTGCCTTTTTAATTGCAGGATTAGGTGGAACAGGAAGCGCTAACTTTGTTGCCAAACCAACTTTTGATTTTACTGCCGGCGGATTATTTGATCCATTTAATGACTATCCAACTTTTTTAGCCTTAGCACAAGCTTTTGAAGATACAGGAGTGAGAGCTTACAAAGGACAAGCTGCTAATTTAATTTCAGCACCAGATTTGTTAACAGCTGCTTTGCAAATACATTCGGTAGAAGCGCGTCATGCCTCGGAAGTAAGAAGATTACGTGGTCAAAAAGGATGGATTGTTCGCGATGATCGCGGCGGACTACCGGTTCAAGCGCAAGGTACTTACGATGGCGAGCAAAATGTTTCTCAAGGCGGATATGATGCATCGGCTCTTTTTGGAATCGATGCTGGAACAGCGGCATTTGATGAACCTTTATCAACACAAGCAACCGTGACTATTGCAAATTTGTTTATAGTATAAATTAGTACTAAAACTAATTGTAATAAAAAGCCAACCCAATACTATATTGAGTTGGCTTTTTAATTTTATCAGTGAAGCTGATTTTCAGGCTAAAAGAAAATTCAAAATCAATTTTGCATATATAAATAATAGTTGTACTTTTGCACTCCCTTAATTGGGAATGGAATGTTTAATTAAAATAATATTATGGACGCATTAAGCTACAAGACAGTCTCAGCCAACAAGGCCACCGCAGAAAAGCAGTGGGTTGTTGTAGATGCTGAAGGTCATAACTTAGGTCGTCTTGCTTCAAAGGTTGCAATGATCTTAAGAGGTAAGTACAAGCCAAGTTATTCACCGCACGTTGACTGTGGAGATAACGTAATTGTTATCAACTCAGAAAAAATTAACCTTACAGGTAACAAACTTGACGAAAAAACATACATTCGTCACACAGGTTATCCAGGAGGACAAAGAAGTTTAACTGCTAAAGTAATGCAACAAAAAAACCCTGCATTATTAGTAGAAAAAGCTGTAAAAGGAATGTTACCTAAAAATAAATTAGGTGCGCAATTATTCCGTAACTTAAATGTAAATGTTGGTCCAGAGCACAATCAAGGAGCTCAAAAACCAAAAACGATTAACCTTAACGACTTAAAGTAATGGGAGTTATTCACAAAATCGGTAGAAGAAAATGTGCTGTTGCACGTGTTTATGTTCAAGAAGGAACAGGACAAATCACAGTTAACAAAAAACCATTTGCAACGTACTTCCCAACTGCAACTTTACAGTACAAAGTATTACAACCAATGTCTATGACAGAAAATGTAACTAACTATGACGTAAAAGTTAATGTTTATGGTGGTGGTTCAACAGGTCAAGCAGAAGCTGTAAGAATGGCTTTAGCAAGAGTTATGTGTGAAGTTGGTGAAGGAAACAGAGCCATCTTAAAACCAGAAGGATTACTAACAAGAGATCCAAGAATGGTAGAACGTAAAAAATTCGGTCAGAAAAAAGCGAGAAAGAGATTCCAATTCTCAAAACGTTAATACTGAACTCGTTTCAGTATCTCTTGAGATTATCTCAAAATTTATTGATGCATCGAATTATTACAAACAGATGCTGAAATTAATTCAGCATATTAAAATTGAATTTAAAACAAAGTTGTCGATATTCCTTTTAAAAAGGGAATTAGTTTAGCATCGAAATGCAGTACAAAGTCTTAAAGAGAATTCTTAAAGCGAAAAAGGTGACGCATTGCTATAACACGGAACGTAAACTATTACACAATGGCAAACAAAATTGACGTTAAAGAATTATTAGAAGCAGGTGTACACTTCGGACACATGACTCGTAAATGGGATCCAAACATGGCTCCTTACATTTATATGGAGCGTAATGGAATTCACATTATCAATCTATATAAAACAGCTGCTAAAATTGAAGAAGCTAGCGAAGCAATGAAAAAAATTGCTGCATCTGGTAGAAAAATTTTATTCGTAGCTACTAAAAAACAAGCAAAAGACATCGTAGCTGAAAAAGCTAAAGCTGCTAACATGCCTTATATTACAGAAAGATGGCCTGGTGGAATGCTAACTAATTTCGTAACTATCAGAAAAGCTGTTAAAAAAATGGCTACTATTGATAGAATGAAAAAAGATGGTACATTCATGACACTTTCTAAAAAAGA
Source organism: Flavobacterium sp. SP2 (assembly GCF_057626655.1). Lineage (NCBI taxonomy): Bacteria > Pseudomonadati > Bacteroidota > Flavobacteriia > Flavobacteriales > Flavobacteriaceae > Flavobacterium > Flavobacterium solicola. The sequence continues at coordinate 231,512 of NZ_JBVHBT010000003.1, forward strand.
GCGTTTACAAGTAGATCGTCTTCGTGCAAAATTAGATAAAAACTTAGGTTCTATCGCAGACATGTCTAGACTTCCAGCTGCATTATTCGTAGTTGATATTAAAGCAGAACATATCGCAATTAAAGAAGCACAAAAATTAAACATTCCAGTTTTCGCAATGGTTGATACTAACTCTGATCCACGTGAAGTAGATTACGTTATTCCAGCTAATGATGATGCTTCTAAATCAATCGATAAAATTTTGTCTTTAGTAACTGCTGCAGTTATTGACGGTTTGTCTAACAGAACTTCTGATAAAGAAGCTGATGATACTCAAGATGCTGAAGTTGAAGTAGCACAAGAAGCTACAGCAACTGTTGAAGCTCCAGCTGCTGAGGCTGTTGCAACTCCAGAAGTTGAAGCTACAGAAACTAAATCTGAAGAATAAATAAAATACTAATTCCAAAGGTAAAATTCCAAGTTCCAATAAATTTGACGCTAAATGTTGATGATTTAATAAAGTTGGAATTTGGGATTTTATAATTGGAATTTCTTTTTTTACAAAAATTTTTAATCTTAAAAATAAAAACAAAATGGCAACAATTACTGCTGCAGACGTAAATAAATTAAGACAAATTACAGGTGCCGGAATGATGGACTGTAAAAAAGCTTTAGTTGAAGCTGAAGGAGATTTCGATAAAGCTATTGAAAACCTTAGAAAAAAAGGGCAAAAAGTTGCTGCAAACCGTTCTGACCGTGAGTCTACTGAAGGTGCTGCAGTTTCTTTCATCAATGCAGATAAAACAAAAGGAGCAATTATTACGCTAAACTGTGAAACTGATTTCGTAGGTAAAAATGAAGCTTTCGTTACTTTAGCTAAAGAATTAGTTGAAAAAGCAATTAACTTCTCTTCTAAAGAAGAATTCTTAGCTTCAGATTTCAACGGAATTACAGTTGCTGAAAAACTAATTGAGCAAACAGGTGTTATTGGAGAAAAAATTGAAATCGGTGGTTTTGAAATTTTAGAAGGTGCTTTCGTAGGATCGTATGTTCACGTTAATAAAATTGCTGCTTTAACTGCAATTTCTGATGCGGTTACTAACGCAGAGACTTTAACTAAAGACGTTTCAATGCAAGTAGCTTCAATGGGTGCTGATACATTATCTTACAAAGATTTTGATCCAGCTTTCGTTGCTTCTGAATTGGATGCTCGTATAGCTATTATTGAAAAAGAAAATGAAGAAGCGGCTCGTTTAGGCAAAACATTGAAAAATGTTCCTAAATATATTTCGTTCTCTCAATTGACTGAAGAAGTTTTAAAACAAGCTGAAGAAGATGCTAAAGCTGAATTGAAAGCGGAAGGTAAACCAGAACAAATTTGGGATAAAATTCTTCCTGGAAAAGTGCAACGTTTCATTTCAGACAATACGACTTTAGATCAAGAGAAAGCGTTACTTGACCAAAACTTCATTAAAGATGATAGTAAAAAAGTAGGTGATTACGTTAAAGGATTCAACGTTGAAATTACAGGTTTCAAAAGAGTTACTTTAGGATAATTAGCTTTTTTAATTAAAATATAAAAACCGCATTTCTTAATTGAAATGCGGTTTTTTGTTATATTTGGTTTTAAAAAATCTGCTATTTTGAAAAAGTCACTCTTACTTTCGCTATTTTTATTCTCTTCGTTGCTATTCGCCCAGAAAGAAAAAACCCTTTTTTGGGAAATTTCCGGTAATGGCTTGGCAAAAAAATCGTACTTGTATGGAACAATGCATGTAAACGACAAGGTTTCTTACCATTTGAGCGATGCGTTTTTCAAAAATTTACTCGGTGCCGATATTGTAAGCAACGAAAGCGATCCTGAAACTTGGGATGATATCATTGGGCTAATGAAGCCGGCTGAATTATACGCGCCTTACAATTTTTACACTACCTTTTATTTAAAACCTTTGGTAAAAAAAGAACTGAAATCGGTATTTGTAAATAATAATTATTTCACAAGCATGCTTTCGGGTGTTGAAGGTGTGCAATCCGATTTTCAGGAAAATACTGTTTTGGATATGTTTATTTACCAAACAGGTAGAAAGTATAAGAAACGTATTGTGGGATTGGAAAGTGCCAAAGGTTCGATGCTTTCTATAATGAAAATCAAGCAAGAAGATGCTGTACCTGATGAACGAAACAGAGAGCTTCTTGTCAAACTTATGAAGTCGGGCAATTTTAATGAAACCTTGAGAGACTATTATCGCGAGAAAGATATTGTGATGCTTGATTCGATTTACAAACTCATGATGTCTAAAAAAGCATTCGATATAATGATTACCAATAGAAATATTGTAATGACTAAAAGTATCGATTCTTTAGCAAAAACAGGAAGTCTTTTTTCGGCAGTTGGTGCAGCGCATTTGGCTGGTAAAGAAGGTATCATTCAATTGCTAAAAAATAAAGGATATACACTTACACCAATTTTTGACGAAATCTCAACCGATGGTCAAAAGCAAAAAAAGACCATCGAAGATTTTTTTCCTAATCCGGGTTTTGAAGTTGTTACCACGACCGATGGAATGTTGAAAATGCCGTTGAATAAAAAAATTATTCGAACGCAAGAAAATGTTGGTTCGCCCGATTTTACCAATGGCGGTGCAATAAATATTAAACGTGTTCCTATAAATTTTTTCTTGGATGAGAAAAACGAATCGTTCAATCCTAAAACTTTAGACAGCTTGTTTTTTGAAAATATTGCGGGCGAAATTTTAGAGAAAAATTATTTTCAAGAAGAAAACTTTGTGGGTTACGACATCAAAAATGCTACTAAAAATGGTAATAAACAACATTGGCGTTTTTATATCACACCTTTAGAGTTAATTACTGTTTCGATGACAGGTTCGGGCAATTATACCAAACAGTTTGAAAAGGAAGTATTTGATAATATAAAAATTAAATCTTTTTCAAATTCTTGGGATAACATTTCTCCAATAAAAGGAGGTTTTTCGGTTAGTGTTCCGTCATTTAATACAGTTTATGGAAATACGGAAGATGTTGTCGCCAATGTTTCAATTCAGGCATTTGATGCAACAGAAAAAGGGTATTATTTCGTTACTGAACGCACCTTGAATAATACTAATTTTCTTGAGGATTCTGAGTTTGAGCAAAAGCAAATTCACTATGAGTTTTATTTGCAACACGATATTGATTCGACCAATACAACTTTCGATAAAGTAAAAAAATCGTTTGCTTCAGAATCAAAAATTGGAAATCAAAAAGTACGCTTAAAATCAATTATTAACGGAAATAAATATTACTTGTTAGGAACAATTAATGCTTCTGATACAAATGCGTCTAAGTTTTTTGATTCGTTTAAAGAAGAAAAATTTAAGTATTCGTCCAAATTAAAAACGTTCACAGATACTATTGCTAAATTCAAAATTGATATTCCTGAAAAACAAAACGAAACACTTTTTTTAGATATTGACCAAGATAATTTTAAAAGTAAAAATAAGTTTTTGTCTAAGTCGGTGAATCAAATTTTCAATTCCCAATCAGGAGTTACAGTCGACTTGGAGTTTTATAAGTATCACAAATATGAAACGATTAAGAATTTAGATTCGATTAAAACACAAATTAGAAAGCATTTTTTACACGAAGAAAGTAAAGTTAATTACGATGATTACGAAGACGAATTTGACACGTACAATTCGACTTCTTTGCTCGATGGCAGATTTAATAGTAAAAAAGGTTTCACATCGAGCAAGTGGGACAAATTATTGGAAATTGAAGAAGATAAATATCAAATTTTAGAAGAGTCTAGTTCGTTTGATAAAGAAAAAAACGTTCATGTTTTTAATGCCTTGGTTTCACGAGAACATGCAACACAAGCAGTGAAGTATAAAGTAATTTTTAATGAAGAGTCTAAAACAGAATTATCAGCATTAGTAGACCGAAATTATGCCAATAACGACCCGTTTATCGAGTCTACTTTCAATTCGTTTAGCCTTACAGATAAAAATGCAACTTCAGTATTTGACGATAAATTAGATGTATTTTTAGAAGATGCCAAAAGCGAAAATGACACTCTTCGGTATTCTGCAATGAAATCTATATACGAGTTAGCAATAGGAAAAGACGATTTCGAAAAGATAACCAATTTTATTGACACTTTTCAATTTAAAGAGAGCGAAACCAATGCCATTGAGTCGTTAATTGAAAAAATTGGCGCTGTAGAAGATAATAGGGTAATTCCGTATTTAGAGAAAAAATATAAAAGTGAAACGGTAAAAACAACTATTCAAATTAGTATATTAACTGCTTTGGCTGGTCAGAAATCTAAATTAGGATATAAAAAAATTATTGAATTACTAGAATACGATTTGCCTATTTCGGATAACGAATATGATATTATTAACTTGTTCGGAGTATTTGAAAAAGATGTTCAAAACAGTAAAGAATTGTTTCCTAAAATATTTCAGTTTTACAGTATCAAAGAATACAATGTTCCAATTTTGAGTTTTTGTAACAAGCTTTTCGATGCCAATGTAATCAATTCTAAAAAATTAAATTCGTACAAGAAGATTTGTACAACTAATGCCAAACTTGAATACAAACGTACGTTAAGCTGGAAACAGAAAAATCCAATAGAAGAGGACGAAGATGCTGAATCTAATGTAGTTACTGCTGTAGAGAAGATTACAGATGAAGAGTCTGGTTCTGAAACAGAAGACCTTAGTGCTGAAGCTGAGGATGTGGTTGACAACGCTATTAAAGATTATACCGAAGAGGTTGAAACTGGAGATGCACCTGTCACCGATTTAATTAATTATATGAATTTGTTGTCTAGGTTTCCACAAGATGAAGCTACTAAAACTTTGTTTGCAAAAATAAAATCACTCAATCTACCTCAATTGAACGTTGAGTTGCTTCGTTTGGGAATCATAAACAATACCTTATCTGATAAAGAAATGCAAGAAGCACTTGCAAATCCAAAAAACCGATACATCGTTGTTCAGTTATTGTTGTATAAAAATAAAACTGTGTTATTGAATTCGATTTCAGATGATGAAATTGCCGAAGCTGCTGTTGTAAATTTTGAAAGTTTAAAACAAAAAGATGCCATTTCACTTTTAGAAAAAAAATTGGATGTCTATAACAACAAAGACATAATTTACTATTTCTTTGAAATTGAAAGGAAAGTAGAAAAGGACGAATTGTCTAAAAAAACGCTTTATCCAATAGCTTTTATTGTTGAAAACGGAAAGATAAATCCATTGGCTTATCAGGTATTATCTTCATCTGAAATTAATGAAGAAGATGATGTATCGAAAACATATCAAACGTTGATTACACAATCAAAAAATGAAACGCATTATCGAGCTTCATTTGAAAAGCAAAAAGAAGAGGAAGGTAATTACTTGTTTGACGAGTACGAAGATTAAGATTTAATTTATTAAAGATGTTTCAAACTAAAAAAGACTTAGTATATGTAGTGCTTGCTGGAATATTCATTACCAATGCTATTGTTGCGGAACTTATAGGTAGCAAACTAATTTATGTTGGACCTTATGTAATGAGTGTCGGAATTTTACCTTGGCCAGTTGTATTCATAACTACCGATTTAATCAACGAATACTTTGGGGAAAAAGGAGTAAAAAAACTATCGATAATTACGGCTTGCTTAATTGCCTATTGCTTTGTGCTTTTGTTTTTTGCATTAAAAATACCGGCTGTTGTAGGCGATGGCTTGGTTTCAGACGAACAATTTAATGGTGTATTTGGGCAAAGTATGTGGATTATTGTCGGAAGTATCACTGCTTTTTTAGTATCACAATTAATAGATGTAACCGTTTTTCATTTCTTTAAAAACAAAACTGGAGCTAAGATGATTTGGCTTCGGAGTACAGGTTCAACAGTAATCTCGCAGTTGTTTGATAGCTTTATAGTTTTAGGAATAGCCTTTTGGATGACCGGTAAGATTGATACTCCAACGTATATTGCGTCGGCTTTTACAGGTTATTTTGTTAAATTAATTTTAGCAGTTTGTTTGACACCATTAGTTTATTTAGGCCATTCTATTATCGAAAGATACATTCATAAAAATTAAGTTATGGATTCCAAAATTAGATGTAGTTGGTGCGAAAAAGACGATTTGTACAGAAAATATCATGATGAAGAATGGGGTAGACCAGTGCATGATGATGCTGTATTATTTGAGTTTTTGATTCTAGAAACCTTTCAAGCTGGATTAAGTTGGTATACTATCCTAAAAAAAAGAGAAAATTTTAAAGTTGCTTTTGATCAATTCGATTATTTAAGAATCGCATTATATGATGATGTGAAAGTTCAGGAGTTAATGGAAGACGTCGGAATTATTAGAAACCAATTAAAAATTAAGGCTTCGATTTCAAATGCTGTTGCTTTTATAAATATTCAGAAAGAATTTGGTAGTTTCTCAGTTTATATTTGGAATTTTTTTGATGGAAAGCCGCTTCGTACTAATAGGAAATCTATCAAAGAATTACCAGCAACAAGCCAATTATCGGATAGCATTAGCAAAGATTTAAAAAAGCGTGGTTTTAAGTTTGTTGGTTCCACAGTTGTGTATTCTTTTTTACAAGCAACAGGCATGATTAACGATCATGTTGAAGATTGTTGGACGCAAAACTAATCGCTATATACTATTATCGATTAGGTTTGATAATTATTGCATTTGGATATTTTTTCTTCATAGAATTTAGATTTCGTTCTGCTTCAATTCTTGTTTTAAAATTTCCAACCCAAACTTTGTATGCTGGTGTACTAAAAACAATAGTGCCGTCTAAATTTTTATTTTCTCTTTTAAATTGTATTAAAACCTTTTTCGATTCATCACTTGAACCGTTAAAAATTTGAATTTTATATTGGTTATTTACTGTAATTGAACTGTTTAGTTTTCTCTTTTCTGAAAGTAATTGTTCAAATTTTGAATCTTCAGAAAGCGTAACGTTTTGTGCTTTTACAATGTTAAAATGTAAAAAGAATAGAATTAAAATTGAGTAAAATTTAGCTGTTTTAAAAGAAAATGTGTTCATAATTAATTGATTTTAATGCAAATGTACTACTTCTAAGAAGATACAAAATTAATAATATTATTTAGAATTAATATAAATTGGTAATTAAGATATATTTAAGGTTTTGAGAATAGTACAGAAGTCGTATTTTTGTGCAAGTTTTAAAAAAAGACGAACTGATTTACTTCTAGTACTTAGAAAAAATCATACCAAAAATTAGTCGATAATCATTTATAATATGAAAAAAGTGGGAAACCATAATTCGATTTCAAGAATTTACTCGTTAGGTTTAGCCTTAGTGCTAACATTCTCAATGTCTACATTTGCTCAAGAACAAGCACCAGCTGCGGCACCTGCTGCTGTTGCGGCTGCTCCAGTTGCAGCTGCTGGCGGAGATGCGGTAAAAGGAAAAGAATTGTTTAATTCTAAATGTGCAGCTTGTCATAATTTAGATAACAAAATGACAGGTCCAGCATTAAGAGGTGTTACTGGAAGACATAAAAAAGACTGGTTTTATCCTTGGATAAAAAACAGTTCAGCTATGATTAAATCTGGTGATGCAGATGCTGTTAAACTTTGGGAAGAATACAAGCCGTCTGTAATGACTGCTTTTCCTGAATTGACAAATGCTGATATTGATAATATTCTTGCATATACTGATACTCCAAAAGCTGAGCCGTTACCTCCTAATGGAGGAGCAAGCGCTTTGCCTCCAGGAGTGAAAGGTCAAACCACAGGTATTTCTAATGATGTAATACTTGGTGCTTTATCAATCGTAATGTTGATTTTAGTAGTAATGTTATTTTTAGTTAATAATGTTTTAACTAAAGTTGCTAAAGCTAATGGAATTGAAGTAGCGGATAAAAAAATAGACTTCCTAAACATACCAAGAGCATTTGTTAAAAATCAATTTTTACTTTTAGTTTCGGCTATATTCTTATTGCTTGCAAGTGGTTATTTTGTTTATGGATTCTTCATGCAGGTTGGTGTAGATCAAGATTACGCGCCAATTCAACCTATTCATTATTCTCACCGAATTCACGCAGGTAGCAATGGTATTGATTGTAAATACTGTCACTCATCGGCTCGTGTAAGTAAGCACGCTGGAATTCCTTCGCTTAATGTGTGTATGAACTGTCATAAAAGTATCGCTCAAGTTTCTGATACGACTGCAACTGCTGAGTACTCTAAAGCTTTTTATGATGGAGAAATTCAAAAATTATACAATGCAGTTGGTTGGGATAAAACAACTCAGAAATATACAGGAAAAACGGAACCAGTAAAATGGGTTCGTATTCATAACTTACCTGATTTTGCTTATTTTAATCACTCGCAACACGTAACTGTTGCTGGAATTGAATGTCAGAAATGTCATGGTCCAGTTCAAACGTATGAAATTCAAAAACAATTTGCACCGTTAACAATGGGATGGTGTATTAATTGTCACCGTGAAACAGAAGTTAAAATGGAAGGTAACGCTTACTATACTAAAATTCACGATGAACTTTCTAAAAAATATGGTGTAGACAAATTGACTGCAGCACAAATGGGAGGTTTAGAATGTGGTAAATGCCACTATTAATCAAATTATTAAGAAGCTAATATTTATATACGATGTCATCTAACAAAAAATACTGGAAAAGTGTTGAAGAACTAAACGAAAATAGTTCTATTGTTGAGACGCTAAGAAATAATGAATTCGTTGAAGCAATTCCAACAGATGAATTTCTTTCTGATAGCTCATTATCATCTTCATCAACTACGCGCCGAGATTTCCTTAAGTATGTTGGTTTCACTACTGCAGCTGCTTCGTTAGCTGCTTGTGAAGGTCCAGTACATAAATCTATTCCTTATGTAGTGCAACCAGAAACTATTATTCCTGGTGTTGCTGATTATTATGCAACTACTATGTTTGACGGATTTGATTTTGCAAATCTTTTGGTAAAAACGCGTGAAGGTCGTCCAATCAAAATAGAAAATAATACTTTAAGCGGAGCTAAATTTGCTGCTAATGCAAGAGTTCATGCTTCAGTATTGTCTTTATATGATAGTATGCGTTTAAAATCGCCAAAGATTAAAGCGAAAAGCGCTTCTTGGTCTGATGTAGATGCTGAAATCAAAAAAGGTTTAAAATCTGCAAATGGCAAACAAGTTGTATTGTTAACAAATACTCTTGCAAGCCCATCTACTGAAAAGTTAATTGCTGATTTTATTTCAATAAATCCTACTGCTAAACATGTAGTTTATGATTCTGTTTCAGAATCTACTGCATTGGATGCTTACGAAGCTGTTTACGGTGAAAGAGCATTAGTTGATTATGATTTTTCGAAAGCAACAGGAGTTATTGTTGGTTTAAATGCAGATTTCCTTGGAGATTGGCAAGGTGGTGGTTTTGATTCAGGTTTCGCTCTAGTTAGAGTTCCTAAATCTGGAAAAATGACTAAGCATTTTCAGTTTGAAGCTAATATGACTTTAACTGGTGCTGCGGCTGATAAAAGAGTTCCAATGACTGTTGCAAGTCAAAAACAAGCGTTAGTTAAAATATATAATATTGTTACTAATTCTAATATCCCAACAGGTAAAATTGAGAACGAAGCTGAAGTTATAAAAGCAGGTAATCAATTAAAAGCTGCTGGAAGTAAAGGTGTATTAGTTTCTGGTATTCAAGATAAAAATGCACAATTATTAGTATTGGCAATAAACCAAGTTTTAGCAAGTGAAGCATTTGTTGGAGTTGGAGCTAGATTAATAAGAAAAGGATCTAACGAAAAAGTGGCTCAATTAATTGCGGATATGAATGCTGGAAGTGTTCACGCATTAATTATGAGCGGTGTTAATCCTGTTTATACATTAGCAGATAGTAAAGCATTTGTGAGCGGTTTGAAAAGGGTGCCATTATCGGTAACTTTTTCTTTGAAAGAAGATGAAACTGCTGAATTAACTACAATTGCTGCTGCTGCACCTCATTATTTAGAATCTTGGAATGATCATACTTTGACTAAAGGAACTTATTCTTTAACTCAACCTACGATTCGTCCATTATTTAATACAAAACAATTCCAAGAAGCGTTAATGTCTTGGAATGGAATTCCTGGAAATTACTACGATTATATCAAAGGAAATGCGGCTTCTGTTTTAGGAACAAGTTCTTGGAATAAAGTATTGCACGATGGAGTTTTAGTAACTGGAGCTTCAGCTGTTGCTGGTGGTACTGCTGATTATAGCGGTGCGGCTTCTGCTTTAGCAAGTTCAAAAGCTGGTGCCGATTTCGAATTGGTTTTATATACTAAAACTGGTTTAGGAGATGGTCAGCAAGCAAATAACCCATGGTTACAAGAATTTCCAGATCCAATTACAAGAGTTTCTTGGGATAATTATGTTACTGTTTCTATTGCTGATGCTAAGAAATTAGGATTAGAAAATAGTATTGTTGCAAACGGTGGTTTAAATGGAAGTTATGCTGATTTAACTGTAAATGGAGTTAAATTAGAGCAAGTTCCAGTAATTGTTCAACCAGGTCAGGCCATTGGAACAGTTGGTTTTGCTCTTGGTTATGGAAAAAAAGCCGGATTAAAAGAAGTGATGCAAGTAGGTATTAATGCGTACTCATTATATAATAATTTTAATAATGTTCAGTCGGTTAAAATCACAAAAGCTTCAGGTGAACATGAATTTGCTTGTGTTCAATCTCAGAAAACCCTTATGGGTAGAGGTGATATCGTTAAAGAGACTACTTTAGAAATTTTTAATACTAAAAATGCTAAAGAGTGGAATCCAGTTCCAATGGTTTCTTTAGATCACAAAGAAGTTGAAGCTACTAAAGTAGATTTATGGGAATCGTTTGACCGTTCAGTGGGTCACCATTTCAATTTATCTATAGATTTAAATGCTTGTACAGGTTGTGGAGCTTGCGTTATCGCGTGCCATGCCGAAAATAACGTTCCTGTAGTAGGGAAATCTGAAGTAAGAAGAAGTAGAGATATGCACTGGTTGCGTATTGACAGATACTATTCTTCTGAAGATACTTTTGCTGGAGATAATGAGAAAAAAGAAAACTTCGACGGATTATTTGGAGATAAAGGTTCATTAGGTGGTTTTGGTGAGATGGAAAGTCCTGCTAACAATCCACAAGTTGCCTTCCAACCGGTAATGTGTCAACATTGTAATCACGCACCTTGTGAAACTGTTTGTCCTGTTGCTGCAACATCACATTCACGTCAAGGTCAGAATCACATGGCTTACAATAGATGTGTTGGTACGCGTTATTGCGCTAACAACTGTCCTTATAAAGTACGTCGTTTCAACTGGTTCTTATACAACAAAAACAGTGAGTTTGATTTCCATATGAATGATGACTTAGGACGTATGGTAATCAATCCAGATGTAAACGTTCGTTCTCGTGGAGTAATGGAAAAATGTTCTATGTGTATTCAAATGACACAAAAAACTATTTTGGATGCAAAACGTGATGGTCGTGAAATTAAAGATGGAGAATTCCAAACTGCATGTTCAGCTGCTTGTTCTTCTGGAGCAATGGTATTTGGAGATGTTAACGATAAAAAATCAAAAGTTGCAGAACTAGCTCAAGATAATAGAATGTATCATTTGTTAGAGCATGTTGGAACTAAACCAAATGTGATTTATCACGTTAAAGTTAGAAATACCTAGTAAAAAAAATTAATTAAGAATAAATAATAAAGGAATATGTCGTCTCACTACGAAGCACCCATTAGAAAACCTTTAGTTATAGGTGATAAAAGTTATCATGATATAACAGTTGATGTTGCTGCTCCTGTTGAAGGAAAAGCAAATAAACAATGGTGGACCGTTTTTACTATAGCATTAATAGCTTTCCTTTGGGGAGTTGGCTGTATAATTTATACCATATCAACCGGAATTGGTTCTTGGGGTTTAAATAAAACAGTTGGTTGGGCTTGGGATATTACTAACTTCGTTTGGTGGGTTGGTATTGGTCACGCTGGAACATTAATCTCGGCAGTATTACTTCTTTTCCGTCAACGATGGAGAATGGCGATTAACCGTTCAGCAGAAGCAATGACAATTTTCTCTGTTGTACAAGCTGGTTTGTTTCCAATTATACACATGGGTCGTCCATGGTTGGCGTATTGGGTTGTTCCAATACCAAATCAATTCGGATCTCTTTGGGTAAATTTTAACTCACCATTACTTTGGGACGTATTTGCAATTTCTACATATCTTTCAGTTTCACTAGTTTTCTGGTGGACAGGATTACTTCCAGATTTTGCAATGCTTAGAGATAGAGCAGTAACTCCTTTCAATAAAAAAATATATTCAATCCTTAGTTTTGGTTGGAGTGGAAGAGCTAAAGATTGGCAACGTTTTGAAGAGGTATCTCTAGTGTTAGCTGGATTAGCTACACCACTTGTACTTTCTGTGCACACCATTGTATCATTTGACTTTGCTACTTCAGTAGTTCCAGGTTGGCATACAACCATTTTCCCACCCTACTTCGTTGCTGGTGCGGTTTTCTCAGGATTTGCAATGGTAAATACGCTTCTTATTATTATGAGAAAAGTATCAAATCTAGAAGCATATATCACATTGCAGCACATAGAATTAATGAATATTGTAATCATGATTACAGGTTCTATAGTTGGTGTTGCTTACATTACAGAATTATTTGTGGCTTGGTATTCTGGTGTTGAATACGAACAGTATGCTTTCTTAAACAGAGCAACTGGTCCTTACGCTTGGGCTTATTGGGCAATGATGACATGTAATGTATTTTCTCCTCAGTTCATGTGGTCTAAAAAATTGAGAACTAGTATCATGTTTTCTTTTGTTATATCAATTGTTGTAAATATTGGAATGTGGTTTGAGCGTTTCGTAATTATCGTAACTTCATTACATAGAGATTATCTTCCATCTTCTTGGACAATGTTCTCTCCAACGTTTGTAGATATTGGAATTTTCATAGGAACCATCGGATTCTTCTTTGTATTATTTTTGTTATATGCACGAACTTTCCCAGTTATTGCACAAGCAGAGGTTAAAACTATTTTGAAATCTTCTGGAGAAAATTATAAAAAGAAAAGAGAATTAGAAGGAAATAATCATTCAGATAAACATTAGTATTGTTATGAGTAATAAAGTAATACACGCTATATACAATGATGATGATATTCTAATGGATGCTGTAAAGCAAGCCAGAAAAGCACATCATCATATTGAGGAAGTTTATACGCCTTTTCCTGTTCACGGATTGGATAAAGCAATGGGCTTAGCACCAACAAGGCTTGCAATTTGTGCTTTTATTTATGGATGCATAGGTTTAACAGTTGCAACAGTAATGATGAATTTTATCATGATTACCGATTGGCCACAAGATATTGGTGGAAAACCAAGTATGAGTTACATTCAGAACATGCCTGCGTTCGTACCAGTAATGTTTGAAATGACAGTTTTTTTCGCTGCTCACTTAATGGTAATAACTTTTTATATGAGAAGTAAATTATGGCCATTCAAAAATGCTGAGAATCCAGATGTAAGAACTACTGATGACCACTTTTTGATGGAAGTAGCTGTAAATGATAATGAAGAGGAATTAACTTCTTTTTTCAAAAATACAGGTGCAGTTGAAGTTAAAGTAATTGACAAGGAATAAGTTATGAAAAGTATTTTAAAAATTTCATTTGTATTAGGAACTGTTTTATCTATTGTGTCGTGCAAAGATAGCAACAAACCTAACTATCAATATTTCCCAAACATGTATGAATCTGTTGCATATGAAACTTATTCAGAATCAGATGCATTCAACTCACCATATGGTTTGAAAGGGAAAGATGGTCAATTGCCTGCTAACGGAACTATTAAAAGAGGATATGTTCCTTACGAATTTGCTAATTCAACCGAAGGTTATGAAGCTGCAAAATTAAATTCTAAATCACCTTTAGATTCTACTGCGGTAGACATGAAAAAAGGTCAAGAATTATTTGAAATTTACTGCGCTATTTGTCATGGTAATGCAGGAGATGGAAAAGGTAAACTGGTGAAGCAAGAAAAAATCCTTGGAGTGCCAAGTTATGCTGATAGAGTTATTACAACTGGTAGTGTTAACCACGTTATCAATTTTGGATTAAATTCTATGGGTTCGTATGCGAATCAATTAAATCCTGAAGAGCGTTGGTTGGTTTCGGCTTATGTAATGAAACTTAAAGGCGAATTATAATTGTAGAACAAACTCATTGTTATAGATATGTATACATTTTCAAGTAAATTAAAAAATATTTCCATTGTCCTAATGCTTTTGGGTGTTCTTGGGATAGGATATGGTTTTTTTACTGCACCAAAAGATATTAAAGAAGTTGAAGCAATTCTTGAAAAAGAAGCTGCAGAACATGGTGGTCACGGTTCAGCTGCGGCACATCATGAAGCAACTCCAGCACATCACGAAGAAAAAGCCGATGCAAAGCATGAAGCTACACCAGCACATTCAGAAGAAGTTGCACCTGCTGTAGTTAGTGATTCTGCTTCGACAAAAACAGAAGAAGTTGCAAATGTTGTAGATACATTAGCTACAAAATCAGAAGTAGTAGCTGAAGCAAAAACTGAGGAAAAACATGAAGTTGCAGCTGCTCATCATGATGCAAAATCTGATGCACATGCTGAAGTTTCACATGAAGAAGAACATGCCGAACATGTAGAGCACGTTTTTCATCAATTACAAAATAAGCCTTGGGCTGCATTATATGTTGCTTGTATCTTTTTTATGTTGGTTTCTTTAGGAGCATTGGCATTCTACGCAATTCAACAAGTCGCACAAGCAGGTTGGTCTCCAGTTTTATTTAGAGTAATGCAAGCTATAACAGCTTACTTGCTTCCAGGTTCAATTATATTTTTCGTTTTATTAGTACTTTCGGGTTTTCATTTCAATCATCTATTTGTATGGATGAAAGAGGGTATTACAGAAGTTGGTAATGTAAATTATGATAAATTAATTGCTGGTAAATCAGGATACTTGAACGTAACTTTTTGGTTAATAAGAGCTGCTGTTTTCTTAATTGGATGGAATCTATACCGTCATTTATCTAGAAAAAATTGTTTAGCGCAAGATGAGGCTAATGATAATACTTTTTATAAGAAGAATTTCAAATTATCAGCTGCGTTTTTAGTTTTCTTTATTGTAACTGAGTCTATTATGTCTTGGGATTGGATTATGTCTTTTGATCCACATTGGTTCAGTACTTTATACGGTTGGTATGTTTTCGCAAGTTTCTTTGTGAGCGGAATTACAACCATTTCAATGGTAACTTTATATTTAAAATCTAAAGGATATTTACAAAATGTAAATTCAAGCCATATTCATGATCTATCTAAATTTATGTTTGGTATAAGTGTATTCTGGACTTATTTGTGGTTCTCACAGTTTATGCTTATTTGGTATGCAAATATTCCTGAAGAAGTAACGTACTTCAAATTTAGAATTGAACACTATAATTTACCATTCTTTGGAGCGGTAGTTATGAACTTTATTTTCCCTATATTAGTATTAATTAATACTGATTTCAAAAGAATCGCGCCAATTATTGTTGGAGCTGGAGTTGTAATTTTATGTGGACATTATATTGATTTCTTCAATATGATTATGCCTGCAACAGTTGGTGACAGATGGTTTATCGGGGTATCAGAAATTGCATCAGTACTTTTCTTCCTTGGATTGTTTATCTTTGTTGTATTCACAGCTTTATCTAAAGCACCTCTTACTCCAAAACGAAATCCTTTTATTGAAGAAAGCGAACATTTTCACTATTAATATTTAAAGTTAACAAAAAATGAATAGTTTATTGATACTTCTTGTTTTAGTTTTATTATCAATTGCTTTGTGGCAATTAACTAAAATATTCGATCTAACTCAAGTTGGTAAAGCCAGTGATAATTCTCAAGTGGCGAACGATAAAGACAATAAGGTAAACGGTTACCTAATGTTTGCTTTTTTAATTTTTATCTACATAACTACAATCTACTGTTGTGTTAAGTTCGGTCATTTTCCATTAATGGATAATGCAGCGTCAGAGCATGGAAAAGACGTCGATCAGTTGATGTGGATATCGATGATCATGATTTTTATTGTACAAACAATAACTCAGGCATTATTACATTATTTTGCTTTTAAGTATAGAGGTCGTGAAGGTCAGAAAGCTACTTATTTCGCAGATAATAATAAATTAGAGTTTATTTGGAGTTCGATTCCAGCTATTGTTCTTGCTGTTTTAATTTTCTACGGATTGTACGCTTGGAATGACATTATGTTTGTAAATGAAGAAGAAGAGAAACCTATCGTAATCGAACTTTATGCACAACAATTTAAATGGGCTGCTAGATATTCAGGTGAAGATGACGTTCTTGGAAAAGCGAATGTAAGATATATTGAAGGTGTAAATACTTTAGGAGTAGATTTATCTGATCCTAACGCACAAGATGATAAAGTTACTGATGAATTACATATTCCTAAAGGTAAAAAAGTATTATTCAAAATGCGTTCGCAAGACGTGTTGCACTCAGCCTATATGCCTCACTTCAGAGCACAAATGAACTGTGTTCCTGGTATGGTTACTCAATTTGCTTTTACACCTACGATGACTACCTCTGAAATGAGAAACACTGATGCAATGACAGAGAAGGTAGCAACCATAAATGCTATTCGTAATAAGAAAAGTGTTCAACTTGTTGCTGATGGTAAGCCTGCTTTAGATCCTTATACATTTGACTTTTTATTGTTGTGTAATAAAATCTGTGGAGCTTCTCACTACAATATGCAAATGAAAATTGTTGTAGATACGCCAGAGGATTATAAAAAGTGGTTAAAAGAAAAAGAAACGGTAGTAAGTGCTGTTAAAAAAGCTACTACTGAAGAGGCAACTTCAAAAGATGGTTCAGTGAAAAAAGATTCAACATCCGTTAAAACTGAAACAATAGTTGCAAAAGCCGTTGTAATGAAATAATTTTGTAGATATATTATAATAATTGTTATGAGTCAAGATCAATATAATGCCGCGATCAATATCAATGATCATTCTGAACATGATAGTCATGCTCACGATGCTCATCATGAAGAACACCATCACAAAGACACATTCATTACTAAATATATTTTTAGTATTGATCACAAAATGATTGCTAAGCAATACCTTATATCTGGTATTGTTATGGGAATTATAGGTGTTGGAATGTCTTTATTATTCAGAATGCAATTAGCATGGCCTGAACAGTCATTCAAGGTTTTTAGTTTTTTCTTAGGTGAAAGAATGGCTCCAGAAGGAGTTATGACTAATGAAACTTATTTGTCATTAATTACCATTCATGGTACCATAATGGTCTTTTTCGTCCTTACTGCTGCATTAAGTGGAACTTTTAGTAATTTACTTATACCACTTCAGTTGGGTGCTCGAGATATGGCATCTGGATTTATGAATATGTTATCATACTGGTTGTTCTTTCTTTCTAGTGTGATTATGATTTCCTCATTATTTATCGAATCAGGACCTGCTTCTTCAGGATGGACTATTTATCCTCCTTTGAGCGCTTTGCCACAAGCAATATCTGGTTCAGGATTAGGTATGACACTTTGGTTAGTATCTATGGCAATTTTTATTGCATCTTCTTTAATGGGTTCATTAAATTATGTTGTAACTGTAATCAACCTTAGAACAAAAGGAATGTCTATGACAAGAATGCCATTAACAATTTGGGCATTTTTCGTAACGGCTATTATTGGTATTGTTTCTTTTCCAGTATTATTATCAGCTGCATTATTACTAATAATGGATAGAAGTTTTGGAACTTCATTTTTCTTATCAGACATCTATATTGCTGGTGAAGTATTAAACTATCAAGGTGGTTCTCCAGTATTATTCGAACACTTGTTTTGGTTTTTAGGTCACCCAGAAGTATATATAGTTTTACTCCCTGCTTTAGGTATTACTTCTGAAATTATTGCTACTAACTCTCGTAAGCCAATATTCGGTTACAGAGCGATGATCATGTCAATTCTTGCAATTGCATTTTTATCAACGATAGTTTGGGGTCATCACATGTTTATTTCTGGTATGAATCCATTTCTTGGTTCAGTATTTACCTTTACAACACTGTTAATCGCAATACCTTCTGCTGTAAAAGCTTTTAATTACATTACTACTTTATGGAAAGGTAATCTACAATTAAATCCAGCAATGTTATTTTCTATCGGATTAGTTTCCACCTTTATTACTGGAGGTTTAACAGGAATTATTCTTGGTGACAGTACATTAGATATTAACGTTCATGACACTTATTTCGTTGTAGCACACTTTCACTTAGTAATGGGTATTTCTGCTCTTTACGGAATGTTTGCTGGAATTTACCACTGGTATCCTAAAATGTTTGGTAGAATGTTAAATAAAAATTTAGGTTATGCTCACTTTTGGGTAACTGCAATTTGTGCTTATGGTGTATTCTTCCCAATGCACTTTATTGGAATGGCTGGTTTACCAAGACGTTATTATACTAATACCAATTTCCCATTATTCGATGATTTAGCTGATGTTAACGTAATCATCACGATGTTTGCTCTTGTAGGTGGTGTATTCCAAGTTGTTTTCTTGTTCAATTTCTTTTACAGTATGTTTTACGGTAAGAAAACAGTTCAAAATCCTTGGAGATCAAATACTTTGGAATGGACTGCGCCTGTTGAGCACATTCACGGAAACTGGCCTGGAGAAATTCCAGAAGTTCATAGATGGCCATATGATTACAGTAAACCAGGTCATGATGAAGATTTTGTACCACAAAATATTCCTTTGAAACCAGGAGAAGAAGTTTTACATCACTAAGATTATTAATTCATTATAATAAATGCCTTTCATTTTTGGAAGGCATTTTTATTTTGATGATAAACTTTGCTTTATATTTGTATTATGAATGAAAATTTAGATCCTACTAATAAAAGTTTCAATACTGATGAACTTGACCTTGAAAAAAAGTTAAGACCCTTATCTTTTGATGATTTTACTGGTCAAGAACAAGTTTTAGAAAATCTTAAAGTTTTTGTAGAAGCTGCCAATCAAAGAAGTGAAGCTTTAGATCATACTTTATTTCATGGTCCGCCTGGATTAGGTAAAACTACATTAGCAAACATACTCGCTAGCGAACTGGGTGTTGGAATTAAAATAACTTCTGGTCCTGTTTTAGACAAGCCTGGAGATTTAGCTGGTTTATTAACTAATCTTGAAGAAAGAGACGTTTTGTTTATTGACGAAATTCACCGACTAAGTCCAATCGTAGAAGAATATTTATATTCAGCGATGGAAGATTTCAAGATTGACATCATGATTGAATCTGGGCCAAATGCTAGAACAGTACAGCTTAATTTAAATCCATTTACTCTTGTAGGTGCTACAACTCGCTCTGGATTACTTACAGCTCCTATGAGGGCAAGATTTGGAATTCAATCAAGATTGCAATATTACAATACTGAACTTCTAACTACAATAGTTCAACGTAGTTCATCAATATTAAAAATGCCTATTACGATGGAAGCTGCAATAGAAATTGCAGGTAGGAGTAGAGGAACACCACGTATTGCAAATGCGCTTTTACGTCGTGTTCGAGATTTTGCACAAATCAAAGGAAACGGTAAAATTGATATTGAAATAGCTAGATTTTCGCTAAAAGCTTTGAATGTTGACGCACACGGTTTAGATGAAATGGACAACAAGATTTTAACAACCATCATTGATAAGTTCAAAGGTGGACCAGTAGGTTTATCTACTCTTGCCACTGCGGTTTCAGAAAGTGCAGAAACTATCGAAGAAGTTTATGAACCCTTTTTAATTCAAGAAGGTTTTATAATGCGAACTCCTAGAGGTAGAGAAGTTACCGAAAAAGCATACAAACATTTAGGAAAAATCAAAACCAATATTCAAGGCGGTTTGTTTTAGCGTCTTATCTAAACAGTTGATTTTATATCGAATTACCAATAGTATTATAGATTTGAGTAAAAAAGAAACATATGCACGATTAATAAAAGCCGAATCCAAAAGACTCGGCTTTATTTCTTGTGGAATTTCTAAAGCTGGTTTTCTAGAAGAAGAAGCACCAAGATTAGAAAATTGGCTCAATAAAAATCACCATGGGCAAATGGCTTACATGGAAAATCATTTTGACATGCGATTGAACCCAACCCTTTTGGTTGATGGCGCCAAAAGTGTTATTTCCTTATTATTAAACTATTATCCTTCGGAAGAACAAAATCCAGATAGTTATAAAATTTCCAAATATGCTTACGGTCAAGATTATCATTATGTAATTAAGGAAAAACTAAAAGAATTATTACATACAATTCAAACTGAGATAGGAGAAGTTTCAGGTCGAGCCTTTGTTGATTCTGCTCCAGTTTTAGACAAAGCTTGGGCAGCAAAAAGTGGACTTGGTTGGATTGGGAAAAACAGTAATTTAATCACACAAAAGGTAGGTTCTTTTTATTTTATTGCCGAATTAATAATTGATTTAGAATTGGATTATGACCATCCAACTACCGATCATTGTGGAACGTGTACTGCATGCATAGACGCTTGTCCAACAGAAGCAATAGTTGCACCTTATGTTGTAGATGGTAGTAAATGTATTTCGTATTTTACGATTGAATTAAAAGATAACATACCGTCAGAGATGAAAGGTAAATTTGATGATTGGTCATTTGGTTGCGATGTTTGTCAAGATGTTTGCCCATGGAATAAGTTTTCTAAACCGCACAATGAACCGCTATTTAATCCAAATCCAGAATTGCTATCGTATTCAAAAAAAGATTGGGAAGAGATTACAGAAGATACTTTTAGAAAAATATTTAAAAATTCAGCACTAAAAAGAACTAAATATGAAGG
Organism: Flavobacterium sp. SP2; assembly: GCF_057626655.1. NCBI lineage: Bacteria > Pseudomonadati > Bacteroidota > Flavobacteriia > Flavobacteriales > Flavobacteriaceae > Flavobacterium > Flavobacterium solicola. Next base: position 252,429 of record NZ_JBVHBT010000003.1, read on the forward strand.
ATTTAAAAGAAATATTATTTTTTTAAAATCCTAAAATAAATATTTTAGTTATTTTTGCAAGCAATAAATTTTAATTATGGAAAAACTTATTTCCTATCCAATATCTGTTATTTATTACCTGTGTTTTGGTTTGTTTCTGGTGATTTTTCATCCCATTCAATGGATATGCTTAAATATTTTCGGATATCAAGCGCATAAAAAAAGTGTGGATTATTTAAATTTCTTTTTAGTTAGATGCACCAATTTGCTTGGTACAACATACTCTTTTAAAAATAGAGATTCCATCCCGAAAGGCGTGCCAATTATATTTGTTGCCAATCATCAAAGTATGTATGACATTATTGGAATTATTTGGTTTTTAAGAAAGTTCCATGCCAAATTCGTTAGTAAAAAAGAATTAGGAAAAGGTGTGCCAAGTGTTTCTTACAATCTGAGAAATGGCGGTTCGGTATTAATTGATAGAAAAGATCCTAAATCGGCTATAGTCGAAATCAAAAAACTTTCAGAATACATTCAATTACACCATCGTTCGGCAGTAATTTTTCCAGAAGGAACAAGAAGTAAAACTGGAAAACCAAAGGAATTTGCACAAAGTGGTCTTAAGATCTTATGCAAGTATGCTCCATCGGCATATGTTGTTCCAATTTCGATTAATAATTCTTGGAAAATGGTAAAATTTGGTGCATTTCCAATGGGTTTAGGTAATAAATTAGAATTTATAATTCATCCGGCAATTGCTGTAAAAGATTTTTCATTTGAAGAAATTATAAAAAAAACAGAAGATAATGTTGTAAAAGGTATCAAACATTAGTTAAAACTTATGTTATGCCATTTAATACACGTAAATTTGTAACTACTTTGAAAATAATAATTGATTTAACTGTGCTTCAGTTGTAAATCTAAAATAAACACTAATGTCTATAAAAAATATTCGTCTAGAAGTAATGCAATTTCTAGAAAAAAATGTCGATAGTTTTGTTGATCAATTTCTAATTCCAGCCGAAAAAATATGGCAACCATCTGACATGCTTCCTAATTCTGAAAAAGAATCTTTTTTTGATGAAGTAAAAGAATTGCGTGAAATAGCTAAAGATTTGCCTTACGATTTTTGGGTTGTATTAGTAGGTGATACCATTACCGAAGAAGCTTTGCCAACTTATGAATCATGGTTGATGGAAGTAGAAGGCGTTGATAACGAAGGCAGAAATGGGTGGTCTAAATGGGTGCGTCATTGGACTGCAGAAGAAAACCGTCATGGTGATTTACTTAATAAATACTTGTATTTATCTGGTAGAGTAAACATGCGCGAGGTAGAAATTACGACGCAACACCTTATTGCTGATGGTTTTGATATTGGTACAGGAAAGGATCCTTATAAAAATTTTGTATACACCAGTTTTCAAGAACTAGCAACTTATATTTCTCATAACAGAGTTTCGCAATTGGCCAAAAAATATGGCGATGCAAAGTTGTCAAAAATTTGCAGATTAATAGCTGGCGATGAAATGCGTCATCACCACGCTTATTCTGAATTTGTTAGTCAAATATTTAAAGTCGATCCGTCTGAAATGATGTTGTCTTTTCAGTACATGATGAAACAAAAAATTACAATGCCGGCACATTTTCTTAGAGAGTCTGGAGAAAAAATAAGTACAGCTTTCGAAGAATTTTCCAACTCTGCACAAAAAATTGGAGTATACACAGCTGCGGATTATGTAGATATTTTACAAAAATTAGTTGAAAAATGGGAAATTGATAAAATTTCAAATCTTACAGACGAAGCAGAAAAAGCAAGAGATTATCTGATGAAATTACCAGCAAGAATGGCAAAAATTTCAGAAAGATTAATTTTGCCAGACGAAACCAAAATTTTCAAATGGGTTGAACCAGCCTTAATAAGATAAAAAATTATAATAATAACAAGTAAAATGTTGGTTTTTGAAAGTGTATTTCAAAACCAGCATTTTTTATTTACTTCATTTTCGACTAATGCAAAATATTATAAACAATACCATCGCTTTTGTAAAACAAAAACTAGAAAATGCCGAAGGTGGACACGATTGGTTTCATATAGAACGCGTTTATAAAAACGCACAACTGATTGCTAAAGATGAAAATTGTGATGTGTTTATTGTGAAGCTTGGAGCTTTATTACACGATATTGCAGACAGTAAATTTCATGATGGAGACGAATCTGTTGGTCCAAAAGTAGCTCGAGAATTTCTTGAATCGCAAAAAGTAAACGAAGAAATTATAATTCATGTTATCAATATTATTGAAAATATATCGTTCAAAGGCGGAAATTTCGAAAAGAAATTCAACTCCATAGAATTAGAAATTGTGCAAGATGCCGATCGTTTGGATGCGCTTGGAGCAATAGGCATAGCAAGATGTTTTAATTATGGGGGATTTAAAAATAGACCACTTTATAATCCAGAAATTGCGCCAAATTTAGCAATGACAAAAGAAGAGTATAAAGCCAATCAAGCACCAACACTAAATCATTTTTATGAAAAGTTGTTGCTGCTTAAAGATAAAATGAATACCGAAACCGGAAAAAAAATTGCGCAAGAAAGGCACCATTTTATGGAAGTATTTCTCAAGCAATTTTATGATGAATGGGAAGGTGAAAAATAAAAAAAGAGAACCAATTTGGTTCTCTTTTAATTTATCATAAAGTCACTTTCAGAAGTTGTTTTTTCTTCGATTTGCGACCTATAAATATCACTGAATTTCCAGTTATCGAACCATCTGAAACCATAAACGGAACATCATTGTCTTTGTCATCCAAGATTTCTTTGTAATCAAAATCACCATTTTCATTAATTCTGATTACGTTTAAATTGGATTTTTTTGTGCTTGTTTGTCCAAACTGGATTCGGTCATTTTTAAGCTTCTTAACTTTTTCACCAGTGTTGATAAAGAAATACGTGTCAGTATCCTTAATTGTTGAAGTATACGAAATATAAGAATCATCACCTCCTGTAGCCTGACGTTTATTTATATTTCTTGCCCAAACAATATCTCCTGATGTATTGATTTTTGCACTTACAATATCGTCATAATGATAAACTGTAGTGGTGTAACCACCACCGTTTGGAGTTGCATGATAATGTGATGTTATATAAAATTCCTCAGCATTAAAAACAATTTCGTTTTTTGGAGTTATTAGTATTTTTCTAAATGATAAAAATTTTAATTCTTTTTCTTTATCCTTTCCGTATTTGTCAATCATAAATTGTTCTGTAAACGGATTGAATTTAGATTTTGTAATAGCTAAAGTTGTTGGATTCAATTCAAAGTAACTAATTCCTTTATAACGGCTGTCTTTTCGATCGGAATAAAATCCTATGCATGTAACTCGGTCTTCAAAAATGATGATTTTTAACGAACTTGAAAAATGTTCCTCAGTATCAAAAACCTGAGTTTTCTCACTGTCTTTGGTTATTCTTGTAAGTTCAAATTGGTATTTTCCGCCTTCTTTTTTCTTTTTCTTTTCTTCGGTATATACTTTTCCTAAAAGATAAAGTGTGTTTCCATCTTTAGAAACATCTATGTTTTCATACTTAAATTTTTTGTCCTTGATATCTCTTTTAAAAGTATGATCGATTTTCTTGTTTAGCGATTTGTCAAATAAAAATATTTTGTGCGTTTCAGAAGTTTTATCTTTAATGTCAATAGTTACAGCGAAAGCAGTCCTGTCTTCGTTTACAATCATAGTTGCTCCATCATCACCATCAAATGTTCTTGCTCCGCTTCCAAATCCCATAAAACTTACCATTGGTCCGCTTTGAATTTCGTTAGAATTTACTCTAAACAATTCTTGAGATTTAAAATTAAAGTCATTAATATTTGATGATAATGCATTGCAAATAAATGCTTTGTCTTCTTTGCTGTAAACGTAGTCTATCAATCGAACTGTTTGCCCATCTAAAATAATTCCAAGAATTGTTCCTACGATTTTCTTTTTGTCTGCTTTTTTCTGAATACGTTCATATTCGTATTCTTTTATAAGTTTCATGTTCGAATCGTAATGTTCAAAATAATAGCCAGAACCTGATGAGAAAACGCCGCCTTGGTAGCTTCTTACAATGATAATTCCGCCGTTTCCATCATCGTCTACTAATACGATTGAGGAGTATTTAAATTCGTCTTTAAAAACATCACTTTTAACTACTGTAGCTGGAATTTCTTGAGCATTAATAAATTGATGTAGTACACATAACGCAAGGGTTAAAATAATTTTTTTCATTAATGTTTTGGTTGGTTAGAGTTAGTATTTATATTATTTTCCTGAGAAAACAGCTTTTCTTTTTTCTAAAAATGCAGTTGTGCCTTCTTTAAAATCTTCGGTTCCAAAGCATTTTCCAAAGTTTTTTATTTCGGTTTTAAATCCGTCAACGCCATCTTTGTAATTATCGTTAATGGCTTTTATCGCTTTCCCAATTGCTACAGGTGAATTTCTCATAATCTTTGTTGCAATTGATTTTACAAATTCTAAAAGTTCAGTTTGTGGCACAACGTGGTTCACTAAGCCATAGTTTTTGGCTGTTTCTGCATCAATCATACCAGCAGTCATAATGAGTTCCATTGCGCGTCCTTTTCCAACCAATTGAGGTAATCGTTGTGTTCCTCCATATCCAGGAATTACACCCAACGAAACTTCTGGCAGTCCCATTTTGGCATTATCAGATGCTACTCTGAAATGACAAGCCATTGCCAATTCCAATCCGCCACCAAGTGCAAATCCATTTACGGCTGCAATTACAGGAGTTTTTAAATTTTCTACAAAATCAAATAATAATTCTTGTCCTTGTTGCGCCAATTGTGCACCTTCTTCTACCGAAAAATTGGCAAATTCTGATATGTCAGCACCAGCAACAAAAGCTTTTTCTCCTTCGCCAGTGATAATTATTACTCGTGTTTCTGGATTTTCATCTAATGATTGAAAAGCATCGTGAAGTTCTTTAATAGTCGCAACATTTAATGCGTTAAGTTTTGACGGACGATTAATAGTAATTTGTCCAATTCCGTTCTCAGTGGTAAGGATTATGTTTTCGAAGTTCATAAAATGGGTGTTTATTTTTCAATTATAGGAAGTGTAACTGTAAATGTAGTTCCAGTTCCAAGTTTGGTTTCAAATGTAATGGTTCCTTTGTAATTTTCTATGATGTTTTTGATGATTCCTAATCCCAAACCCATTCCGCTGTTTTTGGTGGTGAATTTAGGTTCAAAAATTCGTTCAATATTGTTGTGTTCAATACCAATTCCGTTGTCTTCAACTGTAATAGCAACTTGATTTAAAATTCGTTTTATAGAAACTTTTACCGATTTTATTTCTTGATTTTCTGGTATTGATTGCGTTGCATTTTTAACCAAATTTGTAATAATTCTAACCAGTTGCGTTCTATCCATAACCGAGATTATTTCGGTTTCTTCACTTTCAAATTGTATGTAATCTTGATTGAAAATATCCAATGAAAATTCTACGACTTCAACTACATTTAAAGTTTCGTTTTGTTGCGCTGGCATCGATGCAAAGTTTGAAAATGCAGATGCTACTGAACTCATAGTGTCAATTTGTTGAATTAATGTTTTAGAATAGTCGTCGAGTTTTTGTTTTAAATTTGGGTCTTGTGCATCAAATTTTCTTTGAAAACTTTGTACTGTAAGACGCATTGGCGTCAGCGGATTTTTTATTTCATGAGCTACCTGTTTAGCCATGTCGCGCCACGCTTGTTCTCGTTCTGATTGTGCAAGCATTGCTGCGCTTTCTTCTAATTCGTCAACCATGGCATTGTACGCTTTTATCAACGAATTGATTTCTTTACTATTGGCTTCGACTAGAATTTTTTCATTCTTTTGATTTAAGCTTGTTTCGTTAATTTTATCTGAAATTGTTTTTAAGGTTTGTGTAATGTAAGACGATAAAAAGTACGCCAATGCAAAGGCAATGATGAGCATAAAAAAGTAAACCTGACTCAGTCGAATCAAGAATTCTTGGATTTCATTTTCATAAAAGCTGTCGTCTTCAACATAAGGTAAATTCAAAATCCCAAGTGGTTTGAATTTATCATCTTTAATTTGGCTAAACGAAGATCTGTTTTTTATGCCGTCAATACTTTTCACATCTACATATCTTTTTTCGATCGATGATTGGACAAGTTTAACGATATATTTTGGTACTGGCGGCGAAATACTGTCAACAGAAAAAGAAGCTTTGGATGACTTTAGTAGTTTTCCATCCAACGAATAAATATTTATTTCAAGATTATGAATGTCGGACAATTCATGAATTTTGTCTTTAAATATAAGTGGTAAGTTTTTTTGTGTAAGCGGATAAGTTGTGGTCGAAAGCACATAATTTATATGCTCTTTTATTGCATCTTCTTTTCGATCTAAGCGTTCTTGATGGTAATTTTTGGCTTCGTTTTTAAACTGAATTACCGATATTGATGCCATCAAAATAGAGGCAATTAATATCAATACAATCATCGATAGGAAAATCCTAATTCGAAGTGAAAGCATTGACATTTTGAAGTTGTTCATTTTTTATAAGTTTTGCAGTTTGCAGTTATTGGTTATCAGTAAAAACTGAAAACTTAAATCTGAACACTGAGCACTATTTTTTTTCTCTTATTCGTTTGTAAAATTTAAATCCTAACATGATTGTGATAGCAAAAAGAAAAATTCCAATAACACCATAAATCCAGTTGAAAGCATTTTTTAAAATTACTAAAAAAACAACGGCAAATAAAATAATTGTTGCGCCTTCGTTCCACAATCGCATAAAATTTGACGTGTATTTGAAGTCATCATTTTGCAATTGCTTATAAATTTGATGGCATTTTAAATGATACAAATAAAGCGCAAAAACAAAACCAAGTTTTACATGCATCCACGGCATTTGTAACCAAGCTTTTCCTAAGTCGGTAAAAAACAGCATCCAAAATGCAAAAACACTTGCCAAAATGGCGCTCGGCCAAGTGATGATATACCAAAGTCGGTACGTCATTATTTTGTATTGATTGAGAAGTATTTCTCTTTCAGGCGATGGTTTTTGGTTGGCTTCTATTTGATATACAAATAATCTTACGATGTAAAACAAACCTGCAAACCAAGTAATCACAAAAATTAGATGCAGCGATTTTATGTAGTTGTAAAGTTCCATAGTTCTTAAAAAGTTGCCACGAATTTCACAAATTTACACTAATTATTTTCTTTGTGCTAATTTGAGAAATTCGTGGCAATAATAAATTGAGTTAAATAAAACGGATTATTTTTTCTGCCAATCTTTAATCCATCCGGCAACTGTAGAACACCACTGATCGTCGTCATTCATACACGGAATAGCTTTGAATTCTTGACCACCGTGATGCAAAAATTCTTCGTTGGCTTCCATAGCAATTTCTTCTAATGTTTCTAAACAATCGGAAACGAAAGCAGGTGTAACTACGGCTAATTTCTTGATGCCTTTTTCAGGCATTTTATTTATTTCTACATCGGTGTAAGGCGTTAACCATTTGTCACCAGCCAATCTTGATTGAAAGGTTTGGCTGTATTTTCCTTCAGGTATTCCTAAATATTCTACTATTTTTTTTGTAGTTTCATAACATTGATGGCTGTAACAAAATTCGTGTGCTGGTGATGGTGTGCTGCAACAACTTCTATCCATTTTACAATGCGATTTTGTTATGTCAGTTTTACGAATATGACGTTTTGGAATTCCGTGATAGGAAAACAATAAGTGATCGTATTCGTAATCGCCAAGGTGTTTTTTAATTGAATTTCCTAACGCTTCAATATAACCTTCTTTATTGTAAAAAGCCGGCACATTGGTAAACTTCATATTTGGAAAATGTTTTGCACGAAGTTCTTCTGCCAAAACGACAATTGTAGTCGTTGATGCCATGGCATGTTGCGGATACAAAGGCATAAGTAGTACTTCGTCAACTCCTTTATCATGTAGTTCTTGCAATCCTTTTAGTATGGTCATTGTTCCGTAACGCATTGCTAATGCAACAGGAATATCAACTTGTGCTTGCACTTTTTTCTTCATTCTTTCAGAAATTACTACTAACGGCGATCCTTCATCCCACCAAATTTTAGCATATGCTGCAGCCGATTTTTTAGGACGAGTTTGTAAAATAACACCTCTAACTAATAATGCACGCAATAAAAACGGAACGTCAATTACATATTTATCCATCAAAAATTCGTCTAAGTAGGGTTTAACGTCTTTTGGAGTTGGACTTTCTGGAGAACCTAAGTTTACAAGTAATACACCTTTCATATTTTTAATATTTTTTTCATTATTGTCATTCCGAAGAATGAGGAATTTTTTTGTAAAAGTAATTTATTCTTACTTCTAATGATTATGATTAATAATTTTTTATCAATTGTTTGATATACGAAATTGATGGAAATTGGATTTTATTTTTATGAATTCTGATTCAAATTCATCAAATACTTTTTCGGAGTAGTTGCAAATTTTTTCTTGAAAGCCGAAATAAAATGACTTCCGGTACTGTAACCAATTTTCAATCCAACTTCGTTTACATTATAGGAGCCTGAGTCTAATAATTTTCGGGCATAATCCATTTTATAGTCAAACAAGAAACCATATACGGTATCGCCATAAATTTGTTTGAACCCCATTTTAAGTTTCTTCAAATTCAATCCAATTTCGTCAGCCAATTCTTGTAATCCTGGCGGTTCAGCCATATTGGCGATTATTATTTCTTTGGCTTTTTTAATTTTCAAAACATTGTCTTCGTCTATTAAAAACGGACATTGTTCGGCGTTTTGGTCTTCATTAGTATTAAAATACAATCCCAGCAATTCATAACTTTTACCTTTATAATACAAGTTTTTAATAAAGGGATTAAGATTATAATGAAACATCTGACTCAACACAATTGCCATTGACGGACTAATATTGTCTTCTTTATAATATTTCTTATCGTTATTTTCTTCGCTTAAAAATGGAATATAATCGGCTTCTGATGAAAATAGAGAGTGAAATTTTTGAATTGAAATTACTAAAGATATTACCCACGAGTTGGGTGCCAAATCTAAGTTTAATGGTAACTCTTTTTGTGGATTGTAAAACAAATACGATTTCTCTTCATTCAAATCTAAAGCATAATTGCCATTGTTGAAAACAAATTTTGCTCTACCTTTCATACCAAAGTGAAATTGAATCAAGCCTTGATTGATGTGCCTTTCCACACGATAAGATTCGTTTCCGTCGTTTTGAAATCGTATTAAAAAAAAATCTTTTTCAATTTTTATCTCTTCTTGAGAACCCATAGCGATATTTTTTCGTAGATACTTTGGAAGTCGAGTGAAATACTTATTTAGAATTAATCTACATAAGGGTTTTTGAAACACTTGATTTCAGTACAAATTTAATAGAATTTACGTTGTTTACAGCATTTTGGATTAAAAAATCTCAGAGCGATACAAATAGTCCTTACAGCGTTACTTTTATAAATTGGTTATAGATAATTTTGTTGAACTTTTTAAGGAAAGTATATATATGGAAAATTTTAATATGTCAAAGCACGCTTCTTTTTACGCATTAGGAATTAGTTACAAAAAAGCCGACGCAGTAATGAGAGGTAAATTCAGTTTAGATGCAAAAGCTAAATCAACATTATTGATGCAAGCCGAAGCCGAAGGAATTGAAGCTTTAATAGTAACTTCTACTTGTAACAGAACCGAAATATATGGTTTTGCCAATCATCCATATGAATTAATCAAATTACTTTGCGAAAACAGTCAAGGTACGGTTGCCGAATTTCAAGAAGTTGCTTACATATATAAAAACCAAGAAGCCGTAAACCATATGTTTCGTGTCGGAACTGGTTTAGACAGTCAAATTCTTGGTGATTTCGAAATCATCAGCCAAATTAAAATTGCTTTTAACGAAAGTAAATCCAACGGATTAGTAAATTCGTTTCTAGAACGATTGGTAAATTCTGTGATTCAGGCGAGCAAAAAAATTAAAACAGATACCGAAATTTCATCTGGAGCAACTTCAGTTTCGTTTGCATCGGTTCAGTATATAATCAAAAATGTTCAAGATGTTTCTAAGAAAAACATTTTGCTTTTCGGAACCGGAAAAATAGGAAGAAATACGTGCGAAAATTTGGTAAAACATACCAAACACGAACAAATTACGCTGATCAATAGAACTAAGGATAAAGCAGAAAAATTGGCTCATAAATTGGATTTAGTTGTAAAAGATTATTCTGATTTACAATTAGAACTTCAAAATGCCGATGTTGTTGTGGTTGCGACAGGCGCACAAAATCCAACCATTGACAAAACGATTTTAAATCTAAAAAAACCATTGTTAATTTTAGATTTATCTATTCCTAAAAATGTGCACGAAAATGTTCAAGATATCGAAGGCGTTACGTTAATTCACCTAGACCATCTTTCTCAAATGACCGATGAAACTCTTGAGAAACGTCGTCAGCACATTCCAGCAGCTGAAGCAATTATTGAAGAAATTAAAGAAGAATTCACTGCTTGGACTAAAAACAGAAAATTTGCTCCAACAATACAAGCGCTAAAAGAAAAATTAAATTCGATTAAAGAAGGTGAACTAAATTTTCAAAGAAAAAAGTTATCCAATTTTGATGAGCAACAAGCCGAGTTGATAAGCAACCGCATCATTCAAAAAATAACAAATCACTTTGTGAATCATTTAAAAGATGGAGATTCTATGGATGAAGGCATCGAATGGATTGAAAAAGTATTTCAGTTAGAACAAGAAAAATCATTTTTCTAAATATAGAGATTCCTTTTTATTTTTTAGAAACCAAACCTCATAATACCCACCAATTAAATACGTACTCAAATCAAAAAATTGATGTAAGTTTGTGCTATTCGTGAAAAAATTAAAAAAAAGTGTCTGAAAAAACAATACGTATAGGAACTCGTGATAGTGAATTGGCTCTTTGGCAAGCGCACACAGTCCAAAAAAAATTAAATGATTTAGGTTACAAAACTACCATTGTAGCCGTAAAATCACAAGGCGACATCATCCTTGATAAGCCACTTTACGAACTCGGAATTACCGGAATTTTCACTAAAACTTTAGACATTGCTATGATTAGCGGTCAAGTTGATATTGCAGTTCATTCTATGAAAGACGTTCCTACAGCTTTGCCGAAAGGAATTGTACAAGCTGCAGTTTTAGAACGTGCCAATACATTGGATATTTTAGTACACAAAGGAAATACAGATTTTTTAGAAAATAGTGGAACGATTGCTACCGGAAGTTTGCGTCGACAAGCACAATGGTGGCATAGATATCCAAAACATACCGTGGTTGATTTACGTGGAAACGTAAATACAAGAATGCAAAAACTTAATGAAAATGATTGGGATGGAGCAGTTTTTGCCGCTGCAGGATTAGAGCGAATTAATCTAAAACCAGAAAATTACATTAATCTTGATTGGATGGTTCCTGCGCCAGCACAAGGAGCAATGCTTGTGGTTGCAATGGAAAATGATGATTTTTGCCAGCAAGCATTATCTGAATTAAACGATATTGAAACCGAAATTTGTACCTACATCGAAAGACAATTTTTAAAAACCCTAGAAGGTGGTTGTACTGCGCCAATTGGTGCATTAGCAAGAATTATTGAAGACGATATTCACTTTGTTGGAAATTTATTTTCTATCGATGGGAAGCAAAAAATTGAAGTCGATAAAACGGTTCCAATTCAACAATGGAAAAAACTTGGGTACGAGTTAGCAAACGAAGTTTTACAAAATGGTGGTTCAGATTTGATGAAGAACATCAAAGAAAATCTTAAGAAATAAATCAAAATTATGAGAGAACCAATTCATATAGTTTCAACAAAAAAGCTTCTTGAGAATCAGAAGCAACATTTGTTGACACCGAATTTTTTCTATCAAGAGCAAGATTTCATTACCATAAAAGACTGTAATTTCAATTTAAATACAATAGGTGAGTATCTAATTATTACAAGCCAAAATGCGGTGGAAAGTATATTGAAAAACGCAATGCACATAAGTTTAAAAAAACACAAATGTTTTTGCGTGGGTATTAAAACCAAAGCGTTGTTAGAAAAAAACGGGTTTGAAGTTGTGGTTTATTCTGATTATGCTGCCGAATTGGCTTCAATTATTTGCAATCAATATCAGAAAAGTAGTTTCACCTTTTTTAGTGGTAATCTTCGTAGAGATATTTTACCCGAGGCAATGCTTTTGGCGCAAGTTTCATTTGAAGAAATTGTAATTTACGAAACAGTATTACAATCGCATCGCATCGAAAAAAAACCAAATGGAATACTTTTTTTCAGTCCATCAGGCGTAGAAAGTTATTTGCAACAAAATACAATAACTACCGAAACCTGTTTTTGTATTGGTAAAACAACTGCCGAAGCTTTAGAAACTACTAATACAGTAATTGCACTTCAGCCTACAATAGAAAATACAATTACACAATGTATTAATTATTATAACAAAACATCCATCAATCACGTGTAAATAAAGTGTTTAGACGTGTCAAAAACGAAACAAAATGATTAAGAACGATTTATTTTTAAGAGCATTAAATAACGAAACTGTAGAACGACCTCCAGTTTGGATGATGCGTCAAGCCGGAAGATATTTGCCAGAATTTAGAGCGTTACGTGACAAATATGATTTTTTTACACGTTGCGAAACTCCAGAATTAGCAGCTGAAATTACAGTTCAACCAATTAGAATTGTAAAACCAGATGCAGCAATTTTGTTTTCAGATATTTTGGTTGTACCACGTGCAATGGGAATTCATGTAGAATTAAAAGACAATTTGGGACCAATTATTCCAAACCCAATACGAACGATGGAACAAGTCAATCAAGTTATAGTTCCAGACGTTAATGAAACTTTAGGTTATGTTTTTGACGCAATTAAACTAACCAAAGAAATGCTGAACGACGAAGTTCCGCTTATTGGTTTTGCAGGTTCACCTTGGACAATTTTTTGCTATTGTGTAGAAGGAAAAGGTTCCAAAAGTTTCGATACCGCGAAAGGTTTCTGTTTTTCAAATCCAATTGCAGCGCATACATTATTGCAAAAAATTACAGACACAACCATTCTGTATCTTAAAGAAAAAGTAAAATCGGGCGTAAATGCCGTTCAAATTTTCGATTCTTGGGGCGGAATGTTATCACCAGTAGATTATCAAGAATTTTCTTGGAAGTACATCAATCAAATTGTTGATGCATTAGCCGAAGAAACTAAAGTGATTGTTTTTGGAAAAGGTTGTTGGTTTGCATTAAATGAAATGGCACAATCCAAAGCGTCGGCACTTGGAGTAGATTGGACCTGTTCTGCAAGAAACGCACGCTATTTAACTGGTGGAAAAATCACTTTACAAGGAAATTTTGATCCATCACGATTGTTATCTCCAATTCCAACCATCAAAAAAATGGTTCATGAAATGATTAACGAATTTGGAAAAGATAATTATGTAGTAAATCTTGGTCACGGTATTTTACCAAACATTCCGGTAGATCATGCTAAAGCTTTCGTTGATGCTGTGAAAGAATATAAAGGTTAACATTTTTTTGAATGAAAGTAAAATTAAGATTTTTTATAGCATTGCTTTTTTTTTCGCAATTAGTTTGGTCACAAACTTCATTAAAATTTAATGTAGCAACTGCATTAATTGGTATTCCTAATATTGGTTTTGAAACCAACATCTCTGAGTATTTTACTTTTCAAGTTGATGCAACTGCTTCCTTTTGGAAATCTGTAAATGGTGGTCCACAAGAATTTTTAATGTTATTCCCAGAGGTAAGATACTATACATCTGGAGCTAAAAAAGGTTTTTTTGTTGGTGGACATATTGGAGGAAGTGCCTACAAAATTCAAAAATGGAACTATTTAAATAGTGACTATTATCAAAAAGGATATAGTGTTATGTATGGAGCGACCATTGGGTATCAATTTAAAATTGGGGAGAAATTTAATTTGGAGTTTTTTCTTGGTGGTGGATCGCAGCAAGGTTATTATAATGGATATCTTGTGAGTACTGACGAACGTTATGAAAATGCTAGAAACTTTAATAAAAGCGGAGAACTATTACCTTACAGAGGTGGATTAATGTTGGTATACAAACTATAAAGTAAAAATGAAGGATAAATTTTATCAATACATACAAGTTTTACAAGATCAAATTGTTGCCGGATTGGAATCTGTTGAAGGAAAGGCAAAATTTCGTGAAGATATTTGGCAACGACCTGAAGGTGGTGGCGGAAGAACACGTGTTATAGAAAATGGTAATGTAATAGAAAAAGGCGGTGTAAATATTTCTGCAGTACACGGAAAATTACCCGAAGCTATGCAGAAAATGTTCAATGTTGGTGAAGCCGATTTTTTTGCTTGTGGATTAAGTTTGGTTATTCACCCACGAAACCCAATGGCTCCAACGGTTCATGCCAATTGGCGTTATTTTGAAATGTATGATGAAAACCAGAATATAATTAACTCGTGGTTTGGTGGTGGTCAAGATTTAACACCCTACTACTTGTTTGAAGAAGATGCCATTCATTTTCATCAAACATGTAAAACTGCTTGTGACAAACACAACCTAGATTTTTATCCAAAATATAAAAAACAATGCGATGCTTATTTTTGGAACGCACATAGAAATGAAGCACGTGGCCTTGGCGGATTATTTTTTGATTATTGCAAAGAATCACAAACGATGAAGATGGAAGATTGGTACAATTTTGTAACCGAAGTAGGCAATAGTTTTATTACTGCTTATGTGCCAATTTTGGAAAAAAGAAAAGATTTACCTTTCACTGAAGCACAACGTAATTGGCAAGAAATTCGCCGTGGACGCTACGTAGAGTTCAATTTAGTTCACGATAAAGGTACATTATTTGGACTTAAAACCAATGGACGAATAGAAAGTATATTGATGAGTTTGCCTCCAAATGTACAATGGGTTTATGACCATCATCCGGAAGCTGGAAGTAGTGAAGAAAAATTAATTCAAGTTTTAGAAAATCCTATTGATTGGATTTAAAAATAGAGTAGCAATTATAAAAAGCTTTTGGAGATTAGTATCCAAAAGCTTTTTTTAGTTTTAGTTAATTCTTTTTCAGTTTGTTTAAAAGAAAATCATTTAAACTTGACTTTTTACAATCATACCTCTAACTTTGCCAGTTAGAAAAAAAACATAAAATGCATAAAGACAGTAAACGTAGAGAAGCACTTTTATACCATGCAAAACCTACACCAGGAAAAATACAAGTAGTTCCAACTAAAAAATATGCTACACAAAGAGACTTATCTTTAGCCTATTCACCAGGCGTAGCCGAACCATGTTTAGAAATAGCCAAAGATGTAAATAATGTATATAAATATACGGCCAAAGGTAATTTGGTTGCAGTTATTACAAACGGTACAGCAGTTTTAGGACTTGGTGATATTGGTCCAGAAGCGTCTAAACCTGTGATGGAAGGAAAAGCATTATTGTTCAAAATTTTTGCCGATATTGATGTATTTGATATAGAAATTGGTACTAAAGATATAGATGCTTTTATTGAAACTGTAAAAAATATTGCGCCAACATTTGGAGGTATTAATCTAGAAGATATTAAAGCTCCTGAGTCATTCGAAATTGAAAGAAGACTTGTTGAAGAACTCAATATTCCAGTGATGCACGATGATCAACATGGAACTGCAATAATTTCTTCCGCTGCATTGTTAAATGCTTTAGAGCTTGCTGAAAAAAATATTTCAGAAATAAAAGTTGTGATATCGGGTGCTGGTTCAGCTGCCTTAGCATGTGCTAATTTGTATGTGTTGTTGGGCGTTCAGTTGCACAATATTATTATGTTCGACAAAGATGGCGTTTTATCAAGCGATAGAACCGATTTGTCTGAACTGCAAAAAAGATATTCTTTTGGTAAAGCCGGAATTCAACTTGCCGAAGCCTTGCAAAATGCCGATGTTTTTCTTGGGCTTTCTGCCGGAAATATTCTGAAACCAGAAATGCTTCTAGCTATGGCAAAGGATCCAATTGTTTTTGCTATGGCAAATCCAGTTCCTGAGATTGATTATAACTTGGCCATTGCAACTCGTGACGATATTATTATGGCTACGGGACGATCTGATCATCCTAATCAAGTAAATAATGTTCTTGGTTTTCCATATATATTTCGCGGCGCATTAGACGTTCGTGCTACCAAAATAAACGAAGCTATGAAAATGGCTGCAGTTAAAGCTTTAGCCGCATTAGCCAAAGAGCATGTTCCTGAACAAGTGAATATTGCCTATGGTGAAACGAAACTTAATTTTGGACGCGATTACATTATTCCAAAACCATTTGATCCAAGGTTGATAACAATGGTAGCGCCTGCGGTTGCAAAAGCTGCTATGGAAAGTGGTGTTGCTTTAAATCCTATTACCGATTGGGAGAAATATGAAGAAGAATTATTAGAACGATTAGGTTCTGATAACAAAATGGTTCGCTTATTAACGAATAGAGCAAAAACAGATCCTAAACGTATAGTTTTTGCAGAAGCCGATCAATTGGATGTTTTAAAAGCAGCTCAAATTGTATACGAAGAAGGTATTGGCCATCCGATATTACTTGGTAGAAAAGAAGATATTTTAGAACTAAAAGAAGAAATTGGGTTTGATGCCGATGTTCCAATTTTTGATCCTAAAACACAGGAAGAAGACAAGCGAAGACTTGAATATGCCGATATTTTTTGGAAATCACGTCAGCGTAGAGGCATTTCGCTTCTTGATGCACAGAAATGGATGCGAGAACGAAATTATTTCGCCGCAATGATGGTCAATCAAGGTGATGCTGATGCCATGGTTTCGGGTTATTCTAGAAGTTATCCATCGGTTGTAAAACCTTTAATGCAGCTTATTGGTAAAGCTTCTGGAATTTCACTCATTGCAACTACCAATATGATGATGACCAACCGCGGACCAATGTTTTTATCCGATACGGCTATTAATCCTAATCCGTCTGCAGATGATTTGGCTAAAATTGCTTTGATGACTGAGAAAACGGTAAGAATGTTTGGAATGGAACCCGTAATTGCTATGGTTTCTTTTTCAAATTTTGGTTCTTCATCCCATGAAAGTGCTAACAAAGTTCGCGAAGCTGTTGCCTATCTTCATAAATATTATCCAGATTTAATTGTTGATGGTGAAATCCAAACCGACTTTGCTTTGAATCCAGAAATGCTTCAAAATAAATTTCCGTTTTCTAAATTAGCAGGTAAAAAAGTAAATACACTTATATTTCCAAATTTAGAATCGGCTAACATTACTTATAAATTACTGAAAGAACTTTATAAAGTTGATTCAATCGGACCAATTATGTTAGGAATGGAAAAACCAGTCCACATTTTTCAATTGGGAGCAAGTGTTGAAGAAATGGTTAATATGGCAGCAGTAGCTGTAGTTGATGCACAAGAAAAGGCTAAAAGAATTAAAAATTTTGATGTAAAGTTGGTTTAGAAAAAGGGTATAACTAATGGCTATTCAACTTTTTTGCTATATTTGAAACAAGTTTTGAAAGATAAAAATTAAATGATATCACATATTCAAGGAAAATTAGTAGAAAAATCACCAACCGACGTCGTAATTGATTGTAATGGTGTGGGTTATCATATTAATATATCGCTACATACGTATTCGTTACTTCCGAAAACCGATTTTGTAAAATTATTTACACATTTGATCATCAAAGAAGATTCACATTCCTTGTACGGATTTGTTGAAAAATCAGAAAAAGAGATTTTCAAAATGCTTTTAACAGTATCTGGCATTGGAGCTGGAATTGCTAGAACCATGCTTTCGTCGATAGAGCCAAAGCAAATAATAAATGCATTGGCAAGCGGAAATGTTGGCACAATTCAATCTATTAAAGGTATTGGAGCCAAAACCGCACAAAGAGCAATTTTGGATTTAAAGGATAAAGTGTTAAAAATATATGATTTAGATGAAGTTTCTATGTCTCAAAGCAATACAAATCGAGATGAAGCGTTATCTGCTTTGGAAGTTCTAGGATTTGTTAGAAAATCATCAGAAAAAATAGTTGATAAAATAATTACTGAAAACCCAGATGCAACCGTTGAAACGATAATCAAGCAAGCATTAAAAAATCTATAATTTTTGAAAACACATTACGCTAAGTTTGCTAAAATTGCTACTAAAATAGTTTACGCTTTATTAGTATTTTTATTTTCTAATTTTACATTCGCTCAAGTTGATGAAGAGGTTAATGACACTGTAAAAGGATACAATACAGGTGCAATTGCAATTGGAAATCCAAGAAGCATTGTTGAAGCTTATACTTATGACCCAATTACAGATAAATATATTTTAACCAAAACCTTCGAAGGTTTTAATATCAATTATCCAATTATTCTAACTCCAAAGGAATATCAAGATCTAGTTTTAAAAGAATCGATGCGTGATTATTTTAGAAAAAAATCCAATGCAATTGACGGAAAACTGGCAGGAAGTGAGAAAGACAAAAAAGATTTATTACCTCGATATTATGTAAATTCAGGTTTTTTCGAGACAATATTTGGCGGAAATACCATTGATGTAAAACCCACAGGTACTGTCGAAATGGATCTTGGAGCCCGATATACCAAGCAAGACAATCCTTCTTTTTCTCCTAGAAACAGAGCTACTACGACTTTTGATTTTGATCAGCGAATCAGCATGAGTTTGATGGGTAAAGTTGGTACTAGGCTTAATGTAAATGCTAATTACGACACCGAATCTACTTTCGCATTTCAGAATTTAATAAAGTTGGAATACACGCCAACAGAAGATGATATTATTCAAAAAATTGAAGTCGGAAATGTGAGTATGCCCTTAAACAGTTCACTGATAAGAGGTGCACAAAGTTTGTTTGGAGTAAAAGCACAACTTCAATTTGGTAAAACTACGGTTACAGGAGTTTTTTCTGAACAAAAATCGCAAACCAAAAGTGTAACTGCGCAAGGTGGCGGAACTATTCAAGATTTCGAGCTTTTTGCATTAGATTACGATGCTGATCGAAACTTTTTTCTATCGCAATATTTCAGAAACAAATACGATTCGTCGTTAAGAAATTATCCTTTAATTGACAGTAGAGTTCAAATTACCCGAATAGAAGTTTGGGTGACCAATAAGCAAAACAGAGTTAGTACAACAAGTAATAACTTAAGAAACATTATTGCACTGCAAGATTTAGGTGAAGCACGTTTAACTGGCTTATCAGATGCTGAGGTAGTTGCAAATGAATCTTTACCAATAGATCCATTTTTTAATAATCCTGCAGATTCACCGTCTGATAATACCAATAACGATTATGATCCTGGGTTAATTCCTACCAATGGAGGTTTGTTAAACACCAACATAAGAGAGATTGTAACTTCTGGAGCAGGATTTAATAACACAACGCCAGTAAGCGAAGGTACTGATTATTCCAAGCTTGAAAATGCTAGAAAACTTGGGCCAAATGAGTTTACGTTTCATCCGCAATTGGGATATATTTCGCTACAACAAAGACTTGCCAATGACGAAGTTTTGGCGGTAGCTTATCAATATACAATTGGAGATCAAGTGTACCAAGTTGGAGAGTTTGGAACCGATGGTGTTGACGCAACTCAAGTTAGTGGCGGTGTTCCAACAACACAAGCATTGATACTAAAAATGCTGAAAAGTAATTTGACCAATGTAAACAAACCAGTATGGAACTTGATGATGAAAAATATTTATCAAATTCCTGGTGCCTATCAATTACAGCAAGAAGATTTCAGATTCAATATTCTTTACACCGATCCATCACCTTTAAATTACATTACACTTACGCCACCGCTTCCTGTGCCAGATAATGTAACAGAAACTCCTTTGTTAAAAGTTTTTAATGTAGACCGATTAAATTTTGGTGGCGATCCACAAGTTGGTGGCGACGGATTTTTCGATTTTGTTCCGGGTTTAACAGTTGACCAACAAAATGGTAGAATCATATTTACCTCTGTAGAACCATTTGGAAGTCAATTATTCGAAAAATTAAGAACCAACCCAACCGAAGTTTATAATGCCGATCCATTAATTGGTGGATATAATGCCAATCAAACAAAGTATGTTTTTAGAAGTATGTACCGCAGCACACAAGCTGCAGCGTTACAAGATAGTGACAAAAATAAATTTCAATTAAAAGGTAAGTTCAAATCTTCTGGAGGCGATGGTATCCCAATTGGAGCTTACAACGTTCCAAGAGGTTCTGTAGTAGTTTCTGCTGGTGGAAGAGTTTTGGTAGAAGGTGTTGATTACAGCGTAAATTATCAAGCAGGACGAGTTCAAATTTTAGATCCGTCACTTGCAGCGTCTGGAACTCCAATTGAAGTTTCGGTAGAAAACAATTCTGTTTTTGGGCAACAAACCAGACGTTTTTTCGGGGTAAATGTGGAGCATAAATTTTCAGATAAATTTCAAATTGGCGCTACGTTCTTAAAAATGTCTGAAAGACCTTTTACCCAAAAATCAAATTACGGACAAGAATCGGTAAACAACTCAATTTTTGGTTTAAACTTAAATTACTCAACTGAAGTGCCATTTCTAACTAGAATGGTAAATAAGTTACCTAATATGGACACCGATGCTCCATCCAACATCTCTTTTAGAGGAGAAATTGCTTATTTAAAACCAGACGCTCCAAAAGCCGATCAATTTCAAGGCGAACCAACTATTTATGTTGACGATTTTGAAGGTTCTCAAACTACAATCGATATGAGATCTGCCAATGCTTGGTCGCTTTCTTCAACGCCAGAGCGAAATGCAACTAGCGATTATCCTGATTTTGGAGGAACATCAACAACATTAGAGTACGGATATAAAAGAGCCAAACTTAATTGGTACAGTATCGATCCAATTTTTTATACGCAACCACCAGCAGGAATAGATCAAAATGATTTATCTTTTAATGGTACAAGACGAATCTTTAGCCGCGAATTATATCCTAATACCGATATTGTTCAAGGTCAGTCGCAGGTTATCAATACATTAGATTTAAGCTATTACCCAACAGAGCGCGGACCTTATAATTTTAATCCAGCCGCTGCTTCAACCAATGATTTACCAACTCCTGAACAGAATTTTGGAGGAATAACGCGACCAATAAATTCAACCAATTTTGAACAAGGAAACGTTGAGTTTATTCAGTTTTGGATGCTTAATCCTTATAATTATCCTGGCGATCCCAACCCAGAAGAAACTAGTAATGTTAATCAAGGAAAGCTCTTTTTAAACATAGGTGAAATATCAGAAGATATTCTTAAAGATGGAAGAAAACAGTATGAAAATGGTTTACCAGAAGCAGGTTCTAATCAGCCAACGGTAACATCAGTTTGGGGAAAACAACCAGCGTCTCAATCGTTAATTTATGCTTTTGATACCAACGGTGCTAATAGAAATGCGCAAGATGTTGGTTTCGATGGATTAAACGATGCTGAAGAAGGCGCACAATTTCCAACATTTGCTGCACAACCCGATCCAGCAGCAGATAATTATCAATATTTTTTAAATACTACCGGAAGTATTTTCGAACGCTATCGAAATTACAACAATTTACAAGGGAACTCTCCAATAGATGTAACTGATACCAATCGGGGTTCGACTACTGTTCCAGATGTAGAAGATATCAATAGAGATAATACTATGAATACGATCAATGCTTATTACGAATATGGCGTTGAGATCAGTCCGACTGCATTGGCAACTATAGGGCAAAATTATATTACCGATATTAGAGAAACAGACGTAACATTATCTAACGGAAGTTCTGCAAAAGCAAGATGGGTATTGTTTAAAATTCCAGTTTCGCAACCTGATAATGTTATTGGAAGTATTACCGATTTTAGATCAATTCGTTTCATGAGAATGTTCATGACGTCGTTTACTGATAAAGTTACTTTACGTTTTGGCGCATTAGATTTAGTACGAGGCGAATGGAGAAGATATACAAATACACTAGATTTTGCCGATACTAATGTTGATGATGACGGAACCACATTTGATGTTCAAGCAGTAAACATTCAGGAAAACAGCCAACGTTCTCCAATTCGTTACGTTTCGCCTCCTGGAGTTGTACGCGAACAGTTGTATAATAACAATACTTTGATTAATCAAAACGAACAATCGTTGGTTTTGCGTGTAAAAGATTTAGAACCAACAGATTCAAGAGCGGTATTTAAAAACGTAAGTGTTGATATGCGTCAGTACAATAAAATACGTATGTTTTTGCATGCTGAAGGTTTAGCTGATAACGAAAATTCTTTTCAAGATGATGAGTTGGTTGCTTTTTTAAGATTTGGTAACGATTTTACTCAGAACTACTATCAAGTTGAAATTCCGTTAAAGAAAAGTGCCTTTGCATCCAACACTCCAGAACTGGTGTGGCCAGAAGAAAATGAAATCGACCTGGCATTATCATTGCTTACAAAATTAAAAATACAAGCAATGTCTATTGATCCGTCAACACTTCCAGATGGCGTGTATTTTCAAGATGAAGATCAATTAGATGCTTCATTGGCTAATAAACCCAATAAATTACGATTGGGTATTAAAGGAAATCCAAATTTTGGATTGGTAAGAACTTTAATGGTTGGATTAAAAAATCAAACCAACGTAGTAACACCAACTAGAGATATTGGAGGTGAAGTTTGGTTTAATGAGTTGCGTCTTTCCGATATGGACAATAAAGGCGGAATGGCAGCAGTTGCTAGCATGGATGCAAATTTAGCCGATTTTGCAAATCTTTCTGCAACAGGTAGATTGAGTACTTTTGGATTTGGCTCACTGGAACAAGGACCAAACGAACGCAGTAGAGAAGATATAAAGCAGTATAACATTGTTACAAATGTAAGTTTAGGAAAATTATTGCCTAAAAAATGGGGTATCAATTTGCCATTCAATTACTCAGTTGGAGAAGAGTTCATTACACCAGAGTACGATCCTTTTAATCAAGATATTCGTTTGCAACAACTACTTGATAATACATCTAGCGAAGCTGAAAGAAGTAATATTACAAATAGAGCAATAGATTATACTAAAAGAAAAAGTATCAACTTTATTGGAGTAAAAAAAGAACGTGGCGAAAAACAAAAACAACATTTTTACGATCCTGAAAATTTGACGTTGTCGTATTCCTACAATCAGGTTGACCGACATAATTATGAAATTGAAGACTTTATCGATCAACAAGTAAATACTGCCGCAGATTATACTTTTGCCTTTAAATCGAAACCAATTGAGCCTTTCAAAAAAGTAAAGAAATTTCAGAAAAGCAATTATTGGAAACTATTGAAAGACTTCAATTTTAATTATTTGCCTTCTAATGTTTCTTTCAGATCTAATATTGTGAGACAGTATAACAAACAACAATTCCGATTGGTTGATGTTGAAGGTATTGGTTTGGAATCTCTTTATCAGAGAAATTATTTGTTTAATTACCAGTATGGATTTAATTACAATTTGACAAAAGCACTAAAGTTGAATTTTAGTTCTTCCTCTAATAATATTGTTAGAAATTATTTAGATGAAAATAATCTGCCTGATAATTCCAACACTATTTGGACTGATTTTTGGGATGTTGGAACAGCGAATCAACACACACAACAACTGGTTGTAAACTATGAATTGCCGTTAAACAAATTACCATTTTTAAGCTTTGTTCGCTCTAATTATACATACACTGGTGATTATAATTGGCAACGTGCTTCTATTGCTTTATCTTCATTTGAAGCCGAAGATGGAACTATTTATGATTTAGGAAACACGATCCAAAATGCAAGTTCACACAAGTTGAATACGTCATTCAATATGGATAGTTTTTATAAATACATTGGATTGACAGCTACCAAAAAGAAACCTGCTGCGCCAGCAAGACCAGCAACACCACCAAAACCAGGTCAAAAAATAGTTAGTAATGCACCTCAAGTCGTAAACGAACGAAGTGTTTTCTTGCAAGGATTGATTGGTGTTCTTACCAGTGTAAAAAATATAAATGTAGATTATACCGAAAATCGAGGAACAGTACTTCCAGGTTATACTCCAGGTATTGGTTTCTTTGGAAGTTCTAAACCTACATTAGGATTTGTTTTTGGAAGTCAGGATGATATTCGATTCGAAGCGGCTAAAAATGGATGGTTAACTAATTATCCTGAGTTCAACCAGAATTATTCTCAAGTTACCAACAAAACGCTGAATTATACAGCTAACGTAGATTTGTTTCCAGATTTTAAGATTGACATCAACGGAAACAGAACCTATGCAGATAATTTTTCAGAACAATTTGATGTAACCAATGGAACATACAACTCTAGATCACCATATAATGTTGGAAATTTCTCAATATCAACCGTATTAATTAAAACTTCGTTTAGCACAAGCGACGAAAATGGTTCGGCTGCTTTTGATGAATTTAGAAAAAACCGATTAATAATTGCAAATCGATTGGCAGCAAATTCACCATTTTATACTGGTGGCACAACACCAGATGGTTTCCCGACAGGTTTTGGTAAAAACAGTCAAGATGTATTGTTACCTGCATTTTTAGCTGCCTATACTGGGCAAAATGCTTCCAATTCTTCTTTAGGAATTTTTAGAAATTTCCCTATTCCGAATTGGAATATAAAATACAGTGGATTGATGCGTTACCAATTTTTCAAAGACAAGTTCAAACGTTTTTCTTTACAGCACAATTACAAAGCATCCTATACTGTAAACTCGTTTCGCTCTAATTTTGAATACGATCAAAATCCAGGTGGAACTGATGTTGCAGGAAACTTCAGAAGCAAGACTATTGTTGGAAATATCAACCTAGTAGAACAATTTAGCCCATTGATGCGAGTAGATTTTGAATTAAAAAATTCATTTAAGTTTCTTGCAGAAATGAAGAAAGACAGGGCATTATCGATGAGTTTTGACAATAATTTGTTAACCGAAGTAAAAGGTGTTGAGTATGTTGTAGGACTTGGATACCGCTTTAAAGATGTAATATTCAGTTCGCAATTGTCTGACGATCCAACAGGGATAATTAAAGGTGATATCAATATGAAAGTGGATTTTTCATATCGTAATAACAAAACCATTGTGCGTTACTTAGATTATGATAACAATCAACTTGGTGGAGGTCAAAACATTTGGTCGGCGAAATTAACAGCAGATTATTCGTTTAGTAAAAATCTAACCGCAATTTTCTTTTACGATCATTCCTTTTCGAAAGCTGTAATTTCAACATCATTTCCATTAACCAATATCCGAACAGGATTTACACTAAGATACAATTTTGGAAATTAATTTTCTGAAAAAAACTTTAAAAATTTAATAAGTTACTTTACTTTTACACAAACAAAAAATACTAACACAATGAGTTTACCAAGTAATTTAAAATACACTAAAGATCACGAATGGGTTTCACTAGATGGTGATATTGCAACAGTAGGAATTACCCATTTTGCACAAAGCGAATTAGGAGATATCGTATATGTTGAAGTAGAAACTTTAGACCAAACTTTAGAAAAAGATGAGGTTTTTGGAACTGTAGAAGCAGTAAAAACAGTATCAGATTTATTCTTACCATTATCAGGTGAAATTGTAGAGTTTAACGACGATTTAGAAGCAAATCCAGAGCATGTAAATGCTGATCCATACGGGAAAGGTTGGATGATCAAAATTAAAATTTCGGATGCTGCACAATGGGACGAATTATTAGACCATGAAGCTTACGGGAAATTAATCGGTGCATAAAAAAATCATTATATTATTCCTTGCGTTAGCTTGGACAATAGTTATAACTGTTTTCAGTTTAATTACAATTGGAAAAATAGTTGATGAAGTTGAAGTGCCATTTAAAGATAAAATAGTTCATTTTTTGTTTTATTTTGTTTTTGTAGTTTTATGGTATTCCTATGTAAAATTTAAAAACATTTTTAAACACAGCGGACTTATTGTTTTAGTAACAGCAATAGTTTTCGGAATAGTAATCGAAATTTGTCAATCTACTTTAACAGTTGCGCGAAAAGGTGATCCAATAGATGTTTTAGCCAATTCAATAGGAGCAATTTCAGGACTAATTTTTATTGTTAATTGGAATAAATTTGTAACCAAAAAAAAATAAATCTCGCTTAGGTGGGATTTTTTTTTAATTTTATCTCAGATATAAATAGTCATCGCATGAACATCAAGCAATATCTCGATTCAACTTATTTAAAAACAGCAGCACAGGCTAATTTGAGTGCTATTGAAAACAACAAAATTGTTGTCAATACGATTCAAGAAGCTATTGATGAGCATTTTAAATTGATTATGATTCGTCCAGAATATGTAGTTGATGCTAAAAAAATGATTGTAGATGCTAATTCTAAATTAACCATTGGAACTGTAATTTCTTTTCCTGAAGGAACCAATACTTTAGAAGAAAAATTGGAAGAAGCGAGGCAAGCCATAAATAATGGTGCCGACGATTTGGATTTTGTTTGCAATTATGAAGCTTTTAAAGCTGGAGATGTAAGCTTGGTTAAAAAAGAAATTCTTGAAGGAACAAAACTTGGTTTAGCCAATAATAAAATCGTGAAATGGATTATAGAGGTTGCAGCATTAGACAGCAATCAAATTATTCAAATTTCAACCTTGATAAAAAATGTGGTTATGGCTAATTTTAAAGAGGAATGTTATAATTCGGTTTTTGTAAAATCGTCTACAGGTTTCTATAAAACTAGCGAAGGTGTTCCAAATGGCGCTACAATTGCGAGTGTAATAATGATGCTAGAAAACGCTTCGCCGTTGGCTATCAAAGCTGCTGGTGGTGTTAAAACCTATGATGAAGCAGTTGCAATGATTCAACTTGGTGTAAAAAGAATAGGAACGTCGTCTGCCAAAGCTATTGCAAATGGCGAAACCACAACCAATAATTACTAAATTTTTAAAATAGAGTATGTGTAAAAAAATTGTTCTTTTTGTAATTCTGTTTCACACTTTAAGTATTTGGGCTCAAAAAAGTAGCGAGCAATTTCCAAAGTTTCCTAATTGTGAAAAGGTAACTTCGCAAGAAGTAGAAAATTGTTTTTATACCGAGGTACAAACTTTTGTTTTTACTAATTTTAAAGTGCCTCAAAATCTCCCGACTGATTACAAAGGAAATGTAATAGTGTTATTTGAAGTAACCGATAAAGGAACGTTTCAAGTACAATATGTCGATGCCAACAACCAAGATTTGATTACCGAAAGCAAGCGAGTTTTTGCACAATTTCCACAAATAAAAGCGCCAACTTACAACGGAAAACCTACTTACGCTAAGTATACTATCAAGATTGCAATACCATTAGTTAATCCAAAAAACATACAACAAGTAGAAAATCAAAATAATAATGAAAATAGTGTTGTAAAAGCTTTTTCTAGTAGTAGCAAAGAAGATAAAAATAAAGAGTTACAAGAATATGACAGCATTGTGTATAAAAAGTTTCAAAATCCTGAAAATACAAGTCATTTAAATATACCGTTTTCTCATAGTTATTATGCGCAGTTTGACGCAGCTCTGAATCAAGTTGGATCTAACAATCATACTTCTTCTAAACCTTTTTCGTATGCCGAAGTTGCTAAATATTATGATATCAATGCGGAGAACCAAAAATTAGCTAAATCTAAAACTTCTTGGTGGGGAAAAAAGTTTTGGAATGAAAATATGGTTGCCATTCAAGGTGATGGTTATTGGTTTACTTTGAATCCAATTGTCGATTTACAATTAGGAAAATCCAGTCCTAGCAATGCTAAATATACTTATGTCAACACACGTGGAATTCAAGTTCGCGGTGGCTTGGGAGAGCAAATAAATTTTACTACAACTATTTACGAAAGTCAAGGTCGTTTTGCTGATTATTTTAACAACTATGCGCGTTCAATAAAGCCATCAGGTGGAAATCCTGCTATTATTCCTGGTATCGGAATTGCAAAAGATTTTAAAACAGATGCTTTCGATTTTCCACTTGCCGAAGCCAATTTATCGTTCATGCCAAATAAGTTTTTTAATTTGCAATTAGGATATGGTCGTAATTTTATTGGTGATGGATATCGTTCGTTATTGTTTAGCGATGGTGCAAGTCCGTATCCGTTCTTAAAAATTAATACCACCTTTTGGAAAATAAAATACACCAATACTTACACTTGGATGAAAGATGTTCGTGATGCTGTTACGGTAGATCGAACGTATGCCACTAAATATGTTGCCAATCATTACCTGAGTTGGAATGTAACTAAAAGATTCAATTTAGGTTTTTTTGAAAGTGTAGTATGGAGTAATCAAAACAATCGCGGATTCGATGCCAGTTTTGTCAATCCAATTATTTTTTATCGTGCGGTCGAATTTTCATCTTCTTCAAGAAGCGGAAATGCACTTTTGGGTTTAACAACTAAGTATAAGATTAACAATCAATTTAATTTTTATGCGCAATTTTTGCTTGACGAATTTTCGTTGGGAGATGTTAAAAAACAAGAAAACAGTTGGAAAAATAAGTTTGCTTACCAACTCGGACTGAAATATTTCAACGCATTTAATATCAAAAATTTGTTGCTTCAGGCCGAATACAATCATATTCGTCCGTACGTGTATGCGCATAGCGATGTTTTGACAAATTACGGACACAACAACCAAAGTTTAGGACACAATTGGGGTGGAAATGCCAAAGAGTTGATTGGAATTGCACGCTACCACAAAGGACGCTATTTTGCCGATGCCAAACTAACTTACGGAATTCGAGGTTTGGATTTTGATACAACTACAGATAGTAATAATTATGGTGGAAATATTTACAAAGATTATGAAGACAATCGACCATTTGATACTGGAGTAAAAGTTGGACAAGGAAACAAAACAACGATTATTATTGCCGATTTACAAGCCGGATATTTAATAAACCCAAGTACTAATATGAAGGTTTTTGGAAGTCTGATATACCGAAATTTTAAACCTACTGTTGAAACCGATTTAGTAAAAAAAGAAAGTACAACTTGGTTTTCAGTTGGATTACGTTGTGATATTTTTAATTGGTATTTGGATTACTAGGAATGGGTTTTTAATAGCACTTTTAAATTTAATTACCGCCATGAACAAATTTTTATTTTTATTTTTTTTACTTTTTACCACACTTGCTATTTCTCAAAATGATAAAGTGCTGTCCAATAAAGACTATTATTTACTGCAAGAAGAGTCAAGAAGACTTTTAAACGACAACAGAGATAGTTCATTTATACTTGCCAACAAAATTGAAAAGTCAGATAAATACCTGCATAAAGCGTTTGCTAGAGGAATTAAATCCTATTTTTTTCAATTGAAAGGTGATTCCATAAAAGCAAAAGAGTTTTATAAAACAGCTTTGTTTTTTTTAAATAAAGAAGAAAATTCTACAGAAAAACTCAAAATTCAATCGTACTTAATAAATTTTGAAGGACTTTCTGAATGGAAGAGAGGTAACTTACAAAATGCACTGGATTGTTTTGAAAAAGGGAAAAAAATATCTGTAAAAATTGATGATAAATTACAGAATATAAAATTTTTAGGAAATATAGCACTTATTTATGGTGAAATAGGAAAGTATAATGAAGCTGTTAGAGTAACAAATGAAGCTTTGTTATTAATTGATAAAAATTCTAGTCTTTATTATGAAAGCCAATATAATGCTTCAAAAAGCTTATATTATTTGCACCTTGGATGGTATTATCAAGAAAAGTTTCAAGTTGATAAAAGAAAAAAAATATTTTTAGATTCATCAACATATTACTATGATAAATCACTTATTTTCTCTGAAGATTTATTACTAAATACAATTAATGCTCAAAAATCAATTGGTATAAATTATATTTTTGATAAAAGGTATGACGACGCGCTAAATATTTTTAATAAAACCCTTGTTTTGATAAATGATACTGACATCCGTAGTGAACTATCGAATATCTATCGTAATGTTGGATATATATATTATTCGAAAAAGAAATACACGCAATCTTTAATTTATTTTAAAAAAATTGATTCATTGCATCTGAAAGATAAAAATCTTGTTAACACCTATGATTATATAAATTCTAGTTACTACCAAGCTAAAATATATCAGGAGTTGGGCAATCTTAAAGAGGCAAATCTATATTCAAAAATTTATGATGATTAATATAAAATCAACAAAGAATATTTAGATAATAACAAAATAGATTTAATAAATAGAATGAGTAATGAAAGCCTGCAGAAAGACATGCTAATTATTCAAAAAGAATACAAAAAATTATTTTTATTAGATTTTTTATTAAAAGGAACTGTCATCTTAGTTGTTTTAACTTTGATTTTTCTATTATCTAAGTCGAGAAGAGATAAAAAAAGAATTGTTGAAAAGGTGAATATATTGATACAAGAAACCAAAAAGGACAATAGTAGCGAAATCATTCAGGTAAATGAGGTGCTCAAAAAACCAATCCAAATATCCAATGAAGATGAAGAAGATATTTTGAAAAAAATAAAAGTTGTCAATGAAAAAAAAGAGTACTTAAAACAAGATTTTAGTCAGCAATATCTCGCTAAAAAGCTTAAAACAAACACAACTTATTTATCCTATATCTTTAATACAAACTATAATAAAACTTTTAGTTCTTATTATAATGAATTGAGATTGGATTTTGTGATTAATGAAATTCTTAATAACAAAAGATACAGAGAGTACAGCACTCAGGCAATTGCTGAAAGTGCAGGTTTTAAAAATGCAGATTCTTTTACAATATCTTTTAAGAAAAAAACAGGAATTACACCTTTTCAATTTATTAATGAAATAAAAAAAAGAGAGATTGTTTAATCTCTCTTTTTAATTAAGGTAATTGGTCTTTTGATCCACCAGCTGTTACGCCAGTTCCTCCTGGACCAACTGGGAACGGTCCCATTGGAACATCATCTTCATCATTAAGAAGTAATTCCTGACCAGGTCCATTATTTGGATTACCTCCAAAAATAGTTTTTAACTCAGTTCTAGCAACTTTTTTTTCTTGAAAATCTTCAATGTTTAATTTTTTAACTTTCATAACTTAAATGTTTACAATTAATTATTTCAAAACTACATAAAAATAACTTCAATTTTCTATTCAAAATATTTTGCACATTATTTATAACGCTATTATAAATTAAGTAATTGATATTGTGCGTTTTAGTTTAATTTTTTTCATCCTTTAATTTATAAAATATCGTTCCTTTATTTTAAAAAATATATGAATAGCGGAATTTCAAATCACTTTTTTTGTTAAAATTTGTAAAAGTTAAATCAATATAATTATTTACAAGTTATGTTAAAAATAATTCACAAATATTTATCGTTAAATGGATTTTCAAATGTAAAGGAAGAATATGAAGAATTGTTTCAATCACATCCGAACTATCCTAGTTTGTATGCCGTAACTGATACACTAGATTCATTATCAATTGAAAATATAGCTGCGAAAATTGATAAATCTCAAATAAATGATTTGCCAAATATCTTTTTGGCTACCATATCAGCTAATGATTATAATGAACTGGTATTGGTTGAAAGAGGTACTAATAGAATTATTGTTGAAACTGAAAAAGGCGAGAAAGTTGCTTATTCAGTAGTTGATTTTATTAGGATTTGGGATGGAATTATAGTCGCCGTTGAACCAAATGTGTCGGAGAAAGTTATTGCAGTAAAAAAAATCAATTATTTATGGCAATTACTTAGTTTAGCGGTGGTTTTCGGAATTTTTATTTTAAGAAACGGACTTTACTGGGAACAATTATTTTTCTTTTCTACTTCGATAATCGGACTTATAGTTGGGTTTTTTATTATTCAAGAAAAGTTAGGTGTTCCAAATAAGATTGCATCAAAAATTTGTACTGGGTTAAAATCAACTTGCGACTCAGTAATAAAATCTAAAAATAGTGAAATCAATAGTTGGTTAAGCTTTTCTGATTTTCCTATATTATTTTTTGGAATCAATATTGTGTCAATTTTTCTTTTGGTGTCATCAATTAATTATGTCGGGATTGCTAGCGTTTTGTCACTGCCATTTTTAGCCTATTCTATTTGGTTACAAAAAAGTAAACTTAAAAAATGGTGCGCGCTTTGTTTAATAATAGCTTCATTAATTTTTCTTCAAAGCATAGTTTTCTTGTTTTTAAATGATATTTCATTAAATCTAAATTTCAATGGAAGCTTTCATTATTTTTTTAGCGTCGTATTTATTTCATCAATTTGGTTTTATATAAAACCTATTCTTGAGAAAAAAAGTAAAAGTGAAAAACAACTTTCAGAGCATATTCGATTTAAAAGAAATTATGGACTATTTAATTATTTATCGAAGGAGATAAATTCATTGCAAGGATTTGAATATTTTCATGGAATAAATTTTGGAAGTCAATCAGCAAACATACAATTGACGTTGATTTTAAGTCCAAGCTGCGGTCACTGTCATAAAGCTTTTAAAGAGGCAAAGAGTTTAGTGAGTAAATATCCTGAAAAAATAAAACTACAAATACTTTTTAATGTAAATCCAGAAAATTTAGATAATCCATATCAAGCGGTTGTGCAAAATTTATTAGCTATTAGTTATTATAGAAAAGAAGAAGTGCTACAAGCATTAACAGATTGGCATATAAACAATTTTAGTTTAGAAGTTTGGCTAAAAAAATGGTGCGCAAACGGAATAACTGTTGCTATTGAAAAGCAACTTCAAGCTCAATATGATTGGTGTTTAAAGAACAACCTAAACTACACACCTGTAAAAATCATTAATGACAAATTGTTTCCTGATGAATATGAAATTAGTGAATTAAGATATTTTTTAAACGATTTAGACGAACAAATAAAAGAGGAAAATACAGAAGTAGCAGTAGCTATTTAATTTAAAATATTGTTGCAACGATAGTCAAAAATCTCAATTGACTTAAAAAAGTTTGAGATAATTAATCAATTTTAATATTTAACATTATGAAAAAATCAATTTTAAATTTAGGTGCTCAAGAGTTAACTAAAAAGGAGCAAAAAAACGTGTATGGCGAAAGAGCGAAAGCATATCTATGTAAAGATCTTGCTTGTCCTGCTGAAGCGCCTTGTCAGGAAACTGCCAATGGTCCAGTATGTGTTCACACAGTTTATTAATAACTTATACGTTAAATTATGAAAAAATCAATTTTAAATTTAGGTGCTCAAGAGTTAACTAAAAAGGAGCAAAAAAACGTGAATGGTGGTTTAATAAAATGTCACGATGTTGCGAATTCTACTTGTCCTGCAAATATGTGTTGTAGTAATGGCACTTGTATTTTTCCAACACCTCAAAAACCTTGTTATAGAACCCCACCATTTGGAGGAGAACTTTAATAATAGATTATTTTAGTGCTAAAAGGAATCAGTTTTAATATTGTTCTCAAGAGTTAACTAAAATAATAATAATTGAAATAATTGCTCAATGTGATTCATTTTATTATTAAAGTAAGCGACAAAGTTGCTATAAAGGTATTTACAATAGAGATCAATGAGAATAATGTTGAAAATCACTAGTGAACCTCTAATGCAAAGATGTGAGCTAAAATTATTATAAATCCTTTGAACTGTCTGAAAATATTTTTCAGACAGTTTATTTTTAATATATTTGAAATTATATAATTATTTTGAAAAAATTCCCAACTTACATACAAGCCGATTCCAAAGATTGCGGTCCAACGTGCCTAAAAATTATTGCTAAATACCATGGCAAAACTCTCAATATTCAAACATTAAGAACTTTTAGTGAAACCAATCGAGAAGGAAGTAATTTATTATTTCTTAGCGATGCTGCAGAGAAAATTGGTTTTAGAACACTTGGAGTAAAACTAAGTTTAAATAAATTAGAAGAAGCTCCATTACCATGTATTCTTCATTGGAATAAAGAACATTATGTAGTGCTTTACAATATAAAAAAAAATAATTACTTCATTTCCGATCCAGCTGTAGGGTTAATTGACTACACAAAAGAAGAATTCATAAAATTTTGGATTGGAAATAATGCCAACGAAACTTCTGAAGAAGGAATTGCATTGTTAGTAGAGCCAACTCCTAAATTCCATCAATCAGAATTTGACTTAGAAGATAATAAAAGTAAATTTGGTTTTGGACTTTTATTCAATTATATCTTACCCTATAAATCGTTTATTTTTCAGCTAATTATTGGGTTATTAGCAGGAAGTTTATTGCAATTAATATTTCCATTTCTAACGCAAAGTGTTGTCGATGTTGGAATTCAAAATCAAAATATTCATTTTATTTACATGGTTTTGTTTGCGCAATTATTTTTGTTTTTTGGCAAAACTGCTCTTGAACTCATACGAAGTTGGATACTATTACACCTTTCGTCACGAATAAATATATCCTTAATTTCCGATTTTTTTATCAAATTGATGAATTTACCTATTTCGTTTTTTGATGTTAGAATGACAGGTGATATTATGCAACGCATCAATGATCATCATAGAATTGAACGAATATTAACCACTTCGTCTTTGAGTGTTTTATTCTCTTTACTTAATATGTTTATAATGGGTGGCGTTTTGGCCTATTACAATCTACAGATTTTCACAGTTTTTTTTATAGGGAGTTTTTTCTATTTTTTATGGGTAATTTTATTTTTAAAGAGAAGGGAAAAATTAGACTATAAGAGATTTTCAGAAGTTTCGCAAGAACAAAGTAAGGTCATCGAGCTTATCAATGGAATGCAAGAAATAAAATTGCATAATGCTGAAAAACAAAAGCGTTGGGGTTGGGAATATATTCAAGCAAGATTGTTTAAAGTTTCGATGAAAGGGCTAGTTTTAGAACAAACTCAAAGTGTTGGGTCTAATTTTATAAACGAATTAAAAAATATTATAATCATCTTTTTGTCGGCAAAGTTAGTAATTGATGGACAAATAACATTAGGAATGATGATGGCAATTAGCAGTATTGTTGGAGGCTTGAATGGTCCAATTGTTCAGTTAATAAGTTTTATTAGAGAAGCTCAAGATGCAAAAATTTCATTAGCAAGACTATCCGAAATTCATGATAAAGAAGATGAAACTCAAAACGATGAAGAAAAGATTCACGATATCCCTCAGGAAGCTGATATTGTAATTAAAGAATTGTCTTTTAGATACATTGGTTCGGATGTAAATGTTTTAGAAAATTTGAATTTAACTATTCCAGCTAATAAAATAACAGCAATTGTAGGAACAAGCGGAAGTGGTAAAACTACTTTAATGAAATTACTACTGAAATTTTATGAACCAAGTTCAGGTGAAATTTTAATCAATAAAACGCAATTGTCTAAATTGTCACAAAAAGCATGGCGTTATCATGTAGGTTCAGTTATGCAAGAAGGTTATATCTTTAGTGATTCTATTGCTAATAACATTGCCATTGGAGTTGATATAATTAACAAAGACAAACTAGTTTATGCTTCTGATGTTGCTAATATTAAAGCATTTATAGAGGATTATCCGCTTGGCTACAATACAAAAATAGGTATGGAAGGCGTTGGAATGAGTACCGGACAAAAACAACGATTACTTATAGCTAGAGCAGTTTATAAAAATCCTAAAATGTTATTTTTTGATGAAGCAACTTCAGCTCTTGATGCGAATAATGAAAAAGAAATCATGGGAAAACTAGATATTTTCTTTAAAAATAAAACGGTTGTTGTGATTGCGCATCGTTTAAGCACGGTTATCAACGCTGATCAAATTGTAGTTTTAGAAAAAGGTAAAATTGTTGAAATTGGAAACCATAAAGAGCTTGTAGATTTAAAAGGAAGTTATTATGAATTAGTTAGAAATCAATTACAATTAGGAAGTTAAAATGTCAGAAATTAAAGATATAAATTTACGTAGCGAAGAGGTTCAAGAAATCCTTACACGTGTTCCTCATTGGATGATTCGTTGGGGAAACATTGTGGTGCTTTCGATTGTTTTATTGATGTTAGGTGTTTCATGGATGATTAAATATCCTGATATGATTTCAACTCAAATTAGCATAACAACGCAAGTTCCACCACAAAAGTTAATTGCTAAAACTTCAGGAAGAATCGAAGCTATTTTAGTAAAAGATAAAGCTGATGTTCCCGAAAAAACACCGTTGGCTGTTATAGAAAATGCTGCAAATTATAAAGATGTTTTTTTGCTAAAAAGCATTATCGATTCTTATGTAATTGATGAAAAACCTTTTCCTTTTGAAAAAACACAAGCATTACAACTTGGTGATATTGAAAGTTCCTATGCACTTTTTCAAAAAGAATACTCAGCCGAGGAACTTAGTTTTAAATTGCAACCTTATAAAGTTGAAAGTTCAGCACAAAGTTTAGAATCTATTCAACTTCGTGAAAGATTAAGTTTGTTAGAATCACAGAAAAGCATCAATCAGAGCGAATTAGAACTTCAAAAAAAAGATTTAGAACGCTATGAATTATTGTATAAAAAAGAGATTATTTCAACACAAGAATTAGAAAAGCAACGACTGCACTATTTACAATCACAAAAAAATTATAAAAGTTTTTTAAGTACCATTTCCCAACTAAAATCATCTTTAAATGATTTGAATAGAAACAGTAAAACAACAATTATTAATGAGAGTAAAGAAAACATAAATTTAAATAGAAATGTAACTCAAGCATTTTATCAATTGAAAAAAGCTGTAAAAGATTGGGAATTAAATTATGTTCTTTGCTCATCTATTGCTGGCAAAGTTACATTTTTGCAGCTTTGGTCAGAAAATCAATCAGTCGTTTCAGGCGATAATGTTTTTGCAATTATTCCATCTAATGAAACTAATTATATTGGAAAACTTAAAGCCGTAGCGCAAAATTCGGGTAAAATAAAAATTGGTCAAGATGTAAATATTCGTTTAGCAAATTATCCTGATAGAGAATTTGGAATTCTAAAAGGAAAAATAAAATCAATTTCTTTAACACCCGATAAAGATGGAAATTTACTTATCGATATTTGGTTGCCAAATGGATTAAAAACTTCTTACGATAAAAAAATAATTTTCCGCCAAGAAATGTCAGGTTCAGCCGATATTATCACAGAAGATTTACGTCTTTTACAGCGACTATTATATCAATTCAAAGATATTTTCGAAAGATAATCTAACTCCACTTTAAATTGTATACAATTTTATCAATTGTTTTTTCTCAAATCCTCTTTTGATTAACTACTTTTGGATAAGATGTAAAAAGCAATACCAATCAAATTGAGTTCAATTATAAATACGCTTTCTTGAAAGTCTGCTTAATTCGATTTTAAAGAAAGCATCACGTGGTTTTCTTTAGAATTACATTGTTACATCTTTAAATGGAATTTGGATTATTAAAAAAAAAAATGAAATGAGGAGAACTATAATAGTGTTTGTTGCACTCTGTTTTATTGCTTCTTGTAGATCTAAAAAAGCTACTCCTGAAAATTATATAGTAAAAGTCGAAAAAGAAACTAACTATATTCCTTATTTTTTAAAAGTATACGAGGCGGACAGTTTATATTTGATTAAGGATTATCAGAAAAGTTATGTTATTTTAGATAGTCTGTTTAAAAAGTTTAAGCCTCTCAATACCGAGCAATATAAAGAATATGAAACCTATTTGGCTTGTGCATACGCAATCAACGCAAAATTAAAATTTAAAGATTCAATTTTAAAATCGATTGAAAATTATGGAAGTAATTCGAGATATTTTAAATACGATAGCTTGATGAATTTAGCATTTAAAAACTCGGGTATTACTGATGGAGAGATTTTAAATGCTACTCAAACTTATAGAAAAAAATTGAATTTTACACTCAGAGATTCAATTCAGAAAATGGTTGAAATGGACCAAGTAGTAAGAAAAGATGTTATCGATTTTGATAAGATGAGAGTTGTTGATTCTATAAATCAGATAAAACTCGAAAATATATTGAATAAATATGGTTTTCCGCATGAAAAATTAATTGGAGAGTTTTACATTGATAGTGTTTTTACGGATTTAGGCACTATTTTTTTGCATACAAATAAAGACTTTCGTTCCAACATTTTGTTGCCGAAGATTCTAAACGCAGTTAAAAATGGGTTGGCTTATCCTGAAAATTATTCGCAATCCTACGATAGGATGCTTGAAAATACTCAAGGGATTCAGCTTTATGGAAGTTATACGCTTACTAAGAATTTAAAAGATATAGTTTTAATTGACGCTCTAAAAATTGACTCTATTCGCAGCAGTATTGGTCTGCCTTCTCGTACCTATAAACGATGGCGGTTTAAAATTAAGTATGAGCTACTTCAAAAAAGAGAAGATTAATTTTTAAATTTTCAAATTCTAATTTCAAAAAAGGCAAAAATTATCTAGCCCTGATGCAAGGGAAAAACTCCCGATTTTTCATCGGGATTTTGGAAAGGCAGCAGGAAAATGGATTGTAGAGAAAGCCCGAACCATTTGCTCCTAAAAAGTTAAAATTTAATTGATAAAACATTAACTTTTGTTCGCAAAAAAAATCTAAAAACTAGCATTAAAAATCTACAATGTAATTCGTACCTTTGCACAATTAAAAAACACAATAAATTAGTTTGGAGGCAACGGCACAAACATTTTCTATAAAAGCAATCTACAAAGATTTTCTTGAAATAACCAAAGCAAGACTGGCTGTTAGTGTTGTTTTTTCATCAATTGCAGGATATTTACTTGGGTTTGATGATGTACATCCATTTAGTTGGCAAACCTTATTTATTTTATCAGTTGGCGGTTATTGCATGGTGGGTGCTTCTAATGCATTCAACCAAGTTATCGAAAAAGATCTCGACGCCTTGATGGACAGAACTAAGAATAGACCAGTGCCATCGCTTCGCATGACGCCCAATGTTGCCCTATTTGTTGCAAGTTTGCTTACTATTATTGGTTTGATTTTATTGTATTTAATCAATCCGAAGACGGCAATGTTCGGAGCGATTTCGATATTTTTATACACAAGTCTCTACACGCCTTTAAAAACAATGACGCCACTCTCGGTGTTTGTTGGTGCATTTCCTGGAGCAATTCCGTTTATGTTAGGTTGGGTTGCAGCAACTGATCATTTTGGCATTGAAGCTGGTACATTATTTTTAATTCAATTTTTCTGGCAATTTCCTCATTTTTGGGCAATTGGGTGGTTTCTTTTTGAAGATTATGAGAAAGCAGGATTTTTTATGTTACCCACAGGTAAGAGAGATACAAAAACTGCTACACAAATTCTTTTGTATACAGGATGGTTAATAATAGCATCGCTGTTACCAGTTTTAGGATATACAGGACAGCTACATATTTCAATAATTTCGGCAGTTTTGGTTTTTTTATTGGGTTTGTGGATGCTTTTTTATGCTGCCAAATTGTATCGAACTCGTACAGCTAAATCAGCAAGAACATTAATGTTAGTTAGTGTTTCCTATATTACTTTGTTACAAATAATTTATATAACAGATAAATTTTTAAGATAATTATGGCTATGACCGTTGAAGAAAATAAAAAAAGAACTGATCGTTCCTACAAGTTGTTGTTGCTTTTTGCAATGATCAGTATGACCATGATGTTTGCTGGATTGACAAGTGCCTTTGTGGTAAGTAAGTCTAGAACCGATTGGATGAAAGACTTTGTAATGCCATTACCGTTTTTTTATAGCTTGGCATCCATCGTTTTATGTAGTGTGACATTTCATTTGGCAAAAAAATCTATTGCTAAAGACGATAGGAAAGCTACCACCACATTTTTATTACTAACTTTGGCACTCGGAGTTGCATTTGTATTTTTACAATTTGAAGGATTTAATGCGCTTTTTGAAAAAGGCTTAGTGCCAGTTGGAGGAAGCGGCGCAATCACTATTTCGTTTTTGTATGTAGTTGTATTTGCGCATCTTTTACACCTTGCTGGAGGAATAATTTCATTACTAATCGTAATTTATAATCATTTTAAACAAAAGTACAATTCAAGTCAATTTCTTGGAATAGAGCTAGGTGCAATGTACTGGCACTTTCTAGATTTATTGTGGATTTATTTATTTTTGTTTTTATATTTCTTTAAATAAGAAAAAAACGTAAATTTGGGAACTTTTTAACTATTACTTTTTATGGGATCGACAGTTACAACTGCACAAACTGTAGGAAAAACTTGGGATGGCGGAAATGAGCCATTAGGAGCAAGTTATGGAAAATTAATGATGTGGTTTTTCATCGTTTCAGATGCATTAACCTTTTCAGGATTTTTAGCTGCTTACGGTTTTTCTAGATTTAAATTTATAGAAACTTGGCCGCTTGCTGATGAAGTGTTTACGCACTTTCCATTCATGCATGGAATACCTGCGCCAATGTACTATGTTGCTTTAATGACCTTTATTTTAATATTTTCTTCAGTAACAATGGTATTGGCTGTTGATGCTGGTCATCAAATGAAACAAGGTAAAGTAGCATTTTATATGTTCTTGACTATCATTGGAGGTTTTATTTTCGTAGGTTCACAAGCTTGGGAGTGGAAAAACTTTATCAAAGGTGAATATGGTGCAATTGAAACTAAAGGTGGAAGCATTTTGCAGTTTGTTAATTCAAAAGGTGAACGTGTAAAACTAGAAGAGTTTGCCGTAACATTACCAGAAGTGAGAGAACAACTTACGCCAGGAAAAGGAAATTGGTTTATGAGTGAAGGTTCTTTACCAACTTATTCTGTTGCTGAGGTGCAAGCTGGTTTCGCAGCAAACCCGGATTTACTTATCAGAACAGAAGTTATAAACGGACCTGAAACTATTAAAACAGCTACAGGTTTGAATGAAAATGCAGCATTGAACTCTGCCAAACATAAATTTATTCTTTCTCGTAAAGAATCTGAAAAAAGATTAGCCGATGCACATTTGGTTGTAGAAGGTGCTAATTTGCAAAGAAATGAGTACGGAAGCAAGTTGTTTGCTGACTTCTTTTTCTTTATTACAGGATTCCACGGTTTTCACGTATTTTCTGGTGTAATTATAAATATTATTATTTTCATCAACATTCTTTTAGGTACGTACCAAAAAAGAGGTTCGTACGAAATGGTTGAAAAAGTTGGACTTTACTGGCACTTTGTCGATTTAGTTTGGGTATTTGTATTTACATTCTTTTACTTAGTTTAATTTCTTAGAAATATATATTATGTCACACGAACACGTTTCTAATTTAAAACGAATTTGGTTTGTCTTCGGTTTACTTTCAGTAGTAACAATTATTGAAGTTGCTTTAGGTATTTACAAGCCAAACGTTCTTTTCATGACCGATTTTTTAGGCATGAATTTACTTAACTGGATTTTCATCATATTAACAGTTTTTAAAGCTTACTATATAGTTTGGGCTTTTATGCACATGGAAGGAGAAACTCCAGCTTTAAGATGGATGGTTGTTGCAACAGCAATATTTCTAATAATTTACTTAGTTTTTATCCTCTTAACTGAAGGACACTATATATTTGGGGTTTTTAAAAATTCTACAATAAAATGGAATTTTTAACACTATATTAATTCAATAAAAAGGTGCGCATTGCGTGCCTTTTTTTTATTTTTGTATTCTACTAATTTCATACTTATAATGAAAAAAAATATTGTTCTTTTTGTTTTGTTTATATTACCCATAGTTGCCTATCTATTTTTTGCTTCAGGAATAAATAGTTTTGCCAAACTGCCAGTAATTACTAAGTCAATTCCAGAAATTAGTTCTTGGGAAACAATTGATGGAAAACCATTTTCTTTAAATGATAAAATTACAATTTTAGGTTTTGCAGGCAACAATCCAATTGGCCGAAAAGGTAATTTTTTTAATCTTTATGAAAAGATTTATAAAAAAAACGAATCTTTCAAAGATTTTCAAATTGTGATACTACTTCCAAATGAAGCTAAAGAAGAAACTCTGAAAGTGTTAGTTGATTTGAAAAAATTAGGTTCCATTTCAGGATGGAAATTTGTGTTTGCTTCGCCAACAGAGATTACTAATTTTTATAACAAACTCAATTTGCAATCAAAATTAAATGAAGATTTAGGTACGCAAAATGTTTTTATTGTAGATAAAAAGCTAAATCTAAGAGGGCGAAAAGGAAAAAGTGTTAAAGGCGATGAAGAATATAAAGAAGGTTATAATACAACACTTGTATCGGAACTTCATAACGAAATGACCGATGATGTAAAAGTAATACTTGCTGAATATCGATTGGCTTTAAAACGCAATAAAAACGCTTCAAGAAAAATATAAATCTAATGAAAAATAAAGCTTACATAGGAATTTCTTTCATCATTTTAATTTTTGGAATTATTTTTATCCCTCGAATTATCAATAGAATTAAAGATGGTACAGTTGTTCAAAATGATAGAATGAGTAACGGTAATGAAAAGAAAAAAGATACTTCATTGGTAGTTATTGGCGCTGCTCCAAAATTTGATCTAATTGATCAAAACAATAAAAAGATAACTAATCAAGATTTCACCGGAAAAGTGTTTGTATTGGAGTTCTTCTTTTCAACGTGTCCTTCTATTTGTCCAATTATGAATAGAAACATGATGACTATTCAAAAAGAATTCGACAAGGATAAAAATTTCGCTATTGCATCAATTACAATAAATCCAGAAAATGATACGCCATCAGTTTTGAAAAAGCATGCGCAAGATCTTGGTATTACATCACCAAATTGGTATTTTTTGACCGGAGAAAAACAAACAATCTTAGACTTATCGTATAAAGGTTTTAATCTTTATGCCGCTGAAAATCCAAAAGTTAGTGGTGGTTTTGAGCACTCTGGAATGTTTGCGCTTATAGATAAGTTTGGAAATATTCGTTGTAGAAAAGATGAAAATAACAATCCTATTTTATATTATGATGGATTAGAAAA
This sequence comes from Flavobacterium sp. SP2, assembly GCF_057626655.1. NCBI lineage: Bacteria > Pseudomonadati > Bacteroidota > Flavobacteriia > Flavobacteriales > Flavobacteriaceae > Flavobacterium > Flavobacterium solicola. The sequence continues at coordinate 295,377 of NZ_JBVHBT010000003.1, forward strand.
AACTGGAATACAAGCAATAACACAAGATATTAAAAAATTATTAGAAGAGAAATAATGGAAAATTCAGTAGTAGAAAACAAGTTCAAGACGCCAATTATTTTAGTGTCAATTATCATACCTATTGCAGTGGCAATTTTGTTTAGTGTGAAACTGAAAGATTTCGGAATTATTGTGGAACCTTTGTCGTTTTTACCACCAATTTATGCAGCTATTAATGGTTTAACAGCAATTTTATTAATTGCTGCAGTCATTTCAATTAAAAATGGAAATAGAGTGTTACATGAAAAACTAATGACCACAGCCATTGCTTGTTCGGTTGTGTTTTTAGTGATGTATGTTGCTTATCATTTAACTGCTGAATCAACTAAGTTTGGTGGCGAAGGAATGATTAGAACAGTATACTTTATAATTCTGATATCGCACATTGCACTTTCGGTAATTATAATTCCATTCGTACTTTTTACTTATGTTCGTGCTTTGTCAGGAAATTTTGAGCGGCACAAGAAATTGGCTCGAATCACTTTTCCTCTGTGGTTATACGTTGCAGTTACTGGTGTAATTGTTTACTTAATGATTTCTCCATATTATGTTAAGTAACCAACAAGTGAAAGAAGGTCAAACTAGCAGTAAAAAGATTTTCAATAACGGATTTAAAATAGTTTTTTCATTTTTGTTTTTCATCTGTTTCTCGCTTTCGAGTTATGCTCAATGCGCAATGTGTAGAGCATCGTTAGAAAGCGAAGGAAATTCAACAAAATTGGAGGCTGTTAACGACGGTATTGTTTATTTAATGTTTATACCCTATGTTTTGGTTGCAATCGTGGGTTATATTATTTACAGAATGTTTAGTAAGAAAAAAGAAGAAAGTTCGACACCTACTTCATAATTGTATACTGTAATTAATCTAATCATTATTCCATTCCATCAATTTTTACATTCACTTTACCATTAGTATTGATGAATGCAATAATGGCTTCGTTGGTTAATTCGACTTTTTCAAATTCAAAATCGGCTAGTGTTCCATTTACGAATACGCCTTTCATTGGCGAATAATTGCTAAGGTAAGGCAACATGTTTTTCTTAGCTTCGTCAAGATTTTCTTTGATTGAATACCTGCAATTGGCTTCAATTTTTTTAAGAATCGTTCCTTGTAAAAGCCAATTGGCGGTTTTAGTAAGTATGCCTTTTGTATTTAAAACATAATCCATTTGGTCAAAATAAATTTCTTTGGTAATGGTGTTGTAATTTGGGATTCCAGACAGATATATTGCACCGTTAAGACTTCCAGTCATGTCTAGTTCAATAATCATTCGACCATCTTTAGCCCAAACGGCAACTTTTTGAACTACTATTTTTCGACTTCCTGATGCAAATTCTTTTCCTTGAAAGTTTTTGGTAATTACGCGCGATGCACTTTCATAGGTAGATACTGCTGCTATTGTTGCCGTAGTTTTTTCTGGTATTTTAGTTACAGCTTTAAATGCAATTGCATCTTTATTGAAACTAGTTTTCGGTTGTTGTCCAACCATGGTTTGCATGCTGCATTTTAATCCTAAATCCATTGCAATTTTACTTTTTTGCAATACTGCATCGGTTACGTACATTTCTATTGGATTCAATTTAAACCACGTCTCATACTGTTCGCTAGTTTGAAATGGCGTACTCATATTTTCTAAAACATTAAGTACATACGGCTTAAAATCGCAAGATTTCTCTATTGCATTGTCAATTTTTTTAGCAATTTTTGATTTGAATATTGATAATGTTGGCGTAATTATATAGGTTATTGGAACTTTTTTACCAGCCACAAGAATGGTTGGGCTTTCACTCCATTCGAAATCTTCAATTTTAGAGGTCGTGTTCATTTTCCAATTGGAAAGTCGGGCATCACTTAACAAAGTTATAGTTCCGTTAAGTTCGATTTCTCGGGTATCGTTTAATCCCATAAATTCGGTTCCGTATTTAAATTTTGACCAAATTTTTAACGGAATGATGGATTGAATTTTACCGTCTTTTTCCGATATTTTAATTGGTGCAGTTTTCCAAATTTTCATTTCAGATTTGTCATCACTTAAATCATTATCTTCGTAAATTAAGCCAGAAAGCGATTTGTTCAACTGATTTTCAATTTCTTTCATTGTAATTTCCATTGGCATACTTACAAATGAAGTTGTAGTCTTGTAAACCATTGGAACATTCTTAGAAGGCTCGGGTTTTAGTGAAGCAATTTTATTTGAAGTAGAGCAGCTTACGATTACTGTAGAAATTAAGATGTAAAATATATTTTTCATTAGAAAATTAAAATGTAGTGAGTATTAAAGTAGCGAAGTTAATAGATTTTAATACTATTTAAATAATACTAATTTTTTTTAGTAGAATTTGTAACAAAAAAACCTTTTCAACGTCAGATAACAATTATAATAATTAAGTTGATTTCATTGTAAAACGTTTAAATTTGTATTGCATTGTATTCACTTTTGAATTCATACTATGAGAAATAATTTTAGAAAGTTAGGGATTGTTTTTTTACTCACCACTGCATTTTCATCTGTGGGACAAACTAAGAAATGGACACTTCAGGAGTGTGTAGAGTATGCTTTAAAAAACAATATATCGATACAGCAAACCGATTTAGATAATAAAACTGCTGCTGTTGAGAAGACCGCTGCAATAGGTGGGTTTCTTCCGAATGTAAATGCAAACGCTTCTCACTCTTGGAATATTGGTTTAAACCAAAATATTACAACTGGTTTATTAGAGAACCAAACCACACAGTTTACTTCTGCCGGATTGAACGCTAATGTTGCGATTTATAATGGTTTGCAAAATCAAAATAGATTGCGTCGTGCCAACCTTTCTATTCTTGCCGCACAGTTTCAGTTGAGCAAAATGAAAGATGATGTTTCGCTGAATGTTGCCAATGCTTTTTTACAAATATTATTTAATAAAGAAAATTTAAAAGTTCAAAAAGAGCTACTTGCAACTGATGAAAAGCAATACACAAGAACTAACGAACTTGTGAATGCTGGAGTTGTTGCTCGTGGAGATTTACTAGATGTGAACGCTACTGTTGCATCTGATAAACAAAAAGTAGTAGCAGCAGAGAATAGTTTGTTTCTATCTAAATTAAGTTTAGCGCAACTTTTACAATTGGAAGATTTTCAAAATTTTGACGTAGCCGAAACGGATTATGAAGCAACTGAAAGTGCGACAATGCTAGAAAAACCAGAAGCTATTATTGCTAAAGCTAAGCAAGAACGCGTTGAACTTAAAATCGCTAAAGCAAATTTAGATATAGCTCAAAAAGACATTTCTATTGCGAAAGGAGCTTACCAACCAAGTTTGTCTGGATTTTATAGTTTCAGTACAAGAGCAAGTAACTCTGATAGAATTTTAGGTGTTGATGGATCGGGACAACCTATTTTTGGCGGACCATCACCGTTATTTGATCAGTTTAGTAATAATAAAGGGCATAATTTTGGGGTGCAACTTAACATTCCAATCTTCAATGGTTTTACAACTAAAAACAATGTTGATCGTTCTAAGATTGCTTTTGAACGTTCAAAAATTGCATCAAAACAAGCGGAGTTGGATATTGAAAGAAATGTATTTACCGCAATTACCGATGCTAAAGGCGCTTTGAATGCCTATGAAGCCGCAATGACTGCATTAGAAGCTAGGAAAGAAGCGTTGAATTATGCTAAAGAAAAATATGCTGTAGGATTGATGAACAGTTTTGATTTCAACCAAGCGCAAACATTGTACGCTAATGCACAATCAGAAGTATTACGAACTAAATACGATTCTATTTTTAAGGTAAAGGTAGTAGAGTTTTATTTCGGAATTCCAATTATTACTAATTAATCAACGTCATGTTTTCAAAGAATAGTGTTTTTTTAGATTGCGTTAAAAGTTTTGCGGTAGGATCTTTAATAGGACTAATAATAATACAATTGAAGGAATAAACTCATTAATTCCTGTATTCGTATGTGGTTTTATTACAATGAGTATTTATATAAAAATAAAATAGAAAAAGAGTTAAAAATAAATTTCAACATCATGTCAAAAAAAGTCAAAATAATTTTAGGAGTACTTTTAGGATTAATAATTCTGCTAGTAGTATTGTCAAAAACTGGAGCGTTTGGTGATAGAGACAATTCTGTCGAAGTAGAAACTGCTAAAGTAAATGAAATAACCATTGTTGAAACCGTGTCGGCAACTGGAAAAATTCAACCTGAAATTGAAGTTAAAATATCATCAGAAGTTTCTGGAGAAATAATAGAATTGCCAGTAAAAGAAGGTCAAGTGGTTAAAAAAGGTGATTTATTGGTAAAGATTAATCCCGATTTATATACCTCAGGTTTGGATCGTTCGGTTTCTAATTATTCGGGAACCAAAGCTGGTTTAAGCCAAGCGGATGCTTCGTTTAAAGAAGCGCAATCCAATTATAATAGAAACAAAACCTTGTATGAAAAAGGAATCATTTCAAGATCGGACTGGGACAAAGCCATAGCTTCTTTTGAAGTAGCCAAAGCTAGCAAGCAATCGGCTTATTATAATGTACAAAGTGCGTCAGCAACTGTTAAAGAAGCTAAAGATAACCTTGGTAGAACTACAATTTATGCGCCTTCTAACGGTACGGTTTCAATGTTGAATGTTGAACTTGGCGAGCGTGTTTTAGGTACACAACAAATGACTGGAACAGAAATTTTAAGAGTTGCCAACCTTAATAACATGGAAGTTGAAGTCGATGTAAATGAAAATGATATCGTTAAAATAAATATTGGCGACAGCACGAACATCCAAGTTGATGCGTATTTGAAAAAAGTTTTTAAAGGTATTGTAACTAGTATTTCTAATTCTGCAAGTACAACAACCACAGCCGATCAGGTAACTAATTTTAAAGTAAAAGTAAGAATTTTGAAAGAGTCTTACCAAGATTTAACCGAAGGAAAACCAGAAACATATTCTCCGTTTAGACCAGGAATGACAGCTACTGTAGACATTATTACTAAAAGAAAAGAGAAGGTTATTGGTGTTCCAATTAGTTCGGTAGTTGTAAAATCTGATACAACTGCAACAAGTAAAGTTGCAGTACAAGAAGAAAATGCGGATAACAAGGTGAAACCAAAATCGGATAAAAAACTAGAATGTGTATTTGTAAAAGTTGGTGATAAAGCTAAAATTAGAATTGTTAAAACCGGTATACAAGACGATACTAATATTGAAATACTATCTGGTTTAAATAAAGGTGATGAAGTAATTATTGGACCGTATGTAACCGTATCAAAGGAGCTTAATTCTGGCGATAAAGTCAAACTTGCGGTGAAGAATGGCACTGAAAAAAAGAAGTAAAATAGAATTAATTTATTTTGAAAACGGTTGCGTTTATTCGTAACCGTTTTTTATTTTTATAACTTTGTACTACTGTAAATTTATTGAATCTTTAAAAATTATATTTTGTCCTACATTTTAAATATCGAGACCGCAACCAAAAACTGTTCAGTTGCTTTAGCTAAAGATGGTGCTACTATTTTGTGTAAAGAAGTTTCAGAGCTGGGTTATTCGCATGCCGAAAAACTTCACGTTTTTATTGAAGAAATTATAACAGAAGCTGGCATTTCATTAAACGATTTAGTTGCAATTGCAGTCAGTTCTGGACCAGGTTCTTATACTGGTTTGCGTATTGGAGTTTCTGCAGCTAAAGGCTTGAGTTTTGCTTTAACTATTCCATTAATTTCAGTGGATACTTTAACCTCATTAGCCAATCAAGTAACCCATACTGACGGATTAATTATTCCGTTACTTGACGCAAGGAGAATGGAAGTTTACAGTGCTATTTTTAATTCTGATAAAGAAATGGTTAGAAAAGTAGAAGCCGAAATTTTAACTGAAAATTCGTTTGAAACCCTTGCTGATAAAATATACTTTGTTGGTGATGCAACAGAAAAAGCGAAAACAGTGTTAACAAATTCAAACTATATTTTTCTAGATGAAATTGTTTTTCCATCTGCTAAGGATATGAGTTTAATTTCGTACAATAAGTTTACTACGAATCAAGTAGAAGACGTTGCCTATTTTGAGCCTTACTATTTAAAAGATTTTATGTTTGCTAAGTAGTTATTTTTCTAAATTAAATGGCTGAATCACTATTCCTTTTTCATCAAAAGTACGCTTGCAATTTTCCAAAATGTCAGAAGTAACTTTAGCATAATCTTCGTTTTTTGCCCAAGCATTTACTGCTAATCGTATAGCATTATCACTCAATTCTCGAACAGAAACAGACGCTTCTGGATGTTTTAAGATTTTAGCATGCGAATTCATGACATCTTCAATGATACTCTTAGCTTCTTTAATATTAGTATCATACGAAAGTGAAATTATCAAATCGGTTCTTCGATTTTCATGTTTTGAAAAGTTGACAATTGTTCCGTTAGATAAGGCGCCGTTAGGTACAAAAATGGCTTGGTTGTTTCCAGAAATTAATTGCGTTACAAATATTTGAATGTCTACTACTTCTCCTGTAACACCTTGAGCGGTAATGGTGTCGCCAAGTTTGAATGGTTTGAACAAAATGATAAGCATTCCGCCGGCAAAATTAGACAATGAACCTTGCAGTGATAAGCCTACAGCCAAACCAGCTGCACCAAGTATAGCCACAAATGATGACGATTCGACACCAAGTTTAGTAATTACAGCAATAAAAAGTACTATTCGTAAACCCCAAAAAATAATATCAGATAAAAATTCTATTAATGTCGGTTCGATATCGCGTTGAACCATAATTTTTCGAGCCAAATTATTAATCAACTTAATTACCCAAACACCTACTATTAAGAGTAAAATAGCTGCAATTAATCGAGGTGTATATTCGATAATAATAGTAATAAACGAATCTTTATATTTGGTTAGAAGGTCAATTTCGACAAATAATTGCATAGTTTTTTTAATAAAAAATCACGCACAAGGCGTGATTTGATTTGTGATGCAAAAATAGAAAAATATTTTTGTAATAAAAAAATTAGTCGGCTGCTTCTTCGACTCTGTCTGTAGCTTCGTCAACTTTTTTCTCAACCTCTGCAATTTTTTCTTCGGCAGCATCTTCTACTTTTTCAGCAGTTGCAACTACAGATTCTTTTACTTCTTCCGTTTTATCAACAACAGTTTCTTTGATGTCGGCTGCTTTTTCTTCGGTTGTTTCTGTAAACGAGTTTACTTTTTCCTTTACACTTGCTACTGCATTTTCTGCAAATTCTTCCGCTTTATCGGCAAATTCACCTGCTTTTTCTTTAACAGTTTCAACTACATTTTCGATAGTTTCTTTTGCAGCAGGAATATGTTCGCTTACTTTATCTTTAGCTTGATCAACAAAGTCTTCAACCTTATCTACATAAGGTTCGGCTGCTACTTTTGCTTTTTCAATTGATTCTTCTGCAAAATCTTCAACTTTATCTGCTACAGTATTTATATTTTCTTTAGCAGAACCAAATAGGTTTTTAAAAAAACTTCCTAATCCCATAATGTTTTTATTTTTAGTGGTTAAGCTACAATATTACGAATTTTTGAATGAGTAATGTTAAATTGAGGTTATAATTTCTTCAAAATCACCAGTTGGTAACTCACACGTTCGGTTTTTGCATAAGTAAAATAACGTCTCTTTTTGTTGGTATCTATTTTTCAAAAAAGGTAAGTTAGACATCTTATTTGTTCCTGCGACAAGAACATTTGGTATGTATATTGAATTAAGTTTTTTACTATGTTCCAAGGCATCTTCACCGCATACAGCAAGTTGTTTACTGTCGTCAGAAAAATGCAGTAAAACACTAAGCCAGTTTGAAAACGCCGAAGGATAATCGATGTTTTCTAGTAAATGATGCAGCATTTTTTCGACTAGTTCTTCGTAATGTGAGTTTTCAAAATAATGACTTAAAATCACAAGGTTGTTCGCCATAACCGAGTTAGACGCCGGAATTACATTGTCTTCAATTTCGTAATGCGTGGTGATTAAGGCATCGTCTTGGATTGAAGTAAATCTGAAAAACTGTTTGTGCTCATCATAAAAATTATCCAAGCAATAATCGGTTAATTGTTTTGAAATGGATAACCAATTTTCATTTAAAGTTATTTGATACAGTCCTATAAAAGCATCAATTACAAAGCAATAATCTTCTAAATATCCATTTATTGAAGTTGTTCCGTTCTTGTAATTATGGAATAAATTTCCTTCGGGTGCTAAAAATTTAGCTTCAATAAACGCTGCGTTTTTTAGTGCGATTTCTAGGTACTTCTCATCTTGAAGTGCTTTATAAGCTTCGACATAACCTTTTAACATTATGGCGTTCCAAGAGCAAAGACACTTATCATCTAGTCGTGGCTTGCTTCTTTTTTCTCTTTCTTTGTAAAGTAGTTTTTCCCAGTAAATTTTCTTATCATGTAATTCTTTTTCAGTGATGAAATTTTGTAATGCGATGTCATACAAGGATGCATTTTGTATCAGAACATAATTGTCCTTTTCCCAAAAACCAAAGTCATTAATATTGAAAACCTTAGAAAACAGCTCAAAATCATCTTTAATAATATCTTGTAATTCTTTTTTGGTCCAAACATAAAAAGCGCCTTCTTCTAAATGATTTTCAGCGTTTAAACTATCGGCATCTAATGCAGAATAAAATCCAAATTCAGCGGTTAGAAATTCTTTTTCAACAAAGGAAAGTGTTTTTTGAATTACTTCTTTGTACAATGGATTTTGAGTCAATTTGAAAGCATTGGCATATAAACTTACCAATTGTCCATTGTCATATAGCATTTTTTCGAAATGAGGAACGTGCCACTTTACATCTACCGAATAGCGAGAAAATCCACCATCAACAGTATCAAATAACCCGCCATAAGCCATATTAGTTAGAGTTAGATTTACAAATTGAAGTAATTCTTTATTTTGTGTTTTATAGCCAAATTGCAACAAGAAATCGTAGTTGGATGGCATCATGAATTTTGGTGCTCGTGCCATACCACCATATTCCCAGTCGAAACTGCGTTGCCATTTTTGAGATAGTAGCTCAAGGTAATCGAAATTGATTTCGGCAATAGGTTTCGGGTTTTGAATAACGCTGATAGATTGTAATCCTTCGTGTAGTTTTTCGGAATAATCTACTAGTTTTTCTGGATTTGAAATGTATATTTCTTGAAGTTGTTCTAGTGTGTTAATCCATTCATTTTTTCTGAAATAAGTTCCACCCCAAACTGGCTTTCCGTTGGGAAGACATACCACATTCATTGGCCAACCGCCTTGAGATGTCATGATCTGTACTGCTTTCATATAAACGGCATCAATATCTGGTCGTTCTTCGCGATCTACTTTTATATTGATGTAGCTTTTATTCATGATTTCTGCTACTTGTTCGTCTTCAAAACTTTCGTGTTCCATAACATGACACCAGTGACAAGCAGAATATCCTACTGATACGATGATGAGTTTGTTTTGCTCCTGTGCTGTGGTTAATGATTTTTTGTTCCAAGCTTTCCAGTGTACTGGGTTGTTAGCGTGTTGTAATAAATAGGGACTTGTTTCTTGGTTTAGCTCGTTCATTTTGATGGTTTAGCCCAGATGATTGTAAAAATGATTGTAACGTACAGCTGGAAATTGCTTTTGTAAATATAAAAAAAGTGCTTCAAGAATGAAACGCTTTGATGCTTTTATTGGTTTTATTTATCCGTGGTATACTCGTGATGCAATAATTTTCCCTTCTTTTATATCGAGAACTTCGGCTACTTGCATGGTGTTTTCGCCTTGAACGGTTCTTAGGTATTCCATAAATACGCGATCAGAATCGGCAGTCAATGAAGTTACTTTATAGTGTAATGTTGGTAACTTTTCGAATGCTTCTTTCCACCAATTGTGTAGTTCGGCTTTGCCAGTAACCAATCCGTTAGTTTCAGGATGATGTACTTTTAACTTTGGACTGTAATGCTCGGCTTCATCGTCGTACAATGATAGTAATTTATCTAAATTATGGGTATTGAACGCTTCAAACCAAGAATGTGCAATGGATAAATTTTGTTGACTTGTCATATATTATTTTGGAAAAACCTAATTAGAACTTGGTTTTAGCAATTTTTTAGATTTATAATTTCTTGTTCGGTTAATGGGCGATAAATTCCTCTTGGCAAATTCTTTTTGGTTAAACCTACAAAGGCAACTCGGTCAACTTTGATCACAGTATATCCAACCGATTCAAAAATTGCGCGAACTACTTTTACGTTAGGTGTTCTTAGTTTTATTCCGATTTCGGTTTTTGGCTCGTTTTCGATGTAACTAATTTCATCAACAAATAGGCGGTGACCGTCAAGTGTTACTCCTGAACTGATTTTTTCTAAATCTTCAAATTTCAGATTTTTATCTAATGTTACTTGGTAAATTTTAGTTGATTTTTGATTTGGCAATCCAAATTTTCTAATCATATCGGTGTCATTTGTAAAAACCAACAATCCGGTTGTGTTTTTATCCATTCTTCCGATTGGTTCCATAAACGATTTGGAAGCACCTTTCATTAGTTCTTGCACATTTCTGTGTTCAACTTCTTCGTTGGATGTAGTAAAGTTCTTAGGCTTGTTTAATACAAAATATTCTTTCTTTTCAGGTGTTATTAAAGCTCCGTCAAAATTTACAATTTCTCCCGGTTTTACTTTATAACCCATTTCAGTTACTACAACTCCATTAACCTTTACGTTTCCAGATTGTATGTAAATATCGGCATCACGACGCGAACACATTCCAGAGTTGGCAATGTATTTATTTAAACGAATATCGTCAGATTTTAAAGGTTTTGGTGTGTTTGGAGATTCTTTTTTTACAACAGGTTTTCTGTTTTGGGAACGTTTAGCCATTGCAGGTTTAGGTGTTGAAGAAGATTTTTTTCTGTCGCCACTTGGTTTGCTTGAACCGCCACGTTTATTGTTGTTTGGTGTACTCATTATTATTCTTAATTTTTGCAAAGATACTCAATTTATTGGTCTTTTATGGAATTGATTTATTTGCTTTTGAAGCATAACAAACTGATACTCATTTTTAAAGAATATAAAATTGCTACTGGATTGATTTTGAAATTATGTTTTTTTATATTTTGAGTAAATTTCTTCCATGTATTAAAACTTCTGGATCGATAAGAACGATACAAAATACACCCGAAACTATAAGAAATTTTAAAATGTTGTGAAGCCTTAGATAATCAGTTTTCGTAAAGGATTTCCAAAGATAAATTAGAAAAAATATCAAAATGATCAAGCTAATGTAAAAATATACATCCATATAACCTACATCATATACTTCTACAAGAAAATATACGGGTAGAATGGTGATAATGGTTAGTAAAGAGATTGTTTTTTTAGCAAAAACTTCTCCATATTTGACTGGAATTGTTTGATAATCGTTGGCAATATCACCTTTTATATTTTCTAAATCTTTTATTATTTCTCGTATTAAAATCAACAGAAATAAAAACGTTGCATGAGCAAATATTTGTGGATACAGATTTTTGTAATATAACAATATGGCAAAGAAAGGTAAAACGGCTAGGAGTGAAGCGGTTAAATTACCAATAATTGGGTATTTTTTTAATTTGTGTGAATAAAACCAAATCAAAAATATATAAACTGAGAAAAACAACACTGCTCTAAAAGACACCAAAAGTGCTAACAAAGCGACAACAAAATTAACGGTAAAATAAACTTGAAGTTTAGTTCGCTGGCTGACCAATCGATCGAGTTGTGACTTGCTTGGACGATTGATTATGTCTTTTTTACTGTCGTAAAAATTATTGATGATGTATCCCGAAGCAATAGTTAGCCCAGATGCAATTACAATAATAAAGAGGTTAAAGTCTAATAAAACAGACAACGCTCTTTTCTCGGGCGCCATTATAAAAATTGCTGACAAGTATTGCGCCAAGACAATAATAGGAATGTTATAACCGCGAACCACAGAAAACATACTGACGATTTTCAGTAGCGTGATTTTGGTTTTTCTGCTCAGCATGGTTTAGAAATTATAAACCACTTCTAGCTTATAGTCTTTTAATGATTTTTTTGCTTTTTCTAAATCTTCTGTGAAACCTAAAATATATCCGCCACCACCAGAGCCACAAAGTTTTAAGTAGTAGTCGTTGGTGTCAATTCCTTTTTGCCAAATTCCGTGAAATTGTTCGGGAATCATAGGCTTAAAGTTATTCAATACTACTTTAGAAAGCTTTTTAGTATTTGTAAATAACGATTTCATATCGCCACCAAGAAAATTTTCTACACAAGCATCGGTATATTTTACAAACTGATTTTTAAGCATGGTACGGAAACCCTGATCTTTCAGATTCTCCATAAAAATGTTAACCATTGGAGCAGTTTCCCCAACAATTCCTGAGTCTAACAGAAATACAGCACCTTTACCATTGGTGCTTTGTGTAGGAATTCCAGTTGCTTCAATGTTATCTTTAGAATTTATTAAAATTGGAATGCTTAAGTAGCTGTTTAATGGATCAAGACCAGAACTTTTTCCGTGGAAAAACGATTCCATTTGTGAGAAAATATTTTTTAATTCTAATAATTTTTCTCTAGTTAAGTTTTCTAAAACGGTGATTTTATTATCGGCGTATTTGTCATAAATCGCAGCAACCAATGCGCCACTACTTCCAACGCCATAACCTTGTGGAATACTAGAGTCAAAGTACATTCCGCGTTCAACATCAGTTTTTAGAACTTCTAAATTGAAAGTTACTAGTTCGGGTTGCTCGCTTTGCAAATTTTCTAAATAGGTTACAAATTTGCGTAAACTTGAATTAGATTTTACAGCTTCGGCAGATGGATTTTCATCAACTTTCAATGCGCCGTTATAAAAATTATAAGGAATTGATAAACCCTTTGAATCTTTGATGATTCCGTATTCTCCAAAGAGAAGTATTTTTGAGTAAAATAATGGTCCTTTCATATTTTTATTTAATCGATTATAGATTGACTTCCAAATCCAATTTCATCACAAATATACTGACCATTTTGACAATAGCCAACTAATTCGTCCTTAATAAATTGCAAAGTTTCGACTCTAACGTTTTCGGGATACAAAACATGCACATTTGCTCCAGCATCGAGAGTAAAACAAACCGGAATTTTAGTTTCGTTTCTAAATTTCCAAATTTTATTGATAATTTCCAATGTGTTGGGTTTCATTAGAATAAAATAAGGCATGGAAGTCATCATCATGGCATGTAAAGTCAACGCTTCACTTTCTACAATTTTGATAAATTCTTCTAAATCTCCTTTCCCAAAAACGGATTTTATAGCGGATAAATTGTGATGCGCTTGTAAAAATCGTTGTTCGGCAAATGGATGATTGTGCATCAAATCATGTCCGACGGTGCTCGAAACTTGTTTTTCGCCTTTATCTACTAGTAAAATAGTATCTTGATAGTTGTTAAAAATTGGATGAACTTGTGATGAAAATGGAACTCCAAATAAATCAGAACTAGTATTTATGTCGGCATGTTTGCCCCAAACCACTAGGTTACCTTTTACACTTCTGCACGCACTTCCAGAACCCAATCGGGCTAAAAATGATGCTTTTTGATAGAAATAAGCATCAGTCATTTCTGGATTTAAAAGTTTTTCCAAACTCATAATATTCATTGCCAAAGCTGCCATTCCTGATGCTGAAGACGCAATTCCGGAGCTGTGAGGAAACGTATTCTGAGTATCAATTGTGAAATGAAATTCTTTTAGATACGAACAATAAACTTCAATTCGCTCAAAGAATTTTTGAATTTTTGGTTTGAAATCTTCTTTCGGTTTTCCTTCAAATGATAAATCGAAAGAAAAATCTTCATTATTATCCGATTTAGAGAAACTAAGTTTTGTGATTGTTTTACAGGCATTTAATGTAAAACTTATAGATGGATTTGCAGGAATTTGATTGTCTTTCTTACCCCAATATTTTACAAGTGCGATATTACTTGGTGCACTCCATTGAAAGCTTCCGTTGTGTACAGATGCTGTAGCTTCATTAAAAATAAAATCCTTTTCGGAAATCATACAGTATAATTTTATACAAAGATACTAATTTAAAAAAGCAACTTCGTTTTTTGTTTACTATATTTGTATAAAATATAAACAAGATGCAAAAAATAGTTCGAATTGCTTTAGTAGTTTCAACGTGTTTACTAGTTGGTTTTTTATCTTCGATGGTAACTCGTGAAAGTATTACTACTTGGTATCCAACGATAAACAAACCAGTTTTTAATCCGCCAAATTGGATTTTTGCTCCAGTTTGGACTTCAATTTACATTATGATTGGTGTTGCTGGTGGAATGGTTTGGAATAAACTGGAAAGTAACGAGAAAGCGGTTAAGAAGGCTTTTGGTTTTTTTGTTATTCAATTAGGTTTGAATGCGTTATGGTCGTATTTATTTTTTGGTTTGCACAATCCGCTTTTGGCTTTAATCGAAATTGTGTTGCTGTGGTTGATGATTTTTGAAACCTATAATCAGTTTAAAAGAATTGATACAATTGCGGGTTATTTATTCATTCCCTATATCGCTTGGGTTAGTTTTGCAACTATTTTAAATGCCAGTATTTGGTGGTTGAATAGATAAAAAAGCTTCATTAAATACAAATCCCGACTTTACAATAGGGATTTTTTTATGCTTTGTACTAAAATTTTATTTTAATATTAGTTTTTTGAGTTGTGTCAAATCATTGCTTGTAGTAACTTCGACCATATAAATTCCTGAAGAAAGCTCAGAAACATCGAAGTTGATTTGATTTGAATTTACACTTGCTACTTTTTTCACCACTTTTCCTAAAATGTCATAAACCATGATAGTAGTAATGGTTTCAGAATTATTTTTCAAATTAATTTGAACTAAACCATTTGTTGGATTAGGGTAAATAATGAAATCACCAGAATCAAAATCTGAATTATTTAATGAATTTACAAATTCGGTGTTGAAAATTCCTGTGTAAATGGGTGGATTGTAATCAAAATAAATATTGGCTGCGTTAGGAATTATAGTTCCTACCGAGTAACCAGCATTTGGTTTTACTTTAAACTGAACAAAACCTTGACTTAAAACAGGATTTGTTACAGTAGGAGGTAGGTTTATTGAATAAAAATTCCAAATTAATTTGTTATTGACTCTTTTAAAATTATACGAATGACTTGCATTCATTACTTCAACAGTTGTTGCGTTGAGTAAGGAATTCAATTCGTCTTCAATTCTGATGAACGAGGCATTTGCTGTTCCTGTATTTTCGAAACGTATGGTGTATACAAGATAATCATTAGATGAAAAATTAGTATTAACTATTTTACCTCCATGGGCTTCCATTTTATCATTAGGATCATACGAACCAATAACAATTTGTGATAAGGTAGCTGAATTATTAGCTGGAATTGCATCACCAATTAGTGGTATAATAGAGGCTGAATTGGTTAAAGTAGTTCCCAAATTGATTGTCGGTATCGTTGGAGCTTGCAATGTTACGGTAATTAATCGTGATTCGTTTGGAGCTAAATTGGTAAAATTATAAGTAAATCCTGATGGAACCGATGTAATTCCTGTCTGCGAGACACTGCCAATAGAAACTAAAGCATCTTTGGTAAATGTTATAGTTCCAGAAGGGATGTTTAGTGTGCCTTTGTTTTTGTAAATCAAGGTGTTGTTATATAAAAATCCAGGTTGTGGATTTCCATTAGGTATGATTTGAATTTCTAAATCATTATAAGGTTGCAACTGTGTCACGGGAAAATAATAGGTAGTATTTCCACTTCCAGTTGGAACAAAAATGTTAGTGTAGATAGTTGAATTGCTATAGTAGTTAGTTAAATTGGCATTAATCTGAAAGTTTAAATTGTAACTGTTAGCAGGATTGCTTTCCAATATTGTATACGCATTAGTATTTGAACTAGCATAAATTGGCGAACCTGAATTTACTTGATAGACAAATGTTCCGTTATTAAAAATCGGTTCAGTCGATTCTTTAGTTCCGTTGGTGTTTAAATCTATGAAGGCAACCAATGAAAGGCTTTCTGGACATTGTCCGTTATTTTCGCAATTGTACATACAAAAACTTACTGGCTGCGACCATTCTGAAATAAAATCAGGTCCGAATGTGCAAATTGTTCGAATGTAGGCTGAATAACATGCATCAGGAATCAATCCCGTAATTGTGAATGGATTCGAAGTTGTAATAATTCCACTAGATGCATTGGGCGTTGGTGCCGGTGATCCAAATGGAAGTACTAAGATTTCCCACGATGTTGAGTTGTATTGATTTGGCCAAGATAGTACTATTGAAGAATTAGTGATGTTTGTCGTATTGATTGTCGTTGGTGGTGAACAACCATCTGGTAAATCGCAACTTACATTGGCAATCCATCCTGATAGATTATTAGCACTATCACTTCTAAATCTAAAAGTTAAACAACCATCTGGTGAAGATGAAGTAAATGGTCCAGGAATTGTAGTTCCCCAAAAACCGCCAGCTAATCCGCCAGGAACATTTCCAGCGGTATTTGCGCTTGCAATTTGCGGTGACGCAATCGAAGTTCCATTAAAAACATACAGAGCATCATTAAAATTCTCAATATTGAAAGCGGAGAATGTTACGGTTACTATTTGACCTGGAATAGTTGGGCAAATTGTGGTCGTAGTGTCTAAGTTATTCGAATAATTAGAATTTGATCCACCATTATCTAGAAAAAGACCACCACACACAGGTTGTGTGTTACAATTTGGAACGATTATAAGTGTTACTGTACTTGTATCATTGTTACATGGTGCAATTCCTGTAATTGTATAAATAAATGTAGAAGAGGTTGTACCTGTAGCGGGTGTAAAACTACCGTTAATTGAGTTAAAAGTTCCACCTGTACCAGAAACTCGGGTCCAAGTTCCACCGGGTTGCTCTCCGTTTATTAAGTCAAATAAATTAATAGCTGTTGTATTTAAATCACAAATAGTTGTTGTGCCGTCGACTCCTGCATAAGATCCAGCAAGTACAAAGAACGATGCAATTTCAATGTTTGAAGTTATTGTATTGGTGACTGAAACATATATTTGTTGTGTATAAGGTGTAGTATTTATCCAAGAACTTTCATTAATTATTTGGTTTGTTCCATTTACAGCATCAATTAATGAATTATGAAAGCGTACAACATGTGTTGAAGGATTCAAGTTACCTAAAATCTCAGGTGTTTTAGTACTTAAGTTAAAAGCTTCGTAGCCATCTCCATTTAAATCGCAAACCTTATAATTTGAAACTTGATTGATAATCTGTGAAAAACATAAGGACATGCTGAAAAAGCAACAAAATAGTAAAATTTTTTTCATAAAATTTTGATTTAGAGAGAATCAAATATATGAAAAAAAATTTCAAATTGATTGTGTTGCAATTGATTGTGCTACAATAAATCCGCTTGTCCAAGCATTCTGAAAATTAAATCCACCAGTGATTGCATCAATATTTACAATTTCACCAGCAAAAAATAAATTTTCATGCAACTTACTTTCCATTGTTTTGAAGTTGATTTCTTTCAAATCGATTCCGCCAGCAGTGACAAATTCTTCTTTAAAAGTGCTTTTTCCGTTGACTTGAAATTGACCGTTTGTGAGTTGATTGGCTAAATTGTGCAATTGATTTTTAGATAAATCGGCCCATTTTATTTCTTCCGAAATTTCTGAAGCCAAAACCAAACTTTCCCATAATCGATTCGGAAAATCAAATGGTGATTTTTTAGAAACTGCTTTTTTAGAATGTTCTAATTTGAGTTCTTTGAGTTTTTCTAGAGTTTCCTCAAATGTTACCTCGTTCAACCAATTGACTTCCAAAATAAATTGATAGTTTTTCTCTGCCAAAATTCTTGCACCCCAAGCCGAAAGTCTTAAAATTCCCGGTCCAGACATTCCCCAATGGGTGATTAACAAAGGTCCAGAAGATTCTAATTTTGTATTTTTAACTTTTACTGATGCAAATGCCGACAAACCCATCAAATCTTTGATACGATTGTCTTTGATGTTAAAAGTAAAAAGTGATGGAACGGCTTCAATAATACTATGACCAAGTTCTGAAAGCATTTCCCAAATTTTTGGATTACTTCCGGTGGTCATAACTAATTTCTGACAAGCAAAGGTTTCTGAATTGGTTTCAACTTTCCAGTAATCTTCGGCTTTAAAAATTGATTGAACACTTTGATTTGTTAAGATATCAATTCCGAGTTTTTTGGTAGCATTGGTAAAACAATCGATAATAGTTTGCGATGAATCGGAAATTGGGAACATTCTTCCATCGTCTTCAATTTTGAGTTCAACGCCGTGTTTTTCAAACCATTCTATAGTATCTCCAGAACAAAATTGATGAAAAGGTCCGCGCAATTCTTTCTCACCACGAGGATAAAACTTGACTAAATCGTTGGGTACAAAACACGCATGCGTAACATTGCATCGTCCGCCACCAGAAATTCTAACTTTGGTTAAAACTTCTTTTCCGCGTTCGAGAATGGCAACTTTTAATTTCGGATTTTTCTCAACTATATTTATCGCTGTAAAAAATCCTGCTGCGCCTGCACCAACTATGATTATATCGTATTTTGAATTCATATTTAGTTTTTAAACCATTTAATAAAACGCTTATTTTGTCATTTCGACGAAGGAGAAATCACACAAGATTGATAATTTGATGCGATTTCTCCTGTGTCGAAATGACAAAATGATGTCTAAATTCTATCTGGAAAATCCGAAATTATGCCATCAACTTGTAATGATTTTACAAAGGTAATGTCTTCTAAGGTATTTACCGTCCATGAGTAAATTTTAAATTGATTTGCGTGAAGAAGTTTTACATTTTCTGAATTCAATAATTTGAAGTACGGATTTATTGAATGGGCATTAATTTTTTTTGCAAAAGTTAATGCTTCTTCAACAGAATCTTCGGTTAAAACACCAAGTAGAATTTGATTGTTTTCAGAATGACAAATTTGTAGAATTGTCCAATCAAAACTTGAAATTTGAAATAAATTAATGCTCCAGTTTTTTTCTAAACTATAATTTTGAATAATTTGTAAAACTGAATGCGTTGCTTTTGAATCTTTGATTTCGATATTTACAAAACAACGTTGGTCTATTAAATCAAGAACTTCTTCCAAAGCTGGAACGTTTAAATCTTTTAAATCAGATGCCATAAAATCTTTTACAAAACCTGTTTGAGAAGTGGTTCTGTCAACAGTTTCATCGTGAATTACCATCACTTTTCCATCAGAAGATAAATGTACATCTAGCTCGATTCCATCAACACCTAATTCAAGTGCTTTTTGAAAGGAAGCTAACGTATTTTCTGCAACATGTCCTTTTGCTCCGCGATGACCGATTTTTAGCATCTACTGTTTTTTTAAACCATTAAGAGATTAAGAAAATTAAGCTAATCGTATTTGAAGTGCGTTTCAATATTTTTTATTTTTTTTTCTTTCGAAACTTCTAGTAATACAGTGCTGTATGGACTATTAATTGAAATCTTGCCTTCAAAAACAGCAGTCACTTTTCCCGAATAAGCATCCATCAGTAAAGTTCCGTTTTCGAAAATTGTTCCAACAGAAATCTCTTTATTTCCAATTGGTAAATCCAAACCAACGACTACTTTATCAATAAAATTTGCTTTGGAATATTCACGACTAAAAACATATGGTGCGCTCGAAATTTGCTTGTGAATTCCTGCCCCAACTGCTGGATGATTTCGTCTAAATTGACCTAATTTTTGCCAATGCAAATTGATTTCGCCAGTTCTAGGATTGTTTTTTAAATCATCCCAATTCATAAACGAACGTAAAGTAGCGTCGCCTTGTGTGCCTTCAATATCTAGGGAACGCGCCAATTCATCGCCATAATATACTTGAGAAATTCCTGGAGCAAGCAATAATTTGGTTCCAGATTCAATTGTTTTTTCACGTTTTTTATCAAATGGCCAACCGTCATCATGTGACGAAACGTAATTCATAACCGTGTTTCCTTTCAAATCGTTTTGAAGAATATTCGAATATTTTGAGAACAATGGCTCGTAGTTCATCTTCGCCTCATTTCTAAAATCAAAATTGATTAAACCAGTAAAACCATTAGCGTAATAATCGACTTTTTTGTCCCCAAAATCGTAAAGCCTTTTGCTTCCAATATTGTAGCCATACACTTCACCAACGGTAAAAAATGGATTGTTATCTAAAACTTTATTTGGATTTTTAGCTTTAAATTCAGCGAAAGCGGCATCACAAACTTTCTTGAAATCGGCCCAAACATCTTCTGTAGTGTGTTTTGCTGTATCAACTCTGTAGCCATCAATTCCGTAATCTAAAATATAATCAGAAAGCCATTTCATGATATAGTATTTTGGCGCACGAGGATATTTTGTTTTAGCAAAAAAGGCATCTAGTTCGGCTATTTCTTCCTCGTAACGACCTTCTTTTTTCCATTTTTCAACTAAAAAAGGAGGTAATTCTACTGCTTGAGTACTCTCGGTTTTTACGTCTGGAAGATTTTCTACCAACGTACAAGCAATAGTATTTTCATAATTATTGTATTGACATTTTGGTGAAGTTCTAACCCAATCATTTGGAAAAACCGAATCCTCAGATGTAACTGGTCCAGTGTGATTAATCACCGCATCGAGCATAATTCTAATTCCTTTAGCATGGGCTTTTTGAACTAATTCTGCTAAATCTTTTTTGGTTCCAAAGTTTGGGTCTAAAGCGCTCCAATCTCGTGTCCAATAACCGTGAAAGGCGTATGAAAAACCAGTTCCTTCATCAACACCATCGTGAATTTGCTCCACAATTGGCGTCATCCAAATCACGTTTATTCCTAAATTGGTAAAATAACCTTCATCTAATTTCTGGATAATTCCACGAATATCTCCGCCTTCAAATCCGCGTAATTTTCCGGTTGGTTTGTTTCTGTTATAATTCAAATCATTCGTTTTGTCGCCATTGTTAAATCTATCGGTTAATAGAAAATAAACGTTGGCACTTTCCCAAACGAAAGGAGTTTTGGGTTCTTTCGATGCTGTTTCTTTTGTTGATTTACAACTTGAGAAAAGTGCTAAAATTGCAATTATGAATAGTGTTTTTTTCATACGTTTTTTATGATTTTGACAATGCGACGAAGGAGAAATCTCATAATCTGAACTACTTTATGTGATTTCTCCTTTGTCGAAATGACAAAAATGTTTGTTTATTTTAATTCCAAAATTAAAACCGATTTTCCTTCAACTTGAATGTCACTTTTTAGATCAAATGATTTATCTGTTAGAATATCTTTTCCGGAGTTGTATTTTGAAGTATTTTCTTGGAATCTATTTGTTTTGAATGTTTTCGATTCTGGACTGTTGTTGATTACGACCATAACAGATTCCGAATCATTGTGTCTAAAATAAACGTAGACATTATTTTCTGGGATATAATGAGTAGTTTTTCCAGAATGAATTACCGATTTATTTTTTCTCCAAGTAAATAATTTGGATGAAAAATCGAAAAATTTTGCTTGTTCCGCTGTTCTTCCAGATTTAGTAAAAGCGTTGTTTGTATCGCCATTCCATCCTCCAGGAAAATCTTTTCTGATATCGGCATCGCCTAATTTGTCTTTGTTTCCTGCCATTCCAATTTCTGAACCGTAATAAATTTGAGGAATACCACGAACAGTTGCAATCAAGGTCATTGCCATTTGGTATTTCTTGAAATCATTTTTGTAGATTTCGTTGAAACGCTGCGTGTCGTGATTTTCTGCAAATACCAAAATGCTATTCGGATTTGGATACAAGAAATCATTAGTGAAATTGTCATATGCTTTTATCATTCCTCTATCCCAAGAACCATTGTCTTCGTTGAACATCGAACTTATAGCATCATGTAAAGTAAAATCCATTACGCTTGGTAAGTAGGAATTGTAGTTTTGAATCGCTCCAATTTTACTGTCTTTTTGCCAATAAGCCATTTGCGCTTGATCGTGCATCCAAACTTCACCAACGATATTGAAATTTGGGTATTCGTCGGTTATGGCTTTGGTCCATTTTGAGATTCCTTCCTTATCGTTGTACGAATAAGTGTCGACTCTAAATCCGTCTAAATCGGCATATTCTATCCACCAAATCGCGTTTTGCGTTAGATAATTTAAAACCAAAGGATTCGATTGGTTCAAATCGGGCATTGATGGAACAAACCAACCATCCATACAATTTTTTGTGTCAATTGCTGACGCATTAGTATCGAATTGCGTGGTCATTCTGTAGTTCGATTGTGAATAACCAGGAAACTGATGAATCCAATTGTAAGTTGGTAAATCTTTGTACATCCAGTGTTTCCAACCCCAATGATTGGTCACATAATCCATGATGTTTTTCATTCCGCGCTTGTGTAATTCGGCACTTAATTTCACATAATCTTCGTTAGTTCCATAACGTGGATCAATTTTGTAAACATCCGATTGACCGTAGCCATGATAGGAATATCGCTCGTCGTTATCTTCGTTTAATGGTGTTGGCCAAAGTGCAGTAGCGCCTAATTCTTTTAGATAATCTAGATTTTTTATAATTCCGTCAATGTCGCCACCATGTCTTCCTCCGGGAAGTTCGCGATTTCCTTTTTCTGTGACTGATTTGTCGCTGTCGTTGTTTGGATTTCCGTTTGCAAATCGGTCTGGCATTATTAGATAAATTACATCGGAAGCATCATAACTTTTGCGTAAAGCAGAGTTTTCTCTACGTGTTTTTAAAGAATAATTTTGTGTGAACGCTACTTTTTTGTTTTTTGAAAAAGAGAAAACAAAATCTTGTGCAGCTGTATTTTTAGTGTTGATTGTTACGAAAACGTAGTTAGGATTTTCGGTTTTTTGGATGCTTTCTATTACAATTGAATTGGATGCGGTTACATCATATTGCGCAATATTTTTTCCGTAGAACATAATTTGCACACTCGATAACTTCATATCTGACCACCAAAATGGAGGCTCAACACGTTCTACTTGTGCGAAAAGCGATGTTGTGAAAAGTACTAGGAATAAGATTTTTTTCATTGTAGTTGTGGTTTAGGTAAAAGTGTTTTACTGCAATTTTTCTCGTTATCGTTTGCGTGAAGGATTATCTCACTGGATTTTATTTTCATTGGAGTTCGATGAACTTCGTTTGCATTGGAAATCCTTTCTTGTTTTCCTTTAAAACAAGAAAGATTACTTCACAATGAGTTTATTTTTATCTGAGTTCAGTGAGCTTCGTTTGGAACGTAAAGCCTGACCCTTTTCGGGTCACGCCCAAATTTTTAAACTTTTTTTGAACCATTAAGGTATTAAGGAAATTAAGAACAAAAACAGCTTAACTTTCTTAATGCCTTAATGGTTTATTCTAACTATTTATTTTCAACAATACTAATAGCATAACCGCCACCAGAAGCGGATAATTGGCTTAATTTAGACTTGCTAGTAACTGTAATTTTGCGAATTGTGTATGCTTGCGGATTGGTTTTGTAATGCGCATCTTTAGCATCAGCATAAATTGTTGCCGTATATTTTTTTCCTTTTTCTAAGAAATCTAAAGTGATGTTTGACGTTCTTGCTGTTTCACCGTTTACATTTCCTATAAACCAATTGTTTGTTCCCTTTGCTTTTCGTGCAACGGTAATATAATCTCCAGGTTCTGCTTCTAGATATTTGCTTTCTGACCAATCTACGGCAACGTCTTTTATGAACTGAAATGCATCTGGGAATTTATTGTAATTTTCAATTAAATCGGCTGCCATTTGCAACGGACTGTACATTGTTACGTACAATGCTAATTGATTTGCCAATGTGCTATTCACTTTAGAAGTGTTAGTTGGACTGAATTTTTGAATGTTCATTTCGAAAATTCCTGGTGTGTAATCCATTGGTCCACCAATTAATCTTGTGAATGGCAAAATGGTAACGTGGTTTGGTTTTGAACCACCAAATGCTTGAAATTCGGTTCCTCTTGCAGCTTCGTTTCCAATCATGTTTGGATAAGTTCTGCAAATTCCTGTTGGACGAACGGCTTCGTGAGCATTGACCATAATTTTATAATCGACTGCTTTTTCAACAACATATTGGTAGTGATTGATTATTGATTGGCTGTAATGGTGTTCGCCAATTGGTAAAATTGGTCCAACATAACCCGTTTTCACAGCTTCGTATCCATTGTCGTTCATAAACTTAAAAGCCTTGTCTAAGTGACGCTCGTAGTTTCTTGTAGAACCGGAAGTTTCATGGTGCATAATCATTTTTACACCTTTAGATTTTGCATATTCGTGAAGTCCTTTTACATCAAAATCTGGATAAGGCGTAACAAAATCGAAAACGTAATCTTTGGCGTGACCAAACCAATCTTCCCAACCTTGGTTCCAACCTTCAACTAAAACTCCGTCGAAGCCATGTTTTGAAGCAAAATCTATGTATTCTTTTACGTGTGCAGTATTTGCACCGTGCGTTCCGTTTGGTTTTGCTTTCGAATAATCGGTGATACCTAATTGAATTGCTGCGAAATCATTGGTGTACGACCAAGTGCTTTTATTTGTAATCATTTCCCACCAAACGCCAACGTATTTTACTGGTTTTATCCATGAAGTATCTTCGATCTTACATGGTTCGTTTAGGTTCAAGGTCATTTTAGAATCTAAAATTTCACGAGCATCATCACTTACAATAACTGTTCTCCATGGAGAAGTGCTTGGCGCTTGAATATAACCTTTATCACCTTTTGCATCTGGAGTTAAATGTGATTCGAAAATCATGTTTTTATCGTCTAAATTCAAGTTCATGCACGAGTAATTTATCAAAGCCGCTTCGTGTAAGTTGATGTAAATTCCATCGGAAGATTTCATCATTAAAGAGGTTTGTACTCCAGTATCTGAAAATCCTTCTTGGGAAGCGTTATCTTGTCTTACTTTGCTTGATAAACCTCTAATTTCAGATAATTTAGAAGTGGTGTAATCGTATTCTTGCGTGTCATAATCACCAGAAATCCAATGTGCTGTATGGTTTCCAGCCATTGCAAATTGTGTTCTTTCTTCTTTAATTACAAAGTATACCAAGTTTTTCTGACTTGGAAATTCATATCTAAATCCGAGACCGTCGTCAAATAATCGAAAACGAACTATGATTTTTCGATCAGTATCTTTTTGATTTAAAGTTACTGCAAGTTCGTTGTAATGATTTCTAATTTGAGCTACTTCACCCCAAACTGGTTTCCAAGTTTCGTCGAAAGTAGCCGTTTTAGAATCTACAATGGTGAAATCATTTAGTAGCGACTTTTTATCATTTTTAAGTTCGAGTCCAAGCTTACTTGTTTTTACAACTTCTTTGTTTTTGTACTTTAAGCTGTAATTTGGAGTTCCATCACTTGAAAGTGAAAAGTTCATTTCAAATTCTCCGCTCGGTGATTTTAATTGTTGTGCCGTTGCAATTGAGCTAAATGCAAACAATATAAAGCTCGCTAAAAATAATTTCTTCATGTTGTATTTTTAAACCATTAAGGTATTAAGAAAGTTAAGTAATCTATTCGTCAGCTAACCTCATGAAATATTCATTTACGATTGGTTTGACTGATTTAGTTATGTTTGTTGTGTTGAAATTAATGAGTAAACCTTGTGGCGCTCGAAGTAATTTCATATATGTTAATAATTTTGCTTCATCAATAGGATGAAATTTTTCGACAGTTTTTAATTCAACAATTATGCAATTGTTAACTAATAAATCAAGTCTTAAAGGATTTTCCAATTCTAAATCATAATACTCAATTTCTACATTTATTTGTTGCTGAACGTGATATCCATTTTTTTCTAATTCATATTTTAAACACTCTTCATATATTTTTTCAAGTAATCCAGGACCTAATTTTTTATGAACTTTTATTGCAAATCCAACTATTTCGTAGGACAATTGAGTTATTTCTTTTTTAGTCATTATTATTTTTTTAAACCATTAAGGAATTAAGAAAATTAAGTTTTGATTAATTTGATTTACGATTTTATGTCTGAATTTTTTAAATTTTGCTGATGTGATAAAAATGATATTTTTTTTAAACCATCAAGATATGAACAAGATTAAATATTGATTAGTTCTTTTAAAATCTTTTACTCCTGAAATCATTAATATTATTTTGTTCTTAACTTTCTTAATCTCTTAATGGTTTAAATTATACCGTAACCAAACTATTTGGCTCCACCAAAACTTCATTACCATTAACAACAACGGTAATTTCCTTATCACCTTCTAATGAAAATTGGGTGTCATTATGATGTACAGAAACTTTTAAAATTTGGTTTCTAAAATTAATTTTAAATGAATAACCGTTCCATTCTTTAGGGATTTTTGGTTCGAAATGTAACGTATCATTTTTAACGCGCATTCCGCCAAAGCCTTCCACAATACTCATCCAAGTTCCAGCCATAGATGTGATGTGACAACCTTCTTCAACTTCTTTGTTGTAATCGTCTAAGTCTAAACGAGAAGTTCGAAGATAGAATGTGTATGCCATATCCATTTTGTCTAATTTGGCAGCTTGAATCGAGTGAACGCAAGGAGATAATGAACTTTCATGAACCGTAAATGGCTCGTAAAAATTGAAATGCTTCTCTAATTGTTCTTTTGTAAAATGATCTTCAAAGAAGTAAAATCCTTGTAAAGTATCCGCTTGTTTGATGTACGGCGAACGCAAAACTCGATCCCAAGACCATTTTTGGTTTATTGGACGCTGACTTTTATCTAAATCTTTTACCTGAACTAAATCTTTATCTAAGAATCCATCTTGTTGTAAATAAACATCATGTTCTTCAGAAAATGGGAAGTACATGTTGTTTGAAACTTTCAACCATTCTTGTAATTCGTCATCTGATAATTTTACTTTTTCGATGATTCGTTTATGGTCGGATGGATATTCTAATGATACTTTCTGAATTTGTTCATGAGTATAATCGATGCACCATTTTGCAATATAATTGGTGTAAAAATTATTGTTTACATTATTTTCATATTCATTCGGACCAGTAACTCCAAGAATCATGTACTGATTTTTGTTGGTCGAAAATGACGCTCTTTGATGCCAAAAACGTGCAATTCCGATTAGAACTTCTAAACCTTTTTCTGGAATATATGAATAATCTCCTGTGTATCTGTAATAATTGAAGATGGCAAATGCAATCGCTCCATTTCTGTGAATTTCTTCGTGCGTGATTTCCCATTCGTTATGACATTCTTCGCCATTCATAGTTACCATTGGATACAACGCAGCGCCATTGGTAAACCCTAAATTATCTTTAGCATTTTCTATCGCTTTATCTAGTTGATTGTATCTGTACGTCAATAAATTACGTGCAACTTGCTGGTCTTTAGTCGCCATGTAAAACGGAATGCAATAGGCTTCAGTATCCCAATAAGTTGATCCGCCATATTTTTCTCCAGTAAATCCTTTTGGACCAATATTCAATCGCGAATCTTTTCCTAAATAAGTTTGATTTAACTGAAAAATATTGAAACGAATTCCTTGCTGTGCTTTTACATCACCATCGATTGTGATGTCGCTCATTTCCCAAATTTTTGCCCAAGCAGCAATTTGATCCTGTAAAAGTTGATTGTATCCTTTTGCTAAAGCTGCTTTTATAGCATTTTCAGCACCAGACTGTGTGTTTTCATGATTTAATGAAACCGTATAACCTGCCAATTTTTGAATTGAAGATTTTTCGCCTTTTGCAACAGCAACTTCATAAGTGAATTGCACTTTTTCTTTATCAGCGGCAACATTTGATGGAGAAAGATTCAAACTTTCATCGTTCAACAAAATGCTGTTTTGCATAAAAGTTGTTGCAATAAAATGAGTTTTGAATGTTCTTGCCGTTACAAATGCTTCATTATTATTGTGATTTACGTCTAATGGTTCCCAAAACTTTTCTTCCCAGTTGGCATCTTCGTTGGTAACTCCAGCATCGATGTAGGGTTTATAGATGATTTTTGCGTCTTTATTTAACGGAGTAATTTCGTAATTGATCACGCCAACTTCGTCCAAATCTAAAGAAAGAAATCGGTTAACATTTACAGCGATTTCAGTTCCATTTTGCAAAGTGGCTTCAAAAGAACGTGTGTAAACGCCTTTTTTCATATTCAATTCACGACGGAAATTTTTAACTTCGATACATGAATTTAAATCGAATTGTTCTCCATTAATTTCAATGTCAATTCCAATCCAATTGGGTGCATTTAAAACTTTGGCAAAATATTTTGGGTAACCGTTTTTCCACCAGCCCACTTTGGTTTTGTCTGGATAATAGATTCCTGCGATGTAACTTCCTTGAAAAGTTTCACCGGAGTATTTTTCTTCAAAATTCGCTCGTTGTCCCATCGCACCGTTTCCGATACTGAACAAACTTTCAGACGACTTTACTCTTTCTGCATCAAATCCTTCTTCAATGATGGACCAATTGTCTGGTTGTATATAATCTTGGTTCATTTTATTATAAGTTTAAAAGGTTAGAAGGTTAAAAGTTTAAAAGAGTATTCTAAGTTCTTTAAACTCTTGTGATTTCTATTCTCTATTTTCTATTCTTTAATTTATTAATGCTTCAATGAAAGAAACATCAATAAATGTAAAATCTTTAAAATTGTATTTCGCTTCGTTTAATATTTTTTCATCGCCAATTCCGACGCTTGTCATGTTGGCAATATTTGCGGCTTGCACACCAGCAACAGAGTCTTCAAAAACTATGGAGTCTTCGTTTTTGGCGTTCAATAATTGTGCTGCTCTCAGGAAAACTTCTGGATCAGGTTTGGCGTTAGAAACATCATTTCCGTCAACAATAGCATCAAACATTGAAATTATTCCCGTTTTTTCAAGAATAGGTCGAGCATTTTTACTTGCAGAACCTAAAGCAATTAACTGATTGTTATCTTTTAAATAGTGTAACACCGGAAGTACTCCTGGTAAAATTTCACTTTCATCGATATCTACCAAATAAGATAGATAATCTTCGTTTTTTTGGAAAAGCCATTTGTTCTTATCTTCTTGCGAAGCGGTAACATTTCCTAACTCTAGGATGATATCAAGCGATCGAACTCTTGAAACTCCTTTTAACTCTTCGTTGTGTTCTGGTGTAAATTCGATGCCGAGTTCTTGAGCCAATTTTTGCCACGCCAAAAAATGATATTTTGCTGTGTCAACAATTACGCCGTCAAGGTCGAATATGAATGCTTTTTTGTTTGTCATTTTAGTTCTTTTTAACCTGAAATTGCATTTTTATCTCGAATAGAAAAATTACAAAAACCTGCGATTAATAATGCTATTCCTGCTAAAATCATAGCATTGATATGTGCGTCACCAATCAGTTTGTATAAAAAATTGATTCCACCAAGTGCTGCAATAATTTGTGGAATTACAATAAACATGTTGAACAGTCCCATCATCATACCCATTTTGTTGGGATTTACAGAACTGGATAACATGGCGTAAGGCATCGAAAGAATGCTTCCCCAAGAAATACCAATCAAAATAAATGAAACGAATAACGTTGATGGTGTTGCGAAAAACATGAATAAAAATCCTAATCCGCCTAGGATTAATGAAGTCATGTGAATGTATTTTCTGTTAATTTTGTTTTTCATCGTATAGAACGACAATAACAATGCAAATGCCATTGATGATAACCCATAAATTCCTGTAGCAGAACCTACTAAATCGGCAGCATCATTGTATACTTTGTCTTTAGACTTGTATTCTTGTTCTTTGGCTTCGTTTAAATAAATAACTTTCTTGTTTTCGTCTTTCAACTCTTTTCCTTCTGCGTCTAATTGTGCATATTCTTTAACATCAGGTTTTGGCGAATTAAAAACGTGTTCAGTTAATGCAGGCGTTGATAAACTCCACATGGTGAAAAAGGCAAACCAACTAAAAAATTGAATTAATCCCAATTTTTTCATCGTTGCAGGCATTTCTTTTAAACTGGTAATTAAATCTGGAATAAATCGAGATTCTTTTTTTTCAGCTTTGAATAGCTCTAAATCTTCCGGTGGATCTTCGGTTGTGGTAAGTAAGGTATAGATAATGCTAGTAATGAAAACAAATGCTCCAATTGAAAAAGCAACTACAACAGATGGCGGAATTACTCCAGCATCAGCTTCGTTGGATACACCAAGTTTGTTCACTAGCCAAGGAAGATTACTAGCCACCCAAGTACCAATACCAATGATTAAAGTTTGAATTACAAATCCGTTAGAGCGTTGCGATTCTGGCAATTTATCGGCAACCAACGCACGAAAAGGCTCCATGCTAATGTTGATAGAAGAATCTAGAATCCATAATAATCCTGCTGCAACCCATAAAACTGGTGAATGCGGCATAAAAAATAAGGTTACAGATGCTAAAATGGCTCCGATTAAAAAATAGGGTTTTCTTCTTCCGTATTTTGGACTCCAAGTGTTGTCGGACAGATATCCAATTATTGGCTGAACTACTAGTCCTGTTAAAGGTGCTGCAATCCATAAACCTGGAATATCATCAACTTCAGCGCCAAGAGTTTGAAATATTCTAGACATGAATCCGCCTTGAAGAGCAAATCCGAATTGTATTCCTAGAAATCCAAAACTCATGTTCCAAATTTGCCAGAAACTTAACTTCCGCTTTTCCATTATCGTAATTTAATGATTTATAAAACGATAAGCGTTGTGCTTATCAAAACTTATTTTTTGTTTTCGAAGTAAAAAGTATAAGCTTTGATATAGGTGGTAAAGATAAAAAAGTTTTTTAAATGCAAAATAAACTATACAATTATTTGAAAATCATTACTTACGAAAACGTTATTTGTTGATAAATACTTCTTATTAAATTGTAGATTCTCGTTCTACCAAATCGGTTTCTATAACTTCGGTTTTGTACTGTTCTTCGTAATCATCATCTTCGTCAATTTCTAGTTTTTCAATGAGCATTTTAGCTGCTTTTTCTCCCATTTTTATACCATTTTGACTTACTGTGGTAATTGATGGTGAGGAATATTTAGAGATAATTCCGTCAGTAAAACCAATTATTGATATGTCGTTTGGAATGTTTTTTCCTAATCTTGTCGCTACTTTAATTGCAGTTACTGCGAATATTTCATTTACAGCAAAAATGGCATCTAAATCATTTTCAGATATCAATGCTTCAACTTGAGTTTCAAAATTATCAGTATCTT
This sequence comes from Flavobacterium sp. SP2, assembly GCF_057626655.1. Classification (NCBI taxonomy): domain Bacteria; kingdom Pseudomonadati; phylum Bacteroidota; class Flavobacteriia; order Flavobacteriales; family Flavobacteriaceae; genus Flavobacterium; species Flavobacterium solicola. The sequence continues at coordinate 326,611 of NZ_JBVHBT010000003.1, forward strand.
CAATTTTGAGAATCAACTTTTCATCGAGTGTGATGTCGTTCGTTTTAAGCGCTTTAGTATAACCTTCAGTTCGTAATTTGCCTACACTCACATAATCTACAGTTGAGATTAATCCTATTTTAGAAAATCCTTTATCTATTAGATATTGAGTTGCATTGAATGCTGCTAGATTATCATCGATTATAACTTTGTCACAGAGGATATCATTGGTAACACGATCGAACATAACAACAGGCATTCCTTGATTGATTACTTCCGTTATATGATGAAAGTCTCGTTTTTGTTGGGTTTCTTTTGATAATGACATGATGAAACCATCGATACTTCCGTTGGCAAGCATTTCCATGTTAATTACCTCTTTGTCAAACGATTCATCGGATAAGCAAACTATTACGTTATAACCATTGGCATTGGCAATATGTTCAACACCACTAATTACTGTGGCGAAAAAGTGATGAATAATTTCTGGAATGATGATGCAAATTGTTTTAGACTTTCTGTTTTTTAAGCTAAGTGCAATATTATTAGGCTTATAGTTGTATAATTTAGCAAAAGCTTGCACTTTTTGACGCGTATCTTCGCTGATTTCTAAACTGTTTCTCAATGACTTTGAAACGGTTGAAATCGACACATCTAATTCCTTTGCAATTTGCTTTAAAGTTACTTTTCTTCTCATGATAAAAATGGCCTATTAATAATAATTTAATAAAGATATATTATATTTTTAGTAATCACAATTTTAGTACTAAAAATAGATGTTTTTGAGAAAGTTTTCAACACGAAAACGTTTTCGGTTGGTGTTTCGGAGACGTGAATTTTTTTATGTAGTTTTTTTACATAAATTTAACATTCGAAGTTAAAAGTATACGCAAAAAACTAAATTCTAACCTAAACAAAATGTATGAAAACAATTTATAAAAAGTTGTTATTTTTATTACTTTTATTGCCTTTAAATGTGTTGGCACAAAGCACATTGTCTGGAGTTGTTTTAGATTCAAAAACGAATCAACCGCTGCCGGGAGTAAATGTAATAGTTCAAGGTACCCAAAATGGTACATCTACCGATTTCGACGGTAAATTTCAGTTATCAAAATTAAATTCAGGAGACAAAGTTGTGTTTAGTTTTATTGGCTATTCCGACAATGTTTTGAATTTTTCAAATCAAAAAAGTATTACTATTCAATTAGTAGAAGAAGCAAATCAGCTTCAAGAAGTTGTGGTTCAAGTTGGTTACGGTACTGTTAAGAAAAAAGATGCGACAGGTGCAGTTACTACCTTGTCTGCTGAAGATTTTAACAAAGGATCTGTTGTAACGGCTGAAAACTTGTTAAGCGGTAAAATTGCTGGAGTTACAATTAATACGAGTGGAGCACCTGGATCTGGTTCAGAAATCAGAATTCGTGGAGGTTCATCGTTAAGTGCAAGTAACGATCCATTAATTGTAATTGATGGTTTGCCTTTAAGTAATACAGGTGTAAATGGTTCTACATCTATTTTATCTTCAATCAACCCTAATGATATTGCAACCTTTACAATATTAAAAGATGCCTCTGCAACCGCTATTTATGGTTCTAGAGCATCTAATGGTGTAATTATTATTACGACTAAAAAGGGTTCTAAAAAATTAGCTGTTGATTATAATTTCCAATACGGTAGTGGAAAAGCATTTAATAAAATTGATGTATTTTCTGCTCAAGAATACCGTTCTTTTATAAATGAAACAGGAACTCCTGCACAAATAGCACAATTAGGAAATGCAAATACTGATTGGCAAGATGCTATTTACAGAAGAACTGATTTTGTTGATAATAACATCTCTTTACGAGGAAGTCTTTTTGATGTGCTTCCAGCTAGAGTATCATTTGGTAATACGTACCAAGAAGGATTACGTTTAACTAATAAATTTGATAGAAATACTTTTTCATTAAATTTATCTCCTTCAATGTTGAATAATCATTTAAAAATAAACGTTGCTGCAAATTATTCTAATCAAAAAAATAGATTTGCTGATGGAGTAGAAGGTTCTGCAATTCGTTTTGATCCAACGCAACCTATTTATGATGCAAGTTCTCCTTATGATGGATTTTTTGAATATTACAATCCTAATTTGCCAGGAAATCCTTATTTAGTTCCTGCAATAGGTAACCCAGTAGCACAATTATTACAAACACGCAACTTGGGAGAAAGTAATAGATTATTCGGAAATTTTGAAGTAGATTATAAATTTCACTTTTTTCCAGATTTACGTGCTGTTATCAACTTAGGATATGATAGAAACTCGGGTAATACAAGAACATTTAGACCAACTACAGCTCGTTCAGGTTTTGGTAATAATAACATTTCTTTAGGAAGTAGATTTTATGCCGAAAACGTAGCGACGAACTCATTATTAGACGGATACCTTGTGTACAAAAAGAAATTTGGAAATTTAGATTTTGATGCAACTGCTGGATATTCTTATCAAAAATTTGAAAATAGTGGTTTAGAAGGTTTTGAAGCAGCTAACCCAGCAGCAGTTCAAAGACCATTCATCGCTGATGATATAGTACTTTTAGGTTATTTTGCAAGAGCTAATTTTAGTTATAATGATAAATATCTTTTAACATTAGCTTACAGAAGAGACGGAACGTCTAGATTTGGTGAAAATAATCGATTTGGAAATTTCCCTGCTGCTTCTTTCGCATGGAAAATAAAAGAAGATCTTTTCAAAGATTCTAAAATTATTTCTGATTTGAAATTGCGTTTAGGATATGGTGTGACAGGACAGCAAGATATTGGAGCAGGATTGTTTTACCTACCTCAGTACAATATTGGTAATCCAAACTCACAATATACATTTGGAGGTGCTTCAATTCCAATTGCACAGCCATCAGCTTACAACCCAGATTTGAAATGGGAAGAAACTGCAACTTACAACGCTGGTTTAGATTTTGGTATTGCTAAAAATAGAGTTACAGGTACATTAGATGTGTATTACAAAAAATCTTCTGATTTATTTCAATCAAATGCGCCATTTGCTGATGGTTCAAATTTTTCTAACGAAGGACCACAGAATGTTGGAGATTTAAGTATCAAAGGTATCGAATTGGGTGTTGATTTTGCATTGTTTAAATCAGACAAATTCCAATGGGATGTAAACATAAATGCATCTAAGTACGAAAGAAGAATTGATAAAATTGCGGCTGGATTACCAATATTTACTGGTTTTTCTGGAGCAGGAACTGGAGGAACATCTCAAATTTTACAAGAAGGATTCACGCCAGGTTCGTTTTTTGTGTACAAACAACTTTATGACACCGCTGGTCAACCAATAGAAGGAGCATTTGCCGATTTGAATGGAGATGGTATCATTACAGGTGATGATCGCTATATTTATTATAATGCTGATCCAGATGTGGTATTAGGATTTACATCTAATATTAAGTACAGAAACTTTGATTTAACTTTTAACTTAAGAGCTAGTGTTGGTAATAGAGTTTTAAACACTTTTAAATCTACTACATCATACATTTCTCAATCAGTGAATGGACAAAATCAAAATTTATCAACTAATGTATTGGAAACGAATTTCCAAGTTCAAACAGGTGAGCAAATCTTGTCTGATATCTACGTAGAAAATGCTTCTTTTTTAAGAATGGATTTTGCAACTTTAGGATATACCTTTCCAAAATGGCTAGAAGGTAAAGCTTCATTAAGATTGTTTGGCGGTGTACAAAATCCGTTTGTAATCACTAAATACTCTGGTTTGGATCCAGAATTGACAGGTGGTATAGATGCTACAATTTATCCAAGACAAAGACAAATATTATTTGGAGCAAATGTTAAATTCTAAAAAAATGAAAATGAAAAATATTAAACTTAAATTAATTGCTCTACTAAGTATATCAGTATTGATTACATCTTGTGAGAGTGATTTAGAAGTAAAACCACAAGGTTTAACACAGCAAACTGTAGAGCAGTTTTATGCTCAGCCAGGAGCTTATAAGCAAGCATTAGGTGGTGTTTATGGAAATTTATCTATAACTGGAACAGGCGGAGCAGGTTCTTCTAATTTAGGAGGAATTGATGCTGGAACAAGTCAGTACACACGTGTATTGTGGTACATGCAAAACTTAACTACAGACGAAGTGGTTTGGAGTTACGAAAATGATCCAGGAGTAAGAGAAATTCAAAAAAATATTTGGACTGCATCTAATCCAATTATTCGTGGAATGTTTAGTCGTGCTATGTTTCAAGTAGCATTGGTTAATGAATATTTACGTCAAACTAGTGATGAAAAATTAGCTTCGAGAGGTGTAAATGATGCACAACTAATTGCCGATATTCAAACGTATCGTGCTGAAGCTCGTACTTTAAGAGCATTAGCTTATTATCATTTGATGGATTTATTTGGTAAAGCTTCTTTTGTGACTGAAAATGATCCAATCGGAGTAACAGGACCACAATATAACAGACAACAATTGTTTGAATATATAGAATCAGAATTAACTGATGTTTTGCCATCTTTAAAAGCACCAAGATCTAATGAGTATGGTAGATTAGATCAAACTTTTGCAAATATGATTTTGGCTAAAATTTATTTGAATGCTGAAGTTTATATTAATACAAGCAAATACCAAGAATGTTTGACTAAGTGTCAGGAAATTATAGCAAGTGGTTATACTTTAAACAGTAATTATCTAAATAATTTTAAAGCAGATAATGACACTTCTAATGAATTAATTTTCGGAATCCAATCTAGTGGTGAAACGACTCAAAACTTTGGTGCTACTACTGTAATCATCAATGGACAGGTTGGTTCGATTGAGGCTAATGGTGCTCAATTTGGTGTTGGAGGTTTTGGTGGTGCATTGCGTTTAAGAAAACAATTTGTACAAAAATTTGACGGTACTCAGTTTAACTCTGATACTAGAAAAACAATTCTTTCTGGATCAAGAAGCGTAGAAATTAATGATGTTCTAGATAGAGATCAAGGATTTTTATTGGCTAAATTCTCAAATATCAGTTCAACTGGTGCAGCAGGAGTGAGTACAACATTTGTAGAAACAGATTATCCTTTGTTTAGACTTGCTGATGTTTATTTAATGTATGCTGAAGCACAAATGAGAAGAGACAATGCGAATGCTGATGCTACTTCTTTAGGTTATCTTAATGCTTTGCGTCAAAGAGCTAACAATGGTTCTACAGTTGGAAATATTTCTAGTGCAAACTTAGATTTTATTATCGATGAAAGATCAAGAGAATTACATTGGGAAGGTCATAGAAGACAAGATTTAATTCGTTTCAACAAGTTTTCTGGTGGTGCTTACAATTGGGCATGGAAAGGAAATGCTGTAAATGGAGTTCCGTTTTCAAGTAATTTAAATGTGTTTCCAATACCACAAGCAGCTTTACAATCTAATCCAAATCTTACTCAAAATACAGGTTACTAATATTAAAAAAATTAAAAATGAAAAAAATTTTAAAATCAGTATTAACATTATCTGCTATAAGTATGATGTTAATTTCGTGCGAGGATGAACAAAATTTATTAATTGCATCGGCACAAGGTGAGTATGAAATATTATCACCAACAACAGGCGATGAGGTAGTTTTAGATCCTTTAACTACTACTAATCCAGGATTGTCTTTAACGTGGGCTAAAGCTGATTATGGTACAACACCAACAGTGATTAACTATTCGGTAGAAATTGATAAGTCTGGAGACAATTTTGATACTCCATTAGTATTAACTACTTCTACAACTACTTTTGCAACAGTTAATTCTGAAGCATTAAATACAGCTGCTTTAGCTATTGGATTAACACCTTTTCAACAAGGATCAATGGATATTAGAATTTCTGCTTCAATTGGTTCTCCTGCAACAGATGTAAAATTGTCTAACACTATCAACTATTTAGTAACTCCGTATTCTACAGATTTACCTAAACTTTATGTAACAGGAAATTTCTTAGCTAACAGTGGATATGGTAGTAACTGGACGCCAGCTAATGGTGTGCCTATTGCAGCAGCATCTTTCACTTCTACAGCTTATGAAGGATTTGTTTACATTAATGAGCCAAGCTATGCTTTCTTATTCTTGCCGACAAACACAAGCTTTGATAACAAGTTTGGTGATGATGGAAGTTTCTCAGGAACTCTTGCAGCTAACGGTTCAGATATAACTGGAACAGGAGCAAACTACTATTATGTAAAAGCCAATACTACTGCATTAACTTACAGCTTACAACCAACACAGTGGGCAATTACAGGTTCTGCAACTCCACTTGGATGGCCAGACAATGGAGTACAAGATCAGAACATGACTTACAATCCAACTTCTAAAAAGTGGGAAATTACTTTAGCAATGACTGCTGGAGGTAACAAATTTAAATTTAGAGCGAATGATGCTTGGGATTTAAATCTTGGTGCTGACTCTGCTGATGCTGACTCAAGTATGGATTTTGGTGGACCAGATTTAGAGGTTTCTGCTGCTGGAACTTATAAAATTGAATTGGATTTAAGTAATCCTAGAAATTACACTTGGACTGCTACATTACAATAATATTATATTGCAACAAAGGGCTTTCGTCATGAAAGCCCTTTTTTAAATTTTATGCTATGAAGAAAAAATATTTATCACATTTACTACTGTTACTTTTTATAAACTTGGGTTTCTCTCAAGTTACAATATCGCCAGCAGTTTTTAATGTAAATGATCAAATTACAATCACAGTTTCTTTTCCTACCAATGCTTGTAATTCGATGGGAAATAATCCTGTGAAGGTATACATGCACTCAGGAATTGGTGATGACAACAATGCTTTTGGATATTCTGTCGTAGGAAATTGGGCAATGGATGACAGTGTTGGTCTAATGACTAACAATGGCAACGGTACTTGGAGTAAAACTATCACACCTAGTGTTTATTATAATTTAAACGCTACCCAACAAGCTAATGCTACCAAACTTGGAATGGTTTTTAGAAACGCAGCAGGAACACAAACTTTAAAATTAGTTCCTAATTGCGCAGATTTTATTTTTAATGTTGGTACATTTCAAGTAACCTTGAATTCTCCTGCAAATAATAGTACCACGATTATAAATTCTGGTGGAAATCTTAATATTGCAGCAACTGCAACTGGCGGAAATTCGTCTTTCAATTTGTTGGCGAATGGTACATCAATTAATACAAATCCATCAACTCAAAATTATTCGTTCAATCATACGAATATTACAACTAATCAAACTTACGAGTTGCAAGTTACCCAAGCAACTTCTACAATTTCAAGAAAATTTTCTGTTATTGTAAATCCAGGAACAACAACTCAGGCAATTCCAGCTGGTTTACAAGATGGAATTAACTATAATCCAAATGATCCAACAAAAGCAACATTAGTTTTGGACGCACCAGGAAAAGATTTTGTTTACGTTGCAGGAAGTTTTAATAACTGGCAGCCAAACGGAACTTTTGCAATGAAGAAAGATGCTTCTTCTACTAAGTTTTGGTTGGAACTTACAGGTTTAACATCTGGGCAAAATTATACTTATCAATATTGGGTTGTCGATCAAACACCAGCTGCAAATTCTCCAGTTTTAGTTAAAACGGCCGATCCATTTTCAACACTTGTTCTTTCGCCATTTGATGATCCATTTATCTCAGCAACAAGTTATCCTAATTTGCCAACGTATCCTGTTGGTCAAGAAAGAGAAGTTACGGTTTTAAAAACAGGTGAAGCACCATACAATTGGAGTACTGCGACTACAAATTTTGTGAAACCAAGTAAAGATAAATTGGTAGTGTACGAAGTTTTGGTAAGAGATTTTGATGCCAATAGAAATTTTCAAGATTTAATAAATAAAATTGATTATTTCAAAAATCTTAAAATCAATGCCATTCAACTTATGCCAGTTATGGAATATGAAGGAAATGAATCTTGGGGATATAATACTTCATTTCATATGGCTTTAGATAAATATTACGGTACTGCTAATAAATTTAAAGAATTTATAGATTTATGTCACCAAAACGGTATCGCAGTAATTTTAGATATAGCTCTAAATCATGCTTTCGGAAGAAATCCAATGGTAAGAATGTGGATGAAAGATCCTGATGGTGATGGTTGGGGAGAACCAGCTTCGGATAATCCTTACTTTAATGAATTTGCAAAACATAGTTATAGCGTTGGTAACGATTTTAATCACCAACAAGCACGAACTCAAAATTTTACTAAAAGAGTCATAAAGCAATGGATCGAAGAGTTTAAAATTGATGGTTTTAGATGGGATTTGACTAAAGGATTCACTCAGAATTGTTCAGGTGGAGATGACACATGTACTAATGCTTATCAAGCGGATCGAGTTCAAGTTCTTAAAGGTTATGCTGATTATTCTTGGAGTTTAGACCCAAGTCACTATGCAATATTTGAACACCTAGGTTCGGATAATGAAGAACAACAATGGGCTAATTACCGATTATCAGAAGGAAAAGGCATCATGATGTGGGGTGAAATGACCTACCAATATTCACAATTAATGGGTGGTTATCCAACCGATGGAATTCTTACTAGAATGGGTCATGAAAGTAGAGGATTTCAAGGAAAAAGATTAATTGGTTATCCAGAAAGTCACGATAAAGATAGATTAATGTATACCGCATTAACTTTTGGAAGCGGAAGCGGTACAAGTCCTGTTTTTGGAAATCTTAATAACGCACTATTTAGAATGTCAACTATCGGAGCCACAAGTATTCTTATTCCTGGTCCAAAAATGATTTGGCATTTTGCAGAATTAGGAATGAATAATTCTATTTACACCTGCAATAATGGTAGTGTGAATAGCGAAAGCGATCCAACTCCAGGAGATTGTAAACTAGACACTAAACCACAACCTCAATGGGTTAATAACTGGTTAGGTGTAACACAAAGGTCTAAAATTTACAACGATTGGGCTAAAATGATTGAGTTGAAATTAAACAACCCTGTATTTAACGGAAGTTATGCTATCAGTCCAAACGGAAACAATATTCGTCAGAGAATTTATGTATTTGATAATACATTGCCTGCAACGCAGTTGAAAAACGTGGTCATATTGGCTAATTATTCTGTAGGTGCTCAAAATATTACCCCAGATTTTCCATATACTGGAACGTGGTATAATTTAATGGACAATACTACTATTAATGTCACCAATACAGCTACTCAAATTCCTATTGAAGCAGGTGGTTTTAGAATATATGGTAACCTTCCTGCAGCGCTTTCTAATACTGATTTTGATAGATTAAGCTTTGTAACATTATCGCCTAATCCAGCTGCTGATTATTTTACATTAAATACCGATGTAAGTCAGCTTGAAATTTATTCAATAACAGGTCAGTTAGTAAAAACTTTTACCAATCAACTAGAAAACTATGAATTTTCTATTTCAGATTTAAATAAAGGTGTTTATTTAGTTAGAGTAATGAATGGTGCTAATCAAGAAAAGACACTTAAACTAGTGAGGCAATAATTTGTTGTTAGTTATTTATAAGATTACCCTTAAAGACCTTTCAATTTGAAAGGTCTTTTTCTTTAAATTAATATTTTTTTTAATCCTTCTGCAATATTTATCCACAAAAAATTATAAAACGATTTCTCCTGATTTCGATCTAATTTTACAGTTACATTTTTTATTTTTTCTTTCGAATCTTTTTTTACAAACAAATTTCCAACAGCAGTTAAAAATTTATTCTTCTTTCGATTTCTCTTTTCATTTTTTAAAACCGTAACTTTAAAATCATCATATTCCATTGCGAATTTTCCAAAACTAGAACTATCATTGCCTGTGAAATCAAAAAGAACTTTGTCAAATACTCCATCAACTTTTACATTTATATAGGGAAGACTAAACGGATTTATCTTTTCAAGATCAAAGTTTAAAATGCTTCCATGTACTCTAAATCCATCTGTTTTATCCATAACATTTAACTTCCAATCTATTGCTAAAGGCGATGTTTTCATAAAATTGCAGTTAACTTTGATATTCATATCATCGGTGTTAGTTTTACCCAAGCCACTTTCAATATTGGAGGCTGTTAAATTAAAATTCTCGAAAGTTAATAGTCCCGCTCCTTTTTCAAAAGAAATTTCTTCTTCATATTCTAATGTAGAATTCCTAATTTTTAATGTGTCAATATCTAGATTAAACTTTAAATCTCGAAGCATTTTATTGTATAGATTTTTCTTTAATAGATTATCGTTTGGCATTTTACTTCTATAAATATTGGCCGAAACTTTGTCTAGAACTACATTCTTTGCAGCAAAGAAAAATACCGAATCTCTAAAACCCCAATTCATATTTTTAATTTCGATTTCTGGACATACAACAGTATATAAATCTCGTTCTAAAGGGATTCTCTTTACAAAACCTTTTCTGCTGTAAAGAGGAGTCATTTTAACATCTTTTGCATTAAAAGTATTGCTAGTTAAGGTAATTTTGCTGCTTCTAAAATCGTAAAATTCATCCCGATGGTAGGCTATGCTATCACAACTTGCTGTGTATTGATCAAATAAAAACGGTATTTTGGCTTGTATAGTTTCATTTGTAACGTTGATGTTTTCTATTTTTAAATCGGTGTTAATTACTTCTAAAAGTACTTTTTTTGATTTTAAATCAATAGTTTTTACAAATGCATTTTTTACAGAAAAAGTCTGTATTGTCAGATTTTTGTTAAATCGATTTTTCTTATTTCTATTATTGGATTCCGAATCGGTTTTGTAAAATGTAATAGTTGGTGAATGAAGAATAACATTGTTTGCATCAATATTCTTGGTAAATAGTAGTTTCCAAAATTTAATTTGAGAAATTTCTAAAGCGTTGATTTTCCCAAAAATTTGTGAAACTGTTTTGTCGTTTCCATTGTTATAATCAATAGAAATTTCATTGATAAAATAACTGCTATCAAATAGTGAAATAGATAAATTGTGATAACTGATGGAATGTTGCGGAATTAAATTAGTTTCTAATAAATTCTTGAATTTAATTCCAACCCAAACGTTCAGGATAATATTTGCCGATAAAATCAGCAGAACAAAACTAAAAAACCATTTTCCAATTTTAGTAACAATACCCATACTATTTCATTAAATTACATCATATAAATTTCAGAATTAAGGATTTAAAATTATTATATAACTTCATTTTAATTTTATATCTTAAAGATTATTTTAGCTTTGCATAGAAAATAATTTTTTATAAATGAAGTCACTTTTATTCAAATTTTTGAAAATATCGGGTATTATTGTTCTAGTATTTCTTCTACTATTATTTTTATTACCTATACTTTTTCCAGGAAAAATAGAGCAAGAAGTAAAGGTATTTGCCAATGAAAAGTTAGCTGGCGATCTTGATTTTAAAGAAGCCAAACTTTCTTTTTTCAACCATTTTCCTTCATTAACATTATCGTTAACTCAGTTTTCTCTTAAAGGTTCAGCACCATTTCAAAAAGATACACTTGTAGTTGCCAACGAAATTGCTTTTGGAATTAATCTTAAAAGTTTAGTGTTTAGCAAAAAAATCACCATTGATAAAATCTTTGTTTCAGATGCTTTTATAAACGTTATGGTAAATGAAAAAGGTGAAGCCAATTATAATGTGTATGTTTCAAAACCATCAACCAAGCCCAAAGACACAACATCTGCAACATCTTTAAAACTAGATAAAATAGCAATTGAAAATACGCATCTGTTGTACAATGATAAAAGTGCCGAAATTCTAATTGATGCTAAAGGATTTAATTATCTTGGTAAAGGTGATTTAGACCAATCAATATTTGATTTAACAACGGAAGCCGTAATTGAAGATTTCAATTTTACATTTTCAAATCAACAGTATTTAAAAAATAAAAAAGTTAATGCCGATTTAATAACAAAAATAAATACCAATTCACTTTCATTTATTTTTCAAGAAAATAATTTGAAAATCAATAAGTTACCCATAGATTTTATTGGCAAGTTAGATTTTCTTAAAAGTGGTTACGATTTAGATTTTAAAGTAGAATCGACCAACAGTAAACTGAATGATTTTTTCACTGCTTTGCCACCACAATATGTGACTTGGCTTGAGAAAACCAAAGTGAAAGGGAATACTGATTTACTACTTACCTTAAAAGGAAAATACAGTGCCGCTACAAATGAGAAACCCGATTTGGCTTTTAATATGAAAATTCGCGAAGGTGAAATCAATCATAAAGAAACGCCAATTCCGGCCACCAATATTTTTATGAATTTTGATACAAAATTACCTTCTCTAGATACTGAAAAACTTCAAGTAAATATTGATTCCATTTATTTTAATGTAGGAAAAGATTATGTAAAAGCGATACTGAAATCAGAAGGACTTTCAACTCCCAAAATAAATGCAAACATCAAGTCTAAAATAGATTTGGCAAGTCTAGACCAGGCTTTAGGTTTGAATAACATGGAGCTACGAGGTGTTTTAAAAGTTGATATAATCTCGAATGGTGTTTATGATAAAGTGAAGCATTTGGTTCCAGTAACTAATGGAATAGTAGAATTTAAAAACGGATTTATAAAAACAGATTATTATCCGAATCCTATTAAAAATATAAATTTTATAGGATCAATTTCTGATAAATTGGGAACATTACAAGATTTAAAAATTGCCTTAACGCCAGCATCATTTGATTTTGAAGGGAATCCAATTTTTGTAAACGCTAAACTCGAAAATTTAGAAAATATCAAATACGATATCAAAGCCAAAGGCGAGCTTGATCTTGCAAAGATTTATAAAGTTTTTTCTCAAAAAGGTCTCGATTTAAAAGGATATGTCAAGGCAGATGTTTCTTTTCAAGGTACGCAAGCTGATGCCGTAAATGGTAATTATAAAAAATTAAACAACAAGGGAACCTTGATTTTGCGTAACATAAAAACACGTTCGCAATACCTTCCGAAACCGTTTGTAATTAAAGAAGGAGCGTTTGTTTTTAATCAAGATAAGATGAATTTCAACAACTTCATTTCTTCTTATGGTAAATCTGACATAACAATGAACGGTTATCTACAAAATGTTATCGATTTTGTTCTAGTAGATAATGCAGTTTTAAAAGGATCTTTCAACCTTAAAGCAAACTACATTATGGTTGACGAATTTATGCCAAAATCAACTCCCGCTGCTAGTCAAGATAAAACAGATACTTCAAAAGGTGTTATTGTTGTTCCTCCTAATTTTGATTTGAATTTTACTTGTACTGCCAGTAAAGTAGATTTTGACGAATTGAAATTGCAAAATTTGAAAGGAAATTTAGCCCTAAACAAAGGTCGATTGAGTCTTAAAAATGGTGCATTTGATGTTGTGGGTTGTAATGTGAAAATGGATGTTGTTTACGCTAATGAAACTTCAAATAGAGCTTTTTTCGATTTTAAAGTCAAAGCAAATGAATTTGATGTTAAAAGAGCCTATAATGAAGTTAAAATGTTTAGAGAAATGGCCACTGCTGCAGCAAATGCTGAAGGAATAATTTCATTAGATTACAAAGTGGCAGGAAGACTAAACGATGAAATGTTACCAATATATCCGTCACTTAAAGGTGGTGGACTTCTTAGTGTAAAAAATGTAAAGATGAAAGGATTCAAAATGTTTGGCGCTGTGAGTAAAAAAACTGGCAAAGATGGAATAAAAAATCCCGATTTGTCAAAAGTAGATATCAAAACGACAATAAAGAACAATATAATCACTGTAGAGCGATTTAAGTTTAAAGTTGCAGGATTCCGACCAAGAATTGAAGGGACAACAAGTTTTGATGGAAGATTAAATTTTAAAATGCGTCTAGGATTACCGCCGTTAGGCATCATTGGAATTCCATTAAAAATTACTGGAACGCAGGACAAGCCAAAAGTTGCTTTAGGTAGAAAAACTGAAGAATTAGAAGAAACCGAATACGAAGAAACAAAATCCTAAAAACAGTACTGATAAAAAAAACGCATAACGATTTGAGTTATGCGTTTTTTTTGTTTGAGTATAAAAACAAAAAACCCGAATACTACTATTCGGGTTTTGTGGTACCTCCAGGGATCGAACCAGGGACACATGGATTTTCAGTCCATTGCTCTACCATCTGAGCTAAGGTACCGTGCTAATGCGGGTGCAAATATAGAACGATTTTTAATTTATCCAAAACAATTTTAAAAAAAAATCTATTTGTACCTTTGTAATTCTAAAATGATAAAAATGATTCTAGTTATTGATGTTGGAAATACACAAGTCAAAGCAGCTGTATTTGAGGATGATATCCTTATTGAGAAGTGCATATTTCCTCAATTTGATAGTGAAAACGAAATAAAAAAAATTTTAAAAAATTTTAAAAAAATTTCTCAAATAGCAGTTTCCAACGTTGGAAAATTAGAAAAAGAAGTATTTACCAACATAAATAGCGACATAAAAGTTACAATTATTGATAGAAATTTTAAATTCCCGTTTACTAATTTGTATGCTTCTCCCAATACTTTAGGAATAGACCGAATGGTTCTTGCAGCTGGAGCTGTTTTTAAATTTCCTAAAAACAATCGATTAGTTATCGATGCAGGCACTTGCATTACCTATGATTATATTGATGAAGAAGATAATTACCTTGGAGGTGCAATTTCGCCTGGAATTTCACTTCGGTATCATTCATTAAATAATTACACAGCTAATCTTCCGTTACTTCAGAAAGAAATTCCAAATTCTACTGTTGGTAATTCAACTAACAATGCCATTCATTCTGGTGTTATAAATGGAATACTGTTTGAAATTGATGGATTTATTTCAAGCTATATCCAAGACAATGAAAACTTTATCATAATTTTAACTGGTGGAGACGCAGAATTTTTGGCTAAACGATTAAAAAATACCATATTTGCCAATTCAAATTTTCTTCTCGAAAGTTTGAATCAAACTATTCAATACAATCAAAAATGATTAAAAAAATTATTTTAAGCATAAGTTTGCTTTTCTCTTTAATGTCTGTTGCTCAAGAAGGTACGTCTTCTCCTTATTCTTTTTATGGTATTGGAGATGTTCGTTTCAAAGGTACTGTTGAAAATCGTGCGATGGGAGGTTTATCTGTTTTTCCTGATAGTATTCACCTAAATTTACAAAATCCTGCACATTTAGCAAGTTTAAAGTTAACTTCGTTTGCGGTTGGAGGAACATATAGTAATACAACTTTAAAGACTGTCAACGATGAAAGCAAGACTAAGAGAACTACATTTGACTATCTTGCGGTAGGTTTGCCACTTGGAAAAGCTGGAGTAAGTTTTGGAATAATGCCGTATTCTTCTGTAGGATATAAAATTCAAAGTGTCACACAAGGAGATAATCCAGATACCAAACGCTTTAACGGAATTGGAGGAATCAACAAAGCATTTGTAGGAGTTGGTTTTAATCTTAATAAAAATTTTAGTCTTGGAGCTGATGTTCAATATAACTTTGGTACTATTGAAACTACTAGTATAACCTTTAAAACAGAAGTTCAAAATGGTTCTCGAGAACGAAATACCTCAGATGTAACAGGTGTTACTTTTAATACTGGCTTAGCATATAATGGAAAGGTTAATAAAAAATTACGATTTTATTCTGCTGTCACGTATGCGCCTGAATCAAATTTAAAATTATCAAATCAACGAAATATTGCTGTTGTACAATTACAATTAAACGGAGGTTTTGCAGTTTTAGAAGATCAAGATATTGATGTTGAGAATACAACCATTAAAATTCCTTCAAGGCTTGCTTTTAGCGCGGCTATTGGTGAGGCTAAAAAATGGAGCGTTGGATCTGAAATTACTTTTCAAGGAACAAGCAGTCAAGGAAATCGTTTTAATGATATTGACAATGTACGTTATGAAAACACCCGTCGTTATGTAATTGGTGGATTTTATATTCCAAAATACGCGTCGTTTAATAACTATTTCAATAAGGTTACATACAGAGCAGGTTTACGATATGAAAAAACAGGCTTAGTGATCAATTCGCAGTCCATAGAAGATCAAGCAATAACTTTAGGTCTAGGTTTGCCATTAGGAGGAACATTTTCAAATATCAATTTAGGATTTGAACTTGGTAAAAGAGGAAAAACAAGTTACGGACTTGTTCAAGAAAACTTTTTAAACTTTAGTGTAGGATTAACCTTTAACGACCAATGGTTTAGAAGAAGAAAAATTGATTAATCAAAAAATAAAGCTATCATGAAAAATACTTTTTTATATTTTGCGACTTTTTTGTTCACACTAGTTACATTCGCACAAGACGATAAGTGTGCCCAAAAAGAAGAAGAGTTTGGAAAGATGGTTCAAGATAGAGATTATGCTAAAGCATATGAATTGATGCCAGAAATTCTGAGTGCTTGTCCAGCACATTCAGAAAAAATGTATGTTTTAGCAACTCAGGTATTACAGTATAACATTGAAAGTAGTGATGCAGATAAAGTAGATTTTAAAGTAACCGAACTTATAAAATTATTAGATGCATATGATAAAAACTTTCCAGAAAACACCAATGGAAATTTTCAACGAAGAGCTTTAGCATTATATGATAATAAGATAGGCACTGATCAAGAAATTTATGATTTATTAGATAAATCATTTAGCTTTCAGCGGGAGACCTTTACCAACTCACAGCTTTTATACATTTATTTAAAAACTTATTTTCAGCTTTCGAAAGAAGATAAGTCGGCCATAACTAATGATGATTTGATTGGTAAGTATATTTCGGTAACGGAACTTGCCAATTATAACGCTTCCAAATTTCCAGAGACCGCTCCAGAATACAAACGCGTATTAATGGCCTCTAAATCGTTGTTTTCAGGAGTCTTAACGTGTGAAAACTTAAGTTCATATGCTCAAAAAGGATTTGAAAAAAATAGTGATAACGTTTCTTGGCTGGAATCAGTAGCTTTAGCATTATCTGAAAAATGTAAATCGGTTGCTGTATTTGAAAAAATTGGATTGCAATTGCATAAACTAAATCCATCTGCACAATCTGCCTATTATCTTGGGGATTTTTATTTAAATACTTCCAAGCAAGATAAAGCAATTGAATACTACAATCTATCTGTATCGATGTCAAAAAATCCAACTGAGAAAGCAAAAAATGCTTACGTAGTTGCGACAATTTTAGCTAATTCTGATAAAGCAAAGGCTAAAGAAATGATTAATGTATGCATTCAAAATGACGAGAAAAATGGAAAATACTACGTTTTTTTAGCCAATCTTTATGCTACAAGTGTTTCAAAGTGTGGTACGAATGAGATTGAGAAAAAAGCGATTTATAAATTAGCTTCAGATACGGTTCTTAAAGCGGCAATTGCTGAAAAGTCATTATTAAGTTTGTCCGAGAAAATGTCGGCAGATTTTTTAAAGAAAGCTGCATTAGATAAAAATACAAAAAAGAAAGAAGTGAAGTTAAATTGTTGGATTAATGAAAAAGTGCAACTTTAAACTATTTTAATGCAATTCAGTACCAAATATTATTTTATTATTCTTTTAGGAATTTCAATGTTGCTTTTCATGTCGTGCGAAAGTAATTTTAGAGAAGTTCAAAAATCTAATTTTGCCGAATTTTCTCCAAGCGGCGAAGCAGATTCTATAAATCTTAAATATACTGATTCAGGAAGAATTAAGTCGATACTTATAAGTCCGAAAATGCTCGATTATGCAACTGTAGAATTTCCATTTACCGAATTCCCGGTAGGAATAAACGTAACATTATTTGATGAAAAAGGTAAAAAAACATTTGTAACATCAAAGTATGCTGCAACTTTCAAAAACACTGATTTGATAGATTTACAAGGAAGCGTTAAGATTTCTAACGAGACTGGTCAATTGTTTGAAACTGATCAATTGTATTTCGATCAAAAAAATGAATGGTTTTATACCGATAAAAGATATAAATTTACAGATCCTAAAGGAATTTCCTTCGGAGAAGGTGTAGATTTTAGTAAAGATTTTAAAATAATTAACTCCCAAAAAATTTCTGGTGAAGTTGAAAGCTCAAATTAATTATGAATTACCTTAATATTACCAAATATCTTTATCTTGTAATTGGATTAGTCATGACTGCAGATGCTATTTACAACTGGAATAGTCCTGAAAAACCATGGTTGAGTGTTTTCTTTGCAGCATTAGCTTTTTTTACATTCTTCTTTAGAAATCGTTTTGCTAAGCGATTTGAAGAAAGAAAAAATAACCAGCCCAAGCAATAATGGAAGTAGGAGTAATCATCTTATGTTTACTGCTTTGCGCGTTCTTCGCTGGAATGGAGATTGCTTTCGTTTCCTCCAACAAAATATATCTTGAAATTGAAAAGAAGCAAGACAACTTTGTTTCCAATATACTTACAAAACTTACCGAAAAACCCTCACAATTCATTGCAACAATGCTTGTTGGAAACAATATTTGCATAGTAATTTATGGATTCTTTATGGGAGATTTAATAATGAGTTGGATTGAATCGTTTAATTTTCATTTTTCAGATTTATCCAATCTCGTTGTGCAAACTGTAATTTCAACTTTGGTTGTATTGATTACTGCCGAATTTTTGCCAAAGGTTTTTTTTCAAATTTATGCCAACACTTTGCTTAAATTTTTTGCAATTCCTGCCTACTTTTTTTATCGTATATTTTATTTTTTCTCCTCATTTGTAATTTGGATTTCAGATGTAATACTTAAAAAGTTTTTTAAAACAGATGGCGATAGTGTTCCTTCATTTTTCAGTAAAGTTGAGCTTAGTATTTATATCAACGAACAAATGAACTCTGTTGAAGATCATGAAAACATGGATTCTGAAATTCAAATTTTTCAAAATGCTTTAGAATTTTCTGGAGTAAAAGCTAGAGACATTATGACGCCGCGTACAGAACTTGTAGCGATAGATATTTATGAATCGGTAGCCAATCTTCGTCAGCTCTTTATATCAACCGGTTATTCTAAAATACTAATTTATCAAAATTCGTTAGACGATATTATAGGATACGTGCATTCCATCGAATTGTTTAAAAAGCCAAGAACAATAAAAGCCATTATGATTCCTGTAGAGTTTGTACCTGAAACAATATTTATTAAAGATACACTCAATCTTCTTACCAAAAAAAGAAAAAGTGTTGCCGTTGTTTTAGATGAATACGGAGGAACTTCGGGTATTGTTACTGTAGAAGATATTATCGAGGAATTGTTTGGAGAAATTGAAGATGAACACGACAACGACGAAGAATTGCTAGAAAAACAATTGGACGATAAAAATTATCTTTTCTCAGCACGATTGGATGTGACTTACCTTAATGAGGAATACAAACTTTCAATTCCAGAAAGCGACTCCTACGGAACATTAGGCGGTTTTATAGTAGATTATACCAAAGAAATACCAGAAATAGGCGATAAGATAAGCATAGATAATTTTCATTTTATAATTGAAGAAGCTTCAAATACCAAAATAGATGTGGTTAAAATGACAATTTTAGACTGATAATAAAAAAAAATAACTTTTTAATGTAAAATATAGTTTTAAAATGTAATTATTTCACAGATAATTGTATTTTCGCAAACTGAAATAAAATTTAACAAATATTACAATGGCAGTTTTATCAAATATTAGAAAACGTTCGGCACTATTGATAGGAATTATTGCATTTGCTTTACTAGCATTTATTGTGCAAGATTTATTTGCAAACGGTTTTAAAAGTCAGTCTAGAGAAGTTGGAACTATAGACGGAAAAGATATTGATTTTGAAGATTTTAGAGTAAAGGTGGCAAACCTTGAAAAAAGTCCTAACCAAAACGGACAAACTCCAACTACTATTCAAGCTGCAGAGCAAATTTGGAATCAAGAAATTGCAATTGCTTTAATTTCTAACCAATTTGAAAAAGCCGGAATTCGTACAGGAGAAAATCATATAATTGATAATCTTAAAAAAGATCAAAATATTGGTCAAAATCCAGCATTTCTTAACCAGTTAGGTAAGTTTGATATTGCTAAATTTAGAGCTTATTTTAACTCTAATCCTGAGCAAAAGCCATTTTTACAATCAAGAGAAAAAGATGCTGATGTAAATTCTAAGTTTCAAATTTATAGCACTTTGATTCGTTCAGGATTACACACAACTGCTTTAGAAGGAAAATTCAAATACGAATTGGAAGCTAACAAAGTTAATTTTGATTATGTTGCAGTTCCTTATTCTACAATTAAAGATAGCGATGTGAAAATTACAGATGCTGAAATAATTGAGTACATTAAGAAAAACGAAAAGCGTTACAAAGCGGAAGAAACTCGTGAAATAGAATATGTAATTATTGAAGATAAGCCATCTACTTCTGATTTAGCTGAGGTTAAAACAAGAATTGAAGGTTTATTAACAGGAAGTGTTGTTTACAATAAAGAAACTGGAAAGAATGATACGTTACCAAGTTTTAAGAGTGCTTCAAATGTAGCTGAATTTGTAAATGCTAATTCAGAAGTTCCTTACGATTCAACTTATGTAACCAAACAAGATTTGCCAGCAGAATTTGCTGATGCACTTTACAATTTGCCAACAGGGGAAATTTATGGCCCATACGTAAACGGAAAATACTATTGTATTTCTAAAGCAATGGGGAAAAAATCGGGTGCTAAAGCTAAAGCTAGCCATATATTAATCAGTTGGGAAGGAACTCAAATCCCAAACAAAAAAGAAAAAAGAACTAAAGAAGAAGCTAAAGCTAAAGCGGATGCAATATTAGCTAAAGTTCTTGCAAATCCAGGAAGCTTTATGATGGAAGCTTTGACCAATTCTGATGATTCATCAGCACAACAAGGTGGAGATTTGGGTTATTTTGGTCCAAATCAAATGGTGAAACCTTTTAACGATTACGTTTTTGCAAACCCAATTGGAAAAATCGGATTGGTTGAAACTGAGTTTGGATACCATATCATTAACGTTACTGACAAGCAAGATGCTATTCGTTTAGCAACAGTTGCTCAAAAAATCGAAGCTTCTGAAGCTACTTCAAATGAAGCTTACACAAAAGCAACTAAATTTGAAATGGATGCTAACAGTAAAGATTTTGCTGCTGTAGCTAAAGCTGAAAAATTAACTGTAAGTCCTCCAGTTAAAGCGAAACCAATGGATGAAGCTGTTGGTAGCTTAGGTAACCAAAGACAAATAGTAAAATGGGCTTACAGCGAAGCTAAAGTTGGTGATGTAAAACGTTTTGAAGTTGTAAATGTTGGAAACGTAATTGCTAAGCTTAAAAAAGTAAACGAAAAAGGAATTATGACTGCTGAAGAAGCAAGACCGTTAGTAGAAGGAATTCTTAAAAATAAAAAGAAAGCTGAAAAAATTATCGCTAAAATGTCTGGATCAACTTTAGAAGCTATTGCAACTGCAAATAAAGTTACTGTTCTAAATGCTCCAGAAGCAACTGTTGATAATCCAGTTTTAGCAAATGTAGGTATTGAACCTAAAGTTGTAGGTACTGCTTTTGGTACTGCTGTAAATAAAGTTTCAGCACCAATCGAAGGAAATTCTGGTGTATATGTTATCAAAACTAAATCAGTTACGAAAGCGCCAAAATTGCCTAAGTATGATGAATACGTAAGCAAATTGAAACCGTTAGCAGCTCAAGGTGTTGGTAGAGTATTGCCAGCTTTAAAAAACAACGCTGATATTGAAGATAATAGAGTAGATTTTTACTAAAATTAAATCACTTTTAATATAAAAAAATCCTGAGCTTGCTCAGGATTTTTTCGTTTTAATACTATTTTTTGAATTACAAAATCATATCTTGATAGGGTATGACAATAGGGTAACCTTTATTATTGAAGTAGGAAGTTGGATTTTCTTTTGAAATTGCCAAAATAAAATCGCCACCCCAAGCGCCAAGACTTTTGATAACGCCATCGAAATCGTGAAATAAGGCCTCTTTAATCGTTTGTTGTTCTAGAATTGAACTCATTTCTATTTCGTGTTTTTGGAGCGCTAGAGCGAACTCTTTAGGTTCTGTAGCGTTGATGACAGTAGCAGTTATTGCATCTATTTTTAGAATAGTTTTAGTTACATCGGCATGATTTTGCAAATAAGTAGCAATGGCCGATTTACTACTTTGCTTTTTATTGAGGTAAACAAAATATATTTTATCTGAAAAGTCAGGCTCGAATGAAATAGTTTCAATTACGGGTTTGTCGTTAACCAATTGATACACTATGGGCGAATTGTTTTGAGCACAGGCCAAATCGTATCCACTTCCTCCAAAACTTTTTTTAAGTAAATCGTAGGCATCGATATGCAGCCAATCTGCAATATTATTTATTAGCGTTGAAGAAGTTCCTAATCCCCAAAACTTTGGAAAAGTCAATTCGGTAGTGATTTTGTATCCTTTAGATTTTGTAATAAAATCGGGATTCAAATTGTAGGCTTCATGTAAAATCTCAATCAAAGTATTTTCGATGTTTTGATTGTCTTCGTGTTTGCTTTTGTTTACAATAGATTCAAAAGATAGACTAGATTCAAACCAAATAGTACCGTCAGAATCGTAGCTTTTCCATTCCATTGCTTCGCCTTCTGCTTCTTCAATTATTAAGTTCTGTCCGAATTTTGTAGGCAATGCTAATGCTTTTGCACCATCTAGAACTACATATTCTCCAGTAATTAATAATTTTCCGTTGCTGTAAAATTCTTTTTTCAAAATCTTATCTTCTTAGGTGTTCAATAAAGTCAACAACTGCAGCGTGAGAAATCGTATTTTTTTCAAAATGATTTTTGATCACTTTTCGTTCTTCCTCTGTTGTATCAAACTGGTTTAGAATATTATTTATGTGCATTTTCATGTGTCCTTCTTGAATTCCGGTTGTAGTTAAGGAACGTAAGGCAGCGAAATTTTGAGCCAATCCTGTAACTGCAACAATTTGCATCAAATCATGCGAACTTGGTTTTCCTAAAATTTCTAAAGCCATTTTCACTAGAGGATGAAGTGATGTCAATCCGCCAACAGTTCCCAGAGCAAGTGGAATTTCCATCCAAAAAGTAAAAATTCCGTTTTCAATCTTAGCATGAGATAGACTTGAATAGTTTCCGTTTCGAGAAGCGTAAGCGTGAACTCCAGCTTCTACTGCTCGAAAATCATTTCCTGTTGCAAGTACTACAGCATCTACACCATTCATGATTCCTTTGTTGTGTGTTACGGCTCTAAAGGGTTCAATTTCTGCGATTTTCACTGCTTGAACAAACTTTTCAGCAAATTCATGTGGATTTGTAATATTTTTTTCAGCAAGTTCTTCGACTTTACACGACACTTCGGCACGAACAATGCAATTCGGAACATAATTTGACAGAATACTCATTACTATTTGAATGTCTTTTTCATCATCTGAAAAGTCAGTAAAATTTTGAGCTTCTTCTTTTAATGTTTTGGCAAATTGCTCTAAACACGAATTAATAAAATTAGCGCCCATAGAATCTTTAGTTTCAAAAGTCGCATGAAGTTGATAGTAATTTTCTAGCTCGTTAGTTTTATTCCGAAGTTCAATATCCAAAATGCCACCACCGCGTTTTTGCATATTTTTGGTAATGCTTTCAGTAGCAATGAAAAAGTTGTTCTTTGTCTGTAGAAAGAATTTTTCTAATTTATGGAAATCACCTTGGTATAAAAAATGAACTTGACCAATTTTTTCTGAATTTAAAACGGTTGCTTTAAATCCGCCACGTTCTGCCCAGAATTTAGCTGATTTTGATGCGGCAGCAACCACCGAGCTCTCTTCAATCACCATTGGAATCGAATAATAATTGCCATTGATAAGAAAATTGGGAGCAATTCCCATTGGTAAATAAAAATTGGTTATGGTGTTTTCAATAAATTCGTCATGGAGTTTTTGAAGGCTTTCATCACTGTTCCAATATTGTTTTATGGTAACAATAGCATCTTGTGGGTTTGTAAAATATTCAGCTGCAATCCAATTGATTTTTTCTTCTTTGGATAATTTGGAAAATCCTGCAATAGCGTTGTTCATATTGAAATGATTTGGGCTTAGTTTTTTTACAAAGATATAGAAATGGATGCAAAAACGGTACAGATATAAGTTTGGATAAAACAGCAGATTTTTACGACAAATATTGATATTTTAAGATTTGGTACTATGTTTTTTTTAATTTTCAGAAATCCAAGGCTGTTAAAAATCCGTTAATAAATAAAGTATATGGCAATTTCATTGATGTTTTTAAAAACTGGTCTCGTTGGGAAATAAATTTATTCCCAATGTAATTGGCTGTTAAAAATTTAATAAATTGCTTTTTTTTAATTGTTTACTAATCAATAAATTTATCAAATATGCAAGCATCAGTTAATTTAAATCCATGGATTAGAACGCCTTTCTTTGATTATAGTTTTATAATGGGTGGCGCTTTTTTTACCTTATTTATTGCGTTCTTGAGTTTTCAGTTTCCATCAATGGTGCCGATTTTCTTTTGGTGTTGGGTAATATTTTTTGAAGGAAGCCATTTTTGGGCAACCTACAGTAGAACGTATATTGATGATAAATACCGAAAAGAAAATTCGCTAGTTTTATACACAAGTCTAGTGTTTTTCTTATTTCCTGTATTGGCAATTGTGTTGCAAAATCAATTTAAGACAATATCATTTACAGTTTTTTATGGTTTTTTTATTTTTGTATGGTCGCTGTATCATAATGCAAAACAACATTATGGATTTTTATCTATATATGCAGCAAAAATAAAACTAGACTTTGCAGATAAAACTAAAATGAAAAATGCTTTATATGCTGTAATTATTTTTTCTCAAATCTATTTTTTAATTAATTTTAAGCTTCAAGGTACATTTTCAATAAGTTCGTCGTTTCAATCAACACCGCTTTTAGTGTTTTTAACAACCAATTTATTCTATATTTTAACTGGTTTAGGCGCGTTGTATTTTATTTATCAAGCTTTTGTAATGTATAAAAAGTACGAAAAGAAAATTTTACCGATTGTTTCTTACATCGCAACTTGCCTAATTTTTTACAGCACAATGTTTTATTATATTGCTCATTCAGATCATTTTATTACTAAAGATGGTGTGAGTGTTTTAATATTAATTGCGGTTATGAATTCTCTTTTTCATAACATTCAATACCACGCAATCGTTTGGCATTACGGACAAGCGCGTTATACAAAAGAGGAAACTCAAAAATACGGAATTGCAAAATTTGTTAATGGTAAGACACTAAATTATATGGTTGTTGCATTATTATTGGGTGGTGTTTTTGGTTTTATAGTTTGGAATGTTGGAGGTTCGCCAGACATCAACGGTAGTTTTACCGCAAATGCCAACAATTGGGCTTATGTTTTATTTTTCGGAATTATTGGTCATCACTTTTATTTAGATCAAAAAATTTGGAGACCAAGTAAGCAAACTGATTTAAAGTCCTATTTGTCATAAAATAATATCGAAAAAAACCAACCAATTTATCTTATATGAAATTTAAAAACCGTCTGCTGATATTATTTTCTATCACAACATCTCTAAGTTTTGGTCAAGATGAAAATCATATTGGATTTTTTCCAACTATTGATCATTCGGGAACTCTTTCTGATAAGTTAGACTACAGCCTATATTATTTTGGAGCATTCAATACGTTTAATTCTGAAGTAGATGGAATTAAAGAACCTTCCAATTTTTTTGTTTTTTATGCGGAACAAGCCTTGACTTATAAAGTAAATTCCAATTTGTCATTTACCGGAAGTTATGTTTATGAAAGACAATTTCCTACTCAAGACAATTATAGAAATGAAAATCGATTTTATTTGCAATCGACTTACAAGTATAATTTAAATAAGACAAATATTAAGCATCGTGTTCGATACGATGGTAGATTTGTGCAAGATAGAATGTCTGGAACTACTCCATTTACTTCTAGATTGAGATATCTAATTGGTTTGCAAACACCTTTACAAAAAAATAGCGATAAATTATATTTGTCCATGTACAACGAATTCTTTTTTAATCTAGATAGAAATGCGGTTGCTATTTACGGAGAAAATTGGGCTTATGCTGGAGTTGGTTATAAAATTGATAAAAACAATGCTATCGAAACTGGTCCTTTGCATATTTTTTGGGTAAATAATAAAGAAAATGATTTGAGTAAATTTTATTATTTGCAAGTAACATGGGTTAATCATCTTGATTTTAGAAAAAAGAAATAGAATCTAAATAGTGTGTTATCAACAAAAATCTTGACGTAATTGTCAGGATTTTTGTATTTAAAATTCGTATTACTTTATCAGCAATTATAATCTGTTAAATGTCAATTGAGTTGGTACGAAAACCAAATTCTAACGGATAAATTTTTGCATTTAACATAAAAAAAGCCGTTATTTCCAAAAAAATCACTAAAATTGAAGTCGTTTTATAATCAAACTTAAATATGATGTCAAAAAAATTACTTGCGCTCTTTCTTTTAACTTGTTTTTCGGTTATTGCGCAGCAAAAAATTTCAGTTGAAGAAATATACACAGGCGCTTTTAGAGCCAAAGGGATGGATGCTTTACAATCCATGAAAAACACCAATCAATATACTGTTCTTAACTCAGATAGAACTTCGAGAACACAGCAAATCGACCTTTATGACTTTGCTACTTTAAAAAAAGTTTCGACTTTAATCGACACTAAATCCTTCAAAGAATTAGCAGACGGAATCGATAGTTACACTTTTAGTAACGATGAAAAGCAAATTCTAATTGCTAACAACACAACTCCAATATTTCGTCATTCGTTTACAGCCGATTATTATCTGTATAATCTTACTACCAAAAATCTAACTAAAGTTTTAGAAAAAGTACAAGAACCGACCATTTCTCCAGATGGAACTAAAATTGGTTTTGCTAAAGAAAACAATCTTTTTGTTTACGATATCGCAACCAAGTCAGTTTCTCAAATTACTACCGATGGTAAGAAAAACGCCGTTATAAACGGAATTACGGATTGGGTTTACGAAGAAGAATTTGCCTTTGTAAGAGCGTTTGATTGGAGTGCCGACAGTAAAAAAATTGCATTTATTCGATTTGATGAAAGTGAAGTTCCAGAATTTACTATGGACATTTTCAAAAAAGATTTATATCCAACAGTAGAAACATTCAAATATCCTAAAGCAGGAGAAAAAAATGCGGTGGTTTCTTTGCATATTTATGATGTAAATTCTAAAGTTAAAAAAGACGTCAACCTTGGTACTTATTCGGATTTCTATATTGCTAGAATGAAATGGACAAACGATGCCAACGTACTTTCTGCACAAGTATTGAATCGTCATCAAGATAATTTAGATTTGATTTTTGTTGATGGAACTTCAGGAACTGCCAAAGTAGTTTTGAATGAGAAAGACAAAGCTTATGTTGATGTTACCGATAACCTGACTTTCTTAAAAGACAACAGCTTTATTTGGACCTCAGAAAAAGACGGTTTCAATCACATATATTTATATGACAAAACTGGAAAATTAAAAAATCAAGTTACTAAAGGAAATTGGGAAGTAACTTCGTACTATGGGTTTGATGAGAAAACTAAGACAGTTTTTTATCAATCAGTAGAAACAGGTTCTATTTTAAGAGACGTATATAAAATTTCGCTCGATGGTAAAAAGAAGGTAAAGTTATCTTCACAAGTTGGAACAAATACAGCAACTTTTAGCCCAGATTTCACATATTACATTAACTCTTTTTCAAGCGTAACTACTCCACCAACTTATACCTTAAACAGTTCAAAAGACGGAAAACAAACGCAAGAAATTGTAAATAATACCGCTTTAGTTGATAAAGTAAAAAAATATGATTTACCGAATAAAGAATTTTTCGAACTAACGACAGAAAAAGGTCACAAACTAAACGCCTGGATGATTAGACCAAAAGATTTTGATGCAACTAAAAAATATCCAGTTTTTATGTTTCAATATTCTGGTCCAGGTTCACAACAAGTGGCGAATCATTGGTTGGATACCAACGATATGTGGTTTATGATGTTGTCACAACAAGGCTATATTGTTGCTTGTGTTGACGGTCGCGGAACTGGATTTAAAGGCGCAGCTTTCAAAAAAGTAACTCAAAAAGAATTAGGAAAATACGAAGTTGAAGACCAAATTGATGCTGCTAAAGTTATTGGAAATTATGCCTATGTAGATAAATCTAGAATTGGTATATTTGGCTGGTCGTATGGCGGATTTATGTCGAGCAACTGTTTGTTTAAAGGTGCTGATGTTTTCAAAATGGCAATTGCCGTTGCTCCAGTTACCAATTGGAGATTTTACGACAGTGTTTACACTGAAAGATATATGCAAACACCACAAGAAAATGCAAGTGGTTACGATGAAAATTCACCAATTAATCACGTGAGTAAATTAAAAGGAAATTTTCTATTAATTCACGGAACAGCGGACGATAATGTGCATGTACAAAACTCAATGCAAATGATTGAAGCGTTGGTTCAAGCTAATAAACAATTTGATTGGGCAATTTATCCAGACAAAAATCACGGAATTTATGGCGGTAAAACTAGAATTCAGTTGTATAACAAAATGACAAATTTCATTAAAGAAAAATTATAATTCAATTCATATAACCTAACCTTACAAAATTAAAATAAATAAAAAATGAGTGAAACAGCAGTAAAAACAGGACATCCAAAAGGACTTTGGGTATTATTTGGAACCGAAATGTGGGAACGTTTCAACTTCTACGGAATGCGAGCGATCTTGACATTGTTCTTAGTAAATTCCTTAATGATGAAAGAAGAAGATGCGTCATTAATTTATGGTGGATTTTTAGGATTGTGTTACCTAACTCCAATGTTAGGTGGTTTTATTGCCGATAGATTTTTCGGAAACAGAAATTGTATTTTACTTGGTGGATTAATGATGGCGATAGGGCAATTATTATTATTTTTTAGTGCAAGTATTTTTGGAAAAAATATAAGTTTGGCCAACATGTTAATGTGGTCAGCATTAGGAATTATCATTTTTGGGAATGGTTTTTTTAAGCCAAATATTTCTTCGATGGTTGGAAGTTTATACCCAAAACAAGAAAAGAGTAAATTAGATACTGCATTTACTATTTTCTATATGGGAATCAACCTAGGAGCTTTCTTAGGTCAATTAATTTGTCCAATTGTAGGTGTGTTAAAACGGATGGAGTTAGAGATATTCATGCTTTCAAATGGGGATTTTTAGCGGCTTCTTTAGCAATGTTAATTGGAACAGCTGTGTTCTATTTTCTTAAAAATAAATATGTAGTTACACCAGAAGGTCGACCATTAGGTGGATTACCTTCTAAAAATGAAGCAGCTGACTATGAAGAAGGAGAATCTCAAAAAGCAGTGTTCTCACAAAAAGCTTTAATTGGTGCAGTGGTTGCTTTCTTCGGATTGGGATTAGTTTTTCATTTTCTATTCGGACAAAACTTTATTTACTCTTTAATTTATGCTAGTGGTTTGTCTCTTGCTGGATTAATTATTTCAGATTCATCACTTACCAAAGTAGAAAGAGATCGAATTTTAGTAATTTATATCGTTGCATTTTTCGTAATATTTTTCTGGGCAGCTTTTGAACAAGCAGGTTCGTCATTAACATTTATTGCCGATAATCAAACCGATAGAAACTTCTTCGGATACAATATGCCGCCATCAATGGTGCAAATCTTTAACGGATTATTCGTTGTGGCTTTCGCAGTTCCATTCAGTATGTTATGGGATTATTTAAGAAGTAAAGATAGAGAGCCAATTTCGCCAGTAAAACAAGCAGTTGGTTTAGGATTAATTGCATTAAGTTATTTCATCATCGCGTACAACGTAAAAGATTTAGGTAATGATGGTTTATTAGCTATCAAATGGTTAATTCTTTTATATTTAATTCAAACTTGTGCTGAACTATGTTTGTCTCCAATCGGATTATCATTGGTTGGTAAATTATCTCCAAAAAGATTCTCTTCATTATTATACGGCGTATTCTTTTTATCAAATGCTTCTGGTTACGCATTAGCTGGAACTTTAGGTTCTATCTTACCTGCAACAGGAGATAAATTCAATAAAGCAAAAGAACTTGGAATCGATTTACAAGCAGTTTTAGATAAGAAAATCACTTTATCTGCTGAGCAATTAGCAATTTTAGAGAAAAATCAAATCAGTCCAAATAATCCAGTTTTCGCCGGATTCGAAATTCATAATTTATTCGAATTTTTCATGGTTTTCGTAATTCTTTGCGGATTGGCAGCTGTTATTTTAATGGCGCTTACTCCAAAATTGAAAAAAATGATGCACGGAGTTCGTTAACATAAAATAAAAAATATTTTTATATCTTTCAAACCTACAAGAAACCCTTGTAGGTTTGTTTTTTTAAACCAATTTATTATGTGGAAAAGTCATCCTAAAGCATTGCCTTACTTATTTTTATCTGAAATGTGGGAACGTTTTGGTTATTATTTAATGATCGGAATTTTTACACTTTACCTTAAAGATGTTGAAGCAGGTTTTGCAATGACAGAGAAAGAAGCTTCCGATCTGTATGGAACTTTTATTGCTTTGGTATTTTTAACGCCATTCATTGGTGGATTGGTTGCCGATAGATATTTGGGTTACAAAAAATCAATTGTAATAGGAGGATTAATGATGGGCGCAGGCTATATGATGATGGGGATTCATAGTTTGCCGATGTTATATTTTGCCATGACTTTGGTAATTGTAGGAAATGGTTTTTTTAAGCCAAATATTTCTACATTATTAGGTAATTTTTACAACGACGAACAATATAAAGATAAGAAAGACGAAGGTTACAACATTTTCTATATGGGAATTAATGTTGGTGCTTTTATTTGTAATTTCTTTGGTGCTGCTCTTAAAATTCTTTTCGGTTGGCAAGAAGCCTTTATGGCAGCAGGTGTTGGAATGTTTATTGGTGTAATCGTGTTTTTATTGGGAACCAAGCACTATGGTGATAAAACCGATAAAAAAGGAGTGCAAGAAGGCGATATGCCATTTTATAAAATTGTGTTATATATCTTAGTTCCATCAGTCGTTTTCGGAATTATAGGATGGTTTTTGAAAGGTGTTCAATCTGACCTAAATGTCGATAGTGCCATTTTTGGTTCAGATAGTACAGATGCTTTTATTTTTGCTTGTATTCCAATTGTGTATTTTTATGGAAGTTTATATTTCAAAGCTAAAGTCGAAGACAAAAGACCAATCGGAGCTTTATTGTCAATTTTTGCAGTAGTAATTTTATTTTGGGCAGTATTTAAACTAAATGGTTCTGCGCTTAATAATTGGGGTGATAAATATACCGATAGAGAATTAACTGGAACATCGCAACAAATTGGCTCTAAATTAAATCTTACCGATACTTTAACCTATAAAAAGGATTCAGTTGCTTTATATGATGCTGCTTTCAGAATTCAGAAAAAAGATGGAAAAGTGATAAAAGTTGTTGATTATCCATTGTATTTCAGAAATGTAGCAACTGAAAAAGTACCAAAAGAAGAAAGTAAAATCTTTACTTGGTCGGCAAATTTAAGTCAATCCATAAATCCAGGATGGGTAATCATTTTAACGCCTTTAGTGGTTGCGTTTTTCACGTATTTACGAAGTAGAAAAAAAGAACCATCAACGCCAACTAAAATCGCTTTCGGATTGTTAATTTCAGCCTTGTCAGTATTAGTTATGGTCGCTGCAGTTCACATTGGAAATAATGGTGCAGAGAAAGTATCTGTTTGGTGGCTTGTTGCTAATTATGGAGTGATTACCATCGGAGAATTATTTCTTAGTCCGATGGGATTGTCAATTGTATCAAAATTATCTCCCAAAAACATTACCGCGTTAATGATGGGCGGATGGTTTTTAGCAACTTCTATTGGAAATAAATTATCTGGAGTTTTAGCAAGCATGTGGGATCAATATGACGACAAAGCTAATTTTTTCTGGGTAAACTTCGGGTTATTAATGTTTGCCACAGTATTGATGTTTGCCTTGGTGAAAAGATTAAATAAAGTAATGAAAGACCACGGAATCAATTAAGTATGGAAATCAATCAGTCATTAGAAGAAATTCAGAATTTTAAAGGAAAATATCCAAAACAATTGTGGTATTTATTTTTCAGCGAAATGTGGGAACGATTCAGTTTCTATGGAATGCGAGGAATGCTGTACTATTTTATGGTGCATCAACTTTTTATGAAAGATACTGATGCTAATTTGCAATATGGTGCGACGCAAGCTTGGGTTTATGCTTTTACCTTTATTGGTGGACTTTTTGCCGATAAGATTTTTGGATTTAGAAAATCACTATTTTGGGGTGGTTTGTTAATGATTCTTGGGAGTTTTATTTTAGCTTATGATCCAAAACAATTCTTCTTTCTTGGTGTAAGTTTTACCATTGTTGGAACAGGATTTTTTAAACCTAATATTTCTTCAATGGTTGGGAAATTATACAACAATAACGACAATAGAAGAGATGCAGGTTTTTCCTTGTTTTATGCTGGTGTTAATCTAGGAGCTTTAATTGGTGGTTACATTTGTATTGCGGTTGGAAAAGGTGAAATGTTTTCTAATTTAATTCCAGAAAGTCTTCGTTGGAACTTTGCTTTCGGATTCGCAGCATTTGTGATGATTATTAGCTTATTAACGTTTACACAAACACAAAAAAGTTTGGGAGAAATTGGTTTGTCACCCTTAGCACATTTGGATTCTAAAAGGAGAAAATTATACGAATGGTTAACTTACATAGGTTCTATTTTGATAATTCCTATAATAATTGTGATGGTTTCTAACACAAAGTATACCGATTATTTTATGTACGCTATCGGACCAATTGCTATTATTTATTTGATTTATGAAATGAGAAATTTCTCCGTTTCACAAAATAAAAAGTTAGTTGCTGCGGTAATATTTATGTTGTTTTCGGTTGTGTTTTGGGCATTTTTCGAGCAAAGTGGTGGTTCATTAAGTGCTTTTGCAGCAGATAACTTAAACAATACCGTTGCCGGAATTCAATTAGATCCAAACGGAGTTAACAATTCTGCCAATTCATTATTTGTAATTATTTTTGCAGCTATGGTAGGAATGATTTGGTTGTGGATGGCGAAAAGAAAAATAGAACCTAATACAATGATTAAATTTGGATTAGCATTTCTATTTCTTGCTGGAGGTTTTTGGATATTTTATTACACTAAATTTTTTGCTGATCAAACTACAGGTAAAACATCATTAGATTTATTTACTTTTGGATGGTTTATCATCACTTTTGGAGAATTGTGTCTTTCACCAATAGGAATGTCTGCAATGACCAAATTATCACCACAAAAAACGCAAGCTGTAATTATGGGAATGTGGTTTTTAGCAAGTGCCTACGGTCAATATTTTGCTGGATTGCTTGGGGCAAATATCGCCGAAGCTTCAGAAAATGCATCCAACCTAGATAAATTAAACGTATATGCTGATGGTTATTATCAATTAGCAATCTATGCGTTAATCGCAGGAGTACTATTAATCGCTATTTCGCCGTTAATTAAAAAACTAATGCAAGAAGTAAAGTAGCCGACATTATTTGCTACTATTTTTGAATATATTTGTAAAAATTTAAAACATGAAAAAATTTATAGTAGGAGCTTTTCTTTTTTTTGGAAGCTTTTTATCTCAAGCACAAGAAGAGTTAACATGGCATACCGATTTAAACAAAGCAATTGAAATCTCCAACTTAGAAAGCAAGCCATTATTTTTGTTTTTTACTGGTAGCGATTGGTGCGGTTGGTGTATTCGATTGCAAAAAGAAGTTTTTAAAACACCTGAATTCATAAAATGGGCTCAAGAAAAAGTGGTTTTGGTAGAACTTGATTTTCCTAGAAGAACTCCACAAGCCGATGATTTAAAAATGCAAAACATGCAATTGCAACAATTTTTTGGCGTAAGAGGTTATCCAACTGTTTGGCTTGCTAAACCAACAGGAGTTATCGATGGGAAAATTAGTTTTGAACAATTAGGCATGACCGGTTATGTGGCTGGTGGTCCAACGGTTTGGTTACAAGGCGCAGACCAAATTATTAGTAAATTTGTCCCAAATCCTAAACCAACAAAAAAAGAAATTAAAGCAACTAAGAAAAAGCAAGCAAAGGCTTAATCTTAAAATTATAATTTATAAAATCCCTTTTCGGTCGTGGCATGAAAAGGGATTTTTTCTTTTTTACACGTGGCTTTCCAAATTTTCACATAAGATTTAAAATTAGAAGCGTCAACTACAACTTGCTGTGGTTTCCAAGACTTAAAAATGCGTTCTAAACTTACTTTTGGTGAATTGGTTAATACTAAAATATCAGGTTTTTGATTATTCAAATAAACTCCTGTACTATCTAAAACCAATATCTTTTTACCTTTAAAATAGTATAAGTTTACAATGGGTTGCTTTTTGTTTATTCTACAAAAATTAGCTATCAAATAGGATTTTATTGCCAAATTATCATTCACATTTTTAAGAATACTGTCGTTGCTTGAAAGTATAATTTTGTCCCCATTTCGTTCAGTAATTATTGATATTTTACTTTTGGTAAAAACAATAAATTCGGATGCTTTTTCATTGGAATATTTAGCTTGAAACATAAAAATTTGCACAATAATTACGGTTATAATTCCTGCAACTAATTTTTTATAAGTTGGTTTTTCAAAATAGATAATCCAAGCTGTAATAAGTAGATACAAGCTGATCATTAAAAATGATGTTAAAGAAATATCTTTGAAAACGAACGACTCAAACGACGCAACCCAACTAATTGTTTGATCTAAAAACCAAACCGATTTTTCTAATAACTTCATTATTGGTATCCAAACGACATCAAATGCAGCAAGCACCATTACTAAAACTCCAAGTGCTAAAATCAATGTTAGTGCAGGAAGAATTATCAAATTGGTAATGAAAAACAAGCCTGGAAACTGATGAAAGTAATAAATTGTCATGGGCAAAGTTCCTATTTGAGCGGCAAATGAAACGGTAATAATATCCCAAAAATACTTTTTTATCTTGTTTTTAGGTTCCCAAATTGACGACAAAAGCGGTTGCAACCATATGATGAAAAATAGGGCAACATAACTCAATTGAAATCCGATATCGAATAAAAACGATGGTTCTACCAATAATATCAGCAGTATTGAAACCAATAAAGTGTTGTAAATGTTAACTATTCTTCTTAGAAACATTCCAATCGCAACAAATGTAAACATCGTTACTGATCGGATTACACACGGTGCCAACCCTGCCAAAATTCCGAATAACCAAAGTGAAGAAATTATAATTATAAGTTTTAGTAATGAATTGGTTTTGGTATTTGGTAACGGTTTTAAAAGAAATGTGATGAACAATAAAATAAATCCTACATGCAATCCTGAAACCGAAAGCACATGAATCGCACCAGCATATTGATAATCATGAACTACCTCTTGTGAAATGTCTTGTTGTTGACCTAAAATCAAAGCAGCAACAACACTTAATTCGGTTTTATTGAAACCATTTTTTTCTAGATTAGTTAGAATTTTGTTTCTAATTCTTGAGGCATAAAAGTTTAAGGTTTCATCAGAAATTGAACCGATTTTGACATTTTTCGCATCCGAATAGATTTGGGCAAATATCTGTTTGTTTTCCAGATATTTTCCATAATCAAATTGGTTCGGATTATTTGGATCTCGATTTTTGTAAAAATTACCTACTACTTTTAAGTTTGATCCAATTTCTAAAGTTGGTAAAACGCCATCTTTTCGAATATTCAGTATTATTTTCCCTGAACTTTCTTTTCCATTAAGCAAATGTATTTCTGTTATGTATCTGTCGTTTTTTGAAGTGTTTTTAAGTTTTTCTATTATAGTAATTTCAGAATCGTAGTTTTCCTGATAACCATCAATTTGATGAATATAATGCGAAAGATTTCGGGTTTCATCATTGCAAATCAAAGCAAAACTGCCAATTGCAAAAGCGGTAAACAAATAGAAAATACTAAAATAAACTGTTGAAAGTTTATACTTTTCCGAAAGAATATACGATGAAAAACATAATAGAAATCCGATTAAAACTGCAGGAAATGTGATTGCAAAAGAAAGTTTTGCGCCATGAGAAAGAATAATTCCCAGCACAAATAAAAAAGTAATTTTTATTAAAGGGAATTGTAATACTTTCATTATTATAAAAGTATAAAAAAAATAATAATATTAACAAGAAAATTATGATTTTATTCAATTACACGATTTACTTGTGCAAATGTTCTACCATAATAAGTGCCTTTAGTTGTAGATATTATAACGCCATGTTTAGTTGAAGAATGTATGAATTTAATATTGTCTCCATCGGCTTCCAGCACCATTCCAACATGATTGATGTGTTTTCTGCCATTGGTTCTAAAAAAAATCAAATCGCCTCGGCGTATTTCATTTCGTTGTAAAACTCTACCAATTTTAGCCATGTCGGTAGAAACCCTCGGAAGAATAATATCAAAATTTTTAAAAGTAGCATATACTAAACCAGAACAATCGAAACCTTTCTTAGAAATTCCACCACTTTTGTAACGGCTTCCCAAATTATCCGAAGCATTATTTACCAATTGTTCCGACAAGTAATTGGCATCTTCAGAAGAAATAATAATATCTTCTTCACCATTATCAAGGTTGATTGTTTTATTAGGTTCTATTTTGATAACTTCTAATTCCCGGTTATCTATTTTAGCAAAAAATAATTTTTGCTCTTTCATTTTCTTTTCTATCGAAGTAATTCGGTTTCCTAAATTGTAATCGTATTTGTTTTTCTTGATAGCTTCTTTTTTAGTTGTAATCACATTTGGAGATGTTGATTTACAAGAAACAACTGCTATTGAAAGTAATAAAATAAGAATAATTTGCCTCAAAATATATATTTTTTTGACAAATATAAAAAAATGAAATTTAAGTAATTTACGAAATTTGATTAACAATTAAAGAAGCAACTTTTTCGCTTGCGCCAATTCCGCCAAGTTTCAGCTCTAATTCATTATATTTTCGCAACAGATTTTCACGATAATTTGTGTCTAGTAATTTGCTCAATTCTGCTTTAATTCTTTTAGTATTGCATTCGTCTTGAATCAATTCGGTAACGACTTCTTCATCCATAATTAAATTTACTAACGAAATATATTTTAATGTGATGATTCGTTTAGCAATTTGATACGAAATCCATCCGCCTTTGTAACACACTACTTCAGGAACCTTAAATAATGCAGTCTCTAAGGTTGCTGTTCCAGATGTGACTAGTGCAGCTTGAGAATTACTAAGTAAATCGTAGGTTTTATTGGAAACAAATTTTATGTTTTTACCATTCAAAAACTGTTCGTAAAACGAATATTCTTGACTTGGAGCACCAGCAATTACAAATTGATATTCTGGAAAATCGTCAACAACACTCAACATTATACTTAGCATTTTGGATATTTCTTGCTTCCGACTTCCAGGTAAAATTGCAATTATCGGTTTGCTATCCAAATTGTTGTCTTTTTTAAAAGAATCTACATCGGCTGTTGTTCGATTATGAATAGCATCAATCAATGGATGGCCTACAAATTCTACTGGAAAATTATGTTTCTTTTCGAAAAAATCTTTTTCAAAAGGTAAAATTACTGACAGTTTATCAAAATCTCTTTTAATTTCTTTTATGCGATTTTCTTTCCAAGCCCAAATTTGAGGCGCAATATAATAATGAGTTTTAATGCCTTTTTGCTTAGCCCATTTTGCAATTCGCATATTAAAACCAGGATAATCAATAAAGATAATGATGTCAGGGTTGAAGTTTTCTATATCAGATTTGCAAAATTTGATGTTATTGAGAATCGTTTTCAAATTCATTACCACTTCTGCAAATCCCATAAAAGCCAATTCGCGATAATGTTTTACAAGCGTTCCACCAGTTTTTTGCATCAAATCGCCACCCCAAAATCTAATATTTGCAGTTGCATCTTTTAGATACAATTCCTTCATTAAATTGGATCCATGTAAATCTCCAGAAGCTTCGCCAGCAATGATATAGTAGTTCATAATTACAAAAATACAGTTAATAATGCAAGGACGATTGTAGCTAAAACAATTCCTCTAGCCATCAATTCTTTATTGATTTTTAAAAGTAAAAAAAAGATAATAATGTTTAAAATAGCACCAAGCGTAACTACTTTTCCCAAAAGTCCTTCTTGTTTTATCAATTGAATATCAGACAACGTTTTGTATTCTGTAAACGATAGTAGAAATAAAAATGTGCCTACAAATGCAACTGCAATTCCTATGATAAAGCCAATAAGCAAGTCTGTTTTTTTCATGTATTTACTATCTAAAATCTAATATTAAAATTCCCAAGTGTTTAAAGTGGCAATAGAATGATGCGCGGTTAGATCAAATTGAACTGGCACGATAGAAATGTAGTGGTTTGCCAACGCCCATTCATCAGTATCTTCACCTTTGTCTTGGTTTACAAACTCGCCTGTTAACCAATAGTATTCTTTTCCAAAAGGTGTAACGCGCTTGTCAAACTTTTCTTGCCACATAGCTTTTGCTTGTCTGCAAATTTTAATTCCTTTGATTTCTTCGGTCTTTAACTTTGGAAAATTCACATTCAGAACGGTTCCTTCAGTAAGTCCATTTTGTAAAACCTGAAGTGCAATTTTCTTTATAAATGGTTTTATTTGTTCAAAATCGGCATTCCAACTGTAGTCCAAAAGTGAAAAACCAATAGCAGGAATACCTTCTATTCCAGCTTCTACAGCCGCACTCATAGTTCCAGAATAAATTACATTTATTGAGGAATTAGAACCATGGTTTACACCAGAAACGCACAAATCTGGTTTTCTTTTCAAGATTTCGTTAACCGCCATTTTTACGCAATCTACAGGAGTTCCTGAGCAACTGTATTCTAAAATAGCAGCATTTTCTGCTGAAACTTTATTCAAATGAAGCGTATTGTTTATAGTAATAGCATGTCCCATTGCACTTTGCGGACTGTCTGGCGCAACTACAACAACTTCACCAATTTCGCTCATCACAGCAATCAAGGCACGAATTCCTGGAGCCGAAATACTATCGTCGTTGGTAACTAAAATAAGTGGTTTTTTTGACATTTTAATTTAATTTGCAGTGTAACAAAAGTAATGTTTTTAGTACTTATTCCGATACAAATTTTATAACTTTGAGCCACAGTAGTGGTTTTAACAAAAAATTATGCGAGGTTCTTATTTCTTGGCATAGTTTTTTACGTAATTTAGATGAAAAATTTAATGAATACAACAATTCAATTTATGAAAAGACATTATAAAATAATACTCGTTGTCGCAGTTTTATCTATTGGCTTATGGAGTTTTATTCCTAAGTCTAAAGCTAGCGACCCAGAAAAAGATAAAGCACTTTTGGAATTACTGACATTTGTAATTGAAAGAGGACATTATAATCCGCAAGCTATAGATGATGCTTTTTCAAAAGGAGTTTATAAAGATTATATTGCTGCTTTAGATCCTTCTAAACGTTTCTTTTTGCAATCAGACGTTGATGAAT
This sequence comes from Flavobacterium sp. SP2, assembly GCF_057626655.1. Taxonomy (NCBI): domain Bacteria; kingdom Pseudomonadati; phylum Bacteroidota; class Flavobacteriia; order Flavobacteriales; family Flavobacteriaceae; genus Flavobacterium; species Flavobacterium solicola. Next base: position 366,149 of record NZ_JBVHBT010000003.1, read on the forward strand.
TTGCTAAATATGAAACTAAAATTGATGATGCAATTAAAGAAAAAGACCTTACTTTTTTCGATTTGACTTATTCTCGTTTGATGAAACGAATGGACGAAAGTAAAAGTTACTACAAAGCAGCTTTAGAAAATCCATTTGATTATACTGTAAACGAAGATATCAATACCGATTATGAAAAAATGCCATTTGCTACTGATGTTGCTGGGTTGAAAGATCGTTGGAGAAAACAAGTAAAATTATCGGCATTAGCATCTTTGGTAGACAAGCAAAAATTGCAAGAAGATATTGCTAAAAATGCAGGTAAATCTGAAGCTGATCGAGTTGCCGAATACAAATCTAAATTAGGTGCTAAATATACTCCGGAATTAGAGAAAAAGTTTTTGGAGTCCTTAGAAAAAGAAAAAAATGACAAACCAAAATCGTACGAAGAACTTGAAGTTTCAACTCGTGAAAGTACTTTAAAATCATTAAACGAATATTTTGGTGTTATTAAAGATTTGGATAGAGAAGATTGGTTTTCTGTATTTCTAAATTCAATCGCATCTCGATTTGATCCACATACTTCTTATTTTCCTGCCGACGAAAAAGAACGTTTTGATGTGAGCATGAGCGGAAAATTAGAAGGAATTGGCGCAAGACTTCAAAAGAAAAACGATTTCACAGAAATTACTGAATTAATATCTGGTGGTCCAGCTTGGAAAGGTAAAGAATTAGAAGCTGGTGATGTTGTTTTAAAAGTAGCGCAAGGAAATGCCGAACCTGTTGATGTTGTAGGTATGCGTCTTGATGATGTTGTTAAAAAAATTAAAGGTCCAAAAGGAACAGAAGTTCGACTTACCGTAAAAAGAACCGATGGAACAATAAAAGTTATTTCGATTATACGTGACGAAGTAGAAATAGAAGAAACCTATGCAAAATCAAGTATTGTTGAAAAAAATGGCTTGAAATACGGAATTATTTATTTGCCTAAATTTTATATCGATTTTGATAATCAAGACAGTCGCGATGCAGGTAAAGACGTTGCCCTTGAAGTTGAAAGACTAAAAGCGGCCAATGTGCAAGGAATAATTGTAGATGTTAGAGATAACGGAGGAGGTTCTTTGAAAACAGTTGTTGATATTGGCGGATTGTTTATCGAGCAAGGACCAATTGTACAGATAAAATCAGCGGCTGGTAAAAAAGAAGTTTTGTATGATAGAGATAAAAAAGTGGAGTGGGATGGACCTTTGGTAATCATGACCAACGAATTTTCTGCTTCAGCATCTGAAATTTTAGCGGCTGCAATGCAAGATTATAAACGTGCTGTGATTTTAGGAAGTAAACAAACTTATGGAAAAGGTACTGTGCAAAATGTTATCGATTTGAATCAGTTTGTTCGAGGAAGTACATATGGTGATTTAGGTGCTTTGAAAACAACCACTCAAAAATTTTATAGAATTAATGGAGGTTCTACGCAATTAGAAGGTGTTGCAAGTGATATCGTTATGGCCGATCGTTATGCATATTTAAGAATGGGCGAACGTGATGTTGAAAACGCTATGTCTTGGGATAAAATTGATCCAGCAGATTATAATGTTTGGTCGAAACAGAATAACTTCAATATGGCTATTGCCAATAGTAAGAAGCGTTTGCAAAATAATCCGCAAATGAAATTGATTGACGAAAATGCAAAATGGCTAGACGAGCGTAATAAAGAAAACGTTTACAGTTTGCAAATTGATAAGTTCAAGCAAGAACAAAAGGCTTTAGAGGAAACTAATAAAAAGTATAAAGCTATTGCTGATTATACGAATTCATTACAATTTAAAGCACTTCCTTACGAACAAGAGCTTATGCAAAAGGATGAAACTTTAAAAGAAAAACGTATCCGTTGGTACGAAAGTTTATCTAAAGACATTTATGTAGAAGAAGCAATTCACGTTCTAGATGATTTACAAATTAGTGGTGGCAAAAAAGGTGTTACTTCTAAGTCAAAATCAGAACGATTAATAAAATCATAGATGTAATTGTACATCAATAAAAAAGCTCTAAACAATCAAGTTTAGAGCTTTTTATTTTGTGTAAATTAATTATTACATCGACTTCTTCTGTTTTTCAACAAATCCATCGGCTTGTAATTTCAATAAATCCATTGCGCCTTTTTTCTTATAATTGTAAAGTTCTCGGTCTTCTTTAATATCGGCATAAACTTTATCGTAGATTTCTGCATCGGTTTTTCGTTGTAAATCACTTTGATAGCGATTTTGAGCCAATACATTTTTAATGCCCATTTCTGCATCTTCTTGCTTGAAATCGTATTCACTTCTCGGAGAAAGTAATTTGGCAATAATAGGTGAAGTTTCAATAGCTAGAAACAACAACATTATAAAAAACGATGGCAACCAAGGTAATTTATTCAAAGCGTTTATTCTTGCCATTAATCCGTCAAAACCATCAATAATAGGTTGTGTTTCGGTTACTTTTTTGTCAAGATCGGCTTGTAGTGTTTTGGCTTTCGCTTCTTTTTCAGTAATTTTTAATGCACTTGCTGCTTTTAAAGAATCTAAAACTTTCAATTGCGCATCGTGTTTCAATCTTTTTTCGGCATAAACCGGACCTTTACCCAGCTTTTTTGTTCCTGCTGTTCCTTCTGCTTCAGTGATATATGTTGCGTATAAATCGTTTACTTCTTTTTCTTTTTTAGCAATATCACTTTTTAATGCATCGATTTCGGCTTTGTTTTTATCGACATCGCTTTGAAAATAATTGGCAACTTGTTTTTTATTGGCCATTGCCATTTCGTTTTTCTCTTTCAATAGAACCGTTTCAATTTCTTTCTGAAAGATTTTGATTTCCAATGGTTTCGAAATTACAATTGCAATAATAATCGCCAAAGCAATTCGAGGTGTTGCCTGAATAAATTCGTCTAGAAAATTATCGCGTTTTTTGATGGTTGAAACAATAAATCGGTCGAGATTGAAGATTAGAAATCCCCAAACTAACCCAAAGAAAACTGCGGTGTAGACGTTGTCAAAAACTGTAAAAAGAGCATAACTACTGGCTACAAAAGCCATAATTGCTGTGAAGAACACTGTGGCTCCAATGCCAGCATATTTGTTTTGTTCGCCGTTGGAACAACCGTTCACGATGTCAGTGTCGACACCAGAACAAAGAATAAAAAAACGTTTTAACATGATTGATTGATTTTATGATGATTTTTTCCGCTACGCTCCAAACAGTTCGGCTACGCCTCGGGTGATGATTGATATACAAATTTAACGCCAAATATTTTATTATGTTGTAAAATGTTGAAAATTAGTTTGGTTAGTCGTTGCTTTTCAAATTGTTTTATTTGAAAAATCCGCTTGATTAGAGCGGATTTGTTTAGGCTATTTATGTAACTAAATCACTTTACTTCAGAAATAAAAGCTACTATATGTTTTGCAATTTCGGTTTGACCTTTTTCACTTGAAATAAAATTTCTATCATTTTCATTTGAAATAAAACCAAGTTCAACCACCATTGAAGGACAGATAGAATTTTTCAAAATCCAAAAAGGAGCAGTTTTTAAACCTCTGTTTCTTAGTTGTGTTTTAGATAATTTTGAGGAAAGTTTTTCAGCAAACTCTTTATTTTTATCTAATAAATCGGTTTTATCACTTATGAAAACTTCAAATCCGCTAGCGTTGGTGTTTTTAGTGTTATTTATATGAAGTGATATAACTAAATCAGGATTTAGGTTATTAATTAAATTAGTTCGATCGTTTAAAGAAATAAATTCATCATTAGTTCTAGTGAAATGAATTGCTACATCTGAATCAGATTGCATTTCTTTAATTTTTTTTGCTATTTCTGAAGCTAAATTTTTTTCATTCAATTCACCTTTTGTTGCTCCAAAATCCTGGCCGCCATGACCAGCATCAATTACGATAACTTTCTTTTCTTTTTTATCATCCATATATAAATTATACCCTTCTTTGCCTTCTGTATACCAAACAAGTGTGTCTGCTTTCAAAGTTTTGGCTATTTTATTTTTCATTGCAGTTTGATAGCTAACATTTCCAATTATTACGGTATCGCCTTTGAAATGAACATGACTGTTTTTTATGTTTTTAGCAAAATATTCTTTTGTGTAAAGTGTATATTGATATTCTTGAGGAAAACGTTTAGATCTTGCATTTTTGTGAACAAAACTATAGGAATAATAGTTGAAATCGGTTCGTTTGTATTTTTTGATTTCATCTTTATTAATTAATCTATTGTTAATTGCGATTTTGAAATCTCGAGTTTTCATTTTTTCAAATAATTGCTCAGGAATTTCTTTTTCAATCATCATTTCAGGAATGAAATCTAGATATTTTCTTTTGTCTTTTAAAGATAAATTTTCATAAAGAGTAACATTATTTCTCTTTGTTTTTTCGTCACATATTTTCACGTAAACACCACTGTAATAACTATCTCTAATTTTATCTTTATCCGTTATTTCAGATTTTACTTCTTCAGAATTTGTATTAATAATTTTCTCTTGCGCCACAACTTCTATACAAAAAAAGTAAATTAATCCGGCAAGGATTGGAACAATTGCTGCTTTTTTTAGTAGTGCTATTTTTTGCGATGTGCTTTTTGTCATCATAATCAATCGTTTTTTGGTTACTAAATAATTCAAATTACTGGCCAAGTAAATTGTTTGGTTTCCGTTTCCTTTTTGCAAAAGTAAATTTTGATAAAACGGAACATTATTATAGGTTTTCACAATTTCTTCATCAGCAAGAAATTCGTGGTTGAGTTGAATGGCTTTTTTGTAAAAAATAAATAGCGGATTGAACCAAAAAATGACTTTCAAAAATTCAATATATAAAATGTCTAACGTATGCTTTTGAGTAACGTGAACAAGCTCGTGGGTGTACAATTCGTCTTCAATATTCCTATTGTTGTAGTCGTCAAAATTGATAAATATCGAATTCAAAAAGGTGTGCGGAAGCGTTTTCTCATCAACTAAAACCAAATTTGCATTTTTGTATTTTACAATTGGATTGGATTTAGATTTTGAAATTAATTTCCAAATATTTTTCCAAAATCGTAATAATAATAGAAAGCTAATTATTCCGTACAAACTCCAAAGAATGTATGGTATGAAGTTGATGTTTTCTTCTATTGGTAAACTAGTTCCTTGAATTTCGTTTTCAGGAATTACGGCTGAGGTTATGACCGTATTTAGAGGTTCAAAGTTTTGAACTACAGGAACAATTTTGATAATTTCAAATGTTAGAAACGGAATTGCAAGCGAAATTACTATTGAAAACAAAAGATAAAATCGATTGAACTGATGCATTTTTTCTCTCTCTAAAACTAGATGATAGAAACCCAGAAAAACGGTTAAACTGATGGTTGATTTTAATAGAAAGTCGATCATTTTTTCTTTTTTTGAAGTTCTACATCAATGATTTTTTTTAAGTCTTCCAATTCTTTTTGACTCAAATTAGTGGAGGTTGTAAAAAACGAAGCGAATTGTGAAGCCGAGTCGTTGAAGAAATTTTTAATCAATCCGTTTACGTGTTTTGAGAAATAATCTTCTTTTTTCACCAACGGATAATATTCTCTTGAATTTCCAAATTCGTTGTAAGCCACAAAATTTTTATCAATCATTCGTTTCAATAAAGTTGCGACTGTTGTTGTAGCTGGTTTTGGGTCTGGAAAGGCTTCTAGCAAATCTTTCATGAAAGCTTTTTCAAGTTTCCATAAATGCTCCATTAATTGTTCTTCTGAATTGGATAATTGCATTGCTCTACGTTTTTAGAATTAACTCTACAAATGTAGAATAAAATTTTACTTCTACAAGTGTAGAGTTAAAATTTAACATTTACGTCTATTTACCTGGGTTTGCGTTAGGGATGGAAGTGGAAATCCTTTTTATTCGTTGCCTGAGGTTCTCGAAGGTAGCGAATAAAAAGATTGGGAACGGACAGCCCGACCTTGTTGCTTACGGAAATTTCATTTTTGGATAAATGTTATGCAACAAGGTAACGCCCGCCCGAGGCATGGCCGAACTGAGCGCAGCTAAAATAAAAAATAAATTCTAATCTTACTATTTGATGTGATTTTTCCTTCGTCGAAATGACAAGTAGGTGTATAAAAAAATCCGCTTACTCAATTAAGAATAAACGGATTATATTTAACTAACTCCGTCAGAGTTATAAACTCTGACGGAGTTTAGAATGGCAATTATTATTTAGATAATTCCACAAAATACTTGTAGAACAACGGAATCGTTTCAATACCTTTCAAGTAATTAAAAATTCCAAAATGTTCGTTTGGTGAGTGAATGGCATCAGAATCCAATCCAAATCCCATTAAAATAGTTTTAGATTTTAATTCTTTTTCGAATAACGCCACAATTGGGATACTTCCTCCAGAACGTACTGGAATTGCAGGAACTCCAAAAGTTTCTGTGTATGCTTTGTTAGCGGCTTTGTAACCAATACTGTCAATTGGAGTAACGTAACCTTGACCACCATGATGTGGTGTCACTTTAACTTTTACCGATTTTGGTGCGATACTTTCAAAGTGATTTTTAAACAATTCCGTGATTTCTTCCCAATCTTGATTTGGAACTAAACGCATCGAAATTTTAGCATAAGCTTTGCTTGCGATAACAGTTTTTGCACCTTCGCCAGTATATCCGCCCCAAATTCCGTTTACGTCTAATGTTGGACGAATGGAGTTTCTTTCGTTGGTAACATAACCTGTTTCGCCATAAATATCTTCAATATCCAATGCTTTTTTATAATTGTCTAAATTGAAAGGTGCCTTTGCCATTTCAGCTCTTTCGGCAGCAGAAAGTTCTTCTACTTTATCATAAAATCCTGGAATGGTAATGTGATTATTTTCGTCATGCAACGAGGCAATCATTTTTGTTAATACATTGATAGGATTTGCCACAGCACCACCATAAAGTCCCGAATGTAAGTCGCGGTTTGGTCCTGTAACTTCAACTTCAACGTAACTTAAACCACGCAATCCTGTTGTAATTGACGGTTGTTGGTTGGAAATCATTCCAGTATCAGAAATCAAAATGACATCACATGATAATTTTTCTTGATTTTCTTGAACAAATCCGCTAAGGCTTTTAGAACCCACTTCTTCTTCACCTTCAATCATGAATTTTACATTGCATGGAAGCGAATTGCTTTGAATCATGTATTCGAATGCTTTTACGTGCATGTACATTTGACCTTTATCGTCGCAAGCACCACGAGCAAAAATGGCTCCTTCTGGATGAATTTCTGTTGTTTTTATTACGGGTTCAAATGGAGGTGAAGTCCAAAGCTCTATTGGATCTGGCGGTTGCACATCGTAATGTCCGTAAACCAAAACAGTCGGAAGATTTTTATCAATAATATGTTCTCCAAAAACTATTGGATAACCTGGCGTTTCGCAAATTTCAACATGATTGCAACCTGCTTTTTCTAACGAAACTTTCACAGCGTTGGCAGTATCAATTACATCTTGAGAGTAAGCAGTGTCGGCACTTACCGAAGGAATCTTTAATAATTCGATTAATTCGTCAAGAAATCGCTCTTTATTTTCTTGAACGTATTGTTTTATATTGTCCATTTTTGAATTTGATTATAAGGTCAAATATACGAATTCAAATCCCAATATTTAAATTCCAAATTCCAATTTTTTTTGATGTGTTTTATTTTTTTTGGAATTTGTTATTTGAGTGTTGGAAATTACAAAGTATTGTTTATATTTGCACTCACAAAATCGGAGATTCATCGAACACAAATGAGAATCTTTAATCTAGTGAGATAATTTCGCGGATATGGTGAAATTGGTAGACATGCCAGACTTAGGATCTGGTGCCGCAAGGCGTGTAGGTTCGAGTCCTATTATCCGCACAAAAAGTCCGAAATGAAAGTTTCGGACTTTTTTTATTGCAACATTTTGCCTTAAATCGATAAAACAATTCGCTTCATCTAATAATTTAGAATGTTATTTAAGGATAATTAAAAAAACAGTACTTAAGAATTTTTACCAGCTGTAGAATTATATAACGGACAATTAGGCTCCTTAAAATGTGTCCTGATTGTTGAACTATTTTTTATATTTTTGGCGAATTTTAATTTTGGAGTAATGTATTCAATTTATGTTTTAAAAGTTGATTTATATTTTAGAATTTAAATTAGATTTAAATTAATTTTTGAAAAAAAAGATTAAAAAGATATATTCAGATTACTACATGGAAATCTAGCTAGTATACTGTGCTCTATATAGAAGTAATATAATTTAAACAAAGTAAAAATGAAAAAAGTAATTATCGTATTAACCATAACAGTAGCTCTGCTTTCTTGCAGTAAAGATGAAGGCGAAACTTATAAATTATCACGAGAGACGATAAAAGGAACGTGGTATTTAAAAGAATATATTAAAGAAGATGGTACAGTTGTACCAGATGTATCAGCATGTTCAACACAGCGTAATGAGGTAATTTATAATTTCCCATCTCCATTAGACATGAGAACTATTAACTATTATAGTGATTGTACAAATCAAGTAGCTGCTGGAAATTATACAATAGACCAACAAGGTACATTATTGCATTCAGGTACACCATTCCCAGAAACATGTGAAGTTACCTTATTTACAAAGAACGAAATGCATTTACGTTATCAAGAGATAGATCCAGCAACTAACGGTGATTTGGTATATGAAACTTTGGTGCTAGTTAGGGAATAATAATATTTACAGAGCGAAAAGCTATTATGTAGTATTTTAATTTCGAACTATTTTTATGAGGTTTATTTGTGAAAAACAATCATTATTTTCATCATTTGCGTTTTCTAAAGGTTAAGCCAATGTTTTGTCGGATAGATTTTTAATTTAGGTTGAAATTTCATTCTTTTTTTTAATTTGTTCATCAATTATAAATAGTTTAATTTTTCTAGCTAATTAGTTTTAGTCATTTTAAATATTCAGAAATTAGTTCATTCTCGTATTGGTTATTTTATCAGTTTAACTATAATTAGGACTTTAATTTTAATCACCAATTAGCTATCGTCGATTTTATTTTAAGAAGAAATACTCGCTTCTTTTATTGCTTTCTTAATTTAAATTTCTGTAGTTCGAAGTTATTTTTTTTATAAAATAGCATTAAATCGATAAAACAATTCGATTCATCTAATAATTTAGAATGTTATTTAAGGATAATTAAAAAAACAGTACTTTTAAAAACTTTTATCCTTTGAAACCAAATTTTGGTATGAAAAAGAATGCGACTATGATAACATTAATCTTAGCACTTGTAGTTGGATGTGCGTTAATAATAGGTTCGGTTTATTCTCTTTATCGAGAAAAAAACAACTTGACCGTAGACGAAACTGACGAAGTGAATACTGAGGTTGCCGTTGCAAATCAAAAAGTGGCTATCTTAGAAAATGATGTTGTTGAATCTCAAGAAAAAGTGGAAGCTGCTGAAAGCAAAATCGCAAAATTGAAATCAGAATCTTATGTTGAAATTATCGATCAGAATTTGCCAATTGTAGAAATTTCGGATGCTGATCTTGCTGAAAAAGCCGATATTGAAGATGGTGGTAAAAAAGTACATCGGTTAATGTACAACCATCAGATCAAGTTTAACTTGGTTAATGTTGGAAAATATTCATTGAAAGAAGTAATTTTTTCAGTTAAAGATATTTACAACGAAAATCGTGATAAGAAAACTAAGAAAAAATCGAATCAGTACAATTATATGGGACAAACATTTGATAGCGAAGATGTTGGTGCTTATAATAATATTGAGATAAATACCTTAAATCTGAAAACCAAAAAACTGGTTTATGTAAGTAATTTGCCAAGTAGTTTTGGCGTTGGCGATTACTATTTTGATGTAATTGTAGAGTGGAGCAAAGGATTTTACCAAATGCATGTGGATATAGAAGAACTCAACGGAAAGTTGAAATACCGCTACAAATTTTACGACATCAATGGTAAAGAACTTGATTTAAAATCGTTAGAAAAAAATAATTAGCATAAAAAAAACCTTCAATAACGAAGGTTTTTTTTATGCGATTAAATCATAAATTAAGCATTCAAAGCTTCTACGATAATTGCTTCATCGTTCAGCATGTCTTTTAGCATGTTTTCGATTCCGTTTTTTAATGTAAATGTTGACGATGGACAACCGTTGCAAGAACCTTGTAAAATTACTTTTACTCGTTTGCTGTTCTCATCATACGAATCAAAAAGAATATTTCCACCATCGGCAGCAACTGCAGGTTTAACGTATTCTTCTAAAATATTGATAATTTGTTGCGATGTTGTATCCAGATTATCAAAATTCTTAATTTGTTGTTTTTCTAGTTTCGGATTTTCAATAATTAATGTTTCGTCAATAACTGTTCCTCCATTTTCGATGTATTCTTTAATAAAAGTTCGGATTTCTAAAGTAATTTCTTCCCAAGTTGCCACTTCGTATTTGGTAACCGAAATATAATTTTCGTCGATAAAAATCTCTTTAACAAACGGAAATTTAAAAAGTTCTTTGGCTAACGGTGAAGCTGATGTATCATCGATATTTTTAAATTCTGCTGCTGTTTTGGTTAATAATCTGCTCACAACAAATTTTAACGTCGACGGATTTGGAGTTGTTTCTCCGTAAACCGTTAGTGCCGATTTTTTTGGTTTCGATGCGTCTTCAATTAGAATTTTAGAACCCGATTTTACATATTCTTCAATTTGTTCGGCTACAGCATCTTTAACATCGTCCCATTCTACAATACTGAAACGCTCAATAGCTATGAAATTTCCAGAAATGTAAACTGTTTTCACAAACGGAAGGTAAAATAACTGCTGTGCCAAAGGCGAATTTTTGGCTTCATCAATATTTTTAAACTCATAACTTTCGTTTTGCGTAATAAAATCTGGGAATTCGAATTTTATGATGGTTGGGTTTTGAGTATCTTTTATCGTAATTTTCATGAGTGTAATTTAAATTTCTACAAATTTAACAAAGTTATTTTCTCTGAATGTTTATATTTGGACTTTTAAACAATTAATTAACACTTGTTCCGTTATATATTGGTTCATAATGTTTGACTTTTAGCTATAATTTATGAAAAGAATTTTACTTTTTTTAACTTTTTTAATATCCTACTTTACTGGTTTTTCCCAAGCTATAAATGTAAGTACAACAGCTTTTACGGTGCCTCAATTGGTTCGAGAAAAATTGTTTAGTTTACAACCAGGACAGAATGGTAATGCATGTACGGGTTCTATTTCAAATATTACTTGGAGTACAGGTACAAATTTTGGTGTTCCAGCTGATAATGGAATTGGATATTTCACAAATGCAAATCCTGCATTTCCTTTAGCAGAAGGTATAATATTGAGTACTGGTAGGGCAACAGCAGCAGCTGGACCAAATACTCTCGCTGCTCAAAGTAACGGTAGTACCGCTTGGTCAGGTGATGCTCAATTATCTAATTATTTGATAGCGCAGGGAATTGAACCTTCTACTACGCAATTCAATAATGCTACAATATTAGAATTTGATTTTGTTCCTTTAACAAATACTATGAGTTTTGACTTCCTTTTTGCATCAGAGGAATATGGAACTTATCAATGTGACTATTCAGATTCGTTTGCTTTCTTTTTAACTAATACTACTGCGGGTACTCCTTTTACTAACATAGCTTTAGTTCCTACAACCACTACACCAGTTTCAGTAGTAACAGTTAGGAATAACTTGTACAATGCTGCTTGTCCTTCAGTGAACCCTACTTATTTTGGATCTTTTAATAATGTTGGGAGTCCTGCTGTTAATTTTAATGGTAACACTGTAGTTATGACAGCGCAATCGGCTGTTATTCCAAACAATACTTATCATATTAAGCTTGTCATACAAGATAGACAAGATACTGCATTCGATTCAGCTGTATTTCTCGCTGCTGGAAGTTTTAATTTCCCAGTTCAAACAAATGGTTTTGGAAGTACAGGTTTCACTATTGCTGATCAAACGGCTATTTGTTCTGGAAAAACTAGAGTGGTTACTGCGCAACTTTCGCCTACGCCAGGTGCTATTTATACTTGGAGTTTAAATGGGAATCCAATTCCAAATTCTAACAATAATAATTACACTATTTCTCAACCGGGAACTTATCAGGTGGTAATTCAAAACCCAAACGGAACGCAATCTAGTAGTTGTCCGTTCTTGGTAGAGTATTACCCGCCATTGCCAATTGCAAATCCTAATAATTTAAGTCAGCCAGCTTCTAATCCTGTTTTTAACTTAACTTCTAATACAAGTGTAATTTTAAATGGTGGAAGTTCTTTTGATTATGATATTTCGTATCATTTGAATTTGCCTGATGCACAAAACGTTGCAAATCCTATTACTAATCCAGCAGCGTATACTGCTTTAAGTAATGGTCAAATTATATATGTGGCCATTAGAGATTTGTCAAGTGGAAATTCTTGTGATGAAACTAGAAGCTTTATTTTGAATCTTTTGGTAGATGCAGGAACAGATGGAAGTACAACGGTTTGTGATTCTAGTACAGCGACGATTGATTTATTCAGTTTGATATCAGGTGAAGATACTGGTGGCGTTTGGTCTCAGACTTCAGGTTCAGGCGGTGTCTTTAATGCAACTGCCGGAACGTATACTCCAGCGCCTGGAGCAACCAATAGTGTTTTTACTTATACTGTTTCAACAGCTACTGCACCAGTTTCATCAGACACCAGCACGGCAACAATCAACATCAACCCGCAGCCTACTGCAGGATTAGATGGATCAACAGTTGTTTGTGAGACAAGTTCTGCAACAATCGATTTATTCAGTTTGATATCAGGCGAGCAAACAGGAGGTGTTTGGACGCAAACTTCAGGAACAGGAGGTACTTTCGATGCAATTGCAGGAACATTCACACCAGCAATAGGAGCAACAACAAGTGTATTTCAATACGAAGTAATTGGAACCGCACCATGTGTAAATGATACAAGTACCGCAACTATAACAATTAATGCGCAACCAACAGCAGGAACAGATGGAAGCACAACGATTTGTGAGACTAGTACAACTTCAATTGATTTGTTCAGTTTGATAACAGGCGAACAAACAGGAGGAGTTTGGACTCGTACTTTAGGAACAGGCGGAAACTTTAACGCAACGGCAGGAACTTTTATTCCAGCAGTAGGCGCCACAACAAGTACTTTTGTTTATACCGTA